>JAUBST010000001.1:0-246938 GCA_036702215.1 Microcoleus sp. F6_B6
TCTGATTTTTCCCTCATCTGACTACATTACCATATTTTTTGGCTCTCACTCTCACTTTTTTTTACCTGAATCCTTACTGTAAAAGAACTTCAATTACCGTCACAACTTCCTTAGTCGCCATATCTATCACCTCCAAATATCCTTCTCTCACCTCCTCAAACATCGCTAATCTGATTTTCAAAGGCGCAGTAGTTGGTGTGGCGACAGCCACATTCGATGTAGTTGAATTTCTGGGAATCGGATTGCGCTGGATAGAAACATCAGGAATCCCGACTAACAGAGATTGTTCCCCCTTAATTTCATAAATGCGCTTTTCAATCGCCACGCGATATTTGGGTACCAGTTGAGGAACCAAAGCATCTGCGATCGCCACTATCAACCTATTATGTACTTCGGGCCAATAATCAGGATGTTCTAAATAGGGATTCATCCCCGGAAATGGATTAGGCATTGATTTAACTCCTGTTGATTTACCTACTTAGGACTTTAGGACTTGTGCACGGATAGCCAGAAACCGGGTTTTTTCTCCAAGACTTCGTTGCAGCCCGCAAAAACCGCAAAAAACCCGGTTTCTTCGATTTTAATGCGATCGCGAACTACCACTGTTATCATCCCCTCAATCCCCTCTCCCCCAACAAAGCATCCGCCCAAGCAGTATCTGATTCTGAAAGCGCTGGAACGGGTGCGGCCGTGTAATCTATTCTAAAGTCATAGGCGGCGCGATCGTAAACCCCATTTAATAACGCTTGTAAATCTACAATTGGTTCCGCATCGCCCGCGCGCAAAGGCAAGGGAAAGGCAGGAATCATATCGGGTAAATTGAAAAGGTACAAATCTGCCAAAGGCCTTTGATTTCCCCGACTCACTAAAATTCGATAACTTGCCTCAATATCGTTACCAAAAACTGGCAGAGGTTGGTAACTTCGCAGCAAGTCAATCTCAACCAGATGAGTGCGACTGTTAAACACATTCTCTCGCTTTGTTTCGTACATTTCGCGCCCTTTTCCAGGGCGCTTGTTTGTTGGAGAAAGCACTTCAATTACCGTCACTACTTTTTTAGTTTCTATTTCGACTACCTGCAAATAAGTTTCTTTTAATTCCAAGGGTAAAGGTATTGTTACCTTCAAATATTTGGCGGGTGGAGCGGCGACAGCAACATTAGAATCACTCTCTGTTCTTGGAGTCTGCGCGCGCTGTATTGTGACATCGGGAATGCCAATTAGTAAAGCATCTTCGCCACTGATTTGATAAATCCTTTGTTCGATATCTACTAAATATTTAGGCAGCAATTGCGGAGTTAACCAATCTGCGATCGCCACTATTAACCTATTGTGAACAGAACGCCACAATTCAGGACTCTCTAAATAAGGATTCATCCCTGGAAACGGATTAGGCATTAATCTAGCTCCTGTTAATTTACCTACTTGTATTATCCCCTTAACGCTCTGTCCCGCAACAGAGAATCGGCCCAAACAGCATCCGTTTCTGACAGCGGGGGCACTGCATCCGCTGTATAATCAATTTCAAAATCATAACCTGCGCGATCGTATACTTGATTAATCAGCGCCTGTAAATCCAGAACAGGCTCTACATCTTCGGGACGCAAAGGCAAGGGAAATGCAGGAATTGTATCGGGAAGGTTAAATAAGTATAAATCTGCGATCGGGCGTTGATTGCTGCGGCTGACTAAAACGCGGCAGTCGCTTTTATGGGAATGTCCGAAAACTGGCAAAGGTTCCCCACCCCGCAACAAGTCTATTTCGACTAAATGGGTACTGCTATCAAATATTTTATTTCGCTTATTGTCATACTTTTCTCGACCTTCCCCACGGCGTTTATTTGCAGGCGAAAGCACTTCAAGAACGGTGACAACTTCCTTGGTTGCCATATCGATTACTTCTAAATATCCTTCCCTAAATTCTTCCGACACTGGGATTCTCACTTTTAAAGGCTGCACAGTTCCGGAAGCGACGGCGACAGCATTAGATGCGATCGCACTTGCGGGACGGCGTTTCTGTTGGATAGAGACATCAGGAATCGCTACTAATAGAGAATTTTCACCTTTGATTTCGTAAATTCGCTTTTCAATAGCAACGCGGTATTTAGGGCGCAATTGCGGAGTTAACGACTCCTTAATCACACTAATCAGTAAATGATGGACTTCTGGCAAAAAATCAGGATGTTCTAAATAAGGATTCATCCCCGGAAAAGGATTAGGCATGAGCGTACTTCCCGTTTACCACTACTATTTTAGCAGCTCAATTAAAATAACGCAGACAATATAAAACTATCATCTGCGTTAATCCGCGTGCATCTGCGATTAAAATCCCCTAAAAATTCCCGTAACTGCTAATCGCCCCCTGCAACCTCCCAATCACTTCATCAACCGAAATCGCCCCCAACTCCCCAGAAGCCCGAGTCCGAATATTCAAACTATTCGCCTCAACTTCCTTCGCACCCACAACACCCATCACCGGAATTTTATCCTTCTCAGCATTGCGAATTAACTTGCCCAAACGCTCGCTATTCTCATCAGCTTCCGCGCGCATTCCGAGCGCCTTCATCTTCGCCGCCACTTCCTTCGCAAACGGCAAAAACTCGGCGCTGACAGGCAACAACCGCACCTGAATCGGCGCCAACCACAGCGGAAAATCGCCCGCATACTGCTCGATCAAAATTCCGATCAAGCGTTCCAAAGAACCGAAAGGAGCGCGGTGAATCATCACCGGACGCTTGCGAGTGCCGTCTTCAGCAACGTATTCCAAATCAAAACGTTCTGGCAAGTTGTAATCTACCTGAACAGTTCCTAGTTGCCATTCTCTATCCAAGACATCTTGGAAAATGAAATCGAGTTTCGGCCCGTAAAAAGCCGCCTCCCCAATTCCCTCAAAATAATTCATTCCCAAAGTTTCCACCGCGCGGCGGATTGCACCTTGAGCCTTTTCCCAAGCTTCATCGGAACCGATGTATTTCTCTAAATTGTTTGGATCGCGGAAACTCAAACGCGCCTTAAAGTTTTTCAGTTGCAGACTCTTGAACACAGACAGAATCAAATCCACCACATTCAAGAATTCAGCATCCAACTGTTCCGGCGTGACAAACAAGTGGGAATCATCCACCGTAAAGCCGCGCACCCGCGTTAAACCGCCCAATTCTCCCGATTGTTCGTAGCGGTAAACTGTGCCGAATTCCGCTAAGCGCATCGGCAGTTCGCGATAGGAACGCAATTCGCTTTTGTAAATTTGAATGTGGAAAGGGCAGTTCATGGGTTTCATCACAAAACCCTGTTCGTTTGCAGCAGCTTCCTCATCTTCTGCCATCAGCGGAAACATATCTTCTTTGTATTTCTGCCAGTGGCCGGAAATTTTGAACAAATCAACTCTGGCGATGTGGGGAGTCACTACTTGCAAATAGCCGCGCTTGATTTGTTCTTGTTTCAAGTAATCTTCTAAAATACTTCTCAAAACAGTGCCTTTCGGCGTCCACAAAGGCAAACCGGGGCCCACCGGATCGGCAAAAATAAATAAGCCTAATTCTTTACCTAACTTGCGGTGATCGCGCCTTAATGCTTCTTCTTTGCGGTGTTTGTATGCTGCTAGCTGTTCGGGAGTTTCCCAAGCTGTGCCGTAAATGCGCTGCAACTGAGCTTTGGTTTCGTCGCCGCGCCAATACGCGCCGGCGAGACTCTCTAGCTCGATCGCCTTTGGATTCAACTCACTGGTATTATCCAAGTGAGGCCCGGCGCACAAATCCCACCATTCGTCACCCAAATGGTAAAGAGTAATCGGTTCGATCAAACCTTCTAAAATTTCTAATTTGTAAGGTTCGTTAATCTGCTTAATTCTGCGTTCCGCTTCCTCGCGGCTGACTTCTTCGCGAATTACAGGCAATTTACGGTTGATGATTTTGATCATCTCTTTTTTAATGGCTTTTAAATCCTGTTCCGTAAAAGGTTCGGGAGTGTCAAAGTCATAATAAAAACCGTTTTCAATCCAAGGGCCGATAGTCACTTGCGCCTTGGGAAATAACTTCTGCACCGCCATCGCCATAACGTGGGAGGTGGTGTGGCGAATTTTTTTTAGTGCCTCCGACTCACTCGTGCGGGGCAACTCAATCTTAACGGACTCTTCTGGAGCGGACATGGACTCTGAGCTAGACATCGGCTGAATTAGCAATTAATTTAGTTGCAGTTGCTTCTATCTTACTCAGATTGGGGCAGTAAGCGCCGACTTCAGGTTGGGGGACACTCCGGGAAATTACAGCAACGACCCGTCAATCGATTTTAGATTTTAGATTTGAGATTTTAGATTAAAGCATTGACCCCACGGATGAATCCGGGGGCTTGTATCCTGGATGCTTGATTGTCAGGGTTGCGACGTTTAGTGCCGGCCGCACTCCGACTCTCAGAAACCGGGTTATTTAAAGTATTGCCTGAAAAAACCCGTTTTCTAACCACCCGCGAGATCGCGAACTAATTTGGCAGAATTTGGGGATTTTGAGTCAAAAATCGCTGCTGGCACAGTTAAATTTATTCACACCCACCTGCTAATTGTTATTAATTTATTGAATTTTTGTTAAAAATATGTTACAAGTTGTAAACACCGTCTCAGACTATAATAGATAAATAACCCCATTTTAATCCATGCTTAATTCCAATTTGCCCGAGCCAGAATTGCTCAAAGCGTTACTGGAACCGCTGTTAGAGGATTTCAATTACTGGTTCGCCCGATCGGCAAACCTCTTAGAAACTGAGGAAATTCCCTTTCTGGGCGACGAGGATCAATCTGACTTGCTGGCGCGAGTCAAACAGGCTCAGCAAGAAGTAGACGCAGCTAAAGCTCTATTTCTTGCAACCGGAGGTCAAGTTGGGATTGAAACCAATGCACTGATGCCGTGGCACAAACTGCTCGCCGAATGCTGGCAAGTATCGGCGCGCTTTCGCTCATTGCAGTCAGCTCCCCCTGGAAAATAAGGAAGCGAGTTCAAGTTAAACTTGCAGTCAAATCCCAAACATGAGGAAATGTGGCGACCCACTTGACAACCTCAAACAGATTTCCAGTTAATAAGTTATTACTTGCTGAAACACTTTTGTAAATTGCTGTGTGGCTGTTTAGCCCGGAGGAGAAGATAATGTTGCACCTGCTTTATATTTTAGCTTTTACCGTTCTTGCCTTTCTGGCAGTCGGTAACTTAATCCGCAGTTTAGTCACCGTAGGTATGGAGTCCCAGCGTCCTCAACAATTCAGGGCAAATAATCGCCACCCATCCTATCCGGGATCTCAATCTGTACCCCATCCAGAACTTTTAGATGAACAAGGGAACATAGTCAATGAGCCACTGTTAGTGATGCGTTCGCTGACTGTCCAAGACGCCCGCGAACAATTAGATGCTCTCTACAAATCATCTCCGGGCGGCAGCGACGAAGGGGGCGAACTAGCCTAATACAACCACAGCCACAGCATTTATACTTAGGCGCTATGCCTCAAAAAAAATATAGGACTTACAAGCTAGGTGTCCGAAATCCTTTTTCGTCATAGATTTTGCTGAAAATCGTTTCCGCGCTTCATCGGAATAAGAATTTTCAGAGTTCTGTGCGAGCTTAAGAGCTCGGGAGGATGCTCGCACTCTTGGCATCATTCCGAAAGATTGGATATAAGTCCTCAAAATAATTGGCCGTTAGTTTTTAACTAATGGCCAATTATTTGTGATTTTTGAAAGTTTAATTGCCGATTAGCCAGATCCATCGCCAAAAACCGGTTCGCCAAAAACCGATAAAGATAGCACTGATATCAAATAGCTCGAGAATAGTATAATGCAAGAGATCCGCCAGCGATGCCTAACAAGTCTCAACGGTGAGAGTGCTAACGCCCGAATCCAAGCCTGAATATATGAGTTAGCGTCAAAACCTAGAGGTAAAAACAGGTGACTTTGGGATGAACTCAAGGTCTTGGAGGCATACCTCTGCTTAGATTCGTCTAAATGATATGGCTAGCATGATATGACTTAAACAGTCGTGTTATGAGGCATAAATTTATCAGATACTAAAAAGGGATCGCTCTAAACCTCCTATCGATCCTGTTTTGTCATCGGCAAAAATGCACGTTTAAGGCTAGATGATCGTCCCTATTTCGCTACTGGCAGAACTTCTGCAAGCTTTGCCCCAACTGCGGGCACAAATTTATTTCAAATCTTCCATGACAGCCCTGTCTCACGCGATGGAAGACTTAGTTTTGGCGGGTTCCGACGACGAACCGCTAGTCATTGCCAGCTTTCAGCGAGAGCGCTTCTACCGCCAGGAAGCTCACCGCTACCGGCGAATTGCCTCACGCTCGTCTCAGGTATACGTGCTGGCAGCACCGGAAACTGACTTTAAAAATGCTTCGGAGTGTCACGAAACTGTGGCGTTTGCACCGGAGGACGGATTAAGTAAAGAGTGGCACTTAGTGGTGCTGGGGCAACACTACTCAACTTGCCTGATTTGTCAAGAAAAAATTGTGCCGATCGACAACCAGGACAATCGCGGGCCGCTGCTGACGGATCAAGCTCGCAGATTTGAAGGAATTTGGACGTTCGATCGCGAGGTAAGCTCCAAAGCAGCCGCATTGTTGCTCGATAGAATTGTCAATTATCGCCCGGAATTGGCCGAAAAGATCGATCGAGCGCGAACTACTTACAAGCTAGTCAAAACACCGAAAAAAACGAGGAAATCCGCCGCTTCCAAAGCCGCCAAACCAGACATAAATACGGGAAAAAACTCAAAAATTCCCAATCCCAAATTGAGCGATGCTTTTACCGAACGCTTAGTAACCTACTTGCAAGCAGGCCAGCACAAACTGCTGAAAGCGTACAGGGCCATCGCCGCTCAGGAACGCAAAGAACGCCTGGTAAACTTAATTACCACGGCAATGCGGCAGTCTCTCAACCCGCAAGAAATCGTCGAAGTCGCCGTCCAAGAACTCGGCACTGCCCTGTCGGCTTGCCGGTGTTTGATTTATCGGTGCAAAGCCACAGATGTGGCGGTCAAAATCGATCGCGAGTTTTTGGGGTCGGGCGCTAGTTCCCTGCTGGATCAGACTTGGCTGCTGCAGGAAAATCAAATATGGAGCGACGCGGTGGCGCGGCAAGAGCGAGTTTACATCCAAGACACATCACAACACCCGCTGATTGTCAATACAAAATTCCTGGAAAAAACTGTAAAAAATTGGCAAATTGTTTCTTGGTTAATGGTGCCAGTGCTTTATCAGGGGCGGGTTTTGGGAATGGTGGAAATGCACCAGTGCCGCTCGGTTTTACCTTGGGAAGAAGACGAAATTTCTTTAGTAGAGGCGATCGCCACCCAACTCGGAGCAGCCTTAATTCAAGCCGAAACCTACGCTCATTTAGAAGAACTCAACCAACAATTAGAAGCATTAGACCGCACTCGCAGCAATCTAATTGCCATCACCGGACACGAACTCCGCACTCCACTTTCTACGATTCAAGTGTGTCTGGAAAGTTTGAGTGCCGAACCAGATATGCCCGCAGAATTACGGCAAATTATGTTAGAAACTGCCCTCGGCGATGCCGATCGAATGCGGAAACTCGTGCAGGATTTCTTAACTCTTTCTCACTTAGAAAGCGGGCGAGTCCAATGGAATGTAGAATCGCTGACGCTGCAAGAATGCGTTGATTTAGCCCTCAGCAGCGTGCGATCGCGCGCAGTCGATCGACCGTTACCGGAAATTATCACCGAAGTTTCGGCAGAATTGCCTTTAGTGCAAGCTGACGGAGAGTGGTTGGTGGAAGTTCTCTCCAAACTGCTAGACAACGCTTGCAAATTCACCACACCTCAAGGAAGCGTGACCATAAGAGCGTTCTTCAACGGTTCTCGGATGGTGGAGGTGCTCGTAGCCGATACGGGGAGGGGAATAGAGGCCAACAGTTTAAAAGTAGTTTTCGATCGATTTTATCAAGAAGAAGGAGCTTTGCGGCGCAGTACCGGCGGTACGGGTTTGGGATTAGCAATTTGCAAGCAGATTGTTGCCGGCTGGGGCGGTAAAATTTGGGTAGATTCCGCAGGAAAAGACCGAGGAAGTGAATTTCACTTTACTATTCCCACTGTTTAGACTCAATTGATAACAGTTAACTAATCACTAATTACTGATTAATGATTACTGCAAACTACCCCTCGGTTTACCCTAAATCGGCATACCTATCGCCAACTCTGTTCCACATTCTCTAGTTCTCTTTTGTCACTTCGGGCGAGAGTATAGCGGTATGGTGCGTCGCTCATTGATAGTCGTCAACAATCAGAATTCTGGCGGCGGCGCACCATACTTTAATGAGAATAGGAGTAGGATAATCATCTATACCGAAAGTGACAGAAGAGGGCTAGGGTGCGCCGCAGCGCATATTACTTATTTGTCAACTATCGTTGTAGGGTGCACGCTGGGGACATTACTTAGCTAATAACTCTTTTGTAGGGTGTGGGCGACCTACATTAACAAGACGTTGGCAAAAACTGGGTTTTTCAAGGAAAATAGTTGCTTAAAGCCTTGGAACTAAGTTAAAAAACCGGGTTTGTGAGCGTTTAAGCGGGCAAGTCTCGATCGACTTAATCGATCGACCGAGACACGATAGCACAGAAAAGTTTTCACCGCAGAACCAGCCTCCGCTGCTACACCCTCTCTCACCCTCAACCCTCACCCTGTGAGATAGGCCTTAAAGGTGATGTGGCCGCGCGGTGTTCAGCTTTAAAATCGACGAAAGCATCAAAGCAGATTCAGGACGCACTAGCCGTCTTAAACCCGGTTGGGCGACAGAATACCTAGGGAGGCTGCCGAAAATTAATATCAGTTTAAACAAAGAATGCAACTGCAGGTAAGCTGCAAACCCCGATCGCAATCAGTCATGCCGAATCTAAAATCTAAGATCTAAAATGGTATAAGTCTCTTGTCCGCAAGTCGTGAGATGGTAAAAGGCGATCGAATCTGTTGAGGCACTGCCGACGCCAGTGTTGATTCGTGAAAAGTTGAGGATGCAAATGTTTCGCCCGGAAAAAGTTTTTTTCCAGAAGAATACTCAAACCTAGAGGTTAGGAAAATCGATTATGACACCTACAACCCAGATGAAATCTACTCCACCTATAGCCAACAAGCCACAACTACAATTAGGTTCTCAAGGTAAAGCGGTATTGGAACTCGAACAACTGCTAACCAAGTTGCACCTTTACCGGCACCCTGCTCAAGGAATTTTTAACAAAGCAGTTGAATTTTCTGTGAAACTGTTTCAGTTTCGGGTTTTCTTGTCGCCGGACGGCATTGTCGGGCCGCTGACTTGGCAGGCGCTTTATACTGGAGCTCCAGTTAATATGCCGGTACTCAAATTCGGCAGTTCTGGCGAAGCAGTCGCTACTGTTCAGGAAGTTCTCAAAATTTCCAAGCATTATGGCGGTAAAATAGACGGCGACTTTGGTACTTTGACGGAGAAAGCTGTTCGCGCATTTCAAAAAAGCTTTGGGATTGAGGCCGACGGGATTGTCAATCAAGAAACTTGGACTGCTTTGAGCCAAATTCCCCGAGGCTATGACCCTAATTGGTTCTTGACTTAGGGTTGACGCGGTAAATTGATTCGATCGCGTGCTGGAATTTGAGGGAATGTGCGATTATTCTGATGCCCCACAAGCACCAGAATAATTGCTGTTTTTTTTTGATTATTTTTTCGGGATTCGTGGTGGCTAATTCAGTTTTTTAACTTTGGTGGAAATTACCAATTATCAATTATAGCGCTTATAAAGTAAATGAGGTACGCAGTTGGGATGCGAGCCCTCTTTTTTAGCCGTTATATAAGTTGTCAGTCATACCTCATCTACCTGAGAATAGCTATATTAATTACTAATTATCAATTATCAGAAAAGATCGATCGCCCAAAAACTGTTAACTTTCCTAACAATTTCGACAGCCGTGTCGCGTCGTGATGATACGATGCCGTAAAAATCCTTTGGATATGTTTATGGCAGAAGAACTCACTGGACAACCCCCAATTTTCGGCGGCAGCACCGGCGGCTTGCTGACCAAGGCGCTAGTTGAAGAGAAGTACGCGATCACTTGGACTAGCCCCAAGGAACAGGTGTTTGAAATGCCGAGTGGCGGCGCTGCGATTATGCGTCAAGGCGACAACTTGCTGCATCTTCCCCGGAAGGAGCAGTGCATCGCTTTGGGCGGCCAGCAACTGCGGGCAAAATTCAAAATCACGAACTACAAAATTTACCGCGTCTTTCCCGACGGTTCTACTGAGTACCTGCATCCCAAGGATGGCGTGTTCCCTGAGAAGGTGAACGAAGGTCGTCCCTACAACGGTAAGATTGACCGCAATATTGGCAGCAATCCAAATCCGGCTAAGCTGAAGTTCACGGGTAAAAAGACCTACGAAGTTTAGGTTTTTAGCTAATTGCTGAGCTATTATCGGGTAGTATTTCCTGAAAAGCTCAGCTTGCATTTTCTGGTTTGTAGTAGCGCTTGGACGCGGGAGGGTAAACCTACAGAGCCCAAGCGCTACTGCAAACTTTAAATGCGATTAAAAAATTAATAAAAATTAATAATTAATTAACCATGAATATGGTAATCAGGCGAGCAACTCATGAGGATATAGGTGTTTGCGCTGCCATTACTTATAAAGCTTTTAAAGATATTTCCGATCGCCACCAATTCCCTCATACAGATTTTCCGACGCAGGAGTTTTCAACTGAAATTATTAGCCTTCTGATCGAAAGTCCGTTGTTTTTTGACATAGTAGCCGAGAGTTCCGGTGCCGTTGTCGGCTGCGGATTTATGGACGAACGCAACCCGATTCGCGGTATCGGGCCCGTCAGTGTCGATCGCACTTTTCAAGGCCGCGGCACGGGACGAGATATCATGAAAGCTTTGCTGGAACGCGGACGGGACGCTGCGGGCATCCGTTTGGTTCAGGAATCTTTTAATATGGCGTCGCTGTCGCTGTACGCTTCTATGGGTTTTGAGGTGAAGGAACCTTTTGTATTAATGGAGGGGAAGTTTCGCAGCCAGCCGCAGCATGGGTTTGAGGTGCGGCCGATGACAAGTGAGGATGTTGCTGAATGTGCGGCTTTGTGCGAAAAACTGTGCGGGTGCGATCGAACTTCGGAGATTGAACAGGCCCTGAATGACTTTTCTCCCTTCGTTGCTTGCCGGCAAGGTCAGATTGTGGCTTATACTTGTGCGGTGTCTGCTTTGAGCCACAGCGTCGCGGAAACTGAAGCGGATATGCAGGCTTTGCTCTTAGGGGCTGCTGCGTACAGTTCCGAAGAACAGGTTTCTTTTCACTTGCCGCTGAGGTACGCAAATTTGTTTCGCTGGTGCTTGCAAGAGGGGCTGCGATCCATCAAGCCGATGGCTGTGATGGCAGTTGGCGAGTATCAGTCGCCGGAGGGATGTTGGTTGCCGTCTTTTGTTTATTGATTGTATAGCGAAGTTAGTATATGATATTCCCCGATTTCTCACAATTTTCGGAACTGGCGAAACAAGGCAATTTTGTACCCGTGTATCAAGAATGGGTTGCTGATTTGGATACGCCCGTGTCTGCGTGGTATCGGGTTTGTGCGGGTCAACCTTACAGTTTTCTGCTGGAGTCGGTGGAAGGTGGGGAAAAACTCGGGCGTTATAGTTTCTTAGGGTGCGATCCGCTGTGGATTTTGGAGGCTAAGGGATCTCGCACAACTCAAGTTTACCGCGACGGTTCCCAAAAAGTATTTACGGGCGATCCGTTTGCGGCTTTAACTGAATGTTTGCAGTCTTACAAACCCGTAAAATTGCCGCAGTTACCGCCGGGAATTGGCGGGCTATTCGGTTTTTGGGGTTACGAGTTAATTAAGTGGATAGAACCCCGAGTTCCCGTGTATCCAGCCAGCGAGAATGATTTGCCGGATGGATTGTGGATGCAGGTTGATAATTTGCTGATTTTCGACCAGGTGAAGCGGAAAATTTGGGCTGTCGCCTATGCGGATTTGCGGGAGGTTGGCGTTGATTTGGCCGATGCTTATCAGCAAGCGTGCGATCGGGTTGGTAAGCTAGTTCAGAAGCTGCAATCGCCGCTTTCCCAGCAATCTACTCTCATAGAATGGACACCTCCCAATAACGGGCAAGATGCCCGTTCCACAACCGGAAATACAGAATTGGCTTACACGAGCAATATTACCCGCGAAAAGTATTGTGCCAATGTTTTAAAGGCTAAGGATTATATCAAAGCCGGAGATATTTTTCAAGTAGTTATTTCCCAGCGTTTGGAATCTGAATACAGCGGCGATCCTTTTGCACTTTACCGCTCTTTGCGTCTGATTAATCCTTCTCCGTACATGGCTTATTTTAATTTCGGAGATTGGCAGATTATCGGTTCGAGTCCCGAAATTATGGTGAAGGCGGAAAATACTGCTGACGGCAAGAAGATTGCAACTTTGCGGCCGATTGCCGGCACTCGCCGCCGGGGTAAAACTCCTCAAGAAGATGATGCTTTGGCGGCTGAATTGCTGCAAGATCCGAAGGAAATTGCGGAACACGTCATGTTAGTTGATTTGGGCAGGAACGATTTAGGCAGAGTGTGTCGCAACGGTACTGTAAAAGTTGACGAATTAATGGAAATTGAGCGTTATTCTCACGTCATGCACATTGTGAGCAATGTGGTGGGAGAATTGGCTGAGGATAAGACTGCTTGGGATTTGTTGAAAGCTGGTTTTCCTGCGGGTACGGTTAGCGGTGCTCCGAAGATTCGGGCGATGGAGATTGTGCACGAGTTGGAAGGTTGTCGCCGGGGGCCGTATTCTGGGGTTTACGGGTATTATGATTTTGAGGGGCAATTGAATAGTGCGATCGCAATTCGGACTATGGTTGTTCGATCTCAAGGAGGCGATAAACATTCGGTTTCTGTGCAAGCAGGCGCTGGTTTGGTGGCCGATTCTAACCCGGATATGGAGTACGAAGAAACGCTTAATAAAGCCAGGGGAATGTTGGAGGCAATTCGCTGTTTGAAGTAGCGAGGCGCAGCCTCTGGATCTCTGTTACCAGGCTCTGCCTGGTAACAAGAAAGAAGGAGGCGGTTGAAACCGCTGCTACAGAAACTACTGTTGAATGAGGGCAATGTGAATTTTTATATAGTTGACGTGTTTGCGGAGTCAAAGTATGCTGGCAACCAGCTAGCTGTATTTTGCGGTGCGGGAGTTGCCGAACTATCTGAAGCCCAAATGCTGCTGATAGCGAGGGAAATCAATTATTCAGAAACTACGTTTATTCGATCGCCCGATCCGCGAGATGGCGGCTATGACGTGCGGATATTCACGCCCAAGAAGGAATTGCCCTTTGCCGGTCATCCGACGTTGGGCACGGCGTTTGTGTTGCAGCAAGAGATTATTGGGGAAAAGGTCGATCGAGTAATTCTCAATCTAGCCGTCGGTCAAATTCCCGTTACTTTTAATTATCACAATGAATCGGCAGATATTTTGTGGATGCGACAAAACGCGCCTAGTTTTGGTCAAGTTTTATCAGCCGAGACTCTGGCAAATGTCTTGAATTTACAACCCGATGAAATTGATGCCAACTTCCCCATTCAAGAAGTTTCGACCGGAGTGCCGTTTATTATTGTACCGTTAAAAACTCTCGCCTCGCTCAAAAAAGCTCAAGTCAAGTTAGATAAATATTTTGAGCTAGTTAATACAATGGAAGCGAAAGAAATTTTGATATTTTGCCCAGAAACTTACAGCGACGTTAATGATTTAAGCGTCCGAGTTTTTGCCCATTCATTAGGAATTCCAGAAGATCCGGCGACTGGGAGCGCTAACGGCTGTTTGGCTGGATATTTGGTAAAATATGCTTATTATGGGGAAACAAAGATTGATGTCAGAGTCGAGCAGGGTTATGAAATCGATCGACCTTCTTTGCTGTTGTTACAAGCAGCCCAAAATGAAGGGGAAATAGCAGTTTTGGTTGGTGGTAAGGTGGTGATGATTGCTAAGGGAGAATTTGTGTAAGCTGTTGCGGCATTTAAATTGTATGTCAAAAAAAATTAAAGTCTTGTGGGGTGGGCGTCCCGCCCGCCCTGAATATACAATTTAAATGCGCGACAGCTTAGGAACGGTTAACAATTAACTATTAACCGTTCCTAAAAAAGCATTAATCAATCAGTTGCGGCGTAGGAACTTGTCCGTTAATATCCGCCTGAGAAAACGAGGGCAGCGCCCAAGTTGTCTCACCAGCTTTAAAAACTTTAGCAGGAGTAACGTTCAATTGAATTCCGCCCGTTGCTGCACTCGTTCTAGCAACTAGCTGCGTACCATCTACAACCTTAATAGCAACCGGTTCAGTCAAAGAAAGCGCCTCAGCAGCCGGGCCTAAATTAGCTTGAGTTCCTGCTGGCAAGTAAATACCATCGCAGTCCCAATCATCATCTGTAATCTCACCGGCTCCCAGGAAATAAAGTTGCGTCGGCGATTTTTTCGGCTTATTAGCGTAAACTGCCAGCGTTTGCCCGGTTTCATTACGGCACTGAGCCCGCTTTGTAGCGGTTTCGATTACGTACTTCTGGAGTTGCAATTGGGCCAACCGCTGTTGGTACTGTTCGGGCGTATAACCCGCAGCGGAGGGATCGCTCTGAGCTGACAAAAGTTCAGTCAATGCCTGTGTTACTTCCGCATAGTCAGCCCCCTTTGTGAAATCCTTGCCGGCCCAAGAAGGCTGAGCTACAGCTAAGTTTACTAACAGCACTAAAACCACCAGAACTACCTTGAAACACTTCATCATTTTCGTTTTCCTTTGTGTAAATAATCAGAGTTTGTTCCTAGAAAAACCCTCCAGTTTGAGCGGGAAATTATTTCCAACTTTGGCAAACTGAAGGAAACTTGAACCCTAGCTTGCCTAAAGATTTTCCACTTTAGGTGCAGTCTGTAACGATTGATAACTGTCTTTAAGCAATATCAGCAGCCACAAGCAACTGATAGCTAAAGTAAGTACAGTTAAACTGCTATTCTCTAGAGTATGGCTATCGAGCAAGATCAGCGTACCCAGACCCATTAGAACGAAGGGAACAAGGGAATTACCGTAGCGGACAATTAGGGTCGCGATCGCGCTCATGCGAGTTAGTTGATAGGCAATATAGCACCAAACACCCACTAGCAAGAAAAAGACGCTCAGAATCACTAGCAGGCTCTCCCAAGTGCAGTTGGCAAACAATGGGACATAAATCCCCACATTATCGCCTCCATTAGCAAATGTCACCGCAGCTACGCTATAAGTTTGTGGCGATAAAATACTAGAAAAGAGAGTGAATTGAGGCGAATCTGTAGCTGTATTTTCATCATCTGCCTCTGTATCTCGATTTAGCAAGCTGCTGACTCCAATGGCAATTGGTACTAGCCCCAACATCCCCACCCAAGGGCGCGGCACCATCATGCAGCCAAAGAAGCTAGGAACACTAAGCAACACCAGTGCTGCGAACCCAAGGTATTGCCCTGTAACAATGTGTTGCCGTCGAAAAACAGCATTGACTTGAGAGAAAAACAGCAGCAAGATGACAATATCATCTAAATTTGTGGCGGTGAAAGCTGTAATACCTGTGGAAATAGCGGTAATGACGTTGTTCATGTCTAACTGCCTCGATTGTGATGGTAGGATGGCTGGAGCAGTGCCGGAGATTAATTGATTTTGAGGTGTTTCGTTGGTAGAAAAATGTTACTAAACTGATTGCCTAAACTAACGCTTTTATTCACTAATTAGTAAGGTGGTTTATCACAGTTTGAAATAAGTTGAGCCGGATACTGAATGTGTTGGTGGCTTTTTAGTTTGAACTCAACCCGGCATCAATTCTGCATATTTTGATGAGTCAAAATTTGATTTAGATACTTGGGGAAGTAGACTACAAACATAAGGTTTCAGTCTCGGAACAGAAGCAGGCGGCTTAGCTGCTTCACCATCTTCGGTAATTGCATTAACAGGGGCTGGCATCACCCTAATTTCTATTGGACTAAGAGATTGTTGTTGCTGGTTGAGCTTTTCCATTAAGTCGGGAATGTGGCTGCTTAATCGATCGAGCTTTTCGTGCAACAGTACCACATCGTGAGCGGCTTTGAGATTAACTTGATGATTGTAGAGATTTTGTTCGCGTTCCGCATCCGACTGGCGGTTTTGACTCATTAACACAATCGGTGCAGTGTAAGCAGAGGCAAAGGAGAATACTAAGTTGAGTAGGATGAAGGGCTGCTGATCCCAGTGAGGAATGCCCGGTGTCAGATTTGCGCCCACCCACCCGGCAAGGATTACTGTCTGTCCAATCAAGAAAGGCTGCGAACCCACTTTCGCTGCTAGGGTATCTGCTAAATACTGCCCGCGAGTTAAGGCTTTTTCCTCTGGTTTTTGAGGCGTAAGCTGTAACTGGATTTGACTGCTGGCGGTTTTCACATCTGCGTTAGCGCCCTTGGATTGAGTGGACTTCATGGCAAACCTCACGGATGAATGTCTCGTTAAAGCTAACTGGTTAATGTTCGCTTGCGTTTTTCTTTGGTGACTTTACTTTAGTTCAGCTCCACACATAAGAGCAAATGTTTAATTTTATGAAATCAATCACTTCAAGTTATAGAAGTTGCAATGCTTTGCCAGTATTCTTGCCAAGCCCTATGTCATATTGTTTCCGGCTGCATCGGCATAATATATTTTGATTTTGTCAGTGCGATCGCCCCAGCGTTGTCAAAGTGTAGTATTTTGTGCAAGTGAATAAGGGCATTCTGGACTTGGAATAAGGGTTTTAGCTGTGCTTATCTCAGCGGTCAACTTTCCGCTTGATGTATTTGCAAAACACAGATGCACCCCTCCCCATGTCTAAAAACATGGGATTCTAAAAATCACTTTTTAGGGTTCCTCCTGACTCAGCAAGAAAATAAAAATTGCTAATATGAGCTAGCTCATATTTATTAATGCGCGTTATTGTTCTAATTAAAGTGTGATATCTATCAGACACTGTTCCATGCTGCCAACATTTTCGCGGACTTTAAATTTATCCCCTGACGCTTCAGAAGCCCTGCTTTCACTTCCAATAACCAGCTTGCTCGATTCACCGGAACTCGATCGACTCTTGCGAAGTCTGGATAGTAATTTGCTCAAAGAAACTTTGCCAACTGCCGGAACTGTTTTAGCTCAAAAGCTGCCGCCTTTTTACGACTGGTTGCAAACAGAACTAGGAATTAAAAACGTTCCTGACAGTCCTGATCGTGCTACGAAATGGGTAGTCGGTTTTTTGAAAAATCAAGAAATTTTAACTCGTTTAGTTGAATTGCACAAATCGATTCCCAGAGAAGCATTAGAACGATCGATCCCTCGTTTAGTTAGCGCCTTTGACGAGGTTGAACCCACCGCTGTAAAGCAAGAATGGGAAAAGGCGGTAGCGGCACTTTGTCTGGTTCTCGCAGTCGCAGCGCGGGAAAATCAGCCATCTGCGGCCTGAAGCTATTCTGTCTGAATTTACACAAAGCGGTTTTTTCGGAAAACTTGCAATTGAGTGCGATCGATCTCAACGACTACCGGCCGCCGCTTGTTGAGGACGATCGCATTGTGTCTGTTTAGCAAAAGCAACTGAGCCAATATTGCCACAATCGCGCGTCTTTTGAGAAACTTGCCTTCAAAACGCGCCATTCGGACGATCGCCTCTTCGATTTTATAACAACAGTTGTTGCCTTTGGGGGAAATCACAAAAATCGTTCCCGGTATGTAATCGCCTTCATTTGCCCAGAAAGCATACCTTTCGCCTAAAGTAAAGTAGTGAAAAACATTGTTAGCGGTGGAAGTTTTAGCTAACTTTTCCGAAACGCCCAAAGAATTAAAAACTACAGTAGATCTAATATAATCCGGGTATTTTGCTGCTATTTGCTGAGCAACTTTGCCGCCCAAACTTTCTCCGATGACATCCGGCGGATTCCCGCTGTGAAATTGGTGTTTTATCCAATCAATAGCACCCGCAGTTTGCGCCGATTTTAACTGGCGTTCTAGTTTGGCGATAAATACATCTGGCGTATCTTCCAAAACGCGCTCGAAAGGATACCAAGAACCGTATCCGCGAATCACTAAAACAGGCGGACTATTGCCAGAAATGGGGAGGCGACTTTCAGCATAAAAACCTGTGCGAGAGTCTTCAAACACTTGTTTTATGATATAATTTCCATCAATAACTTGCCCTGACTCGTGCCGAATGTAAATTGAAGGATTATTGGGTTTAAAAGTATCGTGCAGTTGGGGTTTGGCAAACTTTTCATACAGGGAATCTAGCAAGTGTCTTCCCGTTTGGCGATCGACAAAATCTGATTTTGTTATTTTCATCCCAAATCTCATTTTCAACTGATTGTGGGGGGAAACCCGGGTATTGTTGCAAAATACCTTTACCCAGATTTGGTAGGGGCGGGTTCACCAACCATATCTAACAATGACCGACAATCTAGATCAACCCGCCCCCCACCACCGATAACCTACGTCAACCCGAAATTTGCCTCGCATCGGCAAATATACGTGATGATTTATGGTTCGGTGCGGGCGGGTTTTCGAGATTGTTTGTTTCAGGCAATTATTGTTTGTGAACCCGCCCCTACAACCGCCCGGTACATTCTGATTTATGGTGGGGTTCGGGCGGGTTTTCTAGATTGTTTGTTTCAGGCAATTATTGTTTGTGAACCCGCCCCTACAACCGCCCGGTACATCGCATCGGCAAATATACGTGATGATTTATGGTTCGGTGCGGGCGGGTTTTCGAGATTGTTTGTTTCAGGCAATTATTGTTTGTGAACCCGCCCCTACAACCGCCCGGTACATTCTGATTTATGGTGGGGTTCGGGCGGGTTTTCTAGATTGTTTGTTTCAGGCAATTATTGTTTGTGAACCCGCCCCTACAACCGCCCGGTACATGATGATTTATGGTGGGGTTCGGGCGGGTTTTCTAGATTGTTTGTTTCAGGCAATTATTGTTTGTGAACCCGCCCCTACCAAATCATTTTTACAAAACTCGCAACGTGCTAGCAATACTATCGACTGCTTCCATCGCGCGAATTTCATCGAGTGCTTGTTGAAAATTCCCTTCCCTAACATCGTGAGTTACGACGACAATTTCTGCTAAATCGCCGTGAATTCCCGTTTGCACAACAGATTCCAAACTAACTTTGTGATTGCCGAAACAAGTGCCGAGTTGGCCAATTACCCCCGGAGTATCGCGCGTCAGAAAACGGGCGTAAAAGCGAGTAACAAGTTCCTGCATCGGAGCAATTTTGCAGTAGTGTTGGTGACTGCAACTCAGCAAAGGATGGGGAATCGGAACAGTTTCGGTTTTCAGGATGGCCGCCACATTCATGATGTCGGATACTACGGCGCTAGCTGTGGGCCCCGCACCGGCGCCGCGCCCGTACAGCATCAATTGCCCGATCGGCTCTCCTTCGACTAAAATTGCATTGTAAACCCCGTTAACACTCGCTAGGGGATGAGTTTTCGGCACAAAAGTAGGATGGACTCGAATTGACAGCAGTTCGCTTTCTCCCTCCGCTTGCTTGCCATTGTAGCGGGAGGTTTCTCGAGCGATAGCCAACAATTTAATCGCAAATCCCAGCTTGTCGGCGTAGTCAATATCAGCCGCACTAACTTTTCTGATACCTTCGCAGTGAACATCTGCTAATTTGATGCGTCCGCCAAAAGCTAGCGAGGCTAAAATAGCAATTTTATCGGCCGCATCTAATCCATCTACATCTGCTGTGGGGTCAGCTTCAGCATAACCTAATTGCTGGGCGTCGGCGAGCACTTCGGCAAAGTCTGCGCCTTCTGTTTGCATCCGCGTCAGGATGTAATTAGTTGTGCCGTTGACGATGCCGGTGACACTTTTAATGCGGTTTGCACCTAAAGATTGTTTGAGGCTTTGAATGACTGGAATGCCGCCGCCGACAGCAGCTTCTAGCATTACGTAAACGCCTTTTTTGTTGGCGGCCTCGAAGATTTCATTACCGTAGCGGGCGATAACTGCTTTGTTGGCAGTGACGACGTGCTTGCCGCTGGCAATAGCTTGCAGAATGAGCGATCGCGCCGGTTCCAATCCGCCAATCAGTTCTACTACAATATCAATTTCCGGGTCAGTTGCGATCGCTTCCAGGTCAGTTGTCAGCACATTTTCTGGCAATTGTAAAGACCGAGTTCGAGAAATATCGCGCACTCCCACCCGATAGATTTCCAATTCCTGCAACAGCGGATGGCGGCCGTCTGGGGAGAGCAAAATCTCTGCTGTTCCCGCGCCAACTGTACCCAAACCTAACAAACCAATTTTGAAAGCCACGACTTTGACCCGTAGAAACTCAATTAACCTACAATCATTGTATGCTAATCAAGCAATTTGTCATTTAAGTAAGCTTAATATCCAGGTTCCCGACTTTTTTAAGAAGTCGGGAACCTGGATATTGACATGACAATTCACAGTTCTGAATCCATGTCTACCCCCATTTCTCGGAGTCGCTGGGCCAATCTTTCGGCCCGCTGGCGTTCTGCATTAACTTGCTGTTCTAGCTGCTCATTTTGCTGTTCTAGCTGCCGATTTTGCTGTTCTAGCTGCTGTCGCTGTGCTTCTTCTTCTCGAATTAAATCTTCTACTAGCGGCGGACATAGCACTTGATTCACCGATAAAATAAATTCAGCGAACTGTACAGACTGAACTTGCTGTCCCGGCAAAAATTCCTGATGAGAATAACTGCCTTCATTTTCCGGGCGGCTGCATACTCGTATTTTCGGTTGATTTGGGTCTACAATCCAATATTCTGGGATATCAATTAAGTCATATTCTGCCCGTTTGCGAATGTAGTCGTCCCGCCAATTTTGACTGGTAACTTCTATAACTAACAGCGGTTTTTCTTCAAATTCCAGCACTGCAGAACCAGGTTGCGCGCCGACTTGTTCCCACAGACTCTGAGTGCAAATCACAACATCAGGAACCCGACAAGAGTTTTCCTCAGTTCGGACGGCGGCAGTCACAATTGCAACTAGCGGTAGGTTGTGTGCTGCAAAGAAGCGCCGGAACTGATAAACCAAAAATTCACAAATTTTGATATGTACTGCTGTAGGTGTTGGCATTTCGATCAGATTGCCCCGATATAATTCATAACAAACACCTGATTCTCCCTGATAGTTCAGATATTCTTCAAAGGTGAGTTTTTGAGTAGAAATTAGAACCATGTCAGTTATCTCCCTTTTTCGGTGAGCTTACTGTATATTTTACACTTGTATTGGGTGAATAAGCCCCTCAAGACTCAAAACTGTTTCAAAAATTGTAGGGCGAGCCAAGCCCACCCTACAAATCACATTAAATCAGGTAACACATTAATAAGTTTCAACGTGCCAACGGTGTTCTTTTTTCAATTGTTTCTGATAGCCAGCCCAGTCAACACCGAACTTGCTAGACGCTGCCGACATTCCCTCATCAATTCCGCCTTCCATGCCCTTCAAACCGCAGATATAAGTGTGAGTATTCGGCTTTTGAACCAATTCCCACAATTGGTCTGCGTTTTCTTGAATCCGGTTTTGAATGTACATCTTGCCGCCGTCAGCATTCTTTTGCTCGCGGCTGATGGCATAAGTCAAGCGGAAATTATCTGGGAACTCGCGCTGCAATTCCTCCAACTCTTCCTTATAGAGAATGTTGGGAGTGTAAGCAACTCCAAAGAACAACCAAGCTAAACCTCTGAATTTGTAATCGGGATTGTTTTCTTTAAACATCCGCCACAAATAAGCGCGGAAAGGAGCAATACCCGTACCAGTAGCCATCATAATCACGGTGGCTTCCTCGTCGTCAGGCAATAACATTTCCTTGCCTACAGGGCCGGTGATTTTGACATCATCTCCCGGTTGCAAACCGGTGAGAAAAGTCGAACAAACACCAAAGACTTTTTCACCGGTTTCTGGGCTTTTGTACTCTAGGCGGCGGACGCACAGAGAGACTGTTTTGTCGTCTAAATCGTCTCCGTGACGGGTGGAGGCGATCGAATAGAGCCGAATTTTGTGAGGTTTGCCGTTTTTATCTGTGCCATCGGGAATAATCCCGATACTTTGACCTTCGAGATAGTGTAACTTGCCTCCAGAAATGTCAAATTTGACGTGACGGACTGTACCCTCGCCGCCTTCTCTGACCAATTCTTCTGTAGAAATGCACTTACCAATATAGGGATTGGCGGGCTTGTAGAGGTTAACAGGAACCTGAACTTTTTCCTTGGCTTGAGTCATGGGCTTAGTTTTTTCTCCAGATTTCTGACTCTGTAGCCCTGCTTCTGGTGCGACTTTGCCATTTGTTTCGGGAGCGCTGTTTGAGGGGCGGATGCTGATAATTTTGCCACCCATCCGAGCAATCCGGCGCATTTCCTGATTCATGCGCTCGTAGGGCACGGAGATAAGTACGCTGCCACTACGGCGAATCGGGCTACTTGTTGGGTCAGTTGCTTGGCTCTGACGCATACCCTCCACTTCGTAAACAAAGATGCGGCTGCCTGATTCTGAGTTTGCCGCAACACCAGATATGCTTGGGCTGTACATTTGTTGCTTGTCCTTCACGATACAGAGTTATAAAGAAAGAGAATGTGACGTTAGACTCAATTTACTTTTTTCTTAAGGCCATCGGGACTAATTGGCCGCGCCAATTGTTGGGCCTCGCCACGCCGGCGGGAGTGTTGAAGTTGCGATCGCTCGCGTATCAAATCCCTACTAGCCGAACGCCGCGCTCACCGATCCCGCTTTGCGTTCGGCTGTTGACCTATAGCTATTGTTGTCTGCGTACTGCCAATATTTTACCCGATCGGGGGATCTGCCCCGATAAGTCATTTCGATCGGCAGTCGGGGATGGAGTAGGGGCATCGGGGCAAAAATAGCTTCTATTGACCGACAGCAGCCAGCTATAAGGTTCTGGATTTATGCCTGCACGTCTGCTGACTGACGGCGTTAATTCTCCAATCTAAAATCTAAAATCTAAAATCTAAAATCTAAAATCGATTGAGGTTGAGCTTGTAGGGGGCGGACGCATTCTGGTAAGATTAACCGCTAAAGTTAGTATTAATTACTTGCCTTGAAGATTGCTTGGGTCTTTCCGGGCAGGCAGTCAACTCACTGCTGTATGCTGGTGAGAACTCGATCCTCTCGGGGTAGCACAGCAGCACAAAGCCTGCTTGCCGCTACCTGCGGGCTGAAATTTTGTGGAATCTAGACTTGAGTTAGTTAGTAAACAGTGATTTTGTTAGAGGGAAACTATGACAAGTAAGCCGGATCGCGTGGTTTTAATTGGCGTTGCCGGAGATTCCGGATGCGGAAAATCTACTTTTTTACGCCGATTGACAGATTTGTTCGGGGAAGATTTCGTGACTGTAATCTGCCTTGACGACTATCACAGTCTCGATCGCAAGCAGCGCAAGGAAACAGGGATTACAGCCCTTGACCCCAGAGCCAACAATTTTGACCTGATGGCCGAGCAAATGAAGGCTCTCAAAGAAGGTCACGCGATCGACAAGCCGATTTACAACCACGAAACCGGTATGATCGACCCGCCTGAAAGGGTTGAGCCGAATCACGTGATTGTGATTGAGGGGCTGCATCCGCTGTACGACGAGCGAGTTCGATCGCTCCTCGACTTCAGCGTCTACCTCGACATCAGCGACGAGGTAAAAATTGCTTGGAAAATCCAGCGCGACATGGCGGAACGGGGCCACCGTTACGAAGACGTGCTGTTTGCGATCAATGCTCGCAAACCGGATTTTACGGCCTACATCGACCCGCAAAAGCAATATGCTGATGTGGTAATTCAAGTGTTGCCGACCAACTTGATCAAAGATGACAAGGAGCGGAAGGTTCTGCGCGTGCAGATGATCCAGCGCGAAGGCATCGCCAATTTTGAGCCTGCGTATTTGTTTGACGAAGGTTCAACAATTAACTGGGTTCCTTGCGGCCGCAAACTGACTTGTTCCTATCCCGGAATTAAGATGTACTACGGGCCCGATGCTTTCTACGGTCACGAAGTCTCGATTTTGGAAGTAGACGGTCAATTCGAGAATCTCGAAGAAGTTATTTACATCGAAAGCCATTTGAGCAAGACTTCTACGAAGTATGAAGGCGAGTTAACTCACCTGTTGCTCCAGCACCGCGAATATCCTGGTTCCAACAATGGAACTGGTTTGTTCCAAGTGTTAGTCGGATTGAAGATGCGGGCGACTTACGAGAAGTTGACTGCGAAGGAAGCGAAAGTGGCTGTTAGTGTTTAGAACCCTGACATGAAAGATTTGAGAGGCGCGATCGCGCCTCTTTTTTTGTGGGAAAATGAACCGCAGAGGGCGCAGAGTAGAGTTAGGGGAGGGTGTTTGGAAGTAGAGATTTTAAGAAGGTTTTTCCGGCTTCGTGGAGGTCGCTATCTAGGGAAAAAGTTAGACTGCGAACTCGAATATCGTCATTTTTTATATCTAGTGGCTGTTTGAGGTTTTGCGGGTAGATGAGAATTGCATTTTGGCACTTTAACGCATTTGCGTAAGCAACTATTTGATGAATGTCATTATTGGCTACTTTATCGGGGGCTTTGTATTTTGTATCGAGGACGTATTGGACTTTTTTTGTTTCACTATCGCGTATAATTAAGTCAATCTTATCGAAATAATTTGTGTCATGTTCAACTCGGTGTTGTGGTTCGATTTCAAAGCTTTTTGGTGTATTTGCTTTGAGCCATTCAGCGACAAATTGTTCGTATAAATTAGCCATGTCTATGAGAAAAGGGAGCATTTCGCGATCGCCTGTTTCGTGACTGGGCCCTGTGTTATCTAAAAAGAATCGACATAAGGCGTGTAAAAGTTGATAATCTTCATTCAAACGGTGATAATTTCTCTCAATACAAACTTCTGATTTAAAAGGTTTTAATGTGACAAATCCTTGGAGTGCGTGAAAGGCTTTTCGCACAGTGGATGAAACAGATTCACGGCACAAACCGCTGCGGCCAATGATGAAAAGTGTCCAAGCGAGTATTTGATTATCTTCGATGTCGCCTGTTTGTTCGTTATAGTGGCATTTTAGTTTAACATCCCAAGGTTTTTGCAGGGCTGACCGCAAATCGACGCGGCCGCGAATGTAGGCGAGTCTTTCGGTTTTGGATAAGTAATCGCGATATAATCCTTTGCGACAGCGTTCTAGAATTTTTTGGGCAAGAATCTTAGCTAATTCCTCGTAAATTTCTTCTAAAGATTGGCACTGAATCGATCCTTGAAGAAATTTTATCTGGTAGCCATAGTCAAGCATTCCGAAGAGGTTGTTTATGGGAACCTTTGGGCGGATGGCGATGTGAAATTCTGGAGTGATGGGAATGTTGCCAACTCTGCCTTTAGATTTTAAGCGCCATTTATATTTAGTTTTAGGGTTGGGAAATTCTATATCTATTTCCTTGGCATAATTCTGGTATATTTTTTGTCCTACTAATTCGGGGATTGAGTCTTGTTCAAAAGTTACTAATTGATATTCTGTAAGTTCGATAATTCGGCGGGATTCTGGTTTCATAATTGTGGTGGATGCAGTAACGCCACCGTATCGGCGTTAATGACGGCGTTAGATTGTCAATAGCCCAATTTTTTCTTGATTTTATCCCAGAGAAAGTCTTTCATTTTTGCCGGGTCATTAAAGAAGTATTCTTCGAGGTATGGCTCAATTTCCATTTCCCAAATATCTTGGATATCTTTAGCTAAGGTTTTTGTCAAAAAGAAGGAGATGCCTAGTTGATAGTGTTTGTTGTCAATTTTATCATTAACTTCTGTGAGAATACTAATTAATTCTTCAACTCGAAAAACTGTTTTCTCTCTTTGGTGATACTGTCGCAGGACATCAGGGTTTGGAGCAACGGTAATGAATGCGAAGCGGCGGCGGAGTGCGTTATCGACTAAGGCAATAGAACGGTCTGCTGTGTTCATTGTGCCAATAATGCGGACATTTGTAGGGATTCTAAATAGTTTACCGCTGGCTAGTGTAATAAAGCGTGCTGTGTTTTGTCGGTCATCTAGGAGATACATTAACTCGCCAAAGACTTGAGAGAGATTTGCGCGATTAATTTCATCAATAATGAGAACGCAAGTGTCTTCACAGGCTTCTGCTTTTTCGCAGAATTCTAGGAATCTACCGGGAACTATTGAGTAGGTTAATTGTCCGTTTTGAGTTATTGGGCGGAGGCCTTCGATCAAGTCTTCGTAGGTGTAAGCGGGGTGAAATTGGATAATGTCTGAGAAACCGTCACCGCCGCCGATTAAGTGTTTGGCTAGTTTTTCCGCTATGAAGGTTTTGCCGGTTCCAGGTGGGCCTTGGAGGATGGCTTGGCCTTTGCGATTAATGGCGTCTATCCATTGGGTTAGTTGGGTTGTTTTAAAACCAGTAATTTTTGAGATGTCTTCTAGTTGATACACTGGATTAAATTCCTTTTCATAGACGGAAAAATATTCACTAATAAGAAGAGGTAAATCCTTATTGCCAATCAAAAATAAGGGAAATACTTTTTTAAACGTTTGTGCTATCTTGTGAATTATTTGTTTAACAGAATGTCCTAGTATTTCTTGGGAGTAAAGTAAGATACCGAGAAAAATATCATTAACAAAAATCATTTCTTCTTCCAATTTTCGAGATGCTACTGAAAAGGTTTCAGATTCGAGTGAATCGACAGGAAGCTCTTTCAAAATACTTTCTAAGAGTTCATAAATACATTTTCCAGGTTTCTTTCTGCGATCACCAGGCTCCCAATCAAGACGATCAGTATAATAATTGCGCTCATCGGGTTCTAGTGCAATGCTATAGTCTAAATAAAATTCATCTTTATTGGGAAGGTTATAACATTTAAGAATCTCGATTGAATTAAGGTCATTTTTATAATTTTTTTTGTAATTATATAGCATGAACTCAAACACAGTCTTTTGTGCCTCCAAACCAAAAGTTAATGTGTGGTTTTCAACTTTTAACATTAACTGAGGAGCTTGGGGAGGAATCATACTGTTAAAACCACAGTAGTCTACCCTGTAGACTACTGCTGATTCCAAATATTTTGTTTGAATGCTGCAAAAGCTCTCCTGCTTGATATCTATATATTTTTTTATAAAATTAGGCAACAGCTCTTCCACCTGACTGAAAATATACTTCAATGGCTCTTCTACATATTTTAAGAAATCTCTTTTGTGTGCCATGTAAAAATCTGAGCTGGGATTTTCATAAAATTCGGTCAATAAGTTAAATGTGTCTGCTGAAAAAGGACATTCAGGATGTACAAAAACTTTTTCCATGTTTTCTGTATGTTTAAGGTGACTCAATTGTTGTTCTTAAATTATTATAGCCGATCGCCCTTTCCGACACCAGATATCTGAGATCCGATCGCACCCACCATCCTTACCCACATAAATAGCCCTCCCAAACCAGTAACACAGGCAAAACCGCTAACAACTGTTCCCGGAAAAGTTAAAACTGTGTCGAAATTATCTAAACGTGCTATATTCAACTCCGTAAACCCTGAACTGCGCTTTCAGGTAATGCAAATTTATAAACGAGTCAACTGAATGCTCTCTACTTTCAAGAAATTAGCTTCAATTGCAATCTTCTTTGTCGCCCTAAAACTTTTAGTTAACTCTCCCCCTTTCAGAGAAATAGAAAATTATATCGCAAATAGAAACCCAGCAAGTGCTACCTTAGACGCTGGAACTCTGCAGCAAAAAACCAGCAGCCCGCCTCCGGCACTTCCCAAAAAATCACCGGAGCAAACATTCGATGTAGTAGTATATGGTGATGAAGTACCGGGGATATGTGCGGCGATATGGGCTAAGAAAACTTTAGGCGCAAAGGGCAAAGTTGCGATCGTGCGATCGAACTACGGAAGAGATCCTTTGGGCGGCTTACTCACCCGCGGCGGTTTAGCTTACCTCGATTTAGATAAAATCCCCGGTTGGTACCGCCAACCCTACGCCCAATGTTTTACGGAATTCTTAGATAAAGCGAATGCGCGGGAATCTTGCTTAGACCCAAAAATGGCAGATAGAGCTCTCAGGCAAATGCTTTCAGCCGCAAAAGTTAGAGTTATTTCCAACTCAACTCTTACTCCCCACGTCGTAGATAAAAAAATCGAATATGCCGAAGTAAAAGGCAGCACTTTAAAAATTAAAGCCAACTCTTTTATTGACGTAACTCAAGACGCGGAATTAGCCAGAAAAGCCGGATTATCTTATTATACAGGATATGAATCTCAAAATATAAAATCCAAAAATGAAACTTTAGCAGTGTCTATAGTTCCGAGAATTACAGGTATAACGATGTCCGAATTCCGCAGCATAGAAGATGAAATTCTATACAATCGGCCTTTGGTAAAAAAGATTAAAGAAAGCATTATGAAATCCAAAGATCCGGCTAGTACAAAATTCTGGATGAGGAATTTCTGGAGTACGATTTATCAGCCATATACAGACGGCTACGACATCAGAAGCGTAGCTATAGGAGCAGCGTATCACATAGACAGAAATCTGCCCTTTAGTCAAAATAAAGGATTCTTTTTTGATAAAGGCAATGTCTGCGTTTATAACAAAAATGTGCTGTCCTGGAACGGGTTTCTGTTTAAATACCAAGTTGACCAAATCATGAAGATGGAAGCTAACGGCAGAAAACCGACTCCTGAGATGATTAAAGAAATGTCATATCTCCAACAGTGGCTACAAAAGAAGTCTGGTAAAGATGTGAGAGTATTTATTCCAGACGAGGTTTATATCAGGCAAACTTTGAACGTTCGCGATGTGGTAGATCCGCTGACGGGACAGGAGATTATCAAAGGGGGAACTGCACCCGAAAAGTCGATCGGCAGTTTTTCCTACGATTTCGATATGCGGGGCGGAGTCAAGAATTTATCTGCCAGAATTCCGCCGCTGCCAGTGTATAATTTCGGGATAGAAAGCGCTTTGGCTAGCAAAGTCAAGAATTTAGCCATTGTCGGGCGATCGTCCGGTTATGTCGGTATGGCGGTATCCGTCGGGCGAATTGCGACGGTGAATATTTATCAAGGACAAGGTGTGGGCGTGGCGGCTGGTTTGGCTAGCAAGTTCGGCGTGCCGCTGAATTCGATTACTTCGGCTGAAACGAAACAAACTCTGGAGACTTTAACGGGGAAAACTACGTATTTGTCGGGGAGAGATACGAGTTATGGGGTCGATTATAAGGAGGTGAAATAATCGAGGTATAGCAGTCGCCCGTGTTGCTATACGATGTTAAACCCGGCATACAAACTATAAACTTTTGTTTGAGTTTGAAAACAAAAAACGCAATTCCTGGAGTTCGATCGCTGTTATTCATTGCGTTCCTTAATTATAGCAAGTTGTTTTACCAGTAGGACTAATGCAAAAAAACGGTCGAGGTGCAAAATCGTGGCTTTCTCCGAGAGAAGGCGGGTTTTGGATTGGGGATTTCTGTCAAATAATATATTAAAAGGATTTTACCACTGAAGATGTCGAAACCTCATATTCGACGGCGCAAGATTCCCCAACTCTTAGATATTCTCTCCATCTTCGCTCTGCTGCTGCTCGTATTCTGTAATAATGTTCTGAATATCCTCGGCTGCAATATCGACTTGTTCGGATTTGGTGTAAAGGGTCAGCAAAATGATTCCCGTTGCTGTTTGGACGTAGTAAATTAAACGGTATCCACCACTTTTACCTTTTTGAGTGTCGCTATTTCGGACTCTCAACTTGAAGACTGCATAACCCACTCCAGCAATTCGATCTCCTGGCAATTCTCCCCGTGTGAGTTGTTCGATAATGGGTTGAATATCATTGCGAATGCTGCGGTATTTTTTGGCAAGAGTGCGTAAATTGCGATTGAAGGTTGGTGAAACTATAACTTGAATTAAGGGCAAGTCAATCGATTGCGCGATTTTAGATTTTAGATTTTAGATTGAAGCATTGACTTGCGCGAGATAAATACGTTCGGCAAGTTTCATCGGATACAGGTTTTTTATTCTCCACGGATGAATCACGTGGCGGGTATCCTGGATGCTTTCGGTCAGTCATTTTCAATTCCTTCCCACATTTGAGCAACCGAAATGGTTTGCCCAGTCATGGCTTCGTGCCAAGCTTGCCGAAAATCTTGTAGAAGCGCTGCTTTAGATTGACCCTCTCCGTCAATTTCTGATGGTTCTGGAATACTAAAAGAATTAGCAGGAGGCATCTCTTGGATTTCTGCTGAGAAAACCTCTGGCAGATTATTTGGCGAAATGATTACCCCCTGACGTTGCTTTTGGCTTAGAAACTCTATAAAACTCGCAACTAATGCCAGATGTTCTGGAGAGAGTCGATCGAGCCATCGATCGATTTGATGTCGAAGTGCTGCTACATTCATAATCCCATCAAACCTTTTAATTTTACCTTCATTTTAACTTGACACTCCCCGGCTTGAATATCGCTTCCCTCTGCCTCTGACGCGGATGCGGTTCAAAACTCTTCTCCTCCCTTCTATGGCACAATCTTAAATAAGATCAAACTCTCAAGCCGCCATGACCGCAAACCTACCCCCGCAATACGACCCCAAAGCCACCGAAACCAAATGGCAAAAATACTGGGAAGACAACCAAACATTCAAAGCTGACCCCGAAAAAGGTGGCGAACCTTACTGCGTCGTCATCCCGCCGCCCAACGTCACCGGCAGTCTCCACATGGGACACGCTTTTGAAGAGACGCTGATTGATGTCCTCGTCCGCTATCACCGCATGACTGGACGCAATACCCTGTGGTTGCCGGGAACGGATCATGCTAGCATCGCCGTTCAAACTATTCTCGAAAAGCAACTCAAAGCAGAAGGCAAAACTCGCCACGATTTAGGCCGAGAAAAATTCTTGGAACGGGCCTGGGAGTGGAAAGCGGAATCGGGCAATACTATTACTAATCAATTACGCAGTTTGGGCGTGTCTGTCGATTGGTCGCGCGAACGCTTTACGATGGATGAAGGCTTATCCGCTGCGGTTTTAGAAGCTTTTGTCCGCTTGTACGATGAGGGGCTGATTTATCGCGGCAATTACTTGGTGAATTGGTGTCCGGCGAGTCAGTCTGCCGTGTCGGATTTGGAGGTTGACCAGCAGGAAGTTGACGGGCATTTGTGGCATTTCCGCTATCCTTTGACGGACGGTTCGGGTTATTTGGAGGTGGCGACGACTCGGCCGGAAACGATGTTGGGCGATACTGCGGTGGCGGTGAATCCAGAGGACGATCGCTACAAGCATCTTATCGGCAAAACTGTCACTTTGCCGATCGTCAATCGCTTCATCCCAATCATTGCTGATGAGTTTGTCGATCCGACTTTCGGAACTGGTTGTGTCAAGGTGACTCCCGCCCACGATCCGAATGACTTCGAGATGGGCAAGCGTCACAATTTGCCGTTTATTAACATTATGAATAAGGACGGCACTTTAAATGAAAATGCCGGAGAGTTCCAGGGCCAAGACCGATTTGTTGCCAGGAAAAATGTGGTGCAGCGGTTAGAAACTGACGGGGTTTTGGTTAAAATAGAAGATTACAAGCATACAGTTCCCTACAGCGAACGCGGCAAAGTTCCCGTCGAACCGTTGCTATCTACGCAATGGTTTGTGAAGATCGATGCTCTTTCTCAACGCGCTTTAGAAGCATTAGAACAAAGTAACTCACCAGTCTTTGTTCCTGACAGATGGACAAAGGTTTATCGCGATTGGTTGGTGAAGCTAAAGGATTGGTGTATCTCCCGACAATTGTGGTGGGGACACCAAATCCCGGCTTGGTATGCTGTTAGCGAAACCCAAGGAGAAATTACTGATACAACACCTTTTATAGTTGCGAAAACTGAAGCTGAAGCTAAGGAAAAAGCAACGGCTAAATTTGGTAATGACGTGCAGCTAGCAAGAGATCCAGACGTATTGGATACTTGGTTTTCGTCCGGGTTGTGGCCTTTCTCAACTATGGGATGGCCGGAGGAAACTAAAGATTTGGATTTTTACTATCCCACAACTACTTTAGTTACAGGTTTTGATATCATCTTTTTCTGGGTCGCTAGAATGACGATGATGGCCGGACATTTTACGGGAAAGATGCCTTTTGATACTGTTTACATTCACGGTCTGGTATTGGATGAAAACGGTCAGAAAATGTCTAAGAGTAAAAACAACGGTATCGACCCGTTGCTGTTGATAGGCAAATACGGTACTGATGCTTTGCGCTACACTTTGGTTAAGGAAGTGGTTGGGGCGGGTCAAAATATTCGCATGGAGTACGATCGCAAAACTGATGAATCGAAGTCGGTGGAAGCTTCGCGGAATTTCACGAATAAGTTGTGGAATGCGGCCAGGTTTGTGATGATGAATTTGGAGGGACAGACGCCGCAGCAGTTGGGAATTCCTTCTGGGGGAGGTGGGTTGGAATTGTGCGATCGCTGGATTCTTTCTCGATACAATCAAGTTGTGCAAGAAAGCCGCAATTATTTGGAAAGTTACGGTTTGGGGGAAGCGGCGAAGGGACTTTATGAGTTTATTTGGGGCGATTTCTGTGACTGGTATATTGAGTTAGTCAAGTCTCGCTTGCAAAAAGATGCTGAACCAAATTCTAAGAAAGCGGCACAGCAAACTTTTGCTTTTGTGTTGGAAGGGATTTTGAAACTGCTGCATCCTTTTATGCCGCACATTACTGAGGAGATTTGGCACACTCTGACTCAAACAGGTGATGGCGAATGTTTGGCTTTGCAAGCTTATCCTGAAGCGGAAGCATCGCTAATTGATGCTGAGTTGGAACAGCAGTTTGAGTTGCTGTTCGGTACAATTCGCACTATTCGCAATTTGCGGGCAGATGCTGATATCAAACCCAGCGTGAAGGTGACGGCGATTTTGCAAAGCGAAAGCGAGAAAGAACGTCAAATCATCTCAGATGGAGGCGTTTACATTCAGGATTTGGCAAAAGTCGAAAATCTGACAGTTACTGCTAGTGTGGATGCAGATTTGGGACAGACAATTGCTGGGGTGGTGGGTACTGTGCAAGTATTGATTCCTCTGGCTGGGGTGGTGGATTTGGCGGCTTTGCGTGCTAAATTAGAAAAGAAGTTGAGCAAGGTGGAAGCTGAAATTAAGCATACTGCGGCGCGCTTGACTAATCAGAAGTTTGTGGATAAGGCTACTCCTGATGTGGTTCAGGGGGCGAGGGATGCTTTGGCGGAAGCCGAAAAACAAGCGGAGATTTTGCGCGATCGGCTAAAGGTGTTTTAATAGTTGACAGTTGACAGTTGACAGTTGACTGTGGCCGGGGCGGGTTTACGAGATAGTTAGTTTCATGCATATATTGTTGGTAAAACCCGCCCCTACAAGATCGCAAATCCTAAAACCCTCACCAATTACTAATTACCAATCACTAATTACCCTCATGTTATATTTAGCCCAAGTACAAAATCAGGAAATTTTAGGCGAGATAAGTCTGCAATTGCTGGCTTGCCAAAATTCTGATGATACTTGGGCTATTCTTAGTGAAGAAGGTTTTTTGACATTACCGAAAAATTGTATTCAAAATATAATTAACTCTGCAACTAATCTTTTAAATGAAGGGATGCTAGTATTAGCAAATGTTGACGAAAATAGCCATGTTGTGGATATTCAATCAGCTACAGACTGGGTGCTAGAATTAGTTGAGAAGTATTTGACAACAGGCTTTACTCCCGATTTTTTGCAGCAAGAAGCCCAGAAAGCAGAAGATTGGAGGCAATCTCTCACTTTGCAAAGTCAAGAGTTGTCTCGCCGCTTGATTGAAGTTGAAGCCCGCCGGGAACAAATTCAAAATTTAGAGGCAAAACTCCAGCAGGAAAAGCAATTGTTGAAAAGTTCGATCGACCAATTGAACATTTCACCCGCTACACCGCCACTTTGACTTACATCGACTCACAACAGGCGGGGACACGGCACTAGCGCGTCCCCACAAACCTAATATGCAATTTGCTGGACATCATATAATTTGTAACTGGACAAATACCCCTTACCCGTTGCCGAATTGCCAGCAATACGGCCCGCTGCTAAAGCACTTTTGACTTCAGCCAAGCGGCGGGGAGGCACAGCAATTTCTGAGAATTGCTAACATAAGCCCGCTTCTGGAAAACATCGTACTTATTCCGTTCGATCGCATTTAAGATCCTGCTGTAGAGCATAGTAGCAGCCCAAACAGTCCAGCGGATATCGGGACTGAGCACTTTAATTCCCGGTTCGGCGCTGGCGTATAATTTGCGAGCTCGCTGAATTTGAAACCGCATCAATTCCCGCCAGCGGTTGTCAATGACACCGTTGAATAAATCTTCTTCGGTGTAGTTAAACAAGGCTAAGTCTTCTAACGGAATGTAAATGCGGCCGCGGCGGGCGTCTTCTCCGACATCGCGCAGAATATTAGTCAACTGCTTGGCAATACCGAGGGAGACGGCTTCTTCTTTGGGAATTTTATTACCCCAGTGCCAATTCCAGTTAGCAGCGGGATGCGACTCGTTCACACCCATCACAGACATCGACATCAGCCCTACAGTACCTGCTACTCGATAACAGTAAAGATTGAGCTCTTCAAAAGTTTCGTAGCGGCTGCGGTACAAGTCCATTTGCTGGCCCGCAATCATCTCTCGAAACGGCCCAATGTCGATCGGGAAACGAGACAGCGTATCCACCAAAGCTACGTCGTAGTCGTCGTGAGGATGGCCGGCAAACACAGATTCTAGGCGTTTTTCCCACAAATTCAGGGTTTCAGGGGTTGTTGCCTCAGAACCAGGCCCGTCTACGAGTTCGTCGGTGCGGCGGCACCAGACGTAAATCGCCCAGATAGCCCGACGCTTGGCTTCTGGCATGAGTTGAGTGCCTAAATAAAAATTTTTGGCATAACTCGCCGTGACTTGGCGGCACAGTTCGTAGGATTCATCCAAAGAGGCCAGAGTTCTCATGCACTGGAGTTTTGACAGTTGCAGCATCCGAGAATAAGAAATTTAAAGATTAGAACTGACATTCCCCCGTTTAGAAAACGGGAGATTCTTTTACGTTTTTATGAAAAATTCTTAATTTTTCATTGGTTATTGGCCGTTGAAATAGCCTGCGCTGTCAGCTTACCAGAAAGCACGGCACCTTCCATACTCGCAAGATAACGCTGCATTGTATAATCCCCCGTTAGATAGAAATTGCTAATGGGAGTTGTTTGTGTGGGACGGCACTGCTGGCGTCCGGGAGTGGCTTTGTAGACGGAACGTGGGGTTTTGACTACGTGATATTTGAGCAGTTTGGCTGGTTCTGGGATTTGATCGGGAAAGAGTTTTTCTAACTCGACCATTGTGGCTGCGACGATATCTTCGTCAGATTTGCCGATCCAGTCTTTGGCGGGCGCGAGTACCAGTTCCAGCATGGATTTGTCTGGGTTGGCATATTCGCGGCAGGTGTTGCTCATGTCGGCGTAGACGCTCAGCAGGGGCGATCGCGAGAACAGCAAATGGTCGATTTCAGTTAATTTGCGATCGAACCACAAGTGTACATTAATGACGGGTACTCCCTCCAAGCCTTCGAGCTGTTTGAAATAATCCATTTCGCCCCAAGGTTTCGGCATCATCAACTTCAGCGGGTCAACTGGCATCGCGGAAACGTAAATATCGGCCGTCAGAATTTCTGAATCTGCCCCTTTTACTCCCCGAATCTGGAAGCCGCGCACCGTGTTGTCATCGTTGAGCAAAAACTCTTTGATGGGTGCGTTTAGCCGGACTTCGCCACCTCGCTCAGTTATGTAGTCTACCATCGGCTGACACAACCTTTCTGTGGGCGAACCGTCTAAAAAGGCCATTTTCGAGCCGTTTTTCTCTTGCAGGAAGCGGTTGAGGGCTGTCAGCAGTATGGTTGCAGATATTTCGTGGGGGTCGATGAAATTGAGCGCCTTGGACATGGCGATGAATACTTCTTTTTCGACTCTGGGGGGGACGTTTTGCTTTTTCAGCCAGTCGGAAAACGAGTATTTGTCCATTTCTTCGACATATTTTTGACCCTGAAGCATTGCGGGAATCAAACCGATGCCGAAGCGGATTTTTTCGGGCCAGGTGAGCATATCGTTGTTGCCCAGGATGGCTGCGACGCCGTTGAAGGGGGCGGGAAGGTCGGGAAAGTCAAAACGGGAATAGGTTCCGGGGGTTTCCGGCTGATTGAAAATCATCGAGTGTTCTTTCCATTGCAGCCGGTCTTCGATGTCAAGTTCTTTGAATAGTTGGAGCATATTCGGGTATGCGCCGAAGAAGATGTGGAGGCCGGTTTCATACCAGTCGCCATCTGCATCTTTCCAGGCGGCGACTTTGCCGCCGAGTACGTCTCGACTTTCTAGGACTATGGGGGTGTGGCCCGCGTCGGTGAGATATTTAGCGCAGGAAAGTCCTGCTAAGCCTGCTCCGGCGATCGCAACTCGCATTTGATACTACTTGGCCTCTGTGTTCGCTTCGGTTTAATTATACTTTACAACTCGTTACATTTTTTGGGAACTGGGGAAGGGCAAAGGTGCGGGAATGAAAAGTACGAAGGCTCTCGGTTATTTTTGAGATTTTTTTGCCATGCAATTGCCATATAACGCCATGCGTGCTAATCTGATTATCATCGACATAGAGGTAAGAATGATGGGCGATTTTGTCAGAGACGAGACTTTAGTACACGAAGCTAAAATTGTCTGGCTTGAAGATATCAGTAAAATGCCTTGGGTCCGAGAGATCGAAGTAGGTTTTTTTAGCAAAAAAGGGATCTCTAAAAAACTGCTTTCAGAGCTTCAGAAAGGTCAAATCTTAGTGGGATACGCAGAATTAGAAGACAATGCTCCTCCTCTTTTTGTTGAAGGAAATCGCAAGTATTTTCACAGGCGGATTTTCACACTTCGTGAAAATGACTATGAACTTTACAGAGTAGATGACCCGGCCACGGCAAATCATCCTACTGAAGCAGTAGAACCATTAAGCGTAGAACCCAAACTCAAGGGTTTACCTCCTAGTAAAAAATCACAAATAGCTGTGAGAATTCCTCGCAATCTTTTTAACAAGCTCAAAAGATATGTTCAGCAAACTGGTATATCCCAAACTGATGCGATAGTTAGCGCTTTAGCATATCATCTAGGTTCTGTCGAAGATGTACCAATGATTCAGAGGCTGCTAGAACTTGAAAAGAGAGTTTCTGTTTTGGAAAGTAAGAGCTATTAGACCTCACCAATAATTATTTTGGGTAGGCAAGGCTACCCAAGCCTTGCTTTTCTTGCTAAGTCTAATAAAGGCAGGCAGTAGGCAAAACACATATTTTGAAGTTAGTCGATGGCCACCCGCTTACATAACCTGTATACACCCTAAACTTAGTGTGAGACTATGGTACAAACAATTAAAGCTCGAAATGTCACGATGTACGACTTGAGAACAAAATTTGGAATTGAGTTAGTCGAAGATGACCACTTATTTCGCGAGTGGCAAGATGATTTGCCAGAAATCAGTGATTATGAAAAACAACGATTAGACAGAGTGAAAGCAAGTTACAGGAATTTGCTCAAACATCCGCCGCTGCTCGAAAATACAGTCAAAATGGTGGTGCTGTCTCCGCTTTTGGATTTAGCTGATTTTTATCTTGCTCCTTTTCACGTTACTTCAGAAAAATCTGTAGAAATTGTTGACGAAGATGAGGGAGTGGTTGTTAGGGGACAGTTGGATGTTTTGGCTTTGTTTCAGGAGTTTTGGGTAGTAGTGATTGAGTCCAAGCAAGCGGCGTTTTCTCTGGAGGTAGGGGTTCCGCAGTTACTGGCTTATATGTTAGCTAATCTGAGTGCCGATCGACCTACTTACGGATTGTTAACGAATGGGGCAGATTTTCTATTTGTCAAGTTAGTTAAGCGGGAAAAAGCACAGTACGCTTTTTCTCGGAAGTTTTACCTTTTCAATCCGGGGAATGATTTGTACACAGTGCTGAGTATTTTGAAGCGCCTCGGTCAGTTGAATGTTGGCAATACAGTTTAGAATGCGATCGCACTCTTATGTGAGGGCGATCGCTCATAGACGCGGTTGTACTTCGTTTAAATAAAAAATGAAGAATGAACTAATTAGCAGACGGAACAGGTGCTGGCGGTAATTTTTGGCTCGGTACAGGTGCGGTAGAGGGAATAGGAACTGGCGGTAATTTTTGGCTCGGTACAGGTAGGGAAGTTGGTTGGGGTTGCGGTTGAGGCAGACCGGGAACACGGATATATCTCCAATTACCAGTAAACAATAGGTACATAACACCAGCAAGCACGACACCGCTAACAACAGCAGCAGTAATTTTCCAAACACTGTAGGGACGTTCACCTTGAACTTCAGCGGTGCGTGCATTAACCATTACTTGATATCGCTGGTTTTGATAGCGATAGGCGCACAGCCACACAGGTAGGAAAATATGTTTAAAAGTGATAGCATTGTAATCAGTGGAAATGCTGTGAACCCGCTGCTCGTCGCCGCCGATATCTCTACAAACATCGTAGCGAATAGTACCGGCCATGACATTTTTAGCAGATTCAAATCCTTGAGTGAGAGAAACTTGCGATCGCTGCGCTTCAAACCCAGCTAAATAAGATGAATTGTAAGGGCGCAGCGACTGTTTGAGATCCCAAGGTTCCAGTGCATTTAAGCGATCGCGATCGACTGAAGTTGTAGCCGGAATCAGAATATCATCAAAAGGGCGATCGACTCTGCCAGAAGCAGGCCACCACCTGGTATGTTGCACTTGGCGAGTTTTAGTTTCAGTTTCGCCCTGCGAGTTTGTTTCCGTATAAGTTTCAGTCACGTAGTAGTGTTCTCCGCGAGAACCCTGATAGTAACTAACCGTATAAGTGTCGTAAGTCCAAAACGGCAAATAAACCCCTTGAATTTTCTCCTGTTGCGCTAGGGATTTCAAAGCAGAAGGAGCAAACCAGCGGTTGCTCAGCCACTTCTGAATGCTTTCTCTGGCCTGTTTAGCAGTAACTTCAAAAGGGACAATTCCCTCTGGATGCAAACTCGGGCTAGCTTTTTCAGGTTGCGTCACAATTGGAGAAGCGCAAAATGGGCATTGGCCCGCTACTTTTGGCGGTTCAAAAGTAACACTTGCTCCGCAATCATTGCATTTTACTTCAAGGGCGGTTGTTGATAAAGTTGTCAGCGTTGTTTCGTCGAATTGTAGATATTGTTCGTAAGAATTTTCCTTTACCTCTTCAGCAGTTTGGGGAATTGCATCTTCCCAGCCGCAGTAAGCACACTTGAGTTTTCCTGCTTGGGGGTTGAACTCTAAATAAGCCCCGCAGCTAGGACAGGGAAAACGTTTAACAGCAGGTTCAGAAGTATTCATAATAGTTTATTGGTGATGTAATTGGTAATTAGTAATTTGGAAAGCATACCAATTACCAATTAACTAAATATGCAAAATTTTAGGCTGTCGGTGGCGGAGGCGGCGGCGGTACTGTCGCCAACAAAGATGCTAATTCCGGCACTTGCGATGCTAACTTCCAGCCGTCAAAACCCGCACGCCACACCATTACCTGATGTGTCAAACCATTTTGCAGAAGTTGATGCAATTCAAAAGGGCCTAACTGTTGACCGTTGTGGGCAATATACCACTGATTTTGTGTTGGCGGGGGGGGCGGCGGTGGAGTTTGGGATGCTGGCGGCTGCATCATATTTGTCATTTGCTGACCTAGTGCCATTCCCATGCCCAATTCTAATGCTTGGTTGCCGCCGCTAGGGTTATTTGCTGATGCTTCTATGGCGTTAGCAGCTTGATATTGGGTATATTGCTGCATATTTCCCAGAAGTCCGATCGAGGCTCGTTTGTCGAGTGCTGCTTCAACTTCTGGAGGCATCGAGATATTTTCAATTAATAGCTGAGTTAACTCTAACCCGAACTGCTGGATACTTGGCTCTATGGCAACTCGTACCTGTTCGCCCATGTGCGTGTAGTTGGCTGCAAAGTCTAGGAGGGGAACGCGGGAACTGCCAACCCAATTGGCAAAGGCACTGACTATTGTATTGCGGAGTTGATCGGTGATTTCATCTACTTGAAATAGTCCGTCAGTGCTGATTAGTTGTTTTAAGAGTTTTTCTGGATGAGAAACTTTAATGTTGTATGTGCCAAAAGCCCGCATTCGCACTGGGCCGAGTTCTGGATCGCGGATAATTACAGGGTTAGAGGTTCCCCATCTCAGGTTGGTAAATATTTTGGTGTTAAAAAAGTAGACTTCTGCTTTAAAGGGAGAGTTGAAACCGTAGGGCCAACCTTTTAAGGTGCTCAGAAGGGGTAAGTTGCGGGTGTACAGTTCGTGCATTCCCGGATCGAAGACATCGGCAACTTGGCCTTCGCTGACAAAGACTGCTATTTGTCCCGGTCGTACAGTTAGTTTAGCACCTTGTTTGATTTCGTTTTGGTGGCGCTCGAATCGATAAGCGATGGTATCGCTGGTATTGTCCAACCATTCGATGATATCGACAAATTCGCCGCGAATCTTGTCAAAGAGTCCCATAGATTTATTTTTGGTTTTTGTTCGATTTTAGCTTCAATAGGAGCGATCGATGTTCCCGATCGCCATTGTAAAGTTTTTACGCGCGATCGCACTCTGATGGGCGCGATCGCACTTGCAGGCAATTCACAGTTCCGGTTCAATTCCAGCCGATCGCAATTGAGCGCGCAATTGCTCTAATTCTTGTTGGGCGCGATCGGCTCTTTGCCGCTCTTGTTGAGCTCTTTCTGTTCCCGATAACAGCAAATTCCCTGCACTATCCCACCAGCGCAGCCAAGGTAACTCAACATTTTGATACATCCCTTGCCAAATTCCCAATTCCACTCCTAAAGGTTCTATAGGATAATGACCGCGAGCGTTTGCAGCAACTAATTGATACCTATCTTCTATCAGGTGATAGACTTCAACGCTAGCCTTACTTACTTCATAAATCCCGTAAAATGCCGGACGTATCACATTTTCATAAATCCAGAATTTACCCGGCTTAGTTTCCTGTTGACCCGATCGCAACAAAGGCGTTCTGTCCCGTTCTTCTGCACCATTGCCCGATACAAATTCTAACACAATTAACGGTGCTACAAATTCTTGCCACATCACATAAGAACGGCGCAATTGACCGTCAATAGTTGGCGGAACATTAGGCACATAAAACCAGTCGGGCGCTTCTGCACCCCGTTCTAGCGGCTCAGTTAATCGCCAATAAATGCCGCTGTCTTGACCGATACAATAGTTACCATCTGGATGAATACTTTGGAAGACGGGAGTAATTGAATCGGTTAATAGAATGCTTTGGGGATGTTCTTGAAAGTTTTTCACAAAAGTGCCGTCGGATTCTGGTAGCTGAGTGTGGTCTGGCCAGCCTGTAGGGTTGTTTTCTATATCTAGGGAGAATTTCATAATTTTATTTCGCTCGCGGGCATTGTTGGGAGCTTGCTTTTGATTTTAATTATAGGCGATCGAACTGCGGGTCAGAAACCGGGTTTTTTCCGATAATATTTCGCTGTCACCGACAGATTCGGAAAAAAAATCGGTTTCTTTGCCACCAATAGTAATCATCGAACTTTTGCCATTCAAGTTTGTACTGAAAAATCCTCTGGATCGACTCCCCAATTAGTCCAGCGAATCGCTTCCCGTGCTGAGTTAATATCCGGCGGCACTCGCAAAGCGTGAATAAATCCGGTGCTGGGACAAGTCATCTTTAACAGATATATTGTCTCTACGTCAACATTTGTATCAATTTTTAATAATGTGTATTCTTGCCATGAATCTAATTCAATTGCTGCTAACTCGCGGGCTATGCGATCGTAACCAATTCCTTGAATTAGCACTCGCTTGAGTTCGGCGTTTTCTTCTTCTAAAAGCCATTGAGGTTGCCACTCGTTGGGGTGTATTTTTCCGTATTTTTCGGGTAGGGTGACGCCGTGATAAGAATAGATGCTGTATCCGTCAGCAAATTGAATGGCGGGCCCTCCTTCGGCGTGGAGGCGGTGTTGGCTGTCGAAGGAGAGGATGCGGGGGCGATCGCACACAATGCAAACTTTTTCATAGGTAAAAATCCAGCCACATTGAGTTGTCAAAGACTTAAGCGCTTGCCACCTTCTGCGATGATATTTGCACTTTAATACGGAGAAGCAGAAATCACAACGTGCAGCAAGTTCTGCCCATCTTATATAATCTAGAAACTCATAATGCTCATTATAGTGAAATTCTTCATGACAAAAAATAGATTCTAATAGTTTCTTAAAAAGATCGGAAAAACTCATCCATGCTTTCCGGAAAAGCTGGGAAGATAACTTACTTGAAGCCTGTGCCATTATACTTTCCAAAGTGTTGCTGTACAGTTTTTCTGTAAATCGATCGACCAGATTAACTCCAAATTCTTCGTATAGCTGAGTAATTGATTTGCAGCGAAGAACAAGATTTACAGCTTCATAGGGGCTGTGGCAAAAAAGAGTTTCCGGTTCTTTTTCGCCAATTGCGAGGTAAGCTTGTTTAACTGCTTCTGCAGATTCTTCGCGTTCGATCGGCTCAGTGGAGTACATGATTTCCCTCCACTTTTCATCATAAACTAGCATTAAATCTTCTTGTTCACGAGTAAGTTGTTCAATCATCGCTGTCCTCTACAATCCATCGACACCTGCATACAGCAATATTGCTATCCAGCAAATAAATCACAACAATTCCTCCCGTTCCTCAAATTCCCCTTGTTCTCCCCGCACTAAAGGTTCATCCTGAAAGCACCCAAAAGTTTTCTCAAAAAACCCGGGTGGCCAGCCAAAATCTTCCGGTGTTTTAGCCTCAGTTGCCGGTGCTATGCGCTGGAAAACTACAATAACTTCCAAATCTGTATCTTTAATACCAACCGGGACTTGCAAATGCAACATCCCATCCGAACCGACGCGCGATCGTACTTTAATACTTTGCATAACTCTGGCCTCCTTAAGTTTGTAGCGAACATTAATCTTGTTCAGGCGTCAGCTTTGTAATAATCACTCCAAATCCGCCAACAAATCAAGCACATCTTCATAATCATAAGGCGGACGCTTCCTGATAGCTAAGACAGCAATTTGTTGAAATTCATCATCAACAGCGTAAATGATTCTCCACAAATCAACTCTAATTCGCCTGGGTTCCCAATTCGGATTTGCATAAAATCGAAGCATAATGCTGTTGTCAGGACGTGCATTTTCACCCAGCGCCTCAATTATTTTCTTAATTCGCTGGCGAAGGACTCCTGGTAAGTTTCGCCTCTCATCGTGAGCAGATGCTAATAGCCGAATTCGATACATTTAATAACCTCAATCTTCATCCCATTCATCTTTAACGGCTTCCCAATCAAGCCAACCCGCCTTTTCTGGACTGCCGCATTTTTGCAATTGGGCCATCGCCGTTTTGAAAATCTGTTCGTCTTCCCGATTTTCGATCCAGTCCAGCAAAGCTTCCCAAGCTGATATGCTCAACTGTGCGGCTTTCTTTTTGCCGTTAGCATCCACCACAAATTCAACTGATTTTAATATGTCTTTGAGACTCGTCATTTTTTCAGACCAGTTTTAGCTATAATTTGTTTTCTATTATAGTCTCTGATTGACAGGGATTGGTGTATCTCATTAATTTTGCACCCGAACCCTAGTTAATCCAAAACCAATTAATCGCGCTGGAATATTTCGCAAAATTGGTAACTGCAAAAAAGGTGGCGGTGTAAACGGTCGATCGCTATTTAATGCCCCTTTAATAATTTGCTCCTGTACAAACGACTGAAATGCTTGAATTACCCGCGTGGGTAACTCCCGCTGTCGCTGCACCTCTGCCAAATCCCACAGATGCACGCGATCGTTTTTCAGGGGGGCGCTGAGTACATTGGCCGCGACGACAGCATCTTGAATAGCATAGTTAATTCCCACGCCACCTACGGGCGACATGACGTGAGCGGCATCCCCAATTAAGAGCAAACCGGGACGATACCAGCGGGGAAGGCGACTCGATTCAACGGACAGAAAAGAAATTTGCGACCAATCTTTTAATTGCTCGACCCTATCTGCAAATTCTGGTGCTAATTCAGCAACAGATTTTTGCAAAGCTGCTATTCCTGAGTCGCGCAATTTCTGATAGCTGCCTTTGAGAATAATGTAACCGAGTTGCCAATAATCCAAGCGGTCAATTATGGCTAATAAATGACCTCCAACAGCTCGACCTCCCACGCCGAAATCTTGGACATCATGGGGACTGCGCGGCAAACGAAACCACAAAACATCCATCGGCGGGGAAGTTTTAATCGGTTCAAAACCTGCTAATTGGCGCAGGCGGGAAAAGCGACCGTCTGCACCGACAGTGAGGGTCGATCGCACTTCATGCCATCCCCCGCGTCCCCGGTAGCGAATGCCGCACACAACGCCATTTTCGACGATCGTTTCTTGGACATTAGCTCCCGTTACTAGCTGAAAACAGGGGTAGCGCTGCGCTTCGGAAGTGATGAATTCGAGAAACTTGACTTGGGGAAGGATAGTGATGTAAGGATACTTGGTTTTGAGACTGGACAAATCTACGAGTGTGGCGGTATTTCCAGCAGCTTGGATAGTGAGGCGGCGCATTTTTGTATGGGGCAATTCCAGCAATTTTTCGGCTATTCCCAATTGCTCCATAATTTCCATTACTGAGGGATGCAGGGTATCGCCGCGAAATTCTCGATCGAAATCTTTGTGTACTTCTAGCAGCATGACTGGAATATTTTGCCGCGCTAAAAGTAATGCTAAAACAGCACCAGCCGGCCCACCTCCGACAATGCAGCAGTTGGTATGCTGCACGTCAACGATAGAATGTTCTTGAGAGGATTCTGAATTCTGAACAGAGTTGACAGTCATATTTTTATGCTCCTGTTTGCTCAACAATCCTGCTAGCTGCTTTGAGTTTAGCAAAACCCAGTAGTTAATCAATTCTCTAATTTTTTTTGCTTTCAAAAGATGGACATACACGGCTTTCCCAAGTTGACAATCCTACTCCTAAAGGCGATCGCCAATCCACTCTTGGGATCGATCGCACCCAGCCAACCCCAGCCTCAGCCGCAGGTGAGGCAATCCCCCCGCAGCCCCCGCTTCTCGACGCGGTACAATAAATGCAATCATACTTAACGCTGATATTGAAAAAGCTACACACAACGCCACAGGAGACAATGGACGTATGGGAAAAGTAGTTGGCATTGACCTCGGAACGACAAACTCAGTAGTAGCCGTCATCGAAGGCGGCAAACCGGTTGTGATTGCCAACGCAGAAGGGATGCGGACAACTCCCTCGGTGGTTGCTTTCACCAAGGAAGGAGAACGCCTTGTCGGACAGATGGCCAGACGCCAAACTGTTCTCAACCCCCAAAACACGTTTTACGCCGTCAAGCGGTACATCGGACGCAAATATAGCGAACTGACTCCTGAATCGAAGCGCGTCCCTTACACAACTCGCCGCGACGAAAACGGGAACATCAAAGTCAAGTGTCCCCGCCTGAAAAAAGATTTTGCCCCAGAGGAAATTTCGGCGATGGTGTTGCGGAAACTGGCCGATGAAGCCAGCCGCTATCTGGGACAAGAGGTGACGGGGGCTGTAATTACTGTTCCCGCTTATTTCAACGACTCGCAGCGACAGGCGACGCGGGATGCGGGACGAATTGCCGGACTTGATGTCAAACGGATTTTAAATGAGCCGACGGCGGCTTCTTTGGCTTACGGTTTGGAGAGGCGAGAAAGTCAAACTATTTTAGTGTTTGATTTGGGCGGCGGTACTTTTGATGTGTCGATTTTAGACGTGGGAGATGGAGTATTTGAAGTCAAAGCAACTAGCGGCGACACTCAATTGGGCGGCAATGATTTTGACTCCAAAATTGTTGATTGGTTGGCAGATCAATTCTTAGAAAAAGAAGGAATCGATCTGCGGAAAAATCGCCAAGCTTTGCAGCGATTGATCGAAGCGGCAGAAAAAGCCAAGATTGAGCTGTCGGGAGTCGGTGTCACGGAGATTAATTTGCCGTTTATCGATGCGAACGAAGACGGGCCTTTGCATCTGGAAACGCGACTAACTCGCGGTCAATTTGAGGGGCTGTGCACAGATTTGGTGCAGCGGCTGCGGCGGCCGGTGAAACAAGCTTTGGCTGATGCAAATTTGAGTCCTTCTCGCATTGATGAAGTGGTGTTAGTCGGCGGTTCGACTCGCATTCCTTTGGTGCAGGAAGTTGTTCGCAACTTGATCGATCGAGAACCGAATCAAAATGTCAATCCCGATGAAGTTGTGGCGGTGGGTGCGGCAATTCAAGCGGGGATTTTGGGTGGCGATGTCCGCGATGTGCTGTTGTTGGATGTGACGCCGCTGTCGCTGGGTTTGGAAACGATCGGCGGGGTGATGAAAAAACTGATTCCTCGGAATACTACTATTCCAGTCAGGCGATCGGACATTTTTTCGACTGCTGAAAACAACCAAACTGTGGTAGAAATTCACGTAATCCAAGGGGAACGGGAATTAGGCAGGGATAATAAGTCTTTGGGACGGTTTAAACTAACTGGAATTCCGCCGGCACCGCGAGGGATTCCGCAGGTACAAGTAGCTTTTGATATTGATGCTAACGGGATGCTGTTGGTGACTGCTTTGGACAAAACTACCGGCAGGGAACAAAGCATTACCGTGCAAGGTGCTTCGACGCTGACTCAGCAGGAAGTGAATCAAATGATTCGCGATGCGGAACAGTTTGCTCAAGCTGATAAGTTGCAGCGGGAAAGGGTAGAAAAACGCAATCGCGCTGAAGCTTTAGCTTATCAAGCTGAGCGGCAGTTGCGAGAAGTTGCGCTCGATCGCGGAATGCAGTTTGCTCAAAGAAGCCGCCAGCGCATTGAAACTTTAATTCGGGAATTGCGAGACAGTTTGGAACGCAACGACGAGCGGGGAGTCGATCAAGTTGGTTCGGATTTGCAGGATGCTCTTTACGATTTGAGCCGGGAAGTTTCCGCGTTTGCGATGGATGACGATGATGACGATTTCTTTGAGTCTGTGAAGCGGACTTTTACGGGCGACGGTACCAAGCGGCGCAGCGATGACAGCAGCTATTATCAAAATCCTAAACCGTACAGGCGATCGACTGTCGATCCAATTCCCGATCGTTCATACGATCGCTCATACGATCGCTCATACGATCGAATGGGCGATCGAATGGGCGATCGCAGAAGCAGTCCTAATCGCCCTAGTCGCCCTTATCAAAATCAAAGCGACGATTGGGATGATGACGACGATTGGCTCTAATTGAAGGAAGAAGGAAGAAGGAAGAAGGAAGAAGGAAGAGGGAAGAAGGAAGAAGGAAAATAGTGGATTTTATGCAGATAATTTGTGACGGCTGTTTTCCTAATTCTTCTGGGTTCTTTTCTTTCTCCTCTCCTACTACACTAGACTTCTATGAATTAGATAAAGATTACTAGGATAAGTAAGGAGAAAATTATGTTGCATGACCCATAGAGAACAATACATCTGGCAGCGTGGTATTTATCTTTGTCAACTTTGCTACGAATTAACTAAATCTTTTCATTCGTCTGAAATTTATGGTATTACCAGTCAAATTCGCCGTGCATCTGTATCAGTACCAGCTAACATTGCGGAGGGATATGGGCGTGTTACTAGACAAGAGTATATTCGATATTTGCGAATAGCTCTCGGTTCGCTCAGAGAACTGGATACTCATCTAGTGATTTCTGAAAAAGTAGGGTTAGCAGCACCAGAAAAAATCTCACCAGTTATCAAAGAAGCAGATGAACTCACACGATTAATTGTCAGTACAATCAACAAACTAGAAGGATAAAACCTCATCCCTCATCCTTCCTCCCTCATCCTTCTTCTTCCTCCCTCATCCTTCTTCCTTCTTCCTTCTTCTTCCTTCTTCCTTCCTCCCTCATCCTTCTTCTTCCTTCCTCCCTCATCCTTCTTCCTTCTTCCTTCTTCTTCCTTCTTCCTTCCTCCCTCATCCTTCTTCCTTCTTCCTTCTTCCTCCCTCATCCTTCTTCCTTCTTCCTTCTTCCTTCTTCCTTCTTCCTTCTTCCTTCTTCCTTCTTCCTTCTCCAACTATGCAGAATTTTCGCAATTACTATCTAATTTTGGGAGTACCCAAAGATGCCACGGCTGATGAGATTAAGAAAGCCTATCGACGGCTGGCGAGACAGTTGCACCCTGACGTGAATCCGGGTGATAAATCTGCTGAAGATAGGTTTAAGGATATTAATGAAGCTTACGATATTCTTTCCGACATCGACAAGCGAACTCAATACGACCAATTTAGTAAATTCTGGAAACAAAAGGGATTTCAAGGCAAGCAAGGGGTGCGGCTTCCCAATTTTAAAACTTGGGGAAACAGTAAAGCTAGCCGTAAAAAACCGGGCGAAGATGTCGATTTTAGCGATTACTCGGATTTTAATAAATTTCTCGACCAAGTGCTCGGAAGGCGCCGGGAAGTGAGGATGGCGACAGCGAATGATGCACCGGGCTTTGCCTCCTCTGAACCGTGGAATACGGCTTCTAAGAAAACGAGTTATGTTGCTAATTCTCGCCCAGCTAGAAGGGATTTGGACGATCGCGAAATTCGACGGGAAACAGTCGATCGCGAAATTCGACGGGAAACAGTCGATCGCGAAATCAGAAGAGAAGTTAGAGAAATGGACGATCGCGAAATCAGAAGAGATATTGACGCGAGGCTGACTTTGCGCTTAGAAAAAGCTTATGCCGGGGGAACCGAGCGAATTCGTTTGGAAGACGGGCGAGCGATCGAGGTAAATCTGCCTCCTGCTATGGTATCAGGGCAGCGGATTCGCTTGCGAAATCAAGGTATAGGCGGCGGAGATTTATATTTGAAAATCACGGTTTCTCCCCATCCATTTTTTCGATTGGAAATGTCGGATGTTTGCTGCGAATTGCCGCTAACTCCCAGCGAAGCGGTGTTGGGTGGAGATATTGAAGTGCCGACGCTGGACGGCCTGGTAAAGATGAAATTGCCGCCTGGAGTAACGTCTGGAAAGCGGTTGCGGCTGGCTAACAAGGGCTATCCGACCGGAAATGGCGATCGGGGCGATCAGCTAGTAGAAATTCAGGTGTTAATCCCCAAGGAAATTAGCGAGGAGGAACGGGAATTGTACGAAAAATTGCGGCAGATAGAAATTTTTAAACCGCGTCAAAATTTGTCGGTTTAATTCTGTAGCGTGCAATGCACACCAGAAGTTTGGTTGCTATAATCTAGTAGGGTGCGCCTCCCGCACCTGAAGACTTAACTATTACAAATTTACCATTACCTATATGTTCACATTCATCAATCCTAAAACGGATTTTGCATTAAAAAAAATTTTTGGTTCTGAAAATAGCAAAGACATTCTCAAGAGTTTTTTGAATGCCTTGCTGTATGACAGTCAGCCCACCATCGAAAGTTTGCAAATCCTCGATCCTCATTCACTACCGCTAATTCGAGGTCTTAAGGATACTTACGTAGATATTAGAGCTCAGTTAAATGACGGCACAAATGTCATTATCGAGATGCAGGTTTTGAACGTAGAGGCTTTTGAAAAGCGGATTTTGTACAATGCAGCCAAAGCTTATTCAACGCAATTAGAAACAGCAGAACAATATGTAATGTTGAATCCAGTGATTGCCTTGACCATCACTGATTTTGAGATGTTTGAGGATTTTAGGAAAGTAATTTCGCGGTTTGTCCTGAAAGAAAGAGAGTTCTTGAGCGATTATCCTATTTTCGATTTTGAATTGTTTTTTGTTGAGTTACCCAAGTTCCAAAAAAGTTTGAACGAGTTAGAAACATTAACCGATAAGTGGATTTATTTTCTCAAAAATGCTAGGGACTTAAACGCAGTACCTGCAACAATGGAAGAGGTGCCAGAGATTAGTCAAGCATTTACAATAGCGACTAAAGCTAATTTGAGCTATGACGAATTAAGCGAGTTGCAAAAACAGGAAATTTACATCCAAGACCGTCGGGGAGCAATCACTAAAGCGGTCAGCATAGCAACTGAAAAAGGCAGACAAGAAGGAATTAAGGAAGGACAAATAGCACTGATTGTTCGTATGTTGGAACGCCGTGTAGGTGCTGTGACTCCCGAAGTTCAAAGTCAAATTGGGGAATTGTCGATCGACCAATTGGAAAACTTAGGAGAAGCCTTGTTAAATTTTAACGACATATCAGATTTAACAGCTTGGCTGCAAACACAAGATTTACCCGCAGAATAGCCGTTAGCGGAGCCCTCGAAGAGGATCGCACTTTCAGCAAGCCTGGATCGCATAAGTAAAATTACTGTTGTGATTATTCCTGAACTAGCAGAGAATAACAATAAGGTAATTTTCCCACAATCAGGAGCAGTCTGCAGCGATGACTCAAATGCCCCCTCAATGCACAAATCTGCAAGAGCAAGTTGAATCTTTACTGCAACTGCTGCGTCAGGAATCGTCTTTGCGACAACAAGATATCACGGCAGTACAAGCTTCTCTGAAAAAGGCAATTTCTCCTGAGTTTGAAATTGTGTTTGCGGGCGCTTTCAGTGCCGGAAAATCGATGCTGATTAATGCTTTGCTGGAGCGAGAATTGCTCTACAGTGCTGAAGGACACGCGACAGGTACTGAATGTTATATCGCCTTTGCTGAGCCGGAAAAAGAGCGGGTTGTTCTCACTTTTTTGAGTGAATTTGAGATTAGCCAGCAAGCTAATGTGCTTTGCGATAAGTTAGGTTTATCTGCTGAAATTAATATTAATCAAACAGATGTAGTGTCGCTGTTGTCTCAGGGATGTAACATAATTCTTGAAAAAGAAGGCGGCGAGAATAAATCGGAGATAGCCAAAAAAGCTAAGGCTTTGATGCTGCTGTTAGAAGGTTTTAATGCAAATCGCGATCGCATCCAAACTCTCGAAAACGCTACCTACTCGATGGAACAGTTTAACTTTTCCAATCTCAAAGAAGCTGCTAGCTATGCCCGTCGGGGTAGCAACAGTGCTGTACTAAAGCGGGTAGAATATTACTGTTATCATCCGCTGCTGGAAGATGGCAATATTATTATCGATACGCCGGGAATTGATGCGCCGGTGCAGCGGGATGCAGAATTGACTTATGATAAGATTGAAAGCCCCGATACTTCGGCGGTTGTCTGCGTTTTGAAAGCGGCTTCGTCTGGGGAAATGACGACGGAAGAAACCGAGTTGATGGAAAAGACACGGGGAAATCCGGGAATTCGCGATCGGCTGTTTTACATTTTTAATCGCATCGACGAAACTTGGTACAACACGCAACTCCGACAGCGCTTAGAAAATCTGATTAATTCCGACTTCCGCGATACTGCCAGAGTTTACAAGACTAGCGGATTGTTGGGATTTTACGGCAGTTTGATTCGAGGGACAACAGGCCGCGATCGCTTTGGTTTAAATACAATATTTGCCACCAGCCAAGGGCGAGTTTCTGGAGATGATAAATTAGATTCAGAATTGCTCGGCAATAGTGAAGACACTCCGCAATTTGTTAGTGAATTTAATCGCTACTGTGCGAATTCCGGCAAACTGTCTCCCAGCAAATTTCGGATTTCAGTGAACAGCTACGAAACACCCAATGAAAACTACGTGCGGATTCTTGCCGAACAAGGACAACCATTAATTGCTCAATTAATTCAAGATAGCGGTATCGAAGATTTTCGCACAGCCATCACCCGTTACCTAACCGAAGAAAAACGCCCGCAACTGTTCAAAAATCTCGCTGACGATTTAGAAGACTTGTGCATTCAACTGCGGAAACATTACCAAACAATTCAGCGGAATTTGGACAGCCAGCCCCGCGAAATTGAAGCGATGAAAGCACAAGAACTTTTGCGGCTAAATCAAGAATTGCAACAAGTCGGACAGGATTTTCGGGAACATATCGCCGAAGAAGTCAATGAAATGATTATGAACAGATGCGATATTTTCGATATTGACTTTCGGCAACTGCAATCTCGGATGATCCGGCGCTTGGATGAATTGTTAGATGGATTTTCTGTTGAGGCGGCTTACGGACGCACATTGCGGAATCATCCCCGCAATGCGACAGCACCTTTAATTGCTGTTTTAGTTGAAGCACTGTATTATTTAGCGAATCAGTTGGAAGATATTTTAGTAGAGGCTACTAAGTCACTGGTTGATAATTATTTCCAGTATTTGAAAGACAGCGTTCGCAAGTCGGAATACTATCGATTACTCTATCGGTTGTTGGGGAACGATGGGGGAATTGAACAGCAGTTAGAGGAGTTATCAAAGCGAGTTTCTGATGCTTTGGTAAATGCGGCGGGCGTTGAGTGCGATCGCTACGTGCGAGAAAGTCCCCGTTTTTACGACGAAGGCACATTTTCAATTTATCAATTCCGGGAAACATTGCAGCAAACTTCTCAAGGTTTCGACTGCGAAAATATGGTGGACGCCCAACCAGCAATTAGACAATTATTGCGGCTGGATTTTGAGCCGAAAGTATCTAGAACTATTCGGCAAACTTTCCGCCAAACTGTCAACCAAACCCTGAAAGAGCATTTGTTGCCGCTGGCCCAAAAGCAAGCTGATGATATTTTGCAGAAATACAGTCAAGCCCGCGATTATTTGGAGCAAACTTTGGCACAGGAAGCGGAGGAGAAAATTGCTGGGAATCTGCGGCGGCAAGCTGAGAATGAGCAGAAAATTCAAGAGTACGATCGGGCGGTTTCTGGCATTAACAGTTGTTTGCAGGCGATGAAGTTGCACGAGCATTTGTTACCTGTAATTGGACAAGATAATAGCGTTGCGGTGGATTGTGAATGAGTGTGCTATAATAGCCAACAAAGAGCGACTTTAATCCTATGAAACTTCCCCAAAAACTTCTCACAAGAATAGACCAATTTCCCGATGATAAGTTAGCAATAGTTCTCAGCCTAGCGCTGTTATTGAAAACACGGAAAGAATCTGTTCCACCGCTGCTTGCATCCCAAGCTTATCAAGATTGGCTGAGTGCGGAAAATGACATTTATGACGCAATATTTGCAGACTGAGCTATCAAACATCCACGTTCATTCGGGTTCATCTGCGGTTAAAACTAATGGCTAAAAAACCTATTAGGTTAGATATCAATATGGAAGATAAATTTGATTTTCACAACTGCGGTAATGAGGATGCTTTATCTTTCGGTAATGCAATGCTTAAAGTAGAAAAACTCAAGGAAACAGTAAATAAAGTTTTGCCTGAGTATGGGTTAGGAGAGACACTCAATAAGTCGTTAATCGAACAGCAACTAACTATCGATGTAAATTATGATAAAAACCGACAGCGTTTTTCATATGATAAATGGTTTGGTGAAGGTATAGATTGTGAAATCCTCAGAGTGGGTGCTCAGGGCTGGAAGAAAGGAAAGATGAAGCTCAAACTCAATGTCACTATAGAGTTTTGCCCCGACGAACCAGACGTTGAAGAAACACCAGAAAACAACGCGTCAGAAACTAGCCAACCCGAATCTCCCCTTGATGATTTGCGCCGCCAACTTCTCAATCAAGAAAACTCGCCCAGCTAATCCATCAAACATCTGCCTTCATTCGCGTTCATCTGCGGTTAAAAATCATCATGTCCAAAACCCCCAGAATCCCCATTCCCCCAGAAGTCAGAAAATACGTATTCACCCGCAATAAATACCAGTGCCAAAGCTGCGGTCAAACCAAACTAGAAACCCAACTGTCGATCGATCATATCATCCCCCTAGCGCGCGGCGGCAGCAACGACATCAGCAACTTGCAAACCCTCTGCGGCACCTGCAACCAAAAGAAAACCGACAAATTAGACCCGCGATTCCGCCGTCACTTTGACCTTTGATATTTAACAGTATAATAGAATCAGCAATTTAAGATTGAAATTGCTAACCTCTGTTCGATCGCACTTTTAATCCCTAGCTTGGATAACTGCAATGCTGACAAAAACAGTTGACGTGCAAGAAGCACAGACAAATTTAAAAGAGTTATTATCTCTAGCACTTAAAGGCATAGAGGTTGTTCTCACAGAAGGTGGTATTCCCCTTGTCCGTTTAGCGCCGATCGCCTCCCCAACTAAGCAGCGTACAGCGGGATTGCACGCAGGCTCGATCTGGACAAGCGACGATTTTGATGAACCATTACCAGACGAATTTTGGACAGGGAATCTATGAAACTACTGCTGGATACTCATACCTTCATTTGGTGGGATAGTTCCCCCCAAAAGCTTTCACCAAAGGCTTTGGCATTGTGCCAAAACCCAGAAAATATTTTGCTTTTAAGCATTGGCAGCATTTGGGAAATGCAAATCAAGCTCCAACTGGGGAAGCTGAGTCTCAATCTGCCTTTACCAGAACTTATAGAAAGTCAGCAACAGACTAATAATATAGAAGTGTTACCTATTAATTTAACTCATCTTTTCACCTTGGATAGCCTACCCAACCATCACAAAGATCCGTTCGATCGCCTGTTAATTTCTCAAGCGATTGTAGAAAACGCTGTGCTGGTTAGTGGCGATTCGATACTAGCCAACTATCCGGTAAAAATAGAGTGGTAACATCTACCATCGATAATACCGATAAGGATTGTCCCCATTCTCAAAATCCGTCTTGTAATCCCAGTGATAAAACTCCCGACTCGAACCGTTAAACACAGATCCATCCGCCTTAAAACTCGCCCCTAAATTAGCCAGAATCTGAGCATTTGCCCTCGTTTGCCGCCAGCGAGTAAAACGCAAATAAGTCTTAGTATCAGCATTCAAACTGTCCGGTTCAATCTGAGAAAAAATCGCCACGCCCTTGCCAACTTGTACCCGACTTAACAAACCGTCAGCGCCGATTTCTCCCCCAGACTTAATCAACCAAGTATCATAAAAAGAGCGCGATCGCAAATCTGAAGCGCTAACCCCCTTCACCTCATCCCAACTCGGAACCGCCAGCGAACCCCCGAAGTCCTGCGCTTGCTGCAAACCCACGCCCAAACCCGCAGCAGGCACTTGACGCGGCAAGAAAAACGCCTTCCCGCCAGCATTCAAATAACCGCGCAAATTTGCATCTTTCAGATTCGCTTCTCTCCCCACAATGACCAAACCAACATCATTAGAAAGCGAACTAGCCCGCTGATAAATTACCCCCAAACTGTCCAACTTTTGGGCATCTCCATCTCCCCCAATTAAAACCACTTGATCCGGCTTTCCAACCACCGGAGAATTCATTCCGTAACTCACTATTTGTTGCACTAACTGCGCCGCCCCAGCATCTACAGAATAATGGTCTTCCAAATCCAACTCGTTTAAAATCAGCCGCCCTTTTCCGTAATCCAATTCCATCAGCGGCGAATAAGCTAAATCAAACTCAGATTCCAAAATTGGGCGCCAACCGCTGCGGTGCGGTTTCTCAATTGAAGCGCTGCTGACACCGCCGCGATTTCCCCAACGCCAGCCGTACCAAGGTTTATTTGCCGGACTCAAATTAGGGCCTGTTTGGATCGTATTTGGATAAGCTTCAACCAAGGTGCTTTCCCCCGCCCAATCCCGCAAATCTTCACTGTCTAAACCGCTAATTGCGGGATGGTTGCTGTCAACTGGATAAGCGCGGCGGCTGACGTGGGCAGCAACTCGGAAACCCGTATTTTTCAGCCATTCCCGGCGCTGAGGAAACACAATTGCTTTGCCGCCGTTTCGCACAAAACTTTCTAAACTTCCCGGCAAATTTTCCCCGCTAGAAAATGCTTCCCTACCGATAATTAATAGCGATGCAAGTTGCGAACCATTCCACGGTACAAGCTGATAACCTAATTGTTTTAACATTGCCGATGTTTTGCCCGCTGGATCGAAGATTGTCACCGAATCTTGGATGTTGGATTGTTTGGGGAAAACCCGGAAAGCAAATGTATCTGAATGCGATCGATCTCCCACCCGCGCAGTCAAGCGAATTTCGCCGTCAGCCTTGCTAGAAACGGTATTTGGCAAATTTACGTCTATTGGGAAAAACAGCGTGCCTGCCGACTCAATCGTCCCTTTTCGGTCGCCTTTTTTTACTTCTTTCCCCCCCACAAAAACCCGCCATTTAAACGAAAATTCTTGCGCCGCCCGCGTATCGTTAATTAACACTACTTGCTTGGCCAGTTTTCCGCCCACAAACAAATTGCGATCTTTCGCAGTAAAAACCGGGCTAGCACCAGCAATCCAAGCCAAAGTCGAGCTATTATTCTTCATAATTGCCTCCCCTCCAGGATGAACAGTGTAAGCTTCGGGTTGCAAATAATTCAAAAGATTATTCGAGACTTGCTGCAAATAAACTCCCCGGCGACCAGGTTGAAATGCCCCAATATCCACCTTTTTTCTGCCCGCTTCGGAAACTTCCCAACCGTGCCCGTCATTCCAAGGAATCATTCCCCCAGACATTCCAAAAGTCCGCCAACTACGCCAAGTATTTGTACTGAATAACTGCTGCAACTTTTGAAAAGCTGGGGCAAAATCTAACTCTTTTTTAAAATGCCAGTTTAGATACTCCTGACCCTTGACAAATTGCTCGCGAATTTTAGATTTATAAGCGGCAGTTTCCAACTCGTAAGCCTGCTTGCCAAAATAAATTGCCGCAAACTCAGTCATCCAAGGTTCGCTGAGAATTGCCTGACCAAAACCTTTGCGGGCCCGCATCATCGTTGCGTGCAGAGGAGTGCCAAACTCGACTGCCATGTAGGGTCTTTCTCCGGTTTTTGTCCACTCAGAAATCCACTCTTCCCGTTCTTGCAAGGGAATCATATTTAAATAAGTATTCAGCGCGTAAACATCGCCGAAGATTGCGCCTTGGTGTACCATCACAGGTCTGGTTGGGTCAGCCGATTTTATCGCAGCTACAGCGTCATTTCCTAGGGGAGTGTTGGTTCGCAAACGCTGGTTTTCCGAGGGACTGAGAGTTCCTTCTACTTTGCTTTTGCCGATGCGGCGGGGATTTAGGTCGTCAGAATTGCCGAAAAAATTAGGACTTGTCGCCCACATTAATACTGATGGATGATTGCGGTAGCGGCGCATTTCAGTCACCATTCGGTCTTTCCAGCGGTTGTTCCACAGGGGATTCTTCCACTTGCCGTTCCAAGCGATAGGACTAATGTCTAAAGCGGGAGCCATAATGGGAAAACCTTTGAGGTCTGCTCTTTCCGAAAATAACTCTCGGAAGTGCCATCTACCCCGTTCGTCGTGATTCCAAGGCCACATTTCTGTTATGTTAAAACCTGCTTTTACGTAGCCATCAATTAGGCTGTCAGCAACTTCTACTGTCCCGCCTTGCCAAGTATCGGAGTGCAAGATTGGTCGCAACCGAATTTCTGTTCCGTTTAAGAAAAATTGGCGCCCTTTTATCCAAAATTCGCGGAAGCCAAAAGGTTGGTAGTATTGCGTGTCAATGCCGCGACCTTTTACTTCTAATTGCAGGGTGTAAAGGTTTGGTTGCCCGACATCCCAAAGACGGGGATTTGGCCAATTCCACTGAACTTGTACGGTTTGAATTGGTTTAGCTTTAACGCTGGCAGTTGCGGTGAATTTTTGTTGTACTTTGCCTTGTTCGTCGAGCATTTGCGCGATTAATTCAACTTGACCGCTTTGGGCAACGTCTTTGAGTTCTACATCTAATTTAACTTGCTTTTTTCTGGTGGAAGTTTGGACGAATACGTCGCTAATCAGCGGGCCTGGGGGAACGCTCAGAAGCCTTACCTCGCCGATGATTCCCCGCGACTGCAAGTTGGATTTTTCTGTGTAGATTTCTGTGGGACCCATGATGACGGCTTTTTCCTTTTCATCGGATACTGCCACGACTAAAATAGATAGGGTGTTTTGACCTGGTTTTGCTGCTTTGGTAATTTCAATAGTGCCGTAGGGCCAGGGGATTTGACCGCAGTTAATGCCGTTGACAAAGATGACTGCATCGGTGCTGACTCTGGCTAAGTCGAGAAAAATTCGGCGGTTTTTCCAGTCGCCGGGAATGTCTATATTTTTCTGATACCAAGCTTTTGATAGTTGTTTGCTGTTGAAGTTTTCCCAATCTCGGCCGCTGCCGCGAGTGATGATTCCGGGTACGGATTCGTTGTTTTCTTTTTGCCAGTCTCCCGGCACCGAGATGGAACCCCAATTTGGGGAGACGGGGGGGTTTTGGAGGTTGCCAACTGCGGGGACAAATTGCCAAGTTCCGTTGAGATAAATTTGGGATCGTTTGTTGTCGATCGCCCCGACGGCCGCGATGCTAAGATTGGGGAAGCCGATCGACATCGCTGAGGTGCTGGCGAAGTTGGGATTTTGAAGTGCGTAACCGACAAATCCAAAGAGGGTGGCCGCTGCGAAAAATAATCCGATAATTTTTGCCAGCTTGTGATTCACTCGCTTATTGCTCCCAGAATTAGATAATCTAATTTGTCCCTCGATCTATGATAGCAGTTGATTCACCACCAATCCCCCAGCCAATCTGTCTCTGGGAAGATGGCACAGGGCAGACAAATGTGGTTTTGTATAGAAAAAATAAATACTTAGTTTTAACTGAGTTTTCACAAGGTTGTTTCATCGACATAAGCAATAGTGCGATCGCGCCATCGCTACAGGTCCACAAAAATGAGTTTGTTTGAGGTCTTGCCCTTACCAATTAACTTTTACAGTATTGCTACATTTAGCGCCGGCACGGCTTTACTGCTGACAACTCTGTTACTGTTTTCCTTCCAGGCAGCCCCTGCAATTTTACTTGTGGCTGCTGCAATGGTTATCGCTTGGTATGCTGGCTTAAGGTCCGCAGAACAAAAACTAGAAATAGAACGGAATATTTTTTCAAAAGTAATTGACACGACGGCTTGCTTGATTGTAGTTCTCGACAGCCAAGGACGGATTGTCCGGTTTAACCAAGCTTGCGAAAAAACTACAGGCTACTCGATAGAAGAAGTAATTAATAAATATGTTTGGGATTTGTTTTTAATTCCCGAAGAATTAGAACCAGTTAAAACAGTTTTTACTCAGCTCAAAGTCGATCGTTTTAACAGCGAATATCAAAACTATTGGCGCACTAAAAACGGATCTAAACGCTTAATTTCTTGGTCTAATACTGTGACCCTAGATGGCGAGGGATTGGTGGAATATGTGATAGGAACTGGCATTGATATTACTGACCGCCAAGAAGCAGAAAGATCCCTGGCTTTATCCTACACTAAGCTAGAAAGCCGCGTTAAAGAGCGCACAGCAGAACTGACAGTAGCTAAAGAAGCGCTGCAAGCTCAAGAAGAACGATTTCGCTGTTTGAGTTCCTGTTCGCCTGTCGGCATTTTTATGGCTGATTTTGAGGGGCGCTACACCTATGCAAACCCACGCTGTCAGGCTATTTGCGGGTTGAGTTTGCCAGAACTTTTAGGAGACGGTTGGGAGAAGTGCATTCACCCGGAAGACAGCGATCGCGTATTGGCACGATGGCTGGATTATACTCAAGAAGGTGGGGAATACGCGATCGAATATCGCTTGCAAACACCAGAGGGAATTGTGCGCTGGATTAACGTTTGTTCCTCGCCGATGTTCTCCGACTCCGGCGAACTCATCGGATACGTGGGTACGGTGAGAGATGTCACGGAAAGACAACAAGCGCAAGCAGCTTTGGCAAGCAGCGAACAGCAACTGAGAACGCTGCTAGAAAATACGCCAGATGTGATAATCCGCACGGACAAAGAACTGCGTTATATGTATGTCAATCAAGCAGTTGAAAGAAGCCAAGGAAAACCGCTTTCATTTTTTGTGGGTAAAACCAGTCAAGAAATAGGAATCCCGCCGGAAATATGCCAAATCTGGGATGAAACCCTGCACAAAGTGTTAGAAACCGGTTGCGAAGAAATCATCGAATTTCAGGCTTCCTCAATCAACGGTCTCCGAAGTTATCAATCCCGCGTAGTTCCCGAAATTGACAAAAATGGTGTGCCAGAATCGGCCTTAATTGTCGCCCGCGATATTACAGAAATCAAACTTGCAGAAACTCAAAGATTGCAGTTAACAATCGAGCAAACAGCGAGGGAACAAGCGGAAATAGAACAGCAGCGATCGGCATTTTTAGCAGAAGTCAGCAAAATTCTGGCTGATGCGTTTGACGGGGAAGCGGTGCTGCAAAAGGTAGCAGAATTAGCAATAAATTCGATCGCCGACGGGTGCTGCATTCATTTGACCGAAACCGACTCAAAAGTCCGTCTAGTCGCTGTGGCTCACGCCGACCCCTCCACGGTTGATAGTATTAATAACTTGAGAATTCGCAGTCCGATCGCGGACAATGCTGTTAACGGCTATCCGCTGGTAATCCGCACCGGAAAATCCCAACTAATTGCCGAAGTGGATGAGGAAATTTTAGCAGCAGGAGCCGAAAATGCAGCAGAAATGGAAAAATTGCGCTCGCTCAATATCGGAGCTCACGCTTGCGTACCGCTGAGGGCTCGCGGGCGCGTAATGGGTTCCATCACTTGCTTTACCTCGAAGTTGGGCCGCCGCTACAGTGCAGAAGATATGGCAATGCTAGAAGACCTAGCATACCGCGTGGCGATCGCCCTCGACAACGCCAGACTTTATGCAGAAGCGCAGCAAGCACTATCTCAAACATCGCAATCCTTTGCTTTAATTGACTCGCTGTTAGAAGCATCTCCCCTAGCGATTTGCTTTATGGATCGCGAAATGCGCTTCATCCGTATCAATCAAGTTTTAGCAGAACTCAACGGTTTGCCGATAGAACAGCATCTCGGCCAAGACTTCCGGCAATTGTTGCCAGAACATGCAGCCAAATTTGCGCCGGTAATTCAGCAAGTTTTAGAAACCGGCCAGCCTGTTTTAAACTTAGAAATGAGCGGCGAACCTGATGGGAAACCGGGATATTTCGGTTGCTGGGTAGCCAACTACTACCCAGTTAAAAATGAAAGTGGAGAAATAATCGGAGTCGGGCTAATTATCGCAGATATTACCGCAGCAAAACAAACAGAATTAGCTTTGCGGGAAAGCGAAATGCGCTGCCGCAGCGTGGTAGAATCTAACATGATCGGCATCGGCTTCTGGGAGGCAGACGGCGGAATTAGTGAAGCTAACGACGCCTTGCTGGAAATGATTGGATATACGAGGGAAGACTTAGTTTCAGGACGGATTCGCTGGATCGATATCACGCCGCCGGAATACGGAGAGATCGATCGGACCGCCATCGCGCAAGTCGCAGCATCAGGAAGTTGCGCGCCTTATGAAAAAGAATTCATCCGGTCTGACGGCACGCGCTTCCCAATTTTAATCGGGGGCGGCACCTTGCAAGGATGCCAAGACAAAGGAGCATTATTCGTGCTCGATATCACCGATCGCAAACAAGCCCAAAATCAACTTCGAGAAAACGAAATACGCATTCGCCGCCAACTAGCAGAACTCGACTTAGTTTACAACACCACACCAGTCGGGCTGTGCTTTGTCGATACCAATTTGCGCTACATCCGCATCAACGAATGCCTCGCTGCCATCAACGGCCGATCGATCGCAGAGCACATCGGGCGCACAGTTAGAGAAGTAATTCCCGAAATGGCCGATATGGTAGAGCGGATTTACCGCCAAGTGCTGGCAACGCAAACCCCCGTGCTCGACTTGGAAATTAAGGCCGAAACCAAGCAACAGCCGGGAGTTTTGCGGGATTGGCAAATCAGCTTTTACCCCGTGAGCGATGAATCGGGAACGCTGCTGGGAGTCAGCACCGTGGTTGCCGAAATTACCGATCGCAACCAAGCAAAACGGATAATGCAGCAAAGCGAAGCCATATTCCGGCGGCTGTTCGAGTCCAATATTTTCGGAGTTGCGATCTGCGATTTTAGCGGCCGCATCGCCTACGCCAACCAATCCCTGCTCAACATGGTCGGCTACACCCGCTCAGACTTGCTCTCGGGTCAAATGCGGTGGGACAGAATGACCCCCCCCGAATACCTGCACCTCGACGCCTTAGCGGCCGGGGAACTGCGGGCTAAGGGAGTCGCAACTCCTTTCAAGAAAGAGTACATCCGCAAAGATGGCAGCCGCGTGCCGGTTCTGATGGGCGGGACGACCCTGTGCCCGGACGATCGCGAACCAGAGACGATCGTCGCGTTCTACATCGACTTGACCGAAATCTCGCGGGTGGAAGCAGAACTCAAAAAGAATCAAGAACGGCTGCAAATCGCTCAGCAAGCAGGCAAAATCGGAACTTTTGAATTGAACGTCCAAACCGGCGAGCTCGCTTGTACGCCGGAGTTAGAGGCTTTGTACGGGCTGCCTGCAGGCGGTTTGGACAGCTATCAAAGTTGGGTGGAAATGGTGCATCCAGACGATCGCGCTGTTACCGAACAGCAGGTGCAAGCTGCGGGGGCGTCCGGGGAGGAATTAAACATAGAGTTCCGCATCTGCCGCCCGGACAAAAGCGTGGGCTGGATTGCTTGCAGGGCTAAGGTGTTTCAGGACGATCGCGGTTTATCTTTGCCGATGGTGGGGGTGAACGTCGATATCACCGATCGCAAACAAGCAGAAGCAGCGCGATCGCACATCAATCAAACTTTAGAAGCCTTGATTCAGGCTTGTCCCCTAGGAATTACCGTTTTGGACTGCGACGACGGCACTGTGAAAATGTGGAACCCAGCCGCCGAGAGGATTTTTGGCTGGCATGAATCAGAAGCGCTAGGTCAATTCGTACCCAGCGTTCCCGCAGACTTGCGGGAGGAATTCACGGTTAATTTGAAAGGAATTCGCGAAGGAAAGGCGATCTCCGGCATGGAAACCCAGCGCCAAAGGAAAGACGGCAGCTCGATCGACATCAGTTTGTGGGCAACTCCAGTCCGCGACAGCAACGGCAACATCAACTGTATGTCGATCGTCGCCGACATCAGCGATCGCAAGCAAGTCGAGGCCGGGCGCGCTCAATTGCTCGAGCGCGAACAGGCCGCGCGGGCGGAAGCAGAAGCTATCAGCCGCCGGAAAGACGAGTTTCTAGACTCTCTTTCCCACGAATTGCGAACGCCTTTAAATGTGATTCAGGGATGGGCGCAGATCCTGCGCGCCCACCCCTACAACGAAGATAAATTAGCTTTGGGTTTGGACGCCATCGAGCGTCAGTCGAAGGTGCAGATCCAGCTAGTGGAAGATTTGCTCGACGTTTCCCGGATTATTCAAGGCAAGCTGACTCTGAAACCCGGCTGGTTCTATATGGTAAGGACGATCGAGGCGGCTCATAATTCAGTTCGTTCGGCAGCCGAGACGAAGTCTGTCACCGTTTCGTTAGAACTTGACCCCGCAGTCGGCTTGATGTGGGGCGACGCCCAGAGGTTGCAGCAGGTAGTGTGGAATTTGCTGACTAACGCCGTGAAGTTTACGCCTTCGGGGGGAACTGTCCAACTGCGCTTGTCTGCGATAGCTGTTAGCGATTCCCCGTCACCCAATTACGTGCAAATTACTGTCAGCGATACCGGAAAGGGCATTTCTGCTGAGTTTCTGCCCTACGTGTTCGATCGCTTCCGACAAGCAGACGCCTCGAAAACTAGGGCTGAGAGCGGTTTGGGACTGGGATTGGCGATCGTCGAACACTTGGTGCAACTCCACGGGGGCACTGTGACTGCTGAAAGTCCCGGTAAAGACAAGGGTGCGACATTTACGGTGACACTGCCTCTCAAACAGCCTCGGAGTCAGCAGCCGCAGTTGAGAGGAGAAAGGAAATCAAATCCCAGGGCTCCGGGTATTTTGGCTGGTTAAAGGTGTTGGTAGTTGACGGCGAACCCGACAACCGCGAGTTTTTGATGGTTGCCCTCCAACAGTGCGGGGCGACTGCGATTGCTGCTGCAACGGCTGCAGAGGCGATCGACATTGTGCAGCAGTCGCCGCCGGATATTTTAGTCAGCGATATCGGTATGCCCGTTGAGGACGGCTACTCGCGATCGTCCGAATCCGACAAAATCAAGCGCTTGCCGGCCGTGGCGCTGACAGCTTATCCTAGCGAAGAAGATCGCGATCGGGCGATCGCCACTGGTTACGACGAACACATAACAAAGCCGATCGAACCCGCTCTTTTCGCCACCGTTTTAGCCAAGTTAACAACAAATGGGGATTAGGGCGATCTGGTTCAATGAACGCGCAAATATATCATTTCCGTTTGATTCGGATTTGTATCCTGTTATATCATATCAAGTCCGGTTAATTACTTATAAATCCTATACGGGCATCGGGCATCGGGCATCGGGCATCGGGCATCGGGCATCGGGCATGATGCGACCAAAGTATTATAACTATTCAACCGGACATGATATCATTTCCGGTTACACTGCTTATGATGTCAACTGTCAACTGTCAACTCGAATTTACTATTCCGATGCTAACGGATTTGATATTAAATCTTGTAGGGGCGGGTTCACCGACAATAACTGCCCAAAACCCACAATCTCGTAAACCCGCCCCCGCGCCACCATCTTCAACCACTAGAATAAATCCCTCTTTCTTGCAGTTGCTGCATAAAAAACTCTTCCAAACTAGGCTTAGCCAAATTCATGCCAATTAGCTGCCCTCCCGTACCGCTCAGACTAGAAATAAACTCCTTCGGATCGCCCTGCAAATGACCGTACCACAAATCATTATCCACTTCCATATCCGGTATCCATTTTTGCAGGATATTCAAGTGGCCGCCCCTACCTTCAACCCGGTAAGTTTCAGTATTACCCAATAGTTCGCCGATCGCACCAATGCAGATTAACTCACCCTTCGCCAAAATTGCCACTCGATCGCAAATCTTCTCCACATCCGACAATATATGCGAATTAAAAAAAATCGTTTTCCCTTGATTTTTTAGCGATAAAATTATCTCCCGCATCTGATAGCGCCCCATCGGATCTAAACCAGACATCGGCTCATCTAAAAATACCACATCTGGATTGTTAATTAAAGCTTGAGCCATGCCGATCCGTTGCAGCATTCCCTTAGAATACTGGCGCAACTGTTTTTTAATTGCCGCCGATTGAGATAAGCCAACTAAGTCTAGCAAATTCGGAATTCGCTGTCGCTGAATTGAACGAGGAATTTGAAATAAGCCCGCCGCAAACTCCAAGAATTCCCAGCCCGTGAGATAATCGTAAAAATAGGGATTTTCTGGCAAATAGCCGACTCGCTGCTTCACAGTGCGATCGCCCAAAGGCCTCCCCAACAGCAGCGCCCGGCCAGAAGTGGGGCGCACTATACCCAGCAAAGTTTTCAGCAGCGTAGTTTTCCCCGCTCCATTTTGCCCTAACAGCCCAAAAGTTTCCCCCTCAGAGACAGTCAGAGTGCAATTTTTGAGCGATTCAATTTTTTCATTCATCCAAAAGCCGGTACGGTAGAACTTCCCCAGATTAAATGTTTCCACCACAGGGGTAGCTCCGGGCATCTCGGTGAAAGTTGGCGCATCTACAAGAGGTTCCATTTTTGTCACAGAAATAACTAGCACCTGATTATATTCTATTGCATCATTTAAGTAGTAATTGCTACTTTTAATGTTAAACTCATATTAGCTGTAGTTAAAATATTCTCAACATGGAACGTTCACAAATTATTGCTATAATCACCGGCGTGATTTCTATAATGTTAGCACTTGCCTATCTACTGCTTGTCACCATCCTCGACTTCCGAGGCGAAATGCTGCCCGCACCTCAAAGTCAGTTGCCAGTCTCCATGCCAATTCAGCAATTAGGCACTGCTAACCCGACTTGGCGATCGCCCGCAATTTATTCTCCCTACTAAAAAAAATAATCCAATTAAAATTCCGAAATTTCCCGATCGCATCATTTAGAGAAAATTACCGCTCAACTAACGATAGGTTGAGATAATCCGGTAATAATTCTCACCTATATTTTGGCTAAATAAAGTCTATTTAGCATGATGGAGGACTTGAGATATGAAACCGATAATTTTAATCGCTATCTTAACTCCTTTGTGGTTGACTCCACCCGCGAAAGCAGAAAATATTACTTGCACCAGACAACAGATTGCCACAAATTGCTGCAAATATCGTATTAGTCAATCTCAGAATATTACTCTCGGACAAGCTTCGGATTTAATTAGCAAGTAGCTGGAGGCAAAGCTGACAAACAGCAATTCTCACTACAGATACGGTGTCCAAAAAGTTGAATCAGTCGAACGCTTTGCAGCATCTGGGAACAAAGCCACTATTGAAGTCAGAGTCACCGAAGATGCCACAGTTTACCGAAATAGCAAAGTCGATAGTAGCAGTTTCAATAGCTGGCAAAAGTATAGTCATTTATTGCACATGACATGGGAGGCGTCAAGTCCCTCCCCCTTCACTTTCACTTTGAGCGGATTAACCCGCCTCGGCTGAACTACGCAGCTCTCTATCCCATTGCTGAAAGCATTTGGGATTGCTTTTCTAAGGATGTTATACGCAGCATTAACATCAGAATTAATCAATTGACCGCCTGATGTTTTGTACAAACCTCTCTTGATTCGCTTACCCTGGAACACAGGGTCTTTATCGGTTTTTCCGTAAACAGGGATTGGGTCGAGATTCAGAAAATTTGCGCGCGAAGTGTAAGATTCTTCTTGCACGATTACGTTAATCCCAACCAACCGAGTCTTGTATTCCAACATCTCAATTAATCGAGCGTGAGGAATACTGACAAAGTTTTGATTAGTTTGCTTTCCTAAATCAATCTCGGTTTTCCACTGTGCATTCTTACCAATTACTAGCGTCCCAATTTGTTTGGCTACCAAATGGTCAACAATTAGGCGACTGGTATGATGCAAGTAATTATCGACTTTTTGGTGGCGACAACGAGTTAGGCGTTGAATCCGTGATGAAGTTTTACGCAGACCTTTTAACTGAGATTGTAACTGTGCTTTACGTTTGTTGTAGAATTGATTAATTGATTTCAATGGTCGCCCGTTAATCAGCAGAGGGGTAAAACCCGGCTGATTTGAAGTTAACGCCACTAAGTTATCCAATCCTAAATCAATACTAGCTACAGAGTTGCCGTTACTAACGGTGGGCTCCGGTTCATCATAAATCACCTCAATTACATAGGAATCGCATTTGGGAACCAGTCTAACTTGACAAATTCGCTCGGGATTGATTTGAGTTTTGATTAAAAGCTCCGTACCCGAAAGCTTGATAATTCCTTTTCTCAACTGTGTAGTGCTAATCGCTTGAATCGTGTAGACAATAATGTTTCGCCCTTTAGCTTTATCTTTGTACTTCGGCAGTTTTGGGCGGCAGGTGAATTTAGAGGAATCGGCTTTGTAAGCTTTGACTGCTTCAAAGAATGATTTCCAATTCTTATCCAATATCATCAAGATTTGTTGGCTAACCTTAGCAGGTAAAGCCTTGTAGGCTTGATGATACTTCATCAAACGGTTCATTTCGTTGTAGTTGATATAGCCCCATCCATAGATAAAACTCTGACGAATCACGTAGTTAGCGGCATTGTAGAGATTTTTGGATTTAAAAGCTAATTCATCAATCATTGCGAAACGGTGTTCCGTCGATTTAATGATGTGCCTTTCTGTTAGTTGCATCCAGACTCTCCATTCGTCACGAGCGAAACAATTTAATTTAACTCTCCTGACTATATGATACTACTATTGTTTATTGATGCTTACCATCTTAATGAAGTTTTATAATACTAAGCTAGTTCGCTACACCTTAGAGTATTGGGATGGCATCTGGAAAATTGCCGACTCTCAAATTATCAGTTATTAGTCATGGGTTAGTTGTTATTTGTTACTAATTAGAATTAGTAATTGCTAAGGGTGAGGGGAACTAACGACCAAAAAACAATAAATAAACAAATAACAACTAACAACTAACTAATAGACATGAATTGCTTTCATCATGTGATATGCAACTAGCAACTGCGTCAAAGCTAGCGGGTAACTTTGCAAAACTTCGCCAGTTGTGCCGATCAGTTTGCCAATTTCCGGGTTGCCTTGGGCGGTGCAAAATCCGCGCAGGTGGGGCAACTCGCTGCACAAGAGCATTTCCAGTTCGCTTACTTGATCGCTGGTAGCGTGGGAGTCTACTTCCAAAACGTCAACAGGTTTGCCCATATCCCGATCGAGTCCCAAGCGAATTGCAGGTTTAAAACTCTCGCTGCCTCGACCTAAAATTTCAGTAAAATCAGGGTGAGGAATTGTCGGTCTCAGCACTAAACGGACGCTCAAATTCGATTCATTGTCCGCTTCAGGCGGGTAAAAACTAACTACAACATCGGCCGATTTGCGCTGAGGACGAATGAAGTCTTCCGAGTCCGGTTCCCGTTTTTTTATTTCTGCAAGCACCTGTTCTTCACTATAACCGCGCTTCATGACATCGCGCTTAACTTTCCACTGAGCTCGCAACTCTTCGGGAGGAGCAAGATACACTTTTACGTCGTAAGAATCGCGGATTGTTCGGGTTGCGTAACCCAGCAAACCTTCAACTATTACAAATTTGCTGGGCTTGATGTATTCCGGTGGGTCGAATGTACCTGTCGTGTGGTTGTAGATGGGTTTGAGAATTGCTTGTCCGGTACGCAGCAGGCTGAGGTGCTGCTGCATGATGTCGAGGTAATTGCAATCGGGATGCAATGCTGTGATTCCGATTTCTGTCCGCTGCTTTCTGTCGTAGCGATGATAGTCGTCAGTGCAAATCACCGTGACATTTTCTGGCCCCAATACTTGGGCAATTCCCCGCGTCAGGGTGGTTTTTCCCGCTGCGCTGTCTCCGACAATACCGAGAATAATTGGTCGATCGCTCATTGTTTTTACCCGGACGCACAATAGCAAATTTTGTTGTCACTCTTAAATCTTATCAAAGTTTTGTTCGATCCGATCGCTCGGTTTGACTTGCTCCCCCGGAGTCTCCCCAATGTGTATAATTATTGTTATATTTCTTAATATAATGCGGCACCGGAGACTCAGGGAGCATCCGATCAAAAAAATCACGCCCATTTCTCAACCGCCCGAGATGTCGATCGTACTTTTGAATCCAGATCCGCGTCAGAATTTCGGAAAAATTACCCCTCCAAAGCGTCCGGGTAGTCTCTTCTGTCCTTTGTAGTGCAAATTGCAGCGGTAGGGCTTGCGGGATATTTTTTGGTTTCAAAACCGCCCGCAAGCAGTGAATCAATTCGCCAGTCAATCAATCGACGCCCAGGTCGATCTAATTTACCCGCAATATGAAGTTTTAGCCCCAGCTTTCGCCGTTTTGACAAATTAGTATAATAAATTTGAGTTCAAGAAGCAATCATGCCCTCACAAACCTGTTTTTTTCCTCTTGCTTGCCTTCGGCAATGCGTCTTTCCCTGAAAAAAAAACAGGTTTGGACGCACCCGTGCGTAATTTATAAATTTAAACAAATTTTCACTTTAACTAAGCCCCTAGCAAGCCGATGAATCAACCATCTTCAGAAAAATTAAAGGGCCGTATTTTAATTGTGGACGACAGTCTTAACAATTTATTATTACTGGAGCTGATCTTATCCAGGAAAGGCTATAAAGTAGAAGCTGTATCTAGCGGTCAAGAGGCACTCGATTCTGTGGATTTGGCTCAGCCTGACTTGATTTTGCTGGATATTATGATGCCCGAAATGGATGGCTATGAAGTTTGCAGTCGCTTGAAAGCTACCGCTAGCACTCGTGGCATTCCCATTATTTTTCTGAGTGCTGTGGTACAAGCTTCTGAGAAGGTGAAAGCCTTTAAGGCTGGCGGCGCGGACTACATTACTAAACCTTTTCAAACCGTAGAGGTGATCGCTAGGGTTGAAAATCAATTGCGGCTGCGGGAACTAGAGTTGCAACTGAGGGATAAAAATGTGATGTTGCAGCAGGAAATCGCCTATCGGGAACAGGCAGAAATGGAAACGCGGTTGCTTTTGGAAACAACCAAATCTCAGAAACAAAAAATTGAAGAATTGCTCTTAAATATCTTGCCGAATGCGATTGCCAAGCGCTTGCAGGAGAGACAAAGCATAATTGCTGACAGCTTTTCGGATGTCAGCGTTTTATTTGCCGATTTGGTGGGATTTACGAATTTTGCATCTCAAAGAAGTGCGGTAGAAACGGTGAAAGTTTTGAATCAAATTTTTAGTCAATTTGACAAGTTGTCGTTACGGCACGGTTTGGAGAAAATCAAAACTATGGGTGACGCTTACATGGTAGTTGGCGGTTTGCCCGAACCGCAGGAAAATCACGCTTTTGCGATCGCCCAAATGGCACTGGATATGCAAGCTGCTGTCGCTAGCTTCAACGTCCAAAACAACCACAACTTTAGTCTCCGCATAGGGATAAATATTGGTGGGGTGGTGGCGGGAGTCCTTGGCTTAACTAAATTTAGTTACGATTTGTGGGGGGATACAGTAAATGTTGCTCAGCGGATGGAATCAAGCGGTATTCCGGGGGAAATTCAGGTAACGGCTGCGGTTTACGATCGTTTAAAAGATAAATTTTTGTTTACAAAGCGCGGTACTGTTGAGATTAAAGGTAAAGGAGAAATGATAGTTTATTTGTTGGTAGGGCGAAATTAGTCATTAGTCAGTTGTGAGTTGTCAGTTGTCAGTTGACAGTTGACAGTTGACAGTTGACAATGCCCAATTCCCAATGCCCAATGCCCAATTCCCAATTCCCCATTCCCCATTCCCCATTCCCAATTACCACTCATCGTTTCGTTTGTTGCTGTAAGTTTCCCAATCGTCGTATAGCGGCCGCTGATACAAAGGTTCTGGTTCTATTTCAGATTCCAATTCGGCTGACATTTCTAATTCTGGTTCCGATTCCTGCTGGTAAATGTTCAGAGGTTCAACAACTCGGGCGATCGCATCTTTGACAAATGCTTTGACAAACTCGTCTTTCCGATTTAACTGAAACTGCCTTTGCACGACTTCGGCGATGCCGCCGTCGCCCCAATCTTGGTCGTGGCGGAAATATTCAATAAAACTTTTACCGGCAATTCTGGTTAAATAAGCGGCGCTGACTGCTTGAATTGCTTTGCCAAGTACAAACCCAGCTACGCTTAACTGCAACGCCCTTGACACTACTTGAATTACACCTTCAACTATTCCCAAACTTGCCAGAGTTTTTGCTAGAGACAATGCCAATTCTTTCGCGCGATCAATATTTAATTCGCAGCCGTAAATCTTGGCAATTTCTACTACCATTTGAGCGTTAACTGCTGCTGTCGCTAACAAATCCACAACTGGCAAAGGCGTTACGGCAATTACTCCGGCTCCGATCCACTGAAATCGCTCTACTGCTTTATCAGCTTGCCGCCTTCTTTGAGCGTCAATTAACTTGCGCGCTTGGTCTCCCAAGTGCTGAGATTGCAGCAAAATATTGTCCGCAATTAAGTCTTCGCCTTCGGCTCGCAAAATCGCAGCGACGCGCCGAATTAATGGCATAATATCCGGGTCTGGCTGAAAAATTGTGCCGTCTTCTAGTACAACTTTTTGCGGATTGGCGCTAATGGCTACTACATCCATTGCTGATACAAAACCTTTGACTCGCTGTCGCAGTCGATCGACAATTTCATCTCTGTCGGTGTCGGGATAAAGGTCAACTTTATTAAAAACCACGATCGACCTTTTGCCAATTTCCGCTAAAGTCCGCAGCGGTTCGTACTCGGATTTTCGCAAATCGCCGTCCAAAACAAATAAGATCAAATCTGCCCGGGCCGCCAACTGCCTCGCCAATTCCTCTCTGTAAGTTCCCGCTACTCCCGCTTCCAAGATGCCTGGGGTATCAGTAATTGCTAATTCTCGATCGATTCCTTTCAATTTCAAAGTGTAAGTTTCGCCAACTTCGGTAGTTCCCATCGGCGCGCCCACCTGTCCCGCCATCCGCCCCACCAGCGCATTCACTGCGGAAGTTTTGCCCGCAGAACCGGTGCCGAAAACGACTACTCGAATGCTGCCGCGAGCCATGCTAGCTTCAATTTCGCGGGCTCTCAACAGCAAAGCTTGCCGCGCTACTTCATCTTGAATGCGATCGACTTGTTGCCGAATTGCTTTGAGATTTTCCGAAGCTGCTTCACTTTTCACAACAGGAATCTTCGGAGTAATCGGCCGTTTTCCCTGAACTTTCTGAGGGCGTTGCAGCAACCTAAAATAGTAAACCAGCGCAAAAATTAGGGTTCCCAAAAGTACAATTATCAAGAAAATCAGCAAATTAGCCAGCAGCGGAGAAGCAGACCACGCAACTTGACTGTAAAGCCCTGTTAAGGAACTCACCAGCCCAATAATCAGCCCCAGGGCGAGGCAGAAAGCAGCAATTAAGGTTAACAAGCGCGGCAAAGGCATGAGGGGAGCGGCAAATAAAAGGGTTATGCTTTGATTTTTACATTACGCCGATAGTCATCAGTCATTGCAAATCTAAAATCTCAAATCTAAAATGGCTAAGCGCCCTTTAGCGAAGCCAACGAAGACGATCGTATTGCCCGATCCCGCACATCCCGATTCTGCTTGTCCGGGGAGTGGGCGAGATTTGAGGGGTTTGAGCGCCAGCGGGACGGACAAGTGCGTTAGCGAAGCCCTCGAAGAGGATCGCGCCTGAGTCTGCCATTGTAGCTTGCGCGATAACTGAGCTACAGCCGTGAAGCGCAGCTATCCCGCTCTTAATCGCCCGCCCGAACCGCAGGCTGGTTTATTTGCACCTACCTACTTATTTATTCGGTAATTTATTCGAGCGCGATTCGATAAATACTTTTTTAGAAAAAATAAATATCCGATTCACTACCCAGGAACCGGGTTTCTTAACGTAAATGCGTCTTGGAAGCTCCGAAAGCGGAAACGAGAAACCCGGTTTCTTAGAATATAGTGTCAAGCGTCCTAATTCACAAAAGTTATCAAATTAAGTATCTGTGCGGTACTCTCAAATCAGTCGCGAGTTAAGTTAGACTGAATTGTCAGTGCGTGAATTATTCACAGGTTAGCATCTATGCAGCTCAAACATCTGAATCAGCCTTCACAAACACTCCCTACCTCTTGCGAGCATAACATTAAAGACAGCCAGCCGCCAAAGCTTAATTATTTAGCTCAAATAGCCCGTTCCTTTGGCAACCTCAGTATTAGCGACAAAATCTGGCGCGGCTACGCACTGGCTCTTTGTGTTGCGATTGGGGGAACGACTGTCGGGATGTTGGCGGGCAATCATTACTATCGCAGAACGAACAATCAAGTACACATCGATCGAGAAAGCCGGCTTTTAAATAAGTTGCAGGTGGCTTTACTGCGGACGCAAAACAGCCAAGAGCGGCTGATTTACTGGATCGAACAGCCTGAAATATTTGACCGCAAATACCAACAGCTACAAAACAATACCTACAGTTTGAAGTTGTCCGTATCTGAAATTGAAAGTCAGAAAGACCTGGAAGAGGTAGAAGGTTTACAAAATTTTAAAACCAATTACGCTTCGCTACTGTCTAAATACATTAACCAGCTAGAAATTGTAAGTCAAAAAATAAGTAATTTGCCAAATAACCCCGCTCAAAAAAGTGTTAAACGCAAGTTGCTGTCGAATTTTGATCGAGATAAAATTGGGTTGGAACTAGATAGGGCGGTCAATGATATAGCAGAAATTATCGATCGCGCCCAAGAGCAAGAAGATGCAGCGCGGGAGGCCCTGCTGCGAGCGCAGGCGCTGCGGGTGCAAATAATTTTTGGTAGCATGGCACTGTCGATCGTCGTTGCAGCACTGCTGGCGGGCTTCACCAGTCGGGCGATCGCCAAACCCCTCGCCGCTGTAACTAATATCGCTCAGCGAGTGACCCAAGAGTCTAATTTTCAGTTGCAAGTACCTGTTACCAGCACCGATGAAGTGGGAGTATTGGCATCTTCGCTGAATCAACTGATTCAGAAAGTAAATCACTTGCTAGAAGAATTGAAATCCCAACAAGAAAGCCACATACTTCAAAATGAGAAAATGGCAACTTTGGGGCGGATGTTAGCCGGTGTTGCTCACGAAGTTAACAACCCAATCAATTTTATATATGCCAATATAGATCCGGCGAGACATTATGTTGAAGATATTTTAGATTTGCTCAACACTTACGAAACAGAAATCTCCAAGGCGCCTGATGCAGTTATCGCGAAAGGCGAAGAAATAGACATCGATTTTCTCAAAGAAGATTTGATAAAAATATTAGACTCAATGCAAGTAGGGGCTGAAAGAGCCAAAGCTATTATCTTAAGTTTGAAAGATTTTTCTCGCCTCGACGATGCGACCCCTCATCCCGTCGATTTGCACGCCTGCATAGACAGCAGTTTGCTGATTCTCAACAGCCGAATCAAGCAGGGCGTTGAAGTGGTGCGAAATTACGGGAACATTCCGAATGTTGAAGGATATATGGGTTTGCTTTACCAGGTATTTGTGAACATTTTGAACAATGCACTAGATGCTGTGGAAGAGAAAGCAAAAAGTGAGAAAACAAGTTTTGAAGAGGCGAAAAAACAATCGGCTTCGGAGTCAATCAAACAGGAAGCACCGAGTTTTGTGTCCAGGATTGCGATCGCTACAGAATACTTGGACGACGACTCAGTGGTAGTGCGAATTTCCGATAACGGTACGGGAATAGCGCCAGAAAGTCAAGAAAAAATGTTTGAAACATTCTTTACAACTAAACCGAGAGGTGTAGGTACTGGTTTGGGATTGGCAATCGGTCGCGAAATTATTGTCAAGAAACACGGCGGGACGATTAACTTTTGGTCGGAGGTGGGAACGGGGACGGAATTTACGATTGCCCTGCCGATTAAACATGAGGATTTAATGCCAAATAGGCTCTTAGAACATTCAATTAATCGCGAATCTAATTCCCTTGGGAACGCGAACGCACCAACCAACTCCGAGGTGAGAGGAACTGTAAAAACTTAAAACTTATCAGTTTTTATCCCTGTTTCGTAAAAAATGCAACTGCAAGCAAGCTCCCCACATATGATGTCATAATTCATTCCAAATCTAAAATCTAAAATCTAAAATGGTATTAGATTGGTTACTGACCGAAAGCATCCAGGATACAAGCCCCCGGATTCATCAGTCCAGAAATAAAAAATATGTATCCGATAGATAAACAAGCCCCCGAATTAATTCGTGGGGTCAGTCGATTTTAGATTTTAGATTTTAGATTTTAGATTTACTCTACAGATAAATCTGGGAGCTTGAACAAGAGTCTACAATTTTGATCTTTCCACGACAGGAGTACGTGGCAGGGTATCCGTTTTTGGGCCTTGTCAATGCTTCAATTCTAAAATCTAAAATCTAAAATCTAAAATCGCGCAATCGATTGACTGGCTGTGGCTAGGCCACTAAATGAGCGATCGCACGCAAATCAAAACTATTTTTCGCAATCTTGAAAAACAGGATTTGCTATAATTTAAAGTTGAGAAACAACTGTACGGAGCGAAAATTATGGGACTATTTGACCAAATTTTGAGCGCGATCGACAATCCCAACCAACAAGCAAGTCCCAATCAGTTGGGCAACATTCTCGGTGCCGTAGAGCAGTTGAGCGGAAACCAGGGCGTAGATGCGGGTACGACTCAGTTGGCGATGTCAGTTTTGGGCGGATACGTGCGATCGGCATTGCAAGACGTGCGATCGCAGTCGGGAGACGCACAAGCTCAAGAAGTTGTCAACCAATTTAGCGGCACAAATCCCAATCCGCAAGCGGTACAGAGTTTGTTCGGAGCAGGCCAACTGACGCAGATAGTGGCCGATATCGCCCAAAGAACCGGTTTAAATAACGCGACAGTGCAAGCGATGATACCTGTTTTGGTGCCGCTCATACTGAATTTGCTACAAACCGGCGGCAACGCCCAAAATCCAGCCCAAGGCAGCAATCCCGTTTTGAATACATTTTTAGATTCAGATGGAGACGGCGACGTAGATATTACTGACGCCATGTCGATGGCAGGCCGCTTTTTGAATCAGCGCAGTTAATTTGGGAATTTTGTAACCGCAGATATCAACGGATGGACGCTTCGGAAGGCAGATAGGATTTTATCTGCGTTCCGAAGCGTTTATCTGGCTCAACCTGCGGTTACAAAAACTCCTAATTTAACCCAAACCCAAATCAGTCACAGCGCCAAGACTGCTAGAAGAAACCAACTTAGCATATTTAGCCAAAACGCCTTTAGTATACCGAGGTTTAGGAGGCTGCCAAACAGCCCGCCGCTGCTCCAATTCTGCATCAGAAACATTGAGCTGCAACAAGCGATTTTGAGCATCAATTGTAATCGAATCGCCCTCTTTTACCAGAGCAATTGTCCCGCCAACTTGCGCTTCGGGTGCAACGTGACCGACCACCATTCCGTAAGTTCCGCCAGAGAAGCGGCCGTCAGTAATTAACCCGACAGAATCGCCCAAACCGGCACCAATAATTGCCGAAGTTGGTGCTAACATTTCGCGCATTCCCGGCCCCCCTTTGGGCCCTTCGTAGCGGATGACAATCACATCTCCGGCTTGAATTTTGCCCGCTAAAATTGCATCCAAACAATTTTCTTCTGATTCAAATACGCGCGCCGGGCCGGTAATTTGCGGTTTTTTAACGCCAGTAATTTTAGCAACTGCTCCTTCGGTTGCCAGATTTCCCCTGAGAATTGCTAAATGTCCTCGGGCGTAAAGCGGGTTGTTCCAAGGGCGGATGACATCTTGGTCGGTGCGGGGTTCGGCTGGAATATCTGCTAGAACTTCAGCAACTGTTTGGCCGGTAATTGTCAGGGCGTCTCCGTGCAGCAAACCCTGTTCTAGCAGCATTTTCATTACTTGAGGAATGCCGCCGGCTTTGTGCAAATCGGTTGCTACGTATTTGCCGCTGGGTTTGAGGTCGCACAGCACCGGCACTTTCCCTCTAATATTTTCAAAATCGTCGAGGGACAGTTCAACTCCGATCGCGTTGGAAATGGCCAATAAATGCAGCACGGCGTTGGTTGAACCGCCGACTGCCATGATTACCGCGATCGCATTTTCAAAGGCCTTGCGTGTCAAAATTTGGCTCGGTAGCAACTGTTTGCGGACAGCTTCCACCAAAACTTTTGCAGATTCGGCAGCGCTGTCAGCTTTTTCGGCATCCTCAGCAGCCATTGTCGAAGAATAAGGCAAACTCATGCCCATCGCTTCAAAAGCGCTCGACATCGTATTTGCTGTGAACATTCCGCCGCAAGAACCCGCACCCGGACAAGCTTGTTGTTCCACTGCATTGAGTTCTGTTTCGTCAATTTTCCCCGCGCTGAATTGACCGACTGCTTCAAAAGCGCTGACAACGGTTAAATCTTTTCCGTTGTGGTGTCCGGGTTTGATCGTGCCGCCGTAAACAAAAATAGCAGGAATGTTCATGCGGGCGATCGCAATCATCGCCCCCGGCATATTTTTATCGCAACCGCCGACAGCCAGCACCCCGTCCATACTTTGGCCGTTGCAAACAGTTTCGATGGAATCAGCAATCACATCTCTCGACACCAGAGAATATTTCATCCCTTGAGTTCCCATCGAGATCCCGTCGCTGATAGTAATCGTACCGAACATCTGCGGCATTGCCCCGGCTTCTTTTGCACCCGCAATAGCCCGCACAGCGAGCTCGTTCAATCCCATATTGCAGGGCGTAATCGTGCTGTACCCGTTGGCAATCCCCACAATCGGCTTAGTGAAATCGCCGTCACCAAAACCGACTGCCCGCAGCATTGCCCGGTTGGGCGCGCGCTGCACGCCTCCAGTCACAGCTTGGCTTCTCAAATTTTCAGGCATTTTAAAATTTCCTTTCTCTGTTGTCTCTTTTTCAGTTGTCTGTTGTCTGTTGCTGTTTTTCTTTGAGGACTGAGGGCCGCGGGCATGGCAACCCTCAAGTTGTAGGGTGCTCTACTACTTCGATTTTGAACGGATTATCAAGGGTTTCGGATAGTAGAGTACCTTACTGGGGGTGACACGCTTGCCTTAGTCCTGTCTTTGCTGCTGGGGGCTGACGGCCCAGTGCCTAGAGTTTTACGCTATTTTTGATTTTCTCAGAAGCGTTGATATTTTTGACAACTCCGATAGCTAAGGCACGAGGATTCTTGGTTCATTGGGACTACTCATGTAGCTTGCCCTCCCCAAAATTCACGCTCGTTTTGCCCAACCGCTGTATATCCGCGCTGCAACACCACTTGCGCGGCTGCCACATCTCGATTCGTTTCACAGCCACACGTTTGACATCTATGTACCCGTTCGGATAGTTCTTTTTTGCCTGTAGGAGTTTGACATAAGGGGCAGGTTTGACTTGTTCGGTTGGGGTTTACAGACGCGAAGTATTCGTGGTGCAAGGCTATTTTGTGTTGAATTTGACGAAACTTCCTAGAACCTTTTTTCTTGCGTTTGAGTTGACGTTGGTTGAACTCAGTGCAGGTGTCACCATCTGCGCTGGTCTTCAGAACCGTGCGTGAATCTTTCGACTCACACGGCTCCTCAAAGACTTGGTGTTTGTCACACATACATCTTACCCTTGTTGGGCTTAGGGGGTTAGAAAGGGTGTTCGTCAAGCCATCCTTCTTCTAACACTTCATTCCCTGCGCTGTGGATGACATCGTGGCAGTGTCTATGTACTAATGTCAGATTCTCTTTCTTATTGTTTGCTCGATTCTTATCCTTATGATGTACTTCAATGAGAGAATCTGGTGCAAGGTACCGAAAGTCCCCCTTCTAGGGGGAGGTTTGTATCCCATTTTTTTGGTCAGGCCTTTTCGGAGGGAGTGGCACAGCAGTGCCACCAAAGCAGTGCAAAGATTTTACAGATACTACAGCGTGCAGAGTGAATACCCTAGTTATCTGGGATGATGTGGTAACACCCATCACTCTAACGTTTAAAAAAAATTGCGAGGCGAATGACATGGAGGCCGATCGAATTCTGAGGCAATATGCGGCCGGAGAAAGAAATTTTCGAGAAATTAACCTCGCCGGGGCCGACTTAAAAGGGGTAAACCTCAGCGAGGCTAACTTTACCAGAGCGAATTTCCAAGACGCAAACCTCAAAGGCGCTAACCTGACTGGAGCGAACTTGCGCGAGGTGAAATTGGCAGGGGTGGACTTGACGGAAGCCAACCTCAGCGAAGCAAATCTCATCGGTACGGATTTGAGCCGTGCCAATCTCAGCGGGGCTAACCTGATGGGAGCGAACCTGCGCGGCTCAATGGCGAGAGAAGTCAACATGACCAAGGCTAATTTGACCGAAGCGAATTTGACTGAAGCCAACTTTACCGAAGCGAATTTGTTTGCGGCTAACTTAACCGACGCTAGCATGATTCGCATTAATTTGATGAAGGCAAATTTGAGTTGGTCAACTCTCAAAGCGGTAAACCTGACAAATGCCATCCTCAGCGAGTCGCTTTTAGAAAGAGCTAATCTGAATCAGGCAATTCTCAGCGGGGCGATGGTGAGCGGGGCAAACCTGACTGCTGCAGACTTGCGCCAAGTAACCATGATTGGAGCTAATCTGAGCGAAGCTAATCTGAGCAATGCTAATTTGAGAGTTGCTAATGTGAGTTGGTCAACGCTGGCAAGAGCTAATTTGAGCGGTGCTAATTTGTACCGGGCAAAGCTGTGCTGGTCTAATTTCAGCGGGGCTGTTTTGGTGGAAGCGGTTTTGATTGATGCTAATCTCAATCGAACTAACTTTCGCGATGCAGATTTGAGGCGGGCAATTATGCCGGACGGCACAACTAATGATTCTTAAAATTTGATTGTTGACTGTTAATTGTTGACTGCTGACTAATGACTAATGACTAATGACTGCTGACTAATGACTACTGACTGATGACTAATGACTATCACTGAATTATTGATGTTGGGTGCGGCGGGAATTTTGGCCGGAATTCTAGCTGGATTTTTGGGTATCGGCGGCGGTACGGTGATCGTGCCTTTGTTGGTAGCTCTCAATTACGCCCCGGTACAAGCAGTTGCTACTAGCGGTTTGTCGATCGTCATTACAGCTATTTCTGGCAGCATCCAGAATTGGCGCATGGGCTACCTCAGCTTGAGCCAAGTCGCAGGCATCGGATTTCCCGCCGTCATCACAGCACAAATCGGTGCTTATTTGGCGGGGATATTTCCGCCTTACTTGCTGTTACTTACTTTTGGGCTGTTGCTGTGGCTGAATATTTATTTAATTGAAGTTCCCAAGCACCTGACAGCTAAGCAGAAACCGGAACTAGAAGAAGGGGAACTGGGAGGACAAGCGGGACAAGGAGAAAATGCTCAATTACCAATTACCAATCACGAATTACCCAGTAATTCAAATATTATATTCCATCCAACTTTTGCTAAAATTGCTACCGGCAGTGCGGCGGGTTTATTAGCGGGTTTGTTCGGCGTAGGCGGCGGCGTGATTATGGTTCCCCTGCAAATTTTGCTGTTAGGAGAAAGCATTAAAACTGCGATTCAAACCAGCTTGGGCGTCATCGTCATCACGGCAATTTCGGCGACGGCGGGACACGCGGCGCGCGGGAATGTTTTGTGGGTTGTGGGGTTAACTCTGGGCGGCGGCGGTTTGTTGGGCGCGCAGGTGAGTACGCGGTTTTTGCCGAGATTGCCCGATCGTATTGTTAGTTTAGCTTTTCGATCGTTCTTGGCAGTGTTATCGATTTATGTTTTCTGGCAAGCTTGGCAAAAATTTAGTGACGGGTAATTGGTAATTGGTAGTGGGTAATTGAGGCATAGCCTCCGGGTATGTATTCCCAGGCTCTGCCTGGGAACGAGGTTATGGCTACAATGACAGTTGACAGTTGACAGTTGACAGTTGACTGCTGACTACTAACTAATGACTGCTGACTACTGACTGAGTTTCTTCACGGCGCGAGTCAGACGCTGCAAATAAGGCTTGACAATTTCTTGATTTTGCCTCTGCAACTCGGAAACTTGCTGCTGCAAATGCTGAATCTCGGTTTGCAGCATCCCTGTGTCTATTGTGGGTCGATCGAGCAAATCCTGCAATTGTTGAAGAGAACCTTGAATTCTATCCAAGTCTACTTCGTTCGATCGCTCCTGTAACTGAGCCGTAATAGTTTTAACTTCAGTTAACTTTTCGCCCATCAATAAAAATCGGACGTTGACATTTTCCCAATCTTGCTCTCTGAGGGCGCTAGTTTCCAAAATGCGGAGTTTTTGCTGCAACTCCGACAGTTGCGTGTAGAGTTCCTGAGAGTCTGCCGGAAGCGCCTGGGCTTGGCGTTCGAGAGAGGCTACCGCAGCTTGTACCTCGGCGATGGCCCCGGATTCCAAGCCGCTTAGTTTCTGCTGCAAGTCGGAGACGGCGGTGTAGAGTTCCGCAGGTTCTCCAGGTAGTGTCTGAACTTGCTGCGATCGGCGTTCTACTGCGGCCTGTACGTCCGCAATCGCAGAATTTGCCTTTTGTTGCATTTGTTGCTCGAAACGCTGGCGATTGGCGAGATTTAGCGAGAGTGCTGCGGTTAAGGGGGCGGCAGCGTAGACAATTTGCCCCGACAATCCAGCAGCAATCGTGCCAATCGCTGAACCGGCAACAGAGGCGTATTCTACCAATTCTAGCCAGTCCGGCTGGTTCGGCGCACTTCTGGAAGTTGGGAATGATGCTTTTTCAATCTTCTGCATAGCCTTTTAGTCGTAGTCGGATAGATGGCGATAGGGACATGATAAAAGCGATCGGCAAATAAATCAGGGCTATTTGTCAAATTTTCCTGATTGTGGTATTTTTATTGACCGAAAGCATCCAGGATACAACACCCAAGATTCATCTGTGGAGAAATAAAAAGCCTGTATCCGATGAAACTTGCCCCCCGACTCGATCTCGCGCAAGTCAATCGATTGCGCGATTTTAGATTTTAGATTTTAGATTTACCCCAGAGATAAATCTGGGAACTTGAACCAGGGTCTAAAGTTTTTATCTTTCCACGACAGGAGTACGTGGCATGGTATCCGTTTGTGGGCTGGGTCAATCCTTCAATTCTTTAATCTAAAATCTAAAATCGCGCAATCGATGGATCTGCTGCCGCATACCTTCTGCTTTCAAAACGGTCAATCTCAGGTAAAATTCAGGATTGAGCCGATCGCTCAACAGTTAACCGACAAGCGTTAACCGCCGTCTGTCAGGAGTATACAGAAAATGGGTCTCAAGATTATTGAAAGCTACGATAGCAGTTTTGTCCTCGAACCCGATGCTAAAACTGCACTGTTCGGTTTATTAACCGGTGAAAGCTTTCTCCAACAAGTAGCGCTACAATTGCAGTGCTCGCGCGTTGAGTTTGCCGAGTTACTTTTTCAACCAGTCCCTTACAGCAGCGAGACGCCCAAGGGAATGCCTGCGGAATTTGAAAAGTATCACGAATCGAGCGATTTTGCGATCGTCAACGTCCCCCCTAATTTCATGTTCCAAGCCAAAATATTTAAACCCAGCCGCCTCTGTGCAATTTATCGAGTTTTCAAGAGTTAAGTAAAGGCTGGTTAATTTGTGGTTTAATCTAAAATCTAAAATCTAAAATCTAAAATCTAAAATCGGATGACAGAAGACATTCAATCTCTCGCCAGCTTAGAATTCATCCCATACATAGACTCCGAGGGGAAATTGCCCGATTTTGTCCAGGGAAAAATCGGCGTTTACGCGATTTTTGACAGCGAGAAAGTCCTGCAACTTGTCGGCTATTCTCGCGACATTTACCTCAGCCTCAAACAGCATTTGGTACGCAAAACCCAATATTGCTACTGGCTGAAAGTCCAAACTATTGACAAGCCCAGCCGCACTATTCTAGAAAGCATCCGCTCGAGTTGGATTGCCGAAAACGGTTTCCAACCCCAAGGCAATGGTGTCGATGCTGCCAAGTGGAACGATCCCATCGACACCAAAACTGTAATGACTGCCCAAGAAACGGCAAATTATGAAGGTATCTTCGCAGATGAAATTGCCAAAGATAAATTGTTGAAAAATGTCGCGCGGCGCGTGGAAAATGAAATTTTCGCGCTGCTGAAAGCTCGCGGCGTAACTGAAGAAATCCGGTTTAATCCCAAGCTGAAAACTAGCGGCTTGCTGGATTTAAAGTAAATACGCTCTCTGGTCAATTCCCCACAATCAGCCCCCTGTTTGTAATGAGGACTCCTATCAAATCCCGTAGCAAGAGAATAAAACAGTCCTCCCGCTTACCCGGCACTCCGCCAGGGAATGAATTCCACGGGGCTTATAGCAAAAGTCCTCTAAAAGAGGACTGGATAATTTACAGCATATTCCATGTAGATGTGGTACACACGATCTTCTAGCCCGTGTAAGGTGCGTCGCCACCCGTCAATCTGTAAGTTTTATCCACCAATATTTTGGAGCGACGCACCCTACAGATTAACACCACACAATATAGCTCTATAGTGTATAGCCTTTCTCAAAAAGATGAGGTACGATCGACAGATTATATAACCACAATAACAAGAGGGCCGGGGCCCAACTACGTCCGCGAATATGAGAGCTCGATCGGCTATACTTCATGAACCTGGAAGAGGCTGTATTAGTCCTCTGAAGCGAGGACTTTCGCTTTGAGGCAGGGGTTTCAACCCCTGACGGACTTTCGCTTTGAGGCAGAGGTTTCAACCCCTGACGGACTGACGGAATATCGGTTTTACCTTAAACAGATGCTCGCGTACAATTTATCTGATATATCCTCTAGGTCGGTTAAATTTTAAAATGTTGAAATTTATTAACATTTAACAGATATCGGAATCTGCACAATTAACTTAGTTCCTCGGCCCGGAGCAGAAACACAACTGATTTGACCTCGATGTTTTTCCACTACAATATCGTGACTGATTGCCAACCCTAATCCAGTACCCCGTCCTACAGGCTTCGTAGTAAAAAATGGGTCAAATATCTGGTGGCGCACTTCCTCACTCATCCCACAGCCGTTATCGGCAATGTGAATAACAACGGATTTAGAGTTGTGAGTGGCTAATTGTGAATCTTGATTGTGCAGGGCTGATTTTGACTCACAACTTACTGCTGTGCTGATGGTAATTTTTCGGGGAGACGGTTGAGTTTCCAGGGCATCAATAGCATTACTTAGCAGGTTCATGAACACCTGATTTAACTCACTGGCGTAACAGGTGACTCTTGGCAGTTGGCTGTAGTGTTTAATGACCTCTATCTCACCAGCTTTGTTTGCTCCCTTCAGTCGATGTTTCAAAATAACCAAAGTATTGTCAATGCCTTCATGAATATCCACTGGCTTGTACTTTTGTTCGCCAAGGCGGGAAAAGTTCCGCAAAGACAGCACAATTTCGCTAATCCGAGAAGCACCCTCTGTCATCGAATTCAGCAGTTTTGGATAATCCTCTGCGATGAATTCGGGTTGAATCTCCTCCAATTCGCCGATAATTTCTGCAACCGGGTGGGGGTAGTAATGTCGGTACAATTCGACGAGGCGAAGCAAATCTCGTGCATAGTCTGCAGCTAGAGCAATATTACCGTAGATAAAGCTGACGGGATTGTTGATTTCGTGAGCAATTCCTGCCGCTAGCTGACCTAAAGAAGCCATTTTTTCTTTCTGTATTAACTGAGCTTGAGTTTTCTTGAGTTCAGTTACGGTTTGTTCGAGTTGCTGGGCGTAGGATTGTGTTTGCTGGAACAACTGGCGCTGCACGAGTTGATTTGAGACGCGGGCGAGAACTTCTTGTTCGTGAAACGGTTTTGTGATATAATCAATACCACCAACTTCAAAGGCTTTGACTTTATCTAATACTTCATTTAAAGCACTGATAAAAATAATTGGAATGTCCTTGGTTGTGGGAGAAGATTTCAAGGCTTGGCAGACTTGGTAGCCGTCCATACCGGGCATCATGATGTCGAGCAAAATCAAGTCAGGAGGAGTTAATTCGATCGACCGCAGCGCTAGTTTGCCGTCGGGTGCGGTGCGTGTTTTGTACCCTTGCTGGGAGAGTATTTGAGCTAAAAGTTGCAAGTTAGCCGGAATATCATCAACAATTAAAATATTCCCTTTTAAGACGGGAGTTGGTTCGCAATTCATATCTAGTTCGGTAACATAACCTCTATAAACTTGTAGTGAGTACGATCGTCCGAGCGGGTTTTATCGGGACGGTCGCAGTCACTACGAACCGGGTATAATATGATTTCTATTTCGTTTCGGGATGGATGAGAGCTAATATTTGATTGAACTGAAACTCGTTAGCCAATACAGCTAGAGCGCTAGCTAAAGCGTCATTGCGATCGCGAATCTGCTCAATTTGGCTCAGAATTAACTCTAAATCGCACTCTATTGTGGCTTTCTCTAAAGCTGCCAGCCAATCTGCGGGTAAAGCTGCCAGAGTCTCTGCAGTCGGACCCTCGATTTGAGTTGACTCGCGAACACTCTCCGGTTCACCGTAAATGTAACGCAGTTCCAGATGTTTGTGCAGGGTGGCAAAAATTTCTGTATCTCGAAAGGGTTTGTGGATAAAGTCATCCCAATCATCTGATACAGTAACGGTTTGCGCTTCCTCAGCGTTATCGGCACTCACTGCAATAATTGCCGTAGCTTGACCTTGAACGGTGGCTTTAATGCGTTTGGTCGCTTCACGTCCATCCATCACGGGCATCCACATATCCATAAAAATTAAGTGTGGCTCAAAACTCGACCACATTTCAATAGCTTCTATGCCGTTGCTGGCTTCTTCGACTTCAAAGTTAAAGCCCGCGAGGAGTTCGATCAGCAGTTGGCGGTTGTCCGATCGATCGTCCACAATCAAAATACGATAGCGCGGCTGATTGGGTTCCAGGGCGATCGCCCGACGCGGTGGCTGTACGGGTTGAGTCGCCTGGGCATCAACCGCGCTGACGGGGATATCGAACGCGAAGGTGGTGCCGCGTCCTACTTCACTGCATACAGCAATCAGTCCGCCCATCAGCTTGACAAACTCTTGACTGATAGCCAGTCCCAAGCCTGTTCCTTGCTGAGATTTTGTTCCTGTTTTGGTTTGCACAAAGGCTTGAAAAAGGTTATCTAACTCATCAGCAGCTATGCCGGCACCCGTGTCTTCTATTTCAAAATGTAATTGGTAATTACTGATGGGTAATTGCTGATTTTCGCTCTCCCTCACCGCCCTTACTCTTACCGCAATACCTCCTTCTTTCGTAAACTTAAGACCGTTAGAAAGTAGATTAATTAAAACTTGGCGCAACTTAAGTCGATCGGTTTGCACGTATTCGGGAATATCGCTAGAGCAGTCAAATATTAACTGCAATTGTTGCTCCCGTGCCTGCAGTTGAAACATCTCTTCCACCTCGTTCAGCAGGCTGCTTAGTTTAAAGTCTGTTGGGTTGAGGGTAATGCGTCCGGCCTCTATTTTGGCTAAATCTAATATTTGATCGATCAGAGCTAGCAAGTGCGATCCGCTGCGGTTGATGATACGGATATTTTCCTGTTGTTCGCGAGTCAGGTTGGTAGAGCGCTGCATCAATTGGGAGAATCCCAGAATTGCGTTTAGCGGGGTGCGGAGTTCGTGGCTCATATTTGCCAGGAAAGTGCTTTTGGCAAGGTTGGCTGCTTCTGCGGCCCAGGCTGCTTGTTGAAGCTGTACAGCTTGCTGTTGAGTGGCTTCGAGCAATTGAGCTTGTTGTAAGGCGACTCCCAGTTGAGTGCTAATTTGCAGCCCAATATTGATTTCTGCTTCGCGCCAAGTGCGGGGTACAGAATTTTGATAGCTGGCGAGCAAACCCCAAAGTTGACTGCCGCAAAATATGGGAAAAATAACGTAGGCTCTAGCTTGAAATTGCTCTAACAATTTCAGGTAACAAGGACTCAACCCAGCGCTGTATATGTCTTCAATTATCCGGTAAGGAACGCCTCTAGCGTACATACCGCCTTGATTTTTTTGCAGATAGGTATCCAGCACTGGTTCAGGGCCGGCTTGCATAGTTTTCACGGTACAGCGAGAGTCTTCGACGAGATAGTTTGGCACATGACAATCGTCGGTTTGTTGCATCAGAGATATCCAGCCCGGAGCCATTGATTCGGCAACAAATTCTCCGCTCCAATCAGGATTAAAACGATAGATACCGACACGATCGCATTTTAGGGTTTGTCGCAGTTCAGAGGTTGTGGTTTTGAATATTGTGTCAATATCTAAGGATTGACGGATGCGATCGATCGATCGGGCGATGGCTTGTTCTCCCCGGGCGCTTTCTCGCAAAGCTGACTCGGCTTGTTTGCGATCGCTAATATCCAAAACAGTGCCGAACAAACGGAGCAAATTCCCTTTTTCATCATAAACTGGTTTCCCTCGGACTTCAATGTAACTGAGCGAGCCATCTCTGCGGATCACCCGCAGATCGATTTCAAAGCTTTGCCCCAACATAGCTTGCTCGCGAACCATTGTGAGATAGCGCGATCGATCTTCTGGATGAAAACGCTCGATTAATTGTTCGGTTGCCAGCGGTTTTTGAGTCGGTTCGAGTTCATAAATGCGATAGAGTTCTTCACTCCAAGTGGTTGTTGCTGTGGCAATATCGTATTCCCAAGTGCCAATACGGGCAATTTTTTGGGCTTCCAGCAGTCGGGCTTCCGCCAACTGGCGATCGCTAATGTCGCGCGCTACCCAAACCGCAGAGATATCCGACAGCGGCGAAATTTTAGCAGCAAACCAAACTTCTTGGTTATTAATCAGCAGACTGTAATCATAACTAATAGTTTGTTTGGTTTCCAATGCCTGTATAACTTGAGCGAAATAAATTTCCTTGCTTGCCTCCTGAAAAATTTGTTCGATGATGGAGTCGAGCTGATTCGCATGATAGTTGTATTGAAAAATTCCTTTAGTGGGTATAATTTGGATGGTTGCTTCTTGAATATCAAAAATCAATACAATATCTGTAATCGACTCAAATATTTTTACAAATAGCTCTGTAGAAGTGTAAAGTTTTTGTTCGAGCAATTTGCGCTCAGCTATTTCATATTGTAATAGTTCGTTAGCACCAGCTAAGGCGCAGCTACGTTCTGTAACTTCGGCTGCTAAAGTGCGATTGCAGTCAGTTAATATTTTTTCAGATAGTTTGCGCTGTGCGATGTTATAAAAAGCATTGATGGCATAAATAATGTTTCCGCCTTCGTCAAAAATTGGTGTGGCGCGCACCTCAAAAGGAATAAATTTCCCATCTCGATAAAGTTCTACATCTTCCAGGAATACCGTTTCACCGCGCAGTGCTCGGAATGCAGGCAGTTCTTCAGTGGGATAAAGCTGGTTTTGGCGGTAGATTTGATAAACTTCTACTGCTTCTTTTAAAGTCGAATCGGGAATAGTTGCTACGCCGAGCCAATGCTTGGCAGTTTTGTTGATGTACACGACTTTACCGGAGGCATCGTGGATAGATACTCCGGCAGGTATGGCTTCGAGAAATTGCTTGAGTTGGCTCTCTCTTTGCGCTAAAGCTTCATTTAAAGATTTTTGGTCTGCCAAAGCCTGTTGCAGTTGCGCTGCCATAAAATTGAAGGAATTGGCGAGTTCTCCGACTTCATCCAAGCGTTTATTTTCTAAAGGTTGCTCCCATTTTCCTTTGGCAAGATTTTTGACGGCGGTATTCAAACGCATAATTGGCTTTGTTACCCAACGAGAAGTCAACAATCCGATCGCGATCGCCAGCGGCAGTGTAGCGGCCAACAACCACAATGTATGGCGCGTATTTGCTTGAATGCTAGCCGTGAAATCAGACTCTGGCGCCACCACCACAATCAACCAATCCAAGCCGCGGAAATCTCGATAGGGAGTGACGCGGACAAACTGCCTGTGGCCCTCGATCGCTAGGGTCAATTTCTCGGTTGTTTGCAGCGCGCGGAAGTTGCCAAATCGGTTGGCGAGTTGTCTAGCAATATCTCGCGTCAGGGCATCCTTGCTGTTGGTGGCTAGCAATGGCGCCGGTTGCTTTTTTGTTTGCGTCACCAAGGGTGTTTCTAGTGTGGATGTGGCAATCAGATTGCCCGATCGATCCATAATAAAAGTCTGTCCTGAAGCCGAGAATTGCAGCCTAGGCAGAAAGGTATTGATTGCCGAGGGCCCATTATCGGTGAGGCGATCGCGGGTACGTTCTCCTACTTGTTCGATTAGCTGATGCGCTACATCCTCGACTGCTTGCTGACCGCTTTTGAAAGAAAGAAAGCTCACTAGCCCGACGGCGCTGACTGTTTGCAAAACAAACGGAACAATCAGAACCGTTGGCAGCGGAAGCTTGCTGAAAAGTTTGGCTGCTGGGCGGTTGAAGGGATACATGGGCATGGGTGTGAACCAATTGTGCTGGCGATCGTATTTTAACTGCTGTAGCGTGTCTTTCCCGGCAATTGACCCGCCCTACCGTGAAATTTTGCGCCTAGTTCAATATATAGCGGTTCGAGCTCTCATATGAGGTACGTAGTTGGGCTTCAGCCCTCTTACTTTCGGTTATATAATAAGCTATCATTCATACTTCATCTTTCGCTCGAAAGGCTATAACTTTTCTAATTTATTTATTGTGTACCGACAATCAGGTCGTTAATGAAATGCCAGCGGGGGCGGGTTTATGAGATTGTAGATTATGGGCAATTATTATTGGTGAACCCGCCCCTACATAGTTATGTTTTTTACTTCCGTTAACAATGGCAACGGTAGATTTGGACATACTAACTCTGCACAATTCCACTGTCGCAAATACTCATAAACTTCAGAAATAATCGCATTGGCTGCATCTAAATTTTGGGCTTGAGAAGCATGATAGTGCGCTCCGATCAGCGGCTTGATATCCTCGATATCTTGCCATTCCGATTCAGGTTTGAGCGGAATGCTGATATAATAGTGATAGGCTTGCCTGTGGGCGGTACGGAGATTTTCAGCATTTTGACTTAGCAGGTACTCGCCCTTTTCTCGGACTAGCGGATGCAACTGATAGGATTTGAGTTGGCGATCGTAATATAGCAATTGTCGGCGTTTGAGTGCCTGAATAATATTTTCTTTAAGCTCATACTTGCTAACTTCTGGCATTTGAGCGCTAATTCCGGCAAAAGATAGCGGATATTCTGAGGTTTGATAGACAGAAATTCGGCTGAGACAAGTTTGCTCGCCGTCGCTCAGACGCGCTAGGATTTTATCAATTAATCTTTCAATATCTCGAATCAGCAACCAGTCTCTCTGGTGCAGAAAAATCCCGACATTTCCCTGAAACTCCGTATCGTCTCGAATTAAGGCTGCGACGAGTTGTAAGGCTTTGGGATGTCCTGAATAGCGATCGCCCATTTCGGCTAATTCCTCTGCATTCGCAGTCAGATTAAAAGATTGCAATAGGGCAACTGCGGCATCTCGATCCAATCCGTTTAGCTGGATTTCGCGGGTGACTGTTGACGGCAATTCAGCCAAGCTTTCGCGACTGGTGAAAATAATTTTGCTTTGATGTTCTGTTTCTAACAGTTGTTTGAATAACCAAGCATATTCTGCACAATCTTCGGCGAAATAACCGGCGGCTTTTGCTTCTCCTGCTTTCAAAAGTGTGTCGGCGCGATCGAAAACGAGCAAGCAAGGTTTTTCTCTGAGGATTTTGAGCAGATTTTCGGTTTTTTTGCCGCAGTCATTTTGAGGATTGACGGCTGCGGTAATGTCGCCGTTGGAGAGGGTGAATAGCAGCGAGTCAATTGTGCGATCGCACGGGGGTGCTTTCCCTGTTGCGGATTGCAAGGATTGCCAAGCGACGGAGGCGAAGGGGGTATTTTCGGTGTGGAGTTGGCGAATTAGTTGGCTGACAAGGGTGGTTTTTCCGATTCCGGGTAATCCGACAATTGAGATGGCGGTGATGTCTGAGTTAACGATAGTAGTTTTTAATATATCGAGTTCTTTTGTGCGCTGTACCCAATTTCTGACGGGGGGTAAGTTTTCTGGGAGGGGGAAAGTGCGATCGGTTTGGGAGTCGAGGGGAATATCTGCGATCGCGGCGGCAAAGAGTGGTTCTGTTTTGATATTTTTGTAGCCTTCAGCAATGTATTCCCAGTTGTGTATTTCTACCGCTTTGCAAATATTGATAAAGTTCTCTCGTCTAATTTCTATTTTCGCCCAAAACCGCTTTAAGGTAGCTGTTGAAACTAAAGCGGCAACACACCAGGCATCCTCAGTTTTATTCCATCCGAGATTGCGCCTTACCATGTCAATGATTTTTAGCCCTTCTTCGGATGCTCTGAGCAAACCTGCCATTGCTACTCCTCTACGGAAATTCTGCCTTAGCAAATAATGTTACATGATTTGGTGAGCTCAGAAGTGAGCCAAATGAGACAAATGAGCCAAATGAGCCTTTGATGTTGAGCCAAATGGTGAGCCGTTTAGCCCTATGCAGGTTCAGGATTCTGGAGTATTGTGAAATGATGTGTCTGGTTGTCAGCTACGTTTGACGGTGCATTGAGCGGGCGATCGGGCATACAGCTTATCTGCTGTTGGAGCAATGTAAAGTTTTGTTACAAAAATAGGGCGAACTGCATAAAAAGCAGAGGAACGCCGCGAGAGATATTTAGGAAGGCTTGCTAGGCGGGCTTTGCTGGTTTTGACGCAACTATATTTTTGAGGAGATGAGATTTTGGCGATTAAAGTTACTTACGATACACTATTTCCTCCAGAAGCGAAAAATGCGTTTGATTACGCAGTTAATATCTGGAACCGGTTGGTTGACACATCAAAAGCAGACGTAGAAGTTAAGGCTACTTGGTCATCATCCTTGGGTTCAGGTTCAGGAACTCTTGGTATCACCTCTTTTAAGGATGCTCAAAACTTTACTGGTGCCCCGTTACAAAATATCAGATATCTGTTCTCGCTGGCAAATCAGTTAGCTAGCACGGACGTTAATGGTGCGGCAAATCCAGACGTTGAAGTGCAGATGAATAGCTTAGCCGACTGGTATTTTGGTACTGATGCTAAACCAGTATCTACACAGCACGATTTTTCCACAGTTGCCTTGCACGAACTCGGTCACGCACTGGGGTTTAGTGACAGTTCTTTTTTGGATACTTCCTACCAAGGAAGGTACCTAAACGGTACTCCCAACATCATGGATACTTTCAGGGAGAATATTGCTGGCGAGCGCCTTTACCCTACTTATCCATCCCCTTCTATTGCGTTAGGCGATCAATTAACTAGCGGCAATGGTTTCTTTGGGGGTGCAAATGCGATCGCAGCCAATGGCGGCAACCGCCCCCGACTTACCGGATCCCCTACCAATTTTGATTTTGGTCATTTAGAAGATTCTATTTATCCATTTGGGAACCCCAATAACTTGATGGTAGCTGAAAGAGGTCGAGGAGAAGCCGTCCATACTCCCGGCCCAATTGTCCTTGGGGTACTTCAAGATTTGGGTTGGAAATTGAATGCTGAGTTAGGGGTGAATGTGACTGTAGACAATGCCACACCGAAAGAAGGAGATACCGTCACCTATACCGTCACCGCTACAAACTCTCCCCTTCACACTTTCAATAGTGTTTCTTTGGGTGGCAATGCTAGTAACGTCAAGCTGACGAGCTTGTTGCCAACAGACCTCACCCTCACAGGAAATACCCCCAGCCAAGGCACTTACGACCCTACTACTGGTATCTGGAACTTAACCAACTTACCTGTTAATGGCACTGCGACCCTTAGCCTCAAAGCCACAGTAAATTCTGGTACTACCGGAAAAACTATCTCTAACAACGTCGCGGTTACTTCGGACAACAATGACCCTGATGCCACCAACAATAGCAGCAAGGTTGACATCAGTGTAGGATCGCCAACGGCAACTCCGACTCCAACCCCGACTCCAACCCCGACTCCGACTCCAACGACCACAACACCAACTCCGACTCCGACTCCGACTCCGACTCCAACGGGAACACCAACTCCAACTCCGACTCCGACTCCAACGGGAACACCAACTCCAACTCCAACTCCGACTCCGACTCCAACGGGAACACCAACTCCAACTCCAACTCCGACTCCGACTCCAACGGGAACACCAACTCCAACTCCGACTCCAACTCCAACTCCGACTCCGACTCCAACGGGAACCCCAACTCCAACTCCGACACCAACGGGAACCCCAACTCCGACACCAACGGGAACCCCAACTCCAACTCCGACACCAACGGGAACCCCAACTCCGACACCAACAACAACTCCAACGGGAACACCAACTCCAACTCCAACGGGAACCCCAACTCCAACTCCGACACCAACGGGAACCCCAACTCCGACACCAACTCCAACTCCAACTCCAACTCCAACTCCAACTCCAACAACAACTCCAACTCCGACACCTGCACCATTAGTATCTATCTTTTCACCCAAACCAAATGCCACAGACGGCGGCGAACCGACGGGACTGCCGCAAAATCTTAGCGGGCCTGGATTTTACTTCTTCACAGACAATGCTGATACTGTTATACCGCCAGAGGCGATGGGTAAAGGAATCGTAGCCCTATCCGGCAATGACTCTTTAACAGGTACGAATAACGATGAAATCTTCAGTGGCAATCAAGGTGCTGATACACTTAACGGACTGGGTGGCAACGACATTTTGTTAGGCGGAAAAGGCTCTGATAGCATTGATGGTGGTGCTGGCAACGACTTCCTCAGCGGTAATAACGACAATGACAGCCTAACAGGAGGAGAGGGCAATGATGTTATCCGGGGCGGCAAGGGAAATGATACTCTCAATGGCGGTGCGGGCAACGATATACTCATAGGCGATCGCGGCCAAGACATTCTCACAGGCGGTGATGGCAATGATGCTTTCTTCTTCGCCGTAGATGAAGATGCAACTCCGATTAATCAAACAGATGTGATTACGGACTTCCGCCCTGGAGATTCAATTGGTTTGATGGAAGGACTAACATTTTCTGCTCTCACTTTTGAGCGTGTGGATTTGCAGCTTGACGGCGCAACACCTGTGGCTTCTACGGCTATCAAAGTGGGTGACAATTATTTGGCTATAGTCTCTGGGGTAGCTCAAGATGCCCTGAATGCTAGCATTTTCTTCAAAGCCTAGAGCGATCGGATGTAGCGATGCCAAGAGTGCCCGCCCCGGCTGTGGAAACGACGGGAGGATTGCCCCTACATATTTGGTACGATCGCCCTTATTCCATCACCTCTATTTACGAACTACTAGGAGGTTAATTCATGTGGCAAGATGAGATCGTGGAAAAAATCCACCGAATTCGTGAAGAACACGCCAAGTCCTTCAACTACGACTTGGATGCCATGTTTGCAGATTGGCAGAAGAAGCAGGCTGAAAGTGGAAGGGAAATAATCTCAAAATCACTCAAGCCGCGCACTCAACCCACTCCTATTTCTGGTTAAAAAAGAGCGATCGCCCTTACGACCAAAAGTACGCGCGTGCGAAGCTATCCCGAAGGGAATCGCACTTAAAATCAGAATAGACAAACAACATCTAATTTGTTAGAATTGAGTAAAACTCTACCCTTGAGAGTTTTACCTAACTTTATAATAGGTGAAAGATATGTTTTGGATTCTGAAAAACTTAATCAGCACAGATACCCAAGGACACCTCAGTTTAAACCTCGAACCCAAGTCAACAGAGTATCGCGTTCTTGTCAACGAAGCCGGACAAATTTTATTAGACCCCATAACCAACATACCCGATCGCGAACAGTGGTTGTGGCAAAACCCCCAAGCATTAGCCACCGTTAAGTGCGGCCTCGCGCAAGCAGCTAAAGGTGAAGTACACGATCTCGGTGACTTTTCGGAATATGCCGATTTGGAGATTGAAGAGGAATGAATTTTCGGATATAATTTTCTTCATCAGCTAGAGATAGCTTAGTTAAGCTTCAGGAACTCGATGCCAAAAAATACAATAAAGTGCTGAAAACACTTGGATTAATGGCAACTAATTTACGCCATCCCAGCTTGAAAACTCATAAATACGATACATTATCTGGCCCTAATGAAGAGGAAGTATTTGAGGCATACGTCGAAAATAAAACCCCAGCAGCGTTTCGAGTTTTCTGGTATTATGGCCCGGAGAAAGGAGTTATTACAGTTATTGCAATTACTCCTCACCCTTAAGTGGCGATATCTCCGCGTTCATCACCTTGCATTTGCGGTTGGTCAAAAGTACGATCGCCCTTAATACAAAAAGAGCGATCGCCCTTAATACAAAAAGAGCGATCGCCCTTGTGAAAATAAAGCTCACCATATATAATTGATTAATAACCCCTATCCTTTTCTCAGGAGCATCCTCATCAGCACAAAGCCTAGCAGTTCCCCCGAACCTCAAGAGGAATCGCCAGCACTTTTAGGAGCAGGTGGTCGTTGGCCTGTCATTGATGAAATTGTTGACCCCAGAGTTGTCCGACAGCAAAGTAACCTATCCTGTGGCCCTGCTAGTGCTGAAATACTCCTCAAAGCTCGGGGAATTACTAACATTGAGCAAGCCACTATTGAAAAATTAACAGGATCACCCACATCCGCTGAAGAAATTGCCAATGCCCTTAACGAACTCACTCCAGCTACTTCTCACCGATGGCAAGCTGGTTTTATTGATACATCAACACCTCTAGCAGCTTTTAACCTGTTATTAAATACTGAACAGTCGTGGATGGCTCAAATGAAAGAATTTGGTAACAGACTCGGACACCTGGTAGTAGTTGACGGTCTCGATCGCACAGGACTTGTTCTAATTCGAGACCCCTGGGAAGGAACAAGGTATAAAATGAATATATAGCGGTTCTCAGAAAGATGAGGTACGTAGTTGGGCTTTAGCCCTCTTAGTTTAAGTGGTTATATAATCTATCAATCATACCTCATCTTTTTGAGAAAGGCTATAGATGAATTTTTAAAGGTTTGGAATCAAATTGCAGTTTTCTGAGGCATCCAATGAATATCAAAGTGCTTTCAATAGAACCCGCGAGCGAATTGGGAACATTCAATACGATCGTATTGCTCGATCGAGAGCAGCATCAGTTTACCATGACCGCAGAAACAGCCCAAGCTTCGGGACAGGCTATCCCGTTAATCAAGGGCGATGTGCATTTCTGTCAAACCTTTAAATGGAATCAGGAAGCCAGTGTTAAACTGTATAAGCTATTGTCTCAATTTAATCGGGGAGACTGTCTAGAATTTCCCATTAATCTTGGCGATTTTGAATTTATAGAAATAGAACGATTCTCTTTAAAGAAGGAAGTCAAAATATCTGTAAAATAAGGCGAAAGCTCGTTACTTCTGATGCGCGATCGCCCTTGTTTCAAAAAGCGCAATATCCCTTCGCCCTCACAAATACTCTACCATTCCGACCATATCTTCCGGTGTGTAAATTTCATAGAGCAAAATCAAAGTTTCTATTACTTGTCCGATCGAACGACTCCCCTGTTTAAAATAAGCCACACCAGGATGATCCTTGCTCATACCAGCCATAACTAGAAAATCTCGATCCTGAGTGACAAGCACTCGCTGCTGCTGTTGAATAAACAACCACTGCTGCTCATCTATCTTAGTCCTTAATCCTGCTTCAACCGTTGTCGTCACATCAATGCCATAGAGACGTAACGCCCTAGCAATGTCACGATCGATATGCTCATCTAAATGAAACCTAATTCGCAGACTCACCTTTTAATTCCTTGATTTTTGCTTGTAACCTACCTGGATTTTGACGCATAAATTCATCCACAAAAGCATCATCTTCTGCCATTTCTCTGTCAATTGCTTGGCGATGATCGTAATAATAAGCCATAGCGTCATAAACGGCTGCTACAAGCAGATCGTACTTAGTCGCAATTTCTAAAAGAGAATAACCCATTTTTAGGTGCATCACCATCACGTCTTGTACGGCGATTCTCGTCCCAGCAATCCGGGGTTTCCCGCCTCGTACTCCCGGTGTTCTTTCAATGTGTTCTACGCTTACTGTTGTTGTCATGATTTTTTATTAGGTATGATTCAAAAATAATACTATTATAGCCCAAATAGAGATTTTCACAAGCTCGATCGCTTGGAATTTTTAATAATAGCGATCGCCCTTAATCCCTCCCCGTTCATCCGCCTTCATCTGTGGTAAAAAAAAGAGCGATCGCCCTTACGACAAAAAGTACGCGCGTGCGAAGCTATCCCGAAGGGAATCGCCCTTAAAATCAGAATAGACAAACAACATCTAATTTGTTAGAATTGAGTAAAACTCTACCCTTGAGAGTTTTACCTAACTTTATAATAGGTGAAAGATATGTTTTGGATTCTGAAAAGCTTAATCAGCACAGATACCCAAGGACACCTCAGTTTAAACCTCGAACCCAAATCAACAGAATATCGCGTTCTCGTCAACGAAGCCGGACAAATTTTATTAGACCCAATAACCAACATACCCGATCGCGAACAGTGGTTGTGGCAAAACCCCCAAGTATTAGCCGCCGTTAAGTGCGGCATGGCACAAGCAGCAAAAGGTGAAATACACGATTTGGGTGACTTTTCGGAATATGCCGATCGGGATTTAAGCGTGATAAACGATCGTAAAATTAAATTAAAGTAGTGAAAGCTAACTCGCATAAAGGACAGACGAAACTCGACGAGAAATAGCGAGACGACTAGCTAGAGAACTAGCATCAAGGACAGTCATCTCACCCATAACACCCGGACAAGGCTTTCAAACTTTTGGTGAATTTAAAAGAACGATCGGGGTGGCAGGAGCGGGGTTAGCGTGGCATCATATAGTTGGGCAAACAACATCAAATTTACAGAGATTCGGGGCAGAAGCAATACACAATACAGGCAATCTCGTCCGGCTAGAACACGGTACTGGGTCAATTCATCAGGAAATTACCAATTTCTACAACTCCGTCCAACCTGAATTAACAGGTACGAATACTCTAACCGTGAGAGGGTGGCTGGGCACTCAATCTTTTGCAGAACAACAAGACTTTGGCATTAGAGTTATTATAGCTTTCGGAGGAACAGTTTAATGCTGACTCTAGATATCCAATCAATCCTCAATTCTATTCCCAATGAAATTAACTGGCAAGACATCGTACAGTTTGAAAATCTAGACGCTCGTGTTAGCATTGCTAATGACCTTTGTGCTAACATTATTGGTGTCAATGAAAGTACGATCGAATTGTGTCCTAATGAAAATCCTCCCGATCGTTTAGAACAACTGGTTTGGTGGTGGGTTGTGCGTCCAGATTTAGGAGCGGCGATTGCCAAAGAAGCTCCTCAAGAACTCAAAAATATTATCAGTCAATACATTCTGCAAAATTGACAAAAACCAGCGCTCGTCTGTGGTTCAAAAAAGAGCGCTCGCCCTTACGACCAAAAGTACGCGCGTGCGAAGCTATCCCGAAGGGAATCGCTCTTAAAATCAGAATAGACAAACAACATCTAATTTGTTATAATTGAGTAAAACTCTATAGGTTGAGTTTTACTCAATTATATAATAGCTGAAAGATATGTTTTGGATTCTGAAAAACTTAATCAGCACAGATCCACAAGCACACCTCAGTTTAAACCTCGAACCCAAGTCAACAGAGTATCGCGTTCTCGTCAACGAAGCCGGACAAATTTTATTAGACCCAATAACCAACATACCCGATCGCCCTTCATCTGGTTCTGAGATATCGCTGTTAAAATAGAAGCATCATTCCCTCATAACTCATCTCACCATAAAAGTGTATGAAAATAGAAGACTATCCACTGGCTAAAGAATTGATATTCGATGCCGAAGGCAACATTAGTCAAGTTATTCTAGATTATACCGACTATCAGTATTTCCTAGAAGCGATCGAAGATAAAGGACTTCTCCAGGCTATGCGCGAAGTAAAAAATGAAAACCCGTTAAATTTAGAGCAAGCACTTGCAGAACTGCAAACAGAATGAAAGTCGAATATCTACCCAGTTTTTTGAAAGATTTAAAAGCTCTTAAAAGTACGTCTGTGTTTGAGTAAATCAAGGATTTTGCTTTTGCGGAAATTCCAAATAGTAATGATTTACAAACAATTGTTAACTTAAAAAAATTGAAAGGTGATGATAATGCGTATCGGCTTCGGGTTGGAGACTATCGAATAGGTTTTTATTTTGATGGCGAAACTGTTACTTTTGCCAGGGTGCTTCACCGGAAAGATATTTATCGCTACTTTCCACCATAAAGCTGTTTTTACTATGGCAGAATGTTTTGGGCAACTTGTCCTTGTCCTTTGAAATAGTAAATTAATGTATTTGTATCCAAAATGTACATCTAGAAGCTCTCCCGCAAGATGTCTTCCCCCGACTCGGCCCGAATCTCTTCCAGAGTAGGAAAGTCTTCTGCCCATGTTCCAGCTAGGGAATAAACTAATTCTGTCCAAGGAGTTAAAGAATCTACTGTGTCGGTGGATTGGTTCTCATTCAGGTACTTGGCACGAATAAACTCAGCGAAAGTGAGAATTTCGCTAGCTTGGTTTTCGGGAAGGGTTTTGACGATCGCGTAAATCTGTTCAATGATACTCATAATCTGGTGAGAAATAAACGGTCGTTAAATTTTATTTTAGCAATAGCGATCGGCTTTTTCGTGTCAGTTTTCATCTGGGGTGCAAAATAGTGCGTGAACCGAAGCTATCCTGTTCCCCGCAGGGGTTCCCGTTCCCCGTAGGGGTTCCCGTAGGGTAGGGTAGGGAATCGCCCATTCCTACTCTTTCCAAAACTCACTGCGCCAAAACTTCCCTAATCCTGTCCCGAAACAAACGCACCGCTGCCCTTTGTCCAATACTTTTACTTTGTTCTATCAAACCCGGAATTTCTGCGATCGGCAAAAACGGAAAAGCCAGACTATTCTCCCTCTCTTCGTAATTACCCTCAACCAATTGATACACTTGAAGACATTGATTGCGATATCTCCAGATTTCAGGAACCCCCAGAGAAGCATAAATTGAGAACTTATTCAAAGAAGAACTCGTGTAATCTGATTCGACTACTAAATCTGGTGCAGGATCGGCGGCTAAATTTATTTCATCTTTATTTCTAACTAAAGATTCATTTTGAATGTAAAAACAAGTATCCGGTTCAATAGCACGAGTTAAATCTTCCCGTTCCAGAGTCAACGCACCGAGGCTCATAGCTTCAATTTCTAACTCATCTGCTAAAGCTCCAATACATAGTTCGAGCATGACTTTAGGTCTTTCATGTTTAGGTAAGGGCATTCTGATTTCTAAAACTCCTTCAGCATAAGCAATTCTCCACGCTCTACCGTCGCCGACATCAGACATTATCGCTTTAAATGTTTGCCATTTAATGCCTGTCAAAGTTATTAATTTTTCCTCGCTACTTTGTTGAGGAGGAGTCGATGTAGTTGTTAGCATTTCAAGTGCGGTTAATTAAGCTTTCACTGATTTTAACACCATCGCCCTTATTCCACCTGCGTTCATCCCCGTTCATCTGCGGTTGCTAAAAAGAGCGATCGCCCTTAATCAAAAAAGTGCGATCGCCCCTTTCAATTCCTAACCAGAAATTACCTCACTCAAAAGATGAGCCTGAGAACCCTCCAGACGCGGCCCGTGAATCTGCACCACCCTAGAAGCCAAGAAATTGCCCCAGCGAGCCGCTTGTACAGAACTCAAACCGTTAGTAATTCCAAACAAAACACCGCCCGCAAAAGCATCTCCCGCACCCACAGTATCGATCGCCTTTACCGGAAATCCAGCCACATCAACAATCTGTTTGTTCTCCACCACCATGCAGCCTTTTTCCCCATTAGTGATAAAAGCCAAATCCGAAATCTCGCTCATTTTCCGAGCGCACTCTTCCAGAGATTCCTCCTTAAAAAAGCTCCGAACTTCATCAGCATTGCAAAAAATTACATCGCAATATTCCGAAACCACCTTGTGAAAATCATCAGCAAATCGATCGACTAAAAAGCCATCCGAAAAAGTAAAAGCCACCTTCACGCCCAGACGCTTAGACTGTTCCATCGTCTCAATGCTAGCCTTTCTCGGATCTGGAGCATCCCAAAGATAGCCCTCAACATAACTGTACTTGCAGTGAGCCAGTCGATCGACATCAATATCAGTCGCAGCCAGAGTAGTAGAAACCCCCAGATTAGTACACATCGTGCGTTCCGCATCCGGCGTAGTCAGCACTACACAAGTACCCGTAGGCCCGTTCGACTCAGCAGCAGGATGCACGTTAAAATCAATTCCCGCCGCCAGCAAATCTTGGCGGTAAAATTCCCCGTTAGTATCCTTAGCAACCTTCCCCGAATAATACGCTTTACCGCCGCTCTGAGCCAAACCAATCATCGTATTTGCCGCCGAACCCCCCGATCGCATTTGCAGCGAATTGTGCTCTAAATCGTGCAAAATCCCCCCCTGCGTTTCTGAATTCATCAGCGTCATCCCGCCGCGATTCAGGCCGTGGCCGAGTACAAATTCATCTTCCACCAATGCTAGGATGTCTACAAGGGCATTTCCCACGCCAAACACATCCACGGAACGGGAATCTTGATTGTTTTCTGTCATCAGTAATTTTGGGTTTACACTAATTATCAACTTTATAATAAATCGACTTCTACTCAACATCTATTTTCTTTAAGTTATCTTTATCTAAATCGCCAAGCCCAAATCGATCTAATCCACAATCCACAATCCACAATCTAAAATCCACAATCCACAATCCACAATCCACAATCCACAATCCACAATCCACAATCTAAAATCCACAATCCACAATCTAAAATCCACAATCCCAAATCCCAAATCCACAATCCCAAATCCCAAATCCACAATCCACAATCTAAAATCTAAAATCCACAATCCACAATCCACAATCTAAAATCTAAAATCTAAAATCTAAAATCGATATGGCTGATATTTGTCTTCCACCTCTGATTCAGCAAATGTTGCAGCCCGGGTTTTACCCGCACGGCGTGACAGAACCAGTGCAGCTACTTCAGACTCACGCTTCCTTTGTTTTGCTGACAGGAGATTATACTTACAAAATCAAGAAACCAGTCAATTTTGGCTTTTTGGACTATTCAACTTTGGAGAAACGGCAGCATTTCTGCAACGAAGAATTGCTGCTGAACCGACGCACAGCACCGGAAATTTATCTAGAAGTTTTGCCAATTGTTCAAATTGCGGATTCGTTTCAATTTGGCAGCAACTTACCTGCTATAACTCCGGCTGAAGTGGCTGTAGAATACGCACTGAAAATGCGGGAGTTTCCTCAAGATTCGCTGTTGCTCAGTTTGTTGGAACGCGGAATGTTGACCGAGCAAATTACGGCAGACTTAGGGCGGGAAGTTGCCAAATTTCACAGCACGGCAATTAGTAATAGTTACATTCGCCGATTTGGCGAAGTCAGTCAGATTCGCAAAGCCATAGAGAACAATTACCTGATTTCGCAAAAATATATCGGCGGGCCGCAGACTGAGAGACAATATCAGGAGACTAAAGATTATACAGATGCGTTTTTTGCCGAAAATCAAGAGTTATTTAACCTGCGGATTGCCAATAATAAAATTCGCGAGTGCCACGGAGATTTGCACTTGCGGAATATAGCATTGTGGCAAGATAAAATCTTGCTGTTCGACTGCATTGAATTTAACGAGCCTTTTCGCTTTGTTGATGTCATGTACGATGTGGCTTTTACAGTAATGGATTTGGAATCGCGGGGGCGCAGAGACTTGGGCAATGCTTTTCTCAATACTTACATCGAACAAACAGGGGATTGGGAAGGACTGCAACTGTTGCCTCTGTATTTGAGCCGTCAAGCTTATGTTAGAGCGAAAGTAACTTCGTTAATGTTGGACGATGCCGCTATTTCAACGGGTCAAAAAGCAGAGGTTTCACAGACAGCAGCTCATTACTATAAACTGGCTTGGGAATACACGCAACCGCACCAAGGCAAGTTAACTTTGATGTCTGGTTTGTCGGGTTCTGGCAAGAGTACAGCGGCTCGATATTTGGCTCGCCGCACTGGGGCAATTCACATTCGATCCGATGCTGTTCGCAAACATTTAGGCGGAATTTCTTTAAATGAACGCGGGGGGCAAGATTTGTACTCGGATGAAATGACCGCGCAGACTTACGGTAGATTGTTAGAGTTGGGGATAATTCTGGCTGACAGAGGTTGGGATGTGATTTTAGATGCAAAGTTCGATCGCCAAAACTGGAGAACGGATGCAATTAATCAGGCTCAATCCCACGGCTTGCCCCTGCAAATTATTTACTGCACCGCACCAATTGAAGTATTGCGAGAACGGCTGCAGCAGCGCCGGGGCGATATTGCCGACGCGACGGCAGAACTATTGAGTTCGCAGCAAGCAGCTTTTGAACCTTTGACAGAATTAGAGCAAATTTCTGTAAAGATTGTAGATACCCTGCAAGACTTAGAGGTACAATTAAACTTGATTTGTGGGGAGTAGTTGCAGAGCGATCGCCCTTGCCAATTTGATTGTCTGCTAATATTGTCAATATCTTTCTGTGTTATTACAAACACAACTTGCAGCTCATGCCAAAATTTACCGGAGACTCCAAGGGGTTTAGCCCCGCGCTGATATGGTTTGTGTTGTTTACCGTTGGGTTTCGCTTAGTAGGATGTACGCTGCCCCTGAGTCTCGGTCTTGGCGTCCTAGGCGGCGTGGCAGCCGGTTTAATTGTCGCTTGGTGGCACAACGAACTACTACTAAACCCGAATTTAAATTCCAAGGACAAAACCTCGGATGCTATCGTCAATAAAGAAGTAGTGCAGACGGACGGCCATAAATATAGCAAGACTTCTAGGCGTGAAGCTGCTACATTGTTTGGCTGGTTATCAGGGCCAGAGGATCGTCGCTAGCTTTAGTCATTAGTCATTAGTCATTAAGCTATTCTACATTTAAATTGTCTGTTAAAAAACAATCAAATTCTTGTGGGGTGGGCGGGAGAGCCCGCCCTCAACATACAATTTAAATGCGCGACAGCTTAGTCATTAGTTATTAGTTAACAGTTAACAGTCACTAATCATCTTCGTCCCAATACTCAATACTTCGGCTACGCGATCGTATAAGTTCCCAATGCCAAATTCCCAATTGAATGTTTGTATTTCTATCGAAACTCCTGCCGCTGTTTATTTATCCTTTGGGGTTGAGTTGCCTGTTAATGATGGTGGCTTTAATCACACTTTGGAAGCGTCCGAAATGGGCGGCTGCGCCAATTGCTGTGGCTCTCATTATTTTACTCCTCGGAAGTAGCGGTTGGGTTTCAAAATCGTTAGTTCGATCGCTCGAATGGCAAAACTTACCAACCGCCGAACTCCCTCAAGCTGAAGCGATAATCGTCTTGGGCGGCGGTGTCAAAGCAGCTTTACCTCCCCGTCCTTGGGTAGAATTAGCCGAAGCGGGCGATCGCATAATCTACGGTTCCCGACTTTACAAGCAAGGCAAAGCTTCCCTGTTAATTCTCAGCGGCGGTAGAGTAGATTGGAAAGGCGGCGGGCCTCCCGAATCGGCAGACATGGCAGAAATTGCCCAAACAATGGGCGTACCGGCATCAGCAATTCTGCAAGACCCCGATTCACACAACACTTATCAAAATGCCGTCAACGTGCGGAAAATTTTAGATGCTAAAGCTATAAAAGGGCCGGTTTTGCTAGTGACATCGGCGATGCACATGACTCGATCGCTCTTCATTTTCCAGCGTCAGGGAATAAAAGCAATTGCCGCACCAACAGACTTCCAGATAACGCAGCAGGATATCGCAGCATCCCAAAGCAATTGGCAAGCAGTCGCCTTGGATTTATTGCCGGATACCTATCATTTAAACCAGTCAACTAAAGCTTTGAAAGAATACATCGGCTTAATCGTTTATCGTCTGCGGGGATGGCTTTAACAGAATTTTAGATTTTAAATTTTGGATTTTAGATTGAAGAATTTAAACTAATATCACATCCGGTTGCATCCCAATTATAGGGGCGGGTTTATATAATTTGTCTGTACTTATCAAAGATATGGGCGAACCCGCCCCTACAAAACTTCATCAGATAAACTTCCAAATCAAACGGATACGATCTAAAATCTCAAATCTCAAACCTAAAATCTCAAATCTCAAATCTCAAACCTAAAATCTCAAACCTAAAATCTAAAATCTAAAATCTAAAACCTAAAATCTAAAATCTAAAATCTAAAATCTAAAATCGATTGAGTGTGTTAGCTTAAAGTCAATACAGCCAATATTAGCCACAGTCGCCCCCAAACTATCATGCTGCCCCACGAGTTGCAAAACATTGCCCCAGAACCGACTCCCGCGGCCGAAATTTTTCAGAGACACCAAATTGTCCGCGATTTTTACGACGAAATTAAGTACCGTCAAGAACTAGAACTTCACTGCCAGTGGTATTACGCTACAGCCAAGCAGCATCAGCAGGAATTGCAGAAAATGCAGGGAGATTTGAATATCTTCGGTTGGTTCAGCCGCGGACGGTCGAAAAATTAAGGGTTAAATAACAAAGAGGGTTGGTAGTAAGGAGTTTAGTCCCCCATCGACTAAAAGCCGCAGAAAAAACTGAACTCCTCACTACAAACTCTACAACAGTTGTATGACCCGCGCCCGAAAACGGATACTTGCTTTCCGGCAGGAGTAGTGTCGATCCCAAAATTTTAGACCCTAGTTCAAGCTTCCAGATTCATCTGTAGAGTAAATCTAAAATCTAAAATCTAAAATCTAAAATCTAAAATCGACTGCCCGGATTTGATATTGTCTTTGGGCCCCGGCTTCAACTTTTGAGACAGCTAGACTTCCGAAGATATCAATTCGACCTCATCCTCTTTCAGGTGAGCTCGAAATTTTTTGTCAAATTGTACTAGAATCGGCCAATTAGCACTGACAGGTCTGCCGTGCCATTCGTGAACGATCGCCACGACTTCTCCTTCCATACCCTTAATATCAAATGGTTTACTGCGATTTTCAGGGTGGTGGTAGACAACAACAGAGTTTTTAATGCAAACGCGATCGCCAACTTTCATAGATTTATATTTAGTGTTCTCTCTTCAAAACTTTGCAAAGCCTACGGGTGCTTAACACTTGTAGGCTTTGCCGACAGTCTTCTTATCTTCCCACAAGTAGAGCGAAAACTTAAACAAAGTTGGCGGTTCTCTGTCGGTGGTTCGATCGCCAGCCGCGATCCCCGGAAGCCGAAATGTTGATGATTCTCGGTTGAACCCGCAGGCCCGATCGAGATTTAAATCTCGATCGGGCGGATTCTCAAGGGCGGGAATTGATGCAGGCTAATCGAGAAACTATTTACTTAACTGATTTAACCAACACTCAACATCTACGGCCAAGGTTTGACCCAACTCCAGCAACTGCCGGATCGAAGACAAGTCCCAGCCGGCGCCGGAACCTGCAATCCCCAAGGCAACAGCAGCGACCACACTCTCGCCCTCCGAGGCATCTTGCAGTTGCAGCCAGCCCAAACACAGAGGCACAATTTGACTGTGCAGAGAATCGAAATACAGTTCCTGCGATTTGTCCAGACACAAACCCAGACTCAGCCGATCGCCCACCGCAATCAAACGCTCGATCGTGCGGATCTCAGCTTCTAGCTTGAGGGGCGATCGGTCTTCGGCGTCCGATCCTGCTTGCAGCAGCGCGTCTAGCGAGCGCCAAACCATCTTTTCCAAAATTTGCTTGACTTCGGGAACGTTCAACCGACAGCGGAGGTGGCCGCTTTCAGTGGCGATCGCCTCAATTTCGGCCAGCAGCGGTTCCACATCCTCAGTTTCCAGTTCGAGGGCCTTGGCCGCCGTCAAACAGCGGTGTCCCAAAGCCACCTCAGCAGCCACCTGCAACTCTACCGGCACCGGCAACTCGTCTCGGTGGAACGCCATCATCACCCCGTAATTTTCCCGGTAAACCTGAGTGTAAAGCTGATCCAACCGAGTCAAATTTTCCTGACTCAGCAACTGCACGATCCGGTGGCGTTCCTCAGCAAACAAATCCCGCAAGCTAAAGGACTGATCCCCAAACAGCCGCACCATTTCCAGAATCGCGTGGGCCGCCGAAGCTTCTTGCAGAACTCCAAACAACCGCTCTTTGAGCATAGTGTAAGACCGGCGGCTGCCAAAAGGCTGAATGCAGCAGTGGAAGTCCCAGCCGCCGAGGTGGAACGCAGCAAACACATAAACCTCTGTTTCCCGCGTAATTTCCGAGGTTAACTGCAATTGACCCACAGCCAGAGTCATCGAGCCCATGCGCTGAATTTGGAAATCTTGCTGCAGGGCCTGATAGCAGTAAACTCGCTGTTCGCGGGGATATTTGGCAAACAGAGAACTGATGGCGTAGTGGGCTGCCACCTGTCTGAGACTAATTTGGGCTGTCACTACCAGTTTGCGGTAGACTTCCGCCCCTGTTTTGAAATAGTCAACGTTGCTGGGTACGAGGGCTAGTCGATCGACAAAATCCTTTTCTAGCTGGACGCCGGTAACTTCGCCCGCCAGTTCCAGCGCCCGGGCCGCGTAGCGCAGAATTTGCACGCCTTCTGGCCGCGAGATTTCTTCAAAAAACCAGCCGCAGCTAGTGAACATTAACAGGGTGTGGCGCTGCATTTCCAGCAGCCGCAGGGCGTCCACCTGTTCTCCGGCATCGAGGGGGCGGACTTGATGGCGTTGGAGGAAACTGTCAACGTTAGCGGGCGATCGATCGCGGATAACCTCAATATATTCATCTCTGGCTTTCCAGGGATCGCACAACAGCTTGCGCCCCGCTTCTTCGTAAATGGGAATCAGCCGATCGCGCAGCCAATTGAGAGTATCCCGCAAAGGGCGGCGCCATTTTTGGTTCCACTCGCCGCCGCCGCCGCAGCCGCAATCATCTTGCCAGCGACCGACCCCGTGAGAGCAACTCCAGGCCGTCACGGGTTTGAGTTCCACTTCCCAAGCGGGAGGATTTTGACTTAAATAATGAGCAAAATTCGTCACCGTCCAGCCGCGGCGGGGAAACTCTTCTGTAAAGGCGTAGGCGAGGCATTTTTCGGTACTGTGTTTGTGGTGGCCGAAAGTTTCGCCGTCCGTCGCCACGCAGATTAATTGAGCCGGTCGGTGGTCTCCCCGCACTGCTTGACCCAAGCGCCCCACCAAGTGGTGGCTGCTGCTGAGAACGTCGTTGAAGCCCATATCCCGCGAGATCGGGCCGTCGTAGAAAAAGATATCAATGTAGGGAGTGTTGACAGGTGTGGCTGCGGAATTTTGGAAGTGTCTGCGGCCAAAATGGTGAGTGCTCAGCGGCGAGAGTTGGTGGTCAGCCAGTAACCGCATTTCCGGTTTTAAATAGCAGCGGTACGGGCGAGTCGGATCGATTTGGCCGCCGCCGACTTCGTGCCATTCGGAATTTTCCGCTGGTTCCCCTTCGTGGTTTTGCCCGATTAGCGGGCGGCAGCGTTCGGCTTGGGAGGGGGCTAAGACAATGAAGCGGATGCCTTCGGCGACCAAAACTTCCAGGGTGGCGTAGTCTACGGCGGTTTCGGCGAGCCACATTCCTTCGGGATCGCGATCGAACCGGGAGCGAAAATCAGCGATCCCCCACCTAATTTGGGTGTATTTGTCTCGCTCGTTAGCCAGCGGCATGATGATGTGATTGTATACTTGGGCGATCGCGTTGCCGTGACCGTTGAGCCGCTGACAGCTTTTGCGATCGGCTTCCAGAATCCGCTGGTAGACTTCCGTGTCGTAGCGTTCGAGCCAGCTCATCAGAGTCGGCCCGATGTTGAAGCTCATATACTCGTAGTTGTTGACGATCCCCGCGACTTCGCCGCGATCGTTGAGTATGCGGGCAAAGGCGTTGGGGCGGTAGCACTCGATGTCAATGCGTTCGTTCCAGTCGTGGGCGGGAGAGGCGCTGGCTTGGCGTTCGATCGCGTCCAGGTAAGGGTTTTCCCGGGGCGGCTGGTAAAAGTGACCGTGAACCGTCACGCAGACCCCAGTTGCAGCAGCCGCGCTGCTTTGGGTTGCAGGGGTAACGGTTGGCGAAGACTTTGGCAGCAGATCGGATTGAGTAGTAGAAATCGAAACCATGCGATCGAATCCTCAAGTAGTTAAAGACAATAAAACCAGCCTTATTAGAAACTGAAACCTTACGCAGCAAGAGTTGCAGCGAGGCATCTGTTAGGGCTAAATTTTGGCAGATAAGTTTTGATACATTTGTAGTATTGCTAGCAAAGCATTCGTTCCAAGATGCCAACCGTCGATCCCTGGTTTGTTTGCCAATGCTTTGCTGTTGAAAGACTTAAAAAAGGTAGCTTTTGCTGCTTTTTGGCACTTGCGACCCATTTCGGGTTCGTGCTTGCAGGGCTGCTCGTTGAGAGTTTCATTTACCTTGCTGGATTGTAAAGTCTTATTCATTAAATAGCAACTTTTCGCCGGAAAGATTTAATTTTTGGCAATAAATCTTGGCGGTTGTGGATATCGGTTTAATGCCCGATCGATTTATAGAATAAGAGTTATGGCCGAGTTTCGCATCATACTTTAGGTGCTTTTTATCTAAGTCCTGGAGAAGTTAGGCCAGTTGGGTTCGGGCGGGGCAGATTTGCTGCAAATGTACTTTCCAGAAGAGATGTAACACTGGTGCGGAGTCAAAAGGCAACAAAAAAGCAAAACGGTAAGTTTTATATTTTAACTCTTCAGAGGTATGTGGGGGCGGAGGCGGAGCAGGAGAAGGAGGAGTTTGGACGAGAAGATGCTGCATTTGACGGCGAAGTTGGAGAGGCAATTTGCCGAGAGTCCCAAGTTAGAGGCGATTATTCAGGAAAGTTTGCGGGGGTGGAGTTATGGGAATTGAGGAATTGCTGAAGTCCAAGCACTGAGATATCCTGAGAATTGCTACTCACCCAGGCGCTTTAAATGTGCGCGTTTTTGGTTAAGTTGCCAGGGGTGAAGCAACAGCAGATAGCGAGGTAGATTTTTTAGTATAATTGGAATCAAAACGCACGTTTTAAGCAATATTAAAGAATGTATTGAGCGGATGTAGTCTTGCGAAATCCGGGTAAAAGACGCCGAAATAATTGTACAGGAGACAATCTAATGCCAGAACTCAGCAGATTTTTAGGCATCACCATCACGATGTACTATAACGACCACCCGCCACCCACTTTCATGTCCGCTACAATCAACAAAAAGCCATCATTGACATCGAAACCCTCTCACTCCTAGAAGGCAAACTTTCCCCTCGCATCTTAGGATTAGTTGTAGAGTGGGCTGCCCTTCATCAAACAGAACTCATGCAAAACTGGCAACTTGCCAGACTTCAAACACCATTAGAACCTATTGCCCCTTTGGAATAAACAATGCTTAAAGATATTACCTCTGTTCAACCATTAGAAAACTATCAACTTCACCTCAAATTTGAAGATAACCAAGAAGGAGTAGTTGACATCAGCCAATTAATCGAATTTACCGGAATCTTCGCCCCCCTGCAAGACTTGACTTACTTTAACAAAGTCAAACTCAATCCAGAATGGGGGACAATTTACTGGGAAAATGGAGCCGATTTAGACCCCGATGTTCTCTACTCCATTATCACCAATCAAATAATATCAACCTATGAAAAAGCTTCCTTCAGATGAACGCCAACACCCAAAAAGAGGAATTCAGCTATGCTTATGTCTATGCAGTAGCAGCCGCAGCCGGCTACTCATTCCAAATAGCCCCGCGTCCCTTAGATGCAGAAGGAGTTGACGTAATTCTTACAGGTTTGGGGCCATCACAATCAACGCGCCGCCCCCGCCTAGATGTCCAAATAAAATGCACCTCCAGAAAATTACTGGATAATGAAATTATCCGATATCCTCTAGAAGTTAAAAACTATGAAGAATTAAGGCTAGAAAACCCTTTTGTCCCCCGCATTCTGATTATCGTTTTAGTACCTGACAGCCAAGAGGATTGGTTGCGCCAATCTCAGCAAGAACTCTCCCTGCGCTATTGTGGCTACTGGGCCTCATTGCGAGGGCTACCGCCCACCCAAAATCAAAACACTGTAACTGTTCAAATACCCATACAAAACATTTTCAACACAGACGCTTTAAAAACTCTCATGCAGCGCATTGAATCAGGAGAACTCCTATGATAGTAACAGTCCGCGACCCCGATATTCTCAAAACCTTAGAACCGCCTCAAGTCGCTGCTTATTTACAAAAACACGGATGGCACGAACAAAGCCGAGACGGTGACAAATCATCGATCTGGACTCGCAAGAATGAAGCAGGCGAAGACTACGAAATTTTGTTAGCTCTAAAACCAGAAGTCAGCGGTTTTGCTCTGCGGATGTACGAAGTCATGGAAACCCTAGAAATTGTCGAAAATCGCTCTCAAATTGAAATATTAGCAGATTTGATCAGCTCACTCCCCAATATGACATTACAGGGAATTGTTATGCAAATTCACACCCCAAATACCCAAAAATTAAGTGGCGAAATAACCTTAATAGGCGTCATTGCTGACAAATTGCGGAAAATTCAAACTTCACTTGCAGACAAAGATTATATCCTGGCGATTAAAGCTTATCAAGAACGCTTACCGATTCTCTGTACCGGTGACTTAATCAAAGACAACAACGCCTTCATCCTCAAAAACCCCCACAACTTAACTCTCGATGAATTGTGGTAAAACTAACAGATTTTGTCGAAATCTATAGCGGTTCTCAGGAAAGTAAGGTACTCTTCCAATGCCCCATGCCCAATGCCCTGTTTGGCCAATGTCCAATGCCCAATGCCCCATGCCCCATGCCCAATGCCCTATGCCAGATGAGCACCTCATGTTACTGAGAAAGGCTATATATTAAACACCTTCCAAACAGATATCAAGTTCCCTAGCAAAGACCTCTGGCGCATCCAGCATCAGCCAGTGTCCGGTATCGGCGATCGTAGTTGCGGTAAGTGTGGGACGGAGGATGTGGAGGCTGAACGGAAAAGTGTTTGAGGGAGCAATAATGGCGTGGGCCCGTGTTCCAGGGGCTGCTAGGTAGCGATCGAGATTATCAACAGCGTCAAAGGCAAACATCCCGCGATACATTCCAGACAGACAATCCTGTGGAGTCGCCGCCAACCAAGCGAGAACCCGATCGCGCGTATCCGCCGTGCTTCCTGTCAGTGCGTCATTGAAGCCCGCTTCCACAGCAGGCCGCCAATCCTCCGTCTCCAGCGCCCTCTGGAACGGAACTAGCTGTGCCTCGTACACCTCTACAGGGAGCTTCGTAAAGTCTCCAGGCGGGTCTGCTAGTATCAACTGCGCGATCCGTTGCGGTGCGCTGGCTGCTGTGGCGAGAGCAATACAAGCACCGAAACTGTGTCCGACGATCGCCACTCGATCGAGTCCCAGCCCATCCAGTACCGCGAAAACATCCGCTGCACAGGAGGCGGGCGCATAGTTGCCGTCCTCCGGCGGTGCGGAATCGCCGTGTCCCCGCATATCAAGGGCGATCGCCCGTCGGGTACGGGCGACACGGGCAAGCTGTGCCTCCCAAATGCTCGCAGAAACTGCCATACCGTGCACGAAAACCACCGGCAGCGACTCCGACTCCCCAGCGGTGACAGGGGGGCTGGCTTCGATGATGTGAATAGTGCCGATCGGTCCTTTGATATTTGTCGATCGCATACAATTTTCTCCTATAGCGGTGCTCAAGCGTGGTGAGGTATGCCCTATGCCCTATGCCCTATGCCCTATGCCCTATGCCCGATATTACCTCATGTTACGCTCGAAAGGCTATAATTTTGAATTTCCTCTTTTTACACAACTAATTTTACCTGCGTTACTCCTTGGCGCAATTCATACTGTCCTTTTACCCAAAATTGTTGAATTTGTTTGCCCAAAAACGGAGCAATTTGCATCATCAATAAACGTATAAATACATTGTTTCGCAGTTGTTCGCCTTTCCACGCTTCTTGTGCTTGAAGTTGTTGGGCGCGAATAATTTCTGGTTCCCGTTCTGCCTGAATCCGCGATAATGCTAAGTCAATATCCTCGGAATTAGCCCCTGCTTTCAATAAAGGTACAAGGTGATTGGCGGCAACAATTACATCGCGGAACGCCATGTTAATTCCTTGAGCGCGAACCGGAGACATGGGATGTGCAGCATCCCCCAAAAGTATGATTCCTGGTCGATGCCAGCGCGGACAGCGACCAACTACTACAGATAATCGCATCGGAGATTCGATCGTATCCGCACAGTTGCGGAAATGTTCTGCCATCCACCCAGGAGATAGCGATGCGAAAGTTTCTGCCCAGTCTGTGTGTTTCCGATCGGTTTTGTCATCAGCAGATAGCACCCAAGCCAGATGAAGTTTTCCTGATTCTGCGCCGTGAAAGACACTAAATCCGCTACCGCCATTGAGGATGGAATAAAATACATTATCCGCCACAAACCGAGGATGAGCGGCAAGTTTAAACCACAGAACATCTATACTCTTCTGCTGTTTTATTAACTCTAATTCTGTACGTTGTCGTACAACCGAGTTTCTACCATCTGTACCAATTACAAGTGCAGCAGGAATCTCTCGCCCATCTCCTAGCTTTACACCCGCAATGCGATCGTTGCTGTAGAGTAAATCTTTTACGGGAACACCAGGGATAAATTCAAACTCTGGATGCAACTTAGCTTCTGAAATTAGTGTTTGTAGCAAAGGCGGTTGGGATACCAGCGTACAAGGTCGATTTGACCCCATTGGCTCATCAACTCGAAATAGTTGCCGATCGCCCACAACGAACTCCCAGGCATCAATTTGTCGGTGTGGAACACCTTCTAGCATAGTGGATAAACCCATTTGTGCGATCGCATCCAATCCGCTGGGCATTAACGCTTCACCGCGAAACACTCGGTAGGAATCTTTTGCCGCCTCAACCAAGGTTACAGCAATACCTCGTTTCACCAGCAGCAAGGCAAGTGCCGCACCAGTTGGCCCCGATCCCACAATTACAACTTGCGTCATTGCCATTCTCCATTGCTTTTTAATATATTTCCCACCTTAATTTACATCTTAAGAGTCGAACACTGCCCGCAACTATTTATCCACTTTGGCTGGCAAGTATTTTGGTAAGTAAATCAATTTAATTAAACGTAGAACGAACTCGCTTTTAGATCGCGGAGTTATTTAAAAATTCGGAAATTTGGGTGTTCTGTTTTGCATGAGGAATAAAACAGCATTTGCTAAACCTTCCGGTTGTCCGATGCGTCTGGCTGTGACGAATAATGTGTGACATACTTCGTGAAGTACAGGTATAGCAGGTTGCCTCAATGCTCGATCGCCCGCAAGCGCTGCCCTCGAAGAGGATCGCCCACCCCCAACTTGAAGCGAACACCCAACTCCCGAACCCTCCCCGTTTATTAAACTTTGTGGCAGGCTATGATTGACGGTTGGCAGCTTTTGAGAATCTAAATGCTAAACACAAATACAATAATTTCCAGCTTGCTGTTATTTATCCCGGTTTCCATCGCCGGACACTTTCTCGGCTGGGAATCCTCCACAATCTTCATCACCTCGGCTTTAGCCATCATCCCCCTAGCCGCCTGGATGGGGACGGCCACCGAAGAAATTGCCGTCGTCCTCGGTGCCAACTTGGGGGGTTTGCTGAACGCTACCTTCGGAAATGCCACGGAACTGATTATCGGCCTCGTCGCCCTCAACGCCGGACTAATAGATGTTGTCAAGGCCAGCATCACCGGTTCAATTATGAGCAACCTGCTGTTGGTGATGGGATTTGCGATGCTGCTGGGCGGCTTGCGCTACAAAGAACAAGATTTTCAGCCGACAGTCGCCCGGTTGAACGCTTCAGCGATGAACTTAGCCGTGATTGCCATTTTGATGCCGACTGCAGTTAATGCCACCTCTATTGGCATCCCTCCCGAAACTATGGAGAACCTCTCTAGCGCTGTTGCTGTAGTCCTGATTGTCGTCTACGTGCTGACGCTGCTGTTTTCGATGAAAACTCACAGTTATCTGTACGACGCAGGGGTGGCAGAAATAGATATGCTTGAAGAATTAGCCGAAAGTAACTTAGCACCAGACAGCCCCGATCACAAAGTAAATCTGCCGCTGTGGGTTGGGGTGCTGTTGGCTTGTACTGTGATGGTAGCTGTCGAGTCGGAACTGCTGGTGGGTAGTCTAGAAGAAGCGACGGCGCGTTTGGGGCTGACATCACTGTTTACCGGGGTGATTTTAGTGCCGATTATTGGCAATGCGGCCGAACACACGACGGCGGTGACGGTGGCGATGAAAAATAAAATGGATTTGTCAGTTTCTGTGGCAATGGGTTCGAGTTTGCAAATTGCTTTATTTGTTGCGCCGGTGTTGGTTTTGGCAGGTTTTGTCTTGGGCAAACCGATGGACTTGAACTTCAACCCGTTTGAACTTGTAGCGGTTGCGGTGTCGGTGCTGATCGCCAATTCTATCAGTTCCGACGGCAACTCTAACTGGCTAGAAGGTACTTTGCTGTTGGCAGCTTATACGGTTTTGGGGCTGGCTTTCTACTTCCATCCGATAATTGAGGGACTGGTTTAACAGGCTTTCTTCTGCTGAAGGAAGTTCGGCAACGAAACAGTTTACGAGATTTAACCGATTTAAGGGATGAATGTTGAGGGAATAAGGCAGAAGGCAGATTTTTTCAACTTTGCCACACTCCCAGATTCCCGCACTCCCCATCCCCCACGCTCCCGCTCTTCCTCTGTTGCTTCGAGAGTTGTCGTTGCGATCGTACAATTGAAATCTGGCAGCTCTCTGTTATTAGTTCTGATTTTTTTGTGAACCATCTGCTGTCATGAGGGGTTTTTGACCTCGATCGATCGGCTGCTGGGACAAACAACAGAACCTTGAACCTCAACCCGATTGTTAGATTCGATCGCCCCAGGTTATAGAAACAGACGGGATGGGGAAAACCAGGGAGACTTTAGTCCGCTTGACTTGAGCTACACTCAAAGATTTCAATCAAGAGTGCTCATGAGTCTTGTACTAGGTGTGCTACGATCGTCATAAGTTGAAAAGTGAGTATAACTAGACAACATAAAAACTCGTACTCTTATTTTTTTTGAGTACGCAGTCACACCTAACCGTGTTGCCGTCTAGGAAAACTCCTATTTGAATCAAAACCTAGCTATCTCAAGAGGACTAATCAAGTACGGTAGGGCATACCGGAATTCACGCTTGAGGAGAAGACACCTCTACTTTGGCTCGAGTAATCCTGTCAAGGCAAGTGACTTCGCTGAACCAAGAATCTCAGTCACCAAGAGTGTTGAGAGTGTCAAAGTAAAACTTGATAGAGCAACCTCAATCAGGGTTATGTGGCTTCTGTGAGTTATTGCCTCAATCCCAAATGCCCGAATCCCTCCGATCCAGCCAACTCTGGCAAATCCGCGTGTATCCACTGCGGGTCTGAACTTTTGTTGCAAGGTAGATATCGGATAGTCGCGCCTCTCGGAGGCGGTGGCTTTGGCAGAACATTTGAAGTGGACGACAACGGCTCCCGAAAAGTGCTCAAAGTCCTGCTCAAAGAACATCCCAAAGCTGTAGAACTTTTTAAGCAAGAAGCCGACGTATTGGTCAGGCTGAGACACCCAGGTATTCCAAAAGTCGATCGCGACGGTTATTTTACATTTTCGCCAGCTCACAGCACAGAGTCTTTTCACTGTCTGGTGATGGAGAAAATTGCTGGTGCCAATTTGCAAGACTGGCTGAAACATCGGGGCCGCCCGATCACTCAAGAACAAGCTGTAAACTGGCTCAAACAACTGTCGGAAATTTTAGACCAAGTTCACCGCCTCAACTATTTCCATCGGGATATCAAGCCGCACAATATTATGTGCAAGCCAAACGGGCAGTTAGTGCTGATTGACTTCGGGACTGCTCGGGAAGTGTCGGCGACTTATTTCGCTAAGGTGGGCCAGGGGCAAAATGTGACTGGTATTGTTTCCCCGGGCTACACGCCGCCGGAACAAACTAATGGCAAGGCTGTTCCGCAGTCGGATTTTTTTGCTCTGGGGCGCACTTTTGTTTATTTGCTGACTGGAAAGCCGCCGACTGCGTTTCCAGAGAACCCGCGCACGGGCAGATTAATGTGGCGCAAAGGAGCTCCTCAGGTTTCCGACGCCGTGGCTAATGTGATCGATTACCTGATGGCGCCTTTTCCGGGAAATCGACCTCAAAGTCCCCAGATGGTTTTGCAGTGCTTGGAGGAAATTAATCTCGACGGCGCGGAAAGTCAGTTGCCGACTCAGTTGCCGACGACGGGGCAAACTAAAATTCGCGCCACTGCCGGGGAGGCTGGGGCGAAGAAGCAGAGTTCCATGAACCGCCTCAGACCTCTGAATTCGGGATTGAACAAGACCGAGAAAGATGTTTTTGATTGGAAAAAGAAGTTGCTGGCGGGCACGGCTGTTTTGATGGTGAGTATTGGCGCGTCTCAAATTTACGGTTCGCTGCGTTACAAGGTGTTTCCAGCAAACCCGGTGTGGCTGCTTTCTACTTTACCTAGCACTCAGTTTTTGCAAGGAAGTTTGGATAATGTCGGGAGTGTAAATGCGATCGCCCTGTCGCCTGACGGTCAAACTTTGGTCAGCGCCAGCTTTGGGACGATTAGAATTTGGAAGGTGAAGACGGGACGCCTGGTGCGGACTCTCAATTCGGTGCATTCTAAAAAATCGGTCAAGACGGTGGCGGTGAGCCCGGACGGCTCGATTTTGGCCAGCGGGGGCGGCGACAATAATGTGATTCTCTGGGATTTGAAGACGGGGCGGCGGATGCGGACGATTCCCGCTCACGCAGCCCCCGTCAACGCCATCGCTTTTAGCAGGGACGGTAAAACTCTCGCTAGCGGCAGCGATGACAAAACTGTTCGCTTGTGGGATGTCAAAACCGGCAGCAGGTTGCGGACTTTGAGCGGCCACGCCGGAGGAGTAAACGCGATCGCTTTTAGCAGGGACGGTAAAACTCTCGCTAGCGGCAGCCACGACAAAACTGTGCGTTTGTGGAATCTCAATACCGGAGAAGTCAGAAGAATTATCACAGGTCACGGGGGCCCGGTTAATGCTGTGGCTTTTAGCCCGGACGGGAAAACTGTGGCTAGTGCTAGCACCGACAATACGATCCGTTTGTCGAACGTGCAAGACGGGAAGCGCAGCCGCACTTTTAAAGGGCATTCGAGTTGGGTGAGGACGATCGCCTTTAGCCCGGACAGCCGCACTTTGATCGGCGGGGGCGGAGATATTATAGTTTGGGATTTGAAGACGGGAAAAGAAAGAAAAACTCTTTCTGGTCACACTCAGTTTGTGACTTCTGTTGCTATTGCCAGAGATAGCAAGACTTTTGTCAGCGGCAGTCCCGATCGCACTATTAAGATTTGGCGAATGCCATAGTCATACTATTTTAGATTTGAGATTTTAGATTGAAGAGGCGAGGCGATCGAGAAATCCCATCCCGACTCCGACGTGGAAGTCTGGGCATTGCCCGTCCTACAACTGTTACTTGCCGCAATTGGCAAAAGTAGAAAACAGGTTAAATTCTGTAACCCTCCACGCTTGCCATGTCTGCGCGCCAGCAAAAAGACTGTACCTAGTTATGCTTTTATCGCTGTCAACATAACTTTGCCAACTTAATGAAGCAACAGTTGGATACTGGGCTGGAAACTCCCCTGGTATAGGACTTACTTGCGAGCTCATGTTCCATCCTACTTGCTTGCTAAAATCTTGAATTTGACCTTCGCAAGTGCGACAGCTAGAACCGCCCACTTTCTGCCAAATCTCTAACTGCGGAGTCAATCCATATTTGCCATTGCTCGATTGCATCCACATTTGATCGATCGCCCGGAGGTTCGGACAAGACAGATTGGCGGGGTTGTTGCGGATCAGAGAAACTGTTTCTATATCTGCTTCGTACCATTTTTTAGCTTCTAATAAGGATTGAAGTTTGCTAAATTCGCTGTTGCTTTCTTGTGAATTAGCGGTAAAAGCTGGTTGCAAAACTGCAAGAAATGTGCCTATTAATGCGAGTGATTGTTTGCGAAGTTTAAACATGATGTTTTTCTGAGTAAAAGTGATTTAACAAATGATTGTTTACCATCTCTAAACAGAGACGAAATCTTCAGAGCCGATGAGGTTGGGAGCAACGCCTGTCAAAGAAGCTAAAACTTCACCGCTGCTGGCTACTGTAATTAATGTGCCGTTAGTTCCCGGCGAAATTGATAGCTGTCCGAAGGTCAAGCCATTGATTAATTGAATGGTATCTTGAGATTTGGTGAAATCAGAAATTGTATCAACTCCCAATCCCGCACCTAAAACAAATACATCGTTGCCCGCGCCGCCGACTAGATTATCGTTGCCCAAACCGCCGTTGAGGGTGTCAAAACCTTTGCCGCCATACAGGATATCGTTGCCGTCGCCGCCATTTAAGACATCATTACCCCGCAAACCGGTCAGCACGTCATCACCTTCCAAACCGTTGATGATATCGTTGCCACTGGTGCCAGTCAGGTTGTCGTTGCCGGGAGTGCCGTTGATGGCGTTTGGAGAGTTATTGGTGCCGCCTGGAGTGTTGGTTAAGTCAACAACGAAGATGTCAAAGTCAAAGTTAGTGTCCCCCGGCACGAGGTTGGTGGCAGCAGATGAAAACCCCACTTTCTGCCCGTTGGCGGAGATGGAAGTGATGTAGGAGATGCTGTTGCCTTCATTGCCTGCTGAGTTAACAGAGACGCGGGTGGTGGTATTGGCGAGCGTGTCGCGCACGAAGATATCTTGGTTACCATTAGTGTCCCCCGGCACGAGGTTGGTGGCAGCAGATTCAAACACCACAAACCGTCCGTCAGCGGAGATGGCACCAGGGGATAGGAGGTTGAAGGAGTCGTCGTTCCCGCGCTCGCCGCTGGAGCTAACAGAGATGAGGGTGGTGGTATTGGTTAATAAATCGCGCACGAAGATGTCACGGCTATTGTTCGTGTCTCCCGGTACGAGGTTGGTAGCCTTAGAATGAAACGCCACAAACTGCCCGTTGGCTGAGATGGAGGAATTGAAGGAGTTGTCGTTCCCGCGCTCGCCACTGGAGCCGACTGAGACGAGGGTGATGGCGTTGGTTGACAAGTCGCGCACGAAGATGTCGGTGCTATTGTTGGTGTCCCCCGGCACGAGGTTGGAGGCATCAGAATCAAAGGTCACAAACCGCCCGTCGGCTGAGATGGAGGGGCGGTAGGAGCTGTCGTTCGCCCGATCTCCGGTGGAGCCGACTGAGACGAGGGTGATGGAGTTGGTTAACAAGTCGCGCACGAAGATGTCGGTGCTATTGTTGGTGTCCCCCGGCACGAGGTTGGAGGCCTCAGATGAAAACACCACAAACCGCCCGTTGGCTGAGATGGAGGACCTGAAGGAGTCGCCGTTGCCCCGATCGCCGTTGGAGCTTACTGAGACGAGGGTGGTGGTGTTGGTTGAGAAATCGCGCACGAAGATGTCTTGCTGATTGTTAGTATCCCCCGGAACGAGGTTGGTAGCAACAGAAGTAAACGCCACAAACCTCCCGTCGCCGGAGATGGAAGCAGCACCAGAGCCACTGTTCCCTTGATTGCCTGCTGAGTCTACGGACACGCGGGTGGTGGTGTTTGTTAACAAGTCGCGCACGAAGATGTCTTGCTTATTGCTAGTATCCCCCGGCACGAGGTTGGAGGCATCAGAAGTAAACGCGACAAACCGCCCGTCGGCTGAGATGGAGATGTCGAAGGAAGAGGCGTTTGCCTGATTGCCTGCTGAGTCAACTGAGACGCGAGTAATAGTCATAAACCCTGACATTTAAGAGTACAAGTTTGGAACTTCGTGCGGTTGATTGACATCATTCAATAAGCAGCTCTCAAAGTCAATTCATAAAATTCATAACCTTGACTTCATAAAAGTCATATTTATCAACAAATGTTGCCTGCCGTAGACAAAATAGCCCAACTCATAGGCAGTCAGCGAGCGAATGATACTTGCTCCCGAATTAATGAAGTTTTCTCTATTGCAACATTTAATAACTAATTCCCCGCCCGTTTTTCGCAAATTCATCCACAGTTTGCTGCGAAAGTTCGTGAACTGCGATCGCCTGCAAAACGTCAAAAGGCAGTGTCAAATGATGTGCGCCAGCTAATAAAGTTTTTACCGCTTCTTCCGGCGATTTAATACTAGCTGCCAAAATCTCAGTATTAGTTTGCTTCAACACATTTGCCATATCTTGCACTAAGGCAAAACCGTCTCCTAACAATCTGGTGGCGCGATTCACGTAGGCGATCGCATATTTTGCCCCAGCTTCTGCTGAAACAACGGCCTGGGAAGCGCTGTATATCGCCGTCACCGCGCAATGAATGGACGGTGACAAATGCGCGACTGCTTGAAAACCAGCCGCCGTTGCTGGAACTTTCAAAACAGTTTGCTGTCCAATTAATTCAAAAGCCGCTTTTCCTTCTGCTACCATGCCATCAACATCAGATGCCATTAGCTGATAGTACACTTCCCCAGGAATCAGTTGTGCCAGTTGTTTAAGGGTTTGCTCGGGAGGTAACTCGCTTTTTGCCAAAAGTGTCGGATTAGTAGTAATTCCCGCTATCCATCCGAACTTGCTCGCCCGTGCAGCTTCCGCTACAATTGCAGTATCAACATAAATTGCCATCGGCTCTACACCTTCAGTTTGTTAATAATTTCCAGACGGTTGCTTGCAGATTGAGATAAATCCCAGCAAAATTAATTGTTAAGCTTTAACAATATCAGAATCTCGGAAATATTACTGTTAAGTAAATATAACAATTCAGTGATGTGCCTCACGGGTAGTAGTGAGTGAGTTTTGAATTTAGCAGGACTTATGCTCTGAAATCCCGTTTCTTACAAAAAAGTGGTGGAGGACTACATATCTGTGAATAAACCTAGTTTTGAGGAAAAGTGCCTAAGCGCTATTTAAGATAGCTCACAACTCAAATCCCAACTTTTAAGTCAGTTGGTAACTGCGATTGCCGGGTACGGAAAACTTGACTCGCCCCATCCCGGATACAAAGAAATTACATTTGTATTAAGGATTATGTATGCAATAACTCCAGGAGGTGACTCAGAAAATGACAGAAGAAAAAAATCAGCAGCCACAAGTCAGCATTGAGACATCTTCTGAACAACCCCAGTTGGAAAAACCAGTGGAAAAACCAGCAGAAACTGCTGAAGAATTGTCGAGAAATGTGAATTATGAAACTCTATCTCAAACGGTTGCAAATAACGCCGAAGACCGTTTGAAGGCTCTAGGCCGCTTAATGATGGTGAGCCTAACTTGGTCGCTGGCTGGGCTTTCCAAACGCGAGTAAGTTATGGAGCGCTACAGCAACGGGCGAGTTATGATTTGTGAGCTTTGTTGGGGTTTTTGTTGAACTCAAAACCTAAAATTCCCGGACTTACATGATGTCTGGTTAGTTGCAAGAAAACCAGTTTTTAGTGAAGGCTTTAGTTCTTGAAGAAAGGACTAAAGTCTTCAACAGAACACTCATATCGTGTCCGATCGATTAACCATAATATCCCGGTCGGGGCGGGCTTCGCCGTGAGCGTCAGCCGAACGGTTTTTGAGATTGTCCATTGTTGGCTGGGATTGTTGGTGAGGGGAGCCCCTACAAAAATCACGGTCGATCGACCAGACATGATATCATAACTTTTATTTAATTCCTTCAAACGGCCCCAAAAAAGTCGGTTCGGGACGGGTAACGCGCACTTCCCAAAGTGCTTTGATGACTGCCAAAAATTCGCGGAAAGTGTAGCGAATCATGCCCTTTTGGCGAAATTTGCCCCAATCCGGCGTTCCTAAACCGATCGCCTCTATGCCCAATCGGCGACAGGTATAAACAGCGCGGGCTAAGTGAAAGTTTTGGGTAACTAAAACAGCCTGCGTTATCCCAAAAATCTCTTTCGCCCGGTAGCAACTTTCATAGGTACTAAATCCGGCATAATCGAGAACGATATTATTAATCGGTACGCCTTGGGCTTCGGCGTAGTCCTGCATTGCTTGGACTTCGTTGTAATCGACAGTGCTATTGTCTCCTGTCATCAAAAGTTTGTCCACTCGCCCCGCTTTGTACAAATCGACGGCTGCTTGCACTCGATCGGCTAACATAGGGCTTGGAGTGCCGTCTTCCCAAACTCCGGCACCAAAAACTATAGCAATGGGTTCTGCCGGCACGTTAGCTATATCGCTGTAGCGGTACTTGCTGGTAACAAGCCTGACGTAGTAGTTAAGTGCTAGGGGTATGATCGCTGAGGTTAATATCAACAGCCCGATGGCAAGGCGCCATTGAAATATAAAGGATTTAGGCGACATAAATTCAAGTTAACTTCCTATATAATTACACAAACAGGAACCTTCGCGGGTCTAAAAATTGTCTAGTTACCGAATTTACATTATATTGAAAAAAATATGATTCAACAACCGTCAAATTTTGAATTGCTGGAATCATTTTTATGGGAACCCAAAAACGGCTATTTTTTGCTAGACAGGCATATTCAAAGATTAGAACGATCGGCTGATTATTTTAATTTCCCCCTATCGCTAACAGAAGCAAGCAAAGCTTTACAAGCATTAAGTATGACTTTCGGGTCTGTTAAACAAAAAATACGGTTAACAATATCTTGTGAGGGAAACATAACATTACAAGCTCAGACCCTAGATAGCGGTATCTTAAAAATCGGTGCATCTGTGGGAATTGCCCGCCAACCGATCGATTCTCAAAACCCATTTCTTTACCACAAGACAACTTACCGATTGCCTTATACAATGGCTTTGGAGTCGCAGCCCGAATATCAGGATGTTTTTCTGTGGAATCAAGATGGAGTTATCACCGAATCCACGATCGCCAATATTGCGATCGATACACCCGCAGGTCTAATCACACCTCCCGTCAAGTGCGGTTTATTACCGGGGACGTTCCGTTCTCAACTTTTAGAGGAGGGAAAAATCAGAGAAGAATTAATTACCTTAGAGGATTTGCACAGTACCCAAACTCTATTTCTCATTAACTCCGTTAGGGGCTGGATACGTCTCGAAAAAGAGGTAAACAGAGATGTTTGGCAAGTTGTAAGTAATGGCTGATATCAAGCTGTATATCGATTTTAGTAGAGGGCTCATGGGCGCAACTTACTATTACAAATAATCAGGTAAAAGTTGACATTTTGTGTAATAGTAAAGTGTTAACCATAGCGCAATCTATTATGAAACAAATACAACCTTGGCATTGGCGAAAGCTTCCCCTAAATCAGCGCAGCGGATCGGAGATTTTTCAAATTTTATTTCTCAGTAAAACTGCCGACAGTGCCAGCTCAATATCGGATGGTTCCCCCCGCGATATGGCCGTTCTGCTAGAAAGTCCTGTTACATCTTCTACTAACTTGGCACGATATTCTATTTGTGCGGGTTCTCCCCGGATAATTGACGGTCAATCTCAGCTATGGACACCGCCAGTCGGTGAAATTTTACCTTTTTTGCGCGCTCTTTTGGACTCTCAAAAGCAAAATTTAGCAGTGAATGTACCGCCGGAAATTCCTTTTAGTGGGGGTTGGTTGGGATGGCTGGGTTATGATTTAGCATGGGAAATCGAACACCTGCCCCAACTCAATACCGATGCGCTGCCTTTCCCGGTTAGCTGTTGGTACGAACCAGAATCTTTTGCGGTTTTAGACCATCAAACGCAAATTCTCTGGTTGGCTGCGAGTCAACCTTCTCACCTCGATGTTATGCAGCATCAATTAGAGCAAACCCAGCCAGATATAATCCCTAATAATTTACCGGAAAATGATCGACAAAATTCCCCTACTCCTATTTTCCAATTATCTGAGAGCGAGTATAAAGAAATAGTGCGAAAAGCTCAGAAGTATATTCATGCGGGCGATATTTTTCAGGCTAATTTATCTTTGCGGTTTGAAGCCCGTACAGATTGCAGTAGTTGGTCAATTTACCGCGCTTTGCAACGGATCAATCCTTCGCCTTTTGCAAGTTATTGGCAAACTCCGTGGGGGGCGATAGTTAGTTGTTCGCCGGAAAGACTCGTTCAATTATTAGGCAAACAAGTGGATACTAGACCGATCGCGGGAACGAGACCGCGAGGTTTAACCTGCATTCAAGATGAGCAGTTAGCACGGGAATTAATAGAGAATATCAAAGAAAGAGCAGAACATATTATGTTAGTTGATTTAGAGCGCAACGATATCGGGAGGGTGTGTGAATGGGGTTCGGTAAAAGTTAACGAATTTCTGACGATTGAACGCTACAGTCACGTGATGCACCTCGTCAGTAATGTTATCGGTACATTAAGACAAGATAGCGACGCGATCGACTTAATTCGAGGGGTATTTCCGGGCGGTACGATTACAGGTTGTCCGAAAGTGCGCTGTCTGGAAATCATCGAAGAATTGGAACCCGTGAAGCGCAATTTATTTTACGGTTCCTGCGGTTATTTGGACTGGCGCGGCAACCTAGATTTAAATATTTTGATTCGCACGCTGTTATATGCACCAAAAAGTGACGGTACGACGGGGGGAGTTGTTTGGGGACAAGTGGGTGCGGGGATTGTTGCTGATAGCGATCCGGAAAGGGAATGGCAGGAGTCGCTGCATAAAGCTCAAGCTCAACTTAATGCTTTGAATTTAGCGGAAATATTTGATTATAGCCTTTCGAGCGTAACATGAGGTGTTCTTGGGCATTGGGCATTGGGCATTGGGCATTGGGCATTGGGCATTGGGCATTGGCCCGCGCAGGGCATTGGGCATGGGGCATTGGGCATGGGGCATTGGCCAAACAGGAAGAGTACCTTACTTTCCTGAGAACCGCTATAGTTTTTTTAGCGATCGCACTGTCAGTCATATCAATTCCGGCAGTAAGACCGGAATGATATCAAATCCGCGCTTCATCCTCGGGCGTAAAGTCGAATCCCGATGCCAACAAATAATTCGCGCAATTTTCATTTTTTTTACTCACAGTCAACTGTCAACTGTCAACTGTCAACTGTCAACTGTCAACTGTCAACTGTCTATTGATTGTCCGAACCTACAGCCTCAGAAATCGAACTAAATCCGCGTTCTTCTAACTTTTGCAACAACCCTTGGAGAATCCGGCGCACCATCCAAGGCCCTTCGTAAACCCAACCGGTATAAACTTGAATTAAACTCGCACCGGCGGCTATTTTTTCCCAAGCATCTTCGGCGGTGAAAATGCCGCCAACTCCAATTATGGGCAATTCGCCTTTTGTATATTGCCAGATAAATCGGATTACTTCTGTCGATCGCTCCCGCACGGGAAGCCCGCTAATTCCCCCGGCTTCTTCGGCGATTGGTTTGCCTGTTTCTCGCAATATTTGCGTTTTCAATCCGTCGCGGCGGATGGTGGTATTTGTGGCGATAATTCCTGCTAGTTGGTAGGTTTTTGCTAAGTCGAGGATTGATACGATCGCCTCTGACTCCAAATCCGGCGCAATCTTGACTAAAATTGGCTTGATTCCCTGATTTTCTTGTTGCAAACTTTCCAAAATTGTGGTAAGCCCAGCAGCATCTTGGAGCGATCGCAACCCCGGCGTATTCGGAGAGGAAACGTTGACTGTAAAATAGTCGCCCCAATCTTTCAGCAGCTTAAAACTCTCCAAATAGTCGGCTGCTGCCTGCTCTAACGGTGTTACCTTAGATTTACCGAGATTGATCCCCAAGGGGAACCGAGACTGAGGCATGGGGCGCGAGGCATCGCAGGAAGACTGTTTCTGTGCTCTGTGAAACCGGGCTGCCATTGCCGCGGCTCCTTGATTGTTAAATCCCATGCGGTTGAGGGCTGCACTGTCCCGAGTCAATCGAAACAAGCGAGGTTGGGGGTTTCCCGGCTGCGGTTGACAAGTGACAGTGCCGAGTTCGGCAAAGCCAAAGCCAAAATTTGCCCAAATGTCAGCAGCTACGCCGTTTTTATCAAATCCGGCGGCCAAGCCGACAGGATTGTTAAAGCTCAGTCCCCACAAAGATTGTTCGAGGCGAGAATCTTGGACTCCCAAAGATTTCTGCAATCGAGAGAGCATTTGCCTGGTTGCGGGGTTTGACTGGGTTCTGGCTGCGAGTTCGAGAACTTGGAGAGTGCGGTTGTGCAGCCACTCGGCATCGGTTTTCAATACCGAAAACAACAGCGGGCGGACACCTGATTGATAAATATCCAATGACTTATCCTGGGGCAGTTGACAAATGAGAAGCTCAATAAAAAGATTCAGGAGAAGAGTGTGAAGGTGAGGTTTTTACTTCAACTTCGATCGACTTTATCCAATGTTTGAGATTGAAGGATAAGTGAGACGATTATATTATAAGTTGATTCTTTGGCATTTTAATTTTTTGAGTATTTAAGTTAGTAATTTTAAATTAGACAAAGGTGCGGGGAAGCTTGGAAATGGGGCAGCAGCAAAGACTAAAGGATTTAGACGAACAAATCGCGACCCTAGAGCGCGTCCTTCAGACTCTCCGAGAAGAGGAGAATGTTGAAGTGCTGCTTTCGACCACACTCGGTTACTTGCAAGCGGAATTTGACTGGCGGTTGATTTGGATCGGGTTGTACGATCGACAGGCCCACAGATTGTTCGGGAAAGGTGGCATAACTCCTAACGGCGACCAGTCTTTTCTCAAACAGCGGTTTGCCCTCAGTCCGGGGGATTTGCTGGAACAAGTGGTGATTCAGCTCCGGCCGGTGGGAGTCCCGGATTTGCGATCGGAAAACCGAGCCGGAGAATGGCGCAAAGCAGCTCAAACTTTCAATATTCAAGGCACGACTCTGTTTCCGCTCCGCTACAAAGACCGCTGCTACGGCGTGATTTTGCTCGGCACTGACGTGTGGGGAGCGTCGCCAAAGTCGGGGGAAAAAACGCAGTTGGCGATCGTATTTGGAGCGCTGGCAACTGCTCTTTACCAAATAGAAAAAGACTGGCAGCGACAACAAATCAAACACCCAGATGAGTCCCTTTTAGCGCTGATTTCGCAGTTGGGGGAATTGCGATCGCTCGACCAATACTTGCAAGCGGTGGTCGAACAAACTCATGAATTTATCGAGCCGACGCGCACCAATGTTTATTGGTTCGAGCGAGAGCGGCGCTATTTTTGGCGCCGAGTCAGCAACCGCGAAGTTGCTCCGGGTTTGGGCGGGCCGAGCCGAGCGGCTTCGGGCATCACCGTTCAAGACTTGGGCGAATTTTATCAGGCTTTGGGCAGGGCAGAAATGGTTTGGATCGGTGAATCTCAAAGTTCTCTGAAAACTGAGCTGACGGGGCGGTTGATGCAGCAAATCCGCGCTCGCTCTCTGTTGGCTGCGCCGATTGTTTCGGAAGGGGAATTGTTGGGATTTTTGGCAGTCGAAGCCGGCGAGGCCCGGATTTGGCAAGAAAATGAAAAGCATTACCTGCTGGGAGTGGCGCAGTTAGTGGCTCTGACGGCTCCTGTGTCGGAGATGGAGGAGAAAATTCAGCAAATTGAGATCGATCGAGATTTAACTGCGGGAATAGCTCGCGCCATCTACAGCGATGCTGACTGGGAGGCGACTTTGAAAAATACCGCCGAACAGTTGTGCGAGAGGCTCAAATGCGAATACTTTTTGCTGCTGCTGTACGGCGAAGAACAAAATCGCTTTGAAATTGTCTGCCAAAATCTGCCCCGCAACCGCAGGTCAGTGCCGTCGCCGCTCAACGCCCTCGATGTGCCTGACGTGCGGCTGTTGCAAGAAAGTGCACTTCTAGCTATTGAAAATTGGGAGGAAGACGGGCGGTTGGGCGCTTGGCGGGAAGTGTTGGGGGAAGCTGGGGTGCGATCGCTGTTGGCATCGACCACTCGGAGGAAAAACGAAGAGGGAGAAAACCCCAATCTAAAATCGAAAATCGCCAATCGAAAATCGATCGAGGGTTTGCTGGTTGTCGGGCACAGTGCAACTCGCACTTGGAGGCGAGCTGAGCAAGAATTAGTTCGGCTAGTGGGCCAACAACTCGGATTGATCCTGCACTCGTGGCAGCAGAGTTCGGCAATCGACAAATATCAGCAATTTGAGCGCTCGCTCAAATCGGGTTTGGCGGTTTTGCACCATTCTCCTGATGAGCAATCTGAGCAAGAGATATCTGCTGCTTCACCGACGATGTTCCCAGAGTTGCCGCTGCAAAAGCTCGATCGTAACTTTGCTCAACAGGTTTCCCAGACAATTTCCTGTCCTTTAGTAGCCGTAATTACTTGGAATCCCGGTGAGGAAGAAGGTTCCATCGTGGCGGCGGTAGCTGCCAATCCCGTATTTGCCCTCAATCCCGAGGCGGTGATTCCTGTCAAAACAGATGCTTTGATCCAACAAACCCTGGCTGCTAACTGCGTGGTGCAACAGAGTACGAGCCAACTGCCACTGGCGACGAAGCGGTGGCTCCGCAGTCCGGGAATTGGCGATATTCTGACGGTGGCGCTGCGAACTGCTCCAGAACACGCTCCGGCGGGCATTGTGGTGGCTGCGGACGCTCCGGGCCGCCAGTGGTCGGAGTTGTCGGTGAGTTTACTCAGCTCGATGGCGTCTCAGTTGGCTTGGTGGCGCAGGTATTTGGCGGTGCAATCGCTCCAGGAGTCGCAGCGATTGGATCTGGAGTTGCTCAACTGGTACAAACAGCGCCGTTTTGAGGATTTTTACCGCACTCTGGCAGCGGGGGTGAAGGAGTTGGGGGAGTTGAGTCAGTCGATTTTGCAGTCGGCGAAGGAACAAAAGGATGCTCTGAAAATTTTGCGCTACCAACAGGTTTTGCGACAAATTGGCAATGCTTTGGGGTCAACTCATTTGCTGCTGAAACAGGAACATTGGCGGCTGCAATTCGGACAAGATGCGGTGCCTGTGAGCGCTTGGCTGAGGCGATCGATCGATCGAACGGCCCCCCTGGTCAAACAGTCGAAAGTCTCGCTGGAAGTGCACAGAGAAACTGCTGTGTCGATGCCTGCGGGCCAGACTTTGAGCGTTCGCGGGGACAGCATTAAGCTCGATTTGATACTGTGCGAATTGCTGGCGACGGCTTGCAGGCGCTCTGCAGTTGGCGCCAAGATTGAGATTCGCTCTCAGTTGTTGGGGGAAGATTTGTTAGAATTGTCTGTGGTCGATAGTGGCGCGGGCGATCGACAGTTAATTGCTGCGTTCAACGGCGGTTCCCAACCCGATATATTAGCCGTTTCTGCAAATAGGTCGATCATGCAAAATCTTTTAATTTGTCAGCGAGCAGTACGCTTAATGGGGGGAAACTTTTCTATAGAAATGTTAGAAAACAATTTAATTGTGGCTCGTTTAGTGCTGCCCCTAGCCAATTCTTAATATTGTAAAATTTTGTAAAAGTTCCAAGCTGCGATCGAGGATTGTAGGGGCGGGTTTCACCAACAATAATTGCCTAAAACCCATAATTTCATAAACCCGCCCCACCCAACGCTAAACCGCCATCTACCTCTTTCAAAATACAAGGGACTGGTTTAGCTACGATGAATATTGTTATTGATATCTTGCGCCATTTTTAGGCACGAACGGGCCAGAGAACCCGTTCCCCAATACATCAATTTTCTTGTGGGTGGACCCCAGAACCCGCCCCTGAAAGACTTTCAGAACTGGGGAAAAACCTTTGAGTAATCCAAGCAGTTACAATATGAGAAAGCAATCCCATCGGCCCAGCAAAAAAACATAAAGCCAAAGAATGAACCGTCCAAACTCCTGTCCGCTGTCCTTCCCAATAAATCCAGCGCCCGACAAACAAGTCCATCACTAAAAAATGTATCCATCCCGTAGCCGCAGCCGTTTCCTCCCCCAGAAACTTAGCAATATCTGCTAGCTTGGGATTCGACAAAGCTGCCGCATTTTCCGCCGTCAGACTGCTACCAAACAAATATATGTACAAAGCGGCGAGGATCGCAAACGGAATAAAGGAATTCATCACTTTTCGGGTAATTCCCCAGTTTGGCAATAAAATCATAATTGCCCAGAAAGGCACAACGAACAGATTACCTGCATTAAAAATTAGTTCTGGTGTCATAGTTGGCTCTTGGCTCCTGGTAATGCAATGCAATTAAGGATGTTATATCAAATCCGTTAGCATCGGAATAGTAAATTCGAGTTCACGGCGTTGACGGTTGACTGTTGACGCCGTGAACAGTCAACCGTCAACCGTCAACCGTCAACATCATGTATGAGTGTAACCGGAAATGATATTAAGATTACTTTACACAATTTTTGCTAAAATTTCTCAAAACCCGAAAAAAATCTCATTCACAAATGAAATAGAATTGCTATACTTATCTAAAATTTCAAATCTCCCATCTAAAATCGATTAAGGCAGCACAGCCCATGACAACTTATAATAACTTCTCTGAGTGGTGCAAGCACAAAGAAACTATTTCTCCCAGCGCCAAACATACCATAGAAATACTGTTGCAAATCTCAGACAATGCCGAGTGCGATCGAGCCAACGAACTGCTTTCTAATACAAAAGAACTTAACCTCAAAAATCTTCAAATTACGGATATCAGCCCTCTCTCATCTTTCACTCAACTTACTAATCTCATCCTCGGCAGTAATCAAATATCTGACATTGCTCCCCTGCAATCTTTAACTAACCTGAAAACTCTGATTATAGATGTCAATCAAATATCAGATATCAGTCCGCTTTCATCTCTAATAAATCTGACTGTACTCGTTCTCGATACCAATCAAATCTCAGACATCAGTCCCCTAGCAGGTCTAACTAATCTTACCGCACTTGTGTTGTTTGACAACAAAATTTCTGACATCACTCCGGTGAAAAACTTAACTAACTTAAATGCGCTGATTCTCTACAACAATCAAATTTCCGATATCGCTCCTCTTGAAAATTTAACTGAACTTCAGATACTCTACCTTTACAATAATAAAATATCGGATATCACCCCGTTGGGTTCCTTGAAAAATCTGACTACGCTGTTTCTCTTCGGAAATGAAATATCTGACCTTAATCCGCTGGCCTCTCTAACTAACTTAAACAAATTGGTTTTATTCCAAAATAAAATATCAGATATTAGTCCCTTGACATCGCTCACTAATTTAATTGAACTCAACCTCGGTAACAATCAAATATCAGACATCAGCCCGCTGAAATCGTTAACTAATTTGACTGAACTTTATCTGTTCAACAATCCAATTTCGGATACCAGCGCGCTAGAAGCTTTAAATAATTTATTTTTACTAGACTTGTACAACAATCAAATTTCTGATATCAGTTCCCTGCAATCTTTGCAAAAGTTAACTACGCTGGACTTGCGCGGGAATCCCATTGTTAATAAAATTTGCCCTGTCAATCCTGAATCAATCTGCAGGTTTTAATTAATTATTAAGGTCGAGGCAAGATGGTGGTTTATAGAGTATAATATTGAACGTCAATATCAGGAGAAAGTGATGAGCGGACACGATGCTTTGATGTTAGGATTGCTGCTGTTGCCAGGTTTGGCTTTGTCGATCGCAATTATGGGCGCTTTTGCCGCTGGTGGATAATCAGTTTTTAGCACTGATCGGCGCCCCAGCAAGCAGTTTACGGGTTACGAGAGGGCGGGTATATCTATTTTTTGAGTTGCCGAAAATATCTTTGGCAAAACCCGCCCGCTTCCTCTACCAATTTACAAAAATTGTGCTGTCACATCGGAATTTACCAAAGTATTCGCGCACAAAATACCCGATGCTGCGACGGCGGGTACGCCAATTCCCGGCATGGTGCTGTCTCCCACCCGATACAAGCCTTTGACGGGTGTTTGCGGCCCGGGGAATGTGCCTTTTCCGGCGGCGATTGCAGGCCCGTAAGTTCCTTGATACCGGCGCAAAAATCGGGCGTGGGTTAGCGGTGTGCCGATCGACTCTAAGACTATCCGCGATCGCAAATCCGGTATAATTTTTTCTAAAGCTTGAAACAGAGATTGCGATCGGTCTTGCTTTTTCTGCTGGTACAATTCGCCATATTCCCAACCTTCGTAAGGTTCCAGTGTATAAGCGTGAACGGCGTGATGTCCGGGCGGCGCGAGAGTTGCATCCCACACTGTAGGAATCGAAATCATGCAAGTATTTCCGGGTACTGTAATGTCAATCTTGCTGTCGCGAACGACGACGTGGTGGCCGGTCAAACCTTCGAGTCCTTCCGCTTTAATTCCTAAATGCAGGTGCATGAAACTGTCTACTGCTGGCACCGACAAAGCGTTTTTCCGGTAGCTTTGCGGCAAATCTTCAGGGCGCAGTAATTTTGTATAAGTATCCCAGACGGTGGCGTTTGAAATGACAATTGGGGCGCGGATAATTTCGCCATTTTGCAAGCGAACGCCTGTGGTTTTGCCGGATTCAACTAATATTTGCTCGACCGGAGTTCCCAGGCGCAATTTTCCTCCCCAGCGCTGCAAACCTCGAACTAAAGCATCGACGATCGCACCGCTGCCACCTACAGGATATTCGATCGCACAGCGCGATCGTTCGCCAATCATAAAAGCTATTTCCGGCGCGACAGTTCCGTGCGCTTTCAAACCCGACAGCAAAAAGCACTCCAAATCTATCAAACGCCGCACCCAAGGGTCGCGCACGTCCCGATCCATCAAGGAACCTGCTGAACCCGCGATCGCACCTACTAGCGGCAAAAGCTTCAGCAAAGCAGGCGAGTACCGAGACAGCAAAACAGGTATTAACTGCCAGTCGGATCTCAGCGCTAAAGCCGGAATTCCACGCAAAGCTTCATACAAAACTAATAAATTTTGTTGAAATTGCTGCAATTCTACAGCACCTTGCGGTGCGAACTTAGCTACAGCATCTAAGTAACTTCTCGCATCAGCATACACCGGCAAACTTCCCTCGGGAAAATGGTAGTGCCCCAGCGGATCGTAGGGAATTACCGCGATCGATTCCTCCAAAACATCAAAAACTTGCCGCAAAGGATTGAACGACTGCGGGTCAGTCAAACCGCAATAAAAAGAAGGCCCCGAATCAAAGTGAAATCCCCGGCGCGAAAAGCTGTGAGCTGCCCCGCCCGCTATGCTGTGGCTCTCGCAGACGAGCACCCGCTTGCCGTAACGAGCCAGCATCGAGCCGGCGACTAAGCCGCCAATACCGCTGCCAATTACGATCGCCTCAAAGTCTTGCATTTATCAAATGTGGTATAATTGTATTATTTCTTGCTGAGTGTTGACCCGCCCAAAAACGGGTACCGTGCCACCTACGCTCCTGAGTGGAGATACTAAAATTTTAGACTCAAGTTCGGGTTCCCAGATTCACGGCGCTGCAAGTAAATCTAAAATCTAAAATCTAAAATCTAAAATCGACTGACAGGGTATTTTTATGGGAGGAAAACTATGAGAGCTTTATCTATTTTAGATGAAGTTGTTCGCGAATTAGAACAAGACGTAAATCTCTCGCGCATTAAAAAAATAATATTTTTTGCTTGTAAAGAGTTCTGGGAAAATGACCCTGCCAAACTCGCCAGCGCCGATGTCAGGATTTTAATTGAAGAACTGTGCGCCAAATACAGCAGGTTAGAAGATATTGAAGCTGTTTTAAATAGTATAGTTTCTAAGGTCAATAAAAAAACCGAGTATGCTTTAGTAACAGACCTCATAGTCTGTCAACTTAGCAGGCTGTATGAATTTGAAGATTTCACCAAATTAGAAGCAAACATATCTAGTTTTGCCGGTCAGGAAGCTCCCGCATTTGAAGAGCATTTTAGTTCGGAAGTACCCAACAGCGAAGAAAGGGCAAGAAACCTCGGCACTTTATTTGATGTCAGACAAAAAATTTTGCAGCAAACAAATCCGCTGAGGGCGAAAATCCTAATTTTTTCTACTCTTTATCACCAGTTTACTTTTAGCGATCGCGACTGGCTGCTATTGAAAACTCAAGAACTTGACACTCTGCTGCGACAACTGTTTAACGTCTGTGGCAGCCTAGCCGAACTGGAATCTCAGTTGTACAGAACTGCTAGCAATCTCGACAACAGAGATGAAAACGACCAAGCTGCGAGCGTAATCATCAAAGCGATGAATCCTTGTTACGCAAAAATGCAACAAGAAGAATCCCGTGCAACCGAATCTTCGGCTAGCGAAAATTACGATCAGACACATTTAAACAACAGTGTTTATGAAGAGAACGAGCTGGTGGACAGGCGCAACGATTATTTCGATCCAGGCGAGATTACTCACATCCTTCAAGCTGCTCCAGCTCACTATCATTATGACCCCCAAAAGAGTTACTTAGTGCCGGACACGGCAGAAAATGTACCGTTTAAAGAACCCGAAACCAGCAATAATTATGCTACCGATTTCAGACAGGAAATGGTAGAAACATTCCCAGCAACAGAAATGCCGACTATTATCGAAATTTTAGAACCGGCAGAGCCTGTTATTATAAATATTAGCGATTCCATCAAACGCAAGTTGGAATTGGAAGAAGAAATGACAGAATTAGTCAGTCAAAGTGCTAACTCCGCCACAGCGCAAATAGAAAATATATTCACCCAGTTAGAAGATGCTTTGAACGGAAAATTTTCTACGGGAAGTGCAGAGGAGCGTTTGTACTGGAAATATAAAAATCTCAGAGACTATCTAGGAAAAGTTCAGAAGTTTACCGATAAATTGCTGGAAATTTTGATCGAATTGGAGTCAAAAGAAAGCGGAACATCTCCTTTGGAAATAACCGAAAATGTGACAGACAAGATTTCCGAAATACCGCCGGAACACTCTAGCCACAAAGCAAATCAGTATCAGCTTCTGGAAATGGCAAAGCAAGGCAAACCAAAGGCGATCGCCCAATTGATCAATCAATTGCTACAGCCTAAAGGAATTGCTGCTACAGCGGGATTTAAAGACGGTTGGCTCCATGTGATTCTGGAATCTGCTGAAGTACCAAACCAACAGGCTACAGCTACATACATTCACAAAAAACTGTGTACTTTAAAATCAAAATATCTTACTCACGTGAAAATTCACGGGCGACAGTTAGGTAGCAAAACAGTCTTGTGGACTCAAGAATTTGTCAATCAAACTCATTAAATGCTCCACTAAAGTCTGGGGTAAAACCAACTAAGTCCGCTGGCGTCAACTGAAATTCAAGAAATTTCATCAAATTTCTTAGACTCAAGTCTGGGGATACAAAAACTAAGTCCGCCTGCGCGAACGGAAATTTAAGCAGTCTAGAAATAGCAGATTGTACCTAATTAACAACAAAAACAAATATGAATGCCAGCGAAATTTTAAGGCGATATACATCAGGAGAACTAGATTTTCAAGGTATGAATCTCAGAGGGGTATACCTGAGCGGTGCCGATTTAATTGGCGTCAATTTAAGCAGTGCTGACCTCTGGGGTGCAAATTTAGCGATGTCGTACCTGAGCAGAATTAATCTTCAGCGCGCAAATTTAACTAATGCAAAGCTGTGCGGTGCTAACTTAAATCAAGCAAACTTGAGCGGAGCCAATTTGTCCGATGCAGACTTTCACGGAGCGACTTTGCAAGGTGCAGACTTTCGCAAAGCCAACATTTCTTTGGCAGTTTTTATTGATGCAAATTTGAGCGATGCAGATATGCGAGGTGTGAATTTGCAAGGTGCAGATTTGCGGGGTGCGTGCTTGCGGGGTGCAAATTTGCGGAAGGAACTGCGGATTTTTGAGGGTGCAAATTTGCGGGGTGCTAATTTACAAGGTGCAGATTTGCGGGGCGTCAATTTGCATGGTGCAGATTTGACTAAAGCTAATCTCAGTCACGCTAATTTGACTGAAGCATTTCTGGGAGAAGCAAATCTGACTCAGGCGAATTTAAGCGAAGCTATTTTAGATGGCATATTTTTGACTGAAGCAACTTTGGTAGAAACAAATTTTTCCTGGGCTGTAATGGCAAATGCTAAGTTGGAAAGAGCTGTGTTACTTGATGCTGAATTGGCTGGTGCTAACTTGCGCGGTGCATTTATGACTGATGTTAAGTTGAGCAATGCTAATTTAATTATGGCTGACTTGAGCCGAGCTAATTTGGTGAGGGCGGATTTGAGTCGAGCTAACTTGAATCAGGCAAATTTGAGTGAAGCTGATATGACTGATGCTTACCTGGCTAGAACAGATTTGCGGGAGGCAATTTTGCACCGCACAACTTTGATTAGGGCAGATTTGAGCACTGCTAATTTAACGGCTGCTCTGTGGCGCGGTACAATTATGCCGAATGGAGAAATGCACGGGTAGTAAGATCGTTTCCGGTTGCATCGGAATGATACCGAGGACACGGCAGTGCCGTGTCCCTACTATTAATCCGGGTAGGCAAACGGCACTGCCGTGTCCTCTAAATCATGTCTCTGGTGCAACCGGAATTGATATAAGTCCTGAAGGATTTACCTTACCGCCTACTCTATGTGCCACTCCCAGAAATCCTAAAACCCACATTCCGCAATTCAAAATGTAATATGTAATTATTACACCTGTTTGGTAGTTTGGCAAACACCAAAACAGAAAAAACTAAATATTTATACCCAAACAAAACAAATAAAACGTCAAATAACTCAGAATTTTCGTATTACTTGCTCAGAATTTTCGCATGACTGGCAATACTACAAATTGACGTGCGGAATGTGGGTTCCAAGATTAGCGCCAATTATCGATATTTATGGACTATAATAGAATTAAGAAAAGTTTCAGTGCAACAATGAAAACGGAGGTAATTAGCATGACAACTGTACAAGACGTTGCAGCTTATATTCTCGCCAAAAAAGGCGAACTCCCCGCGATGAAACTTCAGAAACTTTTGTACTACGCTCAGGCATGGTCATTAGTCTGGGATGATGCCCCCCTGTTTCCTGAAAGCGTAGAAGCATGGGCAAACGGGCCTGTTATTCCAGACCTCTACCAGCACCACAAAGGGCAATTTATCATCTCAGAGATCGCAGGTAATCCCGAAAATCTCACCCCGATCCAAAAAGAAACTATTGATAAAGTCCTGGAATTCTACGGCGATCGGACTTCCCAGTGGCTGAGTGACTTGACCCATCAAGAAGAACCCTGGATCGGTGCCAGAAAAGGACTCGCAGCCACACAGCGCGGAAATCAGGAAATTACACTCGCTGCAATGGCAGAATACTACAGCAGCCTGTAATCCTGTCCCTCATGTCCAAGCAGAAAAAACAGCCAAAAGTCAAAGCCCAGCCAGCTCCTCAAAAACAACCAAAAATCGCCGAAAATCCTCAAGATTACTACAATCGTAATCCAGCATGGCGAATTTCAAAAATGGAACTCGCCTCTTACTATGGTTGGCAAAACATTGATGGAGAAAAACTCAAAGAGATTCAAACGAAACTCAGTAACTTTGAGTCTATGACATGGCGGGAGATATTGGTTGACATTAAAAAACAAAATCATACCGTGCTAATTAATAACCTCTCTAAACTAGCCCGCGATCGACTAACCGAAATGAATCTAGATGATTTGGATGAACTCACTTCTTTACGCTTATCTGCGACCGAAAGAATCTGGGGCATACTCAATCAAGGCGTGATGGAGCTACTTTGGTGGGACCCGAAGCATGAAGTGTATCCCACCCAGAAAAAGAACACTTAAAACCCACATTCCGCACTTCATAATGTAGTATGCAATTATTACACCTGTTTGGTAGTTTGGCAAACACCAAAACAGAAATAACTAAGTATTTATACCCAAACAAAACAAATAAAACGTCAAATAACTCAGAATTTTCGTATTACTTGCTCAGAATTTTCGCATGACTGGCAATACTACAAATTGACGTGCGGAATGTGGGCTAAAAGCTATTACTCTGCTTCACCAATCAGAGTAAATCCGGCCCAATCTCTGGGTTCGGGATGCTTTTTCATCGTGATTAGCATTGCTTGTCGCAAGGCTTGAGCTTTATTGGGATTTTGCTGTAACTGGCGATAGAATTCTGCCATTAATTCAGCGGTGGGAGCGTCGGGAACGTACCACAAAGACGCGAGGATGCTGGGAACTCCGGCAGTAATTAATGAGCGAGATAAGCCAATAACACCATCACCAGTTATTGTTCCTCGGCCAGTATTGCAAGCACTTAAAACGACTAATTCGGCATTTAATTTTAAATCTAAGATTTCGCTGGAAGTGAGCCAGCCGTCATCATTTTCCGAGGGAGCCAGGGCGAGCGCTCCGGGTATATCTTGCCTTTTAACTTCCTTGAATAAACCATGAGTCGCTAAATGAATAATCCGAGCATTTGACATTTGTTGAATAATAGCTGTTTTCGTGGCTTGAGGGCCGACCAGTGCTTGAGTGTTGAGAAGTTTGGCAATGATTTGGGCTTCCTCCTCGCTGCCAGGGAGTGGTAGTAATTGCTGCGGGGGGTTGCCGATTTTGGGCATGGTGGGATTGCCGACAACCAGGATATTTTGGGGAGAAACTTGCCGGACTTTTTGCCTTGCTTGGCGCGTTAGTTGCAAGACTTGAATGGCGGGAGCAATGACGATGGTATGTTTTTCAACGAGGTATTGACCTCGGGCATTTTGTAGGCTAGCAAAGGGAGCTAGAAAGAGAGATTGATGGGGAATGAAGATAACGGGCGTATTGGGATTGGTCGGTAAAAGGTCTGCGATGGGTTCAATTAGTAATTGATACAGTTGTTGTAATTTTGGGTTAGCGGTTTGAAAATCAGCGGTTGAGTTGGGGCGATTTGTTGCTGCTTGATAGGAGAGATTATTTTCCGATGTACCCAGAGCATCGCGAGTGCCGCGAATCATGTCTGCAAAGACTGTATCTACGGGTTGGATTTACATCAACATTTTACCCATAAATTAGCGGTACATTTGTATTTTGAGTGGGGTGGGGCGGGTTTACGAGATTGTTTATTTTTGCCAGATATTGTTGGTTAACCCGCCCCTACGGGTTTGTGAAATCGCGGTTACGTTACTCTATCTGCCGCGCCACTAATCGAGCAAATAATCCCCCCTGTTTTACCAATTCCTCAAAGGAACCGACTTCTACTAAGCGGCCGGCTTCAATTACATAAATGCGATCGGCATTGCGAATCGTACTCAGGCGGTGGGCGATGACAACTCGCGTCACATTCAACTTATCCAAACTCTCAGTAACGATCGCCTGCGTGCGGTTGTCCAAAGCACTCGTAGCTTCATCCATCAGGATAACCTTTGGTTTGACAACCATCGCGCGGGCAATTAACAATCTCTGCCGCTGTCCTCCCGAAAGATTCGTGCCGCCCTCGCTGACAACCGTGTGCATTCCCATCGGCATTTGTTCGATATCGGCGGCTAAACCGGCCATTTGCGCGGCTTCCCAAGCTTCCTCCTGCGTTACCACCGCCCCGCAGGTAATATTGTCAAACATCGAACCAGCATTAATTCTGCCGTTTTGCAGCACTACTCCTAACTGCCGCCGCACAGCTTGAACGTCGAGGCCTGCTAAATCTTGATTGTCGTAATAAACAGTGCCGCTTTGTGCTATTTCAAATCCCAATAACAGCCGAAATAATGTTGATTTGCCGCTACCAGACGGCCCGACGATCGCGATAAATTCCCCCGGTTGAATATTGATGCTGACATCATCTAAAATTGGGGGGCCGTCCTCGCGGTAGCGGAAAGTTGCCCTATCGACAGTAATTTGACCTTGCAAGCGGCCGGGATCTGCTTTTGTCGGGTCAGATTCCGGGATGCCCTGGACGATCGGTTTGGCTCGCTCCCACAGCGGTACAATTCCTAAAATATCAGTTAAGGTATTGCTCAAATCTGTGACGCCGGAAAGAAAAGTGCCGAAGGCGGAATTAAAAGCGAGAAAGGTTCCCATATTCAGTCCGCCCCCTTCTGTTTGAGAGGTTTGCATGAACACAATTGCAAACCAAAACATCAGAATAGAACTGACTAACGGCAGCGCTTCGTTAAATACAGAAACGCTGTCGTCAATTCGTTTAATGCCAGTTCTTAGTTTAATTTGTTGGCTGTATTTTTTCGCCCAAGCTGCAAATGCTCGCCCTTCGGCGGCCGCTACCCGCAACTTTGATACTCCGTTAATTAGTTCTACTGTCAGCCCGTTAATGTCGCCTTCTCCTGTTTCCATCTGCCGCTCTTTTGGGATTAAGAGCAAGCTCGATGTGACTGTTACTATAACCGCCAGAAAAGTTAAGCCAATTCCGACTAAAGCCAGCGGCAGGCTGTAAACAAACATCAGCCCCAAATTCAGCAGGGAAAATATGGCGCTCAAAAGTGTCCGCTGCGTCGCGCCGCTGAGTTGGGCGCGAATTTGATTAACTGCTAATAAGCGAGTCAGCAAGTCGCCAGAAGAATAGCTGCGAAAAAATGCCGGTTTTAATCTCAGCAATCGATCCCAAACTGCCGGCTGGAGAGTGCCGCTGGCAGCATTTTCGATCCGCAGCGTCAGGATGGTTTGGGCCATGCTAAATACAGCCCGTCCGATCGCCGCAACTAACAATACCAGCCCTAACTGCCACAGTAACAAAAGATCGCTGTCAGGAATAGCATCATTGACCAAAATCGAGGTAGCTTGCGGCGTCACCATCCCCAGCAGCGTTCCCAATATCCCCAGCCCGAAAGCAATGATAATATCTTTTTCGTAGCCCTTTGTTCCGAACCGAAACAGTTCCGCAGCGTTGCGAACTAATAGCGGCAGGGGTCGGTAAAACATGAGAGTTTCTGACGACAACTCTTGGGCGATTGCTTTAGTTACCCGTTGGTGGCTGCGGTCGATCGGATCGAACAAAGTATAGCGAGATCCCTTACCGAACAGCAAAGCTACCGGACGGTTTTCTAACTTTGTATAAGCAAGCAGCGGGCCGCAGTTCTGCCGCCACCAATCCCCAGCCAGGAGGACGCGGCGGGTGCGAAATTGGGACGATCGCGCGATCGCCTCCATCGGATCTTTAACTCGGCCCAAATCTTCGGAACCCGCCGGGGGATTGACTGTTATCCCTTGTGCCTTACCTACAGCCCCAGCAGCGATTAACAGCGGCGTTCCTTCCTCAGACAACGCAGTTTTCCGGGGATGCAGCACCTCGGTTAACTCTCCCAAAGCTGTCTGAGTTACTTGGCGGTTTAGCTGTTCGCGTTCCTGAAATCGGCGAAATTCCTCTGCTTTTTGCTGGGAAACCAGCAAGTTCAAGCAGCAGCAAAAATACTCGTGCAGCAAAGCTAAACTCGGGCGCAGCCAGTCGGCATTTTCCACTTCTGCTGTTGAGAAAATTTGCACCTCAACTTCCCCGGATGCCACCAGCAGCATATTCCCAGCCAGGGGAAATGCTGGGGAAGCGGAATTTAAATTCAATTCCCCGACACTCGCATCGCCCGATCGCACTTGCACCCAGACAACTGTTCCCGGGGGCGATCGCAGAATTTGACCGGGAAGCAGCGATATCTGCTGCGAGGCTGCTACAACGGCAGTTTCTGGGGCAACTTGTTCGTCCGGGGCGTGAAGCGGATCTATCCCGTAGGGAATCGCCCGTTCTCCCAAATGCTGTATCCACCCTTCCACAAGCGATCGCATTTTGCTGTCACCAGCAGCAACTAAAGCGGCACAATCTGCGATCGCGATCGGTTCCAGTTCCGTTTCGGCGATCGCGATCGCCAGCAGTCCCCACCCATCCCCCAGGGCAGTACCGAACAAAGCCTCGCCTGCACCGACGCCGAACAGATAATGGCGGTTGCCCGCAGGCTTCTCACTTTGTATCTTGGCTGCAAAGACTGCGATCGCGCCCGATCGAACAATCCATACCTCATGCGGGTCATTCAGCAGCAGCGGTTCATTTCCTTGAATTCGGTGCAGTTTCTTAACAGGATTGATAAGGTTTTTAGTCATTCAGATTTGACCTTTAATTAAGTGGATTTATATCATCTCCGGTAAATTGACCGTAATTCCTGTAGGGGCGGGTTCACCCATATCTGAAATAGAAACTAGAGAACCCGTAAACCCGCCCCGGCTGCGATCGCGGTTAATCGACTATTTCTGGTGTTTATTGTTTATTCCCAACCAAAAGAGCATAAGATCCTCCCAGCTTTTGCAACTCCTCATGAGTGCCTCTTTGAACTACTTTCCCCCCTGCGAGCATAATAATTTCATCGCAATCTCGAATCGTGCTCAAACGGTGAGCAACCACAATACAAGAAGTACCGCGACGCCTCAAATTGCGATCGATAATTAACTCTGTTTCAGCATCCAAAGCACTCGTTGCTTCATCCAGCACCAACACCGCTGGATTCCTCACTAATGCCCTGGCAATTTCCAAGCGCTGCCGCTGTCCGCCGCTCATATTTGTCCCCCCTTCATTGAGTTGAGCATCGTATCCTCCCGGCATATTCAAAATAAGTTCGTGAATTGCCGCATCAATGCACGCTTGCACTAAATCTGCTTCCGGTACTGTCGGGTCCCAAAGCGTGAGATTTTCCCGAACAGTACCGGCAAATAGAAATATCTCTTGTTCGACCATTGCCAGCGAATTTGCTAGGATAGAACGGGGAATCAAATTGCGGGGAACCCCGTCAAATAAAATTTCGCCGTTCATTGGTTCGTAAAGGCCGGTAACAAGTTTGGCAATAGTAGATTTGCCAGAACCGCTGCCCCCTACTAACGCTACCCGCTGACCGGGTTTTACGGTTAAGTTCAAGTTATCAATTAGCGGCGCTTCCAAGCGGCTGTAACCAAAACTGACACCGCGCAATTCAATCCAGCCCTGCAAATGAAAAGCATCTGGAGCAAGGGCGGCGCGGCTGTTTTTACTATTAAAAGAATCGCGGTCTGCTTCGGGATCTATCGGGTTTTGCAGAACGTCATCAAGTCGGTTTAAATCGGCTTCTAATTCTTGCAGAGTGCTGCCAAAATTGACTAGATTGTTGACTGGTCGGAGGAATTGTTGAGTGAGACTTTGATAGGCAATTAACATCCCGATACTCAAACCGCCGTTCATCACCCGCAAGCCCCCGACAACTAAGATAGCAGTTGCAGCTAATGCGGTTAAAAATGCTGGTAATATTGACAATATTTGAGTGGGCAAAGCCAATTCTTGTTGGGCGTTGCTCATTTTGGCATAGTACCCGGCAAACTTAGAAAATAAATCGAATTCTAAACCGCTAGCTTTGACAGTTTCAATAGATTGAATGCCTGCGATTGCAGCACCGCCAACCTTACCTGTTTCCTGAGCTAATCTGGTGTTAGCATCGACGCGGCTGCGGGATAAAGATTGCAGTGCCAAAAAGTTTAAGGCTGCAAAAACAGCGGCAACACCGGTCAATACCCAGTCGTACATAACCATAATTATCGCATAGAAAACCATCATCACCGCGTCGATCGCAGTTGCAGCAAGTTTCCCCGATAAAATTTCAGCAACCTTGTCATTAACTTGGCAGCGGCTGCTAATTTCACCTGCAAACCGCTGGGCGTAAAATCCCACAGGCAAGCGCAAAGTATGCCAGACAAACTGTCCCGACATCGAAATCGAAAGCTTGTTTGCCAGCCGCCGCAAATAGAAAAGCCGCATCCGCGCTAGCAGCCCTTGAATAGCGGCGGCAAACAGCATTCCCAATATTAAAGGACGCAGCCATTCGTGACGGTTTTCGACGAGAATTTCATCTACAAAAATTTGGGTAAATGCCGCGCCAGCCAAACGGGGAACAGTCAGTAATAAACCAGCAATTAAACAAAATGCGATCGCCCAACGGGAACTTTGCAATCGGGAATCTAAAGCACGGGCAATACTCGGTTTTTTGCCGCCCTTTTTAAACTCCGGCCCAGGCTCAAAAGTCAAAACAACGCCAGTGTAAGCAGACTTAAATTCTTCTAGGGAAACAGTCCTCGGCCCCGATGCGGGGTCGTTGAGGTAAACGCGCTTTTTCTTCATCCCCTCAACCACCAAAAAGTGATTGAAATTCCAAAAAACAATAAAAGGCGGCGGTACAGTTTTCAATTCTTCAACAGTTTTTTTAAACCCTTTAGCATCTAAGCCGTAAATTCTGGCTGCTTTAAGGATATTAGAAGCTTTACTGCCATCGCGAGAAACGCCGCACTCGCTTCGCAATTGAGCTAAAGGTACCGGGTGTTCCCAGTAACTCAAAATAATTCCTAAAGCAGCAGCACCGCATTCTACTGCTTCCATTTGCAGCAGGGTGGGAGTGCGAACTCGCCTTAAGTTGCGCGGTGTAAAAAACTTCTCAATCCAGGGAATTTTCATCGCCTATTAATGGGTAAAATGACTGATAAATGCTGACTAATACTCTCGTTAACTCTCGTTCCCAGGCAGAGCCTGGGAACGAGAAAGCGAGCGTGACCGCTGTCAACTGTCAACTGTCAACTGTCAACTGTTAGTAAACTCCTGTCAAAGACCGAAAAATAGGAATCACGTAAGAAATCGGCGCTAACTGCCCGATTTGAACCCGAACTAGCGCCGTAGTACCGGGGGAAATCTTGAGAGGAGGCCCGTTCGAGGAAGACCATTTGTAACCGCTGATAGTGTTCGGATCTTGTTGCAATTCCACAAATATTTGCACGGGAGCACCGCCGCCAGCGATGCTTTTTGCGATGCTGTCAGCCAAATTTTCATTGCCGATAATTGCCGACATATCTTGATTAGTAACCGGAAAAGGAGAAACTTGGGTTACTTTGCCGACTATGCCGCCGTAGCGTTCCCGCTTGACGACGCTAGGGGTAACTTGTACGGTCATTCCCGGTTTAATTTGCTTGCCGTCTCTGTCAGCAAAATAAACAAGACTGACCATTTTTTCGCGAGAATTCTCAGATTCAACTGTCCCGATTCTTGTACCGATGTTCAGCATTTGACCTGCAACGGCGCTAACTTCTAAAACGCGGCCGTCGTATTGGCTGGTAATTTTGCTGTCGGCGGTCAACTGATTCTGCAAGTGGGCAATCTTGCGTTTAACTTCCTGAATTTGATTTGTTTGGGCGATCGACTTTTCTAAATCTTGTTGAGCGAGTTTGACCGCTTGGGTTTCCATGTCTTTAATCTTAGTTTTGATTTCATCAATTTTGTTCAGGTTTTGCAGGTAATCTCGTTCGGCGTTACTTTTTTGAACTTTAAGTTCTTGGAGATTGTTTTTAATTTCGTTAAGGCGGTTGAGATTTTGCAGGTACTCTCGTTCGGTATTCGTAGCTTCTACCTTGAGTTGCTGCCTGCTGTTTTTGAGGTCGTCAATTTTATTGAGATTTTGCAGAAATTCGCGATCGCTATTGGTTTTCTGAACGTCGAGTTCCTTTAACTGCGTTTCAATATCCGCCAATTGCATCTGAGAGTCCGCGAATTCCTGTCTCGCTTGCAGCATTACATCCTCGCTGATCGCCCTCTCTTGTTCGTAAAGAACCCGGCGAGTTTCAAACCGCTGCTGTAAAGTTTCTACCAAAGAAGCGATGTGCTGCTTTCGCTGCAAAAGACTGTCGCGTTTTTTGGCGATCGCGGCCAGAGTTTGCTGCCGCAATATCGGCGCAACTTGTTCCCGCCGCAAACTTTCTTCCAAACTTTGGCGTTTTTCTGCTAAGGCTGTTAGAGTTTGCTGCCGCAGTACCGGCGCAATTTGTTCTCGGCGCAAACTTTCTTCCAAACTTTGGCGTTTTTGCTCTAATGCCGCCATACTTTGCTGGTGCAGTATCGGTGCAACTGACTCCCTATTCAAGCTTTCTTGAAGGTCTTTTTGCTGCTGTTCTAGGGTTTTTAATTCCAGGGCAATTTGCTGTTTTTGCAGCTTATTAGTATCTTGCTTTTGCCCTTGCAGTTCAGCTAATTTTGCTTTTTCTTGCTCTAACTGCTGCTTGAGGTCTAGTTTATCAATTCTACCGATTTCCTGACCCCGTTTAACAACATCTCCCGGTTTGATATTTAGCTTTACTAATTGACCGGAACTAGCAGCTTGAAATTGCACGACGCGGCGGGGCAGAAGCAACACGCCTTGACCGGAAACAGTCAACGGAATTCGCCCGATCGCACTCCAAACCCCCGCAGCAGCAACTAAACAGCCAATTGCAGTTAGCGGCAGCCACGATCGAGGACTAACCACCTGCATCATTTGGTCGAGGCGTTCCGGTGAAGATAAGCGATCGATCGCTTCAGTAGTGAAAAGTTTGTTTTGTTTTACCTGCATCAGCTAGTCCTTTCGAGAGTGCGATCGCGGCTGTAAGCAGGGGTGTATTTGAAGGGGAAATTCCTTGCAAGTCAATTGAGGCACAAACAATTTCCCAACAAACGTTCAAAGCTTCCGTGCAATTACTTGAAAGTTCTCACTCCTGTTTGCAGCTTGCCTGTAAATTCACTTTACGGCAATTAACCCTCGTAAGACCTAACTAACAGTAGAGTTTTCAGCTAACAAAAAGACTAGCTTGCAGCCAGTCTTCAGACGGGGGAACAACCCGAACTTTCGGCTAGGTATCGCCCGCAGCCAGTGCCTACACATTGTAACCAGTTAAGCTAAAAACACTTTTGTCAATGAGTAGAATTACTCTAAGCTATCGAAGTAGCAACTTAAAATGTGGTGCGATTTGTTCAAGGAGGGGGGTAAAACATTTACGATTCCTGCAAGGATTGCTAGATAGTTGCATTTTTGATAAGATTACTGAACCAACCCTAGTGCAACATAAGTTTCTAGTTGTGCTTGGTGTTTCTCTAATTTATACGCAGTAAACCGGGGGAAAAAATCTTTTTTTCAAAAGCTTACTCTACACTAAATCTGCCTTTTGTCAATTGTGGAAGTTCAATATAATTGTTGATTGGTAATTGTAGGTTGGGTAGAACGAAGTGAAACCCAATCAAAAGTCAAAAGTCAACAGTTAATTGTTAACTGTTGACTGTTGAGTGTTAAACTGAATGCCTGTGCCGAAATCGCTAGAAACTGCCGGAATGGCTGTTCATTGTCTCGATTTAGAACTTTTGGATGGCTTACCCTCAAAAGGTTGAACTCCACTATTTGGATAGTTGTCATCGCTGGGGCTAAAAATCCGCACCGCTGCTTCCGAAACGTAACGCATCGCGTTTGTCAAAGATTTAGAAAGATTCATAGAATCTGCCTCTCTTATCTGAGTTCTGATACTTTTTATATTACTCTGATTGTTGGGCTGTGGATGAGCTTAGCAATATTTATTTGAATTACTTATTGGTCTGCAACATTGAAGCAAGCTGAAGCTTTTAGGAATTACGCATTGTTGGACGATCGACCTTTTGCTGGGAGATTTTTCCTTGCTCAACTCAAAAACTCGCGATCGCCCTCCCTACCCTCAGAAACCAGGCTGTCTAACTCTATTCAAAGGCTGCAAGGAAATATTTTCGCAAAAAACCCGGAACGCTTGAGTGTTTGCGGTTAATTCCTGAGTTTGTTAAATTCAGTATTTATATTGATTTTACCATAATATTAATGTACTGCTTAACCGAAATCCGCTATTCAAGGGCATATTCAGCGAATTTTTCGACAAATATCTGCAATCTTCATCAAAAATTTACAAAAAGATATGGTGTTTGTCACTATAATTAAAAGAAAGAACTTTGTCCGGGGTTTTTTCTGATGAAAACTACCACAGAAAGCCTGCAGCTCACAGGTTTTGACGAAATCTTAGAAGACCGGGAACTGACGGTTTCTTCAGCAGATTACAGCCTTTTGACCGATCTCTACCAGCTAACGATGGCCGCTTGTTACGTCGGGGAAGGGCTCGACGGGCGGGCCGCGAGTTTTGAGTTGTTCGCGCGCAGGCTGCCAGAGGGTTTTGGCTACGCGATCGCGATGGGTTTGGCGCAAGTTCTCGATTATTTGGAGAAATTTCGGTTTTCTCCCGCGCAAATTCAGGCTTTGCAGTCCACTGGGATTTTTGCCGGTGCGCCGGAGCGATTTTGGACTTTACTCGCCACAGCCCGCTTTACTGGCGATGTTTGGGCTGTGCCGGAGGGGACGGCGGTGTTTGCCAACGAGCCGCTGCTGCGAATTGAGGCTCCTCTGTGGCAGGCTCAGTTGGTGGAAACTTATTTGTTGAATGCCGTAAATTATCAAACTTCGATCGCGACGCGGGCAGCGCGGATGCGCGATGCGGCGGGCCCGGAGGCTAAGTTGCTGGAATTCGGGACGCGCAGGGCTTTTGGGCCTCAAGCTGCTGTTTGGGCGGCGAGGGCGGCCTTGGCTGCGGGATTCGACGGAACTTCTAATGTTTTGGCTGCTTTGAAGTTGGGCCGCAAGCCTGTCGGTACTATGGCTCATGCTTTGGTAATGGCTGTGGCTGCCCTCGAAGGCAGCGAGAATCAGGCGTTTGCAGCTTTTCACCGCTGTTTTCCCGGGGCGCCGCTGCTGATCGATACTTATGATACTGTGGCGGCGGCGCGGATGTTGGCCGATCGGGTAAACAGCGGTGCAATGGAGTTGGAAGGCGTGCGGCTGGATTCGGGCGATTTGGCGGTGCTGTCTCGGGAAGTTCGATCGATCCTTCCGGGCGTTCCAATTTTTGCTAGCGGCGATTTGGACGATCGAGAAATTGCTAAATTAAAAAGTAGCGGTGCTTGCATTGACGGTTACGGTTTGGGAACCAAGTTGGTCAGCGGTTCCCCTGTGAACGGTGTTTATAAGTTGGTGGAAATTGATGGAATTCCGGTGATGAAAGAGGCAAGCGGCAAGGTAACATATCCAGGAAGAAAGCAAATTTTTAGACATATTGAAAATGGGCAACTTCTCGGAGATTGTTTGGCATTGTCGGGAGAAACTCTTCACAATTGCGATTCTTACTTACCATTAATGGAGTTGGTTGTCAAGGACGGCAAACGAGTGCAGAAGCCGGAAAGTTTGGACGATATCGCCAAACGAACTGCTGCTTCTGTCGCCAGTCTTCGACCCGAAACTCGCCAACTTGACAACCCGATTTCGCCGCAGGTGGAAATTTCTACAGATTTGCAGAGTCTCACAAAAAAGACTCAAAAGAGTCATTAGTCAGTTGTCATTAGTCATTGGTAGCCACTCACAAATAACAATGCCCAATGCCCAATGCCCGATGCCCAATTCCCGATGCCCAATTCCCAATAACCCATTCCCCATTACCCATTACCGATTCCCTATGCAGAAGATTGCTCTTTTTGGAACCAGTGCCGATCCGCCCACAGCAGGACACAAAACAATTCTGAGTTGGCTTTCGCAACATTTTGATTGGGTAGCAGTTTGGGCGTCGGACAATCCTTTTAAGTCGCACCAAACTTCTCTAGAACACCGATCGGCAATGCTGCTGTTAATGATTCAAGAAATTAATTCGCCCAGACACAATCTTTGCTTGCATCCAGAACTCAGCAGTCCTCGGACTGTGGAAACTGTAGAACGAGCAAAATTGCTGTGGCCGGATGCAGATTTGACGCTGGTAATAGGTTCGGACTTGGTGGGGCAATTGTCTCGCTGGTACAAATTTGAACAATTATTAAAACAAGTAGAGTTGCTGATAGTACCGCGACCGGGTTATCCATCAGAACAGTTAGATTTGTGGCAGTTGAGGCGCATGGGTGCAGACGTGGCGATCGCATCTTTGAGCGCTCCCAATGTTTCTTCTACTTCCTATCGGGAAAAAGGAGACAGGGAAGCTCTGACTCCGACCATCGAAGATTACATCCATAGGGAGCATTTGTACGCATGGCACGAGGCACAAACAAGAGCGAGGGTTGCTCGTTAGCTGATTTTAAAGTAGGAGTAGATAATGTTATTTTTTCTGTCGATACCGTGCAGAACCGCTTGTTGGTGCTGTTGGTAATGCGGCAAGACGAACCGTTTATCGATTCTTGGAGTCTTCCCGGTACTTTGTTGCGTCAGGGCGAGTCTCTTGAAAATGCGGCTTACCGAATTTTGTCTGAGAAAATTCGGGTAAAAAACTTGTATCTGGAGCAATTGTATACTTTCGGAGAACCGGGGCGCGACCCTCGGGAAATTACCAGGGGCGATCGCTATCTTTCGGTTAGTTATTTTGCTTTGGTTCGCTTTGAGGAAGCTGAGTTAATTGCTGGGAGTGTAGTGGCGGGTGTGGGCCACCGCGTCGGCGGTATTGCTTGGTATCCCGTGCAACAAGTTCCAAAGCTGGCTTTCGATCACAATCAAATTCTCGAATACGGATACCGGCGACTGCGTAACAAACTTGAATACAGTCCGGTAGCTTTTGAAGTTTTGCCGGAACTTTTTACTTTGAGCGATTTGTATCAACTTTATACAACTATTTTGGGGGAAAGTTTTTCTGATTATTCTAATTTTCGAGCTAGATTGTTGAAATTGGGTTTTTTGTGCGATACCGGTGTTAAGGTTTCGCGGGGGGCTGGCCGCCCTGCTAGTTTGTACCGCTTTGATGCGGCCGCTTTTGCTCCTTTCAAAAATAAGCCGCTGGTGTTTATCTAGCTGTTCCTCGGATGACATTCGGGGAGCAATTTAGTAACATTAGAATAGAAGCTATTAAGGAGTGCGGGCTATGAAAGACCCTGATGAATGCGCTAATATTCACGAAGTTCGGGAGGAAATTGATATCATCGATCGAGAAGTGATCGACGCTTTGAGCAAGAGATTTAAATACGTCGTCGCGGCAGCAAGGTTCAAAACGAGTGAAGCTGGCGTTAGATCGCCCGATCGCTTTCACGATATGTTACAGCAGCGGCGCGAGTGGGCTTTAGAATCGGGTTTGAATCCTGATGTGGTTGAAAATATTTACCGGGATTTGGTAAATTATTATATTGAGGAAGAGTTGAAACATTACAAATCTGAGTAAAGTTTCCCTACATTCAAATCTAGGACTATAGGAAATCGAGTCCGCGCGGGCGGACTGTTAGCAATATTTATGGTAGTGATGCAGGTAATATGAAAATTGCGATCGCACAACTCAACCCTACTATTGGTGATATCTTTGGCAACTCCAGCCTAATTCTGGAGGCTGCGAAACAAGCTGAGGTTGAGGGCGCAAACTTATTGCTAACACCGGAACTTTCTCTGATCGGTTATCCGCCGCGCGATTTGTTAATCAATCCGAGTTTCATTGCAGATGCAGGTACACAGTTGCAGCAACTGGCGCAAGCTTTGCCGCCGGATTTTGCAGTCATAGCAGGCACTGCCTTACCTAATGCTAATGCTGTTAAACTCGGCGGAAAATCATTGTTTAATAGCGCTGTTTTGTTGCAAAATGGCTCCGTCAAACAAGTTTTTCATAAACGCTTGTTGCCTACTTATGATGTATTTGATGAAGATAGATATTTTGAACCCGGAGAAAACAGCAATTACTTTTCTATTGGCGAAGTCAAAATCGGCGTGACAATTTGTGAAGATTTGTGGAACAATGAGGAGTTTTGGGGTAAACGCAGTTACGCGGGCGATCCTGTTTCCGATTTGGCAAAATTGGGCGTAGATTTAGTAGTAAATTTGTCGGCATCGCCTTACTGTGCCGGGAAGCGGGGAGTGCGATCGGCAATGTTGCAGCACAGCGCGATCCGCTGCGGGATACCGATTATTTACGCTAATCAAATAGGAGGAAATGACGATATTATTTTTGACGGCAGCAGTTTTGCGGTGAATCGAAAGGGTGATTTGATTCAGGTATTAGCTTCTTTTGAAACGGATTTTGCGGTGCTGGAATATGACGCAGCTAAACAAGATTTATTTGGCAGCGGCGGGAACGGGCAAGATGCCCGTTCCACAAATGATTTGAGTTTTCATCCTGCCGAGGGAGATGCCGAAATTTGGGCTGCTTTGGTTTTGGGAGTGCGAGATTATGTCCGCAAGTGCGGTTTTTCTAAGGTTGTACTCGGTTTGAGCGGCGGGATAGATTCGGCTTTGGTGGCGGCGATCGCCAGTTGCGCGATCGGGCCGGAAAATGTTCTAGGAGTATTGATGCCTTCTCCTTACAGTTCCGATCATTCGGTTAATGATGCTTTGGAATTAGCCCGAAATCTGGGCATCGCGATCGAACTATTGCCGATCGGCGATTTGATGAAAACTTACGATCGCACTCTCGCCGATTTGTTTGTGAATACCACTTTCGGGATTGCTGAGGAAAATATTCAATCGCGGATTCGAGGCAATCTGTTGATGGCAATTTCTAATAAGTTCGGACATCTGCTGCTTTCGACTGGCAATAAGTCGGAAATGGCGGTGGGTTACTGCACTCTCTACGGCGATATGAACGGGGGATTGGCGGTGATTTCCGATGTGCCGAAAACTCGGGTTTATTCGCTTTCCCGGTGGCTTAATTCAGGGAGTGGGAAACTAAAAAATCAGGCAGAGTTGGGAAAGGAAATTATTCCGGTTAATATTATTAGTAAAGCGCCGAGTGCTGAACTGAAACCGGGACAAATTGACCGAGATTCTTTGCCGGATTACGATGTTTTGGATGACATTTTGCAGCGGTCGATCGAACATCACGAATCTGCCCAACAAATTGTCGCTGCGGGACACGATGAAGCTGTGGTTAAACGTGTAGTAAAATTAGTGAGGCAAGCGGAGTTTAAACGGCGGCAAGCAGCCCCGGGTTTGAAAATTAGCGATCGAGCTTTTGGTACCGGTTGGCGGATGCCGATCGCCAAATCTTCCTTCTATTAAACGCATCATTAAACGCAAAATGGTTAACATCGACGGTACTTTCGGCTTCGATTTTCTCCTGGGAACTCTCAGCAACGATACGATTAGAGGATTTGCGGGTAATGATACAATTCAAGGTTTGGGGGGAAACGACCGAATTTTTGGCGATCGGGAAAATGATTTGCTGGCAGGCAATGAAGGCGCTGATACGCTGTCTGGAGGACAGGGAAGCGATACCATCTATGGAGGACAAGACTCCGATTGGATGTTTGGCGATCGGGGTAACGATTTGCTAATAGGGGGCGAAGGCGGGGATATCTTGACAGGAGGCGCGGGCGATGATTTATTTGTGATGGAAAGAACCGCCGCCGCATCTACTATTACTGAAGCTGATACAATCACAGATTTTGGCAACGGCAATGATAAAATTGTCTTGACAGAAGGCATGAAGTTTAGCGATTTAGAGCTTTCTGTTTCCGACAACCAAACTGTTATGAAAGATAAAAACTCTGGTAATTATTTAGGAGTTGTTTCGGGAAACTCTAATCTGACTGAATCAAACTTTATCTCGCTGTTTGGCGGGATAGATATGGGTCAGCTTTTGCCGATTTCTGTTAACACGATTATAGCCGATCGCGCGATCGGACTGGAAGTGGCGCAAACTCCCCAAGAGCAAGCGACAGGTTTAATGTTTCGCACAGAATTGCCGGAGGACAGGGGAATGCTTTTCCCGATCGAACCCGCGCGAAACGTGCGTTTTTGGATGAAAAACGTGTTTATTGAGCTCGATATGGTTTTTCTGCGGGAAGGCGTCGTGCAGGCGATAATTCCTAACGTACCGCCGTGTTTGGGCGAAACCTGCCCCAACTACGGCCCGGATGTTCCCGTTGACGGAGTTATTGAACTCAGAGGCGGAAGGGCAGCCCAATTGGGACTGAAAGTTGGCGATCGGATTCCCAATTTGCCCTAAAAAGGTAGATGATATCATGTCGGTTTGATTCGGACTTGTATGATATTAAATTTTGTATGGGCGGGTTCACCAACAATAATTGCCCCTAATCTACAATATAATAAACCCGCCCCCGCCCATACTACCGGACATGATATAATTTTATCGCAGCATTTAATTTTTTTGCATCCAATGAATCCTATTGAATTAAAAATAATCCCCAATCAAACTCAAGACGGTTTAGCTTACCAACATTTGCGCTTGCGAATTACAACTCAAGACGGTATCATCACACCCGATGATTTACAAGGTTTGAAACTTCCTCAAGACGTTCAATTAAGCCAAGGAATTGTCATTGAAGGTAGAGGCGCAATTTGGCTGTACGGGTATTTAGTACACGAATGCCATCCTGCAGCTTGGGTTGGATGTTACGATCCGCGATTAGAAGGTGCGGTGGTAGTAGCGACGCACAAGCACGAGGTATCTGTTGGACAGGTATTAAAATTGAGTTTACCGAGCGATTAAGACTCTCCTAATTTTTAGGTGATAATAAATCAAAATAAAACTTCTCGTGGTGGGGGCATCTTACCTGCGTTAGCGGCACGCTAACACTACTGTTTCCACCACAATTTCAGGAGAGTCGCGATTAAATTAGAGCGTTTTGGGTCAATAGTCCGAACTATTGTGTACCAGACTATCCAGCTATGAATGCCGATCCAGAAATGCAAGTCTTGAACAGGCAGGATGTCTGTGCCACAATAATATAATTTTTGGAGAAGTCTATTCAGAAACATTAGTCGATCGCCATACAAACGCGCGAATTTTTTTTGTCAGAAGCTTCGGGCGATCGACAAAACACTCGTAAATTTATCAAACGTGCAATTTTAGTGTGAGGACTTATGACCATTACTCGCGTCTCTGTAGACTCAGCAGGCAATCAGGCGAACGGCTTCTCCAACGCTTACTCCATCTCAGCCAACGGGCGGTTTGTGGCGTTTCAATCTCAGGCATCCAACCTCGTGCCGGGAGACACCAACAATAAAAACGACATCTTCGTGCGGGACTTGTTAACCAATACTACCACCCGCGTCTCTCTAGATTCAGCAGGCATTCAGGGAAACAACGACTCCTTCAATCCCTCAATCTCAGCCGACGGGAGGTTTGTGGCGTTTGCATCTTTTTCCAACCTAGTGCCGGGGGATACTAACAATCAACCGGACATCTTCGTGCGGGACTTGTTAACCAATACCACCACCCGCGTCTCTGTAGACTCAGCAGGCACTCAGGGGAACTCCGTCTCCAACAATTCCGCCATCTCTGCCGACGGACGGTTTGTGGCGTTTCAATCTTATGCATCCAACCTAGTGCCGGGAGACACCAACAATAAAAACGACATCTTCGTGCGGGACTTGTCAACCAATACCACCACCCGCGCCTCTGTAGACTCAGCAGGCTTTCAGGGGAACAGCGACTCGCTGTTACCCTCCATCTCGGCCGACGGGCGGTTTGTGGCGTTTACTTCTTTTGCCTCCAACCGATTGCCGGGAGACACCAACAATCGCGACAACATCTTCGTGCGGGACTTGTCAACCAATACCACCACCCGCGTCTCTGTAGACTCAGCAGGCACTCCGGGGAACAGCGACTCCTTCATTTCCGCCATCTCAGCCGACGGGCGGTTTGTGGCGTTTCAATCTCAGGCATCCAACCTAGTGCCGGGAGACACTAACAATTTTTTTAACCAAGCTAAGATCTTCGTGCGGGACTTGTCAACTAATACTACCACCCGCGTCTCTGTAAACTCAGCAGGCATTCAGGGGGACGAAAACTCCTTCAACCCCTCCATCTCCGCCGACGGGAGGTTTGTGGCGTTTACTTCTCGTTCCTCCAACCTCGTGCCGGGAGACACTAACGATAAACAGGACATCTTCGTGCGGGACTTGTCAACCAATACTACCACCCGCGTCTCTGTAGATTCAGCAGGCGATCCGGGGCAGCATGACGACGCGTTATTTGGGCCCTTAATATCAGCCGACGGGCGGTTTGTGGCGTTTGCATCTGGTGCATCCAACCTCGTGCCGGGGGATACCAACAATACCACCGACATCTTTGTTTCTGACATCGGCAGCACTTCAGGCGGCATCAATAACCCTCCAAACCTCATCAACGGCACTCCCGGCAACGACAACCTGACAGGCACTCCCGGCAACGACACCATCAACGGTTTGGCAGGCGATGACGTGCTGACTGGTTTGCGGGCCAACGATATCATCAATGGTGGCGACGGCAGCGATAACCTGTCTGGGGGAAAAGGTTTTGACACCCTCAACGGCGGTTTGGGAAACGATATTCTAGTCGGTGGCGTGGGCAACGATGTATTTGTTTTAGGTGCGGGATTGGGAGTTGATACAATCTCTGATTTCGCCAACTCTCAAGATACCATTCAATTAATCAATGGCTTGACCTTCGGACAGCTATCAATTTCTCCTGGAACTAACGGCACATTAATTAGAGTAGCCAGCAGCGGTGAAGTTTTAGCTTCTTTGATAGGGGTTGCTCCCAATTTCATTAGCCCAGAAGATTTCGTGTCTGTTTAGATATTTGCCGATGCTCAATTGTCTGCTGTGTCTTTTCACCGAATATCTCACCTTTACTCAAAGAACACGATCGGGACTTACGCACTCCGACAGAGAAACCGGGTTTTTTACCGAACCTGCGGGTCACAACGCAGTATTTTCGTAAAAAACCCGGTTTCTGAACCCCCGTGCACAAGCCCTAGCAAAAAATGGTTTGACGCGCAATATACTGTTGTTAGCTTTTAGTTATTAATTATGGCCAATTACAGAACTATATTGTTGTTCAATAGTCTAACTTTAGTGCTAGTTGGGCTAGTGACGGCGTGTCTGAGTTTATTTGGTTCTTCGGTAAAAGGATTATTTTTGCCGCCTTGCTCTGCCACGTATCCGGGTGCAGGTTTCTTTTTTTTAGCCTTTCAAATGTTATCTTATTTATCGGTAATGGTGTGTGCTTTTACCTTTGGATTGCTGAGAATTATTCAACCAGAGCGCCCAGAAAATCGATTTATTTTATATTCGGCACTGTTTGCAGGTTGCTTTCTGTTCAATGAAGTTTTTCGTACCCACGTTCATCTGGGACGTGCGGGTTTCCCGAAAGCGACAATTGTCATATTTTATGCCGTGCTGGCAATTGCATACGGATTAGCTTTTCGGAGACAAATTTCCTCGACTCCCTATCCTTTACTGCTGAGTGGCGTTGGTTTGTTATTTGTTGCCTTTTTTGTAGAAGCACTGCCTTTAAAAAACGAGATAATTTCGAGCTTGCTGGAGGGAATACCGAAGTTGTTGAGCGGAATTAATATTGCACTTTATTTTTGGTTTTTGTGTCAGGGTTTGATAGTGCGATCGCTCAATTTTTATAACAGGAAATCACATCCAGAATGAAGTAAGATGAAAATTTGCCGTCGGGTGGGGGCGGGTTTTTGAGATTGGCGGTTTTTGGCAAATATTGTTGGTAGAACCCGCCCCTACATGATTTTATAATCGGTTAAAAGTGAGATATTGCACCCTTCTCAATTACTTGTTTAGGAAAAGGCAAGATGCCTGTTCCACAACATATAAATTTTCTTGTGGAACAGGCATCTTGCCTGTTGCTGACCATGGTGCAAGATATCAGTTAAAACAAAAAGTATCGCTGCGCCATTGGCAAAACTGTTGCCGGTTCGCAAGTTAACAATTCCCCATCCGCCCTAACTTCATAAGTTTCTGGATCGACTTCCATTTGTGGCAAATAATCGTTGAGTTTCATGTCTCTTTTGCTAATTTGTCGCGTCCCGGAAACTGCTACAGTGGGCTTTTGCAAACCGAGCTGTGCGGCAATATCTCGATCGCGCCCAGCTTGGGAAACAAACGTCAGACAAGTCGCCCCAATCGCCCCGCCAAAACTGCCAAACATCGGCCGCATATGCACCGGTTGCGGCGTGGGAATGCTGGCGTTAGCATCTCCCATCTGCCCGCAGGCGATCGCCCCTCCTTTAATTACCAGTTCCGGTTTCACCCCAAAAAAAGCCGGCCGCCACAAACACAAATCCGCCAACTTTCCCTCTTCCACCGAACCGACATACTGACTAATTCCGTGAGTAATCGCCGGATTAATTGTATATTTTGCAATGTACCGCTTCACCCGAAAATTGTCGTTAATCCCCTCTGTTTCCCCCCCTTGGTAAGGGGGGGTTAGGGGGAGTAAATTTCCCCGCTGCACTTTCATTTTATGTGCCGTTTGCCAAGTCCGAATAATCACCTCTCCAACTCTTCCCATCGCCTGAGAATCAGAAGAAATCATACTAAACGCACCTAAGTCGTGCAAAATATCCTCCGCAGCAATAGTTTCCCTTCTAATTCTCGATTCAGCAAAAGCCACATCTTCAGGAATGCCTCGATCCAAATGGTGGCAAACCATCAACATATCTAAATGTTCTTCTAAAGTATTGACAGTGTAAGGGCGAGTCGGGTTAGTTGAGGAGGGCAAAACATTAGCTTGTCCGCACACTTTAATAATATCCGGTGCGTGTCCTCCGCCAGCACCTTCAGTGTGGTAAGTGTGAATTGCGCGATTCTTAAAAGCCGCAATTGTAGCTTCCACAAATCCCGCTTCATTGAGAGTATCGGTGTGAATTGCAACTTGCACGTCGTACTCGTCAGCTACACTCAAACAAGTGTCGATCGTTGCTGGTGTAGTTCCCCAATCTTCGTGGAGTTTCAAACCCATTGCACCGGCCAAGATTTGTTCGACTAATCCTTGGGGTTGACTGCTATTTCCTTTACCTAAAAACCCGAGATTTACGGGGAAAGCGTCAGCAGCTTGCAGCATTCTGTACATATGCCAAGGCCCGGGAGTGCAAGTTGTGGCGTTTGTACCCGTTGCAGGGCCTGTGCCGCCGCCGATCATTGTCGTGATTCCAGAGGCGATCGCCACTTCTATTTGTTGCGGGCAAATAAAGTGAATGTGAGTATCAATTCCCCCAGCGGTGAGAATCATTCCTTCGCCCGCAATTACTTCAGTACCAGGCCCGATAATAATATCTACCCTATCTTGAATATAAGGATTTCCGGCTTTACCAATTTTGTAAATTTTGCCGTCTTTAATGCCGACATCTGCTTTAACAATTCCCCACCAGTCTAATATTAAAGCATTAGTAATCACCGTATCAACAGCGCCGTCTGCATTAGAAATAGGCGACTGTCCCATGCCGTCGCGAATGACTTTGCCACCGCCAAATTTAACTTCATCCCCGTAGGTTGTGAAGTCTTTTTCAACTTCTATGAATAATTCTGTATCGGCTAACCGGACGCGATCGCCCACAGTCGGCCCGAAGGTTTCCGCGTAAGCGCGGCGATCCATTCTGTAACTCATGCTCGCTCCTAATATTAATAAATTTTTAGTTGGCAGTTGAGACCCACTTGAATTATAGTATGTGACGAGTTCCTCAATCTGAAACAGTAACAAAAAATACAATATTAAGCAAGCTTTAAACCCCGATAGCCATCAATTCTTGCCAATCAAAAATCTCAAAGGCTATGAAGGGGAAAATTTACTCCAGCATTTTCTGGATTTCCCTTTTCAAAATCTCCACATCCACCGTCATATCCATGCCAATGAAACTCCAATCTTCCGCTACATTGTTGTCATCAACCATGCGGGAGTATTCTAATCCCAATAGCTGGGAAATGTAATAGAAATATGGCGGAGTGTACCCTCCATAAAAGAATTCCAATACTTTCGTTCCCGGCTGACACCACAGCAAATTTGTAAAACCAGCCCCGTGAGGACCGACAACCACCGCCGCTTCTGCAAACAGACGAATTTGTTCATCCACAGTGCGCGAGGTATCTTCCAAAATTTCAAAATCAAATTCTTTCAAAACCTCTCGCACTTGTACTTCATTTTTAACCTGACGCCGACCGCTTCTAGACAGATAAAGTTTTCTATAAGGCTTTACCTTTTCCTTAAGACAGAATTTTTTCCGCAAAAGCTCTATATCGTAAGGACTGGGAAAATACCAGTCTTGATTGTTTCCCACCACCACACTTTCTGCATGATATCCGGTATCTCTAGCCCGAGTGTCGATTAGTGAGCTTTCAGGAATACCAAGTTTGGTCATAAAGCCCAACTCAAAATCTGTATGTCGTAAAGGATAACAAATTTTGGCTTCTTGCCAAATTTCCTTACCTAAAGCCTCCTCAATTCGACAAAGTTTAGCCAGCACAAAAATCACATAATCATAATAACTGCACCACAAATGCGACCAAGGAGCAACTACCAGCGGATAGGTAATTTGGTTGGGTTTGTAAGGCCATTCCAGAATGCCCGCACCGCTAATCCGAAAATCCAAGTCTAAAAGCAATTTGTTATTCAGCAGCGTGTTGCCAGAGGTACAAATAGTTAGAGAATTTATTTTTGGATTTAGGGAAATCTTCCAAACGTAATCTGGGTCAAAAGACACGGTTTTTTCCGTGGCAAAAAACCGAGAAGGCACTTTATTTACTGAAGTTAATGCGGGTATATTGATAGGTTCATGCTGCTTTTTATAAACGATGCTGTCATCTAACAATTTGATGCTGGTGCGCCGGTCTAACGGGGTTCTCCAGACACGCCTTGAGGTTGCCAGCAAGCTCTGCTTCAAGGCTTGTTTTATCTGGTCAACTAATTTGGGGTTCATCACGAAGTTTGGCTGTATATATTTGCAGTTTTAACAACCACGGTATACTGCTAAAGCCCGATTTTAACTCGCTCAAAAGTAAGAGTTTGAACTAACAAAAAAAGCCAGAAGGCACTTATACAGAAGGCACAGAAAAAGTTTTGAGATTATTTTATCACTTTCCAGGCATAGGGCGGGAAATGGCACCATTTTCGATTTTAGGTTTGGGATTGGGATGACTGATAGCTATAATAGTGTGGAGATGGCTTACAGTGGCATTCTGTTTTGAAACGGCTTGGAGTTTCAAGTTAAAAAGTTTCAAATTCAAAACTAAACCATCGTGAACAACCTTCTGGCTTCATACTTCAGCATCCAGATTACCGTTCACTTTTCCATTAAAGCCGTAGACTTGACGACTACCTACAAAAGGTACTAATTGCACTTCCCTTTCATCTCCCGGTTCAAATCTCACTGCTGTTCCCGCCGGAATATCCAATCGCATTCCTTTTGCTTGTTCTCGATTAAATTCTAAGGCTTCGTTGGCCTCATAAAAGTGATAGTGTGAACCAACTTGTATGGGCCGATCGCCTTTATTTCCTACCAGAACCCGCACGGTTGGGCGATGGGCATTTAATTCTATTTCGCCTGCTGAAACAATCATTTCTCCTGGAATCATCTTTTCCTCCTATGAGTATCTGTGGTTGATTTTTTAACGGATAGGATCGTGTACTGTCACCAACTTAGTTCCGTCGGGAAACGTCGCCTCAACCTGCACTTCATGCACCATTTCTGGTATCCCTTCCATCACATCTTCCCGGGTCAGGAGAGTTGTTCCATAACTCATTAAATCGGCGACGGTAAGGCCATCTCTGGCTCCTTCTAAAATGGCTGCGGAAATGTAAGCTAGTGCTTCTGGATAGTTTAATTTTAAACCTCTTTGTTTCCGGCGCTCTGCTACCAGGGCTGCGGTGAAAATCAGCAGTTTGTCTTTTTCTTGGGGGGTGAGTTGCATCTTTATTCTTGTAAGTGCGATCGCATTATTTGGTTGTGATCTCGTTTGCGGTTGTTTCTGAATGATTAAACCGCAAAGGGCGCAGAGGGCGCCCAGGCCCAGAAGAGAGAGATGAATAATCTAGTTAGGAGGGCAACTATACATTGACACTCAAATATCATCCTATTTTATCCAAACTCTGGGCAAACAGCAAGGGCGTTCTGAAAAAGATAAGCGCAGCAAGTGCCAAATGCTGACAAACCAGTCTCTCGCTGCGGTGGTGGATGTGCCTCGATATCGGCACAGCAAACCGTTAGGAATACGAGTCACGCCGACGGTGGAATTACCAGGATAAATTGTTGCCTCAGATGGCAAATTTCGCACTTTTTCCACGAGTTCGGCTGTAACAGGTTCCCCTATCCAAGCGAGGGTAGCGACTACGGGTTTTCCTGCGAGACCGTGAGGACTTTCGAGCATTTTTTCTCCACCTTTGAGCAGTTGTCTGTCAATCCATAAAGGGCTGTTTTGTTGCCAGACTTCGGTGTGCGATCGCCATTCTCCCGACAAGAACTTTTCGCCCCTAGCACTGCGTCCAAATCTGGTAATTTCCCACAGTAAAATCCTCGCTGTTGGTGCTAATTCTACCCGCAAATTTTGCCGATATATTGCGCCGTCAAAAACTATTGTTTCCTGCGGCAGCCATTCTAAATTAGCACCGGTATCTAGTTGAATGTCAATATTTTGTTGTGATTCTAGTCCGCTGCTGCGATAGATTTTACCAGCGGCGGCCGCGGTAATCAAGGCTTTGGCGTTGGGTTGGAGGTGAAAATGGCCCGAAAGTCGATCGCCCCCGACAACTCCCCCAGCCGTGTGCAAGATGACGCTGTGACAAACGTCTTTCCCTTCAGGATAAAACGGGCGCTGCACCTTCAGCGGCGCTTGCATTTCATTGCGAATGATTTGAGTTTGGCCGTTGCGGTTGGCGTAGGTTAAATTCAGGTAGCCGTGCCATCCTATTTGAATGTTATTTGTATTTTGTGCGATCGAAGTTTCAGTCACAGATTTTTGAAATTCAAAACATTCACTATCAAAAACATACCACAACTGCCGCGCAGCCCGGTTATTTTATAAATAATGATAATCGTTATCTAAAATATTTTTCGGATCGGCACTGATTAGTATAACAATTTACATTTCTCAAGTATGCGATCGGGGAAGATGCCCGTACCATGTAAAAATTAGTAACTAGAGGAGTGCAGACTATGCCTCAAGTTCTCTTCAAAGTTGATTTGACCAAACCGATGTCTGAACAGGAATTAGTCGGTCACAATCGCTGGCATCCAGATATTCCAGCAGTAGTTTCCGTCAATCCCGGCGATGTATTTCGCATCGAGTGCAAAGACTGGACAGACGGACAAATTAAAAATGACGACAGCCCCGACGACATTCGCGATGTAGACTTAACAGTAGTTCACGTTTTGAGCGGGCCAATTTACGTTAACGGCGCGCAACCCGGGGATATTTTAGTAGTCGATATCCTCGATATCGGGGCTTTGCAAGGGGACGAATGGGGTTTTACGGGAATTTTTGCTAAAGAAAACGGCGGCGGTTTTTTGACCGAACATTTTCCGACTGCTGCTAAAGCAATTTGGGATTTCCAGGGAATTTATACCGCTTCCAGACACATACCAAAAGTGCGGTTTGCCGGGATTACTCATCCGGGTTTAATCGGCTGCGCGCCTTCTCAGGAATTGTTGAATAAATGGAACAAACGGGAAGCGGAATTAGTAGCCACAAATCCCGATCGAGTGCCGCCTTTAGCAGAACTGCCGAACCCCAAAAATGCAATTTTGGGGTCGCTGAAAGCATCTGAATTCGAGCGAGTTGCAGCGGAAGCGGCGCGCACTGTTCCTCCCCGCGAACACGGCGGCAATTGCGATATTAAAAATTTGTCGCGGGGTTCGAGAATTTACTTTCCGGTTTATGTCGAAGGTGCGAAACTTTCGATGGGAGATATTCACTTTTCTCAAGGAGATGGGGAGATTTCATTCTGCGGCGCAATTGAAATGTCGGGATACATCGACCTCCACGTTGATATTATCAAAGGCGGTATGGATAAATACGCAATGGTCAACCCAATTTTCAAACCGGGGCCGGTGGAACCGCGCTATTCAGAATACCTGGTTTTTGAAGGGATTTCTGTTGATGAATTTACGGGCAAACAGTATTATATGGATGCCCATGTTGCTTATCGGCGAGCTTGTTTGAATGCGATCGAATATTTGAAAAAGTTTGGTTTTACCGGAGAACAAGCGTATTTGCTGTTAAGCTGTGCACCAGTTGAAGGTAGGATTAGCGGTATTGTGGACATTCCCAATGCTTGCTGCACAATTGCTTTGCCGACAGAAATTTTTGAGATGGATATTCTGCCCTCTTAATTATTAAAGCGGGCGCTGCCCGCCGCCTACTCATTGCATCCAACCAAATCTACAATCCAAAATTGCTATGCCTCTTTACGATTTTAGGTGTGAAACTTGCGGCATTTTTGATAAGTGGCGCCCTCTTGCCGAAGCAGATAAACCTGTGCTTTGCCCGAGTTGCGAAACTGTTGCTAAACGCATCTTTTCCCCGCCGATGATTCTAACTGGAAAGCTGCGGTTGAAAGGTCAAGAAAATCAGGAACCGCAGCTAGTTAAGCGTTTTGAGGAACCTAAACCGCAGCGGAATCGCGAACACCGAGGTGGACGACCTTGGATGATAGGTCACTGATGCAGTCCGGCAGGGGTTTCAACCCCTGCCTCAAAGCTAAAGTCCTCGCTTCAGAGGACTGTAAAGTTAGTATTTGCTTGCTGTGCGTAAGTCCTGTATTTCAGTCGGTTTTAACCGACTTTTGCTATGAGACAGGGACTTCAGTCCGTGGCGGACTAAGGAAGTATTTTGTACTTATTTATTTGCCAATATCACATAGTCATCAAGCCCATAATGCGAATCATAAGCCAACTTTAAATACTTGCGTAAAAGTGGACTGATAAATTTTTGGACAGGTAAAGTTTCTCTAGCAAAATTTCCAAAGTTAGGATGGGGTGTCCTCCTACCGGTTGAACTTAAATATTTATACCAAACCAAGTTTAAGCCCAGCTCATCAACAAATTGTTGCACTACACTTAGCTCCTGTTGGCAATCATCAACTCGACGAACATTGTACGCCTTAAGCAACTTTTTTTCTTGAATAATTAGCAAAACGTAACCCGAACCTGTCAGGCTATTTGTAAATACATCTTTATAAATTTGATGGGATTTTTGTCTTCTCTCATCATCGTAAAAAAAACAGTGAGAAATCACAATAAAATTAAAGAAGTTTTTCGGCAGTCTTTGAGATTGATTGGCGCTGTCAAAGATACTAGAAGTGTCAAACCGAAAGTAAGCATTGATCGCCTGGGGTTCCATATATTGCCGCCAAAACTGGAGTCCGCGATATTGAAAAGCTTTTTGGTGTTCCAGGGAGTAGTAGGATATGTGCATTGGCGGCATTGAAAAAAAATCGCTACTGCTTTGCAGCAACAAACCGAGTCCGCAAGCAACAGTACCTGGCCCCGCCGCTAGATCGAGGATATTGACTGTAGTTGGTAATAATCCTGCCTTGTAAATAAAAAACCAAGCTAGATATGTACAATAAACGTTATCGAGGAAATACCTCATTAAATAGATGTGAGGACTGAGTTCAAAACTGTATTGAGGATCTTGTCCTTCTTTAAGTTTCTGTATATCGTCAATAGCTTGTTGAAGTAAATAATCAACATTTGTTTTTTGACGGCTCAAGTTATTAATCTCGTTCTTGATGAAGCCAGCCAAATGTTTTTCAAAATCATTAAATACCTTGTCATCAATGCCAGTGCACTGAATCATACTTGCATCGCAGTCTATCAATTTGAAAGCTTTTGAAATATATTCAATAAGTTTTTTGTTTGGAAACAACGTTAATTCATCAATCCGCGCCAGCGAATCGTCAAGTTGCCCGAAGCTTAGTTGCAGTTCTAATTCTTCTAAATGGCGATCGCCTTCTTTGATGCGGTCATTTTTTTGCTGCAATAATTTCTCAAGCTGTACGCGCTCTTTAAATAGCTTCTGCTGCCATGAGAGTTTTGCCCCGGAATTTTCTATTTGTTTTAACAGTTGTTTGGCAAGTCGATTATTTTGACTCTTAACGGCTTCGTTAAACTTATGGGAACGCCACCAATTTACTAGCGGATTACTCATAGCCGAATCCCTCTTTACCTTCCATAATCTCAACCCCCGGAAGCATCGCAATTAATTTGTTTTTAAACTTGCGATAACTCTGATTTTCGGTATTGTACCACCAAGCGTACTTTTGTTTAAGAGCTAATGCTTCCGATCGCGTTGACGCAATTAGCGATCGATCGTTGCTGGCATGAAAATCCTGAATCACCACCCGATCTACCACTGCCAGCTTGTTAATAAAATCAGCTTCATCTTCAGGTAATGTAGGGAGTAGTGGCGTCACAGTTATAGAAAATCTGACTTCGCAATTTTCTCGGTAAGGAAAGCTGTATCTCAGTTTTGCAATAGCTTTGAGTCTCGCAGGAATACTAGGCGATTTTGGTTCAAAATCTTTCCTCACTTTTTCGCTACCAGTGGGAATGCTGATGTTAACTCGCAACCGCTGAAATTGCTGTAAAATATCGACATCTCTAGTTATCATAGGACTTCTAGTTTGGATAACCAGCGTCGGTTGATAGGGAACCATCACTTGTAACAAGTGCCTAGTTAGTTGTTCTTTAGTTTCAATTGGCTGATACGGATCTGTGACACTACTCATGTAAATGCTAGGTGCTCGATCGGGTTGTTTTTTGTACCATTTTTGCAACTCTTTATTGAGAATTTCTGCTGCATTTTGCTTGATAATTACCCAATTTCCCCAATCCTGCCGCATCTGTGAATTCGGGCTAAAAGCAGCAGCATAACAATAACTGCATCCGTACTGACAGCCGCGATAAGGATTCAGCGTGAAATCGTAAGCACTGATAAATCCAGTTGCTTTGTTAAGCACTGACTGTGCATTTTGTGCATACACTTTGGAACTTCCAAAGTTTTCTCGGAGTAAAACGGTGTGTTTTCCGGCGGAATATCCCTCATACTGAGACTTTACCATGATTGAACCTGCTACCGTATTAAAATGGGAAACGTTTAGGAATGAGAAACGCGATCGCGCTTCGATCTTGCTACTTCACTGTACCGCACTCAACAAATGTCAGCCAAGCAGTGGGGAATTACTCAACTTTACAATAAATTTTTTGAAGAACCAACAAGCCAACTTTATAAACTTCATGCTAAGCTCGATCGCGAATGTAATGCAAGCTTACGGATTTACTGACAGCGACGATGATATTTTAGCAAAAGTGCTGGAATTAAACCTAGAACTGGCAGAAAAAGAAAAACGGGGAGAACCGGTAGTTGGGCTTTGTGTCCCAACTGACTAGAAATACTAATCGCTGTAACCCTAAGTTTTGTAAATTTGCGTATAATCACATAGATTGTTGATAGAGATCACAAACACTCTAGTCTAAAAAGAGAGATACTAGGGGAAGCGTTGAGTATTGAGGGGTGAGTTTTGAGCTAAAGATTTCAAAATTCAAAATTAAACACTCAAAACTGCTTTTGACGTTCAGCATAAGTGCATCCTGCTTTTCTTCGCTCAATTACTCCTGATTAGTTTGGGAGGAACTTCCCATGTTATTATTTACCCACGGTCAGTCCAAGAAGAGCAAGGTAGACCAAAAGCACTATGCTCACAAAAATTTGTTACAAACTTCAACTATTAATATAACTGGGCTAAAGGCAGAATGCAATCATTTGCGCCTCGGTCAAAAGATTAGCTATGGCTATGCTTTAGCTATCGGCATAGCGATTTTGGGAACTGGTGCGGGACTGAGATTGGGAGACTACTTTCGCAAGCAAGCTTTAGTTCAGGTGAATGTTGCCCAAGAGCAGCAGCAAATGCTGCAAAATTTGCAAAAAACGGTATTTGAAGCCCGATCGCACGCGGCGAGATTGCCAGTCGTTTTGGGAAACACTGTGGCGCTCAAATACGAACACGATCGGTTTTTCGGCCAAATCACTCAGGCGAAAATCCTGATTTCAGAAATTGAATCTTTCGCACGAGAACATCCTAACAGACTAGCAACAGAAGAGGAAGCATTGCAGGCTTTATTGAAGAAATCTGCCCTCGTCATTGATTACTACGCTCAGCTAATTAAATTGCAGTTAAAAGAAGCGCAAGTTTGGAACTTGCAGCCCAACAGCATCGAGTCCGCACAGCTACAAATGTTGAGGAATAGCAGCGGCAAAGAGGCGATCGTACTAGATAACCTCGCTCAAAGTTTAAGTGACCTAATTTCTACGGTAGAAATTCACAAACAGCAAGGAATCCAAGCATTAGAAGAAGCTGGAAGTTTGCGAAACCGAATTATTCTCGGGAGTATGCTAATTTCAGCACTCATCGCCGCCGCGCTAGCGGACAAAACCAGCCGCGCGATCGCCCAACCCCTCGAAACCGTCACTAATGTCGCTCAGCAAGTCGCTCGCGAATCAAATTTTAACCTGCAAGTACCAGTCACAACTCGAGACGAAATCGGAGTTTTAGGGGCCTCTTTCAATCAATTGATTCAGCGAGTTAGCGAGTATACAAAAGAACTAAAACAAACTCAAGCCCTCTTAATTCAGACCGAAAAAATGTCATCTCTCGGTCAAATGGTTGCAGGGATAGCCCACGAAATCAACAATCCCGTCAACTTCATCGGGGGCAACATTGATTATGCCAATCAATACATCGAAGATTTGGCAGGTTTGGTAACTCTCTATCAAGAATATTATCCCAACCCACCAGATGCCATTCTAGAGCGCATCGAAGACATTGAACTCGAATTTCTCAGAGAAGATTTACCAAAAACCCTCTCTTCGATGAAAATGGGAGCCGATCGCATTCGCGAAATTGTCGTATCCATGCGGAATTTTTCGCGATCGGACGACGGAAAAATGAAATCAGCCGACATTCACGAAGGAATTGATAGCACCCTCGTAATTCTCAATCACCGGCTCAAACAAGGTATTCAAGTTATTAAACAATACGGCAAGTTGCCTGCGGTTGAGTGCTATCTGGCCCAACTCAATCAAGTATTTATGAACGTGATCTGCAATGCAATAGATGCGCTGGAGGAGGTGAAAAAGGAAGACAAAGGCTATTCGCCAACCATTTGGATCGGCACGGAAATTACGGCCGACAATACTGTCACCGTCAAGATTCGGGATAACGGGCCGGGAATTTCGTCCGCCTGTGCCCAACAGATATTTAACCCATTTTTTACTACAAAGTCGATCGGCAAAGGTACTGGATTGGGATTGGCTATTTCCTATCAAATCCTTGCCAAACATCACGGCAAAATTGAGGTAAATTCTCAAATAGGACAGGGCACGGAATTTGTGATTACTTTGCCAGTTGCTGCGTAATATCACGCCGGACGATCGGGATAAACATAAAAAATAGGTTCGCACCGTCGCCCCATTTCCCAAACCAGCCGACTTGCTCAACCAGTTGAAGACCCGACGTAAAAAGTCGGGGGCGAACTTGGCAGATATAGAGGCGCTTTTGGACATAGTAGAAAACCATTAGCGCGAAAATTGAGCGGAAAACAGAACTATTGGTGACAATAAATCTGAAACCGTTGACTAGCAAAAGATTGAAATGGATGGGGGCGGAGGGACTTGAACCCACACGACCGTTTCGGGTCAACGGATTTTAAGTCCGTAGCGTCTACCATTCCGCCACGCCCCCCTTTGGTCAAGCTGCTGTGGTTTTGAGTCACTAACAGCAACAGCCTTTTATTCTACAGCCAAAACCCCAATTTACGCAACCCCCAATCAAAAAATTCCCAAAAGTCGCGCTGCATCTCCCCAAGCGGTACAATAGTTAACCAGCTAACGGAGCGTGTCAACCGACTTACCGTGTTATTATTCCCCTAAAGCAAATCTATGTATATTACCTTACTGCTTTACGCCGTCTTGGCAGGAACCTACCTCCTGGTAGTACCCGCAGCCACCTACGCTTACCTGAACAGCCGCTGGTACGTCGCTACCTCTGTTGAGCGCGGCTTCATGTACTTCTTGATGTTCTTCTTCTTCCCAGGTATGTTTCTCCTAGCTCCATTTTTGAATTTTCGGCCGAAACGGCGGCAGATAGAAGCCTAAATGCGACGTATTGACGTAATTGGAATCAGTATCGGCTTTTTTGCTGCAGGTGGGTTTATCTACTTGCTGCTGCAATTTGCCGGACTCGACAGCATGAATGCAGGGATTTGGAGTCAGTTGTTTTTGGTCGCCGGCTTGATTGGCTGGCTGGTGACTTATTTATTTCGAGCACTGACTCAAAATATGACCTACAGCCAGCAACTGCAAGACTACAAAGAAGCTGTTTTGCAGAAGCGGCTGGATGAACTCACTCCTGAAGAATTAGCCCAACTTCAAGCCGAAGTAGAGCAGGAAAAAGATAATTAGTCAGTGGTTAGTTGTCAGTTGTTAGTTGTTATATCATTTCCGGTCGAGCGAGCGCGATTTTTGTAGGGGCCCGTGAGCCAACAATACCTGCTAATAATTGACAATCTCAAAAACCCGCCCCGATCGCGATTTTTGTAGGGGCCCGTGAGCCAACAATACCTGCTAATAATTGACAATCTCAAAAACCGTTCGGCTGACGCTCACGGCGAAGCCCGCCCCGACCGGGATATTATGGTGAATCCCTCGGACATGATATTAGTTGTTATTAGCTAATACCAACTGCCAACAACCAACTGCCAACAACCAACTGCCAACAACCAACTGCCAACAACCAACTGCCAACAACCAATGACTGATGACTAATAACTAATGACTATTTCTAATTGTTTTGAAACGTTACGCAAGAACCACCAATGTGCATTGATTCCTTTTATTACTGCTGGCGACCCCGACTTGGAGACAACGGCTAAAGCACTGCAAATTTTGGATGATAGCGGTGCAGACGCGATCGAGCTTGGCGTTCCCTATTCTGACCCGCTAGCTGACGGGCCGGTGATTCAAGCAGCAGCTACAAGGGCTCTACAGCGGGGGACGCGGTTAGATGCGGTGCTGGAAATGGTAGCGAAAGTTAGTCCGAATTTGCGATCGCCCATCATTCTCTTCACATACTACAACCCGATTTTGTACCGAGGTATAGAAACCTTCTTGCAGCAAATCAAAAGTGCTGGAGTTCAGGGATTGGTTGTACCAGACTTGCCCTTAGAAGAAGCAGACAGTCTCATCCAACCTGCCAACAAATTAGGGATTGAACTAACATTATTAGTTGCGCCCACAAGCCCTAAAAGTCGCATAGAAGCCATCGCTCGCCAGTCTCAAGGATTTATTTACCTAGTGAGTGTGACGGGGGTGACGGGAGTGCGCGAAGGCTTAGAAACGAGAGCAAAAGAATTGCTGCAAGAACTTCGCGCCGTCACCGACAAACCCATCGGCGTCGGGTTTGGTATATCGCAACCCGAACACGCTCGCCAAGTGAAAGAATGGGGTGCAGATGCTGCGATTGTTGGTAGTGCTTTTGTCCAACGCTTGGCTCAAGGAACTCCAGAACAAGGTTTAGAAGCGATCGGCGAATTCTGCAAGAGTTTAAAAACAGCGATTCAAAATGCTTAGCCACTCTACAGATACTTTCAGCCATTAGACAGATGTGTGCGATCGGGATGTGCGGCGACAATTGCGATTAAAGACCTTGTTGTACTTGAGATCATACACCATCTTCCTTCTAGTTCCTGACTAGAAGGTTTTTTTTGAGCCGAAAACGCAAAACATTTCAACATACTGCGCGCACGGAGAATCAAACAGCCATGTATGGAAACGACATTTCCGTGTCTGGCGCGGGGTGTGCAGACTTTGAATAATTTATAGAATATCGAAGATTGTCCATTCCTTTGTCCTTTTTCCTTTTACTATAACTTGAGGAATGTAACTTGGGATAGATGAAAAGCTCCTGTTTCTATTCGTATACTTAAAGAAGTGTTTAAGTGCCTAATTTGGTAATTTGTAATGCTAGCCATCTACAGAACCACTAGGCATTTGAGCATCTCACAATAGAAAGGATCATTTTTATGAAGAGACTAACTGCATTTCTGAAAAAAATTCGAGCTGTACAAATTTTAACAGTGTTTCTGGCTGGAATTTTAGTATTAGCTAGCACTGCCTGCAGTCGCCCTGATGTAACGGCAGGAAAAACTGATGTAACGGCAGGAAAAACTGATGTGATCGCAGGAAGAACTGCCGACAAAATTAGAGAAGAAGTGCCGAGTGGGGCTGTAACTTCCGAATACAAAGGCGGCATGAACAACTACAGCGATGACGACCCCAGAAACCAAAAGCTCACATCAGCAGAAGCAAAAGCTCAGCTTCTCAAAGAGCAAGCGCAGCACCGCATCGACACTAAATCTAGCAACAATGTAGGGGAAAACGTGCGGCGGGTAGCGGACGACGCGCCTGACAAACTCGACCAAATTGGGGAAAAGGTGAAGGAAGATGCTCGCACGGCTCAGCGCAAAGCTGATGACTTTGGCGACAAAACCAAACAAGGCTTTGCTAATCTTAAAGAAAACACTCGCGAAGGCTTGAAGGGAGCAAAAGATATTGTTAAAGAAGCCGCGCAGGGAGCAAAAGAAAGAGCAGCAGAGGGTACTGAGTCTCTGAGATATAATACCAGCGGCGGCCAAGAAAATATCAATGATGCAGCACGAGATGCAAGATAGAACGCTGAAGATGCCTCGGACAATATTTGCTAGAAAGTGAATCGAGATATTGACATAACTCAACGAGGGGCAGAAAGAGGGACAGACGCGATCGACTAATCTCAAATAACGCTGTTTCCTTTTCAGGAAGCTAAATTCCGACAGTGGTTTTAATCCCTGTCGGAATTTAGTAAATTTCATCTTCTGAAGACGACTGCATATTACTATCTCTCTTTTGTCACTTCGGGCGAGAGTATAGCGGTAGGGTGCGTCGCTCATTGATAGTCGTAAATAATCAGAATTCTGGTGGCGACGCACCCTACTTTAATTAGAATAGGAGTAGGATAATCATCTCTACCGAAAGTGACAGAAGAGGGCTATTTGATTCGGTTTTAACCCTCGGAAGGGCTAAGCTGTTCATCATTTAAATTTTCGAGGCTATCTAAGCAAGTATTGGGTTTCAACCTCTGAAATACGCATTTTAAATGCACAACAGCTTATTAGCCCGGAAGTATAGCGCAGCGCGGGTTTCAGCAGAATGAAACTGCCCTGTCCTTTCTTGGGGGGGACTGGAGTGCTGCTTATTTCACTACGGATTTTTTATAATTTATATAGATTGTATTTTGACTTTTTAAGGTAATAAATTTTTGATCGGTATCCGATACTTTGGCGATCGAGCTATATTAAATTCAATTAATTACGCATTGTATTTATCAACACACGATTATGCCGTGTTCTTACGGTATTTCGCGTTCATTGTAACCGCAGTTGAGATTAACCGTAGAAACTTGTACGTAAGTAACAGGCTCGAATCCAGATCGCCAAAGTATAAAATATTGTTCGTTCACAGATAATTGGAATTTTTGACCGACAGATCGAAAATTATGCTCTTTATGCCCTAAGATAGATAGACGAACTTTTTTGAAGTTAATGTCTGGGTTGAGGTCAGCCGATATGGACGCAATAGTAGATGCACTAGATTTGACGGAGGTAGTGCCGGGATATCGCCAGATCGCGCAATTGTACACCGATTCTCGATCGGCGGTCGATCGGTTTTTGCGCGAGAAAGACCGACAACCCGCCACTAAAATTCTCAAACCTACGTCGTTGTGGCGGATGATTTCCGGTGGGCGGTGCTGCCAAAATACGATAAAGTTGCATCAGCCGTCGTTAATTGCATCGGTCGAAATAGTTCTCAAGCGCACAGACATTATCGACGAGCTCGAACGGTACCCTGTTATTTATAAATATATGAAACATCCGAATATTTGAATCGATCTTGACTTTGACCTGCCAGATGGAGCCCGATAAATTTTAGCAAAAAGAGGGGACGAATTCGGGATATCTTCGAGCCGCAATCCGCATTCAACCGACAGGGAAATGGAAGCAAACCTTATCGTGGGAATTATGTTTCAATGCTAATAACGATGATGCACGACTTTTACGATGCGCTGGCACATTTGGAAATCTATGCAGGTGCCGCACCGACGGAGCGCCAACAAATCCTCGAGCGCGTTGGGGCCAGTCAGAAAAAACTCAAAGAATTCGCGCACCATACCCCGATCAATTACCAACACAAGTTAGATCTGGTTGAGGCAGAATTGCTCCGCGTTTTGGGGCAGACAGCAGAAGCAATGGAACTGTACGATCGAGCTATTGCCGGAGCTAAAGCTAACGAATATTTGAATGAAGAAGCTCTTGCCTGCGAACTCACTGCTAAGTTTTACCTGTCATTGGGAAGAGAAAAAATTGCGCGAGTATACATGATAGATGCCTATGATTGCTATGTCCGCTGGGGAGATCGAGCCAAAATTGACGACTTAGAAAAACGCTATCCTCAATTGTTAAAACCGATTTTTGAAGCCGCAAAACTCCCAGCAAATCCATTAGCTAATTGTCCAACACCTGCTGGGTCAAATCAATCGCTTCATCCATCCATTCATCCGTCTGTTTCAGCTAGCGTCTCAGATTTGGGAAATTTTTCAAGTCTGCTAAAAGCTTGTCAAGCCCTCTATAGTGAAATTCAGCTCGATCGACTGATTGCCAAACTGATGCAACTGGCGATGACAAATACAGGATCGGACAAAGCAGCGCTGATTTTGCCCAACGGCAATCAATGGGAAATCGCTGCTACAAGCGCGATCGACAATTATGGAGTCGATCGGGCGATCGACTTATCATCCGCAACACTCGATGAAAACAGCGAGCTCTTGCCCCTCAAAATTGTTGACTGCGTTAAAAACTTGTTGAAACCTGTGATTGTGCGGGACATCGCTCAAAAATGTGATTGGGATTGCGACTCCTACATCCTCAAATACGAACCGCAGAGCGTGTTGTGTTGGCCGATTCTCGATCGAGGCAACTTAGTCGGCATTTTGTATCTGGAAAATCGGTTAACCGCAGGAGTTTTTACCCGCGATCGCCTGCAACTTGTCAATCTGCTGTGTTCCCAGGCAGCCATCTGCTTGCAAAATGCTCTGCTATATCAAAAATCTCAGGATTACTGCCGACAATTAGAGCGAACGCTAGCAAAATTCAGTCGAACCGAAGCTCAGCTTGCCGATCAGAAACAAATGCTCCAAGCGATTATTGATGTCGCTCCGATTTGGATTTGGATGATTAACCCCAGCGGTAAAGTACAGTTTTTGAACAAAACCTTTTCTCAAAATATGGGCGTGCCCGTGAGCGCTTTCCTAGCTGTCGATCATTACAAAGATATACTGGGAGAGAATGCAGCGGGCTGTCTGCTTTCAGATGCCGCCTGCCTTGCCCAAGATTTGCCGCATTACTCCAGCGAAAATCTCAGATTTATTGACGGCAAACTACACTATTTAGAAGTCACGAAAGTGCAGCTAAAAAATTGCCAGGGTGAGACGATCGGGATTATTGGTTTAGGTGTTGATGCCACCGATCGCAAGCGAGCAGCGGAACAGTTGCAAGAGCAAAACCAACAGCTAGAACAAACTTTAAAAGATTTACAGCAAGCGCAACTGCAACTCGTTCAAAACGAAAAAATGTCGGCTTTGGGCAATTTAGTCGCCGGAGTCGCCCACGAAATTAACAATCCGATAGGGTTTATTTCTGGCAATTTAAGCGAAGGTAAAAGAAGTTTGGAAGATGTTATCGAACACTTAGAATTGTATCGCTCCGGTGCATCGCCATCGGAAATAGCCGACCATGCCCAAGAGATAGACCTCGATTATCTTTTGGAAGATTTACCGAAGATGGTTGATTCAATGCAACTCGGGTGCGAGCGCATTTGCAGCATCAGCAACAGTTTGCGTACCTTCTCGCGAGGCGACAAAGACTACAAAGTTCCTTTTAATATTCACGAAGGCATTGATAGCGCTATTTTAATTTTGAAACACCGCCTCAAAGCAAACGAACACCGCCCCCAGATCGAAGTGATAACTAAATACGGCAATCTCCCTAAAATCGAATGCTTTCCCGGTCAATTAAATCAAGTTTTCATGAACCTGCTTGCCAATGCGATCGATGCCTTAGAAGAGTCAAATATAGGACGCAGTTTTAGCGAAATTACCGCCAATCCCAACCGCATCACGATTGGCACGGATCTAGTCGGCGAAGGGTACGTTAAAATTAAAATTGCTGATAACGGCATCGGGATGAAACAGGAAGTTAAAGAGCAGATATTCGACCATTTGTTCACGACGAAAGGTGTCGGCAAAGGAACTGGATTGGGGTTGGCAATTGTCCACCAGATTGCGGTAGAAAAACATGGCGGAAGCATTGAGGTGGATTCGGAGCTAGGAATTGGCACTGAGTTTGCGATCGTTTTGCCTGTGAAGGGATAAATTTTAATTAAGATTCAATGTTTTTTGGGCGATCGCGTAATAAGATATACTGAATTTGATTCGGATATTTTTTTGAAAGCATGGGCATAACTCTTTTAAAGTAGCATCATTTTTTCGATCGAGCAGTTGTTCGATCGCATCAATTTTTTCAAACAACTTTAAGGAAAATCCGCGATCGGTAGAAACGTAAGCTAGACTTTTTACTTCTTCCTAGGGAATGAGCGAGTTTTTGAACCCAGCTTTGAGCTACCTTAAAACGTTATGAGTTGCTCGCCCTCATAAAAGAGGATTGGTGTGTGCAAGGCCAAAACGCTAAATGAACTTTACTGTATCTCATGCGGTTGATAACCGCTAATTGGCTCACGTGCTGTATCTGACGGAGGAAGTAAAAGCGATGAAACTGCAAACCATTGGCTCGATCGTACTCTTCTCACTTCTAGCCGCGCTGAGTGGCGACGATTTTCTCTTCATCATTAGTGCTCAAGCCAAAATCTCTTCTCCTCAATTTTTGGCTCAGAACCCTGCTGGCCGGAAAGCTGAAGCTGACAGGTTGTTTAAGGAAGGGGAACAACAGGCTCAGACGAGTCAATTTGAAGCAGCTATACAGTCTTTGCAACAGGCATTAAATATTTATCGGGAACTCAAAGACCGTTCGAGTGAGGCGAAAACTCTGACCCGTCTTGTAAGTCCTTACGCTATTCGAGGTGACTATGCCAAAGCGATTGAATTTTGTCAGCAAAGTTTAGCGATTGCCCGTGAAATTGCTGACCGCTCAACTGAGCAGCGGGCTCTCACTAATTTAGGCTCTGTTTACGGTGCTCTCGGCGAGTATGCTAAAGCGATTGAACATTATCAACAGAGTTTGGCGATCGCGCGCGAAACCTCTAATCCCTTAAATGAGGGAGGAGTTTTAATCAATTTAGGAGTTATTTACGGTACTCTCGGTGACTACGCCAAAGCGATTGAATATTATCAGCAGAGTTTAGCAATCATGCGGGAAATTTCTAGTAGCTATGGCGAGAGGCTGGCGCTGGGCAATCTTGGAGTCGCTTGCCGCAATCTAGGAGACTTTGCTAAAGCTATTGAGTATGGTCAGCAGGCCTTAGCGATCGCGCGGCAAACCAAAGACCGCCAAGGAGAAGCAAGTGGGATCGGGGATCTCGGAACGGCTTACAATTCTCTCAGTGACTATGCTAAAGCGATTCAATACCTCAAGCAGTCGTTAGCGATCGCCCGAGAAGTTTCCGATCGCCGGGGTGAAGTAATTGCTCTGGACAATCTGGGATTTGCACTCTACAAACAAGGCAATTTTCTAGCAGCCGAGCAAACACTCTTTGAGGGAATCAAGGTTCTTGAATCTCTGCGATCTGGATTAGATCGTAACAGTAAAGTGTCAATCCTAGACACCCAAGCTCACATCTACCAACTTTTACAACAAGTCCTTATTGCCCAGAATAAAACTCAGGAAGCGTTAGAAATTGCTGAACGGGGAAGAGCGAGAGCATTTGTAGAGTTATTAGCTGCTCGCCTCGCCCCCTCAGCCTCTGCTCAAATCACCATCAACCCGCCGAACATCCAGCAAATTCAACAAATTGCTAAAGAACAAAACGCCACCCTCGTCGAGTATTCAACAATCAAGAATGAAGCTCTCTATATTTGGGTAATCAAGCCCACTTGTGAAATTACTTTTCGCTCTGTTGACCTCAAATCCCTCAACATTAATCTCGGACAAGCTACCGAAAGCACCAGAGTCGCTGCTGCTACTGGCAGAGGATTGAACGAACAAGGGGCGGGTTCGCCAACAATATCTGGCAAAAATATACAATCTCGTAAACCCGCCCCCACCCCACCAACAATACAAATGTACCGCTAATTTATGGGTAAAATGTTGATGTAAATCGTGGCGGGGGTGGGCGGGTTTATGGGATTGTGCGATCGACCTTCGACATTTTGGCGAACCCGCCCCTACAGCCCTCACTATGAATCGAGCAGAATGATGCTTATTCTTTTGTTAGTAAATCGGGCAACCACAACAAAATTAACAATAGCAAGCAGGCGATAACTAAGCCAACGCTAAATATTGTTGTGTTACCCATATCCGGGGCTTGCTGCATCAGGTAAACTGGCTGTATCGCATCCATGTTTTATGTAGGTTGGGATTGTTATATCTGTCATTGTACAACGGAAAAGCAATCGCATACTCTGCGATTGCTTCGGGAATTTTATCCATTATCGATCGGCTTTTGGCAATTACAATTTGCTCATTGCCGATTGCCGAAAGCGCGCGTCGCTGCTTCTATTAAGTTCATGGACGGGCCTCGAAATTTGGGCGGTTCGCCGCTGACTGTGATAACAGGGATACCGGCGGCGCGAGCTCGATCGGCCCCATCAGAACAGCCGCCCGCGATCGCATCTAATTCCAATTCGTCCAATTCTTGATTACTTGAATTTTCCGGTTCGGATGCTGCGATTTGGGACGACTCGGACGGTAATTCTTGCAAAAATTGATTGTTGCTTTCCATGAGATGTTTCCTCCTTAGATGTTTAAACTCAGCAGAAGCGCGATCGCTTCTCGTTACAACCAGCTCATTTCTTCTGTCCGTAATAGGACTGCATTGCTTCAATTAAGCTCATAGATGGGCCCCGAAAATATGGCTTTTCCCCGCTGACTGTGATAGTACGCATACCGCCCGCGATCGCATCGAGTTCCAAGTCGCTCAATTCTTCACCGGTTGAGTTGTCCGGTGCGGATGCTGTGATTGCGGGCGACTCGGAGGGTACTTCTTGCCAAAATTGATTGTTGCTTTCCATCAGATGTTTTCTCCTTCGATAATTAGTGAATTTTGCTTCCAAAAGCGATCGAACCAACTCCTAGTAAAGTTGCCTCCTATCCAGCCTTTTTACCCGCTATGTGGCTAACAAAATGCTCGGTCGGAATTCTCTCGGTCGGAGCGTACCACTGGAGCTTACTCCAATCGAAAAACGTAAGACCGCCTGCGATCGCATCTAATTCCAATTCGTTCAATTCTTCAGCGACAGGATTGGCAGGCAACTGTTGCTGCAGCACGGCACAATCTTGCTCAAGTTCTTGGGAAAACTGATTGGTGCTATCCATCTGATTGCTCCTTTTGATTTGGGTGTTGGATTCAACAAAAGATTACCTATGCTCCAGGAGTAAGGAGACCGGCGACACCCCCAGCAACAGCTCCTTCTAGCATTTTCTCGCCTATCTCATCGAATTTTCCTGTGAAAATAGCGCTGAAAAGTCCACCTAGGACACCGCCAACTACTCCTATAGCACCGGCCACTGGTCCAGCGCCAGCAACAGCTTCCAGTTCACTGTCAGACAACTCGCCTGAAGTATCTGACTGACTCTGATATTGGGCCTCGATCGAATCCAGCCACTGTGAAACTTCTGTTGGCGAGAAACTGTAGCTTTTTTCTTTGCCAAGTTCCACCGTTTTATTCACTAAGGTTTCCCGATCCGCGATCGATCGAAAGTGTAGCTGGAGTTCTGGATCTTGCGAGACTTCTTGAAAAAAATGATTGATGCTTCCCACTTCAAAAGACATGAGATTTGCTCCTTGGTTTATTTTTACCAGCTAAGCTATTGCGGGTATTTTCGTAAATTTAGTTTATAAAATTACCCCGCAGAAGTCGCTAGCTCAAAGTTTAGTTTTGAACCTATAAAAACAACTGAGTTTGAACTCACCTTTAGTTGAGAAGATTACCTGAACTTTTGGCTAGGTATAGAATATCCCACACAAATATATACTGGTAACACTCTCTTGCAATGACTAAAGCCTGCGTCCCATTCCTGAGTTTCTATAAGCGATCGCCCCAACTGCCCAACGCCCAACAAAAACCCGTCACACCGCCGATTAAATGCTAAAAAGGTTAAATTCACACGGAGCCTTTACTGATGACACACTTCGGCCTCCTCTGTCCGGCATCCACCGGCCACCTCAACACCATGATACCTTTAGGCAGCGAACTGCTTCGCCGAGGCCATCGAGTCACCGTATTTAACCTCCTCGATGCTAAAACCACCACCTTAGCCAGCGGCTTAGAATTCCAGGCATTAGCTGAAAATGAATTTCCCGCAGGCTCAATGGCAGAAGGCTTGGCACAACTGGGGAAACTCAGCGGACTGACAGCCTTTCGATATACTATCAAAGCATTCACAGAGATTTCGGCTGCTCTTCTGACAGAGGCTCCAACTGCCATTCAAAAAGCTGGTGTAGAAGCTTTGCTTGTAGACCAAGTTTCATTTGAAGGAGGAACAATTGCAGAATTCCTAAACCTTCCTTTCATCACAGTGTGCAGTGCCTTGATGGTAAATCGAGACCTCAACATTCCTCCGTTTGGTACTCCTTGGCAATACAATCCAACTTTAGCCAACCGCCTACGCAATCAAGTCACCTATCAGTTACTAAATCTGGCTGTCAAACCAATTCGAGATGTTATTGCCCAATATCGCGAAGAGTGGAAATTACCTCTGTACTCTAACCCGAATGATGGTTACTCTAAACTGGCTCAAATCAGCCAACAACCCGCTGAATTTGAGTTTCCCCGACAAAATTTACCCCCGCATTTTCATTTCACTGGCCCTTATCACAACCAAGCAACTCGCAAACCAGTAGCTTTTCCTTTTGAACAATTAACCGGCCAACCATTGATTTATGCTTCGATGGGGACTGTGCAAAATCGCTTGTTGGATGTTTTTCAAATAATCGCCTCTGCTTGTGAAGGATTAGACGCCCAATTGGTAATATCTCTGGGAGGTGGTGCGACTCCAGAATCCTTGCCGCCCTTGCCGGGAAATCCGATCGTTGTTGGCTATGCACCGCAATTAGAATTGCTGCAAAAAGCTGCTCTGACGATTACTCACGCCGGGATGAATACGACTTTGGAATCTTTGAGCAATGGAGTCCCAATGGTGGCAATTCCTGTGGCAAATGACCAGCCGGGAGTGGCGGCGCGGATTGCTTATACTGGTGTGGGCGAAGTGGTTCCTTTGAAGGAATTGAGTGTTTCTAAAGTCCGATCGGCAATTGGGAAAGTCCTAACCCAAGATTCGTATAAACAAAGGGCGATCGAGATGCAAGAGGCGATCGGGCGATCGGGCGGAACTAAGCGCGCGGCTGACATTATCGAACAAGTTGTATTGACTGGGAAGCCTGTCTTGGCTTCTAAAATCTAAAATCTAAGATGTGGAGTCAAATCTAAAATCTAAAATCTAAAATCTAAAATCGACTGATGGCTCACGTACCTCTGGTGTGAGGAGCAGATTTATGCTATGTTCGACTGCAAAGTTGACCGCAGGCTTAATATGCTCACTTTTCCTGGCGTTGAAGTCACAGAGCTCATCTACGAAAGCGCAAACTCCCTGGTTTACCGAGCATTCCGACAACCCGACAGTCTCCCCGTCATCCTCAAAGTCCTTAAAGAAAATTATCCCACACCCCAAGAACTTGCCCGCTATCGCACAGAGTATAAAATTACACAATCTTTGAATCTGAGTGGCTGTATAAAAGCCTATGATTTGCAGCCATATCAAAACACGCTGGTGATGTTTGTCGAGGATTTTGGCGGCGAATCCTTGAAAATTTGGATGCAGGAGCAAAAATTTAGTATTGCAGAATTCTTGCGAATTGCGATCGCCACCACAGAAAGTTTGCAACAAATTCACAGCGCCCAGATCATTCACAAAGACATTAACCCTTCAAATATTGTCTTCAATCCAGCTAGCGGCGAACTCAAAATCATCGATTTTGGCATTTCCACGCAGTTAACGCGCGAGAATTACACTATCAAAAATCCCAACATTTTAGAGGGAACTCTTGCTTATATGTCGCCGGAACAAACCGGCAGAATGAATCGCAGTTTAGATTACCGCACTGATTTTTATTCCCTGGGGGCTACCTTTTACGAACTGCTGACAAACAAATTGCCTTTTGACACTCAGGATGTGCTGGAATTGGTACACAGTCATCTGGCTAACCAGCCCTTGTCTCCATCTCAGGTGAATCCCGAAATTCCGCAAATTGTTTCCGATATTGTGATGAAGTTGATGGGAAAAAATGCTGAGGAGCGCTATCAAAGTGCGATCGGAATTAAAGCGGATTTAGAAGAATGTTTAAATCAACTGCACAGCAATAACAATATATCAGTTTTTACCCTAGGATATCAAGATATTTCCGATCGGTTTCAAATTCCGCAAAAACTTTACGGCAGAGAGCGAGAAATTGATAGCTTGCTAACAGCTTTTGAAACAGTCAGCCTTCACAGGCAAGATGCCTGTGCCGCAAGTTCAATGATGCTGATTTCGGGATATTCTGGTATCGGCAAATCAGCTTTGGTGCAAGAGTTATACAAACCGATTACTCAACAGCGCGGTTATTTTATCTCCGGTAAATTTGACCAATATCAGCGCAATATTCCCTACAGCGCAATTGTCAGCGCTTTTCAGGATTTAGCCAAACAACTGTTGACAGAAAGCGAAGCAAATCTCAATGAATGGCGGGAAAAACTCTTAGCAGCATTGGGAATAAACGGTCAAGTGTTGATTGACGTGATTCCCGAAATTGAATTAATTATCGGCAAGCAACCCGCGCCGCCAGAATTGGGTGCGGCAGAAGCGGAAAATCGCTTTAATTTTGTGTTTCAAAACTTCATTAAAGTTTTTACCAAACCCGAACATCCTCTGACAATATTTATCGATGATTTGCAGTGGGCTGACGGGGCATCTCTCAAACTGATGCAACTGCTGATCGGCGCTTCCTCAACGGGACTGTTTTTAATTGGGGCGTATCGGGATAACGAAGTTTCTGCTGCTCATCCGTTAATGCTAACAATTGAAGAGATTGTCAAAAATGGGGCAAAGGTCGATCGCATTTTCCTGTCACCTTTGGATTTATCCTCTGTTACTCAACTGATTGCCGATGCCCTGAATTCCCCCGAAGCAAGAGTCAACTCCCTTGCTGAGTTAGTGTTTTTCAAGACGGGCGGAAATCCTTTCTTTATGAATGAATTTCTCAAATCGCTTTATACAGAAGGACTGTTACAATTTGACTTTACTCCTCTGCCTCACCAGGGAGGGACACCAGGGGGTTGGCAGTGGGATTTAGAGGAAATTCAAGCGAGGAATTTTACTGATAATGTTGTCGAGTTGATGGCTGGCAAAATTAAACAACTGCCCGATAATACGCAGAAAACCTTAAATATAGCAGCCTGCATTGGCAATCAATTCGATCTGAAAATATTAGCCTCACTTTGCGAAAAATCTGTGGGACAAACGGCGGATGTTTTGTACACAGCGGTTGCTGAAAATTTAGTCGTGTTGCTGGGGAATATGGGAGATTTGGAATTAGAAATTACCGGGAAATTACCCGGCAGCCAATCGCTAGAATACAAATTTGTTCATGACAGAATTCAGCAAGCTGCTTATTCGCTAATTGCCGAGCGAGATAAGCCGATCGTCCACAGACAAATCGGGAAAATGCTGCTGCAAAATACTCCAAAAGAACGAAGAGAGGAAAAAATATTTGACATTGTTAATCAACTGAATTTCGGCAAAGAATTAATTTACGATCGCTCCGAAAAAGATGAACTGGCTGAGTTAAATCTGATTGCTGGCAATAAAGCCAAGGCATCAGCAGCTTTTCAGTCAGCTTTCAACTACCTGCAAACAGGCATAAATTTGCTGGGAGAAAACAGTTGGCTGGTGCAATACAACCTCAGCTTGCAATTGCATCAAGAAGCCGCAGAGATAGCTTACCTTTTGGGCGATTTCGATCGCATGGAAAGTTTAGGTGCTGTTGTACTAAAAAATACTAAAACAGTCCTCGACAGAGCCAAAGTAATTGAGGTAAAAATGGCAACTCATGCTGCCAAAAATCAACTAGATATAGCAATTAATCTGGGTCTGGAATTTTTGAGGCAGTTGGGAGTCAAACTGCCCGCAAAGCCTAACAATCTAGATAGCATAATCGGATTGCTGGAAGTTAAGTTAACCCTAGCTGGGAAACGCATTGAGGATTTAGCAAATCTACCTCAAGGAAGCGATCCTGCTAAACAAGCTGCACTGCGTATCTTGTCATTTATGGCTACTGTCGCCTATGGCGTTGCCCCTCAACTGATGCCTTTAATTGTGTTTAAGCAGGTGATTTTATCTGTAAAGTATGGCAACTATCCTGAGTCTCTCCATGCTTATGCAGTTTATGGATTAATTTTGTGCGGAGTAGTGGGAGATATTGAAGGTGGTTATAAATTTGGTCAGCTAGCATTGAGGATGTTGGAGCAATTTGGTAAGCCAGAATTAAAAACTAAAGTCCTTCTTCCATTTAATGACTTCATCCGTCATTGGAAAGCGCCAGCTAAAGAAACGTTGCCATCTTTGTTGGAGGCTTACAAAAGCGGATTGGAAACAGGACAAGTAGAAGAACGTGCTTGTGCGTCTCAAACTTACTGCGGTTATTCGTACCTCTTCGGCGCTGAATTGTCAGGGCTAGAAGGCGATATTGCTACTTATGGCAAGGCAATAGAAAAATCAAAATATGACCCGATTATTTGGCAGATTAAACCTTTAAAGCAGTCGGTTTTTAATTTATTAGGTAAGTCGGAAAATCCCTGCTATTTAATTGGGGAAGCCTATGATGAACGGACTGCGCTATCACTGTTAACTGAAGCTAACGATCGCACTTCGATTTTTGCCCTGCATTTTTATAAAATGATTCTCTGTTATTTATTCGGGCAATATGCTGAAGCGGTATCAAATGCAGCTTCCACAATGCAGTATGTAGATAGTGCTGCTGGAACTCTTCAAGTATCATACTGCTATTTTTATGAGTCGCTGGCTCAGCTTTCGTTCTATTCTAATGCTTCTTTTGAGGAGCAAAAGCACTGTTTGAAAACTGTCACGGCTAATCAGAAAAAAATGAAAAAATGGGCGCATCACGCCCCGATGAATCACTTGCACAAATTTAATTTAGTTGAGGCAGAAAGATATCGGGTTATTGGTAAAGATGCACGGGCGATCGACTGTTACGATCGCGCAATCTCCCTCGCCAAAGAAAACGAGTACATCCACGAAGCCGCCCTCGCTTACGAACTCGCAGCCAAGTTCTATTTATCCAGAGGAAAAGAATTAACAGCCAAAGCTTATATGCAGGAATCCCGTTACTGCTATCAACTTTGGGGTGCGGCAGCGAAAGTCAAAGATTTAGAAACGCGATATCCGCAATTATTTACTATCGATCGACCTACAAATAAACCCATTTCAACTACTATATCAACTACGGGTAGCCGTTCTAGTGATTCCTTGGATATCGCTACAGTCATGAAAGCTTCGGAGGCAATTTCGGGGGAAATTGTACAGGATAAATTACTCTCCCGATTGATGAAAAATTTGATTGAAAATGTCGGCGCTCAAAAAGGATATTTAATTTTAGAAACCCAGGGAAAATTGCTGATTGAAGCTGAAGGTGCAATTAATGATGAACGGATAACAGTGTTGCAATCAGAGCCTGTTGAAAATTGCCCGGAACTTTCCGAAGCTATTATCAATTATGTCGCTCGAACTAAAGAAAATTTAGTGTTAAATGATGCCACTCGTGAAGGTAACTTTACGAATGACCCTTACATCAAAGCACGTCAGCCTAAGTCTATTTTGTGTGCTGCTTTGATGAATCAAGGTCAATTGGCTGCTATTGTTTATCTCGAAAATAACCTTACCGCACAAGCTTTTACTCCCGATCGCCTGGAAGTTTTGCAATTGCTATCGGGACAAGCAGCGATCGCACTTACCAATGCTAAACTTTATGCAGAAGTAAAAGAACGCGAAAGCCGGCTGACTCAATTTATCAATGCTATGCCCATCGGGGTAGCCGTGCATGACACCACCGGACAAATTACCTACGCAAATCAGACAGCACATCAACTAAGTGCCATTCCCACAATACCCGAAGCAAATACTGAGAAATTAGCAGAAGCTTGTCAACTTTATCTCGCGGGAACTAACGAGTTATATCCCACCGCACAAATACCAATCGTGCGTTCTCTGGCGGGTGAAACGGTCAAAGTAGATGATATCGAGTTCCACCGACCTGATAAGATTGTTTCCTTGGAAGTTTCCAGCACTCCAATTGTGGATGAAACGGGCAAAATTAATTATGCGATCGCCACATTTCAAGACATCACCGATCGCAAACAAGCCGAAAAAGTTTTAGCTGATTACAACCGCACTTTAGAACAGCAAGTGAGCGATCGCACTCTCGAACTCCAGCGAGAAATCATCGAGCGACAACGAGCCGAAGACGCCGCACAAGCAGCCAACCGAGCTAAAAGTACATTCCTCGCAAATATGAGCCACGAATTGCGGACTCCCCTCAATGCAATTCTGGGTTTTTCCCAACTGCTGAATCGTTCTTCTAACCTATTGCAAGAACAGCAAGAACACCTGAATATTATCACCCGCAGCGGAGAACATTTGCTCGAACTGATTAACCAAGTATTAGATTTGTCCAAAATAGAAGCTGGACGCGCGACGCTCAACCAGACAAATTTTGACCTCCACCGCCTGCTGGACGACATCGAAAATATGTTCCAACTTCCGGCAGAAAATAAGGGATTGCAGTTATTAGTAGAGCGGATGCCAGACGTACCCCTATATGTGCGAACTGATGAAATAAAATTGCGCCAAATCTTGATTAACCTGATTTCTAATGCGATTAAATTCACCTCCGAAGGCGGCATTTATGTGAAAATTAAAAATCACGAGCTTGCTCGTCAAATCTACTTTGAGGTTGAAGACACGGGAGCGGGAATTGATGTTATTGAATTAGACAAGCTCTTTGAAGCTTTTGTTCAAACCAAAACAGGAGAAGAATCGCAACAAGGAACAGGATTAGGTTTAACGATCGCACGTTCTTTTGTGCAGTTAATGGGCGGTGAAATGACAGTCAGTTCTCGCGCGGGAGGCGGTACGATTTTCAAATTTGACATTAAAGTTAATCCAGTTGAAAGTGCCGATCGCCAACGGGAACAGCCCACCAGACGAGTTATGGCGATCGCGCCCAATCAACCCCGCTATCGGATTCTCGTTGCAGACGACGCTTTTGACAACCGCCAACTGCTGGTTAAGCTGCTTTGCGCGATCGGTTTTGAAGTTTACGAAGCCAAAAATGGGATGGAAGCAATAGAAAAGTGGGAGCAATATTCGCCGCACTTAATCTTTATGGATATGCGAATGCCGGTGATGGATGGGTATGAAGCCACCAAACAAATTAAAGCCAAAGCCTCATCTAGCTCCTCCCTTGTTAACGGCGGCGGGTGGATCGAAAGTCAATCTACAGCAATTATTGCCATAACAGCAAGTAGTTTTGAGGAAGAGAAAGCCGTTGTCCTTTCTATCGGCTGCGATGATTTTATTCGCAAACCATTTAAAGAAGCAAACATATTTGATGTTCTGCACAAACATATCGGAGTACAATTCGTTTTTGAAGAACTAAATGCTGCGCCCAGTTTCACAGAAAATGAAGTAAATGTATTGACAAAAACCGCTTTTTCTGAATTGCCTCCTGAGTTAGTAGCCAATCTCCAGCAAGCCATTAGCAACCTCGATTTGGAACAGATGCAAACAGTCATCAGTCAAATTCGCGAAATCAATCAGCCATTAGCTAGGGCGAGCGCAGCTTGCATTAAAAACTTTCAGTACGAACAGTTGCTAAATTTAATACACACATTAAGGGATGAGACATGAACAAAAACCTCCGTTTGACCCGCGAAGAAAGTATTTTAGTTATTGATGATTGTCCTGAGAACTTAAAACTTTTAAGCAGCATACTATCTGTCGCTGGGTATAAAGTTCGCTTAGCTCCCAGTGGGAAATTAGCTCTTAACTTTATCAATGCCAACTTACCCGACTTAATTTTACTGGATATTATGATGCCTCACATGGATGGCTACGAAGTCTGCGAGCAGCTCAAATCTACTCCGAAGACTCAAGATATTCCAATAATTTTTATCAGCGCTTTGCAGGAAGTTTTCGATAAGGTAAAAGCATTTTCTCTGGGCGGAATAGACTACATTACAAAACCTTTTCAACAACAAGAAGTTTTAGTGCGCGTGGAAAATCAATTGCGTCTGAGAAGGATGTCTAAACAACTCATAGACCAAAATATTCTCGAAGAGCGCAACCGCATGGCGCGGGAAATTCACGACACTTTAGCGCAAACTTTTACAGGCATAATCATACATTTGGGAGCAGCAGAACGGGCAATAGCAGCGAATCCAGAACAAGCACAAGCACACATGAAAACAGTCTGCGAATTGGCTCGATCTGGACTTGCTGAATCGCGGCGATTCGTAGAATCTTTGCGCCCGCAACTGTTAGAAAATGGCGACTTGTATAGCGCTCTCAACCAAATTGCTCAACAAATGTCATCAGAGACTGATACTCGTACTATTGTTGAAGTGGTTGGCACGGCATATTCCCTACCATTAGAGGTAGAAAATAATCTGTTGCGGATCGGGCAGGAAGCATTAACAAATGCTTTTAAATATGCCAAAGCTACGGCGATCAAAATTGAGTTGGTATACGAAACATCCAAGTTTATTTTGCGGGTGCAAGACAACGGACAGGGATTTGATACGGAAAGTATCTGTTTTAGGAATGGCTTTGGTTTATTGGGAATGAGAGAACGCACCGATCGCATTAACGCGCAGCTAACTGTAAACAGCCACCCCGGAAACGGCACAGAAGTTATAGTTTCAGTTAATCGCCAGTAAAGTAAGGTGCACATTTCGCACCATACATAGTAATTTTGTAGTGATATTTTCAGTTTTTTTTGATAAAATTAACAGGGTAAACATGATTAACCAATCAAATATTATTCGCGTTTTAATTGCCGACGATCATTATATTGTGCGGCAAGGTTTAGTGGCGCTGCTGAATCATGAATCAGATGTTAAAGTTGTGGCGCAAGCAAGCAACGGGCAGGAAGCTATTACAATGTTCCGCGAATATCAGCCCGATGTAACGCTGATGGATTGGCGGATGCCGGTGATGGATGGAGTCGCCGCTATTGCTGCGATTTGTGAGGAGTTTCCCAGCGCCCGGATTGTAATGCTGACGACTTATGACGGCGATGAAAACATCTATCGCGGATTGCAAGCGGGTGCTAAGGGCTATCTGCTTAAGGATGCGGCACCAGAGGAGCTTTTAGCAGCAATTCGGGCGGTTTTTGAGGGTAAAAAGTACATTCCGCTAGCGGTGGGTGTTAAGTTAGCCGATCGCCTGAGTGGGCCTGAATTGAGCGATCGCGAATTAGAAGTCCTCCGCCTCATAGTCGCTGGTAAAAGCAACAGCGAGATTAGTGAAGTTCTGCACATCAGCGAAAGTACCGTCAAGTTTCACATCAACAATATTTTGAGCAAAATGGGAGTTAGCGATCGCACGCAGGCCGCTATTTCCGCCTTAAAACGCGGGATTGTCAGCCTGTAGTTTAATTGTCAGTATTTTTTCACTGACAAATACGACTATTATGACGGCAAATAATGATAAATAAGACCTTAAGTTTTATGTAAAAACTTTTTAGTAAGGCTAAGGTGGAACTCCTAGGACAAATTAGCCCTCATCAAAAAAATGCTTTATTCATTTTTGTCCAAGTCTCAAGTCAAAGTCCGCTTTTTAAAACAGTTTGCAGCCGCTGTTTCGGCGTCTTTAGCCCTCAGTGCAATAACCAGTTTGAAGCCCTCGCCGGTATTAGCAGCTAGCAATATCCCCCCCGGAAATCAAACCTCGACTCAGTTAGTCGCAAAACCTGATTCTAGTTTGCAGTTAGGGCAGTTACGCAGCAGTGTTCCCGTGCAGACAATGCAGCTCGATCCGGGCGGATTTATCCCGATCGCGATCGGCGGTATGATAATTATTCTGGTGCTGCCGCTATTTTTTGGCGGATTGGTAGTAATTGGCGATCGGGAAGTTGGCATTGTCAGTAAAAAGTTTAGCTTCGGCGGCAAGTCTTTACCGCCGGGAGACTTAATTGCCTTAAACGGAGAAGCGGGATATCAAGCTGATACTTTACCCCCCGGTTGGCACTGGGGTTATTGGCCTTTGCAGTACAACGTTCGCAAAGAGTCTCTGACTGTAGTTCCCCAAGGTGAAATTGCCCTGATTATCGCCGCCGCCGGCGAGTCGATTCCGCCACAGCGCATCCTAGGCAAAATCACAGAATGCGACAATTTTCAAGATGCTCGCAAATTTCTTAAAGGTGGCGGAGAAAAAGGTCGCCAACTCGGCATCCTAACGGGGGGCAGCTATCGAATTAATACAGCATTATTTACGGTAATTACAGCAGCTAATGCTCCCAAACACGGGATGACAGCGGAACAGTTGAAACTCTACAAAATTGCTCCAGATAAAGTTGGAGTCGTGACAACTTATGACGGCGTTCCAATTCAAGATGGCGAAATTGCAGGGCCGATTATTCCGAATCACGACAACTTCCAAAACGCGCAAAAATTTATCAGCGGTGGCGGGCGGCGCGGCTTGCAAGAGCAGGTTTTGCTTTCGGGTTCTTGGAATTTAAATCCTTGGTTTGTCGGGGTGGAACAAGTGCCGATGACGGAAATCCCGATCGGCTATGTCGGCGCGGTGATTTCCTATGTCGGCAAAACCTCGGAAGATGTGAGCGGCGCTGCTTTCACTCACGGAAATTTAGTAAATGTGGGCAATAAAGGGGTGTGGGTGACTCCCCTTTATCCGGGGAAACATCCGCTGAACACTCGCATTTTGAAAGTAGAGTTAGTGCCGACTACTAATATAGTATTGAACTGGTCTGGTAAAACAGAAAGGCACAGTTACGATTCTAAACTTTCGTCTTTAACCGTGCGTTCTCAAGACGGTTTTGCCTTTGATTTAGAAGTAGCTCAGATTATTCACGTCGGCGCTTTGGATGCTCCAAAAGTCATCTCTCGCGTCGGTTCAATGCAGAATTTAGTAGACCACGTTTTGCAGCCGACAATTGGCAATTATTTCCGCAATTCTGCTCAAGCTTATTCTGTATTAGATTTTCTCTCCGCAAGAAGCGGCAGGCAAGCGGAAGCCGCCGAGTATATCAAAGCAGCTTTGCGTACCTACGACGTGCAGGCAATTGATACTTTAATCGGGGATATTTTGCCGCCCGCAGAGTTGATGCAAACTCAAACAGATCGCAAAATTGCTGAGGAACAGTGCAAGACTTATGAGGTGCAGCAATTAGCACAAACTCAGCGGCAACAATTGGTGCGGGAAACGGCGCTGGCTGAGATTCAACAAGAGATGGTGAAATCAGAGCAAGGTGTCAAGATTTCTGAGTTAAAAGCAAATTCTCAGGTGAAACAAGCTCAAGGCGAAGCTGAGTCGATTCGGGTGAAGGGAAATGCTCAAGCTGAAGCTTATCGCGCCGGTGTTGTGGCTTTGGGAGGTTCGGGTTATACGGCTTTGCAGTTAATGCAAATTATAGGCGATCGCAACGTGCGAGTTGTGCCGGATGTTGCGGTTAGCGGCAACGGTAGCAGTGGAGGTTTAGTTGACGGTTTGTTGGGGATGATGATGTGGAATCAAACGAGCAAAAATGGAGAAAATGGAGGGGAATTACCTGTAGTTAAGTTACAGAAATCGGAGCCTGCTGTTTTGGAATCTGCGGCCAAGTTGCCGGTAGCCAAGGTTAATTCGGTGAAGCCGCCGGCATCTCGCGCTAATTCCCCTGTGGCGAATTCTGATGGCGATATTGATTCGCTGTTTGATGAATTGCCGTTTGACGATCGATCTTTTAGTTAACCCATAAAGTTTGTAGTGAGGATTGTAGGGGCGGGTTCACCAACCATCTGTGCCTAAAACAGATAATCTCATAAACCCGCCCCCGCCCAACCGTAAATCCCCACCTACCTCTTTCAAAATACAAGTTCGTAGCTTCTTGGGTTGAGCGCGATCTTTACCCAACTCTCAACGAGTCCCCAAGTTGGGCGGAGCGAAGCGTAGGGTTCGTTCCTCAACCCAACCTACTAAAGTCCTGACTACAAACGAAAAGCTTGCGGAAAATTCAAGCAGTTATTTTAACTGGATGCAGCGGAAAGAAAACAGCCGGCGATACGCGGAACAACTCGGCAAGTTTTTGGATGTGTTCCGTTGTAAGTTGGCGCTTTTCATGGAGGATATCTGAGACAATAGACTCTGTTTTAAAAATAGAAACTAGGTCTTTTTGTCTCAGATCAAATTCTTCGATTAAAGCCTTTAACAGTTCTACTCCGTAAATGTCAGGTATGGGTTCTAAAGTTTGCTCGTACTCGTAAACAAGCATTCCCAGTACGTGGAGGTAGTCGCGTTCGTCGGGAGTCAGTTCGCCTTTATCCAACAAAGAGTCGATCGCTTCTTGAGTTGCCATTAACTCCTCCTCAGCAGTTATGGGTCGCGGCGGAAATGTTTTGAGTAGTTCGATATAAGCGCTAGAGTTTTTCATGTGACTATGCAATATTAAGAAAGTAGAACATTATCTATTATTGATACCACGGGTCTTTTTTCCATCGCTCTTCATCATATTCTTCATGGGTAAGTACAGCTCGAATAAAAACCTTTTTAGGTCGATATTCATAATCTATGAAGGTAATCAGTCTGTAGTTATTACCTCTGATGTTAAACACAGTAAAGTTTCCAACTATATCTGCTGATGAGAAAACGGCTTTCACTTCAGCTAAATTTGACCACTCGGCTGTTGTTGCTAGTTTGTACCAAGAGCGCAGACTTGTTTCGGCATCAGGATACTTTTCCCAGAATTTCCTGAGTGCTGATTGAGAGATAACGTGCGTACAGTTCCTCGATAACAAACAAATTTACGCATCGATTGGACTTCCGCTAAAATCATTTGAATTTCATATTAGCAAATTGCGAAGTATTTTGTCTACTCCGATTTGCAGTACAATCGATCGATATTGCATCTGAGGAATCTCCCCATGTCACAACACTTTTCCACTGAGATTAGCGATCGCATCTGCACTCACATGAACGAAGACCACGCTAGTGCTGTAGTGCTGTACGCTCGAGCATTTGGCGACCAACCGCAGGCAACGGAAGCTCAAATGCTCGCTATTGATGCCAACGGCATGGATTTAGCCGCTAAAGTAAATGACGAAACAGTGCCCGTCCGAGTAAATTTCGATCGCACTTTAAAAGACGCCGAAGATGCTCACCACACTCTCATTGAAATGGTGAAACAAGCTCGAAAAGTTGCTAATTAGCCAGCTCCTCACTATTTTGTTATAATTTTAACGTTTGCAGTACGGACTTTAGTCTGGTTAAATACTTGTTAAGGACTCAAGTTCTCAGTACAAAACTTTAGTTCGGTTAATTTTTTTTAAGGACTAAAGTCCTGACTGCCAACAAAATATTTAATAAAATTTAATTTTTCTCTAAAATATCAAATAAAATGACAGAATCTTCCTCCATACCTAGAAAAATTGATGCCGTCAAGGGCAGTCAAAATAACCCTTTCGAGGCACTGGTAAAGCGACTAGATTTGATGATTCGCGCCCGCTATTCGCTGCTGTACATTGTCGGCGCGGAGGAAGAACCGGTCGAAGCCGTAATTGCCCGAGTAGCGCTGCAAGTAACTCCCGCGCGCCGAGTATTGTTCTGGGATCTCGTGCGGGGCTGGGAGGATAACGGTTCTGGGAAAGGTTCGGTAATGGCGGCGCTCGATCGCGTCAGCAAAACTGCTGTAGAAGAATATACCATATTTGTACTGCGGGATTTGCACCCGATTTTGAAATATCCATACAGCGAAAAAAGCGCGGCCGTAGTGCGAGAATTGCGGAATTTAACCCGGGAATTGAAGCGCAGCAAAAAAACTATAGTTCTTACTTCTCACACGCTGGAATTGCCGGAGGAATTGAAAGAAGAAGTCACGGTAATTGATTTTCCTTTGCCCAACGTCCAAGAAATCGACAGCTTAATTTCCCACGTTGTGGAAAAGCCGCAACAGTTGCAAGTTAGCGGTTTAGCAAGGGAACAGTTAGTTAAAGCTTGTCAGGGTTTGAGTCGCGCTAGAATCGGGCGGGTTTTGGCTAAAGCTTTGGCCGCCAAACAGCAAATTAACGAGTCAGATATTGACGGAGTTTTGGAGGAAAAACAGCAAGCAATTCGCCAGACGGGAATTTTGGAGTTTTTCAATTCCAGAGAATCCCTAAAAAGTGTGGGCGGATTGGAGAATTTGAAACAGTGGGTAAAGATGCGGCAAGATGCTTTTACTGACGAAGCGCGCCGCTACGGCATACCCAATCCGAAAGGAGTTTTGTTAGTAGGAATTCAAGGAACGGGCAAATCTTTATCTGCGAAAACTATTGCTTGCGAATGGCGTTTGCCGCTGTTGCGATTGGATACTGGGAGATTGTTTGGCGGCGTGGTCGGGGAAAGCGAAAGCCGCGTCAGGCAAATGATACAATTAGCAGAGGCGATCGCACCTTGCGTGTTGTGGATCGATGAAATAGATAAAGCCTTCGGCAACATTATCAGCGGCAGCGACGGCGATTCGGGAACTTCGCGCCGGGTATTCGGCAGTTTGATTACTTGGATGCAGGAAAAAACCAGTCCGGTGTTTATCGTCGCAACTGCCAATAACGTGCGGATTTTGCCGGCTGAGTTGCTGAGAAAGGGCAGGTTTGATGAAATTTTCTTTTTGAATTTGCCCTCAGAATCGGAACGGCAAGATATTTTTAAAGTGCATTTGCAGCGTTTGCGGCCGACTAGATTGCGCGAGTTTGATTTGGGAGTTTTGGCGAAGTGCGCTGAGAATTTTAGCGGTGCAGAAATCGAGCAAGTTGTAATTGACGGATTGTATCGGGCTTTTGGCACTTTTGTCAACGGACAGCGCCGGGATTTGATGACGGAGGATATTTTGAGGTCGATCGAGGATACAGTACCTTTAGCTGCGATCGCGCGATCGCAAATTGAAGATTTGAAACGGTGGGCGGCGGAAGCCGGCGCGAGAACAGCTTCTAACGATACTCACTTAATTGATGAATTGAAACGCTACAGCCAGGGGCGAAGGGATGCGATCGACAATTAACCCCACTTGTAGGGTGCGTCAGTTAATGTCTAATTAATTATCGGAAAAATTCCATCTGACGCACCTTCCTAATCGCATGGTGCGTCAGTTCATGGCTGATTAATTATCCCAAATATCTCCCGTTCTGACGCACCATACTACTACGAACCTAATTTAAAAATATCAGCAAAAATAGCATTCTCTTCCACCATTCTCCCCGCATCCGGCGAATCGTAAACCACCAACAGCGAATTCTGACCCCCCAAATACGGAAACAGCGACAACCCCTCAGCATTGTCCGCACCAACCTTAAAAGGCAAATCAAACAATACCTCCAAATCTCCCCCATCTTGTCCAGTAATACTGTCGCCCGATCGCCCTAAAATTCCCTTTAACCGAAAAAGCCTCATCTCCCCAGATAAAGTCATCGTCGGCCCGGCTAAAACAATCAAATCTTCCCCGTTCCAGCACAATTCTCGCACGCCCAAACCGTTCAAATCGACAAAATGTTTCTTGTACAATTTCCCTCCTTCCCCGATCGCCTTAAGCCTTAAAACTCCCGCTTGGGCCTCTTCAACTTCTATCTCTAAAATTATCGCCCAACCCCGCAGCACCGGCCCCCGCAAACCCAGAAAAATGCGATCGCCCCGCACCGCCAACCCTTCAATATCAAAGCCATTTTCTTTACTCGGAATCGGCACAGATAAATATAGACCGAGGTGGCTGTCATCTTTGAGCGCGTCTGTCAGTAAATTGCCCGTTTCTGTCCGCTGCAGGCATCCAACTTTCTGTTGTCTTTGATTGTCTGGATCGGAAATTGACTCGCACAAAATCCCGTCTTTCATAGGAATGCGCGCCAGTAAATAGCGGTTGACTTCTATCTCGATTTGTGCTAATCTTTCAATGTCTTTGCCGGGGTCTTTGCCTTTAGCTTTCTTGCGTTTGGTGCTGTGAGAACCCACCACCCAAAGATAATCGCTGCAGAAATCAATTCCTTCGATATCGATTTCGGATTCTCCCGAAAGTTGGAGAAAATCTGCGATCGCAAATCTTTGATGTTCTCCAAAAATATGAGGCGCGACAGGCGACAAACGCTCGATCGAAGTCGTTTCATCGGAACCCAGCCACAAATGACCGTCTGGAGTTAAAGCAACAGCAGATAAGTCTGTAATAATATCAGCGGCTTCGCTGTTGAATTGCAGCAGCAGCCGACCGAGAAAAAAAGATTCTGGCATAATTATCCCTCTTCTGTCACTTTCGGTAGAGATTATTATCCTACTCCGATTCTAATTAAAGTAGGGTGCGTCGCCGCCAGAATTCTGATTATTTACGACTATCAATGAGCGACGCACCATACCGCCATACTCTCGCCCGAAGTGACAAAAGAGAGTTATTAGCACCAAAACTATTGTTACAGTCAGTCATTATAGCTAAAGTTGCTTGAAACTCAGAGGTTGTACCATTCTCAATCAGGCTTTTATGGACGGGCTAGGAGCAACGCCCCACAAGAAAGAAAATTCATCTGTTGTGGAACAGGCATCTTGCCTGTTCCTGACCGGCAGGATGCCCCACTCCTACTCCCCACAAGAAAGAAAATTCATCTGTTGTGGAACAGGCATCTTGCCTGTTCATGACAGAGGCGCAAGAGGTGAGTGAAAACCGAAAACTAAAACAGAAAACTAAAACAAATATCTTCCTCAAGCCTCATAGCGATAACTTCCGTTTTGAGATAAGGATTGTTAACCCCTGGCGGGCCAAACCGCAGTTGGCGGTGATTATTCCGCAAACCGAACCTCCACAGACGGATAACACCCTAATTGAAGCATTAACATCGCCGTTACGTTTCGTTACGATAAGGAGACATAGAGAAAAACCTCTCATTCGTAAAATCAGAGGTAGCCATTGTCAGTAACTCAGGGCTAAGTGCCACTGAGCTTGTAAGAGAGATCGAAGCAAGCTGTACTGACCAGCCTAAGTCTTCACTGACTACGTTATTTAGGTCATAACACCGGAGAATGCGTCGCTAGTTTTCCGCCCTGTTGTTTACAGTTAAACAGTCTTAAAGTCACTGAGACAGTGCTGTAAGCGTGACAAGCCTTTATAACATTGGCGAAGCGAACTTTACCCCGAAAGGGAGATTGAGGCAACCATACCTCACTGGAGAGGTTGATTAAATTGCCTCTCCAACCCCGAAAGGGGATTCAAGGCGATTAAAATCGCCACGCCGTTTTCCTCTCAGGGCTAAAGCCGCTGAGTTTCCCACTTACCGAGTTTTTTTTATGAACGGTACATTTCGCGTCGGCAACCTGTTTGGGATTCCCTTCTTTGTCAACGCATCTTGGTTTCTAGTTCTGGGTTTAGTAACCTGGCAGTACGGCGGCGCATTAGCTGCCCTGTTTCCCGCATTGGGCCCCGTAGCGCCTTGGATGCTGGGATTATTGACAGCGTTACTGTTATTTGCTTCCGTCTTAGCCCACGAATTAGGACACAGTTGGGTAGCCATCAAACAGGGAATTGGCGTGAAATCGATTTCGCTATTTCTGTTTGGCGGACTGGCTAATTTAGAAAGAGAATCAAAAACCCCAGCCGAAGCATTTTGGGTAGCAATTGCAGGCCCGTTGGTCAGCTTATTTTTATCCGGTTTGTTAACAGCGATCGGCATCGGTGCCGGTCTCACAGGCCCTGCAGCAGCCATTGTCGGACTTTTAGCGTCCATCAACTTAGTTTTAGCCTTATTTAACTTAATTCCCGGTTTGCCTCTCGACGGCGGCAACATCCTCAAAGCGATCGTCTGGAAAATTACTGGCAACCCTTACAAAGGTGTAATTTTTGCCAGCCGCGTCGGTCAAATCATTGGTTGGATTGCCATTGCTACAGGCGTATTCGGCAATATTTGGAATTTAGTAATCGGTTGGTTCTTACTGCAAAATGCCGGTCAATCTGCCCAATATGCCACAGTCCAAAATCAACTGGCAGGTCTGACAGCCGCAGATGCTGTGACCCCCGAAAGTCCGATCGTCTCCCAAGACTTGTCCCTCAGAGAATTTGCCAACAATTACGTCATCGGTACCACTCATACCTGGCGCCGGTTCCTGGCAACAGATGATGCCGGACAATTGGTAGGGGCGATCGACCTTGATGACCTCAAAACCATTCCTACCGGACGCTGGCCCGAAGTTTTAGTCAAAGAACTCCTGAAGCCGATCGAATTTTCCACAACCGTCAAACCAGAATTATCCCTCCTCGAAGTCGTCACCTTGCTAGAACAACTCAAAGTACAAGAACTCCCCGTCATTCGCGAAAACGGTGTTCTCGTCGGACTTGTAGAAAAAGCTGAAATTGCCCGCCTGCTACAAAGACGAGCCGAAGCGAACCCTGCTTGATATCCTCAGATACTTGACAAATAACAGTTAACCCCCTCGATTTCCCCTTACCAAAAGGGCGATCGGGGGGGTTAACTCTAGCTTCAAAAAATTTAAGTCAAACACTCAATTATTAGCTGCAAATCAAGCATGATAATTATACAGCATATTCCATGTATAGCGGTTCTTTCTTAAAAAAGTGAGGTATGCCCTATGCCCTATGCCCTATGCCCTATGCCCTATGCCCTATGCCCATGAGTACCTCATATGAGAGCTTGAAAGGCTATAGATGTAGATCGCAATCGACCGGGTTTCGAGCAACAGAATCAGTACCAGAGGCGAGAACTGTAAAGAAACGGGCGTGAGAGCAGGGTATACTTCATCAACCTGGAATACGCGGTAATATTGTATTGAGCGTCTGAGCGAGGAAGTTATGCCATCTCAGGACTATTGTCGCAGCAGCGCCACCAAACAAAGTAAAATTGTAGTCAGGGTATTTCTGTTAGTTTTTTCCAGAAAATCGGATTTGGGAACTGCGATCGCATTTGCTACCAAAGGAACTTTTCTCCCCGACGCTGCGACCTTTCTAACTGTAAGTTTAATTCACCGCGCTCGATCGCTTCAGCGTTAAGTAGATTTACCCACTGGGTATGTTCGAGAACAGAAATCAGCTTTTCTTCAACTCTCTTTCCCGTCTCCGCGCTCAATTTCTCGGCGAGCTCTTCGACTGCTTTGCCTCCGTTGCGAAAGGACAGATACCCCACAATCCCGACTGCTGCGACGATTTGCAGCACCAAAGAGGCCGCTAGAAGGCGGCGCAGGGAGATTTTTGTTTGGTGTTGAGAAGTTTTACTCGCGAATCGGGGCAACGGCATAGGCTGGTGACTAATTGCTCCCTAACACTTTAACTGTTGGAGCCTGTAATTTCCATTAGGGGCGATCGAGGCTGTTTGCTTGCCCTCAAAATAACTCCCACACACAAATCACGAGCAAGCACGAGACTTATACAATTTTAGATTTTAGATTTTAGATTTTAGATTAAATAATTGGGGATTAATGAGGAAGCTCGTGCTTTGGAGTTTGCCGACAGTTGCATTCTTTTTTTTAAACTGGTATTACGCACTCTTGGCCCAGAATACCTCCGCCATTTTCTTGCTTTGTTCGGTTTCGCAGCTCAACCTAACCTGCTTCTTGCCTGGAACCTCGACCATCGAAACTCAAGATTCATCCGTTAAATTCGCCATACAATCCCTTGGCGAACATCTATGCGTTACATCCGTTACACCCGGTACACAATCCGTTGCCGAACTTCTCTTTAGCAGCTACGCGGAAAATCCCCCGCTTCTCCAAACGGATATAGCGAGGGGCGAGAATAGGTATTCTCGGAAAATATAAAGTGGTGGCACTGGCTTTTGTCGAGCCATTGCCATCTATAGAAACCATACTTTTTTAGGCTCACAGAAAGATTTCAGAGCCAACTCTCTGCTTGCAGTCAATGCTTGAAGTCAAACCAACCTGTTCAAGCAAGAAGTCAAAGCACGTCGTAAAAGCCTAGGATTCTTCTTCTTCTCGATCGATTTGGCGCAGGTGAATGTGCTTGCGTCCCAGAGAGATTTCAAATTCATCTCCCGGCTGGAGTTCCATCTGTTTGGTGTAGGCAGCTCCAATCAGTAAGTTGCCGTTAGATTGAACGCTAATCCGATAGCTGGCAGAGCGTCCGCCGCGTCCGTTGCCGTTTTGCTTCCCGTCTAGCTGAATGCCTTCTGCATCAATCAGCGCATTCAGGAATTTCATCATGTTGACCCGTTCTACGCCGTTCTTGGTAACGGTATAGTAGCCACAGGCTCTAGCTTTTTCTTCCTTGGTAAGGTTCTCTAGGTCTTTGACCTTTTTGATCAGATCTTCGCCTTCAAGGGGTTCGATATTTTTCTTTTTAGCCATTTACTGAGTCCTGAAATATTCAACTGGTGTACGGATTTTTTCTCGGTTGGTTTTTGGTTTGACCAAGAAACTTTAGCTTTATAGCTGGTCGTAAAACCATATTACACCGATCGGCTCAATTGTTAACCACTATTATCTAAATATTTTTAACAACCTGCAGTCTTTCTTGAGGAGTAGCTGCAGCCGGTGCGAGCAATCTCTAAACTCGGTAGCATAAGCTATCAGCTATCAGCTAGCTGAATATTTGCCCCGCTCTTAAAATCCTATGAAGTTAACCACACGCGGACACTACAGTGTCAAAGCATTACTGGATCTAAGTTTGCAACCTCGCTTTGGCCCGACATCGGTGAAATCGATAGCGAAGCGACAGGAGTTACCGGCTCCGTATCTAGAAAAATTGCTGATTGAAATGCGACGAGCCGGTTTAGTCCAATCAGTTCGGGGTTCCCAAGGAGGATATCAATTAGCCCGCATGCCCGCTCAAATCTCTTTAGGACAAATCTTAGAGGCTGTAGGTGAAACTATTGAACCTTTACCTCGACATTTTCCCGACGCGACGCAAGCAGAGGACTGGGTAACATTCAGTTTGTGGAACCGATTGCACAAAAAACTTGCCGAAGCGCTGTACAGTATTTCCCTCGAAGACTTATACTATGATGTCCGCAGTTGGCAAGCGGCTCTTGGGGAAGAAACTAGCTTTATCATTTAAATGGTAAGTTCATTCATTCGATCGGCAGCAAGCACAGATGGACGCAACACTTGTTACTTACTTTGGGGGCACACGCTGCGGAGCTGTCCGCTTCCGTGTCGCCGCCCTCAAACACGAAGCCTCTGATTGCAACTGCTCTATCTGTAAAAAGAAGGGATTTTTGCACCTCATTGTGCCGCCGGAACGTTTTACCTTGCGAGCGTGGCGAAGATGTTTTGACAACCTATACATTTAATACAGGAACTGCTCAACATACTTTCTGCCGAATTTGCGGCATTCACTCGTTCTATCGCCCCCGATCGCATCCAGATCATTTCGATGTCAACGTCCGCTGTCTTGACTCAGATGCCATCAAACACTTTCATATCCTACCCTTTGACGGTGTTAATTGGGAGGAGAACGTACACTTGCTCCGCGACGAAAGTAATCTCAGCAGTTAAAATTGCAGCTCAAAAATCTTGCGTCCGCAAGGGTAGGAATAGTTAAAACCTGCGCTACCACTGCGCTCGCTCCTGCTCGGCGGGACTATCAAGTTTGACACAATATATAATGATGCCGGATGAATTTCCTGTTTTGATTTTAGCTGCGGTGTTGGATTATTCGATCGGCGATCCTTGGGGTTGGCCCCATCCCGTGCAGGCGATGGGTTGGGCGATCGACCGCTATACTAGACTTGTCTTTAATATATGGAATAATCCCGCAGGCAAAATACCTCAAGCAGAGGATCGTCCCGCTGGTGAGCAGCACAAACTGCTCCTGCGAGGTGCTGGTACAATACTAGCGATCGGGCTGATTCTAGGCAGTTATACTGTCAGTTGGTCGATCGTCCAAGCTGCTAGTTGGGTGCACCCTCTTTTAGGTATTGCCATACAGACCATTTTGCTGGCAAGCTGTTTTGCCGGTCGCAGTTTGAGGGCGGCAGCAGAGGATGTGCTAGCACCTTTCAATGTTGGAGATTTAGTCAAGGCGCGAGAAAGGTTGAGCCTTTACGTCGGCCGAGATACCGAAAACTTATCCGAGTCAGAAATTCTGCGAGCATTGTTAGAAACTGTAACAGAGAATGCAGTCGATGGCGTGACCGCACCGCTATTTTATGCCTTACTTGGGTTCGCTCTGCCGCATCTATTATTAAGTGTTACCGATGGCTCGATCGATCCCAACTCGATGTGGGCGAGTGCAATAGTCCCCTTGGCGATCGCTTACAAAGCAGCCAGCACATTAGATTCTACGATCGGCTACAAAGAAGCGCCATACACTGATTTAGGATGGTTTAGCGCCAAACTAGAAGACGCGCTGACGTGGATTCCTTGTCGGCTAACAGTGATTACTTTAGCCCTGATATCTGGCAAACCGATTTACATTTGGCAGATTTGTCAGAGAGATGCTGTTAAAGATGCCAGTCCCAATTCTGGTTGGAGCGAGTGCGTTTACGCAGCCATCTTGGGAGTGCAACTAGGAGGTACTAATTCCTATCGCGGAGTTCTCAAACACAAACCCCTGTTAGGCGAGCCGATTCGCCCGATCGCAGCGCCGCTCATTTGCCAAGCATTGCAATTAACTCGGTATTGCTTTCTGATTTGGTTGGGACTATCATTGGTTTTTTATACCTTATTATGTTTTAGCCGCTAACTGCTGACCTCACCTGCGGACAGATACATACCTCCGACTGGAGTCTGGGATAGCCAAAAAAGTTTTGATGTGAGTAGTTCAAACCCCCAGATTCATCCCTCAAGTCAATCTAAAATCTAAAATCTAAAATCTAAAATCTAAAATTGCCAGATATGCCAACAGCCAACAATTAGCTCGCAGCAACCCATGACTAAAATTATCGAAATTTTATCTGCTGATGAAGTGAGGCGCACTCTCACCCGCGTCGCTTCCCAGATTGTCGAAAAATCAGGGAATCCCTCGGAGTTAGTGCTGTTGGGCATTCATAGTAGAGGAGTGCCTTTAGCTCAAATTTTGGCAGATCAAATTGAAGTCCTCGAACAAGTCAAAGTACCCGTGGGCGCTTTGGATATTACCTTTTACCGAGATGACTTGGATCGAGTTGCGATGCGGACACCGGCTAAAACAGAAATTCCTTTCGATTTGACGGGCAAAACCGTGGTGTTGGTAGATGACGTTATATATAAAGGCAGAACGACTCGAGCGGCTTTGAATGCGGTAAACGATTACGGGCGGCCGGAGAAAATTTGGTTGGCGGTATTAGTCGATCGCGGCCACCGAGAAGTACCGATTCAGCCAGATTTTACAGGTAAAAAGTTGCCGACTGCAAAGGAAGAACAAGTTAAGGTTTACGTTCAAGAACTCGACGGGCGCGACGGAGTGGAGTTAATTAAGGGATAATACGATTTTAGATTTTAGATTTTAGATTTTAGATTGGACACAAATGACTGTTAAAGAAAGTCCAGCTAAATAAACTACGTAGGGTGCGCTGTAATTCGCGCGTCAAACCACTTTTTGCGTCCATCACCGAGCAAAATACTTCGTTTCCTCCCGCTGACAACGTAAAAAACCCGGTTTCAACCAGAAGAAGGGCTTTTGGGTAAGCAAGCCTCTAGGAAAAAACGGGGTTTTTCGCGCCCGGAGCGTCTTGATTTATAGAAAATCGGCAGTGCAGGAGTTGAACCTGCCTGGGGCGAATTATGAGTTCGCTGCCTAAACCGCTCGGCCAACTGCCGTTAAGTCGATTTCTTCGACCTAACTCAAAATGAATTATAACATAATTTCTCAGTCCGTGCTAGAACTAGAGAACAAAAATCAAAATCTTTAGATCTGCTGAGTCCCGATCGCCTGTTAGCCAATGTGAGGCAAGCCGATCGACCGGACAAAGCAGTTTCTATGACTCGGCATAAATTTATAGGCAATGGCAGTGAATTCGACGGTAGTGCTGACTCTAATTCTGCTAGCTCTAATGTTTGGAGCAGGCGTGACGAGTTCTGTTTGGGGATTTACTATAGGTCGCGAAGCCTTGCAAGGAACGACTCAACCCGATGTTCGTCCCAGCAACAATGCTGGCAGCGGCAAGCCTGGAAAGACGGCTAGCAAAGACCAAGTGAGCATTTTGAAAGAAAAAGATATTCTCGCAACCGTCAAAGCACGGGTAGAAGGTCGCGATCCTGAAAAAACAACGGCCGGGGCAAATACTAAAACAGAGAAGGCAAGCTCTAAACCAGCCGCGGCCAAAAAACCGGCTGAAAATGCCAGCGCCAAGTTTCCCCTGAACAGTCGCGACGGGGGAATAACCTTGGAGGTGAGCGCGGCCAGTCAGCGCAACAATTCCATGCTGCTAGACGTGAGCATGAAAAATGAAGGCTCCCAAGCTGTGAGGTTTCTCTACAGTTTCTTGAACGTCACTGACGATCGCGGTCGGGCCCTGAGCGCGACTGCCGAGGATTTGCCGTCGGAACTGCCCCCCAACGGGCAGGTATATTACGGTACGGTGAGTATTCCCACAGCTTTGCTGGAAAATGCTAAGGAAGTTTCGCTGACGCTGACAGATTATCCAAGTCAAAAACTTCAGTTGCAAATATCTGGCATCCCAGTGGCGAAGTAAAATAAAAGAAGACCAAACCTGCAGACGGGTTCTCAGGTTTGCTCGAAAAAGTTTTTTTAGGGAGCATTGTGTCACTTTTAGGGGCGAGAGTGCAGGAGATATCTGATTTTCCCGCGATGAGTTTGACAGAGGTGCTGTCGCGGTTGCTGTCAGTGCTGTTGCTGATTGCGATTAATGCTTTTTTTGTGGCGGCTGAGTTTTCGATGGTGACGGTACGCCGATCGCGCATCAATCAGTTAGTGGATGCTGGCGATATTGCAGCTCTAACTGTTCAATCTTTACAGCACAGTATCGAGCGATTGCTCTCGACAATGCAGTTGGGAATCACTCTTTCTAGTTTAGCTCTCGGCTGGATTGGGGAAGATACGATCGCCGTGCTAGTCCAAGCTGCGATCGGCTGTTTGCCGCTGCCAATTTACATCAAGTCTGCGATTGCCCATTCTTTGGGCATATCAATAGTAACTTTTTTTCTGTTAGCTTACCTGCAAATCGTACTCGGCGAACTTTTCCCCAAATCTGTAGCGTTACTGTATTCCGAACAGCTAGCCAGAAGTTTAGGGCCTCCGAGTTTATTGATTGCCCGTTTGTTCAAGCCCTTTGTGTCGTTTCTCAATCAATCTACTCGATCGCTTTTGCGGTTTGCGGGCATCGAATACGATCTAAGGCATCGGCCTGTTACGCCCGAAGAACTGCAATTAATTATAGCTACTTCCAGCGAATCCAGCGGCTTGGAAGCAGAAAAGCGAGAATTGCTCAACAACGTGTTTGAATTTGGCGAAGTTTGGGTAGAAGAAGTAATGGTGCCGAGGCCTAGCATTGTCGCACTTCCCAAGACGGCCACATTTCAAACTTTGCTCGACGAAATGGCGATTTCTCACCATTCCCGCTATCCCGTGACGGGAGATTCTTTAGACGACATTATCGGCATTATCGGCTTCAAACAACTTGCGAAACCCCTAGCTGAAGGTTTGCTGTCTCCCGACACGCCAATTTTACCTTGGATGCGTTCGGTGAGGTTTGTACCGGAGATGATGCTGCTGGGGGAACTGCTGCCTTTGATGCAGAGTTCGTCGGAAGAAATTGCGATCGTAGTCGATGAATTTGGCGGCATTTCCGGGTTAGTGACGCTGAGGGATTTGATAGCCGAAATTATCGGCCGCAGCTACGAGTCACCCGACAGTAAAGAAATTGCTTTGCAAGTATTGGACGATCGCACTTATTTAGTGCAAGCGCAGTTAAATTTAGATGATGTGAATCAAATATTAAATTTGGATTTGCCAGTAACTGACGAATATCAGACAATCGGAGGTTTTCTGAGTTATCAGTTGCAAAGAATGCCGGCTGCGGGGGAAGTTTGGCGCGACGAAAATGTGGAACTTACGGTTGTTTCTGTGTCCGGGCCGCGGTTGGATCAACTTCAAATTCATATGTTGTCAGGGGCGACGGGCGATCGAGCTTTAGATGAAGTTGCAGCAGCGGATGGGGAAGTTGTGGGGAAAGGGCGAAAGAATAGCGGGTTGAGAAGTGTGGCGAAATATTCTAGTTGAGAATATTTTAGCGAATACCTACATAATCTACTCGCTCGAAGTCGCTGCGTACTAAATCATCTAACGTCGGGCCTTTGGGGCGCAAATTAACGCGATCGCCAGCCTTCACATTTTCGTAATATACGTAGGGAATATAGATATCTTGCTCCTCCATAAAAGCGAAAGTAAAGCGAAAGGCACTGTCAATGTCCTCAGCTTTAACCTCACGAAAGTTAGAGAGGAATAAGAGATCCATTTCTTCCTCAAAGTACAGCATCTCTGCAAATGCACCTCCGTCGTAGCAGTTATAACCAATATAACCGCAAGTATCGCTGCATTTGTAGTAGATGGCGCGAGTGGATAGGAACCAGGAAAGGGTGATAGCATCTCCTTCTCCAAATACAAGGGAACCGGGATGATGATTCAGTTGCTCAACGATTGTCCAAGGGTGTCCTCGGAACTGAAAAACAATATAGCTTTCGGCGGTAATTTCGATTTGGCGATCGTATATATCCAGTTCCCAAACATCCGCACGTCTCGCCCTACTAAATTTTTCCGCCACTGACTCAATAGGAGCGCGAACGAGAAGTAGATTTTGGTTTCTGTCAATTGTTTCAATACCTCGGCGCTCTTCAATAGACATATCTTTTAGCTTGGGAAAAACAATCAATAATTAGTCTACCTCTTTTTCAGACTGTAGCGAATGCTCAGGAAGAACCAGGGTGCTTTATACCTCTCTTTTGTCACTTCTGGCGAGAGTATAGCGGTATGGTGCGTCGTTGCTCATTGATAGTCGTAAATAATCAGAATTCTGGCGGCGACGCACCCTACTTTAATTAGAATAGGAGTAGGATAATAATCTCTACCGAAAGTGACAGAAGAGGGATACTTGATTCATCAGGTAAAGTCAATAGACTCGATCCTTGATGCAAGCGAGATGAACAGCAGAAATTAAGGAATGCTATGAAAGCTCAAGAACTTTATCAACAAGGATTCGACCTCGGTCGCAGAGAACTGTATAAGGAAGCATCAGAAGCTTTTACTCAAGCAATTAATCTCAATCCTGATTTTGTAGAAGCTTATATGGTTCGTGATCGTATGCGAGCTGTAATTGGAGAAAAACAGGGTGGAGTCGAAGATTTTCAGAAAGCTATAGATATCTACAGGGCTAGAGGACAATCGCAAATGGCCGATCTGCTTTTAGTCCCATTGAATTCGCTGCAAAATGAAATTAGGTTTGAACAGGAAGACCAGGGTCAACCGGAAGTTGAGGATGAGCCCGAAGGTAAATAAGCCGCCTAAATTTTAGTTTTGTTTGTAAGGTGCGTCAGGCTGAAAGCGAGTACCAAATAATTAGGGTTTTCCCTCTGACGCACCCTACGAAATGCGTAAGTCCTGTTTAAGCGTAAGCCACCGGATCAGTCAGCCCCAATTCCTCAAAAGCAGCCAGCCGCAACCGACAAGAATCGCAAACGCCGCAGGCATTTTCCCCGCCTGCATAGCAAGACCAAGTTTGCTCCCAAGGAACTCCCAACTTATTGCCTAATTGAATAATTTCGGTTTTTTTTAGTTCGATCAAAGGTGTTACAATATTAATAGCATTTCCTTCCCTTCCCTGCTTGGTTCCTAACCGAAATACTTCCTGCATGGCTTGGATGTAATCGAGGCGACAGTCGGGATAGCCGGAATAATCTAAAGCGTTGACGCCGATGTAAATGCGATCGGCTTCTAGAGTTTCGGCGTAGGCGAGGGCAAAGCTGAGAAAGATGGTATTTCTAGCAGGAACGTAGGTAGTCGGGATATTTTGAGACATTTCTGCAAGATTGCGATCGCGAGGCAATTCCATCTGATTATCCGTCAAAGCGGAACCGCCCCAAAGCGTCAAGTCAAAGTTTACTATCTGATGTGCCTTAACACCGGCCGAAAGTGCGATCGCCCTTGCTGATTCCAACTCCCGCCGATGTCTTTGCTTGTAGTCAAAGGAAATAGCGTAACACTCGCAGCCGTCGGCTTTGGCTTGATACAAAACAGTTGAGGAATCTAGCCCTCCCGACAATAAAATAACTGCTTTCACTTACAACATCCTCAATCAAATTAGCTTTTATATTTATATCAAATCAGTTGCAAATTGACAAGATAGCAGTCCTCAATATAGCCTTTATCAAAAATATGAGGTATGATTGATAGATTATATAACCACTATAACGTATAGGGCTAAAGCCCAACTACGTACTCATCTTTCGCTCGATCCGCTATAATTCGTGGGACGGGCATCTTGCCCGTCCCGACTTAACAAGAAACTGCGCTCTACCCTCACAATGTATGGTGCTTGCGGCGCACCTTACGCTAACAGGAAAACTGCACGCCGAAGCACACCTTACCTAACTTGCAACAAGTCGTCTAGTTCGCGGTAATCGGGCAAAGTTGTATCAATGTCTTTACCCTGCCGCAAAACTGTGCGATCGCGCTGCGACCTAGATAACAATTCGCTGAAATTCCGCGCCTTAAACAAAATTAAATCAGCAGGTAAACCAACTGCAATTCGTCCTAAATTCGGCAATCCCATTAAATCGGCTGGAGTCTTTGTCACTGCACAGGGCCAATCCCCCCAAGGCCTATCTAAATGAGCGATGCGGACTGCCATATTAAAAACTTCCCAAACATCGTGATCGCCAAATCCGTAAAACGGATCGCGACAATTGTCGCTAGCAACTGCAACGGGAATTCCTGCTGCTTTGAGTTCGTGCAGCAGCGTGACTCCCCGCCAGCGCGGTGTATGCTGAGGTTCTCGGTCTTGCAAGTAAAGGTTGCACATCGGCAAGCTGACAATGCCGATATTTGCTTCCTTGACTAATTCCAGAGTTTCTGTTACTAAATCGGACGGTTGTACGGCTAAACTACAGCAGTGTCCGCAGACAATTTGACCGGAAAATTCATGGCGGATGGCGGTTTTTGCGACTTCCCGCAGTGTTACTGAATCTGGATCGTCGTTTTCGTCGGTGTGGAAGTCGAGGTTTAAATTTCGTTCTTTGGCTAAGGCAAAAACTCGATCGAGTTGTTTGTCTAAGTCGGGATTCATATAGGCGAAGCCGCCGAGAATGCCGCCGATTTGGGCCATGCGATCGGCTAATTTTTCGCCGGCTGGTGTCAGGAAACAGTCGAGGGAAACCAGGGAAACTGCTTGCAAGATCAGCCGATCGCCCCATTCGGCTTGCAGCGCTTCAAATACTCCCAAACTAACGGTTCCCTGTTCGCCCGCGCTGTCGATGTGAGTGCGGATGGCCTTGGTTCCGTGGGCGTAGCTGCATTTGAGGCCAAACTCCATCCGCCGGTAAACATCTTCTGCATTCCAGTTTTTTTGGGCATCAGCGCCTACCGCTTCGATCGCGCTGGCAAAAGTTCCATCGGGATTGGGCGATCGTTCCCAAATGTGGCCTTTGTCTAAATGCGCGTGCATATCCACAAAACAAGGCCAAACTAAGCCGCCCTGCAAATCTACAACTGAGATATCTCCAGAGGAGGAGACAGGTTTTGTATCTGCTGGAGTAATTCGGGCGATCGTCCCTGCTGCAATTTCCACATCCACCAAACAAAAATTGTTCTCAGTCCCCGTTATTGCGACAGTAGAAGCTGACGGCGCGATCGATTGCATCTCTAGAAGAGACGCGGGTACGCGACTATTTTTGAGCAAATAATTAGATGTACTTGGCAACATTAATTTTGTGAGTTAGTATGTATTTTCTTGATAATTCAGCGCTACCAGTTGTAACTATAGCAACCATTTCAGGAATTGTGAACATCTCTCTTTTCCTCTTTTTCTCTTTTATAGAGGCTCTGCGTCCTCTGCGCCCTCTGTGGTTAGTTCAAAAAAATCTCATGCACAAATGAAATAGAATCCCTAAAGAAACTTGGATTAAATAGTAGCTTTGCTGTTCGCACTCCCGCCCTAATCACTGAAGCACATATGCAAAATTTTTATATTTTCAGGACAGCGCGAAAGTCAGCGTTACGAGTTTGGCTATGCCGGATACTTCCAGAGCCTGAATCCTGTTGCTATCATAAATCACTGCTTCAAATTGCAATTTCACTTTCAACTAACAGCAGCATCCATAGCAAGAGCCAAAAACAACTGTGTCAAAACCAAAGCATATAGTTTTAACATCCCATCCCGACAGATCCGGCACAAAACCTCATCCCGTCCACTGGGGAGAAATCGAGCCGCTGAAACGGGGGCCTGTGATTGGCAGCCTCACCAAATCGTCTCACCGGAATGCGATCGGCACTCATTCGGGTTCCTACTCTGTTTACCGCGCGCTAGCAGTTGCTTCCGGCGCACTCCAAGCAGATCACCGCCCCGATTTGACCAACACCTCTCCGGCCGCACGCATCGGGCCGCACCCGAGTTGGGGCGATCGCAATTTGATTGTTTCTCTCGATCCCTTTGGGGGTTTGGTCAGCGAAGTTTATACTTCATTTCTCCAGCAGGGATACGATATTCGACCGACAATTGCTGTCACTAAAGCTCACATTAATATGCCGGAATTGCAAGATGCTATTGCTAAGGGGCGAGTGCAAATTGATGGCAAAATAGTCAAAGCAGGCGGCAATTTAGCAGTAACTAAAATTGCGATCGATCCGGTGTGGTATTTGCCGGGAATTGCTAGGCGAATTGGGACCCAAGAAAGCGTTCTCCGCCGTGTCCTGTTCGAGCAAACAGGCGGAATGTTTTCAGACTTAGTGACGCGGCCGGACTTGCAGGTTTTCTTACCGCCAATTGGCGGAACTACGGTTTATATTATTGGCGATGTCGCGAATATTTCTGACCCGGACAAGCAGTTGGCGGTACGGGTACACGATGAATGCAACGGTTCTGATGTCTTCAGTTCCGATATCTGCACTTGTCGCCCTTATTTGGTACACGGGATGGAAATTTGCATCCAAACGGCACAATCAGGGGGTTCTGGGGTAATAGTTTACTTCCGCAAGGAAGGAAGAGCTTTGGGGGAAGTGACTAAGTTTTTGGTGTACAATGCCAGAAAACGGCAGGAAGGCGGCGATCGCGCTGATGCCTATTTTACGCGCACTGAATGTGTTGCGGGAGTTCAAGATATGCGGTTTCAAGAACTAATGCCAGACGTGCTGCACTGGTTGGGGATCTCTCGCATTGACAGTTTAGTTTCTATGAGCGATATGAAATACAATGCGATTATTAATTCTGGCATTCAGGTGGTCGATCGCATCCCTATTCCTGAAGATTGGATTCCCGCAGACGCACAAGTCGAAATCGTCGCTAAAAAAGCCGCCGGCTACTACACGCCAGACCCTGTGCCAGATGCTACAATTCTTGCAGAAGCGATCGGACGCGATTTAGGAGATTGAGAGGGCAAAGACGCGAGCCATCGCGCGCGAACAATCGCGTCTTTGCTAAATAAAATTTATTGCTGGTTTTTGATCGGTCAGGGTAGGTTATGGCTAATTTGCGTTCTACTGTTATCGTAAAAACAGATATTTGCGGATATACCGTCAGAGTCAAAAAATTATCTCAGTCGGACTTAAGTAGTTTGTTAAACGAGCATAAAAATTTTATTTCAGATATTAGTGCCAGAAATGAAGGCAGCGTGATTAAAGGGGAAGGTGATTCATTTTGGATAATTTTTCCCAGCGTCACAGCAGCGGCTGTAGCAGGCATAGAAATGCAGCAAGAATTGAGAGCGCAACAATCTAGCAAAGCGAACGACGAACGATTGGCTATTCGCGTGTCAATTACATTAGGAGATGTCTTGCATCAAGATAAAGATATCTTTGGCGATACGGTGAATTTAACAGCGCGCATAGAATCAGTAACTCCGCCGGATGAAATATATTTGTCCCAAGCAGCATGGCTGGCGCTCAACAAAGCAGAAGTGCAAACGTCTTTTGTCAACGAGTTTTCTTTGAAAGGGATGAGCGAACCTGAAAAAGTATACAAAGTTGACCAAAGCTACAAAACGCGAATTATCAAAAATCAAGCAATAATTAAAGCAGATTTGAGAGGTTTTATTGCTTATCAAGAATCGAATTCGATCAAAGACGTTGAATATTTGCTCACTAACTTCGATACTTTTGAAAAAACAATTTGCGAAGAATACGGCGGTACAATTCGGAGTATTGTTGGGGATTCGCATTTGTTGACTTTCCCGGAATCTCATTCAGCCTTAGCAGCAATGGAAAGTCTGTGCGAGAATTGGAAACTTTTTATTCACGCCAATCAAATACCTTGCGGCTTGTCGGTGGGAGTTGCTAAGGGAAATTTATATATATTTAGGTCTTGCACTTACGGAAAAGATATTAACATAGCCGACAGGCTGGAAGATTTAAGTAAAATAGTAACTCCGGGTAGAGAAAGAAATTCAGTCATAGTTTCCGAGCAAATAAAACGCGAAGTCAGCGGCTCGAAGTGGGAATACAAGCTGATAAAAATCGATAAAAATGCGATTTTAGATAATCTTTTAGATTACAGTCAGTTTGACTTTTTTCAAGAAAACGATGTTTATCGGTGTTTGGTTGCATGAAGTTGGGCAATAGTGAACTTGAGACTGTAGAATATCTGAGAACGCCGGCTGCTATCCGTCAAAAGTGCGATCGGCTTTTTGATTTAGCCCGCCTTGACAAACTCCGCTACTTCCGCGTCGATTTATCCCAACTCGACAAAGCAGCAAATTATGTAATTGACACAACTCGCCAACAGTATCCCGATTTTAACATTCCCTTTCACAGTCGCTGGCGGCATTTTGAAGCCGACAACTTGCCGCGCGTCGCCGAATTGGATGCAGCAATAGCCGAATTTTCACTCATAGAACAAGCTAAGATCAAATTTGATTTAGCAATTGTCAGCGTTTTGCTCGATGCCGGTGCTGGTGCAGATTGGCAGTATTGCGAATCCGAAAGCGGACAGGTTTACCGCCGTTCTGAAGGGTTAGCAATAGCCAGCTTGCGGATGTTTTGTCAAGGTGTTTTTTCCAGCAATCCCGATTTTCCTTGCCAAGCTGATTATCGCGGACTTTCTCAGTTAAAACTAGAAACCTTAGCTGCTGGATTTCAGGTAAGTCCAGACAATCCGCTAGTTGGTTTAACAGGCAGATTAGAATTATTGCAGCGTTTGGGGAATGCAATTTGCCAGCATCCATTATTATTTGGCAGCGAAAACCCGCGTCCCGGCAATTTGGCAAAATACTTGCTCGACAGTCGAGTTTCTGGAGTCAAAACTGTGAATGCTTCTGAAGTGTTGAGCGCTGTTTTGACAGGTTTTGCAGAAATTTGGCCGGGAAGATATGCAATTGGTGGTGTTAATTTAGGCGATGTTTGGCGGCATCGGGCCTTAACAGGAGAAAATCTGGGAGATGAATTTGTGCCGTTTCACAAACTGTCGCAGTGGTTGACTTATTCGCTGTTGGAACCGCTGCAAGAACTTGGTTTAGAAGTCGCCGGATTGGATGAGTTGACGGGATTGCCGGAGTACCGCAACGGCGGTTTGTGTTTGGATATCGGGCTGCTGCGGGCAAAAGATGCGGCTATTTTTGAACAGAGTTACTTGCCTGGTTCGGAAGTTATAGTAGAATGGCGATCGCTGACTGTGAATCTTTTAGATAAAATTGCCGCAGCTATTCGAGAAAAGCTGCATTTGAGTGCGGAACAATTGCCCCTGGTGAAGATTTTGCAAGGAGGAACTTGGGCGGCGGGGCGGAAAATTGCGGCAGAATTGAGGGCTGGTGGAGGGCCGCCAATTCAGATTGAAAGTGACGGCACTGTGTTTTAGAGGGAAGACGGCTATAGGGGCGAAGCTGAGCGAAAAAGAAGGAAGAGGAAAAATTATTCCCTCTTCCAACTTAAAAATCAAAATTCAAAATTTAAACCTCAAAACTATACCTCACACTACACTCCCAACAAGCTGCTTAGCGGCAAGTGCGATATTTGACGTGATAAACTAAGCCGCGATGAGCCAAATCGAAGGAGTCAACGGTGGCCATGCCGGCACCGCGGGCTGTCATTGCAGCATTTACTCGCATATTTACACTGTCGCCGCAGCGAGACCAAACATTAGCTACAGTGGCTAAACTATCTCGAACATTGTAGTTAGTTTCCCCGCTCAAATTTCGATTAAAAACGGGGCCGCGCGCTCCAGCGAAAAAGTATTCTGCTCGCAGGTTGCCTGTGGTTTTAGGAGCCACGTAGCCGCGATAATCAGCATCGTAGATAGAAATTTGGTAGCCTTGGGGTACTTTGATGGGAATGCTCAGATTGCAGCTTTTCCGGCTTTCTGTTGAGACATTTCCCAGGGCTGCAAACTTATCAAATAGGATGGTGAGTTCTTGACCGTCGGGGCTGACGCTGACGCTGGCGGAGCGATCGGGGCAACCGCTACCGCCGTAGCTTGCACCTAATATTTGAACTGACGGAGTAGCAGCAAAGGCGGGCGTGATAGAAGCAGTCATTAATGCTGTGGCTAGCAATAGTTTTACGAACTTCATGGAGGTTCTCCTTAATGTTTTTTTTTGTTAGGACAACCCTGAATAATTCAAGGAAGATTGAGGCGATGCCCTTCCAATTAGGAGATGGCAGACCTTTACTTAAAAGGCAGTCAGACTCTGACTGGGAGCTAGATACCTGTACCTGGCTCCTGGCTTGTTCCAGTAGCATTAATTCATTGAATAATGCCTGTTTTGTCCTGATACTTTCTAAGATTCATGGCATTTAAAGACTGTTCCGGAGGATTCGATGGGAAAATATCGATATTTTTTTTCCGGCTTTTTCGGGAACAAATCTCGGTTTGTTTTTGTCGGCCGCTGCGCGGGCAAATGTTTGTCGGCGGGCGAATTTTCGGCGGTCGGTATTTGTTCAGAAAAGCTGCTTGAATTCTGGAACCGGAGGCGGCTTTGCTGTAGTAAAAGGATCGGTATGGTAGCGGGGAACGGGGAAAAGAAGACGACATATGTATTCTCAGGCAGAGCTAGGCAAGAAGAGATTATAATAAGGTAGATTAACTTTTAACAAAAAAATGAGTGCTAAAGTTATTGTTATCGACCATCCTTTGATACAGCACAAGTTAACTTTAATGCGGCAAACTCAAACGAGCACGGCGAAATTTCGCCAACTGCTGAAAGAGATTGGAATGCTGCTAGCTTATGAAGTTACGCGAGATTTGCCGCTAAAATACGAACAAATAGAAACGCCGATCGCCAAAATGAATGCACCGGTGCTGGCTGCAGAAAAGAAAATTGTGATTATTTCGATTATGCGCGCCGGTCAGGGACTGTTAGATAGTATTTTAGAGCTGATTCCGTCTGCGAGGGTAGGACATATTGGTTTGTACCGCGATCCGATTACTCGGATGGCGATCGAATATTATTTCAAAGTTCCCCAGGATATCGAACAGCGAGATGTTTTAATTGTCGATCCGATGCTGGCTACTGGTAATTCAGCAGTCGCGGCAGTGGATAGGCTGAAAGAAGTTAATCCGAAGTCTATTAAATTTTTGTGCTTGCTAGCGGCACCGGAGGGAGTGGAGCACTTTCACGAACAACATCCTGACGTGCAGATTTATGCGGCGGCAGTTGACGAGTGTTTGGACGAGCACGGCTATATTGTACCCGGATTGGGAGATGCGGGCGATCGGCTTTACGGCACTATGTGAATTCAAGAAAATTATTTTCTGCTGTATATGCCAATACATTCATTTAAAAATAGTTTTATTAACACAATTATTGGTTTGATAGTCCCCTACAATGTAAATTCTTAAATTTTAATGTCAGGAAAAGCCTATAGATAACAAGGGTTGTATGGTTTTATTACATTAAATTCGTAAATTGCACGATCTAGATGTATTTACTGCATATTATGGTTAAATTCTCTGCCTTTAGTGTAATTAATTGCCAGAATAAGTTATTAAAATAGATGTATGATGCTAACCGTTTGCGATCTAATACTATTTTTTTGATGAGGGAAAAAAACAATGGAGACTACAGCACAGAAAGAAGCCCCAACTCAGCCTGTTAAGGAAGTGAAAATTCAGAATATCAACAGTTTGGAGTTTGAGCTTTGGGCTAAAGCAGTGAAACGCCAGATGATTGCAGCACTCTCTAAAAAGGGCGCGATTTGAAAACTCTGGGTTTTTCGCGTGCAACTTGTGTTAATTAAATTAACAAAATTTTTGTCTGCATTGTTGTTCAAGAGCGATATGTGGGGAGGGGAAGAGTTTTGAGATTGCGCCTCTCGATGAGTTGCCCGAGAGGAAGAAGAAAGCATTTTCCTTTTTCCTAGTTTTGGACGTACAGGTGGAAGGAAGCCGGGTTTTTTTTACGAAAATACTTCTGTTGCAATCGGCAGAAATGGTAAAAAACCCCGGTTTCTTTGTGTCAAAAATGCCTCCGGGACTGTTCTATCTGCCGAATGCTTTTTGCCAGATTACGATCGCTTGTCAACCGCCGCCAGCAAGCGCAGACTTCCATCTTGAATCTGCACGGCTTTAACCGTTCCCACAGCAACTCTTTGTTGACCGTTAGCCATCGCTACCTCAATCTTAATCTTGGGGTCAGCCTGCAATCCCAGCCGCCCCCAGAGCCACTTAACTTGAGTAGCAGGAAAAGAGCGCACTTCTACATCAGAAAAGGGCGAATTAACCCAGCGGCTGCCGTCATAAAAACTCGCTACTTGCACCTGATACCAAACTTGTTGTCCTGCCAATTTTAACTCGTTGTTCGGTTCGGGCTCCAGCCACTCAGCGGGATTGACACTGTTAATTAAAGTAGCCGAACCCATAATTTGACTTTTGTGGTCTTCTAAACTTTCCGCCTGAGAAACTGCTTCCTGAAGTTTGTTGACCAAATTCCGAATTCGATTTCTTGTTTCGCTGTCAGTATCTGATTGCTGGTCGAGCCAATTCATCGCTTCGCGAGTTCCGTCTTGAGACGCTACAATCAGGGCGCCCCAAGCCTTGACATCGGCGTCAGCGGCATTCACTCTCAAGGCGGCGTCTATGCGGTTCCAGATCCGCCCGCTGTCATTTTTGAGGGTGGTGGCTATTTCGTTAGTGTTGCTCGGATCGGCTTCAAATACTTGCAAAGCTTCAGTCCAGCGGCCGTCGATCAATTCTGCGAGAACTTGTTGACCGGGACTGGCCCAAGAGGCGATCGCCTGAGCCCGAGTAATTTTAGCGTGAAATTCGATCGTTTCTAGCTGAGCTTGCGCGACTGCGGGCCAATTTTTGCCGGCTTTCCCCTTCGCCACCCGCATGACATTTAATGCTGGAGACCACAGCCCGCTTTTTGCCAGTCGCAGCCCATTTTTGTAAGTCTGGTCATTGAAGGCAAATTCTTCTAAAGAAATCGCCGTTAACTGAACGGGGTTGGGCAAAAATTTGCGCGGGCCAATTTGATAAAGGGTAAATTGGGGCTCTAAACCAACTGTTTGGTCGATCGCCAACTGCGGGTTTTCGCCCTTAACAATTTGCTGCCAATTCGGCGGTTGTCCGGCGGCACTCGCCCACTCCAACAGCGGCATTAAATGATTTTGGCTGGGGTTGTAGCGAACGACTTGTCCGTAGGGAATTTTCTTGTCGCCCTGCTTCAGTTGACCGCTGACATTAAACCAAATGCCAGAGGCGGGGGGCTTGCCGTCAAAGCGGCGCAGTTCTGTTAGGGGTAGCGACTGATTCGAGGCTTGATTGTCAGATGTAGAGTCAGCTAAAGAAGCAATGACAAAAGATTCCGCCGGGCCTTCTACATTCACAGAACTTGCTAGCTGAAAATACTGCTCTTTATCGAAACTGCGATCGGGAAGCTGCACCCGCTTGTACACCCGAAGTTCGACAATTTGACGGCAAGGATTTTTGCAAACATTAGAAGCCTTAACAGTTCTTTCTACCATCACCGGCAATAGCAAATCGAAAATAGAATTATCGCGGGCTCGATCGACGGGAAGCGGCAGGGGTTCTCCGGTTACGAATCCCAATTTGCGGATGCTGCCTTTGATTTGATCGAGAGTTTGGATCGAATCTCTGCTACCTGTAGGCAGGCGCGACCATTCCGGCACAAACTGAGAGATCAACTTGTTGCCATTGGGATCGACGATGAGCTGATAACTCAGCCAAGCGCCGCCTCCCATCAAAGCTGCACAGCCACACAAGACGCTGAGGGCTGTCAAATTAGTTACCAGTCTTTTCCAGGGATATCTGGCCCGAGTTCGGGGAGTAGGTATTGGAAGCTGGGACTCTTGAAGGTTTTTGGGGCGTCGGGTTTGGCGGCGGCGTCTTGTCGGAGGAGGAGCAACTTTGCGATTTTCTGGGGGTTTGGCTCGATTTTTTGAGGGGTTAATTTTGTGTTCCATCATGCCATTTTAGAATTTAGATTTTAGAATTTAGAGTTTAAAATTGCAATAGCCGATCGTACTGCCGACCTATGATATCCCAAGTGTATTGGCTTTCAACGAGCGATCGAGCTGACGCAGAGAGCTCCTGTCTTAGCTGCTGATTTTCAAACAAACTGGTAATCGCCTCAACATACTCCTGAACTTTGTTCGCCCGCAAGGCCCTTCTCGGTTGTGGGCCGCCCTCGACGGCTAAACCCTCCAAACCTCGATCGCTAGCAACCACGGGAGTTCCCGCAGCCATCGCCTCCAAAGTTTTATTTTTAATCCCCAAACCAATCCGCATCGGCACCACACAAACAGCAGCTTGATGCAAATATTCTGCCACCCTTTGCACCCGACCTACTACTTGAATTCCGGGGAGTTCCCCCAAGGCGAGCACGGACGGGACTGGCGAAGCCCCTACTAAGGTGAGGGTAGCATCGGGATAGCGCTGCTGCAAAGGCGGCAGTATTTGCAAACTGAGAAACCGCGCCGCGTCAATATTGGGCAAATTGTTCATTGCGCCTGCAAAAATTAAGGTGTGTCCTCCCGGATCGATCGACCGGTACGGAAATTGAGTTAAATCTACCCCGTTAGGAATTACATCAATGGGAGGTACAAAAAAATCTTGTTTTCCTCGCACCCTAACCGGAGACAACAGTAATTCTAGGAGTTGCTCTCTGTCTGTCGATGTTGTCGCGACAATGCGGGAGAATTTGGAACAGTAGCGTTTTTCGTAGCGGGCGAGTAGCGGTAAATTCAGTCGATCGCGCAGGGGTTTTTCCGAGGTGCCGGTTGCTAACATTTCCCTGCAAGTTCCCCAAACGGAACTGTGAATGTTTGCCACTGTCAGCACTTTTTGGCGCCATTGTGGACGCACGTAAATCTCGTTAACGCTGTGTTCGCAGGTTACAGCATCGCATTTGCCTGCTGTTACCAATTCGTCTGCCCAATTCTGCATTGCTTGGGAGTAGCTTGAGAGTACGTTGGGAGGCGTCCCCGACTGCAAAAATCGACCGAATCTGTGGAATTTTCCTATTATTTCAGAGAACCCCCCCGGGTTTTGGGACTCCGGCAAAAAATCCCCATCGGGTTCTGGATCGAGTCTTAGCCCCCCCTTGACAAGGGGGGGTTGGGGGGGTAATCGCGGGTGGGGAAAAACTGCTAATTCTGTGACTTGCTGGCGCAATGTGTCGATTTGTGCATCGGTGACATCGGGCGATCGCACAGTACCGAGAATTACCTCATGCCGCTGGCTCAAGTATTTCAATAAATTAAACGTCCTTACCTGAGTTCCTCCGCGACTTGGCGGATAGGGAAAAGTCGAGGAAAGCATCAAAATCTTCATGGGATTTGGAATAAATAAAGTTACCGCTGGCGCGATAAAATTGATCGATCGAATCTTTTTAACAATCTTCGCACCTATGGACGAATTATCTGTCAAGGCGCTGCTGGAAGACTTGAAAAAGTCTGACGAAAGCGTGCGCGATCGGGCAACTACAGAACTCTGGCGCACTTGGTTTAACCAGAAGGGTGACTATGGGATGCAAATTCTCAGGCGATCGCAAGTTTCGTTAGATGCAGGCGATGTTCACCACGCTTTGGATTTGCTGACGAAATTGATTGCGGAAGCGCCGGATTTTGCGGAAGCTTGGAACCGACGTGCGGTACTGCACTATACCCAAGGAAATTATAAAAAGTCGATCGACGACTGCGAAATCGTCCTCAAACTGAACCCGGTGCATTTTGGGGCGTTGCACGGTCTGGGTTTGTGCTACGCTGCCTTGGGAGAATACCTAAATGCTATTCAAGCTTTTCGCCGCGCTTTGGAAATTCAACCGTTTGCTTTGGTGAATCAAAAGTTAATTCTCGAATGTACTGCTCGTTTGAGTTAAAATACATAGGGCATAGGGCATTGGGCATAGGGCATTGGTGGTTCTTTTCTCTGGAGTGAATTGCAAAATTTTTCGACGATTTCAAATCTAAAATAGTATAAATTTGTGCCGAAAATTAGCGTTTGCATTCCTACTTGCAATCGAGTGCATCTACTGGCTTGTGCGATCGCCAGCGTGCTAGATCAAACTTATAGAGATTTTGAATTAATTGTCTGCGATGACGGTTCTACTGACAGCACTCCTCTGTTGATGTCGGAATTTGTCGATCGCCGGATTCGCTACATTCGCCACCCGCAGAATATAGGCAAGAGTAATAATATGCGATCGGGCTTTGCGGCGGCAAGGGGCGAATATTTTATCAAGTTTGACGATGACGATCGCCTGAGCGCGAAATTTCTAGAGCGCACATCTGCTATCTTAGATCGAGACTCCAGCATTGATTTTGTCAGTACAGATCACTGGGTGATCGACATTAACAATTATATTGACGAAAACCAAACGAAACTCAATTCGCAGCGGTGGGGGCGCACCGAGTTGGCTGCTGGAATTATTGAAGATTTGCTATCGGCAGTTTTTCTGAGACAAAGTTTGCAAATAGGGGCGACTTTGTTTCGGCGCCGCGCGCTGGAAGAAGTCGGATTTCTGCGGCCGAATTTGCAAAATTGCGAAGATAACGATTTGTTTGTGAGACTTGCGATTGCGGGCAAAAAATGCTATTACTTGCCGGAGCTGTTGATGGAGTATCGAGTTCATGCAGGACAGCAAGGAGTCGATCGGGCAATTCCGTATTTAAGCGATAAATTGCGCTATTTGACCGGCTACGAGTTTGAGTCGGAGCAGTTGGAAAGAGTCAGGCTCAAAAGGATTGCCGAAACTCAATTAGCGCTAGGTTTGCGACTGATTGAGGTGGGTGAAAATGCAAAAGGGCGCCTGATGGTGCGGGCAGGAAAGTCTGTTTCTGCGGCGAAAATGTGGGCGGGTTTGGGATTGTCGCTGTTGCCGGTGGAGTGGCGGGGGAGGGCTTTTGCGGCTGTGCGGGAGTTGTTGAAACGGGAGTTGTAAAAGCGTAGGATTTCGACAGAATACAGGCGGTTTCAACCGCCGAGTCTTCTGGCGTGTCGTTTTACAAGCAGAAATTATGCGATTGATATAGCGGGTAGCCACGGAATATCTGTAACCCCTGGGTCATAGCCAAGTTGTTTGAGCAGTGTGGTAATTTGCCCTCTATGGTGAGTTTGATGATTGAACATATGTGTCACCAGAACCCAAGTCGGTAGCACGCGGCATTTACCATCTACATTGCTGGTGTACTCAAACGGTTGACTCAACCAGTCAGAATTAAGGTGTCTAGACCATTCTATAATTTGCCGATCCGTTGTCTCCCGTTCGGCTCTCAAAGCCTCAAATTCAGCATACAGTTCTTGCCCGATAACAGTACCAGAAAATGGGTGAAGAGTGAAACGCCCCATCCATGCTTTGTCACCATACAGTAAGTGATTCAAACTTCCATGAATCGACTTGAAAAAAGCACCCATATCCTGTTTGCGCTGTTCATCAGGAATAGCCGAGCATACAGAATATATCTTTTGGTTCATCCAGCAATTGTACTCAGCCATTAGCTGGTAGTAGCTACCGTCGTACATACTCTAAACTTAACCACATAGTTGGAACAACTTATAGCCTTTATCAAAAAGATGAGGTATTACTGACAACTTATATTATAACCACTAAGCTAAGAGGGCTCGCATCCCAACTACGTACCTCTTCTTTCTGAGAACCGCTATAGATTATACAAATACGTCTTTCATAATACTCCTGAGTCTAATTGGTCTAGATAAATAAATTCAGGAGCTTTAACTCCGGCTTCTTCTCTAATTTTAACCAGTCTAGGCGACTCAAAAAACGCCCTAGCATCTGCGATTGATGTCCACGCGGAGAAATGAACGATTTTATTGGGTTCATTCTCATACTTCAAGACCTGATAGGAGCGCTCTCCAGCTTCTTTTCGGATGCTTTCAGCACGGTCGAATACCTGTTTCCAAGCTTCATAATTTTCTACTTCATGAATAATCAATACATATTGCATAGCAGTCACATTCTCTGATAATTTCAAAACTTCAAGGGCTCGGTTTACTCTTCTTGTACCGCAGCATTTTCCTCTTTAAATCCCAACCACAAAAGTATTACCTATTCTACTTCGAGCATTTTATCGGATGTCAGAATTCCCAATTTGCGTAGAAGCTTTGCATGAGGGATTGTAATCATATTTTGTACGTCAAATACTCCTTCTCGGAGGAACTTTGTTTTGACTTTTACCTCAAATCTTGAACCGCGTATACTTGTTGTATGTGGCACTAGAGTCGCTAATGCCCGGTCTTGATTTAGAGCAGGAACACTAACGACTAAACACGGTCTGACTTTCGCAATCTAACCTAGATCGACTAACCAGATTTCACCCCGATCTGGACTATTCATATACGGATTCTTCCTCATCTAGCTCTAGAAAATTTTCCTCAGCATTCAAAACTAAATCGTCATCAGACAGCGGCGGAAAGTCTAAATAAACAGTCCGTTTCAAAATTTCCAATACCAAATCTAACCGCTCTGAGTCTGTTAATCGCTCAAAGGTATTCAAAAGTTCTTCTACTAAAATAGTCATAGCTTTTTCCCTAGACTTGCTTATAGCATAGCACAGGTTTTAAGTAGACCAACCTCAAAAAACATAACAGCCGACTCCCGCAGCACTTTAAGGCTGCGGGGTTCTAACATCGATCGCGCTTTCCACTAAAGTAGTAAACAGTGCTCGATCTAAGTTTTTCCTAAATATCGTGTCTATATTTTCTGAAGTTCCGACTGTGTGGCTGCAAATTTCCCTCGTGGGTATTTGGCTGGGTTTGATTTTACTGGTAGCTGAGGGCTTAAATCGCTTTACTCCTGTAGATCCTGAAGTATCGCGGAAGGTTGTTCACATCGGTACTGGGAACGTGATTTTGCTGGCGTGGTGGCTGGAAATACCGGGTTGGGTGGGGATTTCGGCGGGAATTTTAGCAGGTGCGATCGCCCTAATTTCTTACCAAGTTCCGATTTTGCCCAGTCTTAACAGTATCAACCGGAAGAGTTGGGGGACTTTTTTCTATGCTGTTAGTATCAGCGTTCTCGTAGCTTGGTTTTGGCCGCTGCAACATCAGGAATACGCTGCTTTGGGCATTTTAGTCATGACTTGGGGCGACGGATTGGCTGCTGTCATCGGCCAGAAATACGGCAAACATATTTATCGAGTTGGGGGAATTCAGAAGAGTTGGGAAGGTTCTGCAACTATGTATTTGGTGAGTTTTGCTATTAGCAGTTTGATTTTGCTGGCGGTTCAAGGCAATATTTGGCAAACTTGGGCTGTGTCGGCTGTTGTAGCTTTATTTGCTGCTACTTTGGAGTCGGTTTCCAAGCTGGGAATTGACAATCTGACTGTGCCGATCGGCAGTGGGGCGATCGCCTTTTTCCTAAATCAATTTTTGATGATTGGTAATGTGTAATGTGAACTTCCCTCCACGGGGGCGTTGCTGGATACAGGTATGAATTCAAGATTTCCCAATTGCTATAAACGGCGTTGCTGAATAGAGGTAAGAATTCAAAATTTACCAATTGTTATAAGCCTGCTTGAGGGTGAGTTTTGTAACTTCCAGCGAAAAGGTAATTCATACCGTGAATCAGCAACGCCAATTATCAATGGTCTAAGTCTCGTTAAAGCAGCCGACGTGCTTGTAAAATTTGTTGTTGCCATTGCTCGAAAGTGGGGATTGTTGAGCGATCGTCTGTGGGAAACATCGCCCTTATTTGCTCGATTAGCTCGATCGCCAGCGGTACGCCAAGCTGCAATTGTTCCAACACATCCCGCTGAGCAAAAACGGTTTCCGGTGTTCCTTCTAAAATTAGTTTTCCTCGATCCATCACAAACACCCAATCTGCCCAGCGGTAGATAAAATCGAGGTCGTGACTTGCTAAAAGAATGGTGGTTCCGGCGCTGTGAATTTGTTGCAGTAAACCGATCAGTTGTCGGGTGTGACGCGGATCGAGATAGGCGGTAGGTTCATCTAGCAGCAGCAGTTTGGGCTTGAGAACCATGATATCGGCGATCGACACCCGCTTTTTCTGCCCTAAACTGAGATTGTGAATCGGTTCGCGGGCGAGTTCGCTTAGATCGAATTGGTCGATCGCCTGCTGCACCTGTTGAGCAATTTCGGATTCTCTCAAGCCTAAATTGTACAATCCGTAGGAAATATCTTCTTCTACCGTCGAAGCTACTAATTGATGTTCGGGATTTTGAAAGACGAGTCCGATTTGTTGGCGCAGTTGCATCAAAGATTTGCGATCGTAGCGCAAGGGTTCACCGTGCCAGCTAATGATTCCCTGTTGCGGTTGATACAAGCCATTTGCTAACAGAAAAAAGGTGGTTTTGCCGCAGCCGTTTTGACCGATTAGCCCGCAGCGTTTCCCGGCGGGGACTTTGAGATTTAAACCCTGAATTGCCACTCGCGAACCGCAGGGATATGAGTAGGAAGTGCGATCGAATTCGAGAATTGGGCATTGGGCATTGGGCATTGGGCATTGGGCATTGGGCATTGGTTGTTTGTTATTTGTTATTTGTTAGATCGTATCCGGTGGATTACCATAATAAAATTCGTTCGTAGTAAAGACCTTAGTCCTGATTAAGAAAGGACTCTTCATCCTCACTACAAACTTATGAGGGTTAGTTTGTATCAGCGTTTATCTGGTTCTAGTAGCTGCCAAAGTTGCATTTCATAACAGAGATGTTGCTCAAAAAGTTGACTTGCCTCCAATCCTTCTACCACCAGCTTTTTAAACCAGCGACGGAATATCCAGCGCAGGAATTTGTGGACGGGGGGAACTGTAATCGCAATTAAATCCGCAACATAAATCATTGTGTTCAGTCCATAGCGGCGGAAAGTATCGACATACAAATCGATTGTCGGTACAATATGAGCGGAAATATCCTCAGTTTTAACTAAAGTGAATCCAGCCTGCTTTAATGCTGCATGAAGTTCCGTAACAACATGACAATTAGAGAACATTCCCTCTTTATAATTAGCATCAGATCGCAGCATATCGGCCAGCAAAACATAACCACCCTGATTGAGGATTTTGGCGGCACCGTTAGCAATATCAACAGCCGACATATACTGGCTACTTTCGCTAAAGAGAATAAGATCGTAGCAATGGGTTGCTTTGAAGTCTTCAAACCTCGTGAGGTGGAAGATTGCCCGATCGCCCGTACACTTGAGAAATCGCTGTTGTTGGAACGGATCGGGTGCGAGCCCTTCCACTGCAAAACCTCGATCGAGCAAATAAGCCGCATTTCCGCCAATCCCGCAGCCCACATCCAGTATCGTATGAGTGCCTTTGGGGATCGCATCCAACAGTTTTACAGTATAAGCTTGCTGAGCCAGGCGCAATCGCGCGATCGTTAGTTCGTCAGCGGGCACAGGTAGGGTTTCCCAATAGCCGTAGTGAAGGTAGGGCGAATCTGTCAGGCCCAAATAGTAATTAAGCGCTGCATTTTGGTAGCGAGTAACTTTGGAAATTTCGATGGATTTTGACTGCGACATTCGGAAAATTTAGTAAGTTTTAGGATTTCGGGCAGAGTTGAAATTCTTCCCAGCGCTTGCATACTTGTTCATAGCACTTAACAGGAGAAATTGCCAACTTTTGCAACAAATTAATATCAATCTGAGCGTTGGCGATCGACAAAAATATAATTGCTTCCTTGGGCTCGTAGCCAGCAATGATTTGGAGCAGATTTAAAACAGTGTTCTCCTCTATTTCTAGTTGTTGCAAATAAGCAGTTGCCTCCAAGTCGGAAATAAATTGCAGCTCGTACTTTATAGTATCTACGCTCCAATTCACAGAACTGTTAATGGGAGTATTGATTTTGCAAGCAACCAAGCCTCGTCCTCGATGCAAAAAACCATTCCAAGCAGTATGTCCGATCGGCAAAATATTCTGATGAATAAACAAGTTTTGCCAGTAGCCAAAACTACCCTGCCAAACACTATCTTCCACTCGCATTTCTTTTCATTTCCATTAAAATAAGATACCCTTGAGAACACAAATCAAATTACATCAGCGTTCATCTGTGTTTATCGGCAGATATCTGCGGTTAAAAAATCCCAATCCAATAATAAAAAAAATAATAAACTCACCATCATCCATACCTCGCAGATGAAAAACATGATTGCAAACAAATCGGCGGGCATCCTGACTCAGAGATGCAAGAATCTCATTACAGTTGCGGGACAGCGCCGGATTCGCACCGAACTTTCCCCCTTGCGTCTGATGGCTGTTCTCCATCAGAGCCGATCGATATACGGGAATATTACCACTATTTGGAAAATTTGACAAAAAACCGTCCGCCTATTCACCAAACTCAATATTTTCATACAAATCCGCCAGCGAAATTTCCACAGCAACAGATGTTAAACTCAGCCGATCGCCCATACAGCTATATTCCGAAAAAATCCACTTATTCGCATCAGTTTTAGAATATTGCTCGACCTGTAGCCGATATTGGTCGATTAATAAATACTCCTGAAAACTAGGAATACTGCGATAGGCAGCAAACTTTTCATCGCGGTCATAAGCTTTAGTACCTTTAGACAGCACCTCAGCAATTAGCAGCGGATTGGTAATTGTATCCGTCCGTCCAGATTGCAACTCGAGCGGTTTCGCAACCACCATCACATCCGGGTAAGTATAATTGTTAAGCTGGGGAATCCACAGCCGCTGATCCGATGCAAAAATACTGTAAGGTTTACCCTTGAGACTCACCCTCAAAATAGCATTTAAGATGCTGGTAATTTCATTGTGATTCGGTGTGCCGCCAGCCATCAGAACAATCTCCCCATTGATAAATTCATGCCGATCCTGAGAAGTGATTTCCAATTCTAGATATTCCTGGGCCGTGTAGGTTTTGGTTTCAACTTGCGCGATCATACACAACGCTCTCCTTTAATCTACTCATTTCATTTTATCTTAAAAATTCTTAATTAGAGGGATGATTTGTTATCTTTATTTCGATATTATTTGGATGCCGCAGCTTCGGCTACGCATTCCCACGAATAGTCTGAGAAAAAGAAAAAGCCTGTAGGGGCGGGTTCGCCAAAAGCTTTCTCATGGTGCAGACAGGTTAAATAAACCCGCCCCCACCCCACAAACAAGCCCTTTATTAATAAAAATGGTGCAACATATGAGTCCGATCGCACTTAGGAAACTTATATTATGTCCGATCGATCGCGCATAATACATAAGCCGGGGCGGGTTTTTGAGATTGTCGGTTTTTGGCAAATATTGTTGGTGAGGGGAGCCCCTACAGGAATCACGGTCAATCGACTGGACATGATATTACTTAACAAACTTACCGCAGCGGGACAAAGTTATAGCCAGTGCTTCCTCCTTGTTTAACTTGCACTAAAATCGGCTTACCAGCCCGATCGCCCGCGGGCAAAAACTTCACATCCTCGCTCGATCCTGCTGCCGAGAAATTCGGATTTCTGAGTGCTTGTTGCAATCCGAACCGCGTATTGCTTTGCCGCAAGCCAGCGATGACAGCTTGAGTCGCGTCAAAACTCGTTGCTGTTCGCCAATTCACAATTCCTCCCCAACGCTGGCGGGAATTTTCTGGGAAACGGCTACCGGGATTAGTTTCAGGATGCCAGGGAACGGGCAAAACAAGCCCGTCAACGTCTTTTTGCCCCTCTTTTAAAGTTTGAAAGGTGTAGAGCGTAGTGCTGCCGTAGAGTGGCAATTTGCCTCGATTGATGCGAGCCAGAGAGATGGCACGGTCAATGCGATCGACGTGGGGTGCTAGCATCAATCCTTGTGCACCTTTGCTGACAGCATCGGCAAGGGCCTTTTCCGCATTAAAAGATGGTAAAGAAAAGTCGCAAACAGTGGGAACTAATTTGCCACCAGCAGCAGTAAGAGATGCCACAAATTCATCTTTAAAGGATATGTTATCCGGTGCTTGGGAGTCATAACAAACGGCAATATTAGTTTGGCCTGCTGTTTTCACTGCATATTCTGCTAAGGGAGCCGCCATGACGCTAATATTGGGGACTGTGCGAAATATGTAGCTGCCCAATCCTGATAGATTATTGGCAAAGCTAGTCGGTGTCACCATTACCAGTTTTTCTTGCTGATAGATCGGAGCCGCTTCGAGAGATGCGTTGCTAGCATTGTGTCCAATTACTGCTAGTATACTCGGATCTTTTGTCAATGTCTTTGCAACTTCTCTGACCACTTCTGGACTATTGTCATCGTTGACAATTTCTACTTGCAGTTTTGCGCCGTTTATGCCACCGCTATTATTAATTTCATCCTGAGCTTGGGCGACACCTCGAAGGATTTCTTGGGCGACATTGGGGTTGCTACCAATGGGGGCGCTGACAGCAATTTTCAAGAAAGAACCATTGCTGGCTGTGGCATTATTCAAATAGATAAGGGTTTCCGGATCGTTGCGATTTTGTTGCAGCGATTTCTGAAAATATTCGGCGGCAGATTGGTAATTTCCATCAGCAAAAGCTTGAACTCCTGCTTGTTTTTCGGCGGTTGTTTGGGATGTCACCAATATCTGATTTCCTAAACTGATACGGTTGGCGATCGCTCCCGATGGACTCGTTCCCGATGGACTCGTTCCCGATGTAGGTGTATCTGAACTTTTGGATGCGAATAAACCGGGAAGGAACTTGTATGCGCCAAACCCAATTAAGCCGAAAATGATTATAAAAACAATGGGTGGCGGACTTTTTCTTTTGTTAGTATCTTGATACATGATTTGTTCTCCTTATTGCAATATTTTTTACTGTTTAGATGCAGAGGGTCTGGGTATTCCCAGGTAGAGCCTGGAACGATAAAAAACATCTAGAATTATTGCGTCAGTGCCTCTTCTCATCAACGGATAAAACCTGCGATTGATTGTAGGAATTTAGTTCTAGCAGTCGGCGAGAAAACTCGTCGTCCAGCATCATGTTGTCGAGGTGTGATGTCAGTTTTTCAGCCGGATTTAAAGTCATTACTCCAGTTTCTTTAAGTTAGAATCCCTGAAGCGAGATAATGCTGTTTTGGAGTCGAGCGGGCGTTACACCATCAACAAAACCTATGAAATCTCCGGTTAAGCGCGGTACTCCTGACGGATCTGCTCGTAAAGTCATAAGATAATTTCTCCTTCATCTGAGATCGCCTGCATCAGTTGCAGCAGCCTGTAACTCTGGGTGCCGAGAGCACTGACACCAACTTGAATCAATTTCAAGTGAATACTGTTAACATAATCAAACAAGCGGTGAAAGTCAATTCATATAATTCATTAATTGATTTCATAAAACTCATCATATTCGAGTTCACAAAAATCATAACTTGAAAATTTATTGCCATAAATTTTCGTATTTTTACACAGCCAGGTTACTATTGTTTATTGTAAAAATATGCGTTTGCCTGCAACTATAAGTAAGTGTCATAACTTTGTACCTAAGATTTTGTTAATACTAAACTTTTAGATTGAGTAAAAGTTTTAAGAGAGGACTTAAGTCATCTCTTAAAACTGCACATCTTAACTCAAAAATCGTCATGCAATTCACCAAAAATTGAATCAATATCAGTATCACTTTCAGCAAAAACCTCAGATTTAGAAACTGGTGAATGAGTAGGAGACTCCGACGACTCCGGTGAGTTCACCTTAGCAACAGCCTCAGATTTAGCTACTGAATGAGTAGGAAATTCCGGCGACTTTAGCGACTCCGGCTGCTTCACCGAATTCACATTTGCTACTGGTAATTTGACCCCATTTTCCACAACAGCAGACTCCGATTTTTTTACATTAATTACAGGTGATTCTGCTCCTTTTTCTCCATTTTTGCTGTTTTGATTCCACATCATCATCCCCATCAAACCGTCCAGCAAACCCCCACTACCGCTGCTACCATTCACTGCGACATCGGGAACGACGCGAACGCTGCCATCTGAGATCGCCTGCATCAATTGCAGCAGCGTGTAACTCTGGGTGCCGAGAGCACTGACACCAACTTGATAAGCATCCGCTTTTGCTTGTCCCATCAGCCGAATCCCTTCTGCTTCACCACTTGCGTGTTCGATCGCAGCAGTTGCGCTAAGTTGGGCAATTTTCACCCCTTGTTCCGCCGCCACTACCTGATTTTGAATGTTGGCGATCGCAGTTGCGCGCACCAATTCTTGACGCTGTGACTCTGAAATCCGCTGTACTTCGTAGGTTTTCTCCTGTTCCTGAGCAATTTTGCGATCGGTCAATGTTTGCATCAACTCCGGCGGCGGCGAAATCAAACCGATCAGCGTGTCCACAGCCTGCACGTCGTAGGCCCGCAATGCTTGACGCACGTGTTCTGCTGCCTCTGCTTGGCGTTCGCTGCGTGCGATCAAAAAGTCGAGTATAGTATATTCTTGAGCCGAATTCCGAAAGTAATTGCCCACAATTGGACGCAACACTTGGTCGATGAGATTTTGCATCGAACCTTGCCGCGAAATGACTCTCGGTGCATCCAAAGTACCGACATGAATGATTTGAAAAACTTCTAACTCAAAGGTAAATCCATCAAAAGAAAGCAATTTCAAAGCGCTTAACTTGGAGTCGTAGCCGTGTTTTCCGCTGAACCGCGTTGTGAAGTTTAAAACTACGTCGGTAGTAGGAACAAGTTCGACTTTCATCACTTTTGTATTGATGGGATGTTTGCCTGGATAAAGCGGTTCGACCCAGACACCTTTATCGCCTTTGTTGACAAGATTGCCGTGGGTAAAAGCCGCGCCGCTTACATCTTGGTGCGATTTTCCCACATAGGAAATTACTACGCCTACATAGCCGATCGGCACTTCCGTCATATTTACTTGTTCAACTTGCACAAACCAGGGATTGAGGTTCCAAGAACCCGATAGAATCACCTGTTCTTGCAAGCCCCTGCGCCCGCCACCCTTGATGAAAGATTGCGCTTTTTGGAAATTGTCGTGACCGGGAATTATCGGCCCAGCAATTTCACCTTCATCGATCGGAACCCCGTCTAGCACGTTCGCAATTCCCACGCGATCGGGAGCAAGTTTGTATAGTTGAAGTTCCGACGGCTGCATACTCTTTGCAGAGGCATTGGCTGAAGTAATTACCTCAAATACAGCCGTATTGATCCGATAAGTACCAGTTGTGAGGATGGCTAGCTGCCGTCCTTTTTCTCCACCGCTGGTGAGGAATTTGCGGGCATTTTGAAAATTGTCGCAATCGACGACTTTGCCTAAAATGCGGTCGGCAGGAATGGTGGCTCCGTCATTGGCAATAATTAAGCCAATTTCATCTTGAGGAACGACAACAACTGGTTCTCTGCGAACGCTGTATTGCCAGGGAAAATAACCAAAATGCCAACCGGGAGGAAGGGTATCTGCTTGCAAACCTCCTTCGCCATCGAGAGCAATCAATCTACTGGACGGCAAATTTTTGCGGGAGAATTTCTTAGTAACAATTCCCACTTCTCGTTCGCCGATCGCAATTAATCCCAAAGTCCAGCCAATTTTGGGAATAAAGATGAAAACCAGGAAAATTGCTCCTGCGGGATAGATCCAAATCGGGATGCTAAATCCTTCTGCTTGGGCTGGTTCAACTTCTTGGGGTTGGGGCGGCGGCGGATTGGTTTGAGCGGGAATTGGCGGGGCGATCGCTCCTGTGGCGGCGATCGCGGTTGCTACAGATACTGCTAGGGGTAGAAGCTTGCGAAGCCAACGTGATTTAGTCATAGTTTTTAACCTGCTTAAAGCTCAAATGTACTGAAAAGTCGTTTACTACAATCAGTATTCAATAGATTTTTTTGAAGGTCAATTCATTAAATTCATTAATTAAGTTCATAAAAGTCATATGGATAATATGATTTTGCAGGAAGTGCGATCGATTTATATCAAAATCAAGCAAATTCGGACACGGCAATGCCGTGTCCCTACCCTAAAATAATCAATCTTCCTCGATAAAAAATGTAACCCTCGCCCGATTAATGGTAGGCAAACGGCACTGCCGTGTCCTAACCCTCGCCCGATTAATGGTAGGCAAGCGGCACTGCCGTGTCCTAAATGTGGGTAATATAAATCATAAACTTAGCGTTGAAATACTGCGCTTAACAAAGTTAAAAGCGTGCAACCAAACACCGCTTCAAATGTATATCTTCGCGAAGGCTTGTAAGGGTAAGAATTCCAAACGCGCAGTTCTCCATTAAAGCCGCGCGACGCTAAACTCAGCGAGACTTGACGGTAGTTTTCCAAAGTTCGCTGAAGCAATTGCCCGATTAAAATGCTTAAACTGTGCATTCCCAGCTTCCAAGTGCGATAGCCGCAGCGCGAGTTTTGGGCTATCCAAAGTTCATCGGCGATCGCCAATAAGCTAAAAATAAACCGATACATTAGTAATAGCAGTTCTGCGACTAACTCTGGACAGCGTAATTGTCTGAGAATTTGCAAGATTTCGGTAAATGGCACCGTCAAAAGGATGAAATACATACAGCTTGTCGATGCGAAGGCGCGGGCAAACAGCAAGCTCACTTGGTATATTCCAGTGCAGCTCACATACAGATAAAAAGTGCCGGTGCTAATGCCCCAACCTTGCCAAATATCCCACCCAATTGCGGGGATACGATCGCCCGCAACCGCACCCATCGCCAAAGCAGGCAAACTTGTCAGCAAAAACATCAACGGTAGCGACAGCAACCGCAAATACAGTTTTCCCGGAATCCCTGCATAGACGACGATCCAGACGGCCAACCAAAGGGCGATCGACAATTGGACGATCGCCCCAGAAACTAGAGACAGAATTAAAAGGGCGATCGCAAAGGATAACTTGTGAGATGGCGGCAACCCCCGCAAGCGATTTGTATAAGCCAGACTATCAATCTGATGGTTCATTCCAAAGTCTTCCAGTCCGCGCAGGCGGACTTTGTATGTGTAGAAGCGAATTCTATTCGCCGTTTATTCGCCATTTATTCCGACGGCGATTCATCATCAGATTTTCTATGAGATTCCGTGCGCCCCTTGTACAGCCCGATCGCGTAGCCAATTACGCCAGCCCCTAGCGCCGCTTGAGTCGCAAACAGCAAACTTTCAATTTCTCCGCTAGCAGGCTCAAAAAAGTGGTTAAACCAAGGTTGATAGTCAGGTTGAATTTCTGCAATCGCTTTCTCAGCTTCCCCATCCGATCCGCCGTATTCACCCCGGACAAAAACTAGGGGAATAACGGCAAGCGCGATAACAGCAATGACCAACATCCAATTTTGTTGTGAAGTAGCTTGCTGATTTCTTGTGTTTTTTTGACTCACGGCTTATGACTCCTGTCTCAATAATTTCAAAGTTTCCAACTCAGGCTTCCCGTAAGAATGCAGCCAATTCCAGACTAATACAGTCAGCAATCCCTCACTGATTGCTAGGGGTACTTGAGTGATAGCAAAGATGCCAGCAAACTTGAGAAACGAAGCCATAAAACCGCCGCTTGCTGCGGGAAAAGCTAACGCTAATTGAATCGAAGTCACCACATAAGTCAGTAAATCTGCCAAAGCCGCAGCACAAAAAATTGCCGCCCGCTGGCTACCAGTTCGCAACAGCAATTGATAGATAAAATAGGCAGCAAACGGGCCGACAATCGCCATCGAAAACATATTCGCTCCCAGCGTTGTCAGCCCGCCGTGAGCTAACAGTAACGTTTGAAACAACAGGACTAAAGCCCCGAGTACAGCCATCACCGAAGGGCCGAACAAAATTGCACCCAAACCCGTACCCGTTGGGTGAGAACAACTGCCCGTTACCGAAGGAATTTTTAAAGCAGAAAGCACAAAAGTAAACGCACCCGCCAAAGCAAGCAATAGTTTAAGTTCCGGGTGTTCTTTTGTAATCCGAGTAATCGATCGCAAACCTACTGCAAAAAAAGGCAACGCCACAATCCACCAAAACGCAGCCCATTGCACCGGCAAAAAACCTTCCGAAATGTGCATAGCTGCGGCGGGCGTTGCCGAACCCAAGACAATATAACAACTCAAGCCAGCCATCAATCCCAAGCTGACCAATTTCCGATTTCCGGCCTTCATGCTGAACCTCGCAGATGAGACTATGTAAATTAACACATCGGCGGGCATCCTGACTCAGAAAGCGACAACACCTTCATTACAGTTGCGGGACAGCGCCGGACTTGCACCGAACTTTCCCCGTTTCCTCTAATGGCTGCTCCCCATTAGAACCGAATCGTTATATCATGTCCGATCGATCGCCCATAATACAATTGCCGGGGCGGGTTTGTAAGATTGTCCGTTTTTGGCAAATATTATTGGTGAACCCGCCCCTACAGGAATCAGGGTAATCTACCGGACATGATATTAGACATAGTTTAGTCGATCGCGTAAGTCTCAGCAAATATTTTACAAAAATTCATTCAGATTAACTCAGTCAAAATTACCTATCATATTTTCTTCTTTTCCTTCGCGTCTTCGCGGTTCGTTCAATCAATACTATCGCCAAACAAATCAACGGTATAATATTAATGAGTTTTGAGGAAAGCCGCAATGTTACAGTACAACTTGCCCAGGCACTGGCCCTCAGCCGATGAACTACCAGACTCTGATGAAACGCCTGTGGATAACGAACTGCAAGAACTAATACCGGGGTTGTTAAAAGCAATCTTGCTAATACTTTGGTCAGAACGCATGGACTGGTTTTTTGGCATAGATATGGGTATCTATTATCACCCCGATAAACCTCCCATTGTGCCCGATGCTTTCTTAAGTTTAGGTGTAGAAAGGTTTTACGATGAAGAATTGCGTCCCAGTTACGTGCTGTGGGATGAAAATGTTTTGCCGACTTTTGTGCTGGAAGTAGTTTCCCCAACTTATCGCAAGGAATACAGCACAAAGTTGGAGGAATATCAAGCTTTAGGCATACTTTATTACGTCATTTATTCTTCCCGCCGCCGCCGTAAACCGCGTTTGGAAGTACACAAGTTAGTCAATGGAAAGTACGAGTTGCAGCCAGGAAATCCAGTTTGGATGCCAGAAATTGGTTTGGGGATTGGTTGTGAAAGGGGAAGTTATTCTGGGGTGACAAGGGAGTGGTTGTATTGGTATGATGCCGGTGGAAAACGTTATCTGACTCCTGAAGAACAGGTGAAAGAATCAGCGCAGCGCGCCCAACAAGAATCGCAGCGCGCCCAACAAGAATCGCAGCGCGCCCAACAGGAATCCCAGCGCGCCCAACAGGAATCCCAGCGCGCCCAACAGGAATCCCAGCGCGCCGATCGACTAGCTCAGCGATTGCGGGAGTTGGGGATAGATCCTGATAATCTGAGTTGATGGCAATCAAGAGCACCAGACTGACGGACTCTGGACGCTTAGAAACCGGGTTTTTCAACCGAGGTCGATCGATCGTCCTCAACAGAGGATTTTCTGGAAAAAAGCCGGTTGCTGCGTCCAGAAATGTGGGAACATTTATCGCAAAAATCAGGAAAGATGCAGCTAGATGTGGAAAAAACACAGAGTTTGGCGGAAAACATTGAGATGCGGCTCGAAAAAACGACAATCAGCAGAGGTTATTAAATAATGGTCATGGATGTGCGTTCTTACGATGTCATCTGTTTTGGTGATGAAGTTCCAGGAGTTCTAGCTGTTATCTCTGCCTCCAGAGAATATCTTCGCCGAACAAAGCGTTATCCGCGAATTCTACTGATGTCTAAAGGAAGCTTGCAAGAAGGAATTGGCGGACATTTGGTAAGAGGCGGTCTTGCTTATTTAGATAGAAGTCAGATTAGTGAAGAACTTCAAAAATCTTTAAATTTAGATACCTTTGGTTCACCCGCGACAATCTATAAAGAATTCTTACAAAAATCCGGTGTCACCGCAATTGCACTAGACCCCCGCAAAGCCAGTGCAGCGCTGAAAGAAATGCTGGTAAAAGCTGGGGCAGATCTACTCAGCAAAGTAGAAATTAAATCAGTCACTAAAGCAGGTCAAAAAATTGCCAGTATAACCACCTCTCAAGGCGTAGTTTATGCCGGCAAGCAATTTATTGATGCCACTGTCAATGCCGAATTAGCTCAAGCTGCTGGCGCGAGAAAGCTGAAGGGATTTGAAACCTTTGGTCTGCCTAACTCAGAACTTCCAGTCACCCTCGTTTTTGAAACTCAAGGACTCAGTGCAAGAGCACTAAAAGAATTCGATTATATTTATCTAAAACGCTTCACAAACCTGGCAGATTCAGAGGGTCAAAAATTTTTGCTGTACGCTGCCGCCAAGGATGCCAAACTAGCAGGAGAACTCCGCCTGGAAATGACCGACACTAGAGGCAATCTCAAAACTCTGTGGGCGGGAAACGATCACATCGATGTTCGCTCCCCGGCTCTATCTGTAGCTTACCACTCCTTTAGAGGAACAAAACTATCTTTTCCTGAAACTGGCGTAATTTTAGATGAGGGAAATATAGCAATACTTCCCAATGATAGACTTTCGTGGAATGCGCTGTTATTTGCAGTCACCGCCAGCGAAGCAGAAGCGTTAGCGAGAAGCGGCAGCAAACCCACGGCTAATATGCAAAGAGAGATGTTATTTATTACAAGTTGGCTGAGGAGTTTGGGGGCTACTTCTGTTACTTATGCCTCAGAACTTTATATCAGACACGCCGGCAATGTGACGGGAGTTGTAGAACCTTTAACTGGCGCACAAATGCTGTTAGGTGGCGTACCTGCTAATGAAGCCCTGGCAACATTTAGCTATCATTTTGATGTCCGCGGAGGCATTCCGGGTATTCGCGACAAAGCAACTAGCGTAGGATGGTTGAAAAGTCTGAGTTTTAAACAGCCTATCTTGAATATTGGCATCCGCCACGCATTAATTAAAAACGTTCCTAACCTGGCAGTGGTCAGTCCGTGTTCTGGATTTGAAGGGTTTGCTTGTTCTGTCGGCAGAATTGTGGAATTCAACGCAGCAGTTGGTCAAGGTGTGGGTATCGCTGCGGTTAATGCTATTCTAAATAACAAAAATCTAGCCGATGTATCTAACCGAGAAGTGAGACAAGTTCTCGCTGAAACAGGTCAGTTACCTAAAATTTTTGGAACTCCAAATAATGGTGAGGCAATGCTATTGGCGCAATTCGAGAATCTTGCCAGTTCCGATGCTATTGCGTAATATAAATTCCGGTTGCAGTCCTTGTGATTGTTGACTGTTGACTGTTGACTGTTGACTGTTGACTGTTGACTGTTGACTAAAATTATGCTTGGACAACGGACTTTTTGAACCTTTGAAAAATACCGATAAAACCGGAAACGATATATAGCCTTTCTCAAAAAGATGAGGTACGATCGATAGATTATATAACCACTTAAACGTATAGGGCTCGCATCCCAACTACGTCCGCGAATCTTTCTGAGAACCGCTATAATAGCAATTTCAATAAACAATGCAGTAGTAAATTGGGCAGGTAGAACGAAAATTAAGCCAAAAGTTTTTAGCAAAAAATGAGTGAGATTGCCATTAGTATTATGCTACCTCGAATGACAACCATTAAGTTGGTTTGTAGTGAGGAATTTAATCATCATAAAATTCTGAGCAATTCCCTCGTTCCTACAAACCTAATAACGGTGATTTTACCGGAAATTATATAATACCTCGATCGCCTGCACGGAATTATTGTGCTGCGCGGCATTAACCTGTTAAGCAACTTTTCAACTTGAGACTTCACTTGATGTTTCCAGCTTGGTTTCCCGCACAAACAAGAAAAGCGGGAAAGCACATGAAAACGAAACAAGCAAACCCAGAAGTATGTACAGCCCTACAAAACTTATATCCAATCGTTTTGACTCAGCGTACATCCAAGTGCTTCCTGCTACAGTTGCGATAAACAAATCTCAACTTACCAGAAAGAATTGGTTTAAAGCCGGAACCCATAAGCGGGAGAAATTAAAAGAAGACTATTCATTACTCCAATCATCTTCCTTCCAGGTATAGGTCGCTATCTTACGGTCAACTGTCAACTGTCAACTGTCAACTGTCAACTGTCAACTGTCAACTCCTTACTTTTTCTGCGGGCAGTTCGGATGAATGCCCCCCTGCAAACAAATGTAAGCAATTTGACTTTTATCTAAATTCTTAGCCTCCGCAAAATCTACTCCTAGGAATCGACCGGATTTACTACCAGTCGGATTTTGAATAAATTGATCCGAAGCTGCCTTCCCCAGAAACACAGCGCCTTTAAAATCTGCTCCCGCTAAATTCGCGCCTCTAAAATCAACCGAGCTCACCTCCGCATTCCGCAAATTCGCATCTTGCAACCGAGCATCTTTTAAATTGACGTTGGCGAGTTTAGTCGAAGTCAAATTGGCATTTTGTAAGTTGGCGCCGCTCAAATCAGCACCGGATAAATCAGCACCTTGCCATTCAGATTTAGACAAATTTGTCAAGGACAACTGAGCGCCTTGAGCCTTCACTTTGCCCAAACGCGCACCTGACAAATCCGCTCCCGACAAATTCGCGCTTCCTATATCTGCTCCGGTAAAACGGGCATTTTTTAAGATTGCTTCCTGTAAATTTGCTCCAATTAAAATAGCACTGCTGAAATTAGCTGAATTCAAATTGCCCTTTGACAAATTAGCTTTGTTCATGACAGCGCGCACAAAAGTAGTCCCGTTCATTACAGCACTGTTCAAAGACGCCCCGGTCAAATTTACTCCTTCCAAATTAGCGCCGCTCAAGTCAGAAATCCAATCGTCAAATGTAGCCGGACGCCTGTCTTCGCCGGTGCCGTAAAAGCGAGTTCCCTGCAAGCTGGCATTGGTTAAATTGGCATTTCTCAGCTTAATTCCCGACAAGTCAACTTTGTTTAATACTAAAGTAAACTGAGACGGGCCGGCAGGGCTTTGAGCTAAATCCGTGCGGCTGAGATCCGCGCCGTTGAGCTGGCTGCTATACACTGTGAGAATTTTGCCGATCGCCCTTTGTACTGTTCGCTGGCGGGCTGCCGCTAACTCGCGTTCCGGGGCCTTGCCGCCGAAGCGCAGGGAATCGAGGTCGTTGCTGAGGGCTTGGTTCAACCGCTGCAAGTCAGGCAAAGCTTTCGGGCCGCTACTGACTAAAGCTTGCTGGATCGCGTCCAGCATGGCGCGGTTGTCTTCTTGAGCGAGCAAATCCGCTAGCAGGGGTACGGCGCGGGAGTCTTCCACCGCCCCCAAAGCCAAAATAGCCGATCGCCTGCCCGATGCCCCGCTAGCTGATGTGGGAGACAATTTGCTGACTAAAGCCACAAATAATTCGTCGTTCCGCTGCCGCGAATCCCGCATATTTGCTTGAGTTTGAGTGTAGATGAGAGTGCCGACAAACAAAGTTAAAATCAATCCCGCGCTGCCGACTGTAACTATCACTAAAGTCGTGCCCGGGTGTTGGCGCATCCAATTCCACAAACTGCGATTTACTTTCAGCCCGCTTTGTGGAGTCACAACCAAAGCCGCAATCTGCGCGTCTTCCTCAGTCCAATCTGGAGTCTGGACAGGATTGTCAGACAGTTGATTCGATCGAGCGTTGACGACCAAAGTATTCGCGAGGCGATCGTGTCCCGCTTGCCGTTTGTAACGCCATGTAAAAGCGCCGTCTGCGAGCACTGCCAAGCCGCTGAGCCCCCCTAAAATCAGCAAATCCGGAAACGCACCCGTCAAGCGCCAAATGCCGTAAGCGACGCCCAGAGGCACTCCCCAGCGCCCTAAACTTTCGCGAATTAGCACTTGCCCAACACCCAGAGGATTACCCGACGCTGTGACAACTTTGACGCCGAACCAGCGTTTGGGGAGAGTTTGACCTGTTCTGGCGAGCAAAAACAGTTGCCACGCCGCTAAAACTGCCGGTGCCAGCAGCGCCCCCGACCAGAATAGATTAGTTAGGGGTGCGACTCTGGGGCTGCGATCGCGCACGGGTATGCCCAAAGTACGGGCGACGGTTTCGGATGCTGCTGCTACTGAGGGATTGAGGGGCACGGTTTGAGATTCCTTGTTGACCAATGCCCCGATACTGAAGGGAACGAGGGCGCTGGCGGCAATTAACGAAATTTCCACGGCCCAAGCGCCACACCTGCGAACCAGCAGTGGCATTTGCTTGGATTGTGTTTGCCAAGACGGATCGGGTTGATTGATGCCGCTGGGCGCGGTGGGGTTAGCCATATTTAGAAATTCCTATTATTTGTCGTTAGTATTTGAGGACTGGGGGGAAATTGCCAATTTATACGCTATGTAGATTAGCACTCCGAGAACGGCAAGAGTCATCAGCGCTGAAATTAGCTGTACGACGCTATTGAAGACTGTCAGGACAATTATCGCTCCGACGGCAAAGGCTGCCACCTGCCCGGGTTTGGGGAGTCTTTGAAACTTGTCGAGTAATTGATTGTATAAGGTTCCTAGGGCTTGATAGCTATCTGAATTTTGTGTGATGAGCGGCGATCGTTCTAGTTTAGCTTTTAGTTCTCCGAACGCTTGCTGCCAATTGAAGTTATTTTGAGGATTCATAAAAAAATTTGCGAGTTACTTTAGCTGTATGTTTGTCATTGCAGGAGGGTCACATTTATAACAGTCACATTAGCGTGTTCGCAACCGCTAATTATCCTCTACCGTCAAAGAAGTGGAACCTTCCGCCATCGTGTTCGGATCAATAAGGATAAACATGAAGATACACTATCCGTGCGATCGCGCCAGACTGCGGTTAAGCTCGATCGTGACCCTAGCCTTGGCAATGATTTTAGCGGATGCCGGCGCTATTCGGAGCCAACCGCTACAAATTGCTCCGGGATTTCCCGAACCGCTGCGAGTTTCTGGAGTTTCCGGCGGCCCGAACAATAGCGGCGACTGCGGTTTTGTGTCCCAAGGACCGAACCACGTCATCGAAGTAACGCAGGATTTGCCTTACTGGCGGATTGCAGTACAAACCGCTGGAGCTCCGAGTTTGATGATTCAGGGGCCGAGGGGGCGTTTCTGCGTCCTGCCGGCGAATGCTGCTGCGGGGAATGTAGAATTTTCCGGTTATGGGGACAAGGGGACTTATGTTATTTTTGTGGGCGATCGATCTCAAGGTCAACACCCTTACTCTCTCTCGATTTCCCAAAAGCGAAATTAACTATACAACGGAATTAGGACGCTTGCTGTGAGAAAATGGCTTTTTTGCGATCGTCAAGAAGCCTGCTTTTTAACAGCAAGTGCGTTAACTAGGGATTTCCTATCAATTTTGTATTTGGTCTTTAACCCACTTGCGAAACAATCTGAGAGTTTGACTCGTACCCGCTGTTTGGCTTTGTTCGCAATATTGAGAAATTGCTTCAATAATTGGCAGATTGGGAAAAGTCGGACTAATTTCAGATTCAACATATTTCCCATCTTGAAGCACATTAATCTGAAGCTTCTTATTTTCATAGCGCCATATTTCAGGTACTCCCAGCGCTTCGTAAGCGTCTAGTTGAGTTTTGGAAGTTATATCCACTTCAATTGCTAAGTCAGGCGGCGGATCGACTGTTGAGTCGATCCGCTTTTTACCAATCATTAGAGCATAATTTTGAATGTAAAAGCAGTTGTCAGGTTCAATTCCTTGTAACATATTTTTTCGTTTAAAAGTCGTAGAACCAAAACATTCTCGATCGATTTCAAGTTCTTCGAGTAAGATTTTCACCATATCGCCAATGATTTCCTTATTGAATTCATGTTCTGGTAGTGGCATCCTAATCTCCAAAGTTCCTTGACTGTAAGCTATTCTAGAGCCGCGGTGTTCTCCCAACTCTTCTAAAATTGCTTCAAATTCCTGCCACTTGACATCATGGAACAGCACTCTATGTCCAGGTGGTACAATGATTTGTCTTAATTGCAGCGATACCATTTCAACCTCCGATTTCTTTAAGTTTATGATAACTTATCTGTATCGGTAATTGGGCATTGGGAAACAGTCAGCTTTGTAGTGAGGACTTCAGCGTTCACAGCCTGATTTGTTCTCTAACCCACTTGCGAAACAATCTGAGAGTTTGACTCGTGCCCGCTGTTTGACTTTCTTCACAATATTGAGAAATAGCTTCAATAATTGGCAGATTGGGAAAAGTCGGACTAATTTCAGATTCAACATATTTCCCATCTTCAAGCACATTAATCTGAAGCTTCTTATTTTCATAGCGCCAGATTTCAGGTACTCCCAAAGCTTCGTAAGCGTCCAGTTGAGTTTTGGAAGTGAGATCGACTTCAATTGCTAAGTCAGGCGGCGGATCGACAGTTAAGTCGATCCGCTTTTTACCAATCATTAAAGCGTGATTCTGAATGTAAAAACATTCATCAGGCTCAATTCCTTGTAACATACTTTTTCGCTTGAAAGTGGTCGAACCAAATGGTTCAAATTCGATTTCTAGTTCCTCAAACAAAATTTTCACTAAATAGCCAATAATGATTTTAGCTTTCTCATGTTCTGGTAGCGGCATCCTAATCTCCAAAGTTCCTTGACTGTAAGCTATTCTAGAGCCGCGGTGTTCTCCCAACTCTTCTAAAATTGCTTCAAATTCCTGCCAGTTGACATCATCTAACAGCACTCTATGTCCAGGTGGTACAATGATTTGTCTTAATTGCAGCGTTACCATTTCAACCTCCGATTTCTTTAAGTTTATTATAACTGATACCATCTTTTAAGTTGATGGTGTACAGCGCCCCCTCCACTTAATTTACTGGTAACTATCGCCAAAAATCGAGCTGTCTAATCTGCGTTTTTTTTGCTGCTGGTACAGTTCCTTAAACTTGCGCTGCTGCTCGTTGTGGTCTACGATCGGAGAGGGATAATGAAGAAGTCGGCGTTCTAAAGGCGAAATATTTCCTGTTAGCAAAACTTTAGTATCAACGCGGCGCAATTCTGGAACCCAGTGCCGAATATATTCCCCTTCTGGGTCGAATTTTTGAGCTTGACTGGCGGGATTGAATATTCGCAAAGGTTTCGGGTCCATGCCGCTGGATGCACTCCACTGCCAGCCGCCGTTGTTAGCAGAAAGGTCGCCATCTATCAAGTTTTGCATGAAGTATTTTTCGCCCCACTGCCAGTTAATAATTAAGTCTTTGGTGAGGAAACTGGCGACGATCATGCGGCAGCGATTGTGCATCCAACCTGTCTGGTTTAACTGCCGCATTGCTGCATCGATAATAGGATAGCCAGTTTTGCCCCGACACCAAGCTTGAAATAGCTTTTCATCGTTTTCCCAAGGAAACTCTTTGAATGCTTGACGGTAGGGGCCGTCTGCTAATTCTGGGAAGTTATACATGGCGTGTTGGTAAAATTCCCGCCACGCTATTTCCTGTTGCCAAGTACGGATGCTTGTAGACGCTTCTTCGCTGCGGCAAGTGTCCATTACTATCTGGGTAGCTTGCCAAACAGTGCGGATGCCTATTGCACCAAATTTGAGGGCGGCGCTGAGTTGGGATGTGCCGTTAGTTGCGGGGAAATTGCGCTGTTCTTGATATTGGTAAATTGCCCGATCGCAAAATTCTTCTAATTTTTGTTGCGCTGCATCTTCTCCGGGTTCTATTACTAATGGGTTTTCCCAAATAAATCCCAAACTAGAGGCAGTTGGCAGTGTTTCAAGGACACCTGCTTGGTTGGCGACTTCTTGTTCTTCTGCGGTTAATCCGGTCATTAATTCCAGATAAGCTATCGGCAGTGTCTCTACTGGTTGGGCTTTGGGCTTACTGTTCCATTTTTTCCAAAATGGTGTATAAACTGTGTAGGGAGTCCCTGTACCGCTGCGAATTTCATCTGGGGCGTGCAGGACTTGATCCCAGAAATTTTGAACTTGAATTCCTGCTTGTTGGAGGGCGTTTGATACGGACAGATCGCGCTGTTTTGCGTAGGGTTCTACATCCCAGTTCCAAAATACTGCTTTGGCATTTATAGCTGTTGCTAATTTCGGTATTCCGAGACTGGGGTCATCTTGAATTATCAGCAATTGGCTGCCTGCTTCCCTGTAACGCGAGGAGAGTTTTTGCAAGCAGCCGATCATGTATGTGACTCTGGCTGGCGCTACGTCATCGCGATTTAGGATATTGCGGTCGAGACAAAAAATCCCGACTACTTTCGGGCTTTGCTGGCGCGCTGCTGCCAGTCCGATGTTGTCAGAAATACGCAAGTCGCGGCGGTGCCAAAATAAAATTAGATCTGACATTCGATTTTAGATTTTAGATTTTAGATTTTAGATTTTACAGTCCCGGACACGCGCGGGGTCAAAAACCCGGTTTCTAAGTTAATATTTATCGGTTTGATGCACGATTATTATCAGAAACCGGTTTTTTTTGTCAGTCCTATTTAAGTCAAAAATGGACGCGCCAAGAAAAAGCTAGAAATTGATTTCGCGTCAATTGGTTCCCCAGCTAAAATAGCTTTTTCTAATTCTTCTGGAGTGAATAGAACTGTTTCAATGTCTTCATCCTCATCTTGTTCTGGGGGTTTTTCTAGTTTTTCCAAATCTTGGGCTAAGAAAGCATAAATGATTTCGTCGGAATAACCGGGGGCGAGAAAAAATTGCCCTAATTTCTGCCATTTTCCGGCGCGATATCCGGTTTCTTCTTCGATTTCGCGTTTGATAGTTTCGGCGGGGCTTTCATTGATTTCGACTGTACCTGCGGGAAATTCTAAAATTCGCCCTTTGGCGGCGAAGCGGTATTGGCGTACCAAGACGAGTTTACCGTCGGGTGTGACGGGAACTGCAAGTGATCCCCCGGGGTGGCGAATACATTCCCAGTCGCCTTCGGAACCGTTGGGAAGGCGGAGGGTGGCTACGTCAAAGTTAAATTTGCGCCCTTGGTAAAATAGGCGCTGTTTGAGGAGTTGGGGTAGTTCTTGACCGATCGACATAAGCGACAAGCGAATAATGTTTGATTGCACCGATTTAAGACATCATAGGCGATCTCATAGGATTTTAGATTTTAGATTTTAGATTTTAGATGGGGAATGACTGATAACTATCACAGTTGCCAGCTTACCTGCGGTTGCATTTATTTTGAAACTGGTACGATCCGTGAATTTTCCTCAATTTTTACAGTTGCAATTTTTGCACTCCGGAACAGTCTGCTGTTTGCAGGAGTTGGGCGATCGCACTTTTCGTCACCGGATGCACCCAATCCGGGGCAATTTCTGCTAAAGGTACTAATACAAAAGCTCTTTCGGTCATCCGGGGATGAGGTAGAGTCAGTGTCGGAGTTTCTAGGATTAAATTGTCGTACAGCAGCAAATCCAAGTCGAGGGTTCTCGGCCCCCATTTTTCTGTGCGAATGCGATTAAATTTTATTTCAATTTCTAATAATTTTGCTAGCAATTGTTCTGGTTGTAGCGCAACTTCTAGGATGGCGCAGGCGTTGATGTAATCGGGTTGCGGCGGCCCGACGGGGGCGGTTTGATACCAGCTTGAATGAGATTTTACTGCTATTCCCGGGGTGTTGTTGAGGGTTGCGATCGCGCTAGAGAGTGTGGCGAGGGATTCGCCTAAGTTGCTACCGAGGGCGATCGCGCATTTTGTTAGTTTCATAAAGAAGAAGGTTCGGCAACGGATTGTGTAACGGATGTAACGGATGTAACGGATAGAAGGTTCGGCAACGGATTGTGTAACGGATGTAACGGATGTAACGGATAGAAGGTTCGGCAACGGATTGTGTAACGGATGTAACGGATGTAACGGATAGAAGG
>JAUBST010000001.1:246948-281166 GCA_036702215.1 Microcoleus sp. F6_B6
GGATGTAACGGATGTAACGGATAGAAGGTTCGGCAACGGATTGTGTAACGGATGTAACGGATGTAACGGATAGAAGGAAGAAGGAAGAAAGAAAAAGGAAGAAGAGTAACGCGGGGGCTGGTTGAGCGATATCCTTTACTACCGACAAATATTTCGAGTAAAACCAGACCCTAAAAGCCTAATTTTTGGTTGTAAATTGAGCCTACAGGACACTTTTTTAGGGAAATGTGGTGACACAAAATATTATTTTAATCAAATATTAACGCATTGTTAAATTTTATTAACTATGATTGACAAGTGTTAGTATTTAGTTTCAAACATAATGAATTTGTACCTACGCTTATTGTCGGCAGTCATTCTAGCAATTATCAGTTTAACAGCAAGTATATCGATAGGTTTGGCTGAAACTAAGGAAAGCTATCTGACCCTAGATGCGGACGGCAGTCAATCTTTTGCAAGTTTAGTGCAGCAGGCGGAAGATTTAGCGAAAGAGTCGATCGCCCGATCGTTTCAAGAAAATCCGGCATTAACAGAAGTTACTGTCATCATTACAGCCGATCGCAGCCGACAAAGAGTTCCGGTTTTGCGATCGAGAGTATCCCGCCTCGACTGGCAACAAGATGCGAGAATCGAACAGTGGACTAGATATTTTGCCAGTGCTCAATTGCTGCTGGGATTCAGAGACGGCAATACTTCGCCCGCAAATGCTGGGTCTTCGCAAGCGATCGGTGTACCTGCAGTCAGTCGATCGACATCCCGAGAAAACGATCCGGGTTTTCGAGATGATTGAAATCGGGCATCGGGAATTGGGCATCGGGAATTGGGCATCGGGAATTGGGCATCGGGCATCGGGCATCGGGCATCGGGCATCGGGAATTGGGCATCGGGAATTGGGAATTGGGCATCGGGCATCGGGCATCGGGAATTGGGCAAACAGGGCAAACAGGGCATTGGGAATTGGTAACAAATAACCAATAACAAATAACCAATAACCAATAACAAATAACCAATAACCAATAACCAATTATTAACCCAAATATAATTCCAGTTTAATTAACCTTCAGGTTAACTTCCCTTAATTGAACAGTGATAAAGTTTCATACGGAATCATCAGATTAGGGAAGTTGGGCTGAACAGGAATTTATGTCTAAAATAACTCGCCGACAACTGTTAATTTTCTTCGGCAGCAGTGCAGCTACCACTGTGCTTGCCCCTCAACTAACTAAAACACTATTCGGCATCAATTCCACCTCGGCCGAAGCTGCAGTTCCGCTATCTTTCACTCCGTTAAGACTTCCCCACCCGCTGCCAATTTATCGAGAACTGCCCAGCTTTATGCCGACGGGCTTAAACGGACAGGGAATCGTGATGGCGGCCTCACAGGATACTAAATTAACGAGTTACAGCATTGTTGATGATGTGGTTGTGCCGCCGGAATACGAACGTTACGTGATTCTTCGCTGGGGCGATCGAGTTTTTCCCAATCCGGCAGACTATTTCGGCTACAACTGCGACTACACCGCCTTCCTACCCCTTCGCGGCAGCAATGACGACGGTTATCTCTGGGTTAACCACGAGTATGTAAGTTTCCCGATGTCGAAAGTGACGCCGGAAGCGCCGTCCGATCTGGCATCGTTCCCGGCTACGGATCGCGCTGTCCTGGGTATAGACTTATCCGTAAAGAATCGCGATACCCTTGGCGAATTCCTGTACAATCTCGGCGGTTCGATCGTCCGCATCACCAAACAAGCCAACGGACGCTTTGGGGCGATCGCCGGCGACCCCCTCAACCGCCGCATTCACGGACTTTCCGGCCTCGGAACCAACAGCCAGCGTTCCGACACGTACAAAGATGTCACCTCTTGGGGAACCAGACAAGGCGATAACGAGTACCTCATCGGCACAGGCCCTGCTGCTACCCAAGTCTTCGCGCAAGTCAACACCGACGGACTCGGCAACCGCATCATCGGTACAGCTTACAACTGTTCCGGCGCCACAACCCCTTGGGGAACAATCCTTTCCGCCGAAGAAAATTTTCAAGGCAGCGAACTATTCTTCGTGGGAGTTCAGGAAAACGTCAAACCCAACGGCGGCCAAACCAACTACGCCAAAGGCACTATCGGTGAGGAATTCGGCTTAGTCGGCGAAAAATACGGCTGGATGGTAGAAGTCGATCCCCAAGATCCGAGTTTCCGCCCCCGGAAGCACACATGGTTGGGCCGTTTCCGCCACGAAAACGTCGCGATTCGCGCTGAAGCAGGTCGCAAGTTAATAGGGTACATGGGGGACGATCGGCGCGGCGGACACACCTGGAAATTTGTCAGCAGCGGTACTGTCGCCAATCCCGCAGATAAAAACAACAGCCGGTTGTTTGAAGATGGGGTTTTGTACGTAGCCCAATATAACCGCAACGGTACTGGAAGATGGCTGCCACTGACATTAAATAGCCCGACAAATCCGGTGCGTCCTTCTAAAGTGGGCGAGGCGGAATTAGCCAGTTTTGGCAAAGCTCAAAGAGATGCAAATACTCGCTTGCCCAAACGCGTCGGAATTGCCGGTCAAACCGAAGACGGCGGTTCTTTTGTAGTAGATACAACCAATGAAGCAACAGCAATTCCGGGCTACCAAAATAAAACTCTGGCTGATTTCTACAGCAGCCAAGGTGCGGTTTTAGTTGATGCTTTTTTAGCTGCTAATTTGATTGGCGGCACTCCGACGGCGCGGCCGGAAGATTTGGAATTTAATCCTACTACTAAGGAAGTTTTCATTGCTTATACTGACGCCGCACCGGGAAGCGACGGCTATCCAGATTCTCGCATTTTTACTGTTGCTAAATACAGTAGCGCCGTCAACAGCACTCAGCAGTCGGGAGGACTGTATAAGATAATTGAAGACAGTCCCGACGGTTCAGGTTTGACGTTCCGCTGGCAGCGTTTGGCTCAAGGTGGAGAAGCGGGTTCGGTAGCTGGGTCGGGATTTGCTAGCGCAGACAATTTGGATTTTGACACTCAAGGCAATATTTGGGCCGTGACTGATATGTCTACGAGCACGCACAACGGTTTTGATGTGGGTGCGAGTGGAAAGCCAACAACTATCGACCACAACAAGACTGGAAATGTCTCAGATTTGACTGGTGTTTTCGGCAACAATTGGCTGTTTTATATTCCGACTTCTGGGCCGAATGCAGGAACAGTAATTCCGTTTGCTTACGGGCCGAATCGGTGCGAAATGACAGGGCCGACTTTTGTGGGGCGAGATACGCTGTTGCTTTCGGTGCAGCATCCGGGGGAAGATTGTCCGATCGATGATGGTACTGTACTGAGTCGGCAAATTGAAATGTTGGATTTGAACGGTGCTGTTTTCAATCAGACTCGCAGTGTTTCTCGCGGCAGTTTGTGGCCGAGTAATATTGAGAATGACGGGCGTCGTTCGCCGATGCCGTCGGTGATTGGAATTCGTCGGGTGCGATCGACTCCAACGGGTCAGTTTGTTTAAACAAGACTTGCGCGTGAAGCTCTAGAAACCGGGTTTTTTGCCCAGATATGTCGTCGCAGCCGGCAGATTCGATAAAAACTCGGTTTCTTTTGTCGAGTGCGTAAATTCTGAAATATTAGCACCACACAAATGGTAAGGTGCGTCGCTCGAAACAATCTGCAAGTTCCATTTCTCATCTGGTAGATCCGCACGCTACAAATTAGTAACACACAAATACGAGACTAAGAAAATTGTACTTGGCGATATAAATCGGCTATCGCAATTTCTAGATTCACCGATTCAAGTTGCAAGGAATCGCCCAAACCATACTCGGATAGAACCCATTGCCCCTGTTGGTTGCGCCGAAATATCTCTACTCCTGGCTGTTCAACTTGCACCAAGAAATACTCTTGCAGTGTTGAAAACTGGCGGTATTTAGCAAATTTAATGCCGCGATATGCTGCTTCTGTGGAAGGCGATAAAACTTCGATAATTAAGGAAGGAAATTGCACTAATTGCGGATCGTTATCATGCTCGTCGCAAGTTACCACAACATCAGGATAAAAATACTTTTGCCCTGGTTCCACTTGAACTTTTACATCGACTATGTAAGGTTCGCAAGGGCAATCTACGAGGGCATCATCTAGGATTCTGAAGAAATTTCCTGAAATTCGATTGTGATTGCGGGTGCCCCTACTCATGGCGACGACTTCGCCATCCCAATACTCGTAGCGTTCCTCTTGGGTGGGTTCCCAAGCGAGGTATTCTTCTGCACTCATCGATGGGCGATCGGGTAAGGCAACCATAATGCGATCGGGAATGAAGTATGTTTCTAGAATAGCTTGAAGAAAAAGCGATTAAAAGGGCGGGCTTCGCCGTGAGCGTCAGCCGAACGGTTTTTGAGATTGGAGATTGTTGACAGATATTTTTCGTGAACCCACCCCTACGTTATTAGGGGTAATCGACCGGACATGATATCAGAGGCTTTGATTCCTCTGATTTAGATATTCCTCCAGCCTCCTGGATCTGACGGGTTGTCAGCCCGTCAGAGACTAAATTCCTCTTGTATGTCACTGTAATTGATTAAGTGCGATCGTACCAAGTTTGCAGCGCCAAGCGGTGAACTTCCCGCCAGCTAATATTTTTAAGTCGGGCAATTTCCGCGCAATCTTCGTATTCCGGCTGTACGTTAACAATCGTTTGTCCAGACTTCGCAACTTTTATCTTGACTTCGCCGTATTCTGTTTTAACGGTCTGGATTTCTCGGTGCAAAATAGTTCTCTGTTGAGTCGATCGCCTAATTCCCAAAGTAGTAGTTTCGCGAAAGATAACTGCTTCGCAAGCATCCTCAAATTCTGGATGACAAATTGCAGTTAACAAAACCCCCAGCCGCGACTTTTTCATCACAATTGGGGCAGTAAAAACATCCAGAGCTCCGGCGGCAAACAAAGCATCAAAAACATAGCCGATCGCCTGCGGACTCAAATCATCAATTTGCGTTTCCAATACCGCAATAGTTTCTATGGAATTAGGCATTGGGCATTGGGCATCGGGCATCGGGAATTGGGAATTAGTAGCCGTCTTTCTCCCACTCTCCCACTCTCCCCCTCTCCCCCTCTCCCCCTCTGCCTTCTCTCCAATCCAGAGGCGCAAAATATTAGGAATTGCCAGGTTTCGAGAACCTGCACCCAAACCGATCGCCTGAATTTGCATCGGCGGCGGCGGGCCGAAACCAGCGGCGAAAGTACAGGCGATCGCAGTTCCCGTAGGCGTGCACAATTCGCGATCGAGCCCGTTGCTGTAAACCGGCACTCGGTGCGTTTCCCACAACCGCATCACCGCCGGCGTCGGCACCGCTAACTTACCGTGGGCCGCCTTCACCGTACCGCCACCAGTCGGCATCGCCGAAAAGTAAAATTCGTCAATATCCAACCAATCCAAACCCAAACAAGTACCGACAATATCAACAATTGCATCCGTTGCCCCCACCTCGTGAAAGTGAACCTCGCTTGCGGGGATACCGTGTACGGCACCTTCTGCCTCTGCTAATTTGCCAAATACGGCCAAACTCCAGGCTTCCACGCGCGGAGGCAATTTTGCAGAGACAATAATCTGCTTGATTTGGGGCAAATGGCGGTGATGAGTGCGGTTAATTTCGGCATCTGCTTCGCCGTGACTGTGAGAATGTTCTTCCCCGTGATGGTGGTGGCGGCGGGCGTCAAAAGTCGGGGATTCCGTTTCCGAGGGATCTAGTTCGGTAGCGGGATTTTTGGGTTTTAACCATAAATCGCCACTTAAATCGACATAAAATTTAGTTGCTTGTTGAGTATTCCGGTGGACTAATTCCGCCCGCAACTGGTACTCTGTCGAAATGCCGAGCAAATTGAGTTTTTCGATTAGGTATTCTAAAGGAACGCCGGCGTGGACGAGAGCCCCGATGCACATATCGCCAGCAATGCCGGTCGGACAGTCAAAATAAGCTATTTTATTCATTATTAACCATTAATTTTCAGCATTGATTGTTTCATTCGATATTTCGATCGCCCACTTAGCCTGCAATATCTTAACATGGCAACTATTTACGAAGTGCATCCAGTTGCACCCCAAAGAGACCGGATCGAGAAGATTACCAAAACTCTAAAAGATGGGGCAGTGATGCTTTATCCGACAGATACAGTTTACGCGATCGGCTGCGATATCAACTCCAAGTCGGCAGTAGAACGAGTCCGGCAGATCAAGCAACTCTCCAATGATAAGCCTTTAACGTTCCTGTGTTCCTCTCTGTCAAATATCACCGACTATGCTGTCGTCAGCGATGAAGCATACAGAACTATCAAGCGGTTAATACCCGGGCCTTATACATTTTTGTTGCCAGCCACAAAATTAGTGCCGCGGTTGGTAATGAACCCAAAACGGAAAACCACTGGAATTCGCGTTCCCGACCAGCGGCTTTGTTTTACACTGTTGGAAGCCTTGGGAAATCCAATTATTTCAACATCCGCTCACATTACCACGGATGATGAAGGTGCAGCACCAGTCCCTGCATATAAAGCAGAAAGTTTTGGCAAAGCTGAACTTTTTGACTGTTTTTCAAAGTTAGTGGATGTCATTGTCGATGACGGTTCCGATCCGGGATATCAAGTTTCTACTATTCTCGATTTGACACAAAGCGAACCGATTGTTGTTCGCCGCGGTTTGGGTTCGGAAGCTGTCGCCGTTTGGGAAGATTAAAATTTGAGGATGCTTTTGCTTCTCCAACAGTCCGCCGGGGGTTCAAAACCCCCGTCGAGAGAGCGAAAGTCCTTTCAAAGAGGACTGTTAAATATAGCGGTTATGGTATTGAATTTAATTAATATCTGTCCTATATTTTAAAGGATTGACAATTATCAGAGGAGCAATCGCTATCAGTAGATATTAGATATTCTTTTTATTTGAACTCATCGCAACTTATGTTATTCCTCCCTAATTTACACAGTCGTCTTAAGACGACTTCAGCTATGAGCCAGGGAATTAATTCCCTGGCGGCTTGTCGGAATCGCCAGCTAACAAACCTGCGGACAAAACCTAAGCCTCTACCTTAACTCCTTTCCAAAAAGCAATATATCCCGCAATGTTTTTAGCAGCATCTTTGGGAGTAGGATAGTACCACGCAGCATCTTTATTAACTTGTCCGTCCACTTCGACATTGTAGTAACTAGCAACCCCTTTCCAACCGCAAGTAGTGTGAGTGCTGCTGTCCTTGAAATACTCACGGTTAATGGCATCGGCGGGGAAATAATAGTTGTTCTCTACAATTTCGCACTTGTCGCTCTCGGCCAAAACGGCACCATTCCAAATTGCTTTCGGCATCAGTTTTTCTGCTTAAATTGAGATTCTCAATTATTGTAACTGTATTTGTGCTCAAAAGGCATAGAATAGTTGAGAAGCCCACAACCAACTACTGCAAATGTCAGCGTCTCATCCGCCAATATCTTCTGTGCCGCTGTCCCTGGAACAAGCACTCAAACATTTTTTTGGCTATGACTCTTTCCGTCCGGGACAGCAGGAAATTGTCGAAGCTGCTTTACAAAAACGGGATATGATGATTGTCATGCCGACGGGCGGTGGCAAGTCTTTGTGTTTTCAATTACCGGCACTGTTGAAACCGGGATTGACAGTGGTTGTTTCGCCGTTAATTGCTCTGATGCAAGACCAGGTGGAAGCTTTGCAGGATAATGGAATTGGGGCTACTTTTCTCAACAGCACTTTGAGCGGGATGGAAGCGCGATCGCGCGAAACAGCGATTCTCGAAGGTAAGATTAAATTGCTCTACGTTGCACCCGAACGCTTGCTCGGCGAGAGATTTTTACCGTTTTTAGATATAGTAGCAAATAAGTTAGGAATTTCGGCATTTGCGATCGACGAAGCCCACTGCGTTTCGGAATGGGGGCACGACTTTCGACCAGAATACAGGCAAATGCAGCGAGTGCGCGATCGATATCCCGACATTCCCATTATGGCACTAACCGCCACCGCCACCGAGCGCGTCCGCCAAGACATCATCCAGCAGCTAACTCTGCGAAATCCCTACATCCACGTCGCCAGCTTCAACCGCCCCAATTTATACTACGAAGTCCGCCCCAAAACCAAGCACAGTTTTGCCGAAGTTTTGCAAATCATCCAAAAAAAAGGCGGTTCGGGAATTATCTATTGCCTCAGCCGCAAAAAAGTTGAAGAAGTAGCTTACAAATTGCAGCAAAGCGGCGTCGCAGCTTTACCGTACCATGCCGGCATGAACGATGTCGATCGCGCCACCAATCAAACCCGCTTCATTCGCGACGACGTGCAAGTAATGGTAGCCACAATAGCCTTCGGTATGGGCATCAACAAACCAGACGTGCGGTTTGTAATTCACTACGACTTGCCCAAGAATCTCGAAGGATACTATCAAGAATCCGGCCGCGCTGGTCGAGACAACGAACCCGCCCATTGCAGCTTATTTTTCGGCTACGGCGATGTCAAAACCATCGAATACATAATCGAGCAAAAACCCGACCCGCAAGAACAGCGAATTGCCCGCCAACAGTTACGGCGAGTAATTAACTATGCAGACTCCAGCGATTGCCGCCGCACAGTTCAGTTGAGTTATTTTGGCGATTCATTTCCCGGAAATTGTGGCAATTGCGATAACTGTTGCAACCAAAAACCAGTAGAAGATTGGACGATAGAGGCAATGAAATTTCTTTCTTGCGTCGCGAGATGCCAAGAAAAATTCGGCATGAATCATATTATTGACGTGCTGCGCGGTTCAAAAAGTCAAAAAGTATTGCAATACCAGCACCACCAACTTTCTACATACGGAATTGGCAAAGATAGAAGTGCTGAGGAATGGAAAAAGTTGAGCCGTTCGCTGTTAAACCAAGGTTTTCTAGAGGAAAAAACCGACGGATTTCCCATTTTGAAACTGAATGAAAAAAGTTGGGAAATTATGAAACGTCAGCGTACAGTTGAAATCGCCATTGAACCGCAGCGCGAAGTACAAGGAAAAGTTCGGTCTTTGGCAGTAGAAGTAGAAGCTTTATTTACCGTACTGCGGACGCTACGCAAGCAAATTGCCGACGAACAATTTGTGCCGCCTTACGTAGTTTTTGCCGATAAAAGCTTGCGAGACATGGCAGAAAAACGCCCGCAAAATCTCAGAGAATTCGAGGAAGTTTACGGCGTTGGCAGCAACAAGCGAGATAAGTACGGCAAGGTTTTCTTGGAGGCAATTCGCACTTTTTGCCAAGAACAAGGGTTGCCAAGTGGTGCTGCATCTTCTGATGTCGCTAATCTGCCAAATCTTTCCAACGCTGCGTCTTATTCGCAGATGCAAACCTGGGAATTATACCGACAAGGTTTGACAGTTCAAGGAATCGCCAATGCGCGCGGTATGAGTCCTAATACTATTTCTGGGCATCTGATAGAATTGATGGAAATGGGCAGGGAAGTTGATATCAATTTGTTGGTAGAACCGGAACGCCAGCAGGCGATAGTGTACGCTATCGAAGTTATGGGGGATGAAAAACTGAGAGCAATTTATGATTTTTTGGAAGAACGTTATACGTTTGAGGAGATTAAGTTTGTGCGCGCTTGGTGGCGGCAAAATTATGTGGGTTTTTAACCGCAGATGTATGCTGATAAACGCTGATGATTGATAGGAGGGAGAAATGAAACTTAAAAAAGTAGCTTTTTGGGATAATTTACGAGAGTGGCGTTTTGAACCAATATATTTTTCCAACTTGGCTTTATTAGTTGGTGTTTCCGGTGTCGGCAAAACACAAATTTTAAAAGGAATTTTGAATTTACAGCGAATAGCTAATGGTGGTTCATTAAACGGTTTAGCATGGGACGTTACATTCTCGACAGTAAACAATGTAGAGTATCGCTGGCAAGGCGAATTTGAAACGCAAAAAATCCCTGCTATCATTCCTAACGAGGAAGACGAAATTAATAAATTTAGAATTGTTCGAGAACATCTATCCAGAGAGGAAAATGTAATTATAGAAAGAAGCAATAATGAAATTAAATTTAAAGGCGAGACAACTCCCAAATTATCGCCATTTCAAAGTGCAGTTGAAATTTTAAATCAAGAAGAAGATATTTCACCTGTCCAACAGGCTTTTAATGAAATCACTTATAGCGATAATTCTAGCTTGTTAAATGGAATTTATGGTATACCTATAAGGGTACTATCGCTAATTTCAACTAATAATTTTAATTTGGAAAATGTTCAAGCAAGTGATATGCCAATTCTTCTGAAACTGGCTTTAATGGCTCGCCATAGTCCAGATGTTTTTGAAAAAATAAAAACAAAATTTATCGAGGTTTTCGAGCAGGTAGAAGATATTAAAATAGAAGCATTAGAAGATAATACTAATCCATCTTTTACCCGCTTTCCTATTCAAATCAAAGAAAAAGGTGTTAATGATTGGATTTTCCAAAACAATATCTCGTCAGGAATGCTGAAAACGCTAATTCATATTAGCGAATTGTACTTGTCGCCCGAAGGCACTGTAATCCTGATTGATGAATTTGAAAATAGCTTGGGGATTAACTGTATCGATGTTGTGACCGATTTGCTTGTGGACAATAGAAATATTCAATTCATTCTCACTAGCCATCACCCGTACATAATCAACAATATCAGCATGGAATACTGGAAAATAGTTACTCGCAAAGGTGGGGTTGTAACTGTGATAGATGCTAAAGATTTGAACTTGGGAAAATCGAGGCATCAAGCTTTCATGCAACTGATTAATCTTGAAGAATACAGCGAAGGAATTAAAGTTTAATGAATCTGTATTTTTTGGTCGAAGGAACACAATCTGAGAAAAAAGTTTATCCGGCTTGGCTGTCTTACCTTTTACCGGAATTGCAGCGAGTTGACAATTGCGATGATGTGAAGGAAAAAAATTATTACCTGATTAGCGGTGAAGGATATCCTTCGTTATACAATTATATCCCGCCTGCGATCGCGGAAATCAACTCAAACGGAAAATACAGCTATTTTGTAGTGTGTCTGGATGCCGAGGAAAATACTGTTTCTGAGATCACAACTGAAATTGATGAGTTTTTAAGTCAGCAAAAATTGAAATTAAACAATGCAGAACTTGTGCTGATATTTCAGAATCGATGCTTGGAAAGTTGGCTTCTAGGCAATCGAAAGATTTATTCTAAAAATCCTCAAGATAAACCTTTATTAGATTATACTAGATATTATGATGTTTCCGTGAACTGTCCTGAAGAAATGGGAAAATATCCAGATTTTAATACTCACGCTCAGTATCATGGAGCTTATTTGAGAGCGTTATTTGAAGCTAAAAATATTACGTATTCTAAGAAACGACCGGGAGATGTACTCAAGCCATTTTATTTGGAACAGCTACTGGCAAGAATTCAACTTCTCCCAGACCAACTTAATACTTTTCGTCAGTTTATCGATTTTTGTAATATAGTTAAATCCAAATTACCAAGTTAAACGCAACAATTATAGGACTTAGGTAGAACCTCTAAATGAGGGTTCCATGCACACCACACCGAGAGCGCTATAATTCGCCCGTCAAACCACTTAGGCTTCTCTGTGCTCCGCGTGCAACCTACACTTTAGAATTGTACAATAAATAGTTTACTTCGTTAGCTAACCATTCGTTAAACAGATTGTGCAATATTTCTTGATACCGTTCAGGGGTTAATTCCGCTGGGATAAACTTTTCAACCAGGAACAAGTGATATCCTAGTTCTGTTTCTATTGGACGAATTACTTCTCCGGGTTGAGCGCTAAATATGGCGACGGCTATGTCTGGTTTTAAACCCCACCGATAAACCTTGCCTTGGCAACCGCATAAATGCCGGCGATTTTCGTCAATATCGTAAAGGTGAGCGGCATCAAAAAAGCTGATTTCTCCTTCTTGAATTTGATAAAATAGTTCCCGAGCTAGCTGGGGGTTGGCAACAACTATTTGATAAAGAATTATTCGATCGAATTGCAATTTGTTTTGAACGAAAATTTTTTCTACTTCTTTGCTGAACAAGTGTTCTGCTAGTTTTTGGCTGAGGAGCCGATCGCGAATCCCTGCCTCTAAATCTTCTACAGAAATCATCTGATCGACCAGCCAAGCAATCGTATCCGCCGCTTTTTCCAAACGCTTCTCGCGGCGGAGTTGGTCGCCCACAAGTTGAGTTTCTTCGGGAGTCACAGTTAACCCCCGTTCCCGGGATGCTTTCTCAATAACTTTTTTCTGCAAAACCTTTTGACTAAATGTTTTTAATTGCATCTCTTGTTTTAGTTGTTGGATGATTTCACTTGGTTCAATTAATGAGCCGTAAAAGTCCTTCATCTTTCTCTCTCCACCTATATAATTTTATTAACTTCATCCCCCGACGCTTCCTGCGGGGTAGTTGGGGTTAACGGTTAACGGTTAGCTACAAAATGTCATTTGGCAAATTAATAAAATCAGCATTGCTCAAAGTTGTTGCACCCGCTGCGTTAACTGTTCCCAAAACAACAGCTAAAATTCGATCGCCATTATTGGAACTAAACTCGAGCAGAGTCGCGTCTGTCGTACCGTCACCATCCGTATCAAAGGGGACGAGTGTCAAGTCTGTTACCGAAAGCTCCCCTATCAGCCCAATTCGATCGCCTTCAGCGGGATTGAAATCAACGACTCGATCTGCTAACAATGGGTTAACTGCTGCACTCGCTGTTTCGGGTCTAAAGGCAAAGGTATCAGCGCCGCTACCTCCAATCAATGTATCGGTGCCGAAGTCGCCGCAAAGAAAATCGTCGCCGTTGCCGCCACTGAGCAAATCTTGACCTTTCCCTCCCCGCAAAGTGTCGTTTCCATCGCCTCCATCGATCGCATCATCATCTTTGTTACCTGTGACAATATCGTCGCCGCTTCCTGCAAAAATTCGATCGCTCCCGCTATCGCCACTAATCACATCGCTGTCGTTGGTGCCCAACCAATATCCGTCGCCGTTGCTGTCATAGCTGATAGTTAATACTGCAGGATAGTTTTCTGGGGCGACCATTTCTGGAGGTGGGGTTGTCTCAGCATTGCTGTTGTTGGTATTGTCGTCGGGAAGTGCGATCGAATGATTGCTGTTACTGTTATCTGTGGGATTAGAAGCGATCGCGCTGCTGTCACCACCACCCGTACCGATCGCATCCTCATTATTTGAGGGTGTTGCTGGTGTTGGGGCTGGTGTTGGCGCTGGTGTTGCGATGTTAGTTGTTGGTGCAGCGCCTGTAGCAGCGGTTGCTTCTGCACTGCCAGAAGTAGCTCCCGGAGTATAGCCTGTCTGAGTGCTAGTGCTACTGCCTGCAGGGGAAGTTACTGTCGCGCTGCTGTTGTTAGTAACGCCTTGATTATTGGCGATCGAGCTCGTTTCGCTCAAACTGCTACTATCTGAAGGCGCTGGTTCAGCCACTGGTGTTGGTGTTGGTGCTGGTGTTGGTGCTGGTGTTGGTGTTGGTGCTGGTGTTGGTGTTGGTGCTGGTGTTGGTGTTGGTGCTGGTGTTGGTGTTGGTGCTGGTGTTGGAATTGGCGCTGGCGCTGGCGCAGCGGCAGGGGCCGAAGCTGTGGCGCTAGTAGTTGGGGTCGCAGCGGCAGGGGCCAAAGCTGCGGCGCTGCCACTGCTAGATGTAGCCCCCGCAGCGTAAGCAGTTTCACTGCTGGTACTGCTTCCCATCGGGGAAGTAGCAGTGGCGCTGCTGGTACTACCGGCGCCACTGCCATCGACAAAAGCACTAGATTTGCTGGAACTGCTGCTGAGCGCACCCGGGTTATTCGCCGCCTGCGAATTCAAGGTGTTTAAACTATTGCTGTTTCCAACAATATTACTTAAGGGCTCAGATGAATCTAAGGAAGGCATCGCGATTTATCTCCTTTTAGCTATAAAAACGAAAAGCACTTGCGTGAACACCGACACTGCCAATTTCAAATAAAAATGTATGATTTTGAAGAGTGTGAAGTAATTGCTCTTGACTTCTGACTAAAGACTGATTTTTTTTAATAAGTAGGTAGGCGGGATGAAACTGAACTATATACAATGCCAATTTTCTCGGATTTGATTAAATGTTTCAAAATCATCAATAATGTCAATTTCCCTATCATTTACATTCAAAACAAAATCGATAAATTCCAGTAATCTGTTCAATATCTAAATCAGATTCCGCATCATGTAAGATGAGTCTAGCGCTTCTCATAAAAATGAGGTATTTACTAATTAATTAACAATTACTCAAGCCCCCAATCTAAAATTTAAAATCTAAAACTTAAAATTAAACTTGTACCTCATCTATCTGAAAAATGCTATAATTAGTGCCGCCATCCTCGCTGGCTATCGTATATGATTCAAATCCTCAAAAGCTTAATCAAATATTGGTAAAATTCAGAAAAATTGAAGTATTAAAACTTGAAAATGAAGCCTCTCGATCTCCAGTTTTTGCATAAGCAATGGCTGTGGCATCAGCTATACTATAGTTAAGCATACCCAAGTTTTTAACAGTTGTGTTAGTTTGAGTATTCGTATAAGTAGTCTGACCGATGGCAACTGCATCTGCACCAGCTACGGCATATCCAAGTCCAATATTTGTTGTGGTCACTGTACCTGCGTAAACACTGCTACCACCGACGACAATGCTGCTTTGAGCGAGGGGCTGTAAGTAATTTAAGTCAGAGATAATTAAGGAACTACTCATGTTTACCATACAAAAATTTAAGTCAGAGATAATTAAGGAACTACTCATGTCTCGCCTGCAAAAAGTTTTAATTTCACTAGATATAGTTATTTTAAAAACGACTAAAACAACTATAGCCTTTCTCAAAAAGATGAGGTATGATTGACAGATTATATAACCAATAAAACGTATAGGGCCCTTTCGGCCCAACTACGTCCGCGAATATGAGAGCTCGATCCGCTATAGATGTTAAAGACGAACTAGAACGAGATTTTGTGTAACTGCTGGAACTACGATTAGATGCAACATTTACAGCAACACTTTGACTAATTTGAGTCGCTCGCTCGGTAGATTTTGAAACTACGCTTTTAGCTTCAGCAATTACTTTGCAATCGGGTGAAACTAGGCGTTTGATAACAACTTTATTCTGAGTCATGATGTTAATAAAAAAACTTTACTAAAATCAACCTATTCTGACAGATTTTAGTTGTCAGAATAGGTTGAAGACTATACAGGCGATCTTTTCTTTACTACTACCACCCTGGGAAGAAAAATCCGTTGCTACCAGAGAGAGAAGTAGCACTAGACTGAGAACCTACACCTTGAACAGTGTTGGTACTGCTGATAGCCTGAGTAGCTGAGTTCGCGCCCAGAGCACCTGCTGAAGCTTCAGCACCAGCAAAATTTCCTTTAATGTTCGTCTTAGAGTTGAATACCTTATTGATGGTCAGATATTCACTGATGTTTGCGTTAACATAGGTGGTTGAGCTTTGGCCAAAATAGTAGCCACCTTCAACATTTGCTTCAGCAGATTCCAAGTAATTCAGGTCAGAGATAATCATTTGTTTTGTCCTTTTAAGAGTGAGTTTTTTTTGTTTTACTGTTACCTAATTTAGCTTGCCATTTGGTGTCTGTGTTGCCATTTTGGCAGGAACTTTTTTCGGTAACAACTTTGTTTTGTCTGGAATCAATTTATCAAGATTAACAAGGATTGTGTTGCCATTTTGGCAGAAACTTTTTCTGTCTCGGCTAAACAACCTTGTTCCCTTTGATATCCCTAATATAATCAGGACTTTTCCTGCCGTGTTGCCATTTTGGCAGATAGATCGCAAATCAGGATGTAAAGATAATTTGATGAATTTTTATTAAGAACCGGGTCGAAAAATGTTGTGTGGCCAATCAAAAACCCGATCGCCCGCAGTGAGTCAACCAAAAAAATGGTACACCCAACGCCCGCAATCGGGTTGTCGGTCTCTCGACTAAATTACTTACCCGCCCAATTAAACAAGCGCGTCTTAAATCCAGCAAAAAATCCTTGATTGTGAACATCAACCCCCGGCGCCGAGATATTTGAACCTGCGCCGGCGACTTCAGCTACAAAACCTGCGGTATCTGAGTGCAACTCGCTACCAATTTGAATTGCATCACCCCCTCGAACTCCGGCTCGTTTTTCCCTCACCACTTCCACATAATCTAAATCAGCAATTTTGCTCAGCGCCGGCTGAGTTTCCGATTTCCTCGTTTGACTGTTTTCCTTCAGTAAGCGGTTGGAAGTACGGTAAGGGATATAGTCCAGGGGGTTGTAACCCGTGCACCGCAAAAGTAAAAAACAAGCCCAAGAATACTTTCCTGCCAGAATCGCTGCAATTATCTCATCCAATTGTTCGGGTTTGATTCCCACTTGGGAATGATTGGCAGAATGGTGAAATTGGGAATTCATTATTTTATCCTGTTTTGTGTAAATTGGTAGACAGTTTACTGTTGGCTGTTGACTGTTGACTGCTGACTGTTGACTGATGACTAATGACTGATGACTAATGACTAATTTCTACAAACTCATGCCGCCCTTTTGTAGCTGCTTGAGAGGGTCAAGCAAAATGTCGGCTATGCTGCGCTGGCGAATGACAATTTCCGCAGTAGCTGTTTGGCCGGCTTTGAGTTTCCAGGTTTGATTTTTGGCTTTCACTGAGTCTCGATCGATACTCACTTCCACCAGGTAAAAAGCACCCAATCGCTCGTCTGTTTTGGCATCTGGCGAAATAGATAAAACTTTTCCCGGAATCACGCCGTAATTTTGATAGGGAAAAGCATCGAATTTGACTTGCACCGGCATTCCAGTTTTGACAAATCCCGCTTCTCGGTTCGGCAAACTGACTTCGAGCACCAGAGGAGCCTGATTCGGAGTCATTTCTGCTATAGTTTGACCCGGTTGAACTACTTCGCCGGTGTTGTGAATGTTGAGTGCGGAAATCACTCCGCTGACGGGTGCGTAGAGAAATCTTTGTTTGAGCTTATTTTTTGCTTGATCGAGCAGGGTTTGGGTTTCGGCAATTTTGGATTTGACTTGATTTAATTGCATTTCCAACTGCTGAATTTTTTGCTCTTTTTCTAACTGCATTTGGCGCGCTGCAGCTTGTTTGCTGGCGGCTTCGGCTTGCAGTCGATCGACTTCTGCCAGTTGTTGGGCTAATTCACCTTGGGCTTGAGAAATGGCGCTAGTTCGATCGCGCAAATTTTGCTCGACTTCAAACAACCTTTCCTTAACCCCAGTTGCCTCAGACAGTTGACTCCTGATGGCAGCACTTTGCCTGTCGCGAACGGTTTGCTCGACTTCAAAGGCGCGATCGTCAGCCTGAGTTGTCTCCCCCAACTGGCTTCTAATCACCGCATTTTCGCTTTCTCGCAGAGCTTCCTCAGCTTGAAACAATACGTCTTTGGATAGTGCTCCTTCATCTACCAAAGGTTTGAGACGCGCGATCCGCTCTTTGTGAGCAGTCACTTTTGCTTGCAATTGCGCGAGCAATTCTTGAGTCTTGCGTTGCAATGGTTTCACCCGATCGCGCCGCCCTTGCTGGGAATTAATATCTGTTTTCAGTTGCGATAGCAAGTCTTGTACATTCTTTTCCAGAGGTTTGAGCTGTTGTTGCCGCGCTTGCTGAGACACTAAATTTGCTTGCAATTGCTCGATTTGAGACTGCGTGGTGGCGGCTGAAGCGATCGCCCGCGCGATCGCAGCTTCAGCCCCCCGCTTGTCCGCAGCAGCAATAGCTTGGCTCGCTTCCGCTTCCAGTCGAGTTCTCTCGATCGAACTCATCTCTTGCATCAATTGAATTCGATCGGCGTCCAGAATTTGATCGAGACGCTCCACCTCGCTCTGGGCATTCGACGGGTCTAATTCGGCTAATAATTGTCCAGCTTTGATTTTTTGACCTTCTTTGATAGCGAGGTTAATAATTTTTCCCGTCTCCGTCGGGTGAATTTTGTAAACAGCGCCTTTGGGAACTAATTTGCCCCGAGCGTGACCAACCTCGTCAATTTTTCCCAAAGTTGCCCACGCTCCAAAAGCTACGGAAAAAACCATTCCTCCTAATATCAACCGCTGGGGAAAAGATACTGGCGGCTGGTCGAGTACCGAGTGCAAAGAAGTAGACCAATTATTCGCATCAGGCTGCCGTAACTTGGCAATATTTATACCGTCATTAGTTTGAGAAGAGCGATTTTGAGATTCGACAACTTCTAAAGAGCGGTCTTTTTTTCTGGGTTCGTTTTCTTGCCTAGAAGCAACGCCCCCATAGACTTCACCTATTTCGTTAGGAGCGCGGCCTAATTCTTTGACATCTTCTGAAAACATTGTCTTTCCTCCAAATTAGTCTGTTGACTGTTGGCAGTTGGCAGTTTTTAGGAGCTATCAGTCAGGAGTCAGAAGTCACGAGTAATTGAAAACTATAGCCTTTTGAGCGAAAGATGAGGTGCGGCTGGGCATAGGGCATAGGGCATAGGGCATATTTCACTTTTTGAAAAAGGCTATATCTTTAGCCTTGTGTTGGTTGCTAATGACTAATGACTGATGACTAATGACTAATGACTAATGACTAATGACCAATGACTAATCACTAATGACTTATGACTTATGACTTAAATATCGAGTTGTTGCTGAGCGAGGTGATAGTAAAGTCCGCGTTCAGCCATCAATTCGTCGTGGTTGCCTTGTTCGGCTAAAATGCCTTTGTCTAGAACCAAAATTCGATCGGCATTACGCACCGTAGACAACCGATGAGCGATAATAAACGCAGTGCGATCGCGGCTAATGCGGGCGAGATTTTGCTGGAACCTGCGCTCAGACTCCGTATCCAGGGAAGAAGTTGCTTCGTCCAAAACCAAAATTCGGGGATCGCCCAAAAGAGCCCGGGCGATCGCAATTCGCTGTCGCTGGCCCCCAGACAAACTCGTTCCCCTTTCCCCCACAGGAGTTTGATAACCCAGCGGCATATCTTGAATAAAAGCGTGAGCTTCTGCTAGCTTCGCCACTTCTATCGCCTCTTCCAAGCTTGCAGAACCAGCATCGTTGCCGTTTTTATACAGCGTAATATTTTCCAAAATCGTTCCCGAAAACAAGAAACAATCTTGAGGAACAACACCCAACTGAACTCGCAGCGACTGCAAAGAAATGTGCCGAATATCGTGGCCGTCAATTGTCAGCCGCCCCTTTTCTGGATAATAGAAACCTTGCAGCAGCTTGACCAAAGTGCTCTTACCGGAACCGCTGCGGCCGACAATTGCCACAGTTTCTCCAGCTTGCACCTCAAAGGAAAGATTTTGCAGCGTATAGCGTTCTTCATCCCGAGCATAGCGAAAAGAAACATTGTCAAACTTGACGTTTCCCTGAATGCGAGGCAGCACCAGCATTGGCTTGTAAGGGCTTTCTTCAGGTTGGGCAGAGAATACATCATCCAAACGCTCGATCGAAACCAGCACTTCTTGAAACTCATCCCAAAGTCCCACCACTGAAAGCACAGGAGAAATCACGCTCCCAATCATCATATTAAAAGCGACAAATTGACCGATCGTCAACTCGTCTTGAATCACCAGCATTGCCCCGTACCACAGCAAAGCCGTACTGCCCAAAGTATTAATCCCGCCCCCGATCACCTGCAAAGAATTAGCCAACTTCTGCCCGCGAAATTTAGCATTAATCATGCAGGTTAATTGGTCTTCCCAGCGCCAGCGCATTTCTCGCTCAGCAGCAGTTGCCTTAACCGTCGCCACCCCAGTAATCATTTCCACCAAAGATGAATTTTGCTTGGCACCTTCGTTAAAAACCTCCCGCGAAACTTTTCGCAGAAAGGGAGTTGCCACTAAAGTCAAAATCACGATCGGCGGAATCAACGCCAGCACCAACAGTGCCAGACGCCAGTTATAGTAAACCATCAGTCCGATGTAAACTACAGCCATCAAAGCATCCAACCAAGCCGTAATAGCTTGGCGAGTCAAAAAAGCCTGAATTTTTTGATTCTCCTGAACCCGCGTCAAGATATCGCCCACCTGACGAGATTCAAAAAACTCGATCGGCAAAGTGAGAGCGTGACTGATAAAGCCGCTAATTAAAGTCAGGTCAATGCGGTTCGACAAATAATCCAGCAAATACTGTCTCGTTGCACCCAACAGCGTTCGCCAAACACTAAACAGCAGCAGTCCGATCGCAAAAACGTGCAGAGTTACTATGCTTTTGCTGACAACCACTTGGTCGAGAATTACTTGGGTAAATAGGGGAGTAACTAGACCAAATACTTGGAGCAACAAGGATAGGAGCAGAATTTGGGCGATCGCAGCGCGGTAAGGCCAGACTATCCCAACAAAATTTTTAAGTTTGATGCCTTGATGTTCGGCAGTGTGATTGCGGTATAGTTCCGCTGTCGGGTCTAAAATTAGGGCGTACCCAGTCCAATTTTCGGTAAAACTTTTAATGCTCATCCACCGCTTGCCTGCCGCCGGATCGGCAACTAAAACCTGTTGATTTTTAAAGCGGTAAACTGCCACGTAGTGATTGCCTTGCCAGTGAGCAATCCAGGGATTTTGATTTCGCAGCGGAGTTAAAGAAGCTCGCACGGGACGGGTTTGAAATCCCATCCTTTCCGCTGCTTTTGCCAGACTCTTGAGCGACGCGCCGCTGCGGCCGATTGCTGCCAATTCGCGCAAGTAATTGAGGCTGAATTTTTTACCCCAATATTCGCTAATCATCGCTAAGCAAGTAGCTCCACAATCTGCTGCGCTCTGTTGTTGGATGAATGGGTGTCTGCTGCTCAACCAGCGCCGCTGCTTTGGTTTCGGAAAGCTGATGATTCCGGATGCGGGTTTTGGCAGAGCAACTGCAGTTAATTTTGATGGCTCGGTTTGTGAGGTAGATATGGCATCTTGGGGCGGCGTTACTAAGCTTATAATTGGAGATTTGCGGATGATTTTAGGGCGGGAATTGCTTTTGGAACTAATTGTGGTTTTGGCGATTTCCCACTGTTCGCTGCTAAGCTGGTAAATTAGCAGGTCTGTTACTGCTATCCAGTCGCTATTTACGTCTGAATGTTCCCAGTTACTGCCGAGAATTGGCGGTGCTTGACCTTGAATTTGACCGCTGCGGAGCCAAAAATGATGGGTAGAGTTTTGGCAATGCTCAGCAAGGGAAACTCCGGCAGGAATTCGGCTTTCTTCTGTGTAAGGAAGTAAGTGCGGCCACAGAAGCTGTTGTTGGTGGGGAGGGAGCGATCGCAAATCTGTTTGTGTCTTGAAAAATATTAACTCCTGTCGCTCTTGAAATTCTTGCTGCCAGTGCTGTTGCAGTTGCGGGAATTCTTCTAAAATAAGCTGCAATGTGGTGGCAGCAATTCGACCGACTTGGCAAGTACCGGCCGCAATTGCCCTGTAAGGCAGTGCGCTTTCAATAAATAGGTTGTCTGTCCCAAATATTGCTCCGACTTCCAGTACCGCCGCCGAAATTTCTTGCTGTTGAGACTCTTCTACCGCTAGCAGCCTGACTCTTCCCTCGCAAACTAAATAAAAATTGCGTGAAGCGAAGCTATCCCGTAGGGAATCGCTCTGTTCTTTTTTTACGAAATTGTTGCTATCTGATGTTTGATAGTGAGTGATTTCATCTCCGAGCTGAAACTCGCAAATTTCACAGGCTGTATTTAATTTCGCCACTAATGTAGGTTCTGCACCGACTTCATCGAAAATTTTCTGAAGATTCGGGAAATTTTTCCAGGCTTCTCTGGTTTTAAAAATGTGATTTTTAACCCCTAATTTTTTTTTCATAACTTACCATGTCAAAAATTTGTTTCGTTTTTTTAAAATTACAATTAACCCGGTTATGAAAAATTTTTATGGGTTTAGTTGCAATTTAGTTGGCTTAAAAACTGTTTGTCGGTATTCAGAGGAATACCCCTTAGTTACGACATCCCTTCAACGCCTTTAGGATCTATAAAATTGCGTTATTTCAGGATTTTGCAGTGATTGCGTAAGTATGGTTTTGGCTGGCTCCCAGTTTAACTTACAGAATCGTGGTTTTGGCTACCTTTAAGGGCAATCTTTACTTAATCTTTATAAAAAAACCGTAATTATACGTAAAATTGTGAAGATATTGTGAAGCTGAGCGGGGCAATTATTGTGCATATATACGTGTATATACGCAAAAGTTTACATTGAGGATGCAAAAAACCATCAATTTTCGACGCTTGTTTGTGAAGTCTAGATTCCGATCGTGGTAAAAAAATATTGATGGCTGTTAATTTGTAGCAGCAATTCAAGCAATTAATTGACCCTCTGGTCTGGGTATGTAACGGATTAAAGTAAAGTAGAAAATTCTGTTGTTGATAAGGACCTTCCATTTGGGGGTGACTTCTGTGAGAGCCCAAACCCTTCACTATCGCTACCCATCACTATCCGTCTCAACCCCGATTAAAAGTATCGGTTTCTCTGCTTAACGAATTTTGTGCGATCGCACTCAGTGTATTTGTTCTCCAAAATCATGGAATAGTGTAGAATCCAACAGCCAACGACTGCAAATGTCAGCGTCTAATCCGCCAACATCTTCTGTGCCGCTGTCCCTATAACCAGTTCTCAAACATTTTTTTGCTATAACTCTTTGATGCCGGGGCAGCAGGAAATTGTCGAAGCTGCTTTACAAAAACTGGATATGATTGTCATGCCGACGGGGAGTGGCAAGTCTTTGTATTTTCAATTACCGACACTGTTGAAACCAGGATTGACGGTGGTGATTTCGCCGTTAATTGGTGTGATGCAAGACGAGACACTGGTGGCGAGTAATTAACTATGCAGAATCCCGCGATTGCCGCTGCACAGTCTAGTTAAATGATTTTGGGGGTTCATTCCCTGGGAATTGTGCCAATTGCGACAACTGTTGCCATCAAACACCAGTAGAAAATTGGACAATTGAGGCAATGAAATTTCTTTCTTGCGTGGCGGGGTGCAAAGAAAAATTCGGCATGAATCGCATTATCTAGCAATCCTTGCAGGAGTCGTAAATTTTTTACCCCACCCCAATCCTCCCCGAACCCGCTGGAAGTCCGCAAGAAATTCACAAATGATGCGAGGATTGCTAGAGACGTGCTGTGCGGTTCTAAAAATCAAAAATTTTTGCACCTCGCCAGCACCACCAACTTTCTACTTATGGAATTGGTCAAGACTGAAGTATAGAATATTTATGGGAGAACGGCTACTCTTCGGCACATCTTAGCCGTATCATCTGTTGTTTAGTTTACTCTACTTCATCCCGTTTCACCTGAGTTTTTTCCAGGTAATCTTAGGGATAAATAAAAGTTCATATTAGCTCTGTTTTGATTTATATATGACACAAACTCTTCCTCTTAGTAAGTAAATATTTCATCGCATTTTTCATGTTTGTATTGTTTAATTGTTCGATTATTTCAGATTTTCTCTATAATATCAAATATCTTTTTAACACTTTACGTCCTAGTTGAGTCCCTGCAAAAATTTTGGTTTTAAAGTATTTTAGCGTCAACAAAAAATTGCTCATACCTAAAATTTTGCTAATTTTATTGTATGGCTTACCGACCCGCGCCATCCTTACAGCTATTGCTCGGAGATAGTTCTCACAGCATCGATATCACTTTCAATGAAATCTTCTCAATAATTTTTTTGATGTTTCCATGTCTTTTTGTAGTTGTAATTTATTCATCTTTTTATTGTCAAAATCAAGTATTGCGTATAATTGTATCGATAGTCTTGATAATGATTTAGGCTTGCTATAGCTAATGAAGAACCAAGACTTTTAAGCTGCCAGCATCCAAATGCCGATCGTGGTGGCGCATCATTTCGGGAGCGCCTTGCAGCGTCAGAATCCAAGTCAAAATCAGAAAACTGACCGCGCCCGCGTTCCAAGCGCACAGCCTCCGAGTCAGGGGGATACAGTCAGGCGGCTGCAACACCGCAACTACCATAGCAAACAGAATAGACACAAACAGGCGGTGCCGGATGCTCCAGACGCAGTGAATTTTTGATTGGGAAACATTTTTCACAGCAATCTACTGTAAGTTAGGCACTGTCAGGGTTAGAAAAGCTCAACTACTGCCATTTTCGCAGGAACTCCCAAAAAATAGCTATGGATTGGTAGCACGCAGCACACGCAGGATTTTTCATGCCTTTCGATAGATCGATCGACCTCAACCTTCTAGGTAGAGTGGGAGAAAAGATAAATTGTGGCTTGAAATTATGGCATCCTCCCAACCGCTCAAAGGCATTGAATTGATCGACTGCGCCAAAGCTAACGCCCAACAAGGAATCGCCACAGCCGCGAAGCTTTGCGGCTACGGAGGCGACCTCAACACCTTCGAGCGGGAACTGAAACAGGCTTGTCAAGACATCGGCGTCGAAGTCAAGGAGTTAGATGACTTGATTACGAATCAGCAGATGATGAAACAAGGAATGGGCATTGAAATCGCTCCAGATACTCCCTCAGAACTATAGGCTCAATCTCCACCGCACCAGTTTTAGAGCTAAGATTGCCCTGAGACCCGTATTTTGAGTCTGCTAGCTGAGGCAGGCTAGAATGTTTTGCATGGGAGCTTCCGACTCTGGGCAGGAGTCGCGTTTTCTCCCGCGAACAGGGTGCTTTCTGGAGGGTGCACAGATTGTTAGGAGGACTGTCGTGTCAGATCAGCAAGACCGAATTATGCGTTTGTTTATAGAGGAGGCTAAGGAGCACCTCGATACTCTAGAAAATGGTTTAGTGGATTTGAAGTCCACGATGAAAGACCCCGAAAGCGTCCAAGAGATGTTTCGAGCCGCCCATTCCGTGAAAGGAGGGGCGGCTATGCTCGGCTTAGATAGTATTAAAACAACCGCTCACCGCTTGGAAGATTGTTTTAAGGTGCTCAAGGACGGGCCCGTCAAGCAGGCTGACCAAACGGCAGAATCCCTCTTTTTAAAGGGAGTTGATACGCTTAAGGACTTGCTGGGGCGACTGGAGGGGCCTTTCGGCTTGAGGAATGAAGAGGGAGAAAAACTCGTGCAGCAGGTGATGCCTGTTTTTGCTCAACTGGAAACTCACCTCAATCAATTGGCATCGGGCAAAGTTATAGCTGCTGATGGGTCTGGTGCACCCGCCGCTCCAACAGCGGGCCCTGTGCCGGCGAACTTTGCTGTTGAAGTTATGGCTTTACTCAAAGAAATGTTGCAGGTGTTCAAGCAGAAAGAATCGGCTGCTAGTCGCTCTGAGTTGACGGCTGTGTGCGCTCGCCTCTATAAGTTGGGAGGTAAAATAGAGACTTGGCAAAATTTAGTAAAAACAGCTAGAGCAGCGATCGTCAATCCCAAAAACTCTTATAAAGTCTTAGCTCCGTTGATTATCAAAGAACTCAAGGAAGCCGGCGATTTAGTACAAGTGGGGAAAGTCAAGACGATCGTTCCGAGTAAAAATTTGCTACTTTTGGCAGCAAGCCCAAAACCACCAGAGGCAAGCGCCCCAGCAGCCCCAGCCGCAGCGTCGAAGCAAGTAGCACTTCCGGGCGAACCGAAGGCGGTAGTCAAGCTTTTGCTCAAAACTTTCAACAAAAAGCAACTCTCGGAAATCGCCAAGTTACTGGTTAACGCCATTAAATCCTCGAACTAGGAGTTTTGGCAGTAGAAGATAGAATCCAAGCAATATTTGTGAGGCGGATAATTTTCTGGGGTGCTGGCAGCCGCCCGCCCTCGCAGCAACTCCAAAAAATTCACTCAGTCGAAATTTTTGCCCTCTACCTTCTACTGTCGGGCAACCCTGCGTTAGAATTAGTGGATATATAGGCGTGCACTATTGTACCAGAATTAAAAATCGAGCAGGCTTTATAAGGCGGTAGCTGTGAAACCAATTCGTTCATTAGAAGATGCTTTAAACCGCTGTCAGGCGATGGGAATGCGCTTGAGCCGCCAGCGTCGATTTATTCTAGAACTTTTGTGGGAGGCAAAAGAACACCTCTCGGCTCGCGAAATTTACGATCGCCTCAACCAACAAGCGCATTCGATCGGTCATACTTCTGTTTATCAAAATCTAGAAGCTTTGTCGAAAGCAGGGATTATTGAGTGCATAGAACGCTCGGAGGGACGCTTGTACGGCAATGTCAGCGACTCTCACTCTCACGTCAATTGTCTTGATACCGCTCAGATTCTAGACGTTCATGTGGAACTGCCGATCGACTTGATCGAGCTAATCCAAGAGCAAACGGGTGTCAAAATTGTAGACTACCGGATAGATTTCTACGGATACCGATCGGCAGAGTCCGCCACCGCAGCATCGAGTGTCAGCGATACGCCAAAGGCTTCGTAACGGATAAAGCACCGGCTGCGGGAAGCAAAACCGATCTTTGCGCTCGGCCTGTCGGTCGTATAAAATGATTTAAGTATTTAGCTGCGTTCGATCGGTTTTTTTTGCCGTCGCCACCCGGAATTCGGCACAGTAGAAAAAAAATGAAAAGAGAAAAATGAAACTCGATCGACAAGTTTGGCGATCGGGAATAAAATTGACGACTGTACCCAAAAAATCCGTTCTACCGGCTGCACGTAAAAGTGTAGACCAAATCCGGCGGTAGTGTCCCCTTGATTTTTAATCGGCTTGGAGGAGACGAAAGTTTGTGCAATCAAGGTTTCAACCGCTGAGTACGATAAGGTAATTTCAGACCCGGATTTAATAGGAGAGCTTAGTTGAATCCCTCCCCCAATTCACGTGCAGAGTCAATTCTAAAATCTAAAATCTAAAATCTAAAATCTAAAATTGATCGACTGACGGGGCTTTATACTGTTTTTTCTGCTAAACGGCCCCGGGATCTTTCAATAACTGTTTGATAACTGGTATGATTTACGTGCTTCAAGAGCCTAAAATACTCGGAAGCAACCAGTGGGGTCAGACACGAACCTCACTATAAAACGCCGTAGAGGGAAAGATTGCCAGTACCTTGAGGGAAGTTCTCGATCTCCTTAACAGGAGTCAGAGACCGACATCACAATCTATGATTTGATGTCGGTGTGTCACGTGAAGAGTGCGCATTACAGGACAGGCTGAAGTAATGGCGAGACGACAATCTGACCAATTCCACATACCACCGCAATACAACCCATCCCCCAAACCGACGGCACAGTTCAGTGCAGAGGCGACAGGCGATGCGAGTTCCTCAGTAACGGCGCAGCCAACGGAGGGAAAAAGAACTTTCTGGCAGTGGCAGCTTATCTGGCTGAGTCTCCTGGTGGGATTTGGAGTAACGGGGGCCGCTGCATTTCTGTGGTTGCTGACGATGCCGCCGCCGCCCAATTGCCAGCAACTGTCGCCGTTGGCGGCGGACGGAGAGCGACTTTACTGCGCTCAGCAAGCTGCTAAGTCGGGCAAGCTAGAACAGCTAGAATCGGCAATGGCACTGGTGCAGGCTTGGCCGAAAGAACATCCGCTATACTCGCAGGGTCAACATTTGATAGGGGAATGGTCGAAAGCCATTCTGGGATTTGCCAGGGCAAAAATTGAGAGGGGCGATTTGAAAGGCGCTCTGGAGATTGTGGCGAAAATTCCGAAAACCAGTCCGTCTTACCCCGAGGTAGAAGAGGCGGTTACTGCTTGGGAAAAAAATTGGCAGGAGGGCCAAAAACTCTACGATACAGCCCTAGCAGCTTTGAAAAGTGAGGATTTAAGGAAAGCCTGGGATTATGCTCAAGCTCTATTTAAGCTGGAAAATATTTTCTGGAGTCAGAAGCGTTACAACGAGCTGATCCAGCAGATTTCTTTGGAAAGAAACGGCTGGCAGCGCTTGCAAGAGGCTAGAGATTTGGCGGAGGAAGGAACTCCGCAAAAGTTCGCTGAGGCGATCGTCCTGGCTCGCAAAATAGACTCGCAGCTTTTTGCCCGCGCTAAAGCTGAGAAGGAAATTGAGGGCTGGAGCCGGACTTTGCTGGCAATGGCTACTAAGCGGTTGGCGGAGAAAGACCTGCCGGGGACGATCGAGGCTGCTTCTGTTGTGCCGCAGGATTCGCTACTGTTTGCGGAAGCTCAAGATTTGATGCAGTTGGGTAGAGCTCAGGCGGTGACTTGGAACCAGTCGATATCAACTCCGCTGCCGCAACACATTTTTAGCTTGCTCGAAGGGCAGGGGGCTGCTAGCCAAATTGCTCCGGGTCGCCCTCTGTACAAACAAGCTCAAGTTCAAATTGAAAATTTGCAGGTGCAGTTTCAAGATTTGCTGCGGCTGCAAGTGGCGAGCACGATCGCTAGTTTCGGTCAGATAGCGACGTTTGGACTCGCGATCGAGCAAGCGCAAACCATCGGACTCAAGCAACCGCGGCGGATTCACGCTCAAACTTTGGTGGCTGCTTGGCGCCGCGAAATTCAGCGGATCGAAGACCAATCTTTTCTGACTCTGGCGAAGCAGTTGGCAGAAACGCAAACGGTTGAAGGACTAAAGGGCGGCATGGCTCAGGTAGTTCTGGTTGCTCAAAACCGCCCCCGCAGAATAGAAGCGCAAACTCTCTTGGCTCAGTGGACCAAACGCATAGAAGTTATTCAAGATCAGCCTTTTTTGGATGAAGCGCTCGCCCTGGCGAAGCAAGGAAAACTTAGTGCTGCTATTGAAAAAGCTTCGCAAATTAAGAGCGGTAGGACTTTGTACGCGAAAGCTCAGGATAATGTCTATCAGTGGGTGAGCGAACTGCAAGTTGCTCAAGACCGACCGATTCTGGATCGAGCTGCGGAATTGGCATCTCAAGGCAGTCTGGGAGCGGCGATCGATACGGCTTCCCAAATCGGTTACGGTAGGGCGCTGTATTCAGAGGCAGCAGGTGCGATCGGGCGCTGGAGTGCTGAACTTAGAGCCAACTCTGCACCGCCGCCGGCTCCTGCACAGGAGTACGCGCCGGCTCCTGCACAGGAGTACGCGCCGGCTCCTGCACAGGAGTACGCGCCAGCTCCGCCAGAGGAGTACGCGCCAGCTCCTCGACAGGAGGAGTACGCGCCAGAGCCCGAGCCTTACTATCCGCCTGCGAGACAAGAGGCGCCTGCTGCGGAGCCTTACTATCCGCCCGCTCCGGAGCCGGAACCTTACTATCCGCCTGCTAGAGAGCCGGAACCGGAACCTTACTATCCGCCCGCTCCGGAGCCGGAACCTTACTATCCGCCCGCGAGAGAAGAGGCCCCAGCTCCGGCTCCGGAACCTCCTCCTCCGGCTCCGGAACCCGCACCGCCCTCGATTCCTGAATCGGCGGGGCCTCCTGATGCTAATTTGATCCCCGAGTAATTGGGTTTTCGCGCGATCGCTCTCTAAAATCTCAAATCTAAAATCAAGTGAGTAATTTCCAAGTGCTGACGATCGATGGCGACCCCATTTTCCGGCTGGGGCTGCGAGTCGCTTGCGAGCAGTATCCAGACTTGCAAGTTGTTGCAGAGGTTTCAACGGGAACCGAGGCTTTGCGGGTTCTAGAAGCTCGCTCGCTCGACTCGGTAGCAGCCCAGAAGCCTGCAGATTTGGTAATTTTGGCTGTTGAGACTTTAAATTTGCGATCGGGTCAAATAGAGGCGGTGGCATTTTGTGGCGAACTCAAAACTTTGTACCCCAACCTGCCCCTGTTGCTGCTAGGCGGGCCGCTGACAGCAGAGCTGTTGGCCCAGTTACAGGCGACTGGCGCGAATGGCTATTGTCCTAAAGGTAGAGATATTTCCCTGACAATCGAAGCTATTCGCGCTGTGGCATCTGGTCGCACTTATTGGGCGACGGATGCGGCAGCTAACTCAGAAATAGAACTAAATGCAGCGGTGGTTCAAACAGTAAAAAACTCCCCAGAAATTGCAGATAAAAATGCAGATAATTCGACAGTTGATACGCCAGTACACAAAAAAATGCTGGCTTATTTTTGTCTGTCTGGACTGCGGGAAATAGATGCAGCTTTGGCAGTTGTCCAAGCTGATTTGCAAGAGTTCAGAGCCGCAGATCCGACAGATTTGCCCTCTATTTTAGATGGGGTTGTACTCAGCGGGCGCCGCAGAGAATTGCTGGCAGCTCGCTGGATTGTCAGTCAGTTATTATTTGAAGATAAAGGGGAGAAGGAAGAAGGAATAAGGCAGAAGGCAGAAGGCAGAAGGCAGAAGGCAGAAGGCAGAGGGGAGAGGGGAGAAGGCAGAAGGCAGAGGGGAGAAGGCAGAAGGGAGAAAGAAGAAATTAGAGGCGAGAATTTGTTAAATAATTCTCAATCGCAGTTAGCGAATTCCCAAGTTTCGGCAGAATCTTTGGTGGTGGCAACTAATTGGCAAGGTAGCTTGTTTGACTCGGCAGCAGCTAAATTGCAGTTTGATTTGGTGAATTTGACTGGCTTGCCTTTGGAAATCGATATTTTGCGATCGGCCAAAAAGCGTGAATTGATGAGTTCCATCCTGCGGAAGTTAAAGGATTTGCTGGAGGAATTGCGCTTTTCGCAAGTGCAGCAAACTCAATTGTCGCAAAAAATGCCTGCTATTTTAGGCGATTTGTGGGAGGCGACAATCATAGATTTTTTTGGCAGATACTATACACTGCCAACGGGAGAAAATCTGGTTTTTGATGGCAGTCAAACAAGCTTGACACTGGGAGAAAGTCAAGGGGAAACCCCTGCTGATATCTTGGCAGGCAGCGGTGTAGAAGTTGTGCCGGTACTGCTGGCAGATGCTGATGTAGTTGCAGCACAAATCCTTGACAAAATACCGATGACAGTTGATTTTTTTGCACATTTACTATTTGAAATTCCTCTAACAGTTGACAATGTTTCTTGTGTTGCTGGCAGCCCGCAAGCGATGCAGCGGTCTGAAGCTTTGTTAGAAAATTTGGCAATTCAAGTTGCTAGCGGAGTGGTACAGCCTCTGCTAAATAATTTGGCAAATATTGAAGAAATTAAGCAAATTTTTTACGATGGTAAGTTGATTTCGACGCGAGAAATTGAGCGGTTTCGGAATGATTTGTCGTGGAGATATAGCTGGGATAGATATTTTGTGGAACCGAAAGCTATTTTTGAAAGCAGGTTTTGGCTGTTGGTTTTGGGCGATTCTGGAATTAAGAGAATTTCTATTTATGCTCCGAGAAATCTGGAGTTAGCAGAGCTTTCTGGGTGGCAGTTAGCGTTGACGTTGGTGCTGGAAACTAGAGATGCGATCGCACCTAGAGTTCGCGCGGTTATTTCGCTGTTGGGCGCTGGCGTTGTTTACGTTTTGACTCAGGTTATAGGGCGCGGAATTGGTTTGATCGGGCGGGGAATTATCCAGGGGATTGGTAATTCTTTGCAAGATAGCAAGTTTGGGAAAAATGGGTAATCGGGAATTGGGCATCGGGCATTGCTAATTGATAATATTGATAATTGGGCATTGGTAGTGATATTATAGGTGAAATATATATGAGATGTGACACCATTCTCAATAACCTGTAGGGGCGGGTTTTTCCAACAATATTTGGTTGAGATCGATAGTCTCATAAACCCGCCCCTGCCCAACGATAAATCGCGGTCGATCGACCGGATTTGATATAAATTACTGCTATAGGGTTGACTTTTTATGAGTATTATGATAGCGATAGATGCCGAGCGCATAAACAGTTTAGATTTGTCTCCGGTGCGGACTGCGATCGAAAAATGGTTGGCCGAAGGAGCGATCGCCCAAAACGAACAACAGCTAAAATTTGAAATTGAGTATCCGCGCGAAGAGTTAGATCCCCGAGAAATTTCGGAAATTCCCGAAGTGCGGCTGTGGTTTATTCGCTTAGATGCTTGTTACCCTTGGCTGCCATTTTTGCTGGATTGGAAAGCGGGAGAATTGGCGCGCTATGCCGCCATGTTGGTACCGCACCAGTTCCACCGCACCCAAGGTATTCAGTACAATCCTGAAGCTTTGGAAATGTTTTTGATGAACAAAATTTTTGTGTTGACTGATTGGTTGAATCAGCAGGGAATTCCCAGTAAATCGAAGTTGATGGCGATGTCGCAGATGTTTGGTTATGATTTGGAAGATGCTTTTTTTGATGTGATTGTGCCGCACAAATAAGCATCGCGCATCTAATTAAAATCGTCCTAATGAGGTAGGCAACTCTATGCCTTAAGAGTTACCAACAAAGGTATAAACCCGGTTTTTTCGCTTGTGTGGCGGGCTTTCCAGTCCGCCTCCGCACCTATAAGTTCCATCCACAACAGCTTGATTAAGCTTAACAGCAACCGCAATCAGACTTTAATACAATCCTTAAACCAGCGCGCCTCAAAAAATTGTTGCTGGACTTCAGAATTTTCTCAGAATTGAGAGTTAGTTTAAATATACAACGATCGCCCGATTCAATCGATCGAGGAAATTTCCCATGAAAACAGATTACCTCATCGTCGGCAGTGGTTTATCAGCACTGGTTTTCGGAGCTTTGATGGCAAACTCCGGCAAAACCGTACACATCCTCGAAGCTCACGAACATCCGGGAGGTTTTGGTCACACCTTTACAATGGCCGACAAATACACGTTTAATGCCCAATTCCACTACGTTTGGGACTGCGGCGAAGGACATACAGTCAATCGAGTTCTCAAAAAACTCGGTCTCGATCGAGATGTCACCTTTGAACGGTACGATCCGAATGGCTACGACCACATGAGAATGCCTGGCTATGCGCTCGATATTCCCTCCGAACCAGAGGAACTGATCCGCAGATTGTCGGCGCTGTTTCCCGAAGCGGGCGAGAGAATTCGCCAATTCGTCAACGAAGTCGAGAAAACCGGCGAAGGACTAAGAAAACTCGCTCCTCCCGTCAAACCAATTGAATTGCTCAAAAACTTCAGTGACGTATTCTGTGCCGTCCAACACCTCAACAGTACACTTCAAGACGTTTTCGACAAGTTCCAAATCCCGCAAGCCGCCCAAACCTTATTAGCCCTGCAATGGCCGGACTTTTTGCTGCCTCCAAATCAGCTTTCTTTCTATGCTTGGATTGCCTTGTTTAGAGGCTATCAAGAAGGTGCATTTTACCCGACGCAGCATTTTGAAGATGTCATCAATTCTTTAGTTAATGTCATTGAATCCAACGGGGGGAAAGTTCTATTAAATCATGAAGTCACGAATTTTAGGATGACAAACAGAACAGTAACGGGTGTTGAAGCGATGGATTTGACCGCGCATCAAACCCGTGAATTCACGGGCGACACGGTGATTTGCAACCTCGATCCGAAAAGAGCGGCTAAGATGATTGGAGAGGAACTGTTCTCTAAAACAGTGCGGCGGAAACTCAACTATGAGTATTCTGCATCTAACTACATGGTGTACTGCGCTGTCAAAGATATCGATCTCCGAGACTATGGATTTGGCAAGTGGAATACGTTTCATTCTGAGCACTTGGATCTAAATGAAGCGTTTGCTCAAATGTATGACCAAAATGATTTTTCTCGTCCGAGCTTTGCAATTACAACGCCAACTTTACTGACCCAAGCGCGGCGGGATTGTCCAGAAGATTGTCAAATTGTCGAATTTCTGACTGTTGCTAATTACAGCTATTTTAAACAGCTTTGGGAGACAGATCGCAAAGCTTACAGACAGAAGAAACAAGAGATTCTGGACTCGATTTTAGATGTAGTTGAAAAACACTATGTTCCGGATTTCCGCAAACACATGGTCTTTCATATTACCGGAAGTCCGACGACTAACGAACGCTTCTGTTGGTGTCCTAACGGCAATTCCTACGGTTCTACTCTGACGCCAAAAAACATGGGGGTCGATCGGCTAAATCACGAAACATCCCTCAACAATTTCTATTTCTGCAACGCCTCCTCGGGCTATCCAGGCTTTGCACCGACATTTTGGACGGGGGCGCTGCTTTATCAACGTTTATCCGGCGACGCGATTTTAGGCTAAGGAAAATTAGCAATTGGTTATTTTCCTGTTTCTCTCGTTCCTTGGCAAAGCCAAGGAATGAATTTCACTCTTGCTCTGCCTCCTCTTAAAAATCTCTCGTTCCTACTCTCATTATCTCGTTCCTTGGCTCTGCCAAAAAATGAATTTCTGGAGGCTCTGCCTCCTCTTAAAAATGACGAGGCACAGCACAAGTGAAATGCGTTTCCAGGTATAACCTGGGAACGAGAATTTCTTCCTTCTTCCTTCTATCCTTTACATCCGTTACATCCGTTACATCCGTTACATCCGTTACATCCGTTACAAAATCCGTTGCCGAACTTCCTTCTTCCTTCTATCCGTTACATCCGTTACAAAATCCGTTGCCGAACTTCCTTCTTCCTTCTATCC
>JAUBST010000001.1:281176-332135 GCA_036702215.1 Microcoleus sp. F6_B6
TGCCGAACTTCCTTCTTCCTTCTATCCGTTACATCCGTTACAAAATCCGTTGCCGAACTTCCTTCTTCCTTCTATCCGTTACATCCGTTACAGAATCCGTTGCCGAACTTCCTTCTATCAATCTAGGAGTGAACTATGAGAATTGCAATTGTTGGGGGCGGAGCCAGTGGTATGGCAGCAGCCTACTGGCTCGATAAACAGGGGCATCACGTCACTGTTTTGGAAAAGCAGCCGATTTTAGGCGGACACATTCGGACGCTCAACAAAAATGTGGCGCCGAATCAATCTGAGTGCAATGAAATATTAGAAAATGGGGTGCTGGAATTTCCCACTGTGTTTTACAATTTCGTGGCTTTGATGCAGGAACTCGGCGTTGAATTAGAACCGGTGCAGATTGGTTCCGCGCTGTTTCTTAAAGATGGCCACCACTTTTTATCTGGGGTCTCTATCAAGAAAAATTTTACCGGAATCCAACGCCTGATCGAGTATTTGCGGCTTGATAGTCTCTACGCTCGTTCGGCTGCCTTTATTTTAAAAATGCGGTTTGCTAAACAGCATGATTTCTACGATGTGCCCCTTTCTCAGAGTTTGAAAAGCTGCAGCATCCGCAATTATTGGCTGAAGTTGCTGACGATGTACAGCTACTCGATACCGTTTGAATTGCTCGACAATTTTCCGGCAGAATTAGCGATGCCTGTTCTGCGCGAATATGCCTCGGTCAACTGGGTGAGGATTAAAGGCGGGGTGTATTCTTACATTGAAAAAATTTTGGAGCGATTTAAGGGCGATATACGGCTAAATGTGGAGATTGCCAATATTTTTAGAAGTGCGGATGCTGTAAAACTTGTGCTTTCTAATGGAGAGAATCAGGAATTTGATAAGGTGGTTTTTGCGATGCCACCAGACCAAGTGATGAGGCTGTTGTCAGACCCGACGGAGGCGGAAACGAAGCGTTTTTCGGCGTGGAAAGCCAATTATGCAACCACTGTACTGCATTCGGATACATCGATGTACGATCGCTACCGTATCCGCAAGTTATCAGAATTTGATTTTTTCGAGACGGACAAGGGATGGGGATATAATGCGAGCTTAAATCAGCTTTGCGGCATCTCCTCGCCACGAGAGTACAGTTTAGCTTTTCAACTGGAGGAGTCGATCGACAAAAAGCAGATTATTCACCTTCAGAAACATCACACGCCGCTATATACTGTCGAATCTTTTCGATATCGAGATGAAGTTATCGAGACTAATGGCGAGAACAACACTTATCATGCGGGAGCTTACTTGGGGGATGGTTTGCACGAAGGAGCCATTACCTCTGCTTTGCGAGTCGCGAAATTAATCGGGTGATTTCAATTGTGATGCTACAAACTCTCGCAAATATCAGTAAATTTCTTGCCGGTGCAACTCCCTGACAAAAGTAATGATGTCTGCATCAAAAGTTAAACCAGTGCGAGAGTCGCCCACTCGGGTGCGAAATTAATTTTTGGCGTTGCCTAAGCTGCGACACCGCGTGCTGCAGTTAAGTAGACATCATTGCTCGCAGATGGGGGCATTGTCGATCCGGCTAACTGAGTACCCTCAAAGTTGGTTCCCGTCAATGTTGCCCCGCTCAAGTCGGCTTCGCTCAAGTCTGCATAGCACAGCCTAGCCCAATCGAGGTTTGCCTGCACCAAAGAAACTCCCACCAGATTTGCCCTGGTTAAATCTGCTCCCATCAACTTGACGCCCCGCAACTGAGCCCCGCTGAGATTGGCAGCTAACAAGTTCGAGCCTTCCAGGTTTACCCCGTTGAGTTTGGCTTCGCTCAGGTTGACGCCATTGAGATCTGTCCTGCTCAGGTCGATGCCATTGATGAAAGCTTTCCTGAGATATATGCCTGTTAGTTGAGCGCCAAAAAGCTTTGCACCGCTGAGTTTTGCGCCTCCGCAGTTTGCCCAGTTGAGGTTGGCTCCCGTGAGGTTGGCGCCCCGCAGGTTAATGAATTGCATGTCGGCTGTACACAAATTGGCGTTCCAGAGGATGGCGCTCCGCAGGTTGCTACCGATGAGTTGGGCGCCACTCAACTTTGCCCTGGGCAGTTTTGCTTTGACGAGGAAAGCTCCGCTGAGATTGGCTTTTGTAAGCTCTGCGTCGGCTAGTCTGGCTTGGCCCATTTTGGCAAAACTCAGATTTGCCCTGTAAAGGTTTGCGCCGTTGAGTTCTGCTTTTGTCAGATGCGCCCGACTCAGGTTAGCTCCCGATAGGTTAGCTCTCGAAAGATTTATTCCCACCAACATAGCTCCGCTGAGGTTTGCTCCGCTGAGGTTAGCGTCAGCAAAGTCTCTGTTTCCATTTTCGTACTCTTTGAGCAGCTCGGTTACTTCCATACTGGTCACATTCCAAATAGCGGAAATTTCTCTAAAAATAAACACTCTTTATAAGTATTTTATCTCAAATGGAGCGGACGCGATCGCACTTTCAAGAAAGCTGACAATTAACTTTATATTTATACATATACTTTGTGCTTTTTCCAAAGCCCCGGCCGTTTTGAGGTCATAGTCTGAAACCCTAGATTTATCCTTAGCCTATAGTGTGCTTCTGCAAGCGTTGCGATCGTACTGAGATTCGTAAAACCTTTATTCTCAGTAGGTAAGCCATTAAACAGTGTCCGAAGTGCTATCAAGAAATTAGGTGCTGCCAATCAAGCCGAATCGATGCCGATCGCCCAAGGGCTGGTTAATACGCGATATTGTGGTTTTGAGCCGTATTTGACTGTTAATATTCTGTCGGGTCAATTACCCGCAAAACCAGCTACAGCCGCTTGCAGCCGTGCGGTGGGACAGTATGTACAAATCTTTGAAAGCTGCGATCGGATGTCAGCCTTGATTGATTCGGCTGCCAGCTTCAACCCTATACAAGGCGAAAACAGCAGCGATCGCCAGCCGTGCTATTTGCCTCCACAACAGTTAGAATAAATAATGTATAGCCTTTCTCAAGCGTGGTGAGGTACGATCGATAGATTATATAACCACTTAAACGTATAGGGCTCGCATCCCAACAACGTCCGCGAATATGAGAGCTCGAACCGCTATATAAGTAAAAAGGAAAGTTTTGGGAATTAAAAAATGGGTAGCAAACCCCTTTTTGAAGCAGAAAATAAAAGCAAAAATTTATCAAACATTCTGCCTTTTACCTTCCGAGGACGATCGCCTTTTTATTTGGAATTAGATTGAATTTATGGACTGGCAAGAAATTTCTGGCAACTGGGTATTAATTCCCTCTAAACCCATCGCGATCGTACATTTTCTCGGCGGTGCATTTGTGGCGACAGCACCACAGTTGACCTATCGCTGGCTGTTAGAGGCTTTGGGGAACCAAGGATATGTTGTAGTCGCAACGCCGTTTGTCAATACTTTGGATCATATTGCGATCGCCCGCGATGTCCTCAACAAATTTGAAAATGCCCTCGATCGCCTGCGCGCCACTAAATTGCTCAAATCTTCCTATCTCCCCGTTTACGGCATGGGGCACAGCATGGGATGCAAACTGCACTTGCTGATCGGTTCTGTGTTTGACGTAGAAAGGGCAGGCAATATTCTGATTTCTTTCAACAATTATGCGGCATCCGAAGCAATCCCGATCGTCGAGCAAATTTCCCCCGTCTTTAACGTCGAGTTTACCCCTTCCCCGCAAGAGACTAATCGCCTCGTCCAAGATAGCTATCAAATCCGGCGCAATCTTTTAGTCAAATTTAACGGCGACAACATCGACCAAACCCTGCTGTTGACCAAACTGCTAAAAGCACGATTTCCCGACATGATTACAGTTCAGACTCTAGCGGGCAACCATCAAACGCCCTTGGGGCAGGATGTTAGCTGGCCTGTGGGTCAAATTTTTACGCCCTTCGACGCGATCGGGCAGTGGGTCAAACAAGAAGTGTATCGGGAATTAAATCAATTAAAACGAACAATTCTGCTGTGGCTTAATCCTCTGTCCAAGGATTTTAAATCTTAAAGTTCAGATTTTAGCTTGGCAACATTAAATTTATGAATGACGCATAAACTCTATCTGTAGTGCTTAGGTTTCCCTTTAGCGCTACCGATAGTGTTGAAAAGCCATTTGCGTAAGTCCTAAAACTGCCAAAGGGATGTCTCAGCTATGCACTCATAGCGGCGGCGATCCTACTTTTCCGACTTTTCCGACTTAAAAGATCCGACTTTTCCGACTGACTTGAGCCTGAGTGGTGAGTCAACATAGCGATAGGTGCATCTGAGGCTAGGTAAATTACTGCCTAAATTAATCGCAAGTTGTTTGTCCACTTAGAGTTTCGGCACCCAGAGATGTTAATTTCTAGTTCTGCATCAGTCCCTTGCTCATGCACTCAAGATATAGATTCAGCTTTTTGGAAATTATGGCAGCAGCATCAAGATTATCTTTACCGTTGCTGTCGCAAGTGGATGGGCAACCCAACCGATGCTGAAGATGCCCTCAGTCGGGCGATGCTCAAAGCTTGGGAGAAAGCAAGAGATGGTACGGATGATATCAAAAACTTTAAGGCTTGGTTAACCAAACTGACTTATAACCTGTGCGCCGATATCCATCGAGATCGCAACAGGGGTGCAGTAGGAGTTGACAGTTTAGATACCATTGCTATAGGAAACCAAACCGAATTAATTAGCCAAGAAGAAACACCTGTTCGCGCTGCTATGCGGGGAGAAGTCGAGTTATTTTTTCGCGCCGCAATAGATGAGTTGCCAGATAGATTGCGCGAGACTTTTATTCTCCATTTTGAATCAGGGCTATCTTATCCAGAGATTGCCGAACAGCTTGGTATATCCTACGATAACGTCCGCAAGCGCATTTCCCAGGCGCGGGCAATTTTGCGTCAGCGGTTCAATGAAAATTTCGGCGAAGATGGGACTGACTCTGATTTGTCTAATCCTCAGTCGAGGGTTTCTCCTCAGTCTGCAAAAGGGAAAAAGTCTAAGAGTATTGCTGAAAAAAAACCTGTTACAGAGGAGATTGAAGAAAGAGAAATTGTTGCCGGTGGGGAAATTCAAGAGCCGATTTTGGTGAATGCTAAATCTGATGGCGACAGAGGAGAAAGAGAAATTGTTGCCGGTGGGGAAGTTCAAGAAGCGGCGGTGTGTGTTGTGCATCTAGGCGCGAATAATCGTTCGCGCCTACGGATCTTGGCTAATAGTCTGGGGAATGACAGCGAAAAAGCGATCGCCCCTAACGCCTACAGCGGAGTGCTTTCTGAGTCTGGGGAAAGCCAAAAAGCTCTTGGTGTGCCGTCCGCATTAATGCAGCCCGCGCAGGGCTGTTGTACCATCAGCGACGGCAATCCGCTGTATTCCGAGTTTCTCAACAGAGAAAACCAATACTTCACCGATGTTCGATCGCCAGAAATGCGATCGCCGCAGCGTGCCGGAGGCATATCGCGCAGCCTTGCGTCTTATGTATCGCTTTTTCTACTGTACAGGAGGATGTGGGCAGACAGTGGCGGCGGCTGGCTTTGTTCCATCTGAAAAATAGGCAGGCAGAAAATCGCTTTAAATCTGTTTTTACAGCGGATTGCTTTCCTCGTCTTAGCAAAGCCAAAATCTATTGGCGTGCAGACGACATTAATACTGCCGCGCTGCAATCCGCTATATTCCCGCTTTCTCTATAACAATCAAGCATCCAGGATACCCGCCACGCGATCGATCGGTCCAGAAATAAAAAACCTGTATCGGATAAAGGAGCCGAACGTATTTATCCCTAGGGTCAATGCTTCAATTCTAAAATCTAAAATCTAAAATCTAAAATCGCGCAATCGATTGAGTGGCGCTGGGCGCGATATGGCGCTAGGCGGAATTTGGCATGGAAAAATTCGGCATCCCTGGTTTCGCCAATCTAGATTTTCAGGAAGAGATGGACTGCGTAGCAAGAATTTGTCAAACCCTCCCTCGAACCGCGTCATCCCCCAAAGGGTAGAGATGTTATCTATCTAAAGACTGAATTATTCACAAATCGCCTTCGGGAAACGTCTAACTAATAGAACACAAAAAACCAACCCTGGAGTTGAAAAATTATGATTCGTCGTATTGCTTTCGTTAGTGGTCTCGTTATTCTCAATGCTTTTGGTTTCGCTACCGTAGCCCGTGCCGGTGAAGGTGGTGTAGCAGGTTCTGCGGCTTTCACTGTTGGCGCAGGGGGATTGGTTACAGGTGTCGCTGTCTCGGCTGCTGTGGGTAAAGAAAATGCTGCGGCTCATTCTTTCAACTACGATGGCGGCAATGCAAATGGTTTACAGAACTCAGCCTTTGCTATTGGTACTGCGGGTACACTGAGTCTCAACGGTCTTGGCGACCCCGCCGGCTTTAACCTCAACACAATAGAAGACAGCGATCGCGCTACCCCGCAAGGCAATACCTTCACAGCAGGAGGAGGGTACACCATCCAATTGGGTACTGCTAGTGGCGATGTTTTGGGTACGGGTCCCTAGAAATGTTGAGAGTTGTTAGCTAGCAAGCTGACCCAGCAATTCAATCAATTTTCTCCCCTCTCACATCTGATAGGAGGATCTCAGCGACTCTCGCCACAGAAAGTCGGGAAAGATCCTCATTAAGAGGGATTTTTTTATCCGCAATACCTTACTGCTGAATAACAAGGACATTCCCCAGATGAAACCCATGCTAAATACTTCAAAAACTATCAATCCAGCCACCACAATTGTTTTTATCGATGCCGGAGTAGAAAACGCCGATCTACTCATTGAGGGGGTCATTCCCACTACTGAAGTTTTTGTCCTAGATGGGACTGCCGATGGCATCGAACAAATTAGCCTGGTTTTACAACACCGTCAGAATATCGATGCAGTTCATATTATTTCCCACGGTTCCCCCGGTTGCTTGTATCTGGGAAATAGCCAACTAAGTTTAGATACCCTAATCCACTACGCCCCGCAACTCCAAAAGTGGGATGTTGCTAATCTCCTCCTCTATGGCTGTAACGTTGCAGCAGGGGATGCAGGAGCGGAATTTATTACTAAGTTACAAACTCTGACGGGGGCAGAAATTGCCGCTTCTAAAACTCTGACAGGGAGTGCTGCAAAAGGGGGAAACTGGGAGTTAGAAGTCACCACAGGTCAAGCCGAGTTGACAGCAGCTTTTTCCCCAGAAGTAATGGCAACCTATCCAGGGGTGATGAGCATTGTTGCAGACACCGAACCCAATAACACTATCGCCACTGCTCAGGTTATTCCTGCTTCAAGCTTCAGTTTGGATTATCGCAGCGATATTCAAACCCTTGGTGGTACGAATATCTCCACTAGCAACCCTCACGTTACTATTTTAGGAACTGGTGATGGAACCCGGGATTATTACCGATTCGATGCCTTGGCAGGTCAGCAATTTATTTTCGATATTGATGGCAACACTAACTTTGACAGTGATTTATATCTCCATGACATCAACGGGAACCAACTCGCCTACAACGACGATCTCTCTGAAATCGGGGAGACAGGAAATGGGTTGAACTCCTTTATAACCTACACTTTTTCAAATAGTGGCTCTTATTTTATTAATGTGGGTCGGTTATCCAACCAACCACTACCGTCAGGGAGTTCTTATACGCTTCATTTCGTTAGCAACGACAAACCCACAGATCTCAATCTCAGCAACACCAGCATTAATGAAAACGTAGCAGCTAACACCACAGTCGGTACTTTCACCAGCACCGACCCCAACACAGGCAATCCCTTTACTTACAGTTTAGTTGCAGGCACGGGAGACACCAATAATAGTGCATTCTCAATTGTCAGCAACGAACTGCGAATCAACGCTTCCCCCGACTTTGAAACGAAGTCCACTTACAATATCCGCGTTCGCACAACTGATGCTGGAGGACTGACTTACGATAAGCCCTTAGTGGTCAATATTAACGACATCGACGAGTTTGTCAACCTTACACCCAATAACGATCTTTTCCAGGGTACTGGTACTGCCAGTGCCGACCAAATTAATGGTTTACCAGGTAGCGATCGCCTCTACGGTAACGCCGGAAACGATACCATCAATGGTGGCGATGGTGACGATGTTGTCTACGGTGGCAATGATAACGATTTGCTGCGCGGGGGTAATGGCAGCGATCGCCTTTACGGTGATGCCGGTAACGACGAACTCCTTGGTGAAGTGGGTAATGACATCCTCTATGGGGGTGATGGTGACGATCTCCTCAATGGCGGTGCAGGAAGCGATCAGCTTTATGGTAATGCAGGGATTGATACCTTTGTTCTGGCATCGGGAATGGGTCTGGATTCCATCTACAATTTCCAAGATGGCGTAGACAGAATCCGATTAGATGGAGGTTTAACTTTCGGCGCTTTACAGATTGCCCAAAGTGGCACTTCCACCTTAATTAAAATTGCATCAACCGGAGAAACCCTCGCTTCTTTAATTAACACGAATTCCGCCTTAATTGGGGCGAGTGATTTTAGCGGTAGCGCGCCTGTCTCATTGTCTTGATTCTGAAATAATCAGGTGCGTTAACTTCCATTAGCGCACCCTGGATTTTAATTTTCTAATTATATTAATTCTCAAAACTCATGCAACAGTATCTGTAGGGTGCGTCGCCACCCTTAAATCTTAAATAATATCCACAATTTTTGAGCGACGCACCTTACTAAATATTCAAAATATTCATCCAACAAATATTTTTTTATTGCATCTATAGGGCAATACGGTTCAGTATCTGTAGGGTGCGTCGCCACCCTTAAATCTTAAATAATATCCACAATCTTTGAGGGACGCACCGGTGCAGAATAGTTCATTCATGCGTAGGTTTTGCCCTTGGAACGAACCCTCCGTTTCACTCCGCCCAAAATTTTCCCTGCACTTTTACTTAACAGAACATTATTGATATATAACAATATTAAAGCCAAAAATTTAATTGTTATTAAATCATCAGGATATCAGGGTTGAATCACTGTATTAACTGATATATTTAATCCCTAATTGCCGCCATTCTAATGATAATTAGCTTCCTAAAACTTATTCCTAACCCTACTGCGCTCCTCTCAACAGCATACAATGGTAGTATTGTCGGTTTGACTCTCCTTAGCATCGCTTACTCAACCCCAGCCTTAGCAGAAACTCGCTCCAATTTACTCGACACATCCAATCAACTGGAGTCCTCTGCTGCGAGTGTTTCCGACCTTCCAGAAGCCACCCCTTTATCAGAAATAACCAACAGGTCTACTGATGCGACAAACCCGGAACCCTCATCCCCAAATTTAGCCCCTGAAACTGAACCTAAAGAACCCCAATCAACGAACAATCCTACCGGATTGCCCCAACCTTCAGCGCCATCTACTGACTCCGATTACATTATTCCACCTCGAATCGATCCAAGCGTTTCCGACCTTCCAGAAACTACCCCTTTATCAGAAACACCCAACTGGTCTACTTCTGCTACAGACTTGAAACCCTCATCCCCAAATTTAGTCTCTGAACCCACAAAACCCCCATCAACTAATAATCCTAACGGATTGCCCCAACCTTCAGCGCCATCTACTGACCCCGATTACATTATTCCACCTCGAATCGCTCCAGACGAAAAAATCAGCCCATTCACGACCAATTTACCTCTCAATGACATTCCTATCAGCCATCTAACTGAATGGGAATTTAGTGGTTTCAAGACTTTTGCTGACACCACAAACAGCGATATTTTTTTTAATGGCACTCTCAAACTTAACAGTCGAGTCAGTGAAAGTTTAAGCCGAAATAATATTTATAGAGTAGACCAAAAAGGCACTTATTTGCAACTGCGGACTGTTCCCCTAGAACGAACAATTACAACCACAACTACTGCACCCCAAACCATGACGGGGCTAGAAATTCAAATGAGTTTAACGGCGGCTTGTATTTTTCCCAATACTCCCAGCGACCAACAATGTACTTATACTCCAGGTTTAGTTATCGATCGCAATAGTATAGATCCAGAGTTTTTCGTACCTACCCGCGTCTTTCAAACGTCTCAGGTTGGGGAGGTTCTCAAACCAGAAACTTTGGCTTTTATGCAGCTTCCCGGCTTTCAAGGGGGAACCAGCAGTCAACCGATAGGCGTCGATTTTTATTTTCCAAATTCGGGTGCTTATCCGGGAAACAGCCAATCCCAAAAAACAAAAGTTGAGAGAAAAGAAGAAAATGACTATACGATTGCAGGTACTGTTTCCCGAGTTCGTCAAGTTGTTAAAGCCAACGATCGAGAAGCCGTTTTAGGACGGACGATTCGAGGATTTACTCTCTTTGTTGATGATGAAAATCGCTGGCTAAATACCGCAATTCAAGCGGGGTCGCAATTTTTACCAGATGTCATTCCTGACCTAGAAGGGAGTAAAAATCCCGTTAATACTAATATCAACCGCAACTTATTTTTAGCCGCTAATAATACTCGTTTACCCAGCAGTAGTTTTACGATATATTCCGCCGGACTCGGACGGGCAGAAAGTTTAACGCCTAATGTCACCAGCTTAAGTCAAGTTCCTAGAGCGAATTATAACAGCCTTTGGCTCGGTCTTTCTCCCGTGATCGATCGCAATATTGAAGATGGTCGAATCTTTTACGATCCAACAGGGCCGCAAGTCACCCTTGTCGATGCTGGTGCAGAAGGTGGAGCAAATACCAATGTACAGTTATTCTCTGCGGTTAACCAAAATCAGTATTCTACTGCCAATTTACAGAATTTTTATGCCCAAGTTTATTTAGGTTTTTTACAGCAAGATGTCAATTTTGTTAGAGAAAGTATCTATCGCGAAGAAAGCCGTTACTATCCTCATCTCAGCTTTACCGGAAACTGGACGGGAGGTGAAGATATCCTGCGATACTATACGGGTGTGATTGCTTCAGAAAAGCCCAAACTCTACCTCGGTGCTGATTACACGAGAAACACGCTAAACAATTGGAGTTTTCGCGGCGGTGCGATTGGTTATCTCAACCCCGATCGCGATTATTACAGCCAAATTTGGGGGAGTGTAGCCAAAACATTTCGCTTCAGCAGGCGGGCAAATTTAACCTTATCAACTGGCTTCAATTACGCTCTCGATCGAGAAACAAAAATTGGTGATGTACTTAGTATTTCACCGGCTAGTGAAGTTGCCGTTAGCGCTCGCGTAAATTGGGGAATTTTTTCTCTTGGTTTGACCAACTATTTTGGTGATATCCTACCCAATTCCTACGACGATCGCTTACTCGCTGAGTTAACAATCCGTCCTCTAAGCACTCTCACTCTGTCTGGTTATATCGCCCCCATCGATAAAAACTCCTCTCGCTCTCTCTACGGTGCTAGTGTAAGTTGGCAACTGGAAAATAAGTATAACAGTCCCACCCTATCCCTCAATTGGCAAAATAAGCAATATGATTATGGTGATGATGTTTTTGGGAATCGTTTATTATTGAATGATAATGTTTTTACGATCCTTTTTCGCATTGGTTCTCCAGCTAATCCGCTCTCTCGTTAATGTTACCCAGATTAGAAGCAAACTAATCTGCTCAAATAAAAAATCCGACTTCTGCCTCATCCCCGCCTGTGAACCGTTTGAGAAAATCTAAGCCAATAGGGACTCTCACCGAGATTACCTCATTTGCGAGTTAATCTGCTTCGGACGGCAGTGCGATAATATTTTAGGCTACTGCCGTCCGAAAGAACCGGAAATACGGATGCTATGGGAATTGCTAGTATCTAGGGCGGTGCAGTCAAATCAAAATATAATAAACTGCTACCCAGCTTAACAGTCACGCACGGTTCTTAAGGAAGTGTTGAGGGTAGCCCTCAACCCTTACCCGCTAAAAATATTAGTGTTATTTTCGATCGTCGATACAGGGCGAATAATTTTTGACGATCGACAAACAGTTCCGTCCGTCAGCCGTTCTCACATAACTCATGCTGTCTGAGATGTCTTTGATTAATTTTAGCCCCCGCCCGCCCGGAGAGTGAATATCGACTTTTTCCGAAATATCTTTGATTTTTTTCTCTAAATCAAACCGATCGCCCGAGTCCCAAATTTTAATCTCTAAAGATTCAGCGAACACAGCCACCTGAATGTCAACAGGCAAATCCGCTGGTTTGCCCTTGTGGGCGTGACGCACCGCATTCGTAAACCCCTCAGCCAAAGCTAACTGACACCGTATCCACACACTTGTAGGAATTCGCGAGTCGTACAATTGTGCAAACCACGACAAAACCCAGCTTAATCCATTCAGACCTGTATTGACTTGAAGATCCGCTTTTTTTAGCATCGGCAACTTTTCGGAACCCTTTAATTCAATCACGCTCACCACACAAGTTCTTCATCGGCCAGCGGGCAAAATACAACCAGAAAAAATACCATCATACAAAATACAACGGCGGCAAAATTGAATGGTAGTTTGAGGATACTAGCTGTGGTGGGCCCTCGATCGATGTCTAGTCCACTAATAGGTTAGTCACTATACCATAAATAGCACTTCCATGTCAACCAGCGCCTGTGGCAAATAAAAGTCTATAAAAATTTATATTCTGAGTATAAACTGAGTGAAGTTCGATCGCGCCGAATTTCTATCAAATTTTAACGTAAATTGAACTCAACGACCCGCCCTCAAAAGCAATTACCTCGAAAGCGATGTCAATAAACTATACTCAATCTCAGACAAGGGCGCTGACAGGATATATTTTAAATGGCCCCCAGACCTTGAAAAACTTGTAGTACCTAAGTGCCCATGTTTCAAATTCTGGTTATTGACGATGATACGGCTGTTCAAGAACTGCTGAGAAGAACCTTGAAAAAACAGGGTTACGAAGTAACAGTAGCAAGCAATGGCGAAGACGGTGTAGCCCAGGCGCAAAAATTGCGTCCGGCCCTGATCATTTGCGATTGGATCATGCCGCGCTTGACGGGCATCGATGTCTGCCGTCGAGTTAAGGCAGATCCGGATCTGTCAACTACACAATTCTTTTTGTTGACTTCTTTGGGATCGATCGCCGATCGAGTCAAAGGCCTCGACGCCGGTGCCGACGATTTTATCTCGAAGCCGATCGAACTCAACGAATTACAGGCGAGAGTACGCGCCGGATTGAGGCTGCACCAACTCAGCCGAGATTTGAAAATAGCCAAGCAAAGTCTGGAAGCAGAGTTAGCCGAGGCGGCCGAGTACGTGCAATCGCTGCTGCCAGATCCGATGACGGAACCTATCAGCATCGAAGCAAAATTCATTCCCTCCCGGCAGTTGGGGGGAGATTGCTTCGACTACAACTGGCTGGATGCAGATTATTTGGCGATTTACTTGCTAGACGTAGCCGGTCACGGTTTGCGGGCGGCGCTGCCTTCTGTGGCAGTTTTGAATTTGCTGCGATCGCGCGCGCTCCCCAACATAGACTACTACAAACCCAGCGACGTTTTGCGCGCCCTCAACACCACCTTCCAGATGAGCTACCAAAATGACAAGTATTTCACCATCTGGTACGGCGTTTACAACCGCATTTCTCGCCAGCTAGTTTACGCTAGCGCGGGCCATCCACCGGCCGTGTTGATTTCCCAGTCCCCTGCGAGCACTGCTAAAATCCAGCGATTAAAAACCCCCGGAATGCCAGTCGGGATGTTCCCCGACGCCCCCTATGTCGATAATAGCTGCGATGTCGAGGATTTGAGCACTCTCTACATCTTTAGCGACGGGGTATACGAGATCCACCAACCTGACGGCAATATCTGGGGGCTTGACCCTTTCGTAGATTTGTTAGCAGCTTACAACGGTGCAAGTGCCGACCAGTTAGAGCTGGTTTTGAACTACATTCAAAAGTTGAACGCTAAAGCAGTTTTTGATGATGATTGGTCTTTACTCAAGGTAAACTTTGGCTAGCTGACTTCTGGCAGCCCATCTGCGACCAAATAGCAAGAAGGCAGCAGCCAAAAGATTTAGTTAGCTGAGGGAATTTTGCTATTAAAAGCATCGCGGGTTGGAAATATCTCGAAAACTCGATCCATGCTGGTGAGTTCAAATAAGATGCGGATTTGCTCGTTGATAGAACAGACAACTAATTGACTCCCAGCGGCCCGGACTGTTTTGAGCGCCAAGACTAAAGCGCCCAAACCAGAACTATCCATAAATGTCACATCAGTGAAGTCTATCAATACCACATCGGCTCCCGCTTCCACTAGGTCGCTAATCTCTTGGCGGAATTGACTTGCCTTGGTGCCGTCTAAAATGCCAGAGGGCTGAATAATTTTAACTACAGGACTCATATTTTGCGGTGGGAATGTCAGAATTTCTAGCCAGACTAGGCTAGTATAGCTGCGAGATGGACTCCGATCCAAATAAGAGAGGGGGAAAGGGCCAGAGCCTGAGAACGGGAGAATAGTTTTGAGTGCAAAAGATGGTGCTCGTCGCGGATCGTAACGCCATCGCAGTCGCAGCGCTTCGCCGGGAGTGAATTTTGAGAGAGGGACAATATTTGTTCGGCCGAATGCCTTCTGGTATTAATCAAACTCGGCTAACTTTGGCGCGGTAGAGGAGTTTGTCGCCTTGTCTGTAGCCTGTGTAGCGGACTTTGACGAGTTCTCCGGGCTGTGCTGTTCCTTCGATGAGCTGGTGCTGTTGGGGGTTGTAGGGAATCTGAGCTCCGACTGGGGCGATCGACTCCACTCCCCAATGCTCTAATAACTGCTCGACGGGCCGCAGCAGGGGCAGTAGTTTCTGAGCCCGCAAGTTGTGATTTTCCTGAGCTTTGCTCGCAGCAGTCGGCCACTGCAACATCCAAGATTCTAAAATTTGCACGCTAGATAGCTGGAATTCCTGCATCAAAGATTCTCGCTGCTGTTCGATCGAAGCTTGCAGGCGCTGATATTCTTGTTCTAGGGCTGTCTGTGGTGTCTTTTCTAAATCTACATAGTTGGGCGCCAAGGTTGCGAGCAGTTCGTTTAAGGAAATTTGCAAAGCTTGACTAATTTTGAGGAGGATGTCGGCTCTGGTTTGCAAAGCTAAACCGCGACGCAGGCGACTTAGCTGGATCTCGGAAACTCCTGCTTTTTTGCTGAGTTCTCGATCGCTCGAAAGCCCCGCCTGTTGCATCAGGCGTTGCAGTTGAGGAGCATAATCTGGAGTATTGGCAGTCACGAAAAACTCATCCAAATTAATAAATGGACATATTCTCGATCGTAAACTGTCACGAGCCTTAACGAAATACATTTTTGGGGCGGGTCGAACAGCCCGCCCCACAACTTTTTTTGTGGCTATTTGACGGCTACTTTTTCGCGGGCGGCGGCTGTTGCACTTGTCGCAGAACCTTGCAAATGCGCTTCTAGGAACCACAAACGCTTGTCAATTGTCCGCGAAATTTCGGTGTAGAGATCCGCTGTATCTGCGTCGCCGAGTTCCGCTGCTTTGTCGATCGCGACTCGCAGGTGTTGGGCGTAGGGTGCGTAGCGATCGGCTAAAGCCGTCACGTATTCTTTGCCGTCTACAATGTCGAAAGGAAATTCTGGCAGGATCGAATCTGCGGCGGCTGTGCGGGCTGTTCCTACAGCCAAACCGCCCAAAGCTGTGACCCGTTCGGCAACCGTATCAACGTATTCTTCGAGTTCTGTTGCCATTTCGTCAAACAGCAAGTGCAACTGGTAGAAGTCCATGCCTTTAACGTTCCAGTGAGCTTGTTTGACTTGAGTTTTTAAGTCCAGAGTCGTTGCCAGCGTCGCGTTGAGCAGCCCTACTACTTGAGAGCGGGTGGCGGCGGACATATCGATGCGGGTGGGGTAAAGATGTTGTTTGTGGTTGTTGGCAGTCATAGGTTTTTACCTTGTTATTAGTGATTGTCGATCGAATATCTTTGCCTGTCGTGAATTTCTGTTGAGAGGCTCAGGCTAAGTGCATCTGCAACACGGCACGGGTAGCTCGGCGTACATTACAGCGGATAGTTTCTAAACCGAGACGCTGGCAAGCTTCGTACCGGTGGCAGCCGGAAAATCCGTAATACTGACCATCTACTTCTAGCACATCGATGGGTTCGTTTAAACCTACCTCGCGGATGGATTCCATGAGGGCGGCGACTTTAGTTTGGTCGTTGACTCGCGGCAGGGGGCGGCGAATCTGGTTGAGGGGTATTTCTTCGATCCTCATGGCGTTGGTCTGTTTTGCTTCTTGCTTAATCATACTCGTAATGACTTCGAGCTGGCAACAAAAATGTCAGGAAATTTTGAGATTGGCAGAACGGGGGCGTGCGATCGGCCGTTTGCTGTAGTGTCGGGGGATCGAGGGCGATCGACTTTGGGGTGGGAAAATCAGCATTAAAAATTGCTGTCCCATCAACATCAACTTAGTAGCTCAATTGATTGTCCGTGTCTTGACGTTTAAATGACCTAATTTGAATGCCCTCAAGTTATAATTTTGTTCCCCAAAAATTGGGTCTAAAGCCCCTTCTTCAGTGGCCGGCTTTAATTTCCGCAAGCCGTAAAGAATTGTTAAACATATAGATTTTGCGAGCAAAATTTTGCAGAAAAGTGATAGTAAGCTGTTGTCATGATATTTTTAGAGTTTAAGTTGAAAAGCAAAGCGAAGCAATATCGGATCATCGACGACACGATCGGAACAGCTCAATTTGTCCGAAACAAAACTATTAGATACTGGACAGACAATCAAGGAGTCAAGCTAATCGATCTGTACAAGCAATGCGCCATCACGGCCGCATTGTTTGAATGAGCAGGTAAGCTTAATTCGATGGCAAGTTCAGCCGAGGCTTGACGTGTCATTTTTGCTATCCAACGTTTCTTTGCTAATTGCTTTCGCCAAGAAACCAGGGAAAAAGGGATATCCGCAGTTCAAGAAGCACACTCTATCCGTTTAATACAAAACTACAGGCTGGGCGCTTTCTTTCTACCGACAAAAGATGCTTGACACTTAAGGACGGTTTTGCTGCTGGAAAGTTCAAACTAATCGGTAGTCGGGATTTGCATTTTTATGCACCAGGTGAGATGCGAGCGAATCAGAATTGTGCGTCGTACCGATTGATACTACGCCCTATTCTGCATCAACGTAGAGCGAAAAGAGGAACTCATTTCTACTGGCAAAACTCTTGGGATAGATGTGGAATTAAATCACTTCTATACCGACAGCGATGGCGAAACAGTCCGCAACCCTCGCTATCTCCGAACAAGTAAAAAGGCTTTTAAAAAATTGCAGAAGCGGGTTTAAAGGAAAGAATAAAGGTTATGGCTATCGGAAAAAAGCGATTAACAACTTAGGAATAAAACACCTGAATGTCACTAGGTAGGGTAAAGAATTCGCCATAAAGACGGCGTTGTGCGCTAAAATATAACGATTTTGTAGCCTGCGAATAACTTCAGCTTAAAAATATGGTTAAGAACCATAAACTTGCTAAATCAATTAGCGATGCAGCGCGGTCACAATTTGCTCAATGGTTGGAAGACTTTGGGAAAGTGTAATGACTACTTTTCGACTATTCATCAATTTTTGTAATAGAATTAAATCCGAGTAGCAAAGTTAAACGATCGCACTTAAGAGAAAACAGAAATTAAAAGGTAGAGACAGATTCGCCAACTGTCCCTACCCCAGCACATACAGTTAGGATACATTTCATACTAGATTTAGATAAAACACTTTAATCTCGCAAAAGTCACAAAAATAACTATGAACAGCACAGCATCCCATACATCGTCTCAAATGACCGATCGCGATCGCGCTAACCTCAGCCGCCTGATCGATTACAGTTCCATTCGATCGATACCCGAATTTTGGGCGACCGTCAAACAAAAATTCGGTCAAACCGTCGCCCTCCACGACCCCCACAGCCAGCCAGAAATCAAATTCACCTACACAGACCTGTACCAACAAATCCAGCAATTCGCCGCCGGCCTCCAAGCCCTCGGCATCGAACCAAATCCCGAAGAAGCAGTCCCTCCCCGCGTCGCCCTCTTCGCCGACAACAGCCCCCGCTGGCTGATAGCCGATCAAGGTATCATGATGGCTGGGGCCGCCAACGCCGTTCGAGGTGCCACCGCCGACCCCGAAGAACTCCTGTACATCATCCAAGACAGCGGCAGCACAGCCTTGGTAGTCGAAAACCTGGCATTACTGAAAAAACTGCAACACCGCCTCCCTGATTTGCCCGTCCAACTCATCGTCCTCCTCTCCGATGAAGAACCGGAAACCAGCCAAACCCTAAGCACAGTCAAATTTTCCCAAGTCATGAGCACAGGGGCCAACCGTCCCCTCAAACCCACCAACCACAAGCCTGAAACCCTCGCCACCCTCCTCTACACCAGCGGCACCACCGGCAAACCCAAAGGCGTCATGCTGACTCACGGCAACCTGCTGCACCAACTCACCACCTTGGGTACAGTTCTCCAGCCCGAAGCCGGCGACGGCGCCCTCAGCATTCTGCCCAGTTGGCACGCCTACGAACGCAGCGTCGAATACTTCCTGCTTTCCCAAGGATGCACGCAAATTTACACCAATATTCGCTATTTCAAACAAGACTTGAAAACTTACAAACCCCAGTACATGGTCAGCGTTCCGCGCATCTGGGAATCGATTTACGAGGCCGTACAAAAGCAGTTTCGAGAACAGCCAGCCAACAAACAAAAATTGGTGAATTTCCTGTTATCTTCCAGCCAACAATACATCGAGAACCGCCGCATTTTCCAAGGATTAACTCTCAGTTTGGAACCGGCTTCTGCTTCCGAAAAACTCATCGCCCGCACCAAAAGCATTCTGTTGTGGCCCGTCCACGCCCTCGCCGAAAAATTGGTTTACAAAAAAGTCAGGGAAGCTACAGGGGGACGTTTTAAGTGGGCGATTAGCGGCGGCGGTTCTTTGGCCGCGCATATAGACAATTTCTTTGAAATAGCGAATATCGGCTTGTTGGTGGGATATGGTTTAACCGAAACGTCCCCGGTTTTAACCGTCCGCCGCCCTTGGCACAATCTTAAAGGTTCCGCAGGACAGCCTCTAGCCCATACGGAAATTAAAATAGTAGACCCGGAAACCAGACAGCAACTGCCCACAGGCCAGCGCGGTTTAGTATTGGCGCGGGGGCCGCAAATTATGGCAGGTTATTATCTCAATCCCCAAGCGACTGCCAAAGCCATAGACTCCGAAGGCTGGTTCGACACCGGCGACTTGGGCTGGCTGACACCGGGAAACGACTTAATCTTGACCGGGCGGGCCAAAGATACGATCGTCCTCAGCAACGGCGAAAACATCGAACCTCAGCCCATAGAAGACGCCTGTCTCCGCAGCCCCTACATCGACCAAATTATGCTAGTAGGTCAAGACCAAAAATCCGTCGGCGCCTTAATTGTCCCCAATGCAGAAGCCGTGCAGAAATGGGCAGAAACTCAGACTCCCCCATTACACGAAATTGACTGGAATAGCAAGACAATTCAAGATTTATTCCGCAAAGAATTGAACCGAGAGGTGCAAAATCGCCCCGGATACCGCGCGGACGATCGCATCGGCCCGTTCCGGTTGATACAGGAGCCATTTTCGATCGAAAATGGAATGTTGACCCAGACCCTGAAAATTAAGCGCCCGGTTGTGACGCAACACTACCGCGATATGATTGACGGGATGTTTTGAAATATTCGCAGGACTTGGGGAATGGAAAAGCAAAAATTATCCCAACACCCGAGTCCCGAGTCCGAGTCCTCAGTCCTGGGCCATTAGTTCATGTTTACCAACTAATGACTCATGACTAATGCCTAATTCCTAATTGACAAGCAACAACTTTATGGAACCACAATTACTCTTGAAACGATCGATTAACGTTAAAGTCGTCGTTACTCCCCGCTGGAAAGAAGAAGCTCAACAGCAACTCCAAGCCCAAATCAACCAAATAGATTCTCAGCTACAACAGTTAGAAATGCAAGGGCAGCGGATGATTTCAGAAATCCAAAAGCAAAATCTGCAGCCGCCCGGTCCGCAAGTAATGCAGCAAATAGAAAACATTCAAGTGCAGGTGAATCAAAGAAAAAGCGAACTGCTCGAACAGAAAAACCAAAACCTGCAACAGCTTCAGCAAGTGCAGATGCTAGACCTGGAACAAGAAGTGAGTCAAGGTCAAATTGACGGCACGTTTACTGTCGGGCTCGGAGAAAACTTGATTCAAAAAATGCAAGTAGAAATTCTCCTCCGCGACGGCATAGTCGAAGAAATTCGAGGTGATATTTAGAAATTGGTAAGTGGTAATTGGCGATCGGTAATTGGCAATTGATTTTGAGTCAAAATTCACACATCAAGAATGCGAGAAACTGGCATAATAATAAGTATTGCCGGTGGCCGGTCGCCAATTATCAATTGCCACATACCGATTACCTATTACCAACTCAAAAGGACTTTTTACAGATGATTCGCGAAGTTTTCATGCCAGCCCTGAGTTCGACAATGACAGAGGGCAAAATTGTTTCCTGGATCAAATCCGCTGGAGACAAAGTAGAAAAAGGCGAAACGGTGGTAGTCGTGGAATCCGACAAAGCCGACATGGACGTGGAGTCTTTCTACGAAGGCTATTTAGCAATAATTATCGTACCTGCGGGCGAAGTTGCTCCGGTGGGGGCGGCGATCGCCCTCGTAGCAGAAACAGAAGCCGAAATCGCCACCGCTCAGCAGCAAGGAGCCGCCGCCCCAACCGCAGCAGCAGCCCCGGCTCCCAGCCCCGTTCCTGTCAGCGCAGCTACATCGTCAGCAGGTTTGCAGCAAAATGTCAGCCGCCAAAACGGCCGCAGCGTCGTTTCTCCCCGCGCTCGCAAGTTAGCCAAAGAGTTTAAAGTAGATTTGAATTCTATCAAAGGCAGCGGGCCCAACGGTCGCATTGTCGCAGAGGATGTGGAAGCAGCAGCCGGGAAAGCCCAACCCGCTCCGGTTCAGCAACAGGTAACAGTCCCCGCAGCACCCGCACCCGCACCCGCAGCACCCGCCCCCGCCGCAGCCAAACCCGCACCCGCACCAGTCCCGGCGGTGGCACTTTCCGGTCAAAGAGTACCGATGAACGCGCTGCAAAATGCGGTGGTGCGGAATATGGAAGCTAGTTTGAGCGTGCCGTCTTTCCGCGTCGGTTACACAATTACTACTGATAATCTCGACAAACTCTACAAACAAATTAAGTCGAAGGGCGTCACGATGACGGGTATGCTGGCGAAGGCTGTAGCAGTAACTTTACAAAAACATCCTCTGCTGAATGCTTGTTATGTGGAGTCGGGAATTCAATACCGCGCTGATATTAATGTGGCGGTAGCGGTGGCGATGGACGGCGGCGGTTTGATTACGCCGGTGCTGCAAAATGCCGATCGCCTCGATATTTATTCGCTCTCCCGCAGTTGGAAGGATTTAGTCGATCGCGCCCGCACCAAGCAGTTGAAGCCTGATGAATACAGCACGGGAACTTTTACTCTTTCCAATCTGGGAATGTTTGGAGTAGACAAGTTTGACGCGATTTTGCCGCCGAATCAAGGTTCGATTTTGGCGATCGGTTCTTCGCGGCCACAAGTAGTGGCAAACGAGGAAGGTTTGATGGGAGTGAAGCGGCAAATGCAGGTGAATATTACTTGCGATCACCGGATTATTTACGGTGCTGATGCTGCGGCATTCTTGCAAGATTTAGCAAAATTGCTTGAGACAAATCCTCAGTCTTTGACGCTTTAGCGATCTTCCTAAATCTCCCTTTTACCCAAGGAAGGTAAAAGGGAGATTTTGACTATTTTTTCACCAAATATCTCATTATCGAATATAGACACAGTTTTGTAAAGCAGATAAAATAGATAAATGATAGACTGATGTTATGGCAGGATTGTCGGGAGCCGGTGGCAATTGGCAAGTTATTGATGAAATAGCCGATCGGGATGTCGTCCAACAACAAGATAATTTATCATGTGACCCTGCTTGCGGTGAAATGCTCCTTGGCGATCGCGGAATTAAAGGTGCGAACCAATCTTTAATTGCCGCTGAAACTGGAGTACCTGTCAATATTGAAGATTTAGCCATCGCACTCAATACTCTGGATACAAACAGTTCTAGATTTTGGTTGGGCGGTACTATGTCTATTCCTGGGGCAACAAATTCTGAAATAGTTGAGGTATTAATTAGCACTGGTTCTTGGGCTGCTGTTTTGTGGGAAACTTTAGCTGACTTAGGGCATATAGTCATTGTTGATGGGCTCGACGATACAGGAAAAATTCTGATTCGTGACCCTTGGAATGCTACAAAATATAAAATGGAATTAGAAGAGTTTTTAAATTACTGGAACCTTCAAGCAGTTTACTCATTAATACGATGAAAGTGCAAGTTTTGTCTGTTCAACCTGCGAGTGGCCCTAATACTCACGAGGTTTTGCTGTCAGTTGGTACGACGGATACACACAAATTTATTTTTACAACAGAAATCAATCAAGTAGGAGAACATTTACTTCAGACTACTCGCGGCGATCGCACTTTTTCAGAAGTTTTCCGATTTAATCAACGGGTAGCGATGAATGTGACAAATCTCGTTGTTAAATGCTACAATCATGAAACTATAAATCTTCCGGCAGATGTTGGCGTTTTTGTCACTCCAGAAACAGCTTTATCCAAGCAAAAGCCATTTGAAAGTAGCTGTTTAGCAAACACTGACTCGCAGCAATCAAAAGCAGTCGATCGAGAAACCCGTCAAAGGGCGATCGCAATTGTTGAGAAGTTACCGGAAGCTGTGCTTGATGAAGCCGTTAAGTTTCTCGAATCTTTGTATGTTAAGGGCGAGCCCGTCGAGTAGCGATCGTACTTTTTGTTGTGAGAAATTCAGCCGCGTTTCGCACAATGTAAATATACAGTCAACCACCAACTAATTACTCGATCGCACTGTCAAAACTTGCGGCGGCGTCGCATCCGGCGGATACAAAAAATCCACCTGCACCAAACGGCGTTCCCCCGGCTTCATATTCACATTCACCAAAGGTTCCCCCTGCTGTCCCCGGCGCTGCACGATGTGAATGTAGCGCGTCAAAGTCTTGCCCGTATCATCATTAAACATCACCCGCACCGTACCTCGGAAAAAGATCCGATTTTCGGGAGGATCGTAAAACATCAATCCCCCCGATTCTGTATTTGCTTTGATCGGTGTTTGCATTTTAATGCTAACAGATTGGGACTCGCGAGATTTGTTGTAAAGCGGAAAAGTTAAGTTGTATTGAATCCCGTAATTACCGTTAGCTAAATAAGCAGTATCGGGATAGCGAGCTAACATTTTAGCGCTTTGAACTTGACCAGTGCCAAAAGTACCCGTATCCGTTGTGCTCAAAGCATAAGAAAAGGACTCGCCGCGCTTGGGAATAGTTAAATAATCGGTTCTCGAATTGTCCGTAATTTTAGCTTCCCACTGGGAACCTTCCGCTACTCCCGCCACGCGGCCGTAAATTTTTTGCACCGGATTTTCGCCTCTCGGAGTTGGTGCTAAATCTCTCGGCCCCGCTAAACCTTTGGTATTTAAAATATTTTCCCACTGTTCTAATGTGGGATATTGCTCGACTCCTCCTTGACTTTTAGGAGCAAACATTGCTAACGATGCTACATAAACCGAATTGCTGCTCGACATTCGCATCAAGGTCGATCGACCGTTGGAAGAAGGCGCGACATTCCCCACAGGTATCGGCAAATTCATCAGCATTCGGCTTTCATTCGCCGGAATCTCGATCGCAGCGGGCAAAATGGCTTGCCTGTATCCCCGCAGCACATCGCTCGTGATGCGGCTTCCAGGCCCCGCAAACACAGTGCCAAATCGATTCTCTAAATACGACGGCAAATCGACAAACAAGGCATCCGGCCGAGTTAAATAAGTCGCTCCTTGCAAGACATTTAAAGTAACAGGTTCGGAGTTGGGATTGCGGACAATTATTCCTTGAAATAAGGTGCGAGTTTCGGCGCGATTTTTAGCTTTGGCGATGTGGTGGGCAAAGATGTCAAATCGGCCTTTGAAGGGAAAGTTTAAGTGTGCAGAAGGTACTTGTTTTCCTTCCGGGGGAAATGTGGAGAGCAAAATGCCTTCGGTTTGCACGACTTCGGGGCTGTTGCTGTTGAAAACCGGGATGTTGTCGAGTTTTCCGGGTAAAACGCGCACTTGCTGAGGCACTGTCAGGGTTTTCAGCGGGCTGCTGCTTGGCGGCAGCGGCAAATCGAGTTCGTTTTCGGATGCGGGGGCTTCTGGGTCGATGATCAGTTGTTGTTGGGGGGGAGGTGCGGGGATTGTTTGAGCTAGGGGGAAAATTGGCAAAAACATTGCTGTGAGAGCGTTTAACTGAACTTGCAGAAGATTGCCACATAGCAACCGACACAAAACCTTACCACAAGTTGGTTGATATTTTCTGGGGATTTGGGGATTTTAGGTGAATGTTTGCGGTAATTAGGGCGATCGCCCAATTTAGCACAGACGTGGCGCTCAGCTTTCGATCGCACCTTCCTGAGTCCGCGCACCATTTCCAAAATTGTTGGGCGTGAAGTCGGTTTCGATCGTCGGACGCTCAAACAATTTACCAATTACCAATTACCAATTACCAATTACCAACTTGCGTTATTTCTGTTTTAGGACTACCAACGTAATGTCGTCAAAAACTTTATGTTTGTCAATATGTTGCCGCAGATGATCGATTACTGCTTGTCGAATTTCTTCAGCCGTTTTGTGGCGATTTTCTTGAACCACTTGGCACAATCTTTCTATGCCGTAATACACTTTGTTTATATTTATAGCTTCCGTAATTCCATCTGTGTAAAGCACTACTACATCCCCTGGATTAAGATGCACTTGAACTTGGGAAACAAAATCAGCAATATTTTCCTCTAATCCCAGAGGAAAGCCGAGTTCCATTGTATCGATTTGTTCGATGTTACCATCAGTACGGACTACGATAACTTCTTCATGTTGACCGCTGAGGCTGAAGTTACTATCTTGATAATCTAACAAAGCCAAGGTCATGTTTTTAGACGAGTCGATGCGCTCGATATTGGCATAAAGGGTGCGGTTTAACACATCAAGAAACTTCACCGGATCGGTTTCGTTCATTTGTTGGAGAGTGCGGACGGCGGTTTGCGCCATAATCATTAATACGCCACTTTCTAAACCATGTCCCGTAACATCGCCGATGCTAATTTTTACCCGATCGTTTTGGGTTAGCACGTCGTAGTAGTCGCCACCAACTTCATCGGCAGGTTGCATATATCCAGCTATTTCTAATCCTTGAATTTTATCGAGTTCTGATTGTTTGGGCAAAATCATTTGTTGCAGTCGTTTGGTGACTTCTAACTCAGCACTGAGGCGGATGTTTTCGGCTTTAAGTTTGTTGTTGAGGCTGCTAATTTCCTGGTTTGCTTGGGCGAGTTGGGCGGTGCGTTGTTGCACCTTTTCTTCTAAAGTTTGATAGAGACGGGCATTTTCGATGGAGATCGCAGCTTGGGCGGAAATGATGTTGAGGACTTCTAAGCGATCGCGCGTAAAAGCCCCCGCTGTTAAATTATTTTCTAGGTATAAGATGCCTACCAACTTACCTTGATTGATCAGGGGGCTACACAAGATAGATTTAGGTCGCTGCTGAATAATATACGAGTCAGAGGCAAACCTAGTTTCAGTGGTAGCATCATCGATCGCCAGAGTTTCTTGCGTGCGTTGTACATAATTAACCAGCGAGATAGGAATCACTTGATTTTCAGTCGCTGACTTGGATATTAATTCACATCGTTCACCCGTACATTGAGCTTCAATTTTCCACTTACCTGCTGGGTCAGGTATGATGAAATAAAACTTTTCTGCTCCGGCGTTTTCCAGCAAGACTTGCATCAAATTCGAGAGTAACTTATCTAAATTAACTTCCCCTGAGAGCGCTTGGGAGGCTTTGATAATTGTTGATAAATCCAGATCTTTTGCAGAACCTGAACTGGTAGAAGTGACAGTGGTTCTGGTCTGAACAATCGTTTCGTCTCTTCCACTCGTCAGGCTGTTTTTCCTACCGACGACTGGTGCGAGTAATTCAGCATGGCGCTCTTCTAAATCTTTAACTTTTGCCTTCGCTCCCCAGCGGATATAACCATAGTAAGCGTCTATCATGTAGGTACGCGCTACTTTCTGACGACCTAAAGTTAAATAAAATTCTGCTGCTAGTTCATTGGCGAGGGCTTCGTGCTGCACATATTCATTTTCCTTGGCTCCATCTATCGCCAGGTCGTAATATTCCATTGCTGAGAAAGATTGCCCCAATACGCGGGCTTTTTCGGCCTCTACTAAGTCATACTTATGTTGGTAATTGGCTGGGCAATGTTGCGCCCAATATTTCATCTTTTCCTGATTTTCTTCTACTTTTTTCAGGTATTGTTGCTGCTTTTCCTCAGTTTCCTGAACATACTGAGCTAAAAGAGCCAGAGAATAGTAATAAACGTGGTTATTAAAGCTAATGTTAGCTTGAACAAGCATTGAATTATTTAACGCTGTTTTAGCATGAATTATAGCATTTTTATAATCTTTAAATAAATAGCAAAGTAGGGTTTTTGCAAAAAGCACTCTAAATAAAGACATTAAATTATTAATTTTTGTCAAATAAGCAATAGCTTCTTCCTCATTCAAACATTCACCAGTTAAAATCAGGCTATTATCTGTTATGCCTCGTAAATTTGCGACTAATTGACCAATTATTTTGAGCAGATAAAACTGATGTTCTTGGGAAAAATTATCGGCAAAATCAATATAGTGTTTTTGTTGTTCTTGCACGTAGTCTAGATGCTCGCCATTAAAAAACAGATGAGCGCAGTAGTAATCAGCAGCATGACAAGCATATTCTATGTCCCCAAATTCTAAGCCGCTATTAATTGCTTGACGAAGAGGTTCTATAGTTTCCCTAGTATGCTTTTTGAAGTGCGTAATACAGATGGAAACATTAACCAATGTTTTAGAACGAAACTCTTTGGCATCTAACTGCTCTAATACTTGTAAAGAAAGTTCACCAAGTTGATAGGCCAAATCTGCATCTGGTATGAGCCAAGACACGAGGACTCCGTAAATGGAATATGCAAAAGTACACTGTGGCGAATTCCCATACTGACGAGAAAGTTCGATCATAGTATATAGAATTGGTAGCGATAGCGGGCTTTCTGCGAAGCAAGCTGGTGGGAAAATCAGAACTAAAAACTGCATAGCCGCCACCTTGTAGGGATCGGTCATTTCTGGCAGGTTAGCTAACTCCTCAATATTGAGTTCTTGCGGGGGTAATTGAGATATTGTCACTCCCAGTATTTCTAGGATTTGTAGCCCAGTATCTAAAGCAGATTCAATCTGGTTTTTAGCGATTTCAAGCCTAATTTTCAGCACATATAAGTTGACTTGTTCGAGGATTGTTTTGGCTTTTTGGAGAGTGAGATCGCACAAAATTACTGCTCGTTCTAAATTGGCATTGAGATATTCGGCTTCCGCCACTTCCAGATAAAAATCAAATGTCAGATCGTATCTACTTTCCCAGCTATCTTGACTCAGGAGTTCTATACCTACATTCAAATAATTAACAGCGGCTTCATATGCAGTAGCTGCCTTTGCTTTCTGTCCGGCGATTAGGTTTAATTGGGCCAACTCATCTTTTTCTGACTGATTAGTTAGCAAATCTGTGCCAAAATTCAGTTGGTTAACCAGAGCAAAAATATTATCTTTTCGTTCTTGCTCTGTTGTATTATTCAGCAACAGTTGACCAATTTTCAGGTGAGTGGCTTTTTTGTCTGACTCGGGAATCAAAGAATAGGCTGCTTGTTGCACGCGATCGTGCAAAAATTTGTAGTCAACTTTGATATCGCGTATAGATGCCAACTCTTCCTGGGCAAATACTAGAGGAATTTTGTAATTTTCAGACAGCGGCAGAATCAAACCAGCTTGCATTGCCTCCCACAAATGAGCAGCCGTCGCTAAGTTTGATTCTTCATTGACAATTGATAAAACTTCTAAGTTAAATTGGTTGCCGATACAAGCCGCTAATTTTAATGCTTTCTGCGTTTTTTCTGGGAGTTTGCGAATATTGCGAGCAACCAGTTCAACAATATTGAAATCTGCGATACCAATTGATTGGATTTGTTGAATATCCCACTCCCAGCGGTCTGTATCTACTTGATAAACCAGCAGATTTTCGGAGTACAGGGTTTTGAGTAACTGCGTTAAGAAAAAGGGATTCCCTTGGGTTTTATTAAAAAGTAACTCTGAAAAAACTTTTATTTTGTCTGAATTTACGCTGGCATCGAGAGTGTCGGCGATTAATCGGTTGACGCTATCCAAAGCCAGCGCCTGAATGGTGATATTATTCACCAACGTTTCAGTTTCTTGAATTTTTTCTATGGTCTGAATTAAAGGATGAACGGGACTGACTTCGTTATCTCGATAAGCTCCAATCGTTAACAAATATTTGCTATCTGGGTCAGTGACTAAGAGTTGAATTAACTTTAGAGATGCCGAATCTGCCCACTGTAAATCGTCTAGGAATATGACTAGCGGGTGTTCGGGTTGACAAAAAACTCGAATAAATTGTTGAAATACCAGATTAAATCTGTTTTGAGATTCCGATGAACCCAGTTGAGGAACTTCAAGCTGTTTACCGATAATTAGTTCGACTTCGGGGATAACATCAATAATAACTTGACCGTTATTATCTAGCGCCTTTAATAAGTTTTCTTTCCAAATAGCAATCTGTTCGGAACTTTCGGTTAATAGCTGACGAACTAATTCTTGAAATGCTTGGATTAACGCCGCATAGGGAATATTGCGCTTAAACTGATCAAACTTACCCGCAATAAAATATCCCCTAGCTGCTACAATTGGTTTATGAACTTCATTGACGATTGAAGTTTTACCAATCCCGGAATAACCGGAAACTAACATCATCTCGGTAGCACCGAGGCTGACTCGTCCAAAGGCATCTAGAAGAATTTGAACTTCGGTTTCTCTACCATAAAGCTTCTGGGGAATGAGTAGTTGGTTGCCGCGATCGCGTTGACCGATGGGAAAATTTTCAATCTTTCCAATTGTCTGCAATTGCTGCAAACAAGTTTCCAGATCAAATTTTAATCCCGCCGCACTTTGATATCGGTCTTCCGCATTTTTTGCTAACAGTTTCATGACAATATCTGAAACCGCTTGAGGAATTTCTGCTACCTCTTTAGGTGGGACGGGTTGTTTGGCAATATGACAGTAAACCAACTCCATCGGATCGGTGGTAGTAAATGGCAACTGGTTGGTCAGCATTTCATAGAAAGTCACTCCCAATGAATAGAAGTCGGTGCGATAGTCAATTGATCGATTCATCCTCCCTGTTTGTTCGGGTGACATATAAGCTAGAGATCCTTCTAGCAAGTTGGGATTGCTGATGGTTTGGTTCTTCAATTCCAAACGCGAAGCAATACTAAAGTCTGTTAGTTTAACTTTTCCATTGGCTGAATTGATAATGATATTTGAAGGTTTAATATCTTTGTGAATAATTGGTATTTTATGTATATAAATTAAAGCTTCAGATAAATCGATAGCTACTCTCAATAATTCGATTAATGACAGTCGATTTGCTGCCCTAAACTCATACAATGATTGACCGCCAAAATCCTCTAAGATCAGAGCAAAATTATTCTGATATTTTTCTAAACTGTAGGTTTTAACAATTACTGAACAATCTAAATTTTGAGTAATTATAAATTCTTGTCTTAAATTGGTAATTTGTTCTAGGGTAGGATGTTCATCTTTTATGATTTTAACAATAACAGGTTGTTGCTCTCGATTTCTTATACCTCGATAAACAACGGTTCTTACTCCATCGTAAATTTTTTCTCTAATTCTGTAACCTGCAAGACCTAGCATTAATTTTTACCTTTCCCTTTTCATCAACTATTATAGCTCGCAGCCAGATTAATGGAGAATCTGGCTGCAATTGAATTTTTACTCCTTTGCAAAGCGCGGGTACAACTCTTTCGCAAATAACTCCTGAATCTCTTTCTCGAATTCCGGCGGAGATTGGAAGTTCTTTGCTAATTCCTCGTAATCTTCCGGCAACGAGATTTTGTATTTAGCTGAACGAGGCCCTATTTGTTGTAACCAAGCTGTATGCAATGTGAATGTAAAGTTAAGGGATTTATGGCTGAGTTTGCATTTCGGCCCGCCAGACAAATTGTCAGCCTCGAAAATCCAAATTTCATTTCTTTGGGGAGTGAAAACGGTGCAAACTATATAACCGTCGGTTGAACTACCTTGATTACCGCGACGCGGCATAAACTGCGGTGAACTCACGATGTAGCCAGGATCGAACTGATAGCGATCGGCAATTTCCATCGACTGCGTGTCCAGCCGCAGCAAGCAAGCTGGTACGCCCTTTTCAGCCAGAGCCAAAACATCTGACTGCGGTACTTCCTGATACTTATAATCCCGGTATAAGTGGCACAAAAACTCGGTGGTTAAATCCTTCCACAGTCCGAAAGAAATCCAGTAGATATTATCTAGCTTTCTGGGAGTTTTACCTGACGGTAATCGGTCAAGGTAGGCGTATAATCCAAGCCCCCATGTATATTCGGTATCACAGATAACTTTTGGATCGATGGGTTGATCTTGGTTTTTTAGGTCAATTACGTAGCGTCCCAAACGGCTGATGTCCATCTCATTCAGTTCCATCCCAGGCAAGTTTTCAGGCACGGGATTGTGAGGTTGATAAGCGGAAAGATCGTATTGACGCAGCCATTCAGCAACGTCCCAAGCACAAATATGAGCTACGTGGAGCGTAATTTTATCGTTAGGATTTTCATAGTCCACCAAAAAGTGAGCAGCTTCGAGGGGAATTACCACTTTCCGCGCGACAACTTTAACTTCTGGTTCGTTCAAGGCTGGACGCTGCCCCTTCCTCTTTTGCAGATCGCTGCGGCTAACGATATAAATAATAGAATCGGGTGAAGGTGGACTTGCTAATAAGTCCCTTAAAATTCTTTCTCGATCCTTGTCGCCTGGAAAAGGATTGCCCAGCAACTGATCCAGTCCGGTGCTAAAGGCTGTATCCATCAAAATTACATATTTTTCGGTTACTCCAATCTGATGGATAGTTTGCTTAATGCTGACTGGTGAACCATCAGCATTTACCAGCGTCCACCGCTCCAAGTGAGTCACTCCGTCCCAGCGAATCAGATAGACAAAATCTTCTAAACCCTTAAATTTTTCCCAAAATTGACGAACTTCTGGAAAGCGTTCGTCTATCTCTTTAATGGAAGGTATAGTCTCAAGAAAATTTTCTAACGATCTACCATAATTAACTGCGAACATCTCACCCGTGTAGGTATCAAAAGTAGGATGGGCGGTACTAAAAATGGGTGGAAAAAGATAGGGCAGAGGAGCTTCAGGACGCCACTCTTTATTTGACCCAACAGGCGTCACCAGATGGAGGGTATCGGTATCAATTTCATAAGGACGACCCGCATCATAAGTTACTAACAACCGTTCCTGTTCGTCTTTTGAGAATTTCACGGGCAGAAAAGCTGTATTTAACTCGTTGCGAGCGCCCAGAAGTAAGGAAAACCTTAAGATCCCATGATTGCGAAATCCCAACTTAGTACCCTTAGTTGCCTCGTCAAAATGGTAATCTAGAGGCTTGGCAATCCGCGTTTTCAAAATTACTTTACCCTTTTGATTAAAATCAAGTCGGTAAATCATGCCGTCGCCATTCAAAAAGGAGTCTCCGTCGGCAAAAGGAAGACCTCCTGATTCAACGGTTCCTACTGGCGCAACAATGAAGATATAACCCTGTACCTCTTCTGGTAGTTTCCCCTCAATCTCCAAGATTTTATCTAGTTCTTCCCGACTGGCGGTCATAATTGACTGAGGAACTGGGGGACAGCCTGCTTTGGTATTGCTTTGAGTGGGTTCGCTCATATTACTCTCCTGAGTTAAAATGTAATAATGGTAACAGTGTAGATAAGTATTTGATTTATGAATGAGAAATGAGAACTGTAACTTAGATACTATCTTTGATAAAGATTTGATATCTATTCTCCCATCCCCTGCGTCAAAGCAATTGGAATTGACATTAACTTATTATCGGCTCTCTCGTACTTATGGTGATAACGCAAGCTAATAATTTAGCAGGATCGAGGGTTTCAACGTTCAGTATCTGAGACTTAGTATCATCTGCTACTTTTAATACCAAGCATCGGGGAGAGCCGAGGAAAAAATTATGTGATTAGATGTTTGCATCGACACTGATGTCATGAATGCTGCACTGCGGCAAGCGTAACAAGTCGCTTTAGCTGTCATATCAAGGTGCGACTCGGCTAAAATGTGGCCCGTCACATTTCTGGGGCAACAGTTCAATTAATGCGATGATATAAATGTGTGGCAATGCTCATACTGACGATCGCCACCAACCAACAACCAATTTGGGCTAGAGCTACCAGAAGGTTGCCATCCTCTGCGCTCTCAAATCGTTTCTATAAAACCGACACATTTTTAATGACGATAATTTTAACCAACGACGACGGCATCGATGCTCCCGGCATTCAAGCACTTTTGCAGGCTGTAGAAGGCAAAACAATTATGGTTGCCCCTCAAGGGCAATTGTCGGGCTGCGGGCATCAGGTGACGGCTCACAGTCCGATTCATGTCGATCGCCGATCGTCCGTGGAATATGCTGTAGGGGGAACACCGGCCGATTGCGTCCGCATTGCTCTTCATCACGTTTGTGCGAAGCCGGATTTGGTGCTTTCGGGCATTAACGCGGGCGGCAATTTGGGGGTTGACGTGTATATTTCGGGTACGGTGGCGGCTGTGCGGGAAGCAGCCATGCACGGTATTCCGGGAATCGCAATTTCCCACCGGATTAAAAGGCCGCTCGAAATAGATTGGGATGTCGCTACTCGCTGGACATCGCGGGTGTTGGCGGATTTGCTGAACCGGGAACCAAAGTCTGGGTGTTTCTGGAATGTGAATTTGCCGCATTTAGCGCCGGGAAGTGCGGAACCGGAAATTGTGTTTTGCCGGCCTTCAACGCAGCCGCTGCCAGTGGTTTACCGCATGGAGGGAGAATACTTTTATTATGCCGGAGAATATGGATCGCGCGATCGGGCGGCGGGGACTGATGTTGACGTGTGCTTTGAGGGTAATATTGCGGTGACAGAGATATCGCTGTGATGGGATTTGATGGATTGGGGCGATCGAACTATATTTTTTTTGTCAACAAAGCGGAAGTAGGTAGGGCTTGCTGAATGATGAGCCGCATGTTTACACAGCAAGCCTTAGAGGATAGGGCGATCGAGCCGCAAGTGCAAGAGAAACAGCTAAGTAGTTAAGCAAAATTAATTACATAATTATCTCCAAACTCTTTAAGAATTTTTTCTACAGATGAAACAAGAGATTGCCAGCTAGAATAGGCATCTATTTCGAGCCATTCATATTTGATAAACCGCCACAAAATTAAGAAGGCTATTGTGGCTTTTTTTGTGTCAATTATTATTAATAACAACAAAACTGTCCTGGAGATTATCAAAGATTATAGTTGGGAATCACAATCAAAAGAAAAACTTAATTCAATCGTTGGCGAGCAATAGCGCGATCGAACTTTTTTGAGTTTTCTGGACTTATTCAGCAAGCCCTAAATATTTGAAGAATATATGAGACGCGCTGGAACCTTTATTCTGAAAAGGTTCCAGCGCGTTTTGGTTTCATGCGTGAGACTAAAGTCTAACCAGTGAGACTCTAGTCTCATTTGTGAGACAATTTTGTTTGTGCAAAAAATTGCATTGAAAAATGGGCAATACAGGATTTGAACCTGTGACCCCTTCCGTGTGAAGGAAGTGCGCTACCACTGTGCTAATTGCCCGCAGATAATCACTATACCATACTAAGTCCAAATTCGCAACTAAAATTTTTCCAAAAAATCAGGCGCTGGTTTCCGAGTTAAACTCGACACAATGCCAAGAATACAGGCATTTGTCGAGTCTGGCATCAGTTAACCTGCCACCAACCCGCCGAGGGGCCGACAAATCGCACTACCACCCACCAAGCCACCAAAAGGCTAATCCCGATCCAGCTTCCGCGGCTTGTCCACTTCACAAAATCTTCGCTTTGGGTTTTCGTGATTGGCAGCCAGGGAAGGATGCGTTCTTCTTTACCGTATTCGTCGCCGATCGACTCTTTGCGACGCTTAGCTTCACCCATAATCTTTGTCTGCTAAATTAGATTTCAACTGGATACCCAACCAAATTATACGCCAACAGGTCAACTCAAGCCTGCGTCAGCCAAGTCGTATCCAAATAATCAATCCTCGCAAAAGGACTCAAAGCCGCTAAAACCTGCTGTCCGTAACTGCGGTGAATCACCCTGCTGTCGAAAATCGCCACCACCCCTTGACGTTCTCGCACCGGCGCGATCGCCCGCTGCAACTCATTCAGCGCCGCCGGCAGCAAATACAACCGAAACCAATCCTTGCGCTGCTCCTTATAATAAGCCACACGCGCCGTCACCAAAGGATTTTCCAAAGAAGGTAACGGCAAAGTTGCGATCGCCAGCAAGTGAGGCGCCCTCAATTCCCCCTGATGTTCCCGCCAAAACTCCCACCCCGTCACCAAAATCGCATTCTCGCCCACATCTGTTTTTTCAACCTGCACCCGAGAACCGAACTCAGAAGCCAAAATCGCCGCCAGCCGAGCCTTGAGCGGTACATCACCAACAATCAGCACCGTTAAACCCGCCACCGACGCGCTCATCAACAGCAAAGTCCGAATTTCTTCCATTAAAACACCCTGAAATTCCGGCGTATTTGGCAGCGGCAGCCAGTTGGGAATGTACAGTTGAATTAATTCGCTTTGTCGATCGGGCGAAAACTTAACGCTCGTCAATTCTGGCAGTCCCAGCATTTGCCGGAAGATCGGAGCCTTCGGTTCCACATCCACCGCCCCCCCAATCAACACCACAGGCTGATCGTCCCAAATTTTGCCCAAAACCTCAGCCACCTGCACCGGCGCGCAGAACAGAGAAAATGAGCCAGCCTCCCGATTAATTTCCGCCCACCTGAGTCTGCCGTTTGCTTCCCACCGCTGCCAAAAATTGCTCCAAGCAGCCGGAATCACGGAATTCGGCTCGATCCTGTCAAACAGCCCCTGCAAAATATTTTGCTCTGCGGTTTCCAGCAAATAGCACTCGTCAGGTTTCGCCGGATGCTGAAAGAAAGCCCGCGTTAGCAGTACCCGCCCTTGGAGGATTGCATCGGCTGCCAAAGGCTGAGATTCCATTAAATCATTCCAGTCAGCCGGTTGCAAACACGCCGTCAATTGCTGGCGAGTCCAAACTTCCAAGTCATCCACACCGTCGATAATTGTCGGAATATTGCTCGGAAGCGGCGAATCCACCGTCAAGCGAGCCGCCAGCCAAGACTCGGGCTCTGCTAGCATCAATCCTCGTCCAGTAGGATTATCGGAATAAGTCTCGATCGACCCCTCTGTTTGCAGCCACTCTTGCAAGCGCGGAATTTCCACTCCTCTCAAATACTCGATCGCCCGTGTCGGCGCCACTAAAATCACAGGTTCCGGCCACATCAAAATCGGCATCAAATAGCTGACTCGATACCGCTGTCGGTAAGCTCCAGCGGGAAGCCCTGTTTGGATCAGAGCGCTGCGCCCCAAGCGCAAAGCCCGCGCCACGAGCCGCGCCATCGTTAAATGGTGCGGCCAGTGCGGCTCGGAGTTCGATCGCAGAAAGCGGAGCAATGAGTTGTGGACTTCTACCTCAATCAATCGGTTTTAAAATTGACATTTCTCACTCAACTTGACACTCCCCTGGCTGAAGCCGAGGGGATTCTTAATTCAGCGACTGACCTTAAAATGTTCTGTCCTCACGGCAATACTTGAACTTTTCAACCGTGGAGTACCACCAATTGACGAGTCCAATTCAGAAACACCCCAGCGGATCTATCTCCAAAAGCGTACTAGAATATTTATCTAGAGTTTGGGTATGCCCTACCCTACTTAACAATTCCCAGTAGACAAGTTTATGTTTGCTGGATTGAAACCTAAATTTTCGGTTTCGGCTGTTTAGAGTGTTTTCGCCGCACTTTGTCCCCCAGTTCATGCCTAAAAGTGTGTCTTAACTGTTTCACTTCGGGCAAAGGAGTTTAACCTTGACTGTCTTAGCCTACCATATTGTCCCGTCTTGTCCAACTTTTTAAGAAAGTTTTTTGAATTAAAAAGATTGAATTTTAGATTCAGGATTGAGGTAAAGAGAACAGGCAGGATCAATCCTGCAACGCCGTTTCATTCCCCGAATGAAGTCACGGGGTTTTCAGGGTATTCCTTATAATCAAAACTGGCCAGAAAATCAACTACTTTTTGACCTAGAGGCAAACTGAATTTACTCTCCTGATGAGTTGCACCTCCCTTCCCAAAATTTCCGTGAGAATTCACCATCAAACTCTCCTGTCCCGAACTAATTAAAATAGTTTGGGTAGGTGAATCAAAAAACTTTGTTGGCTGACTAACCCGTGATATATTTGAGACAAAATTTATCAACTCATTTAATTTATTTGTAGCTGTACTCAATGCTTTACGCAACTGCACTATTCGTTGCTCCTCCAAATTTTGACTTGCGATATTTTGGCCGATAACCATAATATTTTTCTGAGTTTGTACGGCATCCTTAAAAGGAAGAATCGCTAAAAAAGCTGCTGGCAATAAATGCTCATCGCTATCAAATCTAAAAGTTAGAGTTGTGCGGCGGTAGCCGACTTCAATATTAGGAGGAAAATTCATTGCCCGGTAATGCCGAGCTACTTCGCTGTAAACTGTTGCTAAAGTGCTGTTGGCTGAGTAGTCTAAAAGTGCGTCAACCACAATTTGCACTAAGCCAGGCGTGTGATTTAAAAACTTTCTCGATTCTGACGGCGAATTAAATTGTTGAATCTGAGTGCGATCGCCGTTAGGACTGAGGTCAACCCACTGACAAGTAATATCATCTGCGATGATGCCGCATCGCGGAACCAAATACAGTTTTGCTCCTGTTAAAGTTGCTCCCCTCAAATCAGCGCCCACCCAATCTGCATTAATCAAATTTGTTTCTGTCAAATCAGCATGAACGAAACTAGCACTTCCTAAATTAGTATTTCTTAAATCTGCTCCGTTAAGGTTAGCTCCGCTCAATTTAGCACTGCTCAGATCGGCGCCGTTGAGGTTAGCTCCCGTTAAATCAGCCCATTTGAGGTTAGCTCCGTTCAAATTGGCACTGCTGAGATTTACCTGTTGCAAAGAAGCTTGTCTCATATCGGCATTGCTCAAATTGACGCCGCTAAGTTCTGCTTTCCTCAAATCTGCACCGTGCAAGTTAGCTTCTTGAAAGTTAGCTGAAGCAGCCGAAGCACCTCTAAGATTTGCACCGGAAAGATTAGCACCGTACAGGTTAGCTTCCGTCAGTTTTACCTCTCTTAAATCTGCTTCAGTCAGGTTGGCGCCGCTGAAGTTAGTTTTGCTGAGTTCGCAGCGCACTAATTCGCTTCTAATCAGGGATGCTCCGATTAATTGAGCTGCACTTAAATCGGCTCTCACTAAGTTTGCTACGTTGAGAGTCGCCCCGTTTAAGATTGCCCGCGAGAGGTTGGTACTGCTGAGTCTAGCCACATTCAGGTTAGCTTCGCTCAAGTTAGCGTCGCTCAAGTTAGCGCCGCTGAGGTTGGTGACGAATAAGCTAGCCCGCCTTAAAATTGATTGGCTGAGGTTGATGCGGCTGAGATTAGCTTCATTCAGGTTGATTCCTGTGAAATCTCTGTCGCCTTCTGTGTATCTCTTGACGAGTGCAAATCGTTTGAGCAGTTCTTCCGCTTCCATTTTTTTTCTTTAATGAAATGGCAATTGGCTAATTTTTATAGGGCATGAATAGAAATGATATCAAATTAATTTATAGCGATTCTCATAAAGATGAGGTATTTACTAATTAATTAACAATTCCTCAATCCCCCAATCTAAAATCTAAAATCTAAAATCTAAAATCTAAACTTGTACCTCATCTATCTGAGAAAGGCTATATAGTATTTACTCACCGAGCTGATAAAAGCTTTTGACAAACTCAATGACCGTATTTAGCGGCGGGGTGGTAAATCTTTGGGCTTTAATTGCAGGACTGATAGACGTTTTGTTGACTCCGGGCAAATTTGTCAAGTTTCTGCCAAAATCTGGGTGATAGTGAATCATCAAAGTTTCGGCGCTGGAGTTAGCGAGTACAGTTTGGGTAGGCGATTGGAAAAAACTTGACATCGGTTCGCGATCGAGGGGAATCGGCTGAATTTTCATTTCCCCTATTTTTCTCATTGTTTGGGTCAGGGCTACGTTTAATTGCACTACCATATTTGAGACTCTCACGCCCATGTTATTACCGCTTTGGGGTTGAATCATCTTGATCAGAGCAATCAAATTTTTCTGAGTAAATGCTGCATCGCTAAAGGGAGTAATCGCAACGAAAGCTGTGGGAAATAGTTGCTCGTCCTGTTCTATTCTAAATGATATGATTGTGCGTCGGGAATTAACTTCGATACTGGGAGGATGGTTCAAAGCAGGGTATTGACGGGCAATTTGGCGGTAGGTAGCTGCCAGGACAAAGTTAGCATCGGGGTCGAGGGGTCGATCGACAATAATTTGAACTGTCGGCGGTGTAGCATTGAAAAACCTTTGAGATTCTTCTGGGGTAAAGCGCTGAATGTGGCTGCGATCGCCGTTAGGACTGAGGTCAACCCAATCGCAGGTAATGTCATCGGCTTTCACATCAAACCTAGACACCGCGTAAATTTTTGCCCCCGTCAGGGCCGCCCCCGTCAAATCGGCGCCCACCCAATCTGCGTGAATCAAATTCGCTTGAGTCAAATCCGCGTGTACCAGAGTAGCGTTCAACAGATTGACATTGCTCAAATTTGCCCCGTACAAGTTGGCCCCGCTCAATCTCGCTTCATCGAGGTCGGCGCCAGTCAGGTTCGCCCCGCTGAGGTCAGCCCACCGGAGATTCGCGCCTCGCAAGTCAGCGCCGCTGAGATTAGCCTGAGAAAGATTAGCTTGTCTGAGTTCGGCATTGCAGAGGTTGACTCCTCGCAAGTCTGCCCTGCTGAGGTCGGCTCTGTGCAAGTTGGCCCGTTCCAAGTTGGCCGCTGTCAGACAAGCGCCTCTCAGGTGAGCCCCGCTGAGGTCGGCTTGCTCTACATTGGCTTCTCTGAGGGTTGCTTCTCTCAAATCTGCTTCGCTGAGATTTGCACCGGTCAAGTTTGCACTGCTGAGGTTTGCTCGGATCAGTTCGGATCTGATCATTGTAGCTTCGACGAGTTGGGCTTCGCGGAGGTCGGCTCGAATCAAGTTTGCTACGTTGAGGATAGCGCCGCTGAGGTTGGCTTTGTGGAGATTTGCACCGCTGAGTCTGGCAACATTGAGTTTGGCTTTTCTCATGTTGGCGTTTGAGAGATTGGTGCCGCTCATGTTTGTGAGGCTCAAGATTGCCTCACTGAAATTAGCCCCGTTGAGATCGATCCTGCTGAGATTTGCCTCGCAAAGGAGGATGGCAGTAAAGTCTCTTTCTCCTGCTGTATATTTGGCGATCAGTTCTTCGGCATCCATGCTTTTCAATTTCCCTGATGTGTTAGCTAGAACAAAGCTTTGTTGTGCCAACCTTTAAACTAGAATAAGCATTTTTTGTAACTTGATGCAATATGCTTAGACATCGATATTGTGGAAGCCTTTTATAAAATCCAAAATGGTAGTAATATTAGCTCGATCCAATTTTGTGCTTTCGGCTAACTTACCCGATGTTGAGCTACTTGGGTCGTATTTTTTAATCAGGCGCTTGCCGAAGGCGGGGTGGTGATATACGCTGACTCTTTGATCGCGGGAATTAATTAAGAGCATCTGTGTAGGAATTTGAAAGAAATTGATGCTTTCGCCGATTTTTGGAAAAGAACTGGAAATTTTGATTTGATCTACTTTGCTGATAGCTTGGTTGAGAGCTTTGCTGGATAACTGGACGTGTTTAGATTCTTTGACGTTAAGTTTGCCTGCGTCGTGGGATTGAATCATTTTCATCAAAGCTATTAGGTTTTTTTGAGTTATGGCAGCATCGTTAAAAGGAATGATGGCAACGTAAGCCGTAGCAAATAATTTATCGTCGCTGTCCATTTTAAACGCGAGTACGGTGCGCCTGGAGCTGACTTCGATCGTGGGAGGCTGACTTAAACTCGGGTATTGTTGGGCAATTTGGTAATAAGTTGCAGCTAGGGCAAAATGAGCGCCTTGGTCTAAGGGCGAGTCAATCACAATCCGAACTGTGGGCAAGGTTTCGTGAAAAAAGTCGTGGGTTCCTCCCGAGTTCAACCAGTAAATTTGGCTGTGGTCGCCGTTGGGGCTCAGATCGACCCACTTGCAGGTCATGCCTTCGGTTTTGATGCCGAGCCGCGAAACGGCGTGGAGTTTGGCTCCGGTTAAGGTGGCTCCGGTTAAGTCGGCTCCAATCCAGTCGGCGCGGATGAGATAGGCATTTGACAGGTCGGCGTGAACTAAACTGGCATTGAGCAAGTTGGCGTGGCAAAGGTCGGCTCGGCTGAGGTCGGCCCCGCTCAATTTTGCTTCGCTGAGGTCGGCCCACCGCAGGTTGCAGCCGCTGAGGATGGCCCAGCGCAAATTGACGCCGCTGAGGTCGGCTCCGCTGAGTACGGCTTGAGTGAGGTTGGCTTGCCGCAGTTCTGTGCCTCGCAAGTCTGCGCCGCTGAGGTCGGCTCGGCCCAGATCGGCACCTTGCAGGTTGGCTTGTTCGAGGTTGGCTTCTGTCAATGACGCGCCGCTGAGGTGAGCGCCTCGAAGGTTGGCACCGCTGAGGTTGGCTCCTCGGAGGGTGGCTTCTGTCAAGGACGCGCCGCTGAGGTTGGCGCCGCTGAGGTTGGCGCCGCTGAGTTCGGCTCGAATTAACTCGGCTCTGATCAGTTTGGCTCCTGTGAGTGTGGCTTTTTTGAGGTCAACTCGGACTAGGTAGGCGACGTTGAGGTCGGCGTCGGTGAGGTCGGCGCCGCCTAGATGGGCGCCGCTGAGTCTGGCGATGTTGAGTTTGGCACCTGTGAGGTTGGTTTTGCTGAGGTTGGCTCCGCTGAGGTTTGCTACACTCAGATTCGCACCCTTGAGGTTGGCTCCGCTCAAGTTGACGCCGCTGAGGTTGGCCTCAGTCAGGTTGATTCCGGCAAAGTTTCTTTCTCCGGCGGCATATTTTTTCAGGAGTTCCTCGACTGTCATGGGGGCGGCACCGTATCAAATATCCCCATTTTATTGCTATGAATATCGGTATTGTAGGACTGGGTTTAATTGGCGGCTCGATCGGGCTGGATTTGCGATCGCGCGGGTTTAATGTTTTTGGGGTTTCGAGCCGGCAGCAGACTTGCTCTCGGGCGCAAGAAAGCGGTGTTGTCAATGAAGCCAGCATACACCTGTCTCTGATGGCAGCAGCCGATGTGGTTTTTATTTGCACGCCTCTGGGGTCGATCGAGCCGATCGTCCGAGAGTTGGTGCCCTATCTTTCCCTTGATACTATTGTAACCGATGTCGGTTCAGTAAAAACACCTATTGTGCAGGCTGTGTCTCCTCTGTGGCAGAATTTCGTGGGGGGACACCCGATGGCGGGGACTGCTGAAAGCGGAATCGAGGCGGCGGTGCCGGATTTGTTTGTGGGCCGGCCTTACGTGGTGACGCCGACTGCCCAGACGCCGGCGCTGGCGGTGGATAAGGTTGAGGAAATTGCGCGGTTGCTGGGTGCTAAAGTTTACCGATGTGAGCCGGAAGAACACGATCGAGCTGTGGCTTGGATTTCTCATTTGCCCCTAATGGCGAGCGCGACGCTGGTGGCGGCCTGCGATCGAGAGGGCGATCGGCATATTGTTAATTTAGCCCAACATTTGGCGAGTTCTGGTTTTCGGGATACGAGCCGGGTTGGGGGCGGCAATCCCGAGCTGGGAGTGATGGTGGCAAAGTACAATCGAGAGGAATTGTTGCGATCGCTCTCTATTTACCGCGACAATCTCGACGAGTTCATCAGCGATATCGAAGCCCAAAATTGGCAATATCTCGAACACAAGCTGAAGCTGACTCAACAAGCGAGACAGAATTACAACTTGTGAGCCAAAAATTACTTAAAACTGAGATATTCCAGCATTTTCAATAGGTTTGATTGTGGGGCCCGCTAGAAGAGCAACGACCCACAATCAAACTCACTCTTCGCCGAACGGGCTAGGGAAGCCTGTGATTGAGAATGGTGCAAGATCTCAGTTAAAACTGTCCCCGTCTCGATTATGATTTGTGGACGGCTATATATTGAGTTTCAATGTACACTTATTCTCGACTCAAGAGATTTTTACTGGGTGAATCTCTCCCCACTAGCGCATCTATTCACGAACGCCTGAGCAACGCTACAGGACTAGCTGTTCTGGCGTCCGATGCACTTTCGTCTGTTGCCTACGCTACTCAAGAAACTCTGCTGGTGCTATTACTAGCGGGGAGTAGCAGTTTGAGCTTATCGCTGCCTATTTCTGCAATTATTATTTTACTGTTGGCGATCGTTGCGCTGTCTTACCGACAGACAATTAAAGCGTACCCCAACGGCGGTGGCGCTTACATTGTGGCGCGAGAAAACTTAGGTATTTATCCCGGTTTGATCGCGGCAGCTTCGCTGATGATTGATTACATCCTCACGGTCACAGTAAGTATTTCGGCTGGGGTGGCAGCGTTGACTTCAGCAGTTCCCTCGCTGCACCCCTACACAGTTGAACTGTGCTTAGTTTTTATTGTCTTAATCATGTTTGCCAATCTCAGGGGATTGCGGGAATCTGGCAATATATTTATGGTTCCCACCTATGCGTTTCTCGTTGGGATTTTTGTTTTGATTGGCTGCGGTTTATTTCAACAGGCAACAGGTAATGTTATGCCGACATTGCAAAATATTCCAGCTAAGGAACCTTTGGGATTATTTCTCCTGGCGCGGGCCTTTGCGGCGGGCTGTACAGCCCTGACTGGAGTTGAAGCCATATCAGACGGGGTGTTGGCTTTTAAGCCTCCTGAATGGAAGAATGCGCGCCTGACTTTGAGCTATATGGGGGGAATTCTGGGAGCGATGTTTTTGGGGATTAGTTACTTGGCTCATATTTATCAGGTGATTCCTACAGAACATGAAACGCTCCTTTCTGTGTTGGGAAAACAGATTTTTGGTGTCGGTATATTTTATTACTATTTGCAGGCAGCAACTCTGTTAATTTTGCTGTTGGCTGCGAATACGAGTTATGCCGATTTTCCGCGACTTTGTTATTTTTTGGCGCGGGACGGGTTTTTGCCGAGGCAATTGTCGCTGTTGGGCGATCGCCTGGTTTATTCTAATGGCATTAATCTGCTGAGTCTCTGCGCTGCATTTTTAATTATCATCTTTCGAGGCAATACGAGCGCGGTGCTTCCCCTGTATGCGGTTGGAGTTTTCACTTCTTTTACTCTCTCCCAATCGGGAATGGTAATTCACTGGTTTAAGGAACGAGGTAAAGGTTGGCAAGTTAGTGCTTTGATGAACGGTATTGGTGCAGTGGCAACAGCGGGAGTTTTAGCTGTAATTCTCGCTACAAAATTCCTTTTGGGAGCTTGGGTTGTCGTAGTAACTATTCCGATCGCAGTCAGTCTATTTTTAGGTATTCACCGGCACTATCGGTATGTCGCGGCTCGGTTGAGCATTCAGGGAATAGAACCGAGGTCTTATCTTCGCAGACCTAGAGTTAAGACGGTGACACATCCGGCAGTGGTGTTAGTCGGGCAGTTGCACCGGGGAACTTTCGAGGCCCTCGATTACGCTCGTTTAATTGCTGATGAAGTTGTGGCAGTTCACGTGGATATTGGTTTGACCGATCGAGAAAAATTACAATTAGCGTGGAAAGATTTGCAGTCTGATATTCCTTTGGAAATTCTGGACTCGCCTTACCGTTCTGTTAGTTCGGCTTTGACACACTTTTTGGCTTTGTTTGAAGAGCAGCGACCGGGAGTATATTTAACGCTGATCATTCCGGCTTTTGTGACGCGAAATTGGTGGGAGGGACTGCTGCACAATCAAACTGCTTTCTTTTTGAAAGCGGCTTTGCGGGCTAAAAAAAGTCGGGTGGTAACGACGGTTAGATATTTTCTTTAAGTGGGGATGGGCAACCGCGAGGGATTGCCCCTACTTCCTCGCAATGAAGAATGGAATGCGGTCGGACGCGCTGGCCCAAGAAACCCGGTTTCTTCGCAAAATCTTTGGTTATGGCATGGGGCATGGGGCATGGGGCATGGGGCATGGGGCATGGGGCATGGGGCATACCTCACTACGCTTGATAACCGCTAAAAAAAATGATATGTTATAAGTTGAGTCATTACATAAGTTGCCTTTCAACTTATCTTGAAAAAGATTGCGGCTGCTGAACCCAAGTCTTTTGTTCCCTAAAAAATCTCTTCAACTTTTGGGGGTTGCTATGCAACCCGCAACAGACTATTTATGCAGCAGCCAAAAAACTTGAACAGGCTTTTGCGAGCTTTGTCTCGGCAAGGTCTTGATGTTAGTTACAGCAACAAAGTTTACTCCATTTCTCTGAATAGTTCTCTGAAAGAACACTGGCAAAATGCCGATGCTCCAACAGCGGAAGTCTTGCTCCCAGAGGATTTTCCTGTGGAAGCAAAGGCCCTCAAACAGTTAGCAAATTTGGCGAATGTTCGACACCCTCAAGGTGGTTGCGTTTGTCGCGCTTGCGCTACTCCAGATTTCCATCCGGGGGATGCGGGGGTGGCGATCGGCTCGATTGTAGAAACAGCAGGAATGGTGATTCCGGCGGCTACCGGTTCCGATATCAACTGCGGGATGCGGTTACACGTTGCGGATTTGTCGATCGAACAATTCCTCAGTCAGCGCGATCGATTTGTAGAATTGCTCAAAGGCGATTATTTCTTCGGTACTCGCGATGTCAGCATGACTGCAAAAACTGCTCGCGCGATGTTCCAACACGGGATTCCCGGATGGCTGGATGGTATGCTGGACGAGGCAACCGGCAACGCGGCTAATTCGGATTTCGAGCAGTTGGCCGCAGAGTGCGATTCCCTGCGGGATAGCTGCGCCGCGCGTACTTTCCTCGGTGGTTCCATGAATGGCGATGTCAAATGGGCCCCGGCAGAATTAGTCCCAAACGACGGCTTAGTCAGGGATGGCGGGTTAGGTACCATCGGCGGGGGCAATCACTTTGTCGAAATTCAAGTGGTTGAGGAAGTGGTGGACAAGGCTACGGCTTATACTTGGGGAGTTCGATCGGGACAAATCGCTTTCATGATTCACTCCGGTTCGCGGAATGTCGGCAAATACATCGGCGGAATGTGGCGCGATCGAGCTTGCGAAGCCTGGCCGAAAACTCTGAAACATCCTGAATCCCGGCTTTTCCCGCTGTCTGTGGCAGCAAATCCCGAACTTGTCAGCAGCTACCTGCAAGCGGAAGCAACCGCCGCTAACTACGGTTTTATCAACCGCTTACTGCTAGCAGAACTTCTGCGGTTGCGTTTGCGGCAAGTTTTCGGCGATGTCGAAGCTCCCTTAGTATACGATTTGCCTCACAATATTACCTTAGCTGAAGGTGCCGGTTGGGTGACTCGCAAAGGCGCTTGTCCCGCACATTCGGGTCAGCCTGTAATTGTACCGGGTTCGATGGGCGCGCCGTCTTATTTGCTGGTTGGGAAGGGGAACGATCGATTTTTGCGATCGGCCTCTCACGGTGCAGGAAGGGCGCGATCGCGCTTCGATATGAGTCGCAAAGGTGTTGACAAAACTGACGCAGTTTTAGGATTAACCGGCGTAGATTGCATTACCTTACGCGAAGAACGCAGAATCGAAGAAGCACCGGCAGCTTACAAACCAATTCAACCAGTAATTGACGTTCAGGTTGAGGCGCAAATAGTTGGTGCAGTCGCTAAAATGAAGCCAGTGTTAACATTTAAAGCCTAGGAACGGGGCATTTGAGAATTAAAAGTTAAACAAGGGTAAGGTGCGCGCGCCTCACCCTACTAATTTGTAATTCTCGGCCCCTTTTCCGATGCCCCATTCCCTATGACTGATTCTCAAGCATCACCAAATCCATCAAAACCTGTCCATCCCCTAAAGCGGCTGCTGAAGTACGGCCGCCGCTACCGCCTGAAAGCTTGGCTGGCAAGTACCTGTTCGCTGTTGAATAAATTCTTTGATTTAGCGCCGCCAGCATTAATCGGTATTGCCGTTGATGTGGTGGTGAAACAGCAAGATTCTATCCTCGCTCAGTGGGGCATAAAAGATGTCTTTTGGCAACTGGCAATCATCACTTTTTTGAGCGCGATTATTTGGACTTTGGAATCTGTTTTTGAATATGCCTATGATTATTTGTGGCGCAATTTGGCTCAGGATATCGAACACGATTTGCGTCTGGAAGCTTACAGCCATTTGCAAGAATTAGAATTAGCTTATTTTGAAGAACGCAGCACGGGCGGTTTGATTTCTATTCTGAATGATGATATCAATCAACTCGAACGTTTTTTGGACGACGGCGCTAATGAGATAATTCAGGTAATGACAACGGTTGTTGTGATTGGCGCGGCTTTTTTTGCTGCTTCTCCTCTTGTTGCTGGGCTGTCTATGCTGCCGATACCTTTTATTATTTGGGGTTCGATCGCCTTTCAAAACCGCCTCGCTCCTCTGTATGCTGACGTGCGGGAAAAGGTGAGTTTTCTGAACGGGCAACTGTCGAATAATTTGATGGGAATTACTACTATTAAAAGTTTTACTTCCGAAGATTATGAAATTGGGCGCATCGAAAAACAAAGCCAAGCTTACCGCGAAAGCAACCGACGGGCGATCGTACTTTCGGCTGCTTTTATTCCGCTGATTCGGGTGGTGATTTTCTTGGGGTTTATTGCAACATTATTTCTGGGCGGTTTGGAGGTGGTGGCGGGGCGGTTGTCTGTGGGAACTTACAGCGTTTTGGTGTTTTTGACCCAGCGGTTGCTGTGGCCGCTGACTCGCCTGGGAGATACTCTGGATCAATACCAGCGCGCTATGGCTTCTACTAATCGGGTGATGAATTTGTTGGATACTCCGATCGCAATTCGCACGGGTGATATTCGCAGGCCTGTTAGTTCGATTAAGGGTGAGTTGGAATTTAAAAATGTTACCTTTTATTACAATCAAAGAAAACCGATTTTGCAGTATTTTTCTCTGACTCTGCCGGCGGGAAAAACTACTGCGATTGTTGGGGCTACTGGTTCGGGAAAAAGTACCTTGGTGAAACTAATTTTGAGGCTGTACGAGGTACAGCACGGCAATATTTATCTCGACGGTATAGAATTAAATAACCTGAATTTAAAAGATTTGCGGAGAGCGATCGGATTGGTGAGTCAAGATGTGTTTTTGTTTCACGGTACGGTGGCAGAAAATATTGCTTACGGCAGTTTTGAGACCAGCAATCGAGAGATAGTAAATGCTGCGAAAATTGCGGAGGCTCACGAGTTTATCGCGCAATTGCCGGACGGTTACAACACTATTGTAGGGGAACGCGGTCAAAAATTGTCGGGGGGTCAGCGGCAGCGAATTGCAATTGCAAGGGCTGTTTTGAAGAATCCGCCGATTTTGATTCTTGACGAAGCTACTTCAGCGGTGGATAACGAGACTGAGGCGGCAATTCAGCGATCGCTCGAACGAATTACCAAAAATCGCACTACAATTGCGATCGCCCACCGTCTTTCTACTGTCCGCAATGCCGATTGCATTTGTGTCATGGAAGAGGGGCTGGTGGTAGAATCGGGGCAGCACGAACAACTGATCGAACAGGACGGAATTTATGCGGCGCTCTGGCGCGTGCAATCTGGTATAAGATAGAAACGCAGCGCTAATAGGGAATAGGGAATAGGGAATAGGGAATAGGGCATTGGGCATTGGGCATTGGGCATTGATAACTAATGACAGCAGTCAACTGCCAACTGCCAACTGCCAACTGCCAACTGCCAACTGACTACTGACTGCTGACTGTAAAATATTAGTTTATACAAACAAGAAGAGAAAATGTTTCTATTTGATAGCCCTGAGTCCAAACCCAACGCAAATAGCTGGAGCCGCAAATTAGATAAATTCGTGAAAGCTAATCAAAATGAATTGGCTGCTTTGGCTTGGGGGCTATTCCTGGAAAGAGGTGAGGAAAGCGAGGAGGTTTTGGCAATTGATATTGCAGAAACTGCGCGTTTTGTGTATTGTACGAAAGAGGCGGTTGAGGAGTTGAACCGTCAAGTAAAAAGTCAGATTCAGGAAGTTGTAGGTGTGTTGAACGCTCACAAACCTGAGAAAGAAGTGGCGATTTTGGCGATCGGCCAAGGTCAAATTAAGTTGATTCTTTTTGAACCTAAGCCTGAACCTCCTGTTTGTTTTGAGGAAGCGGCAACAGATGTTGATACATTGTTGGCTAAGCTGGAACAGCAGATGGTTGAATGTATGAAAGGATAAGATTACTCGGATCTTGAAATCGCGTCTACACAAAGGAAGTCCGAGCAGAGGGGGACTAAGAAATGAAAGGAGTATTTAAGCCTCATTTAGTATCAGTTGTCCGAGGGCTTGGATGACGCTGGAACGGACTTCTGGCGAGGTGTCTTTGAAGGCTTTAACTAATATGGGGGCCATCGCGACATCTCCTATTTTTCCCAGTGCTTCTGCTGCTTTCGCCCTGACAGCGGGGCGGGCATCCTCTAGGGCGGTGCACAAGGTGTCGAGCACCATCTGATAGTATGCGGGATTTTGAATCATGCTGTGAGCCTCCGGTTTGCATAGAGCTTACTGCTGTTTTATTTTACATCTTGCATCTGTGTCAGGAACAGGCTTTTCGGCCTGTTCCACAAAGAGTAAATTTTCTTCTGGGGTGGGCGTCTCGCCCCCCCTGAAAGCCTTATTAAAAATGTTGCAATATTTCAGCAAACTTTTGGGTTGGCTGGCTATTTCACGTCTTCGGATACGCCTTCAATGAAGGCAACAAGTCCTTTGCCCCAGGGGTTTGATTCGGCGAAGTGTTCGCCAACTTTCACCGCTGCTTTTTTGCCACCGTTGTAAAGCCGTTTGACGTTGATTAGGTTTTGCCACTCGATGGGTTTTTGCTCTTTGATTTCCTTAAATTCTGCATCAATAATATTGAGTGCTTGTTGCTCGTCTTGCACATTAGTATATTTTTTTTCTAAGGCCTGAATGATTTGCACTACTGCATTCAGCGCTGCTTCAGGAGAGGATTGCTGGGTGGTGAAGGTGATATTTTGGGCTTGATTGCCGTGGTTATCTCCGAAGTTGAAAGGGGCGTGGAAAGTAGAATTGGAGAAGTCTTGGGTGGGTTTATCAGACATTTCTTTTGTTGTTTTGTGGATTTGCTGAGTGGTTTCGTCAATTTTAGCAAGGAGATCCTTTGGTTGGGGTGGTTTGGCTGGGTGCGGTGCTAGGGACAACTGACGAATTTCGTATTTGTAGTATTTGCAGGCGGCTTGGATGGCGAGGATGAGGCGGTGAAATTCTTTGCCGGATTCGGAGGGGATTAAGGTAAGGAGGCGGGGGAGATGGGGGGTGACTTTCTCTGCGTCCTGCTTAGCGATTTTGCCTAAGACATCTGCCGCGCTACTACGCACATAAGACTCTGAATCTTCCACGAGTTTAAGTAATCCCGGAATCACCCGCTCGTCACCGATTTTGCCTAAGGCATCTGCCGCGCTACTACGCACAGAATAGTCTGAATCTTCAAGGAGTTTAAGTAATCCCGGAATCCCCCGAACGTCACCGATTTTGCCTAAGGCATCGGCCGCGCTACTACGCACATAATAGTCTGAATCTTCAAGGAGTTTAAGTAATCCCGGAATCCCCCGAACGTCACCGATTTTGCCTAAGGCATCTGCCGCCCTCCAACGCACAGAATAGCCTGAATCTTCAACGAGTTTAAGTAACCCCGGAATCACCCGCTCGTCACCGATTTTGCCTAAGGAATCTGCCACGCTCCAACGCACATCAGAGAATGAATCTTCCACGAGTTTAAGTAATCCCCCAATCGCCTGAGCGTCACCGCTATTGCCTAAGGCATATGCCGCGCAACTACGCACAGAATAGTCTGAATCTTCCACGAGTTTAAGTAATCCCCCAATCGCCTGAGCGTCACCGCTATTGCCTAAGGCATATGCCGCCCTCCAACGCACAGAATAGTCTGAATGTTCCACGAGTTTAAGTAATCCCCCAATCGCCTAGGAGTCACCAATTTTGCCTAAGGCAGCGGCCGCCATCCTACGCACATAAGACTCTGAATCTTCAACGAGTTTAAGTAATCCCGGAATCACCCGCTCGTCACCGATTTTGCCTAAGGCATCGGCCGCCCTCCAACGCACATAAGACTCTGAATCTTCCACGAGTTTAAGTAATCCCGGAATCACCCGCTCGTCACCGATTTTGCCTAAGGCATCTGCCGCGCAACTACGCACATAAGACTCTGAATCTTCAACGAGTTTAAGTAATCCCGGAATCACCCGCTCGTCACCGATTTTGCCTAAGGAATCGGCCGCGCAACTACGCACATAAGACTCTGAATCTTCAACGAGTTTAAGTAATCCCCCAATCGCCTTTTCGTTACCGATTTTGCCTAAGGCATCGGCCGCGCAACTACGCACATCAGAGTCTGAATCTTCAACGAGTTTAAGTAATCCCCCAATCGCCCGATCGTTACCGATTTTGCCTAAGGCATCTGCCGCCCTCCAACGCACAGAATAGCCTGAATCTTTAACGAGTTTAAGTAATCCCCCAATCGCCTTTTCGTTACCGATTTTGCCTAAGGCATCGGCCGCGCAACTACGCACATCAGAGTCTGAATCTTCAACGAGTTTAAGTAATCCCCCAATCGCCCGATCGTTACCGATTTTGCCTAAGGCATCTGCCGCCCT
>JAUBST010000001.1:332174-437133 GCA_036702215.1 Microcoleus sp. F6_B6
TAATCCCGGAATCGCCTTTTCGTCACCGATTTTGCCTAAGGCATCTGCCGCCCTACTACGCACATCAGAGTCTGAATCTTCAACGAGTTTAAGTAATCCCGGAATCGCCTTTTCGTCACCGATTTTGCCTAAGGCATCTGCCGCCCTACTACGCACATCAGAGTCTGAATCTTCAACGAGTTTAAGTAATTCCCCAATCGCCTTTTCGTCACCGATTTTGCCTAAGGCATCGGCCGCGCTCCTACGCACATAAGAGTCTGAATATTCAACGAGTTTAAGTAATCCTGGAATCGCCTTTTCGTCACCGATTTTGCCTAAGGCATCTGCCGCCATCCTACGCACATCAGAGTCTGAATCTTCAACGAGTTTAAGTAATCCTGAAATCGCCTCATCCGATCGCGTCTCCCCCAAAAGCCCAGCCTTCAACCACGGCGGCACATCCAACCCATCCACGAACCCAACCGTGCGCTTCTGAAACTCCCGCTGCACCTCCCCCGCCAGCCGCGCCCCCAAGATCAAATCCACATCCAATGCCAGCCGCACCACCCGCACCGCCTGCACCTCATCCCGCAACAACGACAGCATGAACGCCAGAGGCTCCGTCCATTTAAAATAATTCAAATAGAAATGCTGCAACCGTTCATCCTCGATCGCATCAGGATGCTTATCATCAAACAGTTTCAGCAATGCCCGCCCCGCATAATACTCCTGAAATAATTGGTGATGAAACTCAATGTCCTCCGGCTCTGCAGCCTCCTGCAACAGATAATGTTTCAGGAAATCTTCTAGCCATTCCTTCGCCTTGGTTGGCGCATCCAGCACCCCCCGATCGCCCAACCAGCACTCCAAAATCCCCTCAGCCCGATCGCGAGAAATTGCCACCCAGCCATCCGCAGGCTGCTGCGAGTCGCCCTGCAACATCACAAAAGCCAACTGCTGCAAAAGATCCGACTTGAACCGCCGAAAATCATCCGAAACCAAGGGAACATCCTTAAACTTGTCATATCGGCGATCGAACTCCCGAAACAACTCGCCCTTACTCTGGGGAATTTTCCGGGTAGGTTCAAATATTTCACACAGCATCCACAACAACAACGGCGTTTCCGCCACCTCTCGCAGACGATCGCGCAACTGCCCCAGCAGCAAATCCCCATGTTGTGGCAAATGCTTGTGTACAAACTCCCGCATCTGCGGTTGCGTCAGCGCACACATCTCCAGCTTTTTCTCAATACCCAAAAACCCACCCAGCGCCAAATCCCGCGTCGTGAAAATCATCGGCGTATCGGAATTTGCCTCGCGGAATAGCTGCAACTCCTGCCGCCGTTTTTGCGATGGCATCTCATTCACGCCATCAAGCAACAGCAGCAACCTGCCATCCAGCAGCAAATCATCCACCTCTTCCGAGCTCACCCTGAGCTTTCCCTGCCGAAATCCGGCACAGATTGCATCTACGATCGAGCGATCGCTCCTCAACTGCACCAACACCGGAATCGGTCGATCGCCATTCTCCAGTGCTTCTAATGCGAATTCCCACCGAAAACGCTGCAACACCGTCGATTTTCCCGAACCGGGCTTGCCCACTAGCAGCACATTTCCCTGCTGCACGTACTTGCGGAGTCCCCCCAGCACTTCCAGCCGCTCGATTTTCGTTTCTGGTTTATTTTCTGGGGATGGAGGTTGCGATCGATCCTCCGGTGGCTTTTCCACCCGCACCTCCACCTGTAAATCCGTCAGCGTGTAGAGATGCTGTTGTTTTTTATAAGACTCAACCAGGGATTGCAGATATTTAGGAAAATCAACTGGTGTCGCCATTCGATCGTAGATTTTAGAATATGGATTTATTATAGATTTTTTCTCGATCGGCGATCGATGCTGAAAATTCGGGAAAAAGTAGCCTCAATATTATGTGTGAGTAACCATCATCTCGATCCCCCCTCACCCCCCAAAACACAAGGAGAGTAAGGCGTCGGACAAGAGCATTCATTCAAACTCCCCCTTATTAAGGGAAATTTAGGGCGATCGAAACTTCGATCAAAGCGAGATATTAGAATCAATATCAGAATAACCAGCAATCAAAATAACCAGGGGGCGGCGCATCGTCATGCAAAATTTGAGCTCGATCTAAATTAGGTACAGCTTCCGCCAACTCTGTACCTAATTTTACTTCCCGTGCTCTGTCTGTTAATGGAAATGAAAATTGATAGCCATCTTGCAAATATTTTGATAGGGAAACAATCTCATCTTTATCTAAAATAGCGCTGTTACTACCAATCAAAACGCAGTTAATATCCTTCCACGGACACACGCACACCTGAGAAAACACGCTTTGAAAAGTCTTGATTTTTTCCGCATAAAAATCATCTCTTTGCAGCAGATTTACCAGCACAACTCCCTCCCTTGACAAGCGTTTTTCGCAGAGTTGATAAAATTCTTTGGTGGCCAGCCTGTGCGGAAAGTAGCCGTTGCCAAAAAATACGTCGGTCATGATGATATCGTACTGCTTATCTGGTTTTTGCTGTTCCAGATAGTCTCTGCCGTCTTGAATTGTTACAGTCAGCCGATCGTCCAACTGCACCCCAAAACACCGTGTAGCTGCTTCGATCGCGATCGGATCGACATCCGCACATTCTATAACAGTTTCCGGCAAATAGTGGTGCAAAATTAAGGGAATTCTGCCGCCTCCAAATCCAGCTATGTAGATTCTTTGAGGTTGGTTTTGCCAGACTAAACCCAACATCATCGCCTGAGTATATTCAGAAACTAGATGTAAAGGATTGTTCAAATCGAATACAGATTGCAGTAAATCTGTTTGCTGATTTACTTTTTCTACTAAAGATAGCTTAATGTGCGATCGCTCTTTTGTGACTGCAACATAGTGAACACCAGACTCTTTGCAAAAAATAACTTTGTCTGGCTGTTGCAGCAGCCAAGCCAGCCGCTGTTGAATGGCAGCTAAATTCATACGTTGCCAATTTTGGCGATCGTCAATCATTAATTTTAAATTTTAGAGTATTGGACGCACGGGCGGTCAGAAACCGGGTTTTTTACCAAAATCCTTCGTCTTAGCCCGCAGATTCAGAAAAAAACCCGGTTTCTTTGGTTTGATGCGTCCAAGACTATTTTATTCAGGAATTACTCAGAAACCGGGTTTGCAGTCAATTTTATTTTCTTTATTATTCAAAACCCAGAGAGAAATTAAGCAGACAGTATCCGTTTATATGCCACCAACTCCAAACCTGAAATCGAAAAATCCACTCTTTCCCAATCTTGCTTGTCACCTTCCAAATTTTCAAAAGCTGCTGAGGTGAGCAAAATCTCTCCCCGTTCCGCCAAATCCTCTCCCAGCTTGGATGCCAGATTAAATTCCGATCCGTACATATCCTCTCCTTCCAGCATCAAAACATCGCCGCAACCAATACCAATGCAGAGGTGAATGTCCATTTCCGGCGGCAGTGTCGTGTTAACAGCCGCCGTTTGTTTCAAAGAATCGATCGCAGCTTCCACCGCTGATTTTACATCGGGAAACACTGCAAAAATATTGTCGGCTTCCTCCTTGACTACAGTACCGCTGCATTCTGAAATTATCGGTTTGACAACTCCGTGCATCCGGTGAATCATTGCCAAAAAATGAATGATTCCGTAGCGGACTGTCGTGCGCGAAAATCCCGACATATCCATTACTAAAATAGCGTACTCTTTGCGGAAAGTTGCATTAATTTTTTCATCGATTTCAGCCATTCTTTCGGGATGCTCGTTTCTTTCTTGCAGCAACTTTTCCAAGTAAGCGCGGTTATTTGTTTTCATTTTTGTTTAATTTAATTCCCAATCGCGACACAGTTCTTGAGGGCGTCCAGCCGGATGAACCGCACAGTTTATCCCGTCCCTACCGTAATAATAATCGCAGACTTTGCAAGGTTGAGTTTGCTCTAATTTTTTCATCAAAATTGCCCGGATTGTCTGCACTCTGTTGCGATACTTGTTTGCATTCGAGTGACTCGGTTCAATTGCCAAAGCTTGCTGGAAAGCTGCTAAGCTGGCATCGTACAATTTAATAATTTGGGCGCTGTACTTTGTCCAAGCATCGGCGTGGCTTTGATACAGTTCGACTGTACTTAAGTTTAAAATTCCGTATTCTGTCCAAGCGTCCGCTGAAGCTCGATCGAACTTAATATTGGCATTGAGCAAAACTTTTTTAATCGTTGCCAAAAGTTCCCTCGGCTGCCAAGGTTTGCTAACATAAGCCTCGGCGCGATCGATCGCCCTCGAAAATAAACTTAACTGCTGTCCCTTCCCTGTTAAAAATACGATCGGTATATTCCGAGTTTCGGGATTAGCTTTAATTAAACGGCAAACCCCGTAGCCGTCCATACGGGGCATTATGACATCTAATAATACTAAATCTGGGCAATTTTTATCAATTTTCGCCAGCGCTTCTACACCGTCAGATGCCTGAATTACATTCAATCCGCTGCATCTCAACTGATGTGAAATGCACTCGCGCTGGCTGCGGGAATCTTCCACCACTAAAACTGTACTCATCACTCCTCACCTGGTTTTTGAGGTAAACTTGTTCGCTGCTTCGAGTTGCCCTTGCTGAAATCAGTTTACCCGCCTTGGATGAATTTTTTATCACTGGCAAGCTAAATTTACTCAAATTGCAACAAATCTTAAAATCGGGAGCAAAGGTGATACTTATCAGAAAATGCTAGTTGCTAATACGCGGATAATTGTTGAAAGTTTGGGCGGCAAATATTCGGCTTTTAAGCCTTAATAACGGCAAATCGTACTGATGTCGGACGAAAACCTTGTTGAATTGCAACAGATAATCGGCTACTGTATACGTTAAAGTTCTTAAGGACGACAAATGAATAGATTGCTCCTCACTTTACTTGTAAGTCCGACGCTGTTTGGATCTGTGATGTCTTTAAGCGCGATCGCAAATCCCGCTCAAATTGGCGAAACACCAAGCCGATCGACTGATTCGCCTCAATGCGTGCGATCGCCCCACACTCAGCGTCTGACTTGCGTGCGGCTTCCTGGCAAGTCTGCAGCGGCGACTTCTAAGCCGAGAATTAGTTGGCAGCGCCCGGGTGAAGAACAGGTGGCGATGCTGGATTTTTCGGAAGAAGAAAGCGATGCGGCGGTGGCGCTGTTTGGCTGCGACTGTCAGATGTGTATCAACTCGCTGCGACAGTTGCGCGGTTTACCGCCTCTGGATTTAGCTTCTTGAGGGCGATCGATCTCATATGTTGCACCATTCTCAATTAGTTTTTTACGAACAGGCTTTCCGGCCCGTTCCGCGAGAAAATTTATCTTTTGTCGAACAGGCCGGAAAGCCTGTTGCTGACAATGGTGCAAGATATCAGATAGATCGAACACCATTGGGAGTCATATCCATTCCGGTTGTATCGGAATGATTAAACCGCAGAGAACACAGAGGATACAGAGAAAGGGAAGAGAGAGATGAATACAGGACGATGCCAACGGATTTGATATCAGTCTCAAAAACCTGGTTTCCGATCGCTGCGCGCTTTTTGAATGGCTTTAGCTTTCTCCTTTTTGAGAAATTGCAGTCAATTTGTTCCAGGGTTTCTAGAGATTTTGGCTATCTCAAAACCTGGTTTCTACTTTTTAGCGAGAACTTGTTTAAGTTGAGCAGTTGCTTGTTCAATTTTTTCGATACTGCCTGGGTTGACCAATCCGTAGTAGTCAAAAACGTAAACTCGATTATTTTTTGTGGCTGTTAGTTGATTCCAAAATGAATCAGATTTAAATTGGTCTAAAATTCCTTCTCCCCGATCGACTATAATGATTACTTCGGGATTAGCCTCTAAAACCTTTTCCGCTGAAAGCGTTATGTAGCCTCGCATGGGGCTATCTCCTTGCAATTGGGCTGCGACATTTTTCACGTTAAACTTACCCAGCAAATCTCCAGCCCAACTGCTTTGATTCGGCGATAAAATCGGTTGTCTGCTTACCAAAACTAAAGTGGCGGGGCTTTGATTCGGGATGTCTGCTAAAAATGTTTGGTAGCGTTTTAACAGGGGTTCGGGATTGGCATTGAGGGATTTAGCTAAATTCGTCGTTAACTCTTCTAGGGATTTCCAGCTATCAACTTGAGTGAGTAAAGTTTTTATTCCAAGCTGCTGCAATTTTTGCATTGTTTGGTCGTGAAATCCCGACGCACCTACCACCAAATCCGGTTTCAATGCGATGATTTTTTCCAAATTGGGAGGGGTGCGTTCGGCAGTGACTGCGGTAATTCCTGTAAATTTGGGGTTGCTGCTGACTAATGCGCTGCCGGGAATTCCTACAAGTTTGGTTGGGTCGAGTTGATGGATAATATCGGCGGTTAAAGGTGTTAAAGCTACAACTTTTTGTACTGATTCGCTGTTAGTTGTTTGTGGTTGATTTGCTGATGGCGAAACAGCAGGAGTTGATGGCTGAATTTGGGGTGAAGTGGCGGCGGAGCAAGCGGCAAATGCTAAACTCAGCAGCAGGATAGCGGTACGAGAAAAAAAAGTTTTGTACATAGTTTAGGCGGGAGTTACAGCGAGTTTAAACCAGGTTGAGACAGAAATGACGGGAAGTTCGATCGCACTTTAGCGCTGAATGATTTAAATATCAATAGTCTGCTGTCCAAAGAAACCGGGTTTTTAGGGAATCTGCGGGCTACAACGACGTATTTTCGTCAAAAACCCGGTTTCTGGCCCATGCGTCCAGGATTATTACACGAAGTATGAATATACTAAATTTGGGAGACAGGGGCGATCGCACAAATCTGCAAGCCTACAGAAGTTTCTAAAATGATAGCTTCTACGCCAAATATCTGAGCTAAATTATCAGGAGTTAAAACTTCTGCGGGAGTTCCTACACAAAAAAGTTCCCCTTTATTTAACATAGCAATCCGCGAACTGTACCTAGCAGCTAAATTAATTTCATGCAGCACTGTAATAATCGTCAAGTTGTGTTCTTGATTGAGTTGATTAAGCAGTTCTAACAATTGCAACTGATAGCAAATATCTAAATAAGTAGTAGGTTCATCTAACAGCAAAACTTGCGGGTTTTGAGCCAAAGCTAAGGCGAGGAAAGCGCGCTGGCGTTCGCCTCCTGAGAGTTGTTCGACAGAGCGATCGCGAAATTCCTCAATCCCAGTTTGAGCGATCGCAACATCCACCTTTTCCGCATCTTCCTTGCTCAATTCCCACTGCCACCAACCCTGATGAGGAGAACGCCCCAAACTAACTAATTGCCTTACCGTCAAACCTTCTGGCACTGTTTGCTGCTGTGGCAAAATCGCTAATTTTTGAGCGACAACAGCCGCAGGTTGAGTATGAATTGCTTTGCCGTCAAGCAACACACTTCCTTGCTGCGGAGTTAGGATGCGACTAACTAATTTCAAGAAAGTAGACTTACCAGAACCGTTGGCGCCGATGAGACTCAACCACTCACCTGGTTGCAAAGATAAAGTGATGTTGCGGGCGATCGCAATTTCGCCGTAACCGCCAGTTAAATTTTGAATTTCTAAAGACATTATATTTTGGTAATGGGTAATTGGGCATGGGGCATGGGGCATCGGGCATCGGGCATGGGGCATCGGGCATCGGGCATCGGGCATCGGGCATCGGGCATCGGGCATGGGGCATCGGGCATCGGGCATCGGGCATCGGGCATCGGGCATCGGGCATCGGGTATTGGTTACTAATAACTGATGACTAATGACTGATGACTGATGACTAATAACTAATAACTAGAACGCCGATAAAGCAGCCAGACAAACAGCGGAGAACCCAACAAAGCCGTAACCGTACCCACAGGCAATTCTACGGCACCCAAACGTGCCAAAAAATCAGCAAAAGTCAACACCCAAGCACCGCCGATCGCACTCAGCGGCAACACAAACCGATAATCATTACCAACCAACAAACGCACCCCGTGAGGCACAACCAATCCCACAAAACCAATCAATCCGCCGATGCTGACAGCACTCGCAGCTAGCAAAGTAGCAACACCCCCAATCAACAAGCGCGATCGTACTAGCGAAACCCCCAAACCAACAGCTAAATCGTCGCCCAAAGCCAGCAAATTTATCGATCGACCCAAAAAACATCCTAACAGCAAAGCAGCCAAAATATAAGGTGCAGCCACCTGCAAATCCGACCAACCGCGACCGTTTAAACTACCGATTAACCAATTCAAAGCAGCTTGCAAGCGGCTGTCTTCAGCTAACAGCAGCAGTGTAGTTTGTACTGCCCCAAACAGGGAACTCACAGCCACACCAGCTAAAACCAAACGTTCAACAGAAATCCCCGTTTTAGTTTTTCCCAAAAAGTAGACCAGCATCGAAGTTAAAATAGCACCTATCCAAGCCGCCAAAGGCACCCAAGTTTGAAATATTCCCAAAGTCAGCATGGTAATCGCAACCAACCCTGCACCCGCCGAAATTCCTAATACAAAAGGATCGGCTAAACCGTTGCGGAGCAAACCTTGCAGCAAAGCCCCCGACATTCCCAAAGCCGCACCAACTGTCAGCGCGGCAGCAACTCTGGGCAAACGCAATTCCCAGAAAATAGTTTGATTGACAGCATCGCCTCGGTGCAGAAATGCTTGCCACAATTGATCGGCACTCATCGGCACCGCACCGAAAGAAAGCGAAAGGGCGATGGTTAACAGCAAACTCAATCCTAAGAATAAAACTGCCTGAAAAACTCGATATTTTAGCCAGATTTTTGGGAGATTCACTAGATTACACCGCAATCTTGATTGACAGCACTAAGTACCATATTTCTTCTGTTTTGAACGCTCGAACTCGTTAACTACAATAACAATAACCGATTCACCTGAAGACGGCTTCAGCGGGAGCAGATGAGCGGGCGATCGCACCCGCCGCCAAAATTAAATGTATAATATTAACGAAGTAAACCGCTACGAGTGAATCATGTCCGCAAACACCGCGCTACCCCCAGCCCTAGCTAAAATCGTTCAGCGCTTCCAGCGACATTCCGATCCGAAACAGCGCTACGAACAACTGCTGTGGTATGCCAAGCGACTTCCAGCATTTCCAGAAAGCGACAAACTGCCTGAAAACAAAGTTTCTGGCTGCGTATCGCAAGTTTATATTACTGCAAATTTGGCAGACGGAAAAGTTTTGTATCAAGGCGATTCAGACGCTCAGTTAGTCAAAGGATTAGTTGGCTTGCTGGTGGAAGGTTTGAGCGGATTAACGCCTGCTGAAATTGTCAGCATTACCCCAGATTTTATTCAAGACACGGGCTTGAATGTGAGTCTGACACCTTCCCGCGCTAACGGATTTTACAACATCTTTCAAATGATGAAAAATAAGGCGCTTGCTTGTGAATTGAGCAAGCAAGCCGAAGCAAATTAACAGAACAAACAGCCATGACTCAAACTACAAATTTAACAAAATCAGGTTCTGGCAACTATCCCGCCGCAGTTCAAGAATATATCTGGAATTGGCAAGAAACGCAAATCAAAGTTATTTACGAAACCAGAGGACAGGGAAATCCTGTATTGCTGCTGCCTGCTTTCAGTACGGTTTCTACACGAGAAGAAATGCGTCCTTTAGCAGAATTGTTAGCTTCTAAATTTAAAGTTGTGAGCTTAGATTGGCCGGGTTTCGGCGAATCGGATCGCCCGCGAACCGACTATCAACCGCAATTATACCATCAATTTCTCAAGGATTTTGTTGAGGCAAATTTTAATAGTCCTGTTGCTGTAGTTGCAGCAGGTCACGCTGCGGGTTATGTTATGCAATTAGCGCAATCAAAGCCCAATGTTTGGTCAAAGATTGTGTTAGCTGCGCCGACTTGGCGCGGGCCTTTGCCGACGATGAGCAAACAGCAAAGCGGGTGGCATGGAATCGTGAGAGAATTAGTACGATCGCCCTTACTGGGACAATTCCTATACAAACTAAACACTGCGCCGTCATTCCTCAGTCTCATGTACCGCCGCCACGTCTATGCTGATGCAGCTAAAGTCACGCCGGATTTCATCCAAAGCAAATGGCAAGTGACGCAAAAACCCGGTGCTCGATACGGTTCCGCTGCCTTTGTGACTGGTGGTTTAGATCCGGCAAAAGTGCGATCGGAATTTACAGATAAATTTCAACATTTAGCAGTGCCGGTGATGGTTGTAATTGCTGAAAATGCGCCGCCCAAATCAAAGGCTGAAATGGAAGCATTAACGGAATTACCGGGTGTTGAATCGCGAGTTATTCCCGGTTCTTTGGGTATGCACGAAGAGAATGCAGCAGCTTTAGCAAATGCGGTTCAATCTTTTATTTGAGAGGATTAAGAGGGGATGAACCGCAGAGGGCGCAGAGAACGCAGAGGGGAGAAGGGAAGAGGGGAGGAATGCAAGCTGTTTTTTTTACGTTAGTTTGGATGGTTTGCTATTGGTTTTGTCTGCCAGTTTATGCTGTCGGAGATTCGCCGATGGTCAATTTGCCAAAGAGTACGATTGAAGGTGCGATCGACTTTCACATTCATTCTTCTCCTGATGTGATTCCCCGCAGGTTGGATGATTTTGAAGTAGCGAAATTAGCTGCTAGGGCGAAGATGAAAGCTGTTGTATTGAAAAATCATTATGCCAGCACAGCAGCGCGGGCTGTTCTGGTTAATAAAATAGTACCAGAAATCCAAGTTTTCGGAGGAGTTGTTCTCAATCATTCTGTAGGCGGAATTAATCCCGACGCTGTTGGCGCAATGCACCGCATCGGTGGCAAATACGGTAAAGTAGTGTGGCTGCCAACGGTTGATGCTGAGCATCACTTGCAGGTTTTTCACAAGCCGGGAAGGGGGATTAAAGTTGCGGAAAATGGCAAGGTTTTACCGGAAACAGCAGCGGTGTTGAAGGTTGTAGCAAAAGAGAATTTGGTATTGGAAACGGGTCATATTTCCTCAGAAGAAGTGATGGCAGTTGTCGCTGAAGCCAATCTGCTCAACATTAAGAACATCCTGATTACCCACGCAATGGCGGATGTACCGGGTTTATCCTTAGAAAATATGCAAAGAGCTGCCCAGATGGGAGCTTTTCTAGAACTAGCATTTGTTAACGATTTGATGGGAGAAAATGCTGCCGATGAGGGTCACAAAAACTGGCATCAAGTTTCTATTAGTAAGATGGCCGCAGCGATTAAACTAATCGGAGCCGAGCATTTTGTTCTCAGTACGGATTTAGGAAGGAAACCCGATCCTTTACCTGCGGAAGGTTACAAATTATTTGTTAAACAATTGATTGCTGAAGGTGTTTCTCAACCTGAAATTGATTTAATGATGCAGGAAAATCCAGCGCGATTGTTAGGAATTTAGGAGTAAATATTATGTCCGATTGCCTAACTATGCTCAAGCTTGTACTGAGGAATTTTGTCCTCTCTGGGATTTCTAGTCAAGTAGCACCTACTTCAGGTTCTGGAGATTCTGGCTCGCCCGCTGGGGAGTTAGTTTGCAATTGGGATAGCTGCGAATTTAGCTGCAAGCGTTCTTGATAGACGGTTTCTAAATGATTTTCTAATTCCCCTACTTGATATTGCAGTTGATTTTGAGCCTGATTAGCTGTTTCCAATTCCGATTGCAGTTGCGATCGCTCTGCTTCGACTAATTGCAGTTGAGCTTGCAAACCCGAAAGTTGAGACTGAAGTTGCTGCCGGTCTTCAATGGAGCGATCGAACTTAATTTGAATTTCCGACAACTGGTACTGTACCTGCAATCTGCTTTGGCTAGCCGTTTCCAACTGACTCTCAAATTCCGACAGCAGAGCGTGAAATTGAGAACGTTCGGCATCAACCGCCTCTAACTCTGCTTGCTTTTCCAGCAATTGAGCGTTAAGCTGCGATCGCTCCTGCTCCGCCACTTCTAACTGCTCTTTAAGTTCTGCCACTTCTGCTAACTGGGACTCAGCTTGTTGAGCATTTTCTAGCTGAAACTGCAAATCAGCAATCAGAGCATCAATTTGCGATCGATCCCGGGCAATTCCTGCCAAAAATTCTTCCATTTCTGACACTTGATTTTTTAACAATTCTTGCTCGCGAGTCACAGTTTCCAACCGACTTTGCAACTGGGACAATTCAGAATTTAGCTGATTTTCATTCTGCACCTTTTGGCGCAATTCCGAATTTCGGGCTTCCAACTGAGCAGCCAAATTCGATATAGCCTCCTGCGAACCCTGCATCCGCACCAAATTGCGCGAATTTCGCTTATTCAAAATTAGCCAGCAGACTAATGCCCCGCCTCCAAATCCTATGAATAAAAGTAATGCTTCCATTTGTTTTATAATTAATATAAATTGAGTGATTTTGATGCTGACCCAAAAATGGACATCCACAAATCGCTATCTTATATCGTTTCCGGTTGCATCGGAATAATAAAATCGAGTCAACAGTCAACAGTCAACGATTCAGTTTTGCGACTCAGAGTCAATCGATTGCGCGATTTTAGATTTTAGATTTTAGATTTTAGAATTGAAGCATTGACTTGCGCGAGATAAATACGTTCGGCAAGTTTCATCGGATACAGGTTTTTTATTTCTGGGTCCTGAGTCTGCTTTCGGAATGAATCCGGGGGCTGGTATCCTGGATTCTTTCGGTCAACTGTCAACTGTCAACTGTCAACTGTCAACTGTCAACTGTCAACTGTCAACAGCCAACAATCATGAGGAGTGCAACCGGAATTGATATTACTCAAAGCTATCACAACTTGCCAGCCTGTGTTCACTTGGCTCAACAATTTATATTTCTTTACAAATACCTTTTGTTTACAGGTAAGGTGCAGCGCACCCTGCAAGTCCGATTAATGAAGCAAATTCACAATATGAGGAATAATTTCGATATGCTGAGTCAACAAATAATCCAACCTATCCGCCAATAAACTAAAAATTAAATCGTTATAACTCATCCCGTATTCCGCCAAACCTAAAGCCACCAAACTCGTCACATTTTCCCCTGGGTGTTTCAGATCCGGTTTGGGATTTGCTTCCAAAACATAAAGCGAGCCATCAGCATCACTTCGGACATCAATCCGCACCAAACTGTTCAAGCTAAACTCCCAATAAATTTTTCTAGCTAACTCAATTAACTCTTGTTTTAATTCCGGTTCCTCGCCGCCCATCAACCGCCCTCGATCGGCCGTAATCGCTTTTCGATCCATAGAAGTAAAGATACGTTCGTCAGGCTCCAGCACCCGCTCGACAGTCGAAAAAGCAAAGGGTTTTGTAGTTTTATCAAATCTGCCTTTAGCATAAGTAACATAGCCGCAAACCGCCACACAAAATTCTCGTCCCGGCAAATATTTTTCAATTAAAGCAGTATTGTGAGTTGCTCGGTGAACTTCCGAAACTGCCTGAGACAAACCCTCAATATTGTCTGCAAAATGAACGTGCAGCGAAGCGCGACCGGATACTGGTTTAACAACAAACGGCCCTTGATACTCGCCGAATGCAATGGCAAAACGCTCGTGCAAATTAGCCTGAAAAATCCCTTGAGACGGGTGCCAAGTCATAAAGGGAGCCGTTTTAATTCCGACTGATTGCAGTTCGCGTTTAAAAGCGTGTTTGTTATCTAAAGTTGAACTGTTTAAAGGATTGTGACCCACATAAGGCATTCCCAACATTTCCAACAAAGCGGGAGTGTGACAAACAGGATTGTAGCCCTGGACTCCGCCAGTATTCAGCCACACTAAATGGATATTTTTTTGTTTTAGTTGTTCCGGCAACTTCATGTCGTCAGGCATGACAAAAACTTGCTGAAAGCCAATTTCTGTTAAGGCTTTAGCAATCTCGCGGGCGACTGCTTCGTAACTCTTCCAAGCCCGGGGATTGTGAGTTTTGTAAATCACTGATCCGGGGCGATCGCAGTCGCCGCCGAACACCACAGCAATCCTCAATTGAGCAAAGAGTACCTCCAAATAGTGAGGCAGCAAACTAAAGTCATAATGGCACCGATTCAGGCTAATCGATCTTGAAATCATGTAAGTATTTTTTTCTTTGTATGTCATTTTTGAACGACAGAACCGCTGGATTTTCCCAAATATATTCCAGCCAAAACCACAGAAAAAGCAAAGCAATTAAACAAGGTTAAATTTTCCGAAAACAGCACCCAAGCCATAATAGCGGTAATTACAGGTTCTAGCAGCAGGAAAAAAGCTACAAATTCCGAGGACAAACGACCTAGACTGTGGATCAGCAGTCCCTGACCGAAAGCTTGGCAAATCACCGCCAAAGCAATTACAGTCAGCCATCCCTGCCAAGAATAAGGGAAAATTCGATCGCCCGCCAGCAGAACCAGCGGCAAAACCAATATACTGCCAATGAAACATCGCCATATCAATATAGTTGTTGCCGGAAACTTGGTTCGCAAATGTTCGGAAATTAGCAGATTTCCTGCATAAAACATTGCCGATAAAAGAGCAGCAATGTCGCCGACAAGAGTATCTCCCGCCGTTTGTAAATCGTCCGTGCCGATCGCAATTGCGCCAGACAAAGCCAACGCCAATCCCACCAAAAACCTGTTGTCAAAGCGCCGCCCCAACAGCAGCCATCCCCCCAAAGTAGTAAATAAAGGAGTTAGGTTTCGCAGTACAGTAGAATTAGCGACATTAGTCTGACTCAGCGACCAGGCCCAGAAACCCACAGAAGCAGAAGAAACCACGCCTACCGCTGTTAACAGCATCACATCTTGCAGAGTGTAGCTCGATCGCCCTTCAACTTGTGTCCCAGACATTCGGCGGCGCGCCGCACCCGCACCGTTCCACACTCCAAATACCGCAGTTGCTATCCACAAACGGTTAAAAACAGTAGCATTCGGGCTGATTTCCCGTTCGCTCAACCTAATAAAAATCGCGGCCAGCGACACCGCTAGCAGCGCCGCCGACAGCGATGCGATCGCCCAAAATTTACCTTGACTGTCAGCTAATTCACCGTTCTTTAAACTGTCTGGCTTTTCCGAAACAATAGTTTTATCTTCAGTTGTTAAGGGAAAGTTTAACTCGGTTTTTTCCAAAATATTGCGCTGAACTTCAATACTTTGCTCGGGCCATCTCAGTTGTTTTGACATTATTAAAAGTTCTCGCGAAGGCAGAAGGCAGTTGTGTAGGGTGCGTGACCCAAGAATATTTTAGTGGCGAAGGGAATAACTCAAAAGTCACGCACTCTACTTACTAGGGCAGCAAAAACTATTTTTTATAGTTAACAGCAGCTTAGGTTGAAGGTTTAACAGAAAGCCTTGTCAAAGCCTCCTTTAGCGCCGGCGGCAATTGCCGGATAATCTTGTTCTTGTCGCGATCGACACCAACCAAAGTTACCTGTGCTGTCACATATAACTCCTGAGTATCAGCCGATCGAATTTCGTAATCCCAAAGCAGCCGCACGCCCTCGCTAGCAGCCATCCGCGTTCTGACTGCCACAGATTGACCCATTTGTATGGCCCGGTGGTAGCGCAGCGAAAGTTCCACCACGGGCAATTCCAAACCCTGCGCCACCCAGTCTGCATACTCGATGCCGAGAGAGCGCAAACTTTCCACCCTCGCTTCCTCCATCCAAGCCAGATAAGTCCCGTGCCACACCACACCGCTGTAGTCAGTATGGTGAGGGTACACTCGCACCAAATATTCAAACCAGCCCTCAGAGTCCATCCCGCGCCGATTTTGAATGGCACCGGCCGGTGCGAGTTCTGGTTGAGTTCGATCGTTCTCTAACACGTTACAAATTGTTCCAAAACGCTACATTTCTACAAATCATAAAGCAAACTTCAGGCTTATGCTTGACATTAACGAACTAAAGTACAAACGCCCTAGTTAGAGCGTCGCACAAGAAAACTCAACTGTTTTTACCGCCAAAACCATGATAGAAAAAATTTTAGTAGCCGTAGCCGGTCGCGGCTTGTGCGAAGAGATGTTTAATATGTTAATGGACATCCCTTCCTTGCAACAAACCTCTGTCACCGTCTTGCACGTCGTGCCGCCCCAAGTAACCTCCGATGGCATGGCCGAGAAGTTGGAAGAAGGAGGCAAGATTTTAGCACAAGCAGTCCAGTCTTTGAAAATAGATCCCAGCAAAGTCAACCCCCGGCTCAAACAGGGAGACCCGAAAACCACAGTTTGCCAAGTTGCAGAAGAAGAACAATCCGACTTAGTAATTATGGGTTCGCGGGGACTCGGACGGCTGCAATCGATTTTGGAAAACTCAGTCAGCCAGTACGTGTTCCAGCTAACATCCCGACCGATGCTGTTAGTAAAAGACGACATCTACGTCAAAAGAATCAAGCGCGTCATGGTGGCAGTCGATCAATCCGAATCCGCCAAACAATCCTTAGAACTAGCCCTATCTTTTGTCAAAGAAGTCAGCGGGGGACAGATAATTCTAGTACACGTCACCAAAGATTTGACTGGAAAAGCCACCGAAGATTTAACAGCAAATGCTGAAAAAGACCCCGTATTAGCCCCTGCAGTAGCACTCGCGAAACAAATGGGAATTAGCTACCGCTGCGTCAGTGCCACAGGCAAGCCAGGGGAAGAAATTTGTCGGATTGCAGACGACTTGAATGCCGACTTGTTGGTAATCGGTTCCCCGGATCGGCGGCCCAACGTTGCCAAAAACTTTGTGGATCTCGATCGACTCCTGGGAAATTCGCTATCCGACTACGTGCGAGTTTACGCCAACTGTCCCGTCTTGCTCGCCCGCACAGTCGGCTAGAATGCCATCGTTAATATCATGTCCGATCGAGTGACCGCGATTAAAAGGGCGGGCTTCGCCGTGAGCGTCAGCCGAACGGTTTTTGAGATTGTCAATTGTTGGCAAGTATTGTTGGTGAGGGGAGCCCCTACCGTATTAGGGGTAATCGACCGGACATAATATAAGAGTTAGCAGCTAACACTCAACAGTTAACAAAAAAAGCGCCTCAGCAAAAAGCTGTTGGCGCTTTTTTTTGCAAGCAGCTTGGGCCTGACAGAAATAGCAGCAGTTGCTAATCTTTTCTACCTTGACGGCTAGCTGTTTGAATGTACAGAATGATTAGAAAAACACTGGGAACCAAGACAAACAGAATGGTTGCCACAAACCCTAAATCGTTAACTTCCATGAAGACGCTCGCCTCTATCGGAAAATAGAAAAACACACAACTAGGATATCACTCAAAGGCAAAAGGCAAACTCGAAGACAGAACAAGAGCTTGCGGACAAGCGTCGAAACCCGCTTTATGCGTGGATTCCTACCTGCCCGATCTCTTATTTGTCCTAGAAACCAAGTTTCTTTTCCTAGGTCGGCAAAATGCGTGATTATACAGTGAAATAGGAAAAAAAAACAAAATTATTGCATTCTGCTTTTTTCTTTCCTTCTGCATCTCTAGCATCTCTAGCCTTCTGCCTTCTGAAAGTCACGGTTTAGTCTTCACGCTCACCGGGCCGTTGACCAAAGCTTGACAAGCCAACCGATAGTTTTCGGGCTTTTTCTTGAGCTTGCGGTTCTCAAAGTCAGTGCGGGGCGACAGATTTTCACTGCCCTCGACAATTTCCACAATGCAGGTGCCGCATTGACCGTAGCCCCCGCAATTCATCATCTTTCCCGAAAATGTGTACAAATCGATGCGGTTTTCTAGAGCTTTGAGCCTCAAATTGGCTCCGTCTGCTGCGATGACTTCCTGATTTTCCTTCACAAACTTGATATTGGCCATTGCCGATTCCTTAACGCAGTTGACATGGGACTCTATTACAAAATATTAACTAATGTGTCGGACGTTTAATACCCGATGTCTAATTGCCTTTGTGATTGAAGGTGCGCGCGAGCCTAGCTATCCCGGAGGGAATCGCCCCAACCCAATCTCAAGGAGCATCCGAAAGGTTATTAGTCGGAAGATTGCTCACAGCCCGCTGGAGAGACGAAAGCCCCAGGTTGTAGTTGATAATTGCCGACAATCGGTTTCTCTCAGCCCTAGTCAAATCAGTTTCCGCCTGTATCACATCCGTCTGAGTACCCACACCAGCTTGAAACCGCAGTCTCGCCAAACGCAAAGCTTCCCTCGACTGCAAAACCCCCGCCTCAGAAGTTTCGATATTCTCAAAATTCGACTCTAAGCCAAAATAAGCTTGTTCCACTTCCCGGCGCACTTGGTTGCGGAGTTGGTCGAATCGACTTTCGGCGATCGCAATATCGGCATCCCGCTGTTTCACCCGGGCGTTCGCCGCGCCCCCGTCGAAAATACTCCAAGTCAGACTCGCCCGGATCGAATAACCGTCGGCCCAGCCGCGAGAAGTATACGGATCGGGGTTATCAGGGTCTTGTCCCAGCACGTTGTAACTACCTCCAACACTCAGTTGAGGCAAACGCCCCGCCTGAATCGATCGCCTCTGCTGCTTGCTGATATCCCTCTGCACCAACTGCTGTTCCAACTCGGGGCGATTCTTAAAAGCCTGCACGATACTCTCTTCCAAAGACAGCCTCCAAGAGCCCGCTTGCTCTACCGGATCGGCCGCTGTCAAGTTCGCCGACTGGCTGATATTCAAAATCTCGGCCAGACGCCGCTGGGCAACTCGCTGATCGCGGCGGGCCACTGACAGTTGTTGCTGTTCGTTAGCCAAATTTGCCTGAGCCTGCAACACAGCAAACCGGGTTCCCACCCCTGCCCGTTCCAGGGCTTCGGCATCCCGCAAACTTTGCTCGGCATTTCTGACCGAAGCTTGGCGGATGGCAACTTGTCCGTCCGCGTTTTGCAAGGTGTAGTAAGCCTCAGCAGTGTCGAAGCGGAGTTGCTCGGCTTGGCGTTCCACATCCAGTTCCCGAAGGCGCAACTGTTCCTCAGCAGCGCGGATGTTAGCCCGCCGCCTGCCGAACAAATCCACGTCATAGCTCAACTGCAAAGTGCTGTTGAGACTGTTACTGCCGAAATTTGTGCCGGCCTGCTCGGCGGGCTGCCCGGTTCGGTTAGCCAGAGCGTTGAGGCGGCGCTGCGCCGCCCGGATTCCGAGTTCTCCGCCGGCACTCACAGACCGACTGGCGTCCATTTGAAAATTCAGGTCGGGATACAGAGCAGCTTGCTGTTCGCGCAAAGCGGCTCTGCTTTGTTCCACTTGCTGTCCGGCGATTTGCAAAACTTGGCTGTTGCGGCGCGCCAGGTCGATCGCCTGCTGCAAGGTAATTGGCTCGGTTTGCTCGATCCTGACATCCTCCGGGTTTGTCGGAAACTGCAGCGGATTCGGGTTCGGTTCTAGGGAAGCCGGAGGCTTGGTTTCTAAAATGCCCCTCGGAGGGACAGGGGGGAAACTTTCGTTGGGAGTGCCCCGGAGAATTTGTACCGGGGCACTCGGCACGGGAACATTGTTGAGAGGGTTCGGGGAAGGCTGCTGAGTCTGTGTCGGTTCCAACCCTCTAAGAGGCGTTGCACCGCCCTGAGACAGAGTTGATGGGGAAGCCGGAGCAGCCTGTTGAGGCTTTGATGCTTGCTCGGTTCCGGTTGGGGGGTTAAGGGCGATCGGCTGTTGGGCCTCTGAGGCTGATTCTGCAGCTTTGTTCGAGGTCGATCGAACATTCTGCCCTAATTCGAGCTGATTGCTAAGGGCCAAACTGTCCTGAGATTGAGTCGGAGACTGTGCTGAAGCACTCTGTGCGGCGTTGCCCAAAGTAATTGCAGCGCCCACTCCGACTACGATGATTTGACGAAAAACACGCATAATTTTTTAATTACTCTGCAATCCTAGAGACAATTTTAGAGCAAGATTGAGGTCTCAATTTTCTAGTCTGTAGCCTGAACTCGACGGTTACAAGTCACAATTACCCTACTCATCTTAACTTTTGAATGTTCGATTCAAAAATTACAATTCAACTTCAGGAGTTGCCCGACCGATCGCCGCCGAGATTAGTTCCTCTACTCCGCTAACCGGCAAAATCCGGGTTTTCAGCGAGCTGGCGAGCTGTTCGAGGGTCATGTCGTCTAGAAAACGAGGTTCCCCCTGTTTTAGCATCACCGACGGCAGCAGGATGCCATCTCCCAAGTCTCGCCCCTGCAAAGCTTCCAGCAAATCTTGCCCGGTGAGCAAACCCGTGACAGTGATAGTTTGTCCCCAGTAGCGGCTGCACAGTGCTGCCATGTTGACGGACAAGCCGGGAATTTGGTTTAGTTGTTGTGCGATCGGCTCAAAAGCTTTTTCTACAGCATTCCCCACCACCCAAACCAACTTTCGCGGCGGATTAACTGGCATCGGTTGCAGCTTCTCAAAAGCCGTTTCAAACTGCTGGATAAACTGGCGGATAGAACCCACACCGTTACCAATTTGGGGATAATCTTCGTAATCAGCAGCCGACGGCAAATCTAAACCAGCTATTAAAAACCACTCGTCAGCCAGCCAAATACAGCGCGATTTGGAATTTTTATTTTTCGCTTTTTTTCCACCTTTTCCTGTACTTAAAAGCACTTGAATTTTCTGCACTTGCTCGATTACTTCTCGCGCTTTTGCCGCAGTTACTGCAATTAATTCATCTTCGGCAGGGCGAAAGCGAGTTAAACCCACCGGCACTACAGCCACCGATGCTACAGTGGGAACATTTCCGGTATGAAACTTTGCCAAATCTAACAAAGTGCGTTCTAAATGTTCGCCGTCATTAATTCCCGGACAAACAACTACTTGAGCGTGAATTTGCAAGCGGCGTTCTTGAAACCATTTGATTTGTTCTAAAATCTTGCCAGCGCGGAGATTTTTTAACAGCCTAATTCGCACTTCCGGTTCAGTAGCGTGCACCGAAACATAGAGAGGAGAAAGCCGCATTTGGTCGATTCTGTCCCACTCTTTTTGAGTCAGATTTGTGAGAGTGAGATAGCTACCGTAAAGAAAGCTGAGGCGGTAGTCATCATCTTTGAGATACAAAGTTTCGCGCTTTCCCGGAGGCTGCTGGTCGATAAAGCAAAAAGGGCAGCGGTTGTTGCACTGAATTAGTCCATCGAAGAGAGCAGTTTCAAATTCCACTCCCAAGTCTTCGTCATAATCTTTTTCTATTTCCAACTTGTGACTTTTGCCTTTGGCATCTAAAACTTCTAATTCTAGAAATTCATCGGCGCACAGGAATTGATAGTCAATTAAATCGCGGGGTTTTTGGCCGTTGACTGCGACGATCGCATCTCCCGGTTCAAATCCCATTTCCGCGCAGATGCTGTCGGGGATAACTTTGGTGATTAGGGCTGGTTTAATTGACGATTCGCTCATAATTTATTGATTTGTTTTTAGCTTTAATTAAGTGTTTTTGACAGAGCTTTTGTGAAGTTTAGATGTGTAAATAAATTTTCATACTGTCTCAGTTATACAGGTTTAGTTGAGTTTAAAATGCTGAATGAGAGCAATAATGGGGTTGACATACATCAGCGACTTCGGGTATTTTAGTAGGTTAAATTATGTATTGTACAGCGGTTCGAGCTCTCATATGAGGTACGTAGTTGGGCTTTAGCCCTCTTAGTTTCAGCGGTTATATAATCTGTCAATCATACCTCACCACGCTTGAGAAAGGCTATACCGCATCTGAGACACAATTATAAGTTAGCTTGAAAAAATCAATAGTAGAGCTATGAATGATTATATCGACCTTTACTGTGAGCGGCTCATTCCTGGTTTATGGAGCGAGCCACTGAATGCTATTTCCAATGTGTCTTTCATTATTGCAGCATGGGCTATTTGGCAATTAGCTCAGCGACACCGCAAAATATCCCCTGGTATTTGGATACTGATTGCTTTAGCCACCAGTATTGGTATCGGAAGTTTCCTGTTTCATACATTTGCAACGCGATGGGCAAATTTACTAGATGTGATTCCTATTCTGCTCTTTCAGCTTTGTTTTATCTGGCTTTACAGTCGTCGGGTAGTTAGGATGAATTCAGGATATGCAGGAGTATTACTTGCAGCATTCTTTTTGGTTAGCGATTTTAGCAAGCAATTTACAAATCTTCTCAATGGTTCTCTTTCGTATGCTCCTGCATTTTTGGTTTTGCTCGGACTAGGAGTGTATCACTATCGACAGCAAAAGCGCGAACCATTCATTCTATTAGCCGCAACAGGTGTCTTCCTATTAGCCCTTGCATTCCGTACTCTCGATCGCGCAATTTGCCCTTTCTTTTCAACTGGGACTCATTTTCTATGGCACCTTTGTAATGGTGTTTTGCTGTACCTGTCAGCAAGAAGCCTGCTCTTAAATTGGTCAGAGGAGTAAAAAATTAAAACTCAAAGTAATAGAGCGCATACTCATTCTCAGGTTCCTACGATCGCATACCACAAACTCACCATCAGACACAAACTCGCTAAATGTTGCGGAATCAAAGATTTAATCGACCGCTTGGCAATTTTTTGAGTCACAAATATTGTGACTAACAACGATACAATCAAAGTTAAACCTTGCAAGAAGCTAATCACCGCTGGATCGCCGATAAAACTCGGCAAATCATCTCTAATTTGTCCGAAAGTGGCAAAAGTTACGGGAATCACTCGCCCGCCTTCCTGCAAACCCAATCGCCAATAGTGAGCCAAACTACCGCCCCAGACTAAGGGTAAATAACCGTAGGCGAGAGAGACAAATGAGAGGGGTTTGTAGGTTGTAAATGGCATGGTTTCTGCTTGTCCCAATCTATAAATTGCCTGTATGATTGCGTAGGCAATTAGGGGAATTATCGGCGGGATAATTAACACTGCGATCGACAGTCCTAAATGAGGTAAAAATTCCTCTAAATTGATGCCCAGCCCCAACAAACTATTTATCTCCGGCAAGCGATGCAGGTAGATACCGCCCAACAATAGAAATAACAGCGCGATTTCATAACTGTGGGGAACGTGGGTAGTCCACAATTCGATGCCGGGAGGGCGCAAATTTAATTCTACCGATCGATGCGGACAAGCTTTCAAGCAAGTCATGCACAACACGCAATCTTTATTATCGGTTAATTGGGCGGGATGGGAATAAATCGGACAGCCATTAGTAGTTAATCCTTCCCCCAAGCCGGGGCCGCCTTTGTAACATTGGTAGGTGCTGCATTCCGCCCCGCAGGTTCCTTGTTGGGCGCGAAGTTCGATAATTGATAGTTTAGCAAATAATCCATTCATTCCCCCGATCGGGCATAAATAACGGCACCAAAATCGCCGCTCGAAGATGAGGGAAAAAATTACCGCGCCAGCCGTAATTAGCAATAACAAACAACTGGATAAATAGGCTGTATTTTCTAAATTCCACAATTCTTCCCACAGAAATATCAGAGTAAATAGTCCGAAGAGAAACCAGCCGCCCCATTTTTCTGCTTGTTGGCGGGGCCATTTATTGAGAGTGCGCGGGAAAATTTTCAGCGATAGTTTTTGGACGATTTCCCCATAAATCATAAAAGGGCAAAAAGCACACCACAATCGCCCGATGATGGGGAATAATAATAAAATTAACGGCCACCACCACGCCCAAAAGATATTTAGGGCAAAATTATGCTGTCGATCTTGGGGAGCGACAAATAGGGTAATTACAACTACGGCAAATACCCAAGTGGTAAACCAATAATTTACGCGATCGGGATACCAATCGCTGCGTAAAAATTGCCGAAATTTGGGATATATCTTCAATAAATTAAGCCGAAATTTTTGTTGCTTCGCCGCCTGCGCCCAGAATACTTCTTCTGTCAATACCTGATTTCCCTGGGCTTGAACTAAAGCGCGATCGACCATTCCCTGCAATTCCTGTAAATTCCCGGGAAAATCGTAGGCTTGCAAGCGGCGAATTGCTTCCGGTGTGACTTGGGGTCTGACTAATTTCTTTTTGCGGGAAAAGATGTTGAGATAATAGTTAACTTGTGCCTCTAAATCTGCTTTTCGTACCCGCAATGACGGTACTTTAATCTTGTGTTGCGCCAGCTTATCTAGCTGGGGCAAGACCATTTCTGAGATTAAAATTATCCGCGCGTTGCTAGAACGCGGTGGCGGCGGTATTTGTCCTTCCTTGACAACTGGCGTATAGGTTCCCTCGGTTAATAATTGCTGAATTTGGGGGCATAATTGAGCGGGTAATTCTTGCACGTCATTTAAAATTAACGTACCTTCTCCCAACCATTCCAACAGCCCCGGCTTGCCGCCCAAACGCCCGAATAATTCTGCTCCATTAGCCTGAAGCAAGGCACTTTTGATCTGAATAATTGGCTCGTTGCGGCGATCGGACCCAAAATGAATTAAAGCTGCTAAATTATCTTTTTCTAAGCCTGGTTCGCCAGAGATTAAAACGGATCGCCCGTCGCTAGATGCAGCCCGAACTTGTTGGCGCAATTTTACCGCATAACGGCTGTTCCCAATGACTCCCCGTTTTGCCCGGGGTACTAGATAGCTGCGGAGGGCATTTTGACGCTCGCGTTCGTAGGCAATTTCTGCTTCTAACTGTTCTAATTTCGCTGCCAAGCGTTGAGCGTAGGCTTCGGTAATGCGTGGATATCTTTCTAGCAAATTGCGCCAGCGCTCGGCACTAATTACCCCAAATTGACACTCTGTCCGAGTTATAATTCGACTATCGGCAGGTTGCGATCGCTGGAGTGCCGATAAATTGACGATCGCCCCCGGCAACAAACTACTCGCCCACATTAATCCCGGTTGTTTGTGGCGGTAGCGATCGGCTTGTCCTCGTTCTAGGATATAGAGATTAGTGACTGGTGTATCTTCGATTACCACTCGAAATCCAGGGGGAAAAGTTGACATCTCCATTTCACCGGCGATCGCCTGTAAAATCTCGCGGGATAATATGCCTAATTCGGTGCTCGATTCGAGCCAGTTAACTAATGTTTCGGTAGACATCGCGCTTCGTCGGCGAAAGCCGAATCGTGGTAGTTGGTGTAGAATCTATTATATTCAAAAACTCGACAGCCATTCCTCAGCTAGGTTTCTCAATTTTCAACCAATTCTTTTGCTACTTTTTGCAACAAAGATGATTGACTGTTATCGCTAATCTTTAAAACATTTTGAGTGAGCGTACTAAAATGTAAAGCTGTGATGGGATGTTCGATAAGTTCAGATGTTGGAATTGCCTCTTTAGAATATTTACACCCGATCGCATGGTAGACTCTAAACCCTTTTTTTATAACCGAATCTATAGCTTTTCCAGGGGGAACATAATACTGAATGAATGTTTCATTTTGTAAATCCAAACAAATCATATTTTGGATGCTGTTAATGGGTTTAATTTCCCCGTTATAATAGGAAATTAGTGGTAATAATCTACTACTATCTTTGCCTTGATTTTTTCGGTTGATTTCCAGCTTTCCCTTTTCTAAATCTTCAATAACACCATTTCTTCCAATTAAAATTGGTGTATATACATCGCTAGTATAACAACTAATATATAATTGCTCTGTTTCATCTACAAAATATTGTTGATTGTCGAGTAAATTTTCCGAGTTTTTTCTATTTTTTAAAAAATTAAATCTATTTTTGATCTCCTTCATATCGCGCATTACATTTTTTATGTATATGCAACCGTCTTTATAAATAAATTCGATCGCAACTGCTTTAGCTTCCTTGTTTCTAGGGCTTCGTACATATATAGTAAAGAATTGTTTATCAGAAAATGATTGAGGAGTAATGCGAAAGCCAAAATTGGGATTTACAAAACTTTGCTTCATCCAATTCTTAATTCCTAGTTCGAGCCAAACTTTCTGAAATTCCGGTGAGATTTTTATCTTGTATTTATCGCAAAAATTTTCCCATTCTTTTCTGTCTTCTTGCTGTCTTAGATAACAGGAAATAGCATCATCTACGTCCAATAATTCCCCATTAGTAAAATCCTGCGTATCTTGGTGGAGGATATTTATATCGATTTTTTGCTGATAATTGAAAAGGGACAAAGCAGATTTTTTTACATATCCAATGGCCTTAAATTCAGGTATATTTAGACCCTGAATACTGAAAAACTCTCCTGTATCCAAATAGTTAAGTTTTTTCTTTAACTGAGAATAGAAATCAACTTTTGACTTGTTATCTATTTTTGTTGATGGATTCCAGAAACCGTCACCTCTCTGGTAAGCCATTGAACCCGCTTCTTCCTCCAAACGTTTATTAAACACTAAATAGTTTTTTTCCTTGTCAAGTTCAATAGTTGACCAAGGAACAACTTCAGTAATTTTCCAACAAGGAGCGTCCTCACCCTCAAGTTCTAATCGTTCGTAGTTACTAATGGTTTTTCCAGAATTATAAAAACTGAGTTCGGAAACTCCCTGATGTTTCAGGCAATTTTTCAATACTTGTCGGTCGGATTCAGTTAGATCGATTCCAGTATTGTTAATAATTTCTAATGATTCTATAGATTCTAGAACTTTATCATTAAGAAAAGGATTCTTTAAGTAGTGGTCAGCCTGAAAAGGAAGAGGTTCAAATGCGATAGCGCACTCCTTTAAAAAACCCTCAAGTTTAGTCATGAGATTTTGGTAATGATAAAGCTGAGTCTTTTTGAATTTGTCAAAATCTGCGTCATCTTTATCGAATCGCATAAAATCAATCTTATTTTTGCGACGAGCATCGCGATCGCGATCGAAGTAGTAGTTTTTCTCTTCATAAACTAACAACTCTCCCACATCGTCACCATCTACGGTGCTGTACCGATCTTTTGGTAAAAATCGTCGGCTTTTTCTAGATAAGGTTAATGTGAGTACATCGTGTTGATTATATTTGATTAATAAATTCTGTCCCCACACCAACAGAGCCTTTTTCGATTCAGTTAGCTCTTTGGAATGGATGAATAGTAGTTCTTCAAAACCATTCATTGTGTCAACAGATAAGTTTTGAGCAAGAATATAAAACTTAAACGCTAAATTTAAAATCCTTTCTCGATTGCTAAGCCGATCGCTAAATAACTGTTTCCATCCAGAATGATTATTATTGGAGGATATAAAGAATACATATTTTTTCCCATCAACATCTGACATGAAGTATTGAATATCTGAAAAATTTGGCTTTTTTCCATCTACAGAAAGCCGTTCTTGGATCTGTTGTTTGATGAATATATGCCGCTTCTTATAAAAATCAGCCTTGGAATCCTCATCTTCTGTTCCTTGAGCTGCCCCTGAATATTGCAGAGGAAAATGCTCGATACCCTTGCCCTTTTGAAAAAGGTATTGGAAAAGTTTTTCAGCAACTTTTTCAGGAGTCTCTAATATTTTTAGCTGGTTTGTTCTCGATGGATCTGATAATGCTTTGATTTTATTTTTCATTTTATTTCTCAGTTGTGAATAAAAACTCTTGGAGAATATTGGATGCAACCGGACAATTACGAGCGTCACAGTAAATCAAATTTCCCGAAAATAGCGTTGGTGAGTATTGGTGATTTTTTTCTTGGTTTGCGTGCAAATTTAGAAGCAATCCTTTCACACCTTTAAATTCTGGATAATCTGAAACAATTGCATTCAGCTTGTTTTGGGTTTTTTCCAGCGTTTGATTGGAAAGGCGATTTCCTGAAGCTCTACTCCATGCTTTAACATCTATACAAAATAGTCTGTTGTCTTTGATATAGTACAGATCGAACCGCTCATACAGCTTACAATATTTTTTGAAATCTAGCAATGGCTCAAAACAATATAGGGTTTTGATAGCTTTCCAGTCTTGTCCTTTGAAAATTACATATTTAATCCAACGCTCCACAAAATTTTCTGTTAGTGATGGATACAAAACATCATAAAAGAAACGCGGACGCGGAATATAAGTATTAAAAATTTCTGGTTGTGGAATCAAGTCATTGTATAGTCTGTAAATTCGATCGGTAGAAGGATCTAGCAATCCAAGTTCATTACCTTCAAAGTCATAACCCCGAGCATTTATTTTGAGATATTCAGGATATAACCGCTTTTGATAAGGATAGATTTTTTCCCCATTGATGCTATCGCTGATCACCTGGAACTTTTTGCCATCTTCCTCTTCTGACGCTAAATAAGGTATAAACTCAGCTTGTTCTAGGTTTTGATAGAAGAGTGATTCAATAAAATCAGCAGGAAATAGCTTTAAATCTTGTAACTTTTTTAGATACTTATCTGGGTTTTGGAAAACAACTGGATCGCGGATAGCATCCCATGCTTTTGTAATATCAAATGTATTTTTGCGATCGTGAAACTTATCGATTTCTTCTAACATTGTTTGTCTGAATTTTTGAAAAGCTCGATCTGCCTCAATCTCATCACAGACATGATCTTCATAATTAGTAATCGAGCGCTTCTTTTCTTCTTCTCGCAGGCTTAGATAAACTTGGTGGTTGTTTGCAGATAATTTGCGAATTTCATTAGGTTCCGAGCGTTCTAAGTATCCGTAAAAATTTAGTAAATTTTGTCTGGTTTCTTCATTGATGAAGATTTTTACAACCTGATTCGGAAAATCCCGTCGCTCCGATCTACCTATCGCTTGTAAAACTCCTTTTCCTAATAAAATTTGATGTTGCCGCTCTCTAAATTCCGCCGCTTCAGGTTGGCTCAGGTATTTGTTAAAATCTTTAATCTCAAAAGTAGAGTTTCCCAACTTTACAATACTTTTCATTAACGCAAAATGGTAAAGTGTAGTAGACTTTTCAGAATCAGTTGATTTTTTGAGTGGTGGTTTCATTACGGTATAGTAACTGTCCATTAGCAAAGCTAAAGAGTCAAAATCTTTTTCCTCACCGCTTGTTTTTTTGATAATGGGGTTTAATCCTTTTGAAGCTGACTGATAAGCTGATATAAAGAAAATTTTCTGCCCTTCTACTTCAACAAGCTCGTTTATGTATGTTTTCTGAGCTGTTTTATCTTCGTAAAGACTGTTGAATGAGGCATCATATAACATGAGTTTAATCTGAATATTATTGTGATATTTTGGATGATCCACTTGCACGCTATATATGTTTGGGTGTTCAGGCGATCGCTTGAATATAAAGTTACCATTCTTAACTATTTCACAATAATGTATCAACTGTTTAATCCAGCTTAGGGTTTGAGTAAAAGCAATTGTTTCTTGAATCGAGTCATCTTCAAAAAGATAAAACAATAATCGAATAAAATTTTGCAATTCTTGTGTTTTGTAAATACTAAACCAAGTACCATCATTCTTTAAAGAATCGATAAAACCTTTTAATACTTTTTTTTCAAAGTTTTCTACAATTTGTTGAGTTTGTTGGTTGGGAAAGGATGATACATCTTTGTTGAAAAATTTTACTGTAATCTGTCGCTGCGCCTGACGATGAGCTCTGATTTCTTCACAAAGCAATATTTCTTCTTCTATCATTGTATTGAATGAACTTTTCCCAGACCGATCGCGCAAAGTATCTTCTAAATAACTCTGGTCGTAGCTTGTGCTTAAATCTCCAAAAATACCCCCCGTTGCGGAAATCATAAAAATCACATTACTGCGATTATTTAGCATTGACTTGATCTTGAATTCAGGCGAAGTAAATATGGCTGTACTGCCAATAGAAACTTCTCTAAGTGCGGGTTCGATTAGGTTATTTTTATAACTTTGATAGCGCGAAATTTCTTTGATATTTACGATCGATTTATAGCTTTCATAGACATAGGCACGGTTTAAGTATTTTAGCGGTTGATTTTGTGGGGTACTCTCTTCACTTGCCTTTTGAAATTTAGCTATCTGTTTCGACCAAATATCTAAAGAACGGGATTGCGAATCCTCAGCATCTAGGACATTGGCCAGAAGTTCTTTGATGGTTTTAATTTGCAATCGAACTGCTAGAATGGCATAAATTAATTCGGCCACAGAGGTATCGTCTGAAACTTTTTCTTCAGTTATGTGGACATGACCGCTGGCCGCTCTGGTTAAAAATAGTTGTTTGAGAGGTTCAATATTATAAATGTATATATTATTATATGAAAAAATATTCATCATATCGTTGCCAATCTTGTTGTAAAGTTCTTGAGGAATCAGCAAACTTCTGTTATTCTCGAATCTTGAAAAAACTCTGGATAACATCTCAAAATCCAATTGGATAAGATTCTCTCGATCGCAGTCGTTTAGAATCTCGAAGATTTCATTGAGGGATTTTTCGAGTATTTTTTTTATTTTTACAAGTTGTTGCAAAAAATTGATAGAGTTCCCTTCCTCGGCGGTCAATCTTTGATATGTAGCGGCAAATTCTTGCAGATGATTTTCAATAGATTTACCCTTTTCAAAATGTTCTTGAAATTCATTAAAAGCACCCTTGTTATTCTCGATAAAATTTAGAAAATCTCTGTTGTCCTTGCTTTGTTTAGAAAATAGAAGAGAAAATTCTCTATTTATAGATGAGAGTGCATTATTGATAGCTAGTGCTTTAGGAGAGATGATGTCAATCTTTTCCTCTAACATAATTTGATAGCCATCTTCCTGCTCATCAAAGGCAAAAATGAACTTTCTGGAGTTGTTTGTGTCCTGAATAACGTATTCATCGAGATCGCTGCTTTTCTTGATCCATGTTTCACCATTATGTCTAAAGTACGAAATAGCTGTTTCAAATTTCTTATACGTGAGCATCAATATGCCCGATTTTTCGCGCAGGAGATGAAGAGGAAAGAATATTTCCATTAGCTTGAAACATTCGTTCAACCAGCTATTTTCATTGGGCTTACATTTGACAAGAAATTCTAAAAATTTTTCAATAAGTTTGTCCAATTCTTCTTCGGCTTTTGCGATCTGGTCTTCGTTAACTTTATTGTCGCCAAAGTCGGTTTTCTTTACATATTCAAGGCGGTTAATTACACCTCTTGCTGTTTTGAGATTTTCTCGAGCTGCCTCGACTTTTTCCCGAGCATATTCTTTGTCGCTAATCTTCCAAAAACTTTTATCGTTTAAGATCGAAGGTATCCATTTTTTGTACAATTTAATATACTCGTCCGTCGTTTTCATTTTTAATGAATTTATTTTGTAGACTGGAACATTTGGATATTGACTTGCGACAGAATCGGGCACCAATAGGTGCTCTCTTAATGGCGCCACATATATACCAATTACCTGAATAGTTTGACGGTCTTCAATCGTTTTATATATGGCTTGAAACAATTGGTGAGTTTTTCCCGATCCCGTACCATAATTTATGAGTTTGAGTTGGGAACGGTTTTCCCGAAAACTATCTTCAATAGTTGTCAGGTAGGAATTAATAATTTTGGAACGAGATGATGCTAACTGCTGATGAAGAAAGTCTGTTTGCTTGTCCATGACCTGCTATCACCTTATTTAGGGTAAATACATAATCACCGCATTTTACCACAGTTGACTACAAATGAGTAGAATTTGAGTGAAGTTTTATCATACTTGCGTTCGATCGATGCTGGATCGGGTTCGGATGAACTTTCAAATTGCCCGTTGACAGGTTGGCCATCAAAGCGACCCCGATCGCCCCCGGCAACAAACTACTCGCCCACATTAATCCCGGTTGTTTGTGGCGGTAGCGATCGGCCTGTCCTCGTTCTAGGATATAGAGATGAGTGACTGGTGTATCTTCGATTACCACTCGAAATCCAGGGGGAAAAGTTGACATCTCCATTTCACCGGCGATCGCCTGTAAAATCTCGCGGGATAATATGCCTAATTCGGTGCTCGATTCGAGCCAGTTAACTAATGTTTCGGTAGACATCGCGCTTCGTCGGCGAAAGCCGAATCGTGTGGTTGGTGTAGGATATATATTTTTGTGCTGCATCAATATTAACTGCTGGGAACGACTAGCATTTTGAGTTTGAGTGTGGTGTTAATTTTCTGTCTTCAGCATAGCCGATCGACACTCCCCGCTCTCATATATTTTTTCTGCACGTCCTCCTGCAATCTGCACGTTAAAAGTGATTCCAGGTAGCCGAGGCTGCCATCCGAGTCGCACCGCTTGCCGTATCCATTGTGCTACATCAGAGGGTCTTACTGGTTTCACTTCTGGCGCGGAAATAATCTGCCATACTTTTACCTCTTGCGGCAATCCATCTGGAGGTTTTATCGGTATAAATTCACAGTTAGTTTGACTCCAACCTTGAGGATGAGGTCGATCGGTGACATCGCTAACACCGATCCTGGTTGTTCAGCGTGTTCGACAGCAACATGAAGATGTCCGCAGCCGGATTCTGCTTGCGTATTAGTAGCTTGTCTTCGGATTAGCCAGATGAAAGCCTCCTCATCCATTGTAGGAATTAGCAGCAGCATTTGAATTGCGATCGGCATTACCTAATACCTATTTCCAGCTAACTATAGCTTTGCTTTCTCGCCAACAATCACAGCGATCGGAACAGCATAATGAATTTCATTTCCTCGTTCATGTGCGCCAACCCCCAGATTGTCAACACCAATATCCTCTCTAAAAATTTGTCGCAGCTTATTGTCATCGCCGGGATTTGGGAAAGAAGCAGCTAACTGCTGTTCAAGCTCTAATTCTACCTTGTAAAATGCCAACTTGATATTTTGAAGATTGGCATCCGCGACTAATTGGGGCAACTCTTCCAGAGTCAAGGCGCGAGTATGAGATGGATCGCGGATTTTCTCAATATAGTTGTAAGTATCCACTTTGTCCGGCGGCATCGCCACATCAGCAATCAGAATTCGACCGCCCGGACGACACACGCGAACCATCTCCGACAGCACAACATCTGGTCGCAAAAAATGATGGAAAGCGTAACGACTCAGAACAATGGAAAAACTATCATCGGCAAATGGTAGCGTCTCGATATCGCCTTGCTGCCATGAGAGATTAGTCAAGTTTTTTTGCTGTGCCAAAATCTGGGCTTGTGCGATCATTGCTGGTGTTAAATCAATGCCAGTAACGCGACTGGAAACCGCAGCAAAAGCACAAGCAACAATACCCGGGCCGCAAGCAACATCTAGAACTGTGTCGTTGTCAGATACGCTTGCCATCTTCATCAGTAAATCCAGAGATTCTTGATTTGTGTGGGCGTACAAGTTAGAGAAGGGAATTGCCTGACGAGTGAACTGGTCGATGATGGATTCCTGATGTGCGGTCATAGTTTAGGATGTGGCTAGCGGAGAATGTTTACAGTTTAACTTGTTGGGTTGCTGAATTTGGCGATCGCTAAATTCAGCCTAGGCGAGTGAATTGTCTTTAACAGAATTGACTTGTGTGGTTGCTGAATATACAGCATTATATTTTTTCCATAAACAGTCCTGCAATCCGCACCTCAAAAGTTATTCCGGGTAGCTGAGGCTGCCATCCGAGTTGCACTGCTTGTTGTATCCATTGTGCTGCATCAGAGGGTGTTACTGGTTTCACTTCGTTAGTTGCAGTGAAACCTTGAGGATGAGGTCGATCGGTGATGATAACTAACACAGAACCCGGTTTTTGGGCGTGTTGGACAGCAACATGAAGATTTCCGCCAGCGTAGCATGATTGTGTATCAGTAGCTTGTCTTCGGATTAGCCAGATGAAAGGCTGCCCATCAACAATTATTTTTCTGGTTCCTTTTTTCGGTATAGACATAGTTTGCTAAAGTCGTTAGCGTCAAGGTAAAAATCGCACTTGCCCTTCCCATTCTCCTTCCAGACTGCACTCAGCTATTAGCAAAATTTCCTCGATCGCCAAACCTGCGGAAACACGGCGACTGACTTCAAATAACCCAGGCATTGCAAGACCTGCTTGCATTCGATCGCAGGCGAAGTCGGTCATCGTTGCTACATCGTGAGTTAGTAACACGCGCCCTTGCAGCGCTGCCCATTCTAAAACAGTTGGGTCGTCTGCTTCGATCGATCCCATATCTTGAACGCGGACAATATCAACGTCGGGATTCCGCCGCAGAATACCTCGGACAATCTGATTGTTAAAGTTCTCGTCTGCCAAGAATCGCAGCATATAAAACTACCCTTTTTGGTTGCGTCTTGCTAATAGACGATCGCGTATTCCAACTGGGTTAAAACGCCTTTCTGCTTCCTGCCGAACTTCTGAGGCAAGACGTTGACGTTCCATCAGATAAGCGTCAAGCGATTTTAGATTTTAGATTTTAGATTAAAGAATTGACTTGCGCGAGATAAATACGTTCGGCAAGTTTCTCGGATACAGCTTTTTTATTTCTGGACGGATGAATCCGGGGGCTTGTATCCTGGATGGTTTCGGTCTACTTCGGATTGGTGTCGCAAGTAGTAGCCGATCGCAAAATAAATATCGGAAAGTTCAAGAGACGGGTACTGTTCGCGGATTGCTTCTGCTGTGCCTCCTTCAAGAAAAGCTGTAATGACTGTATCTAGTGTGAGGCGGGTTTTGCTAATGCGGATAACACCGTTTGCATCAGCCGCAAGCGGAATTGGTTCAGCCGTCGGAACAAGTAGCATTTTGAGATTGATGGCAGTGTTAGTTTTATCTCTTGAGCATAGCAGTTTGCTAAGGTCGAGCGCCTTTAGAATCAGGATAAGTTCTGGGTTGTGAATTTAGCTTGGCTGTGAGAGGATGTATCAAAAATATGTCTTTATGAAACTCATAATTTTGACGGGACTCCTGACAAGGTTTGTTGTTTCTGCAAGCGCGAGTACGCTCTTTTGTCAACCCAGCAGTGCGGGAAATAATCGCTTTTTTGCGATACTTTTCCATATAATTAGCACTGGGATTCTGAACGGTTAACCAGTTTTAAATCTGATACTATTTTTCCCACAATTCCGGGAGCGATAAATAAGGACATGGCTGCACCAATGTTAGCAGCCGGAACACGCAGAATGAGCGCTAATTCTGCTTTTGGGCGCTCGCTATTTTCGAGCATTTTACATCCTTCGCGGCGGCGCTCGCTTTGAGTGAAAATCTAACATTTTGTTAACTCTTAATAACCATTTTATGAACGGGCTCTCCGGTTCGTCCCACAAGAAAATTTACTCTTTGTGGAACAGGCCGGAGAGCCTGTTCTTGTTTGGTGGAACAGGCCGGAGAGCCAATTTTTGTAATTAGAACAACTTACTGATTTCGCAATGCCCCACCTGCGAGAGCAGTTAAAATCGCCACGCCAAATGCCAGCCTGTACCACACAAAAATCCACGTATTGTGAGTTTGCAGAAACTTGAGCAGCCAAGCGATAGAAATATAGGAAAATACAAACGCTGAAATCGTTCCCACTATCAAAGCTGCAAGTCCAGCATCGCTGATTCCTTGTCCAAAATCACCCTTTAATTCCACTAATCCAGCCAGAGTAATTGCCGGAATTCCTAACAAGAAAGAAAACCTGGCCGCTGCTGCTCTTTCTAATCCCATAAACAATCCTGCTGTTAGCGTAGAACCCGATCGCGAACACCCCGGAATCAATGCGATTGCTTGAGCTAATCCCATCAAAATTCCGTCTAAGACAGTTAACTTTTCATAAGTGCGATTGCGCTTGCCAATTTTTTCTGATGTTGCTAACAGCAGCGACATGACGATCGAAGCAATGGCGATGCTGCCCAAACTCCTGAGTGGCGACTTGTCAAAATCTGGAACCAATGCCTTGATTAGCAGCCCAAAAAAGACTATAGGTATTGTTCCCAAAACCAGTGCCACCGCCATTTGAAACTCATGCGATTTGTAATTGCGCTGCACCAGGGCTTCTACTGCACCAACAGTTATAGTTGTCAAGTCTTTCCAGAAATACCAAAGCACTGCAATAATGCTGCCCAACTGAATAACAGCAGTGTAAGCAACTCCGGGATCGCCCCATCCCAGGGCGATCGGCACTACCTTCAAATGAGCGGTGCTGCTGATGGGCAAAAATTCTGTTAATCCTTGTACAATTCCTAAAACAATCGCTTGCACCAGATTGATTTGAGCGGGCCCGGATACATCAGCAGCGGGTGTTTGGGCGAGGAGTGCGTCAAGCAAAGCTATCATTAGTTGTAAATTCCCAGTTGTCTGTTTCTAGTAATCAGTTGAATTTAATATCTTGCACCCTTCTGGGAAGCTAGAAGCCCACCCCACCACAAATAAATTTTACTGTGGCGCGGACAGTTCCAGTCCGCCCCTGAAAAGCCGATCGCAAATAGCGATCTTCGGCTTGTAGAATCGCCTTGTCGATCGCCAATATCAGCAATTTACGATCGTCGAGCCGAAACTACTTTAACCTACTCAACAACATTTGCCTACATTTTGCTGATAAACTTAGGAAAGTTTTTGCATCTGATTTCGCTTTCGTTACAGCAACTGCCCACAACCTATGATATTTCCTGAGAACAAAAATTCAATTGTTACTGCTGCTTCTGGCATCCGCTGGCTGAGGCGAATCTTGTCAGCCAGTCTTGTAACAGTGGCGATCGCACTTAGCTTGGTACTGCTAAGCGGCACTGCGCCTGCCTTGGCAACTCTCACAGACGATCGCTTTGACGGTACAATATTTGCTCTCTACGCCGGCAACGGTTCCCTAGTTCCTCCTAAAGTCAAGATTGCAGATTCTTTCAAACGCCATAAACCCGTATTGTTAGTTTTTTACACTGACGACAGCAGCGACTCGAAGCAATACGCGATCGTCGTCTCTCAACTCCAGGAATTTTACGGTCGCGAAGCCGATTTTATGCCGATAACAATTGACTCTTTGCCTCCGGAACCGTCACCAGAAATCACGGAACCCAGCCATTATTACGAAGGTTTCGTACCTCAAACTGTCATCCTAGACCAATCGGGAAAAGTAGTTTTTAATAAGAAAGGGCAAATACCGTTTGAACAGGTAGACGATGCCTTTCGGAAAGTATTTGACTTGCTGCCTAGAGAACAATCAATTCGGCTCAAACGCCGCGTGGTGAACGAACTCAACGTCGAATTATCGAAGAAATAAAATGTGGGAATAAGTAATATCAATTCCGGTTGCACCGGAATTATTGTTGACCCTTCGACTGCGCTCAGGGCATCGCTGTTGACTGTTGAATCGGGCTAGAAAAACAGAATGGTTGAGTGTTAACTGTTGGCTCGATTTTATTATTCCGATGCAACCGGAAAGGATATAAGCTAACTTCCATAAACGAAATACTTCCGAGGCCCGACTTCTTGCACAAGTCTGGTCTCGAACAGCTATCAAACCAATTCAGTATTAAAAATGAAGTCGGAAATCAAAATCTTATTAATCGCGGTTGTGACGGTATTTTTTGTTTTAAAAACTGCCGAAGTTGGGCGATCGATAATTAGCGCTTTTCCTGACAGCAGTTCCCGCAAACCTTTAGCTTTAAATCAATATACAGGCGTCGCTTATCTGGATGGGGCTTTCTGTACTGGTTCGCTGCTAAGCGGAGGGTGGTACGTTCTCACGGCGGCCCACTGTCTGAACGAAGGCGGAGTTAAGGTTCCTGCTGAAACGGCAATTAAAGCAATTTTTAAATTGCCTAGCCGTGAAGTTAGCATCCCCGCTAGCAAATATTATATCCATCCGGGCTGGACTGGTTACGAATCGGAGGTTGGCAACGATATTGCTATTTTGAAGCTGAAAAGGGTCGCGCCGCGAAGTATCGAACAGTACGAGATAAATAGAAACAAAAATGAAGTGGGGAAAGTATTGACAAAAGTTGGATACGGATATATTGGTTTAGGTGCAAAGGGACAAGATGAAAATTCTAATTCTGAGGCGAAAAGATATAGCGGACAGAATCGCTATGATGCTTTAATTGATGTTTTGAAAGATGCTACAGAATCAGATATGTCGGAATTGGTTTTGGGAAGTCAATTAATCTTTGATTTTGACGCGGGAACTAGCGAACGCGATGCTTTGGGGAGGCATTTTCCGAGGTTGCGCGATCGGGGTTTGGGAAAAAATGAGATAGCTACGGCTAGCGGAGATTCGGGCGGGCCTTCGTTTGTTGGCGGGAAGATTGCGGGGATTAGTTCTTGGGGTTATAGCGATCGGGGATTTTTCAAAACAAACATCAGCGATATTGATAAAATTGACGATAATGGCAGTTTTGGGGAAATTTCCGGCGACACGCGGGTATCATTTTATGCAAGCTGGATCGATCGGGTGACAAAAAATCCCTAATAGTGGTTTAGGTTAATTTTAGTTTAATTGCGGCCAGGTTTCGCTGGGCCCGCACAAATTACGAGTTGCGTTTCAATCCCTAATAGGGTTTTGGTTTAATTGCGGCTTTCGGCTGCGGTATTAACGATCTATTTATTTTGCGAGTTTCAATCCCTAATAGGGTTTTGGTTTAATTGCGGCGTGGGGAACGCGCAGCAGCAGCACCGTCAACCAAATGCTTGTGTTTCAATCCCTAATAGGGTTTTGGTTTAATTGCGGCATTTGTGTCGGCGCGCTCTTTGGCAGTGGATTTTGTTTCAATCCCTAATAGGGTTTTGGTTTAATTGCGGCACACCTGCCGCGAAGTGGTGCGACAGCGGGAGAGTTTCAATCCCTAATAGGGTTTTGGTTTAATTGCGGCTATTTGGAGCGGCTAGCTCAAATAGACTTGTCTGTCGCTCCTGGCGGTTTCAATCCCTAATAGGGTTTTGGTTTAATTGCGGCTGCAGCACACGTCGCTGCGGGGCATCCAAATCTTTACTTGTTTCAATCCCTAATAGGGTTTTGGTTTAATTGCGGCAGCGCTCTCCCGAATCTCGAACTGGCAGCCTTTCGTTTCAATCCCTAATAGGGTTTTGGTTTAATTGCGGCTTGAAGGCTTTTGCCAGAATCATCGCGCTCAAAAGTTTCAATCCCTAATAGGGTTTTGGTTTAATTGCGGCGACCTATTGTTAGAATTTCCAGTGCATCAAAAACAAGTTTCAATCCCTAATAGGGTTTTGGTTTAATTGCGGCTCTGCCTAGGATATGGTTCTGTCACTTTAGGTAATGCGTTTCAATCCCTAATAGGGTTTTGGTTTAATTGCGGCCCAAATATTATTCAGGGCTGATACGAGAAAAGACAGGTTTCAATCCCTAATAGGGTTTTGGTTTAATTGCGGCAAAGCCCATTGGTATCGGTACTTGTACAACGGGTACGGTTTCAATCCCTAATAGGGTTTTGGTTTAATTGCGGCATTGAGCGTGTTAGCCCGGTTTCCGTAGTTTTGAATGTTTCAATCCCTAATAGGGTTTTGGTTTAATTGCGGCGGCAGGATGCCGTGGCCGCAAAATTGAGCGTCGAGGTTTCAATCCCTAATAGGGTTTTGGTTTAATTGCGGCTTTCCCACCGGGCACAGGGGAAAATGAAAATCGGTTTCAATCCCTAATAGGGTTTTGGTTTAATTGCGGCCGTAAATCATCAATTTCATCTTGAAAACCTTTTGTTTCAATCCCTAATAGGGTTTTGGTTTAATTGCGGCTCCGATGGCATATTCCAGGCATATTTTATGCCCCTGTTTCAATCCCTAATAGGGTTTTGGTTTAATTGCGGCCGCGAGCTAAATCATAATTAGGATTGTTGCCCGATTTGTTTCAATCCCTAATAGGGTTTTGGTTTAATTGCGGCATTGCCTCCTCGGCAGCTTCTATAAAATCTTCAGTTTCAATCCCTAATAGGGTTTTGGTTTAATTGCGGCCAAGCCAAGAGCGATCGCCCAAACGACCGAGAGTTTCAATCCCTAATAGGGTTTTGGTTTAATTGCGGCGCTAAGAAAAGCTTTTGCCGCTTTACAATCGGGAACCGTTTCAATCCCTAATAGGGTTTTGGTTTAATTGCGGCTTGTATTCCGAGGCTCGGCAAGTGGTAGGTCGCGTTTCAATCCCTAATGGGGTTTTGGTTTAATTGCGGCGCGGGCAAAAGTCGGCGCAGCGCACTACGACATGGTTTCAATCCCTAATAGGGTTTTGGTTTAATTGCGGCCAAAAATAAAATAATAATTTTTAGTTTGAATAATAACGTTTCAATCCCTAATAGGGTTTTGGTTTAATTGCGGCTTTTGCTCAAATGTTTCTGAAATTGAGATAGATGGCGGTTTCAATCCCTAATAGGGTTTTGGTTTAATTGCGGCCTCCGGTGCTATCATCGCAGGGTTTGAAGCATTCTTCGTTTCAATCCCTAATAGGGTTTTGGTTTAATTGCGGCTCGACCAACCAGGTTTTAGCCGCAAAACTAATTTGTTTCAATCCCTAATAGGGTTTTGGTTTAATTGCGGCCGGCTGAGCTTAATTTATTTTTGCCCTACTTGGGGCGACGTTTCAATCCCTAATAGGGTTTTGGTTTAATTGCGGCCACATTGAGAGCAGATTGCCATTGCTCAACCCACGTTTCAATCCCTAATAGGGTTTTGGTTTAATTGCGGCGGGCGATGCTTATTTTCGCACAATCCCACCGATATTGTTTCAATCCCTAATAGGGTTTTGGTTTAATTGCGGCCCTATAACTTAGCTAAGGTGGAAGTAGAAATAGAAGTTTCAATCCCTAATAGGGTTTTGGTTTAATTGCGGCTGGGGTTGAGTTTGCATTGTTGTAAAATATTGTGTTTCAATCCCTAATAGGGTTTTGGTTTAATTGCGGCCCAGTGTATCCGGCTTATACTCCTTACCAATATGTTTCAATCCCTAATAGGGTTTTGGTTTAATTGCGGCGCTTTGAATATTGGGTTTTAGATTTTAGATTTCGTTTCAATCCCTAATAGGGTTTTGGTTTAATTGCGGCCTCTCAACATCATGCAGAGACAGCTATCAATCTTTGTTTCAATCCCTAATAGGGTTTTGGTTTAATTGCGGCCTATTTAGTGAAAGCAATAGCGGCATATCCTTCGTTTCAATCCCTAATAGGGTTTTGGTTTAATTGCGGCGAGTTGACGTTGGAGGTTTAGCCGAACCAAATTCGTTTCAATCCCTAATAGGGTTTTGGTTTAATTGCGGCCAGAGTTCGCCGAGAAATCTGATAGGTCCGTGCCCGTTTCAATCCCTAATAGGGTTTTGGTTTAATTGCGGCACTGGACCCGAGGTCAATGCTCGTCAGGGGATGAAGTTTCAATCCCTAATAGGGTTTTGGTTTAATTGCGGCTTGAGGTGATGCAGCACGAGCCAACACTCAGTTTAGTTGTTTCAATCCCTAATAGGGTTTTGGTTTAATTGCGGCGCGTACCTTGGGTACAGGATGCTTTTGCCTCGCTAGTTTCAATCCCTAATAGGGTTTTGGTTTAATTGCGGCCAGGAAGCTTACGATGCCCGATACGGTCATCTTGTTTCAATCCCTAATAGGGTTTTGGTTTAATTGCGGCAGAGAGGTTATGCGGTTCCCGAAAATCGCAACGAGTTTCAATCCCTAATAGGGTTTTGGTTTAATTGCGGCCTATATTCCTCCGAAAGAGTCGGCTAGTGTCGGCAAAGTTCCCGTTTCAATCCCTAATAGGGTTTTGGTTTAATTGCGGCGATTACCGATCGATTTTTGCTCTCTTTGATTGGGTTTCAATCCCTAATAGGGTTTTGGTTTAATTGCGGCTTGAGTCGCCGTTGAGCCTCTAATTGCTTGGCTTCTTTGGTTTCAATCCCTAATAGGGTTTTGGTTTAATTGCGGCTTTTGAAGCTTGGCAAGTTGAGAATAATTGTTTGCCCGCGTTTCAATCCCTAATAGGGTTTTGGTTTAATTGCGGCGCGATCGCGTTCGATTCAGATCCTGCAACAATCAAAGTTTCAATCCCTAATAGGGTTTTGGTTTAATTGCGGCTCACTGTGTTACCAAATATTTGGTATCAAGTTGTGAGTTTCAATCCCTAATAGGGTTTTGGTTTAATTGCGGCGGTCGCAACCCGTAAGCCGCCAGCATTCCGAAGTTTCAATCCCTAATAGGGTTTTGGTTTAATTGCGGCCTTCTTTTTTGTGCTACATCAGGATTATCGGTATGTTTCAATCCCTAATAGGGTTTTGGTTTAATTGCGGCTAGGCTTGTCTGACATCATTGGGAATGAATGTTGTTGTTTCAATCCCTAATAGGGTTTTGGTTTAATTGCGGCAATGCCAACAAACAAAAACGGCGGTGTTTGTTAGTTTCAATCCCTAATAGGGTTTTGGTTTAATTGCGGCGTGCTAGGCACAACATAAGCCGAATCAGAAGCCGGTTTCAATCCCTAATAGGGTTTTGGTTTAATTGCGGCGCAAAAGGGACAGTGTTTGTGCGACTACTTGGAAGTTTCAATCCCTAATAGGGTTTTGGTTTAATTGCGGCGCGCGTGTAGGGGGGGGGTTATTCCGATCCAAAGTTTCAATCCCTAATAGGGTTTTGGTTTAATTGCGGCCCTAGGAACTTGTTGATGATTGCCCTTAAACTTGTTTCAATCCCTAATAGGGTTTTGGTTTAATTGCGGCTCAAAAACTAGGACTGAAAATATTAACTCGTAAAGTTTCAATCCCTAATAGGGTTTTGGTTTAATTGCGGCAAGCTTCTATATCATTTTTTTTTGAGATGTTTATGGTGTTTCAATCCCTAATAGGGTTTTGGTTTAATTGCGGCCGTTATTTACTGCCTCTTGAGATGCTGCAAGAAATCGGTTTCAATCCCTAATAGGGTTTTGGTTTAATTGCGGCCCATCTGATATCGGCATTGCCTACACAGGTCCGAGTTTCAATCCCTAATAGGGTTTTGGTTTAATTGCGGCTGGTTTTCAACAAATGCGATCGTGCCGTCCCAATCTTTGTTTCAATCCCTAATAGGGTTTTGGTTTAATTGCGGCAATGGTTGAGGTGGTTGTCACAAATCCACTGCCGGGTTTCAATCCCTAATAGGGTTTTGGTTTAATTGCGGCTTTAACTCGATATTGTTTGGATAATGGGTTATCTCGTTTCAATCCCTAATAGGGTTTTGGTTTAATTGCGGCAAAACTTGCCGTCGGCAAGGATCGAGATTGTGTAGTTTCAATCCCTAATAGGGTTTTGGTTTAATTGCGGCCTTTGGGTTTCGGGCTTTAGCGGAACTCACAGAGGTTTCAATCCCTAATAGGGTTTTGGTTTAATTGCGGCTCAAAGTGTTTTGCGCTGCTGCCATTTTCTATTCCTCGGTGTTTCAATCCCTAATAGGGTTTTGGTTTAATTGCGGCTTAAAGTCATCCGAACCATTTTGAGTCCACCAGAAATGTTTCAATCCCTAATAGGGTTTTGGTTTAATTGCGGCAGTGCGAGTAAGTCTTCCTAATTTACCTTTTGGTTTCAATCCCTAATAGGGTTTTGGTTTAATTGCGGCGCAATTTTGTGAATCCAGTCCATGCCGTTGAGCAAGTTTCAATCCCTAATAGGGTTTTGGTTTAATTGCGGCTATTAATTTGAAGCAAGCCGTAACCGCGATCGATGTTTCAATCCCTAATAGGGTTTTGGTTTAATTGCGGCGCGATGCCCGCACTCGGATTGACGCCATTAAAGCCAAACTGTTTCAATCCCTAATAGGGTTTTGGTTTAATTGCGGCGGGGTAGGCTGCAAGGTATATTTGATGGACTGCTTTGTTTCAATCCCTAATAGGGTTTTGGTTTAATTGCGGCTACTTACGAACTGCTCGGCAATCGTTCGTCAGTTAACTTTGGTTTCAATCCCTAATAGGGTTTTGGTTTAATTGCGGCCGCCCGTTCCAGAAGCCTTGCTGTATTTGGTTTTCAACGTTCATTTGCGTCTGTATTAGCAAAAATACCATTTCAGCCTCCGGCTTGTCAATACCCTACTTAGACTTCCCCCTCAAACCCTTATCCGACAAAGGCTTCAGCAATTGCGTCTGGCTTTTTTCCCAGAAATCGGCATCAAACCCTTACAGAAATTGGATTACAGCCGACAAAATTAACCCCTCCAATTTTACACCCAGCAACAGACGCAATTTTCCCAAAAATGTACCTCGCCCCCAAAACCCGCAGACAGCCACAATTCTCTGAATAATTATAAGCCGTCAGGCAAAATAGATCAGAACCCTTAAACTTCAAACCATGACCAAAACCTTAATTCCCGTGATTCTCGCCGGCGGAAAAGGCGAACGCTTCTGGCCTCTCAGCCGCAAGCAGCGCCCCAAACAGTTTTTGAGTCTCGACGGCAGCGGCAAGAGTTTGCTGCAAGCTACAGCCGATCGACTTTTAACATTAGGTAACGGTTGGGAGGATTTGTGGGTGGTAACGTCCGAAATGTTGGCTGCGGGAGTCCGCGAACAGTTACCGCTGCTACCTCCTGAGAATTTGCTGGCCGAACCCGAAGGCCGGGATACTGCGCCGGCGGTGGCCTGGACTGCTATAGAAACTGCCAAGCGTTACGGTGAAGATGCAGTTGTCGGGTTTTTCCCGGCGGATCACTGGATTGGGGAACCGGAGGAGTTTGAGAAGACTTTGGAGGCGGCGGCCCAGTTGGCGAGACAGGAAAGTGCGATCGCCACTTTGGGAGTGAAGCCGAGTTATGCTTCTACCGGTTACGGCTACATCGAACAAGGCGAGGAAATCGGCAGTTTTGGGGGTTTTCCGGCTTATCGGGTGGCGAGATTTACCGAAAAGCCCGATCGTACAACTGCTGAAGAATTTGTAGCCAGCGGCAAGTTTAGTTGGAACGGCGGAATTTTTGTCTTTCGAGTCGGAACAGTCTTGACAGAATTGCGAAATCATGTACCGGAAATGATGGCAGCTTTGGAGGCAAAAGGCGCGCAGGCTTACTCCGAATTACCCAAAATTAGCATCGATTACGCGCTGATGGAGAAGACGCAAAAAGCTTGTGTTCTGCCCGTAGGCTTTAGCTGGGACGATTTGGGAGATTGGAATGCGATCGGTCGTTTGCTGCAAGGAGACAAACCGAATGTCGAGTTAGCAAAACACGTCGGAATTGACACCAAAGGCGGCATCTTATATGCAGCGGATGAGAATGAAGTAATTGTCACCATTGGTTTAGAAGATGTGGTCGTTGTCAGAGATGGCAACGTAACTTTGATTGTGAAAAAAGACAGGACGCAGGAGATTAAACAGGTAATCAAAGTGTTGGGAGAAGATGAGAAGTTGAAAGATTTATTGTAACTAATTCTGTAGGGTACGCACTGCGTACCTTACCGCTACCAATAGTTTGGATATTCAGTTTTTGCATCCCGGAATGTTACATAATTTCTGCTAAATCCAAGACAAAACCTGGCAGTACCTCTTCCCCTGAGAGAGTGCGAGGATTTTCGATAATTTCAACATCTTGACCGGGGCGATAAATTTCTACCCGCCGATTTTGCCTGTCAATTAACCAACCCAATTTAGCACCGTTATCTATATATTCTTGCATTTTTTCTTGAAGTTTTTTCAGGGAATCAGTCCGAGAACGCAACTCAACAACAAAATCAGGACACAAAGGAGCAAAACTGTCTTTTTGTTCCGGTGTTAAAGCATCCCAGCGTTCTTTTTTGACCCAAGAGGCATCAGGAGAGCGATCGGCACCATTGGGAAGCCTAAAGCCTCCCGAAGAGTCGAAAACTACTCCCAGTTTAGTTTCACGGTTCCAGACTCGGAGTTGAGATGTTAAATCGGCATTGCGCCTGCTAGTTTCACTGCCTGTCGGTGGCATAATAATTAATTCCCCGGATGCTGTACGTTCAAATTGATAATCGCGGTTGTGCTGACAAAGCTCAAAAAATTGCTCGTCAGTTAAGTTGATGGATAATTCGATCGAGTTGGTAGGCAATTGGATGGCAATCATGTCTCTTATACGGTATTAAACACATTGAGAATCGGGTTTGTAATAACTTACTCATTCAATTCTTTGACACATCTTTTCAAGTCAATAAATTTAATTATAAAAATATCATGTCTGCTTTAAATGTATATTACCATGAGGATTAATGCCACGGCCAAAGACCGATCGCCCCCACACCCCAAAATACGCCCGTGCGAAGCTATCCCGTAGGGAATCGCACTATTTCCAAAACGCTTTGCTGTCCCATCCAACGAAATTCTACGTGCGAAGCTATCCCGTAGGGAATCGCACTATTTCCCCCAAGTTATTCCCCAAGACACTGGTCAGCCCGGTCAACAGCGCTATCCTAGAGTTATATTGCCCTTAAACCCGATCGACCCGGAGGCCCCTTGTTTAGCCTAGTTCAAAACACTTCTCGCAAAGGAGAAATTCTAGAGGTCGTCTTCCGCAACGGTTGGGACTACATGAAAAGCCTCCTAACCGGCCGCAAAACCGACGCACCCAGTCTCCCAACTCCAGCAGTTCTCCGCAACATCCTCGTCGAATTAGGCCCAGTTTTTGTCAAATTGGGTCAATTGCTGAGCACCCGTCCCGACCTTTTACCGGCCACCTACATCGAAATCCTCTCCACGCTGCAAGCGGAAGTACCGCCCGTACCGTGGTCGCAAGTAGAAGCAATCGTCCGCCAGGAACTCACACAATCTCTCGAAAATACCTTCGCCAAATTTAACACTGAAGCCATCGCCGCAGGTTCCATAGCCCAAACCCACAAAGCTACCTTAAAAGACGGCCGCGAAGTCGCCCTCAAAGTTCAGCGCCCCGGTATCGATATTGTCATCGAACAAGATATCGCCGTACTCCGAGGTTTGGCAGAACTTGTCATGCTCACAGACTTCGGTCAACAATACGATATTGTCGCCTTAGCAGAAGAATTTGCGATCGCCCTGCGTGCAGAATTAGACTTCATTCAAGAAGCAAACTACACAGACGAACTGCGCCGCAATTTATCTAAAAGTCGCTGGTTTGACCCCACACAAGTTGTCTTACCAGAAATTAACTGGGAGTTAACTACAAAAAAACTCTTAGTAATGGAGTGGCTGAACGGAGTCCCGATTTTGTTAGGCGATTTGCAAGGAATTCGCCACCAAGGAGATGTAAATGCCGAACGCGAAGAAATTACAACGCTGCTTTGCCGCGTTTTCTTCCAACAGTTGTATATCGACGGATTCTTTCACGCAGACCCGCATCCCGGCAATTTATTTTATCTCAAAGACGGCCGGATAGCCTTGCTAGACTGTGGCATGGTGGGCAGATTAGACCCGCGCACTCAGCAAAATTTGACCGAAATGTTGCTGGCAATTGTCGATTTAGACGCTCAGCGCTGCACTCAATTAACATTGGAAATGGCAGAATTTGCTCAGCCTAAAAGTTTAGCTGTTCTAGAGAACGATTTGGCGAGAATGCTGCGAAAGTATTACAATGTCAGCTTGTCGCAAATGAACTTGTCGGAAATATTTTATGAGGTGCTGGAAATCACCCGCAAAAATAAAATTCGACTGCCCAGCAATCTCGGTTTGTATGCAAAAACTCTAGCTAATTTGGAAGGACTGGCCCGCTCTTTTAATCCCAGGTTTAATATTGTAGAGCAGGTGAAACCGCTGATGACCGATATGTTTCGGCGTCAGTTATTAGGAGATGACCCAGTACAGGCTATGCTGAGAACAGCCCTGGATCTGAAAAGCTTGTCTTTGCAATCTCCGCGACAGGTGGAAGTGCTTTTAGACCGGGTAACTTCGGAAACTTTGAAGTGGAACTTGACACTAAAAGAACTCGACCCGCTGCGCCGCACTCTGGGGGATTCGGCGAACCGACTTTCTTTTAGTATTGTTGTGGGTTCGCTGATTATAGGGGCTGCAATTATTTCTTCAAACGCGCAAACTTCTCAGCTATCTTTTCTGAGCACTGGTTTGTTTGGGGCGGCGAGTTTTTTGGGTTTTTGGTTGATTATTAGCATTTTGCGATCGGGCCGTTTGCGGAGTTAATTATCAAAAAGAAATGGGGAAAATCAGGAGATATAGCGGATCTAGCTCTCATATGAGGTACGTAGTTGGGCTTGGGCCCTCTTAGTTTCATTAGTTATATAAGCTGTCATTCATACCTCATCTTTTTGAGAAAGGCTATATAGCAATCCTAAATCAATTGCAAACACATTGGGGTTCACCAATCCTGATTAAGTTGGTATTAATTAAGATAAATTTTTGTGACTCATTTAGGATTGCTATATATAGCCTTTCTCAATTTTCGTGAGGTACGCGATCCACAAATTCCAAATCCGATCGCCATTCGCAGAGATATCTTGAAATTATCTGCGTCAATCTGTGTTTATCTGCCTTAATCTGCGGTTTTCCTATCTACCGCACTGTTGCCGAGAAAAACTATAGCATCCTCAACTATTAAGCAACATCTCTGACTTAAGATAGGCGATCGCCCGCAGCAACTAAGTCTAAGCTAGAAATTGTTCCATAAACCTAATTGAGGAAAAAAAGATGAGCAGCGGTCACGCCAGCCATAAAGGTTCTTCCACAAAACCCAATACCAACACTAACGGTCAAATTACATCCCCTGACGACCAACCCGCCGATCCGCTAAATCAAGAAACATCCGGTTATCCGTTCCATAACGAAGCAATGGAAAATCCTGTTGCTACCGCGCGGCCCGACGAAGAAGCTGAATCGGGCGAAGAACAGCAATAGTTATATCGATTAAATAGGCATCGATATGCTATCTGCGACTCGGTTGATTAGATGTTTGATAAAAATCAGGTTTGTACTAATTACATCTTGCACTTCCAGAGTCCGCCAGGGCGTTAAATCTCTGGCGGGCTATTCGGGCAGGTTCAGTAGTACCTCATATCAAATCCGTTGAGATCGGAATTATTATCTCTCTCTTCTCTTTCTCTGTGTCCTCTGTGGTTTAATCATTCCGATACAACCGGAATTGATATAACAGCTTCAGAACAAAGGACTTTAGTCATTAAGACAAAACTATTTAACCTAAAATTCAAGTTAGGAATTATTGATAAATGAGCAATATTAACCAAGTATTGGAAAAAAACAAATTGCCGGAATTGGGGTTAGTCTGCATTACAACATCCGATGCAGTTCGCTTTCGCACTGTCACGCGGAAGCGACTTTTACAACTTACAGAAACGGAACAAGAAAAAGTATTGCGCGAGCTTTATACAGACAACTTAAAACGGCTTGACAAAGCGATCGACTTCTGTTCCCTTAATCAGATTAAGCTATACCGCATGACTTCTGCACTGTTCCCTTTTGCAGATACAGATTTGGGGGAAGCAGTGCTACACTCAATGACTGAGGAATTGCGGAATATCGGCGATCGCGCTTTGTCTTTGGGCATCCGTTTGGTACTCCACCCGGATCAATTTGTCGTCCTCAGTTCCGACAAGCTTTCTGTTGTTGAAAACAGCATTAAAATTCTCGCGACTCATGCTTTAATTTTAGATATGTTGGGACAACCCCGATCGCCCCAGGCACTAATGAACATTCACGGCGGCAAGGGCGATCGCAGTTTGCAACTCAAGTCGGTCATCCGCGATTTACCCGAATCAATTCGATCGCGCTTAACCTTTGAAAATGACGAATACGCTTACAGTTCCTCGGAAATATTAGAAGTTTGTCTCGATACCGGCGTACCAATGGTTTTTGACGCCCACCACCACGTCATTCACGAACATTTAGAAACTTACGACCATCCCAGCGTTGCCGAAATGCTAACAGCAGCCCGCACAACTTGGTCGGTTCCTGAATGGCAATTAGTACACATATCGAATGGAAAAGATTTTTTTGCCGATCCGCGCCACAGCGATTTAATTACAGAAATGCCTAATTGCTATTATCACGCTCCTTGGATTGAAGTAGAAGCTAAATTCAAAGAATTAGCTATTGAAAAGTTGCGCGGCGAATGGTTGTCTGCGAATGTTCCACAATTTAGCAATGTCTCGTAGGGGCGGGTTTTACCAATAATAATTGCCTAACACGCATAATCTCGAAAACCCGCCCCGCCCAACGCTAAATCGCGATGTCTCGTAGGGGCGGGTTTTACCAACAATCATTGCCTAACAGGCACAATCTCGAAAACCCGCCCCGCCCAACGGTAAATCCCAATCTACCTTTTTGTTAATACCAACTATAAATTATGTGCGGACGATACACTTTAACTACTTCAGGTGAAATCATCGCCGAGTTCTTCAAACTGTCGGCAGTTCCCGACATCAAACCGCGATACAATATCGCCCCAACTCAATCAGTTGCCACAGTCACAGTTGAGGCAAAAAAAATGCAGCGACAGTTCCAATTAATGCGCTGGGGTCTGATTCCCAGTTGGGCAAAAGACATGAAAATAGGCAGTCGGATGATTAACGCGCGATCGGAAACTGTAGCCGAAAAACCTGCTTTTCGCAGCGCCATCAAGCACAGGCGGTGTTTGATAGTCGCTGACGGTTTCTACGAATGGCAGCAGCAGGGAAAGAACAAACAGCCTTACTATTTTCAAAAGGCAGACGGAGAACCTTTTGGTATTGCCGGTTTGTGGGAAAATTGGGAATCTCCAGAAGGAGAAAAGATTGTATCTTGCAGTATAATTACTACCGCTGCTAACGAAACAGTGCAGCCGATGCACGATCGAATGCCGGTGATTCTCCCCGACAGCGATTGGGAACAGTGGCTAGATCCTGCTGTTAAAAATGCTCAGGAAGTTTTGCCCCTGTTAAAGCCCTATGCTTCCGAACCCATGAAAGCAAAGGCCGTAAGTGCGATCGTCAACAGTCCAAGTAGAGACACTCCCGAATGTATTAGCGATCGGCAATAAATCATTGCAGCGGACAAAACCGAGATAGTTTGAGTTATGATGTAAAATGATGTTTGAGCTGTAGCTTTGGTTTTCTAAGGATCAGTTTAGCTCAGTTGTTATTTGCTCAAACATTTTTTAACTCTTAACATCAGTTAGAAGACAAAAAATATGATCGGATACGTTACACTCGGTACCAACAATATTGAAACTGCCGCAAAGTTTTATGATGCTTTGCTTGCTGAAATTGGCGCTCGACGATTCATGGAATTCGACGGATTTATCGCATGGAGCGTTTCTCCCGATCGACCAGCACTTGCTATTACAAAACCATTTGACGGTAACACAGCAACTGTTGGCAATGGAGTAATGATCGCTCTTCAAGTTGACAGTCCAGAAAAAGTCAACTTAGTTTATAACAAAGCGATCGCACTTGGGGCAAAGGATGAAGGAGCAGCAGGACCAAGAGGCGTGTTGCCGGGGTTTTATGCCGGATATTTTCGGGATCTAGATGGCAATAAGCTGAACGTCTTTTGTATGGAGCAAAACAGTTAAGAAAGAAAACCGCTGTGGTAAGGTGCATCGCCACTCGTCAATCTACAAATTTCCTTGAAGATATTACAGGCAGGCACCCTACAAAATCAAATAATTCTCAATCTATTTAAGCGCAACATGAGAACCTTAGAGCCAGAGGTAAAGCTGATTGATTTCAGTCAAGAGAAAGCAACAGATTTTATGCTGCCTCAGCCCGCTGTCCTGGCAAGTTCAGGATGGGATAATATCTATTTTGAACACCATCAACAGCCGCAGTTTGACACGCCCGAACATCAAGCTACGTGGCACGTTGTTGCTTATTGTCCTGCTTTTGATGTGTCGGGAGAGCGATCGGGAGAACGATGGTTGGATGGTAAGCTGAAAACAGAAGCGCGGAATCAGGGAGACATTGCGGTGATTCCGGCGGGTATTTCCCAGCGCTGCAATTGGAATACTTTAGCTCAGTTTACCCTTTTGGCGATCGCCCCTGCACTCCTGCAACAAGTCGCTCAAGATTTGGTAAATCCCGATCGCATTGAACTGATCCCTCATTACATGACAGAGCAAGATATCCTGATTCAAGGGATATTCGGCGCCTTGAGACAAGAATTAGAATTTGGCAAAATCGGCGGTTATTTGCTGGTTGACAGTCTCAAAACCGCATTAGCCATTCACCTGTTGCGGAATTATTGTACCGCGCCACCTCGGCTTTCTAGCTATACGGATGGATTATCTAAACCCAAGCTGCAACAGATAACCGAGTATATCAACGAACATCTTCATGAAGACGTAAAACTCATTGAACTTGCTGCGATCGCCCAAATCAGTCCTTATCACTTTTTACGTCTGTTCAAGCAAAGCACGGGCTTAACACCCCACCAGTATATCTTGCAGCGCCGCATCCAGAAAGCCAAGTACCTATTGCAAGAGAGCGAACTTAGTATCGCAGATATTGCTTTCCGGGTCGGATTTTGCGACCAAAGTCACTTGACTCGATGTTTCAAGCGCCTGCTGGGGATGACACCGAAACAATTCCTGCCCGGGCGATCGCAATAATCTACCAAAAATCCCGCAACTTTTTTCTATATTTCTTGAGGGCGAGCTTCCTAAACTATTAGTAAGTTTTAGGAGGTTTGTTTGTGAATTCGATTAACATGACCTTTCCCTTATGGGGTTTAGCAATTTTCATTTTGTGGACAATTGCTGTGGTTATCCTTCTCCTCGCAGTGAGAATCCGGCATCTATCTGCGGGTGGATCGGTCAAAGATTTTGGGACACCAAACGATGAAAGTTTGCTGTGGCGACTCTTTCGGGTTCAGTCAAATTTAGTAGAAAACCTGCCTTTATATCTGGGAGTTGTTTTCCTGCTTACCTGGAGGGGCGTATCTGGAACAGCGGTAGATTTGCTGATTGTTGCGTACATCGTGTTTCGGCTTGTACACTCAGTTATTCACATCGCTGGGATTAATCCAATATTTCGCCTTTTGTGCTTAGTGATTCAGTTAAGTTGCTTAGTCACCTTAACTGTGATGACTTTCTTCTAAAGGCAGAAGGTAGAAGGCAGAATTTTTAATTCTTCCAACTGCCAACTGCTTTCGGGTCAACTGACCGATGACCAATGACCAATGACCGATCGCTAATCACCGATCGCTAAATTAACTCTCGTACATCCGCGCTTCAGCAGCTTCGGGATTTTCCTCGCAATACTCGTCAAAAGCCGTTTTTTCAAGCTTCATCGATCGCTGGTGAGAAGCCTCAGCCTGCATTTCCTCTACAATATCCCACGCTACCGCGCATTCTGTAGAAGTAGCGCCTTTCTCGGCACAGATATTTCTGGCATCCGCGATCGCCCGTTCGATTTCTTCCTCAAATAATATACTTTTCGGCTTTTCGACAAAATCGCTTTTTGTCAAGATATCGGTTACTGAAATAATGCCCAGCAGTTTGTCTTGAATCACCGGAGCTCTGCGGATTCGGGTATTGGCGAACAGCCTCGCCACGTATTCCACGCCCAAGTCGGGATTCACCGTGATGCACGGTTTGGTCATGATCTCGAAGACGCGGACTTTCTGCGGGTCTACTCCGTAGGCAGTTACTTTGTAAACAATATCCGTTTCCGTGACAATCCCGTAGGCGTCTTGTTCGTGGCGGCGTTCCACAATTAACGCGCGCAAACACAGTTCATTCATCATCGCCACCGCTTCAGCTACAGTTGCCGAACCGCGAATGGTAACAACTTCTGTGGTCATAATATCTTGGGCTTTCATCATCATTTTTTATTGCTTCCACTTGGTAAACTCGCTTCGCCTCCCGATTTTAGCCCGGAAATTTGATTTGCTATCATCTTGAAACTTCACGACTGAGGCAACTGTTACGATAAATCAAGGATGGCGACTCTCCCCATCTCCCACCCTCCTCTCCTTTCACTCAATTTTCCAGTCCCCGACTCAAAGAAGCAAAAGTTAATAAAAACTAACCAACTCCCAACGCTCTCGCAGATCCCCGCCTCTGTTGACACTCCCCAGCGTTCACGCACGGGGATTCTTTAATCTACGACATGACTTGCTCAGGCAGGATTTCTCCAACCAAAGTAGAGGTCTCATCTCCTAAAGAGTTCCTTGGCTCAAGACCAAAGGTTCCGGTATGCCCTACCGTACCCAATCCCCGACTTAGGATATTTCTAGCTGCATTTTCATCTCTATCTATCACACAACCACATTCACAAACGTGTGTTCGGGTGGATAGGGTTTTCTTCACAATTTCACCGCAACTAGAGCATTCTTGGCTTGTATATTGCGGATTAACCGCAATCGTCACCTTCTGAAATACTTTGCCAAAGTATTCAATCCAGATACGGAACTGATACCAAGAAGCATCGTTAATAGACTTAGCCAGACAATGATTTTTTACCATATTTTTAATTCTCAAATCTTCGTAAGCTATCAAGTCGTTTGACCGAACTACGCACCTTGCAAGTTTCACTGCATGGTCTTTACGTTGCCTACTTATTTTGAGGTGGCGCTTACCTAAAATCTGTCTAGCTTTGCCTCTATTTTTTGAACCTTTAACTTTTCTAGATATCCGACGTTGACAACTTTTAAGAACTTTTTCACCTTGGCGGAGGAACTTAGGATTTTCAACCGTCATTCCATTAGAGTCGGTGTAGTATTCTTTCACCCCAACGTCTAACCCAATACTATTGCCAGAGGGTTCTATATTTTCCTGTTTGTCAACATCAATGCAAAACTGAACGTATACACCATCTGCACGTTTCACCAATCTCACCCGTTTTATTTGATTAATTTGGTAGAATTGTAGATCCCGTGTTCCTTTCAGTTTTAATTTCCCAATCCCTTTTTTGTCCGTAAAAGTTATGGTTTTCCTGCGATCGCCAAGTTTCCATCCAGTCGTTTTGTAGTCAACAGAACGGCAGTCTTTCTGGAATTGTGGATATCCTTTTTTTCCAAAATTTCCTTTTTTGCAGTTGTCATAGAATCGGGAGATAGAAGACCATGCTCGCTCGGCGCTGGCTTGTCTAGCCATTGAGTTAAGTTCCGAAGCAAAGGGAAATTCTTTTGCCAACACAGCACAGTATTTATTTAAGTCGTATTTATTCACTTTTTGGTTGTCCATCCATAGCCGAATACAGCTATTTCGGACAAATTGAGCGGTACGAATCGCTTCACTTACTGCGACAAATTGACTGGGTTTTCCGTAGGCTTTGAACTCAAAAACTAGCATGACTCTACCTCCCGTCTTATGCTACCCTGTCTAGCATAGGATTTTTGATTAGTTCTCAAAACTTTACAAAAGCCGTCAAGCTTATGACGGGGTTTTAAACTCAATTTTCTGATAAGCTTGATGGCTGGTAGTGCAAAAAGCACAAGGCACGCAGGACTTAGTTGGGAGTATATAGTTCGTGGACAATGTAATCGGTTTAGAGATTATCGAAGTAGTTGAGCAGGCAGCCATCGCCTCCGCTCGCTTGATGGGCAAAGGCGAGAAAGACGAAGCCGACAGAGTGGCTGTAGAAGCCATGCGGGAGCGCATGAACAAAATTCATATGCGCGGCCGCATCGTGATCGGCGAAGGCGAACGCGATGACGCACCCATGCTTTATATCGGCGAAGAAGTAGGTATTTGTACCCGCGAAAATGCCAACGAAATCTGCAACATAGAGGAATTGATCGAAATTGACATCGCTGTTGACCCCTGCGAAGGTACTAACCTCGTGGCTTACGGTCAAAACGGTTCGATGGCAGTTTTGGCAATCTCTGAAAAAGGAGGTTTGTTTGCTGCACCGGATTTCTACATGAACAAATTGGCTGCTCCTGCGGCTGCTAAGAATCATGTAGATATTCGCAAAACGCCAACCCAAAACCTCAAAATTATCTCTGATTGTCTCAACCGCAGTATTGAAGATTTGGTGGTGGTGGTCATGGATCGCCCCCGGCACAAAGATTTAATTAATGAAATTCGGGAAGCGGGTTCAAGAGTTAGGCTGATCAGCGACGGCGACGTTTCGGCAGCGATTTCTTGCGCGTTTGCTGGTTCCAACATCCACGCGCTTATGGGTATTGGCGCTGCACCCGAAGGTGTGATTTCCGCAGCAGCAATGCGCTGCTTGGGCGGTCACTTCCAAGGGCAGTTAATTTACGATCCGGCTGTTGTAAAAACTGGTTTGATCGGTGAAAGCAAAGAGAGCAATATAGCTCGACTTAAAGAGATGGGCATCACAGACCCTGACAAGATTTACAATGCTGAAGAGTTGGCATCTGGAGAAACAGTTCTGTTTGCAGCTTGCGGGATTACTCCCGGAACGCTGATGGATGGAGTTCGCTTCTTTGGCGGCGGCGCTCGCACTGAAAGTTTGGTAATTTCTTCTCTGTCGAAAACGGCTCGGTTTGTGGATACAATCCATATGTTTGACGAACCGAAAGCTTTGCAATTGAATTAGTGATTAGTTAGTGGTTAACAGTTAAATGTTAACAATTAACAGTTAACTCTTAACAGTCACCAGTGATTAGCAATTAGCGATAAACTAAGAACTAATAACAGGTGACTGTTAACAACTAAGAAAGAAATAGTGACAAATCACAGATATGAATATTGCAGTCGTAGGTCTCAGCCACAAAACAGCGCCGGTAGAAGTTCGCGAAAAACTGAGCATTCCAGAACAGAAAGTTGAAGCGGCGATCGCCCAATTGCGCGGCTACCCGCACATTCAAGAGGTGGCCATCCTCAGCACTTGCAACCGCTTAGAAATTTATATTGTTACCAGCGAGTCGGAGCCTGGTGTGCGAGAGGTTATTCAGTTCCTTTCCGAATGCAGTAAAGTTCCTTTACAGTCTTTGCGCCCTCACCTGTTTATTTTGCTGCACGAAGATGCGGTGATGCACTTGATGCGAGTGGCTTCTGGCCTCGACAGTTTGGTGCTCGGAGAAGGACAAATTTTGGCTCAGGTGAAACAAACTCACAAACTCGCCCAGCAGTACAAAGGTGTAGGCAGAATTTTAGAGCGCTTGTTCAAGCAAGCTCTTACAGCAGGGAAGCGAGTTCGCACGGAAACTAGCATCGGTACCGGTGCAGTTTCTATCAGTTCGGCGGCTGCAGAATTGGCTCAAATGAAGGGTCAGCATTTAGCAAGCAGCAAAATTGCAATTATCGGTGCCGGCAAAATGTCCCGGCTTTTGGTGCAGCATTTGCTCTCAAAAGGAGCTAGCGATATTTCGATCGTCAACCGATCTGTGCGGGGCGCCCTGGAGTTGGCCGGTCAGTTTAAAGATGCACAATTGCACCTGTATCAGCTATCGGAAATGATGCAGGTAATTGCCAGTTCGGACTTGGTTTTTACCAGTACCGCAGCTACCGATCCGCTGTTAAATAAAGCTAAATTGGAAGCGGTTTTAGACCCGAATCGCCCTTTGATGTTGGTGGATATTTCTGTGCCGCGCAACATTGACTCGGATGCGAACGAACTCGCTAATGTGCGATCGTTTAATGTGGACGACTTGAAAGCAGTGGTAGCTCAAAATCACGAAAGCCGCCGCAAAATGGCAATGGAAGCTCAGGGCTTGCTGGAACAGGAAGTAGAGGCTTTCGATCTCTGGTGGCGCAGCCTGGAAACTGTTCCTACTATTAGCTGTTTGCGGGATAAGATAGAATTGATTCGGGAACAAGAGTTAGAAAAAGCTTTATCGCGTCTGGGTTCTGAATTTTCGGAGAAACATCAAGATGTGATTGAATCTTTAACCAGGGGGATTGTGAATAAGATTTTGCACGATCCGATGGTACAGTTGCGGGCTCAGCAGGATATTGAGGCGCGGCGGCAAGCGATGCAAACTTTGCAAACACTGTTTAATTTGGATGTGGATGTCAATCAGCAGTACAGCTAGTTTGTCATTAGTCATCGGTCATTAGTAATTAGTAATTAGTCATTAGTCATTGGTCATTGGTCAGTTGACCCGAAACCAGTTAGCAGTTGACCCGAAAGCAGGAGTCATATTATGTCCGGTCAATTACCATGAAGAAAAATGCCTCCAATCCTGGCGGCAAAAGCATCATTCGGGAGGGTAATTTGCTCGAACATGATATCAGTTATCATTCAACCAATAACTAATGACTAATAACTAATGACTAATAGGCGAATTTATAAAATAATCCTACTGATTGCGGGGCTGTGGCTGGTTTTTGAATTTGCCTCCCGGATGGCGGCAGAAATTCTCTGGTTTCAGGAAGTTGGATATCTTCAGGTTTTTCTGTTAAAGCTGAAAACTCAAGCGTTGCTGGGGACGATCGCAATTGCTGTTTCTTCTGTCTTTTTGCTGGGAAATTTGGCTTTAGCCCGCCGCCTGCAACATCCCGCAGAGGAACCAAAATCGCCGGTTGCGGGGGCGCTATTCGCTTCACTGAGGGCGAACAAAACGGGGAAGAATACCGGGAAGAATTACAAAATACCTGTTGCTAAATCCCCAATTAGCTTTTCCAGGCTGCTGTTTGCAGTATTCGGATTGAGTACGATCGCAACTTTGACCGCAATTCACTGCGGGCTGTTAGCTGCAAACAGCCTCACCTATTTCGGTATAGCTGACAATTTACCTGCACCGCCCCTGCATTTGGGAATTGAGTCAATCCAGCAAATAGTGGTGCAGCTATTTTCTCGCTGGTGGGAGTTGGGCTTGCTGCTGGGGACAATGTTAGCTGTAGCAATTAAGCCTGATTTTTGGCTGCGGGCGATCGCCCTTTTTCTCAGTTTGGCGGTCGGGCTGATTGCCGCCAGTCGCTGGACAAATGCTTTGCAATATTTTCACCCTACTAATTTTAACACAACCGACCCTCTTTTTAATCTAAATATTAGCTTTTACGTATTTATTTTGCCAATCTTAGATTTGCTAGGATTCGGGCTGACAGCGGTATTTTTGTACAGTTTAGTATCTTGTGCTTTAACATATTTGCTGTCAGGAAATAGCCTGAGTCAAGGGAGATTTTTGGGGTTTTCTCGATCGCAGCAGCGGCACTTGTACGGGTTGGGTGCAGCTTTAATGTTAGCCGCCGCATTCCGCTACTGGTTGGGGCGCTACGCATTGCTGTATTCGCGGGGAGACGTTACTTACGGGGCCAATTATGCTGACGTGACGGTGCGGCTTCCCTGCTATGGATTTTTGAGTATTTTGGCGGGGGCGATCGCGCTTTTGATGCTGTGTCAGGTTTACCAATTCAAAATTAAAAATGAAATTATCAAAAAAATTACTTTAGCGTGGGTAACTTTAACTATTGTGGGAGGTTTACTGCTGCCAAAAATTGTGCAGCAACTCATAGTTCAACCCAACGAACTAGCACGAGAACAGGCGTACATTCAGCGCAGTATTGCATTTACTAAAGAAGCATTTGAACTCAATAAAATCGAAATAAAAACATTCGATCCCGCCGGACAACTTACTTATGCCGACTTAGAAAAAAATCAACTTACTATTAGCAACATCCGCCTGTGGGACAAGCGACCCCTGCTGCAAACAAACCGACAGTTACAGCAAATCAGACCCTATTATACATTTCCTGATGCCGATATCGATCGCTACACCATCAAAAACGAAAAATCACAAAAGGTAGATTCGGACAGCCAACAAGTGTTTCTGGCAGCGCGGGAATTAGATTACACAGCAGTTGCCCCCGAAGCTCAAACTTGGGTGAACGAACACCTAGTTTACACTCACGGTTACGGCTTTACTCTTTCTCCCGTAAACAGAGTCGGTGCCGGCGGTTTACCCGATTATTTTGTCAAAGATATTGGAGTTGCAGCCCAGACAGGAGAGACTGCTTTGGAAGTCACTAGCGCTCAAATTCGGGCCAGTATTCCGATCGGCTACCCGCGAATTTACTACGGCGAAATCACCGATACAGACGCGATGACGCCCACAAAAGTCAAAGAATTCGACTATCCCAGCGGCGAAGAAAATGTTTACAACACTTACAGCGGTAGGGGCGGAATTGCGATCGGTTCTATGTGGCGGCGCTGGCTGTTTGCTAATTATCTCAAAAATTGGCAAATGGCGCTTACCCGCAATTTTACGCCAGAAACTAGATTGCTGTACCGCCGAAATATTAATAAAAGAGTCCGGGCGATAGCTCCTTTTTTGCGCTACGATTCTGACCCGTATTTAGTAGTAGCAAACGCCAATCTTAGCAATCAAGATATAGAAAAAGCAAGGGAGGAAAATGGCAACAAAATTCAACCTTCTCCATCGGGTAATGACAAATCTCCCAACTATCTTTACTGGATAATCGATGCCTACACAGCGAGCGATCGCTATCCGTATTCCGATCCGGGAAATCATGAGTTCAACTACATCCGCAACTCCGTCAAAGTAGTGATTGATGCCTACAACGGGTCTGTTGACTTCTACGTTGCCTATCCCTCCGATCCGATTATTAACAGTTGGATGGCAATCTTTCCCGGACTCTTCAAACCCCTTGACAAAATGCCTCCGGCTCTCCGCAAACATATCAGGTATCCAGTAGATTTGTTGAGCATTCAATCAGAACGCTTGCTAACTTATCATATGGAAGACCCGCAAGTATTGTACAATCGGGAGGATTTGTGGCGAGTTCCCAACGAAATTTATGGCACCGAACAACAGCCCGTAGAACCGTATTATTTGATTACCAAACTGCCAACGGAAACAGCAGAAGAATTTATTTTGCTGCTCCCATTTACACCAGTAAGTCGCAACAATTTAATTGCTTGGATTGCAGGGCGATCGGATGGTGGCAATTACGGAAAATTGCTGCTGTATCTGTTTCCCAAACAGCGATTAGTTTACGGCCCGGAACAAATAGAAGCTTTAATTAACCAAGATCCGGTTATTTCCGAACAAATCTCTCTCTGGAACCGCCAGGGTTCCAAAGCACTTCAAGGAAACTTATTAGTAATTCCCATAGAACAATCTTTACTGTATGTGGAACCTCTTTACTTAGAAGCAGAGCGCAATAGTTTGCCAACTTTAGTCAGAGTTATTGCTGTCTACGAAAACCGCATCGTCATGGCAGAAAATCTTGAATTGGCACTCAAGGCACTTTTTCAGCAACAATCTACTAATAAACCGACCATTATTCGACCTGTAGAAGGAACAGCACCAGCTTTAAATAGTGAATGATCTCAATTCCGGTTGCACGAGCGAAATGATTGTTGACTGTTGACTCTCAACAGTCAACAGTCACGGACGGTGCAACCGGAAACGGTATAAATTACTGCGATTTCTGTTCGCTAGCAGGCTTAATATCCTGCCACCAAACATCGACATAGGGCCACATCAATCTCTCGTCTCCTCCCGAATCTAGTTTCACAGTCACCTCATAACGGTTAATATGCGTGAGTTCGCCAGTTTTGCCATTCAAATACAATTGTTTGGGATTGTCGGTGATAATTTCTACCCTTTGATTCAACAGCGGCAGCATCTGGGTAGAAGAACCCTGAAACGGATTTTTGCCTTTGAGTACATAGCCGCCAATCAAAGATAAGTACATTGAAGCTAGGAAAAATACCGTCAATAAGCCAACAATTACCAGTGTTTTTTGTTGTGAAAAACTGGTATAAACGCTCGCAGATCCTACGATCGCAGTTCCAAAAAACAACAAATTTGGCAGATACAGCCCATCTTCCAGAAACACGCTACCAAAAAACATGAGGGCTACCTGAAAACCAAATAATGCAGCCACCCAATTCCACCCAGTTAGCAGCGATGCAGACAGCAGCCAATTCATTGCGATAGTAAGGGCGATCGCCATTGCTATTGCCCCAAGCGGTGCTGCATAATCGTACTGTCTGAAGGGAAGAAGAACAAAAAATACTAAAGCATAAGCAAAACCCGCAAAAGCCAGTGCTAATCCACTAATTATTTCGTTCCCGTTCAGCATGGCGATGGATTTTTGGATCGCTAAAGTCAAGCGTTCGTCTTCTGTTGTGATAGTAGGCGTTGAAAATTCCCAGCGGACTAAGGCCAGAAATTCTAAACGTAGGGTGCGCCACGAGCAGCCTACGGCTATATTTAGGGGAGCGAACCGATGTGTTAATCAAGCGTCCTATCCCAGTTTCCGAAGGTGCAAATCAGCCACATCAGAAGGTAGAATTTTCAGAAAACCAGATTATTTACGGTCGATCGACTTCACAAATTGTTGCACGGGCTGCGGTAGAGCCGGCACAAAAGTCTTTCTAAAACCCCTCACATCGAACACTCGCCACAAAATACCTACCGCTACCGTCAAGAAAAATAACGCTCCCAAAAAATTGAACGCAGTAGACAGAAAACCGCTGTTCCTTTTTTTCGGAGGTGTAATATGTTTCATGCGGTATACAGCCGGCTCGTAATCTCTCGACTCCTCGGCATTGCGCCGCGGCGTTTTGGGGCGCGAGCTCGCACTGCGCCTCTCAGTCAAACCCGTTTTATTAGTTTTAGTAAAACTGCTGGGCGACTTCAATTCAGAAGCGCCGCGGGTTCCCGTTAACTTGCTAGCAAAAGCCCCCGTTTGGTCAGCAGCAACATCCTGAATTCTGCTGTTAGGGCGCTGAGTCGATTTGCGTTCGGCGAGGGTACGCATCAAACTTTGCAATTGCTGAGTCGCCGCCGGCGGGCGTTCCCCTTTCCTCGCCCAATTTAACAGCATCGCCCCGGTAATCCCGCAGAGATTCGTAGCGCCGACAGAAGCCAGCCGCTTCAGCAGAGGCTGGCTGTTGGACACAAAAATCACCAATGCGTCCGGGTGTTCCTGAGCCAAACCGTAAACGCACTGAGCCGTCGCCACTACCAGCATTGCTGGCTTGCTTTGATTTTTGATCGAAGGTTCGAGAGCTCGGTGTGTTTCCTGAGCGTCAGTTGCAATCCAGCCGCTGTCGGCAAAAAATCGCATAAACTCTCTAGCTACTTGCTCTTGAGCTTTTTCCACCGCTTGCCCTGTCAGACGATCTATTTCGTCGTACACTACTTCCGGGATATAGCAAGTTCCCACTTTGGCATATTCTTGCCACACTTGGGTTCTGCCAGTCATTAAAACATCTGCATCAAAAGTTACCAATACAGGAGGAAGTTGATTAGCCATGACTTTATCCTAGAGGCTCAGATAAGTTATTTAAACTTAATCGATCGAGTTTAAACAAATTTTGGGTTATAAAAAAATCAACTTTTGGTAGTAGATAAATTGCCCCGGGCGGGGGTGTTAATTGGAAATTATTAGTTAGGAACCCGATCGCCCTTTAGTTCCCAGTTCGATCGCTCAATTCCTGTATTCCACTAATTTACCCCAAGCCAAGAGCCTATTACCAAAGATGCCCGACTACTCCTAGTTCCCGATTCCCAGACGGCCAGCCAAAGCCGGAGTCAACGGCAACAGCGCAGCAATCATCAAGAACAAAGCCAGCAAACCCAAAGCCGCGCGAGCGTCGTCAGGCTCAGTCAGCTCGTTGAGGCTCGGCCGCTCCAAATTCCGCTGTAAAATCAGAATCACGATCGCCCAATACAGAGCCAAAGGATTAATTAAAGAAACGATGGCCAGCACCACAAAAGTCGCCAAAGTAGTGCGGCTGGCTATTTTCCGACCGTAGATGGCTTGCACGATTCTACCCCCGTCCAACTGTCCCGCCGGCATCAAATTAATCGCCGTTATTACCAAGCCCAACCAACCGATAACAACCAGCGGGTGAACATCAACAATCTGCTGCTGCAAAGCCGAACCCAAAACCACTTTTGCCAAAGTTCCCACCAAAACCGAGCCCTTGAAAAATTCTGCGGGAATTTGAAACAAACTGCCGGGGTGAGACAGCAGCAAACCCGTTACCAGCATTAGCACAGAAACTATTCCCCCAGCCGCCGATCCGGCAAAAGCGATGTCAAACAAAACTTTACGGTTGGGCAGCAGCGACTCAAAACGGTCGATCGCTCCAAAACAACCTATCTGCAAAGTTGGTATAAAAAACGGCCAACTCAAGCCAACCTTGTACCGATTTGCCAGCACTCGGCGAGCAATTTCCCCAGAGCCTAAAACCGCCCAAATTCCCGCTGCAATTGGCAGAACTTCTAGATATCTAGCCGGCGAGTTAAAGAAATCGAAACCCAGCAGCAAACCGCCTGTCTCTAAGCTAGTAGCAATTGTTGCCAGCAGCAGCACGACTGCTAGGATTTTTTGAGAAACGGTTGTTGGCTGCGGGTCGTTGGTGCTGGGCAAGATAATAACTACGGGCTTGTCGTCCTGATTCTCTACTAAAAATAGGCGGTAGCGATCGTTTAATCTTTCTGCCAAACTTGCCGTCAAACGCGAGTGTACTTGTTCTGCGTCTCCTCGGAGATTACCTTTCAAGATTACCCCATCTTGATAAGGAATAGTTTCTGTGGCAAAGAAAGTATCAATTCCAAAGATGCCTTTAATTGCCTTGAGGTCTTCAACTGGAACGGGAATTATTTCTGATTCATTATTCCCAGGGGACGAGGTGACGATCTTAACGGTTTCTGGGCCCGGTGGTCGCTGCGACTCAGGGCCCGAGAAAGCATCGCTTTGGGACTTTACCTCAGCAGCATCCGGCCGCGGCAGCACTGTATCAGATGCAGCCTTACGCAATTGCCTGCCCAGATAAATGTACAATCCCGTGGATGCCACTAGCAGCAACAATACCGCCACTAGATTGAGGTAAATTCCGGCTGCGAACAAACCAAAGAACAGCAGCCAGGGACTCATCAGCGCCACAGACTGCAACCAAGCCAAAATTCCCAGTTTGCCAAAAGGTCTGGCGCGATAAAATCCCCAACCCAGAATTCCCATAGCAACCAATACGAGCGCAATTGTTACCGTATTTTCCGATGCAACTACAGGCATTCCGGTTGCTTGCGCCAATAGGGGCTTTAATCGGTCGATCGCGCTGCGGTCGAGTAATAGCATTAAATTTTGGGGAATATGAAATAAAGTTGTTGGGAACATATCCAAACCTATCGGAAACTAGCCTGATTACTAAGGATAACCTCTGAGGGCTACTCGGCCCACAACTTGCTGCTGGTGCTGTTTGAACATCGCAGGAGCTAGGTTGTTGACACAATAGACTTTTTATGATACCACATCGGTCAGGCAGGAATTGAAAGCGGCTGACAAGTAACTTGCAGAATGGGACGGGGAACTGAATCAGTTACACCAGAGCAACGGCGATGGCTGAAGGTGCAGATGCTGGAGCAAGAACTCAAGGAAGCGCGACGCTCACGGGAAGCAAATACAAACTCGGCTCCGCCGGCCGTCGCAGACTTACCAGAGCCGGCCGACTTGCTCAATCAGTTAAAAGCGCGGCGTAAAAAGTGGAGAGCAGACTTGGCTGATGTGGAAGCAGTGTTGGACGTATTGGCAGAGTTAGGCACTTGATTGTCTCCAATTTCGTCTCCAAATTGTCTCCAAATTGTCTCCAAACAGCCCTCAAAAAACCTGTATTTGTCTCCAAAAATATCCTGTGCAACCACAGAGGCTAAGCCCTAGAAACGCCAAAACCCTTGATGTCTCAAGGGTTTAAATACTGTTCGCGCAAGCGGACGGTGGGACTCGAACCCACGACGTTCAGCATGGGAAGCTGACATTCTACCGCTGAATTACGCCCGCGCTTAGGGTTTTTTACTTGCTTTGACCTGCTTTCACTGTGGAAGCCGATCGCTAAAAAACAACTAGAAAAACATTGTACAACTATTTTCTGATTTTGAGTATAGCATTCTGACAATCAATTTTGGGCGGCAGCGATCGCACAGCCGAGCCATCAACTGCGGCGGACGAGCAAATTGTCAATCGATTGCGCGATTTTAGATTTGAGATTTTAGCATTGACTTGCGCGAGATGAATCACGTGGCGGGTATCCTGGATGCTTGATTGTCATCGCGACGAAAAGCTGCCGCTCAATGAGCAATCGCCTCGCTTTGGAACCTTGACAAAGAGTTAGCGGCTTGGGATCGCGCGATCGAACTGCATCATTTTTAACAGCGCAGCCATTGAGTCTGCAGTTTGACTGTGCCGCCATCCCATCGCCACCAACGATCGCACCATCAACTCGGTATCGTTCACTTTGCTCAGCAGCATCGGTAGCGCCACCCCAGAATCGCACTTTCTCTGAACCGTTACCCCCCGCAGCCTGTCTTGAGAATCCGAACATTGCAGCGCTGCTGGAATTTCGCTAATTTCCCTAAGCCAATTAAAATTTATTTTTGTTACTTTTCTTGACGACTTTAGCTAAGATTGCCGGATTTTGGGAAGCTTTCAAAAAATTCAGTTATTAGATTATGTCGGCAAATTAACAGGCTCAAACTTCAACACCAGAAGAAATTCTGGAAGTAATTGCTGAGTTTGAGCAATATTGGCAACGGCCGATCGACGATACCTTGAAAATGACTAAAAAGGTACAAGTGGCCCAACAAGCAGCGATGAAACACTTTTAATATTATCCCGAAATAGTTTACATCGGCGGGGTAGTAGCCAATTTGCACTCGCAACAACCTTCCTCAAAATGAGATTAATTGCGGTTCTGTAGAGTATGCTGTTTTTTTGAGTCGATCTATCTACTTAATTGTACTGTTTTCGTTCCCCGGAGATTCTCCAGAGTCCCACTGCTCGATCAGGGCCGACAAAATTCCGGTTGGAAGTTTCTTGATGATTTGGGGCATTGAGGAGAACTCCACTCGCTCGCAAACCCTAATAGAATTCCTACGCTGGCAGAATCTGGAAAGTTCGCTGATGCTTAACTTTGAACAGTATAATTTTTGATAATTTCCCGTTTCAATCTTGTCCCCCGCTAGGAAAGGGGAAACTCCAAAATAATGATTTAAGAATCGCTGGAGAGCACAGGCAGACTTGACTAGATATTAAATCGGTAGGTAGATGACTTATTATTCATTTTAATATATATATATATATATATATATTAAAGACAATATAACGAGAATACGCAGGCACCAAGCTATCTGGTATAAAAAATGAGTCAGAAAAAGTTTTCCAAGAAATCTCAACCTAAAGCTGATATAGATGCTGAAGGTAAGCAACAAAACAATCAAAACGAGCTATTTCCAGTCGTCGGAATAGGAGCCTCTGCTGGGGGATTGGAAGCCTTTACCAAATTACTCAGCCATTTGCCGATCGATACGGGCATGGCGTTTGTAATAATTCAGCATATGTTGCCGACTCAGGAAAGTGTGTTGAGCGAGATTCTGGCTCGATCGACCCAGATGCCCGTGCATGAGGTAAAAGAGGAGATGCCCATAGAACCAAATCAAGTCTACGTCATCCCCCCGAGTTTCAGCATGACCATCGATCGAGCAGTGCTGAAGCTAACGCCTCGCGACAGAACAGGCGGGATATTTATGTCCGTCGATATTTTTCTGGTTTCCCTCGCCGCAGAACGGGGGAACCAAGCCATCGCCGTCGTTTTGTCCGGCGGCGACGGCGATGGTGCCCAAGGATTAAAAGCGATTAAGGCAGCAGGCGGCATTACTTTTGCCCAATGTGAAGGATCGGCACAAGTCAGGAGTATGCCGAACACTGCGGTGGCTACGGGTCAGGTAGACTTTATCTTGACACCGGAAAAAATTGCTCAGAAAATAGCAGACATCAGCCGTCATCCCTACATGACCGATCGGTCTGCGGCAGAATCGACCACCAGTGAAGATGCGATCGAAAATAAAAATGCGATCGACAATAAAAATGCGATCGGCACAATATACTCTTTGCTGCGCGCCGCTACAGGAGTTGACTTTACTCACTACAAACAAACCACCTTGAAGCGGCGGATGCAGCGACGGATGTTGCTGTACAAACTCGAACGGATCGAGGATTATGCCGAATACCTCCAAAACACTCCGACAGAAGTAACGGCGCTTTATCACGATATCTTCATTCATGTCACCAGCTTTTTCCGCGATCCCGAAAGCTTTGAGGCTTTAAGCAGCAAAATTTTTCCCGAAATCGTTAAAGATAAATCGTCGAAAATACCGATCCGAATTTGGGTGGCCGGCTGTTCAACCGGTGAAGAAGCTTACTCGATCGCCATCTGCTTGTTAGAGTTTTTAGCAGATCGAGCTATTGACCTGCCGATTCAGATTTATGCGACAGACATCAGCGAAAATGCGATCGCCCATGCGCGCCGTGGCTTTTATACGCCAGCCCAAGTCGCGGATATTTCACCCCAACGCCTGCATCGGTTCTTTGTGCAAGTCGAGGGCGGATACCAAATCGCTCAGTCGGTGCGCGAACTCTGCGTCTTTGCTAAACAAAACCTGATCGGCGATCCGCCGTTTTCCCGGATGGATTTGATCACGTGTCGGAACGTGCTGATCTATCTCGGCCCGCCTTTGCAGAAAAAGCTGCTGCCAATTTTCCACTATGGGCTTCGGCCTGCGGGCTTTTTGCTGTTAGGCACTTCGGAAACAGTTGGTGACTTTTCAGAATTGTTTACGCTATCAGACAAAAAGAACAAAATTTATACTAAAAAACCGCTGTCGCATTGGCTAAGCATGGATTTAACTGCTAGCAACTATCCTGCGACACTCCTCAACCCACCGCTGGCGACGGAAAGCTTAAACGAAATCGAAATCGAGAAACAGGCCGATCGCATTGTTTTAAATCACTATGCGCCTGTCGGCGTCGTAATTAACACAGCGATGGAGATTCTGCAATTTCGAGGACATACGAATGCCTACCTAGAACCGTCTCCCGGTAGGGCTAGCTTGAATTTGCTGAGAATGGCAAAAGAAGGATTGCGCCTCGAACTCCGCACTGCAATTGAACGGGCCTCCCAGCAGCATTTGCCGATCGAACGTACTGGCTTGCAAATTAGAGAAAGGGATCGCATCCGCCTCGTCAGAATTAATGTGATTCCATTCCCAACAGGCGCTGCAGCAAAAAACTATTTTTTAGTTTTGTTTCAAGACGAGCCGCCGATCCCTGCAATGCCTGCTGCTGCAAACGATCGTAGAGTCTACTCCGATGCTTTAGAGGGTGAAAGTGTGGAGATTGCCAGGCTGGTAGAAGAACTCAAAATTACAAAAGACCACCTGCAATCGATCGTCCAAGAACATCAAGCCGCTAACCAAGATTTGAGAGCCGCCAACGAAGAGATTTTGTCGAACAACGAAGAGTTGCAAAGTACAAATGAAGAACTCGAAACCGCAAAAGAAGAGATTCAGGCAACCAATGAAGAACTGAACACGATTAATGACGAATTGCAGCGGCGCAATGTTGAATCTACTCAGGTGAGTAACGATTTACAGAATCTGCTCAGCACCATCAATATTCCGATTCTGATGGTGGGAGGCGACCTGCGAATCCGCCGGTTTACTCCCGCAATCGAAAGCATCTTCAACTTGATTTCTAGCGATGTCGGGCGCTGTTTGAGCGACATCACTCACAAGTTGATAGTGCCGGAGTTAGAGCCAATGATTGTAGAGGTGATCCGCACCCTCAATTTGAAAGTTCAGGAGGTTCAAGATCGAGAGGGTCACTGGTACGATCTGCACATTCGACCCTACCGGACGATCGACCACAAGATTGATGGGGCTGTGGTGATGTTGGTGGATATCAACGAGCTCAAAGTCAGCGCCCAGCAGTTGATGGAAGCGAAAAATTACGCCGAAACGATCGTGGAAACCGTGCGGGAACCGTTGCTAGTGCTGGATCTCGACCTGCGGGCGATCACCGCCAACCGTTCTTTCTACGAGACGTTTCAGGTGATGCCGATCCACATTGAGCAACACTCGATCTTCGATCTCGGTAACAGACAGTGGAATATTCCCAAGTTGCGATCGCTCCTCGAAGAAATTCTGGCAGGAAAGCCCGATTTTCAAGATTTTGAGGTCGAGCATGATTTTGAGCTGATCGGGCATAAAATAATGCGGCTCAATGCCCGCAAAATGCCTCCCATCGGCGATACACAAATGATTCTGCTGGCGATCGAGGATATCACGGAGCAAAAACAGTTGGATACAGAACGCAGCCTCCGGATGCAAGAACAATCGGCTCGTGCCGCTGCTGAGGAGGCCAACCGCGCCAAAGATGAGTTTTTGTCTGTCCTTTCTCACGAACTGCGGACGCCGCTCAATGCGATGATTGGGTGGGCACAGTTGCTGCGCCTGAAAAAATTTGACGACGCTAAAACCGACGAGGCGCTAAGAACGATCGAGCGCGCCGCCAAAGCACAAAACCAGCTCATCGATGACATCTTAGACGTTTCGCGGATTAGCGCAGGCCAATTTCGGCTCAATGCTTCCGAAGTTGAGATCGATCCGCTGATTGAAAATGCGATCGGGGTGATTCGTTTCGCAGCCGAAGCCAAAAACATTCAAATAGAATCCAGGCTAAGTCCTTTAAAACCAAAGATTTTGGCCGATCCCAGCCGCTTGCAACAGGTGGTGTGGAATCTACTTTCAAACGCGATTAAATTCACCCCAGCCGGAGGCAGAATTGACATCGCCTTAGACTACATTGATGGCATGGCTCAAATCCAAGTTAGCGATACCGGTAGGGGGATTAGCCCTGATTTTCTCCCCTACGTGTTCGATCGCTTCCGTCAGGCGGATAGCAGTTACTCTCGCAGAGACTCAGGATTGGGGCTAGGACTCTCGATCGTCCGTCATCTAGTAGAACTCCACGGCGGTACTGTTACTGCAATAAGTGCGGGTGAGGGACAAGGGGCAACGTTTACGGTGAGGTTGCCGCTGCGAACAGATATCTCATGACTGTTGACTGTTGACTGTTGATTGTTGACTGTTGACTGTTGATTGTTGACTGTTGACTGTGAGTCAAAAAAATGAAAATTGCGCGAATTATTTGCTGGCAGCTTTATTCGACGCGATCGGGACGATGAAGCGCGGATTTGATATCATTCCGGCGCAACCGCAATTGATATTATTTCTAATCTTATCTCCTCATCTGATATCGTTTCCGGTTGCATCACAATAATAAAATCGAGTCAACATTTAACACTCAACCATTGAGTTTTTCCACCCATCCTTCTACAGTCAACCGTCAACAATCATTCGAGTTGCATCACAATAATAAAATCGAGTCAACAGTCAACAATCAACAGTCAACACTCAACCGTCAACAGTCAACAATGATAAGGAGTGCAACCGGAATCGATATAACTATTTACCAGAAAGAATTGGTTTAAAGCCGGAACCCATAAGCGGGAGAAATTAAAAGAACACTATTCATTACTCCAATCCTCTTCCTTCCAGGTAGAGGTCTCTATCAACTGTCAACTGTCAACTGTCAACTGTCAACTGAATGAACAACCTTAACCTCAGCGCCATCCTTAAGAAAACCAGCCCCAGTAACAACCACGCGATCGCCCGCCTTCAAACCCTTTTTAACTTCTACCTTAGCAGCAGTCAAATCCCCCACAGCACCCCCGGAAATGTCCCCAACTTCCACCGGTTGAGCCTGCACCTTGTCCTCGCCGACAAGTTTATAAACAATAGAACTGCCGTCAGGTTGCGGTAAAATAGCTTTAGCGGGGACTTTCAAACCTTGAGCCGTTGCCGTCGCAATCGATGCGCGCAAAAACATTCCCGATCGCAAAAACTCGCTTGCGGGCAAATCAATCTTCACCGTAGCTTGCCGATTTTGCGGGTCAACTACCGGCGAAATCTCGCGCACAGTTCCTGACAACTTAATCCGCTTGTCAGAATCCGAAGTAATTTGCACTGCTGTTCCCGGCCGCACTTGCGAAATCTGAGTTTCCGGCACTTTCAATTGCAGTTCCAGTTTGTTGCCCCGAATAATCGAAAATAGTTTTTGACTTCCCGAAGAAACATCGCCGACTCGGCCAATTCTTTCCGCCACAGTACCGCTATCCGGCGCTCGCACAATTGTTTGTTCTAGTTGAGTTTGTAACTGTTTGACTTGTGCATCATTGCTGCGGACAGTTGCTGCGTTATTTCCCACATTTGCTCTGGCACTGCTGACACTCGCTCCGGCCGTATTCACTTTAGCACGAGCGCTGGCGAGGGCCGCTCTAGCCGTACTGATATTAGCTTCAGCAGTAGCTACTCTAGCAAGAGAAGATTGCACTTCTTCGGCTGCTTTATTCTGTTCTTGCAAAGCTGTATTCAAGTCAGCTTTAGCTTTGTTCAAGTCTTGAACGGCAGTCTGCCGTTCCGTCTTTCGCCTTTCCAAATCTTGCTGACTAATTACTCCCTGAGAAGCCAAATTTTGGGTGCGATTTACTTCTCTTTGAGCTTGATCTAATTTAGCTTGAGCGGAGGCAATGCCGGCTTTAGCTTGAGTGACACCGGCTTTAGCTTGTTCCACACCGGCCCTTGCCTGCCCCACGCCTGTTTTGGCTTGCGCTGCGTCAGCGATGGCTTTTTCAACGCCAGCTTGGGCTTGAGCCACGCCGGCTTGGGCTTCTTGTTGGGCTGACTCGGCTTGCTGCACCTGAGCTTGGGCTTGTTCTACCGTAGAATTCGCCGATTGTACTCCCGCCAGCGCTTCGGCAATTTGCGATCGCAGCACCGAATCGTCTAAAACCGCCATCGTCTGACCTTTTTCTACCGCATCCCCTTCATTCACCAACACCTGCTTGATTTGCAAACCGTTGGCCTGTGGCAGCACCGGCAGCAAGTCGTAGGCTGCCACGGTACCTGTTGCTTCCAGAGTTTCACCCACCCGGGCAGATTCCACAGGCGCCACTGTCACCGTCGGAACCGTCGCCTGCTGAGTTGCCGGTGGAATTGGAGCTGCAGGACGCGAACTCTGATTGCCCCCAGTCAAGTTGACTGCTAGCAGCGTTGCAGCCACGCCAATCCCTGCGCCCGCCAACAAGGCAGGCCACCTAATTTCTTTGCGGGGCCCAACTTCAGTTGCTTCTGGTTCCCAAACTTGTTCCCCCTCGATTTCTGGAACTTCCAGCGCAACTTCTCGTTCATCATCCTCACCGGAGAATTGCCAGCGAGAGTTGTCTGAGACTTCACTTTCAGCTACATCCACTGCTGAGTTCCTGTCGCGCCCGCTCTGCCCGGGGGGAAGGGGTTGCTTTTCTTCCGCTTCTGAAAAAACTTGATTGGTCACGGTAGTTCCTCTCGCCGCTATTAGCTTTTGGTTTTTTTATTGTAAAGAAAGATTGCGGTTTTTATATTTGATTCATTTTAGCCGATAGCCTCAGCAATCCCGCGTCCCCCTTTTGGGTGAGTGCGGCGCCCTTTCACCTTACAATGGCGAATCGATCGAAGTTTGTTCGATCGACATTTAATTTGATCTGCCTCTGGGGCATACTGAATATTAGGGTGATTTCCCAGCGTGGGGTCGATCGGGCTGGCATGGTCTCTCCCCAAGCGGTTTTGCCGTCACCTATCTATCAATGCTGAGAGAATTCACTCTAAATCTTGAACTGAATTATAGCGGTTCTCTCGAAAGCAAGGTACTCTTCCCATGCCCTGCGCGGGCCAATGCCCGAGAACACGTCATGTTACTGAGAAAGGCTATATTTCTAACCTATACTCTAATGTGTTTATTGTATAATACGGCACATCTGCTGCAAAAGTTGTGCCGCTTTATTTAAAAAAAAATCACCATGAACAGTCTATTTTCTCCCCTCCAACAGTTTCTAATCACTTGGCTGCTAGTGCTAGTGACGGGATGGTTTACCCTGACTGCTGTCAGTTATGTTGGGGAACTGGTCAGCATTTTAGTAACTGCGGGACTGATTGCATTTTTATTAAATTATGCAGTAAAAAGACTGCAAGTATTTTTGCCCCGGGGAGTAGCTGCGGGGCTGGTTTATTTAACTGCGGGTGTAATAGTAGTAGTAATTGGTTTAACTATTGTGCCGCCGGTGTTGGGCCAAGCGAGCCAGTTGGGGGTGAGGTTCCCGGAATTGCTGGAGTCGGGGCGGCAGCAGCTAAGTGAATTTCAAGCCTGGAGTGCCGAGCGCAATTTACCGTTTGACGTGCAAATATTGGAACAGCAACTCTCAGCTAGAGTCCAGGGACAAGTCCAGGCGATCGCCGGTACGGGTTTAGGCTTAGTTGTAGGTACTGTTAACTGGTTTGTGGACTTAATTTTTATTGTGGTAATTTCCTTTTATATGCTCCTAGACGGGAAAAGAGTGTGGCAGGGTTTGACCAGCATTTTTTCCCCAGAAATTCGCTATGTTTTAACAGAGACTTTGGAGCGAAACCTCCAGCGATTTGTATCGGGACAGTTATTGCTGGGACTATTTATGGCCATCTCGCTAACTCTGGCTTTTTGGTGGCTGCAAGTTCCGTTTTTTCTGCTGTTTGCGGTATTTATAGGATTGACGGAAATAATTCCGTTTATTGGAGCAACTTTGGGAATTGGGACTGTTAGTATAATTGTAGCGTTTATTGATTGGTGGCTGGCGCTGCAAGTGTTGGTAGTGGCGATCGGTCTCCAGCAAATCAAGGATAATTTAGTAGCTCCCCGAATCATGGGCAATCTCACCGGATTGAGCCCGGTAATTATTTTCACAGCTTTGCTGTTAGGAGGTAGAGTGGGAGGATTGTTGGGAGTTATCCTGGCAATTCCGCTAACTGGGGTTGTAAAAAGTATAGTAGAAATTGTACTCAATCCCAAACTGCCTCCCCAAACAGGCTCGTTTTTCTACAATCCTTTTAGCGGCGAGGAATTGGGGAAAATACCAGAAAATTAAAGTAAAATAATTTTGGTAGCAGATGAACAAAAGTAATCTAGTTTTTGTAGTAAGTAATTCTGTTATGAAAACTTTTATAAGTCAGGATTTAACTTTTGGCTGCTGAGTCCCTTAAGAAAAGACTAAAGTCTCTACAAAGAACTTTAAGAACTTTAGTTTTTATTACTAACCCACTTAAAATCTCAAACCTAAAAACTTATGAAATGGTGGCAAAATCTTAGAAAAAATCCTCTAGCTCGGTTGGGAGCCGTGCTGCTGTTAATTTTTTATACAGTCGCACTTTTTGCCGAATTTGTCGCGCCTTACGACCCCTACGACTCTCAATTAAACGGTTCATTATTGCCGCCAACTCAGATTTATTTAACCACCCCAGACGGGCGATTTATCGGGCCCCACGTTTATCCGACTACTCAGGGCCCGGTGGATGCGAATACGGGCGATCGCGAGGTAATTGTAGACTGGCAAAAACCGTCTGTTCTCGGTTTGTTTGTCAAAGGTTCTCCCTATAAGTTTTTAGGAATTTTGCCTTTTGACAGGCATCTTTTTGGCACTAGCGGAGAAGGCAAAATTAACATTTTAGGCACGGACGAACAAGCGCGAGATCAATTCAGCCGCTTAGTACAGGGTAGCCGAATTAGCCTCAGCATCGGTTTAGTAGGAATAGCAATTTCTTTTCCCTTGGGATTGCTGATCGGAGGAATATCCGGTTATTTCGGCAGTTGGATTGACAGTATTTTAATGCGCTTCGCCGAAGTATTGATGACCATTCCCGGTATTTATTTATTAGTAGCGCTAGCAGCAGTGCTGCCGCCGGGATTGACAAGCGCTCAGCGATTTATATTGATTGTGCTGATTACTTCATTTATCAATTGGGCGGGTTTGGCGCGGGTAATTCGCGGTCAGGTACTGTCAATTAAACAACGAGAATTCGTGCAAGCGGCGCGGGCAATGGGCGCCAATCCAATTTATATTATTGTCCGCCACGTGTTGCCGCAAACTGCAACTTACGTAATTATTTCTGCAACTTTGGCGGTTCCGGGTTTTATTGTGGCTGAGTCGGTTTTGAGTTTAATTGGCTTGGGAATCCAACAGCCCGATCCTTCTTGGGGAAATTTGCTGTCGCTGTCTACTAATGCTTCAATTTTAGTGTTGCAGCCTTGGTTGGTTTGGCCTCCGGCGATACTGATTATTTTGACGGTTTTGGCGTTTAATTTATTGGGGGATGGGTTGCGGGATGCTCTCGATCCGAGAAGCATTCAAAGGTAATTGGACACGGGCAATTGGTAATTGGGAATCGGTAATTGGGAATTCAAATATTTGTAGGGGCGGGTTCACCCAAATTTATCCGATCAATTCCCAGAACTAAAAAACCCGCCCCCACCCATCGCAGATACTCAAAAACTTGTTCCGCAATCAGGGTTCATTGGTTTGGTGGGGGCGGGTTTATTACTATTTTGGATGTGAAGCAAAGATTGTTGGTGAACCCGCCCCTACGAGATTTGGTAATACAAGGATAGCTCAAAAATATCAAGATTAGTTAAGGATTAACAGGTAAGCGGATCGTAAAAGTAGAACCGACACCCTCCTGACTTTTTACTGAAATTCCGAGAAGCATTCAAAGGTAATTGGACACGGGCAATTGGTAATTGGGAATCGGTAATTGGGAATTCAAATATTTGTAGGGGCGGGTTCACCCAAATTTATCCGATCAATTCCCAGAACTAAAAAACCCGCCCCCACCCATCGCAGATACTCAAAAACTTGTTCCGCAATCAGGGTTCATTGGTTTGGTGGGGGCGGGTTTATTACTATTTTGGATGTGAAGCAAAGATTGTTGGTGAACCCGCCCCTACGAGATTTGGTAATACAAGGATAGCTCAAAAATATCAAGATTAGTTAAGGATTAACAGGTAAGCGGATCGTAAAAGTAGAACCGACACCCTCCTGACTTTTTACTGAAATATTGCCGCCCATCATGAGGCAAAAACGCTGGCTGATTGCTAGTCCCAAACCGGTGCCGCCGTACTTGCGGGTGGTGGAAGCGTCTGCTTGGGTAAAGGGTTGAAAAATTTGCTGCAACTGGTCTGGATTCATCCCAATTCCTGTATCTGTACAGTGAAAAACTAAAAATTCTTGATTAGCAATTGAAGATTGAGAATTTCCCGCAGGTTCAGAATTGTTTTCTTGTCTGGATTCACTAATTTCACCTGGGATTTTTTCTCGGCTGGCTGTGAGGGTAATGGTACCGTTTTGAGTGAATTTGGCGGCATTGCTGAGCAAATTTAATAAAATCTGCTGCACTTTGGTAATGTCCCCGTGCATAGTGCCGATATTGGTAATTCGCTCCAAGTTTAGAGTGTTGCCGTTTTTCTCAATTAGAGGTGCGGCGGTAGATGCGACTTCTTCAATCAAGGCGGCGATGTCGAAGGTTTCTAAGTAAAGATCCATGCGGCCGGCTTCGATTTTAGAAATGTCGAGAATGTCGTTAATTAGCGATAGCAAGTGTCTGCCGGAAGTGCGAATTTTGTCTAAATCTGGGGTGAGTTCATCGTAACCCAATTCTGCGGTTTCTTCTTGGAGCATTTCGCTGTAGCCGATGATGGCATTCAGAGGTGTTCGCAGTTCGTGGCTCATGTTTGCCAAAAATGCGCTTTTTGCGGTGGAAGCTGCTTCGGCTGCTTCTAGGGCGAGTTGCAAGGCGGATTCAAAGACTTTGCGATCGCTAATATCCTCGACGCTGCCTTCATAGTAGAGTACCTCGCCGTCGGCGTCGCACACTGCACGCGCGCTTTCGGAAATCCAAATTACGCTGCCGTCAACGCGGTAAACTTCTGACTCAAAACCCGAAATTTCTCCGAATTCTTCCATCACCCGCATAAACTTGTCGCCCTGCTGAGGATTGACGTAAGCTTGGTGTCTGATGTTGGTGAGATTTGATGTCAATTCTTCGGGAGTGGCGTAGCCGTAGATGCGGGCTAAAGCTGGATTTACGCTCAAGAAGTGGCCTTCGGGGGTTCTTTGAAAAATGCCTTCGACGGCATTTTCAAAGATGCTGCGGTATTTTTGTTCTGCTTGACGCAAAGCGCTTTGTGTACGATCGCGCTCGCTGGCTTCGATCGCCAATGATACCAAATCTGCCAGGGAAGCAGCAAAATTTTGTTCTTCTACTGTCCAGTTGCGAGGAGTTCCCACTTGTTCGATACAGATAAGTCCGACTGTTTGTCCTCCCAGCCGCACCGGCGCATCTAAGGTTGATGTAGTACCCACTTGTGAAAAGTAAGATTCGGCAAATTCTCTAGTTCTAACATCTGAGAGAGCGTCATCGGCTGCGATCGTCCGGTGTTCTTCCAAAGCTTTAAAATAAGCTGGATAGTCTGCTGCTGCGAGTTCAGCACCTTGGGAATGCTGCGGGTTGCTGCGGCTAAATTGGTCGAGACATTGCAGTTTCGACCGGCTTTCGTCGTACAACCAAGCTCCGGCTCGTTCTGCATCTAGGGTATGAGCGGCCGCTTCGGTAATTTGCCTCAAAGCTACTTGCAAATCGCCTCGATACAGCGCTTTATTTCTTGCCAATTCTACCAAAACCGTATTTTGTTTGAGCAATTGTTTTTGTCTTTGGCGCCGCACGGATTCGGCTCGCTTCTGTTCGGTAATGTCGCGGGCTACGAAAATGACGGATTCTTCTGAAAGCGGCGAAATGCTGGCTGCAAAACAAACTTCGCGGTCGTCAATGGTTAAATCGTACTCAATGCTGACAGTTTTCTGAGTATCTAAAGCTGCTCGGATGTGGTTGATAAAATTGTCTGAGGTAGCTTTCGGAAACACCTCTGTGACTGTTTTGCCAACTAATTCTTCCATTGGTTTGTAGAGTAGAGAAAGATTTGTGGGCGCGATTTTTAAATAGCGGCCGCTGGCGTCCAGAACTATAATTAATTCGTTCATAGCTGCAAACAAAGCCCGCAATTCTGCTTCGGCGGCTTCGAGTTCTGCCGTTCGCTCTGCTACTCGCTGTTCTAAACTAGAGTTGGTTTGTTCTAGGGCAACAAAAGACGATCGCAATTGTTTAGCCATTTGATTGAAAGACTGAGCAAGAAGGCCGAGTTCTTTGACGCCTTGAACTTCGACTTCGCCGTCTAATTCTGCGGAGGTGAAGTCGGATGACTCGGACATTTTTGTTAAAGCTTTGGAAGCTTCCAGCAATCGGGTAATCGGTTTGACAACCCAGCGAGAGGTAAAAATTCCGAGGACGATCGCCAATACGAACGCAAAAAAGCACAATAAGATAGTTGTGCGACTGTTGGCGTTAATTTGCTCCATAAAGTCTGCTTCCGGGATGGCGACTACAATCAGCCAATCGAGACCGCGGCCGTCTTGCAGGGGAGCAACGGTAATGAATTGACGTTTGCCGTCTATATCGAAGGTAAACTGTCCTGGGTTGTCAATTTTTTCAAAACTGCCAAATCGTTGTTGCAAATATGTGGAAGCCGATCGAATTAGCAAATTTTTGCTCTGTGTCGCCAACAGCCGTTTTTGTCCGTCTTTGTCGGTGACAAAGGGCAATTCGTCTGTGGAACTGGCGACTATTTCGCCGCTGCGTTCGATCGCAAAAACTTGTCCCGACGGGCTAATTTTGATGCTTTTGAGAAAATCGCTGATTTGAGAAAGAGTCAGGTCAATTGCCAGTACCCCCCGCAGGCTGCCCGTTTTGCTGTAGATGGGCATCACCGGCGTAATGCCGAGCACTGGCGATGCTGCGAAGACGTAGATGGGAGACCAAGTGGCTTTTCCTGACTGTTTGGCAGCTTGGTACCACGGTCTAGTACGGGGGTCATAGGGGACGGTTTGGATTAGCTTAGTGCGATTTCCTTGGCTATCTAGGCGATAAATTTGGCGGTTGGGAGCCGTGGATTCGTCTCTGATGTATACTAAGTGTTCTGCTTCTCTCTTGAGCAAGAGGAATTTTCCCTGTTCGTCGCCGTAGTAGATGGTTGTATTTCGATCGCTCAGCTTGGTCTGATTCCACAAATAGCGCTCTAAGTTGGGAAAGTCTTCCGGGTCTAAGTTTCCAGAGGCGATCGCAGCAGTATTCATTTGCAGGAATAAATGAGACATATCCCCAAAACTGCGGAAATTTTCTTTCGTCCTGGCTGCAACTTCCAAGCTTAACCTCGTAGCAAGGTCATTGACCGCTTTCTGACCGTTGCGAAACGAAAGCCATCCAGTCACGCCGACTGCTACGGAGATTTGCACCACCAGCGGTATCAACAAGACTAGGCTTAGTGACATCTTGGGCGAGCTTTTCATCACACAACTGCTTAAATTTTTAAATAACATCAATATTCTGACACCTACCGGGTGTGCGTATCATTTCTCGTTTAAAAGATGCCCTAGATATAATTTACAAAGTTGTACAGCAATAGTGAAGTGGGGTGGCCGGTCGCTCAAAACTTGGCTGAGATTTCCACCGCTACTGTAAAAACTTGTAATATTAATGATGCCACTACTTGCCTGAATGTGCCGATCGCTCTAGGGACTCCCGGTAAAAAAGCCACACCCCGTAAAAAAAGCAACTTTAGGCCCGTGTTACACACCGCGATCGTCAATCGATTGCGCGATTTTAGATTTTAGATTTTAGATTAAAGAATTGACTTGCGCGAGATAAATACGTTCGGCAAGTTTCCTCGGATACAGGTTTTTTATTTCTGGACCGATCGATCGCGTGGCGGGTATCCTGGATGGTTTCGGTCATCAGTCATTGCCAATTATTCAATTTTTTTATCTAAACTTTTAAATCTAAAATAAGCTGACTTTCTCCGGGTGGGCATTGTCTTCCTTACCTCGGGCACTGTAGAAAAATTTGATTTTAATTTTTTCTACAGTGCCCGGACCAATGTAAATTCTGTGACAATCGGGTGTGAAAAAATTTGCTATTAATAAGATAAGCTGCCAAAATCCCGTAGCGTAGCGGGGCGCAAGCCATCGACTACAAATAGGATAATTGAAGCATCTGCATTTCATCAACGCCAGGAAAGTAAAGCGTTTTTGACTTGTTTGGACGCTCGACATTTTGGCAAAATAATACTTCTGGAGGATGACATGAACTATACATTTGAAATCCTGGGCGTATCTCCAACTTTAACATTTTTTAACCAGCAGCAGGAATTGCTGCAACAACCGCAGCCTTCCGGTGTAGAATACTTGGCAAACCGAAAGTGCACTCTCGATGCGTTTGTGGCATCCGTAGAGACAGTTTCTCCTAACCGAGGCTGGGATGTCGATCGAGTTGTAGACACCGTGATTAGTTTCTGGATGAACAACTCCGATAGCATCCAGTATTGGAGATACAGGCTGCGGGATGCCGGCAGCGAAAACTTGTTAGTAGCCAGAGTAGGCGATATCAAGTCTTTGCAAGCTGCTTTTGAATCGCTGCTAGGGGAATAGGAAAATCGCCAATTGCGAAAAAGTCGATCGACTTTTTCGCCAAAATCAACTCAACTGTCTATTCGCAATTCCCAATTCCCCTGATTCGCGGCACGGAAGTCGCAGATATAAAATATCTGTTTCTTCCAGCTTCTACCTTCCATCTGCCTGATGCCTTCAACATCTGGCTAATGACTAATGACTTCGCAATTGGCAATTCCCAAATATTATGTCTCGTTCCAAAGCCCTGCAATCTTATATTTTTCTCCGCTTGCTGCTGGCACCGCTAATGTTGTGGACAATCACCACAGCAGTATTTTTATTGTTGCGGGCCACTCCGGGCGACCCCATAGATGCCATTCTCGGCTCCCGAGCTCCAGCAGCCGCCAAAGAAGCAATGCGAACCCAACTCGGCCTCGACGCACCCCTGTGGGAGCAATATTTCAATTACATGAAAGACTTGTTGAGCTTCGACTTGGGAACCTCCATCACTACTCGCGGACAAACCGTGTGGCAAATTATCGGAGATTATTTCCCCGCTACAGTGGAATTAGCAGTTTGCAGCATGGCCGTAGCATTAATTGTCGGCATCACTATCGGTTCCCTGGCAGCATCCCGCCCCAACACTATTTTCGATGCAGCAGGCCGTTTGTTTGGCATTATCACTTACTCGCTGCCCGCTTTTTGGGCCGGCATGGTTTTGCAGTTGATTTTCGCGGTGCAGTTGGGATGGTTTCCCTTGGGAACTCGCTTTCCCGTCACATTCCCCGCCCCCGAAGGCTACACGGGACTGTACACGATTGACAGTCTGCTGAGCGCTAACCCCGGTCAGTTTCTCACATCTTTGCATTATTTGGCACTTCCGAGTTTGACCTTGGGAATTCTTTTGAGTGGCATTTTCGAGCGCATTGTTAGGGTGAATCTCAAGCAAACTTTGCAAGCAGATTATGTCGAAGCAGCTAGAGCTAGAGGCATTCCCGAATTCCAGATTTTATGGGCTCACGCTCTGAAAAATGCGCTAATTCCGGTGATTACTGTCTTGGGATTGACTTTTGCTGCACTGTTGGGCGGTGCTATTTTAACAGAGGTTACTTTTTCTTGGCCGGGGTTGGCAAATCGCCTTTACGAAGCGATTAGCTTGCGGGATTATCCAACTGTTCAAGGTATTGTAGTGTTTTTTGCAGCAATTGTCGTAATTGCCAGCATTGTAATTGATATTTTGAATGCTTACGTTGACCCGCGAATTCGGTACTAAAGGAAGTTATAGCCTTTCTTAAAAAGATGAGGTATAAATGACAGCTTATAAAACCACTGAAACGTATAGGGCTCTCTTCCCAACTACGTACCTCATCTTTCGCTAGATCCGCTATAGTTGTTATTATATGATGTCCGGTCAATTACCAGTAATAAAAAGGGTAGTTGACCGGACACAATACACCGTACTGGCTATTCCTTAATTATTAATCTGTCAAACTATGAGTTTAAGCGGTTAAAAATCAACCTATTTATGAATAAAAAAAACTGCTAAAATCAACTTAAACAAGACCATAAATCTTTGCTATATAAGAATTTGTGCCATTATTTTCAGAGAAATTAGCAGAGTAAGTAAGGAAGAGCCAGTATGGTGTACAGTGCGCGCCTTACCACTACAGATGGTGTCAAAATAGATTCCTTGCGTCCAAGACTGTACCCGTTGTACCGCAGAATTCAAAACATCTGTGGCTTGACAACGCAAAACCCGTGTAGTATAATGTAACTTATTGTATTCTGTAACTTCTTACTGCCATGAAGCTAACTGCTGGTTGCTAACCCATCCCGATCGATTTCCAACGCTCTGTGCTTTCACAACTACGAAAGCCAAAGATTTGAATGGGGTAGCGACCTCTCGATCGTACTGCGATCGAGCGTCCAGCACTACGAGGACGGCTCAGCAAACCAAGAAGGAGCAGAAATATGCAAAAGAAAGCAATTCTCAACGCAGCTAATTTGACCTGCGAAGTCGCACCCACACGGACTTTGTTCGCAGATATCACTGTTGCGATTCATGAAGGCTCGCGCATTGGCTTAGTCGGTCGCAACGGCAGCGGTAAATCGACCTTGCTCAAGCTACTTGCCGGACAACTAATCCCGCAGATTGGCACAGTCGCGAGGACAGGTAGTGTTTACTATCTGCCTCAAGTCAGTACGCTGAATCTGTCTGCATCGAATGAATTGGTACTGGATTGGATCGCTTCTCATTCGGATGAATGGTGGACGGTGACGGCGTTGCTAGAGGAAAAGTTTGCCTCGGAAGTCTCGCTATCTCAGCGTCTGAACACAGTTAGCGGCGGAGAACTGACAAAACTTTGGTTGGCGATCGCTCTATCGAAGCAGCCTGATATTCTGTTGTTAGATGAGCCAACGAATCATTTAGACCTGTTAACCCTAGAACAGTTGCAGACAGCACTGCAAGAATTTTCTGGTGCTTTCGTTATTGTCTCGCACAAGCCGTTTTTTCTCGATCGCACCGTCGATACGATTTGGGAATTAACGCCAGCGGAGTTAAAGGTTTACGGCGGCAACTACTCCTTCTATCGATCGCAAAAAGAAATCGAACATCAAGCCGCATTACGCGCCCGCGAAGTAGCGCGAAAAGAACTAAAGCGAGCGAAAACATCAGCATCTCACGAACAAGAACGAGCCGCAAAATCTCGCCGCCTAGGTCGCAAACGTGCCGACAGCATTCCGAGCGGTGCGTGGAAGCGACAAGCTGAAGTAACGGCAGGAATTGCTAAGACAAAACACGATCTCGCCGTACAAAAAGCCACCGATCGAGTTATCAAAACCAAAATCAAAACAACGAAAACAACCAGGGTTAAATTAGAAGAATGCAGTCACAAACACAAAAATTTAATCGATATCCAAGGTGCTGATTTGAAATTGGGAGAGCGCCGATTAATCAAAAACATTCAGCTTCACGTATCGTCAGACTCGCGGATTGCTATTGCTGGAAAGAACGGATCGGGCAAATCCTGTTTAGCTCAAGCCATTTTAGGAATGGAGCGAACTCCCGCAATTTTTGAAGCAGGTGAAATTGCCATAAAATCTGCCTTAAAAGGAGTATATCTCGATCAAAGCTATGAAATGGTCGATCGCTCTCGGACAGTCCTAGAAAATATGCAAATGGCAAACCCAAACTTAGACTATGAATTGCTGCGACAGCAATTAGGAAATTTTCTATTTTTTAACGATGAGGTGAACAAGCCGGCATCTGCCTTAAGCGGCGGTGAGTTAGCGAGATTAGGGCTGGCTGCGATCGGCATTTCTCAAATTGATTGGCTCATTTTAGATGAGCCAACAAATAATTTGGATTTGGAAACAGTGAATCAAATTGTTGATGGAGTCAATGAGTTTCAGAGCGCCCTCTGGGTCATTTCCCACGACCTCGACTTTCTCAGCCGCATTGGAATCACACAAGCCTACCAACTCCACAACGGCCAACTTCAGCCGCTGATCCATCAACCGCATGAGTTGGAACTTTATCATCAGGAATTACTTGAGATGCAAATGTCTTAATTCTGAAGCTCAGTGGCGCAGCCTACATCAGCAGGAGTAGCAAAAGCTCCTATTTTGGGAAGAAGACAATTTCTAGTTTCTGGGCAATACTGGATCAAACACAGTTCAATCTTTGAGGAAACGCTGATGAGATTATTGCGAACACTCGCCGCTCTATCGGCGGCCTTGACCCCATTGATGGCTGAAGCTGCCTTTAGCCGTCCCATGCCGGGAACAGCCGATTTTCCCAGAGCCTCAAACCCCCAAGTAAATGTGCCGGTTTGCTTCATCGAAACTCCAGGCGGCACAACTTTTGATTTAGTCAGCTTGTGCGGCACCAACGCCGCTCCCCAAAACACTAATCCGGTTGCGGGCAACCCCGCCAATGCTCCTGCAAATAACCCGAATCCAGGCACTCAGCCTCCCACGAACCCCAATGCCCTCACCAGAGATGCTGTCGGCACCCCGATAACTACTCCTACAGGCACGGCGAATCCCAACAATCCCAACAATGCCAATCCGGGAACTTCGCCTGCAGGTACTCCCAATGCCAATCCGGGAACTTCGCCCGCAGTTACTCCCAATGCCAATCCGGGAACTTCGCCGAGTACAAATCCCAATAATCTCAATCCGGGAAGTTCGCCCTATATCACTCCCAATAATGGGAATCCGGGAACTTCGCCGAGTACAAATCCCAATAATCTCAATCCGGGAAGTTCGCCGAGTACCGGCCCCAATAATAGTGCGTCTCCCACGGGTGGAACTGCTGGCGGTGGCAACGGCGATTTAGTTCCCAATCCCAATCTCAATCTTCCGAGAGTGCCGCCGAGTTCCTTTGGCCCTGGAGGTGTTGCACCGACTAGAGATGCGATTGATGGCCCCCGCCAGTAATCGGCGAAGTGTCAGAACTTTCATCACAGAAACCGGGTTTCTCGGAAACGTTCTCTTTTTTAGGAATATTTCACCCGCGAGAAAGCCGGAATATTTATTTGCCTGCGTAATATTGATGTTAGGTGCGATCGGCATATTTTGTAGCAGAGCAGCTAAATAAAAGTTAAGCTAAGAAGTTGTAGACGCTATCAGCCAAGCACTCTTTTAAAACTGGACAACCAGGTAGAAGCAGTAATAGATACCCAGCTTTAATCCGTAACAGGATTAGCGATCGGCACAGGTTAAAATTATTACCAGGTGGGCGCTCGCCAGCTAGAAGTTCTCAAGCTAAACCATTCAACAGGCATATTTTTGTTAAGCCAGTGTGGTTGGGAAAGTACGGGCTGATAACATTAGCGAGACAAAATTAACCCGATTATTCGGAGGCTCTTCACGAGCAATATATTTGTTTTAATAAATTGGAACAAAATTGCTCTAGACCCGATCGCACTTGAGGAGGAAATAAGAGTGTCAAACTTAGTTCAACGCTTAGAAATAACCGCTCATCCGCAACTGGAAAAATCCCTCGGCTATCGAGGAGATAGTCGCTGGGTAGCTTGGCGCTGGGAACCGGACATCGACCAACTTATATCCAGCGACGGCAAAACAGTCGGCACTGGCAATAATATGGCTTGGCTGGTGTTTTTGCAGCACGATTTAGTCGATCCTGCGCTACAAGAGTACAACCTCGGCGAGGGCGATCGCTACTGGCTGCTTTTAGACACAGAAACTAGAAATCTCTACGTCGGCGAAGGGAAAACTGTTCAAAGTCTGCTCGAACAGCCGGAAAGTTTAGGTTTATTGGCTTGTCTTGATGGTGGCTATGCCGATCGACAAACTGGTGAAACTTGGCAGCAAACCCTATCTCAACTAACAGCCAAACCAGTTGTTCGCCACCTCACAAATGCCCTGCCTTTCGGTATCGCGGCTGCTTTAATAGGTGCTTTAGGCATCGGAACCGGATTGTGGGTAGTACCGGCGGTGCAGCAGAAACTAGCCGAAAAAACAGCTTTTGTTTCCCCAATTAGTTCTGGCGCCAACTGCGGGCTTGGCGGTTCCGACGATTTTTCAGCTTATATCGGTTCGTCAAGCGGAAATAAAGAACTTCATTTAATAGGCGTTTACGAAGCTAATGCGGATCACGGGGAGCGAAATTTCTCTAAAAGGGCGATCGAAATCAAAGTAGAACGCCGAAACAAGCCCATAATTCTCGCACTTTCAGCCTACGAACCGGTGCAATGGAACATTACCGCAGAACCAGGGGCTGTTATCGAAAAAATCATCGTTAACGGATACCACAACCAAACTGTTTCAGGAGTTTCGGGAATTCCAATTGAAGAGCACAGCTACGAAGAAAACGGAGACTCTCTCGGCGACTTTATCTACAAGTGGGGTGCTACCCCTGAAAGTTCCAATACTTCTTCCCTCGTGACTAAATTGGAACAGAGAAGCAGCACCAGTTTAACTTCTTTTCAAGGATGCTACAGAGGTAAGAATTTTAGTATTAATTAAGAGCAGTGACAGAGGGCGACAAGTTATACAATTTTCGATTTTCGATTTTCGATTTTCGATTAAAGAATTGGGAATAACTGATTCGATATGGGTTTAGAACTTGTTACAGTTCCGTTCTTTTTTTAACAGGTGTTATATTATTTCCGATTACACCGGAATGAGGTTGAGTGTTGACGGTTGACGCCGCGAACAGCGAACAGTGCACAGTCAACACTCAACACTCAACACTCAACTCGAATTTACTATTCCGATGCTAACGGATTTGATATTAAAACCTATCCCCCTAAAATCACAAAACCCGCGCCGGCGGTTTTTTTATTGAGAGCTAAACTTAAGCTGTTGTGCATTTAAATTGTATATTTCGAGTCCCGATCGAACAATCGTCAAATCCTCTCCCCCTCTCCCCTTCCCCCCCTCTCCCTCTCTAATACCATAAGCAATCTAGATGCAACACAGCTTATTGGCATCTCTATGGTATGATATGCGTTGGCGTCATTACCAATTTCCAATTCTAACAAGACTCATAGATTTTTTATGAACTACTGGTACGAAACGCTCGCAGTAGCACAGCGGATTTTAATTGAATTGGGGAGGCGGCGACGCAGCTTAGTATTGTGGAGTATTTTTCCAGTTTCTATCTTGCTAATTAACGGTTTAATTTTAAAAGAACGGGCTAATCTCAGCACAGCAAAAGCCTTTGAAGTTGCTGCACCTGCAAGCTTAGTAGGAGCAGCTTTATTTTTTAGCTGTCTCGGCGGGAGTGTCGCAACAGTAGTAGCAGAGCGAGAACAGCATACCCTCAAACGCTTGTTTATTTCCCCGCTGAGCGGCACTTCCTACTTTTTAGGAATTTTCCTGGCTCACAGTTGCATCGGCATCGGTCAGGTAATTTTAGTATACACGATCGCCTCTTGTTTAGGAGCACAATTTCAAGGCTCTATTCTGTTAGGGTGTGCAATTATTCTGCTTAGTATTGTATCTTATGTAGGTGTAGGCTTTATTCTCGGCACCCAGTTTGCGAGGCGCACTGAAGATGTCAACTCGCTAGTAGCCGCTTTCGGCGTTCCTTTGTTGATTTTAGGAGGCGCATTTTTGCCAACTTCCCTCTTTCCCAAAAGTCTGCTGGAACTCGCCCAGTACAATCCAATTTATCACATGAACGAAGCGCTGATGGGCGTGTGGTCTGACGGCAAAGATTTAGCTGATATTTCGTCGCACTTCTGGTATTTATTCATATTTTCTATTGCCATGATTGCAGGTGGATGGCTTTCTTACCGCAGGATGCTGAGAGTAGAAAGAAGACTTTAAAACTATCTCATTATGTCGTAATTATTCATCTCTCTCTTCTCTTCCTCTGCGCCCTCTGCGCTCTCTGCGGTTTAATCTTTCAGAAACAACCGTAAATATATAAAATAATACGGAGAATTAAAGCAGTGCTGGAAATAGAAAAGCTAAATAAGTCCTATGGCGAGCGTTCAGTGCTTAAAGATTTAACACTGCACATCCAAGCTGGAGAAATTTACGGTTTGCTGGGACCCAACGGGGCGGGCAAAACTACAACTATCAATATTTTATGCAATTTGCTAAATGCCGACAGCGGCCAAGTTTCCATCAATGGCGAACCTGTTTCCGCAGCTACTAAATTATTAATAGGTGTAGCGCCCCAAGAAAATTTGCTTTACAAAAGCCTTAGCTGCGAAGAAAACCTCAACTTTTTTGCTCAAATTTACGGCTTAGAGCGCAAACAGCGCCGCTATCAAGTAAGACAATGTTTGAAAGCAGTAAATTTGACAGATAGAGCTACAAGCCCCGTGGAAACTTTGAGCGGAGGAATGCAGCGCCGTTTGAATATTGCGGTGGCCTTGGTGCACCAGCCTAAATTAGTAATTTTAGATGAACCGACAACTGGTTTAGATATTGAGGCTCGCTACGAAATTTGGGAGTTAATTCAGCGATTGCAATCGCAAGGAATTACAATTTTGCTGACAACTCACTTGTTGGATGAAGCTGAGCGGCTGTGTCAGAGAATTGGGATTTTAAAGAATGGCAGTATTGTGGCTGAGGGCAGTTTGGAAGAGTTGCAAAAACTGATTCCCGCTCGAGAAATTATCGTGGTAAAAACCGACGAAGAAGCTGAAGTCATCGCCCGCGCTAAACAATACAGTTTCATTCCCCGCCGCTACGGTAGCGATTTAGCTTTTTGGCTGCCGGAACGTTTAGAATTAAAAGATATTATTTTGCTATTCGATGGAATTTCTATTGATTCAATCGCTAGGTATCCGGTGCGGTTAGAACATATTTATGTCGAGGTAACGAAACAAACTGTATCCTAATCCGCGTCCAGCCGCGTACATCCGCCGGTGCGCTTCAAAAACCAAAGAAACCGGGTTTTTGCCATTTTTGCCGACTGTAACCAAGTATCTCGAATTTGGCTAAGCCTTCAGTTTGTTTTCCTAAAAAATTCTGCATATTCTCTCCGGTATCATGCCTGACGCCATTCCATAATATTAACAATTTTTTTTCCGAGATTTTTTTTGTAATTTTTCAACAAATTTGAGGGTATAGCCTTTCTCAAACAACTAAAAAACCCAACCTGAAACCCAAGGGATTCCGATTCTGCTGCTAACTCTCAAAGCCAAATGGTCAGATTTACCACAGAGTTGGTTTTACAAATCTCAACTTGCAGCAGCCATCATCGTCAATCCTCTCCAGCCAACTATGCTTGCCGTTAAGATTGCGAAGGTGTTGGGTGGGGATTTGACTGAGTATCCTCTCTGGGAACCTGGGGATTGTTGGATACAATTTCTCTCAGTTATTGCTATTTTTACCAAATCTTTCGATTTGGATCAATTCCTTAACAACCTTGTATTCTTTACCAAATCTTTATTTATTACCTCTACATTCATAGAGTTCCTGGGGGAGCATCTCATATTTGTAAAAACACTTCTTCTGACTCCTGACTTCTTCCTTCTGACTCTTTTCTCCTGACTCCTGACTCCTATTTCAAGCGGAGGGCTGCTTTCATTGAGATGCTCCCGTTGCTGGTTCAACTCAGCTTACAGCACTTGACAACAAAAGACAAATACACTTTCGGTAAAAAAGAGGTTTTTATGACAAGCTGTCCTTGCTGCACGAATCCAATGCTGCGTCACCTTCGCCACAGTCGAGTATACTGGTTTTGCCGTGTTGGCAAGAAATGCCTGTTTACAGTCTTAACAGCTACGGTTCATTGCCCTCTATAAATTTAGTTAGAGAGTTAATGATTAAGAAGCAACTTTCTTCAGAGGCAGTAGTTTTAAGGTGAAATTCCATCGCACAGGCGTGACGCCCGTGCCACAATGGAGGCGGATGAATGAAAGGGATCTCGCACTTACGGGCTAAACCTCCTGAAAAATTGCGCCTCGCTGCTGTAAATTCACCTGCATCTCCTCATCCATTCCTGAATTGTTCCCGAATCTGGCTGACTCGACATTCGCACCGCTGAAATTAGTATTTGTTAAGTTCACTTCTAGCAGATTGGCGCCGCTCAAATTGGCACCGCTGAGGTTAGCTAAAGCTAGACTTGCTTTGTGCAAATCTGCGCCGCTTAAATCAGCGTTTCCTAAGAAAGCGCCACTCAAATCTGCACCGCCGAATTTGGCATTTTGGAGGTTGGCGTCGCTGAAATCGGCATCGTTTAAGGTTGCACCCCGGAAATTTGCCCGATCGAGATTTGCGCTGCTAAAATCCACTGCACTTAAAGTCGTTCCGCGCAAGCTACTGCCCGCGAAATCTAGTGCTGGGTTGAGATTGGCGATTTTGGCCAACTCTACAAAGTTGTCGGTTTCAGCGGAGATAATGCGATCGACCATTTCCTGCAATTGGGATTCCGCTTCCGGGACAATTTCCACTTCCCGCAGTTCAATCGGAGGCAAATTGTAGGACAATAGCGCCCAACTGAGAGCTGGTTGGAGTTTATTTGCTTGCAGGTATACAGTCAGGATTCTTTCTAAAACCGAATGTTGATTTGGCGTGATTTCGTGCGGCCACAAACCCTCCGCATCTGTGAGATAAATATCTTCTTTAGCAACTTCAAAAGTTGCTGCCATCCGAAATTCTTTGGCAGCTAATTCTCCCAGCTTAGCACTTTTTAGCAAACCTTTTAAAACTGATTTGCCTTGTTCTACTGCAAAAATCCAAGCTGGCGCGGTATCGTCGCCGATTGTGGAAACTTGACAAAATACAGTCTCTGTTTCCTTAGTTTTTTCCGCCTTCTCCGCGCCCTGAACTCCCCGCTGACTTTCAGTTACTAAAATTTTTTGACTGCTTTGAACTGCCAGGGTTTCTTCAATTGGCAAAAGCTTGAAATCACCGACTAACTGACGTGATGCTGCGGGTATTTCGCAGTTTTCTAGATATAGTTTGAGCGTCCCGCCTTGCAGGCCAAATTTGACGCGACCACCTAGCAGGGGTTCCCAATGCTCGTTAAAATTCAGGCTTAAGTGAATGTCGAGCTGCTGGGTTTGGGGTGCAACCGATGGAACTGGAATTGCTTCTAATTGCATCCACAAGCAATCTGGGTATTTGTTGTGAGACTCTAGCGATCGCATATCGGAGAAGTGCTGGCTCTGCCAGACTGTGATGAATTTTTTAAGGATTACCCATTTTTTAATCTATCACACTACAGCATTTTTTCATCTCGTGAAAGTGGAAATTTTGTTTAATTTTTTCCGCCCTTCATTGATTTTGCTGAATTTGGCTTTTTACCCAATTCCGAAATGCTTTCACTAATTCCAAATAGTCCATTGTTTCTGCTTGTTCCAAAAATCTGACAATTTCTAATATCGGCAAGCTGGGAAATGCTAAACTGATCTCGCACTCAACGTATTCTCGATTTTCTAATCTGTTGATTCTGAGTCGCGATCCATTATAAATCCAAACTTCCGGCACTCCCAAATCCGCATAAACCTGCAAGCTATTTTCCGAACGGCTGGTAATATCAATTTCCACTACTAAATCCGGCGGCGGATCTTGATTCAGGTCGATTCTTTTTTTTCCTTTAACTGCACTAAGATTCTGGATGTAAAAACATTCATCTGGTTCGGCACCGCTAAGTTCAGGACGTTTGAATGTGGTAGAACCAAGAGGCTCTATTTTCACCTCTAATTCTTCCGCTAGAGTCTCGACAAATCGACCCATTACTTTTTTGAAACGTTCGTGTTCTGGAGAAGGCACCATAATTTCAAGATGGCCGCGATTATATCTCAGTCGAATTTGCCGATCGCCGATTTCGGCAAGCAAAGCTTCGTAAGTTTGCCAACTGATACCCGATAGCTGGACGATTTGTTCCGGTGGAGCGAGAGTTTTAGCTGTCATAGTGCTACTTTGGTGAAGAGTTCGCAGGCCGGGGCGCAGCCATCGCACTTTTGCATTATATCATCGAAGGAAACCTAGGCTGGAAATACCGAAGACAAATCTAGAGACAACTCTGGAAAACCCGGAATTACCACCGTCTGATTTGGCAAAACAACTCGTTGCAATTGATAACTATAACTCCCGTTTTGTTTCTGATAAGGTTCGCTGTGCATTTCCAGTTGGTTGTCAACCAAATTAAATATCCAATAATTAGAAATCCCAGTCTCAGCATAGAGAGGCAACTTGGTTGTGCGATCGTACTTCAACGTAGAATCGGAAACCTCTATTACCAACAAAATATCAGCAGGCTGCGGGTGAGAAGATAAATAATTGTCAGAACGATTGCGGGCAATCACAACATCAGGCTCTGGTTCGCTATCATCAGACAAAATAATTGGCTCTTGACAGCGCACGATCGCTCTTTTTCGCAGCAGCGGGTACAACTCTCCTAACAGCAGCGAATTACAAACAGAGTGAAACGTACTTTTAGTAGCCTTGAGGATAATTTCTCCGCGAATCAATTCAACTCGGTCATCGGGGGCGAAAAATCCCAGTTCTTCCAAACGGTGATATTCGGCGATCGAGAATCGTTTGGCAGTTACGGCAGTCATAGCTTTTCTTACCCTCTACAATTACCAACCTTCCTAATTCTACTCAAAAATGCCACCCCGTGCGGTCAATTCAACCTTTACGGCTTCCGAAATTCCCACACAACCAGAAAAGTTCGCATTTTTAACCACCGTACTTGTCAAATCAGCGCGGCTCAAATCAGCACCGCTTAAATTCGCACCGCTCAAATTAACACCGCTTAAATCAGCATTTTTGAAATCAGTATTTGTCAAATTGGCATTTACTAAAATCGCATTCTGTAAATAAGCACTGCTAAAATTGGCGTCGGTTAAATTTGCACCGGTTAAATTTGCCCGGGGCAGCTTGGTCCGCAAATCTGCACCGCTCAAATTGGCGCTGCTGAGTTCAGCATCCCGCAAATTAGCATTGCACAAATTAGCATCAATTAAAATAGCAGCGCTCAGCAAAGCACCGCTGAGATCCGCCAAGGTCAAATCTGCGCCTCGGAGGTTGGTTTCGCGCAAATCCGCACCCTTAAAATCGGTGTAGTGCAAGTCAAAACCGCTTAAGTTAGCCCCAGCAAAATCCTCAATCGGATTCAAACCAACTGTTTCTGCAAGTTGTGCAAAACTCTTATTTTTATCAATTAAAAACAGTTCCCGGAAGATAGCCAATTGCTGCTGTCGGTACTGGTTGGCCTTTTCGTAATCTGCTAAATACTTGTAAGCAAGCTTCAAATTCTTGAGAGCATTGCGCTCAATGCGATCGTCCTTGCTGGTGCGCGCGAGCGACAACTGCTGGTGATAGCATTCGATCGCACTAGGCAAATCTTCCTTAGCATCGTAAGCTAGTGCCAAATTGCCCAAAGTTTCGAGCTCAGAGCGCCCGTCGCCCGTATCCTGCGCGATCGCCAAACGCTGTTTCTGGTAATCAATAGCACTAGAAAAATCTGAGCGAGCACAGCAAGCATTGCCCAGATTTCCCAAAGCATTGGCCTCGCCCCGGCGATCGCCAATTTCCCGCGCTAACACCAAATGCTGCTGGTAGCAGTCGATCGCCCGAGCGTAATTTCCCAGCGCTTCGTAAGCTACGCCCATATTACCCAGCGCCGCACCCGATCGCCGCTTATCGTTCATTGAGCGATACAGCGCCAGCGCTTCCTGCCAAGAACCCAGCGCCGCCTCAAATTGGCGCGCTTGATATTGCGAAATCCCCTGCTTGATTAGCTCGCTAGCTTGTTCGCTCATCATGTCAAAATTAGTTAATAACTAAAGTTGATATTAATCGACTCAAAGCGGTAATTGCTAATCAGTAATCGGTAATCGGTATAGCCCATCCCCCTCTTCCCCATCCGTATTTTCACGTCCGTGAAAAAAAAAGACAAAAAAAAGAGAGAGCTACCTAAGTAACTCCCTCTGCCATCAGGGTGCATCTACATAACACAATATAACACGATCGGGATGAGGGGTATTACCCCCAAACGTGAAGATGTTGTAAAGAAATGTAGATGAATTATAAAGTTACGAGCCAGAAGGGAGAGCGAGACAGCGGCGGAATCGAGAAAAACCGCCCGCCCCTGTATCTGCTGCAGAACCCCTTAACCAGGGCGGTTTCATTCTCGCGAAAATCGCAATTTTGTAGGTAGTGCCTTTCTTTGCCTACCCCCGACCTAGACGATTCGATCGGGAGATCGGACCAAGAGGGCCGGCAAAGAAAGGCACGGCACCTGCGGAAAATGAAACTGCCCTGCCTTAACGAATGCTTAGCCTGCGGCGTTAAGCTTCGCCAGCAGCAGCTCGTTGGTCAATTTGGGATCGGCGCGGCCGCCCGTTTCCTTCATCACCTTGCCGACAAAAAAGCCCAGCAGCTTAGTTTTACCGGCTCGGTACTGTTCGAGCTCCTTGGGATTGGCGGCCAACACGGCATCGATGGCTCGATCGATCGCCCCAGTATCCGAAATTTGAATCAAACCCTTGCTCTCAACGAACTTCTGAGGCGAACCGCCGTTTGCCAGCAACTCCGGCAAAATATCCTTAGCGATTTTGCCGCTGATCGTACCGGCCTCAATTAACCCCACCAGTTCGGCTAAATCCTGCGGTTGGAAAGGAATTTCTGAGATCGCCAGTTTTTCACTTTTGAGATAAGCAGTAATATCGCCCATCACCCAATTCGCAGCTTGTTTGGCACCAGCACCGGCGGCGATCGATTTTTCAAAATACTCCGCCACCGCTTTGTCGTCAGTCAGCACCCGCGCGTCGTAAGGAGAAAGAGCGAGCTCAGTTTCGTAGCGGTGGCGCTTCATTGCCGGCAATTCCGGCAGTTGAGCTTTCCAATCCTGCAATTGCTCGGTCGAAACTTCGATCGGAGGCAAATCCGGTTCCGGGAAATAGCGGTAATCGCTCGCACCTTCCTTCACCCGCATGCTGAAAGTACACTGCTTGTTTTCATCCCAAAGCCGCGTTTCTTGAACGATGGTTTCGCCATTTTCCAGAGCTTGAATTTGCCGCTCGATCTCGTAATCGATCGCCCGTTCGATCGCATTAAAAGAGTTCATATTTTTAATTTCCACCTTCGTGCCGAACTCTTTGCGGCCAACGGGGCGCACCGAAATATTCACGTCGCACCGGAGCGAACCTTCCTGCATATTGCCGTCGCCAACACCGATATAGCGCACGATCCGGCGCAATTCTTGACCGTATTCAGCAGCTTCCGCGCCCGATCGCAAATCCGGTTCCGAAACAATTTCGATTAGAGGCACACCGGCGCGATTGTAATCCACCATTGAATAAGTTGAACCGCTGAGCCTGTCGCTGCCGCCGTGAACCAATTTTCCGGCATCTTCCTCCATGTGCAAGCGAGTGATCCCGATTTTTTTTCTAGTAGAATTTCCCTTCTCGTCCACCAGTTCAATTTCTAGCCAACCGTTAGTAGCGATCGGCAAATCGAACTGAGAAATTTGATAATTTTTCGGCAAATCGGGATAAAAATATTGCTTGCGGTCAAACTTACTGTAAGGTGCGATGGAGCAGTTGAGAGCCAGTCCTGCTTTCACCGCATACTCCAGAACTTTTTGATTTAATACTGGCAACACTCCAGGCATTCCCATACAAATTGGGTCAATGTTAGTATTTGGGGCATTGCCAAATTCAGTAGAAGAACTGGAGAAAATTTTAGTATTCGTACTCAATTGACAATGAGTTTCGAGACCGATAATGGCTTCATACTGAGTTTGGTTTTTTATCGAAGAGGGTGCAGCAGCAGTCATAAGCGACCTACAAGACTGAATAACTTTAGATTTTATTTTAGCTTTTTATTGACCAAACTGATGGGAGATTATTTGTAGGTAGGGGTCGTTTCATTGATGCCAACAAGCGCGTCAAACCCCTAGTTTTGCAGGTTTAAACCCCTGCCGGACTTTGAGAAAGCGCGTTGAGTTGAGACAAATGGGGATCTGCACAGGCCACTCCCTGCTACAGATGCGCGATCGGCCCAGGCCCGCAGCCGCGCCGCTCTCCTTTCGATCGCCCCCAAACAACAACTCTGTGCAAAAATATACTTAGCGCCTGCTCCTGCCCGCACCCTTCCCTTATCCAGGAGAGTTTTAGATCGATCGACTGCAATTGCCGATCTGTACCCACATTTTTTTACTGGCAGTCTTTAATAACGCCGCCCGCCTCCAACGATCGGCTCCGCCCACCAAATAAAAATTAAAAATGTATAATTTAACAGGAAATTCTAGATTTTTAATTTGTAAGCTTTTTTTTTTGCATTCTAAAAGTAACACTTGTCTAAGTGTCAAAACTATGCATGAAATTCCAGTTGAAAGTGCCACACTGTTTCAGAACAGCATCACTGAGCTAGAGCAGGCGGAATCAGCCCTCGAACTCGCTTGGAACGAACTCGAAAAACAAACAGCAGAAACCATTGCTCGCATTGCCAACATCGGCTCAGCAAATACACAGGAACTCAGCGACCGCTTGGTCGAGGCAAAGCAACTCCGGCAGCAACTTCAAACTCAAATAAAAAAAGCTAAATCGCGGCGGGAATTTCACATAGAAAACTTACCCGTGGCAGTTGTAGAGTGGGACAAAGAATTTCGAGTAGTGCGCTGGTCGCCAATGGCAGAACAACTATTTGGCTGGAGTGCAGCAGAAGCAATTGGCCAATACTGGCACCAATGGTCAATAGTTTATCGAGAAGACTTCGAGGAAGTGTGCGCCGTCGCCAATCAACTGTTACACCGCAGAGAACCCCGCAACGTTTGCCGCAACCGCAACTATACCAAAGATGGCTCGGTCATTTACTGCGAATGGTACAATTCTGCACTCATCGATGAATCGGGAACAGTAGTTTCAATTCTATCTTTTGGTAGAGACATAACCGAACACCACCGCATTCAAGAAGAACTGCACCGGCGCGAACAAGCTTTCAGCACCCTAGCGGAAAATGCGACCGATATCATAGCCAGGTTCGATCGAGAATTCCGCCACCTTTACATCAACCGCGCAGTAGAATCAGCAACCGGAAAACCCGCCGCAGAATTGATTGGCAAGAGCAACAGAGAATCAGGAATGCCACCACACTTGTGCGACCTGTGGGACGAGACTTTTTTGAAAGTTTTTGACACCGGCCAACAAGAAACCATAGAATTTGAGTTTCCCACTCCCGAGGGCATAAAACATTACCACTGTCGAGTTATTCCAGAGTTTGGTGAAGACAATTCAGTAGAAACAGTTTTATCCATCGCCCGCGACATTACAGAACTAAAACAAGTCGAATCGCAGTTGCGCCAAAGCGAATCAAAATTTAAAGCTATAGTTGATTCTAACATGATCGGCCTAATATTTTGGGATCTTAACGGCTGCATTACAGATGCCAATGCCGCTTTTTTAAAGACAGTCAACTATACGCGGGAGGATGTGCTTGCAGGAAGAGTTAACTGGCAAGAAATGACACCGGCAGAATACGTGCGTTTAGATACAGAAAAAGTTGCAGAACTGAAGGCAAGAAACACAGTTGTACCGTTTGAAAAAGAATTTATACGCTCCGATGGCGACCGCGTTTCGGTGATGCTGGGAAGCACATTTTTAGAAGGAACGAAGCAGTTAGGCGTCAGTTTTGTGCTGGACTTAAGCGAGCGCAAACAGGCAGAATTGGAACTGCAAAAACATCAAGAACTTTTAGAGAGCATTCTGACAACTATACCTAACTTTCTTTACATTTACGATACAGTAGAAAACAAAAATATTTATGCAAATGAGTCTGTCACAGCGATGCTAGGCTACACGACAAAAGAATTGCAAGATTTGGGTACAGATGCTTTAGCGAACTTAATTCATCCCGAAGATATGTTCAAGCTAATTACAGGTATGGAGCGGCTAACACACAGCAGCAATCCCCATGAAACCGATGACATAGACTATAGAATCAAACACAAAAATGGGGAATGGCGCTGGGTACACGATCGGTCTACAATCTTCAAAAGAACCCCAGACGGACAAATGAAGCAAGTTATCGGTTCCGTACTCGACATCAGCGATCGCAAACAAGCCGAAGAATCATTAAAACAACAAAAAGAACTGCTGCAAACTATCTTCGACAACGTGCCCATCATGCTCGCATTCTTAGATGAAAACGGTCAAATAAACTGGGTAAACCGCTACTGGGAACAAGTGCTAGGCTGGAGTTTGGCAGAAATCAAAGACCGCGATATCTTGGCAGAATTTTATCCGCAGCCAGAGTACCGTCAATACGTTTGGGATGAAATTCAAGCAGCAAATCAGAAGTGGAGCGATTTCAAAACAAAAGTTAGAGACGGGCGAATAATCGACACTTCTTGGGCAAATGTTCGCCTTTCCGACGGCAGGTGTATCGGCATCGGTCAAGATATCACCGATCGCAAACGAGCCGAAGCTGAACTCAAAGAGCTCAACGAAACTTTAGAAGCTCAAGTCGCCCAGCGGACTGCAGAATTAGAGACTTTTTTTGATGCTTTGCCGGACTACATTTATGTTGTAGAACGGGACAATATGCGCTTGTCTTTTGTCAACCATCCCCTTGCCGACTTTTCCGGCTTCGACAGCAGACAGCAGATGCTGGGCAAAACTATTTTTGAGTGCTATCCCAGCGAACTCGCAGAACGATTTCGCCGGGAAAATTTGCAAGTATTTGAATCCGGCACAACTCTGCACTACCAGGAAACATTTGTGAAAGCGGGTGACAATGTTTACTTCGATACTTTTAAAATTCCCCTGAGAAATCTTAACGGCGAGGTTTATGCTTTAATTGGCACTGCTCGCGATATCACTGAGTTGGTAGAGACAAAACAAGCTTTGTCAGAACGCACAGAGCAATTAGAAGCTGCCAATCAAGAATTAGAATCTTTTTCTTACTCAGTTTCCCACGACTTGCGCGCACCTTTGCGACACATTTCAGGTTTTCTAGAAGCGTTGAAGCAGCGGCTAGAATCAACTGAGGCTTTGAGCGATCGCAAAATAGTTCACTATATGGAAATAATTGAAGACAGCAGCCAAAAAATGAGCCTGTTGATTGACGGTTTGCTCGCCCTGTCGCGGGTGACTCGCACCGAGTTGAGGCAAATTCCGATCGATCTGAGCCGTTTGGTACAAAATGCGATTAAATTGACTAAACCCCCAACTGTCGCAGATCCGGCCCAAACTCCCCACAGCGTTGAATTTGCCGTCGGAGATTTGCCTACAGTAATGGGAGATCCAACCTTGCTGCAACAGGTGTTCAGCAACTTGATTAGCAACGCCGTCAAGTTCAGCCGCGGACGCACTCCGGCTACAATAGTTATTGAGGGTTTACCTGATGGGACGATTTTTGTCAAGGATAACGGGGTGGGTTTTCCGATGGAATATGCCGATCGCCTGTTTGGAGCCTTTCAGAGGCTGCACTCCCAGAGAGAATTTGAAGGTACGGGCATCGGTTTGGCGATCGTCCAGCGGATTATTCACCGCCACGGAGGCACGGTTTGGGCCGAAAGCCTACCTAGTCAAGGAGCCACGTTTTACTTTAAACTAGGGCAAACAATCTCAAACGGTAATATAGATTCATAAGTTAATTGTATAAGAGTTTTAAATTCAGAATTTAAAACTCTTATACACTTAAATAAGTCACAATCGGTGAGATCGTCCGAAATTTGGTGTGACAGGAGTATTCACTCTTAGGCATGGAAGCTAAAGATATAGGCTGGGCGGTGCCAGATGCTCGTACTCCTAAAAAACGCTCTTTTAAAAATTGGGACGATCCCCAATCGGTTCTGCCAGCCCTCGACTGCCGGTGCTAAATAAAGGTCTTGCGAGTAGAGTAGAGAATTGATTTTGCTAAAAATTACTAAAAAAATCGAGATAACATTAACAACCAAACTCAGTCTAAAAAAATAGTAGCAAAAACACGAATAACCAATTAAAAACCTCCCCAATACCTTATGTTAGATATAAATGAGACAAACTATCTACTAAAAATGGTAGCGGAATCAACATTAAAATTGTTGATTATCGAAGACATGGCAGAAGATATGGAATTAATAGTGCTCGCCTTAGAATCGGGGGGGGTAAATTTTAAGTGCGACACGGCAGAAACAGCAACAGAGTGCAGAAAATTGCTCGAGAATTGCCAGTACGATGCTGTACTCTCAGATTACCGCCTCCCCGGCTTCAACGGTTTAGAAGTGTTGAAATTAATGCAGGAATTAGGGCAAGACATACCCTTGATTTTAGTAACGGGAAGTTTGGGAGAAGAAGCGGCTGTTGAGTGCATCAAAGCCGGAATGACCGATTACGTATTAAAAGGGCGGCTGTTTAGGTTGCCAACAGTCTTAGAACGATCGCTCCAAGAATACAAAATGCGGCGCCAGCAACAAGAAGCGATCGCCCAAATTCAGCGGCAAGCGACTCGTGAAGCGATATTCAACCGCATCCTCCAAGCCATGCGCTTCACCCTTGTACTCGACGAAGTGCTGCAAACCACCGCAGATCAACTGCACGAAGCTCTCGAAATCAGCGCCTGCGCGATCTTGCAGCCAGATGCTGAAGGCGGCATCAAAGTTCGCTACATCAGCAAAGCATCCAACAGAGAACGGTTCGTCGGGCTAAGTTGCAAAGTGGCCGAGCACTACCAATCCGGGCTCGCGGCCGGGGAAAACCTGATCGTAGACGAGTTATCGACACTGTGCGCGTCGCTGCAAGAATCAGCAGAGTTGGTAGGGTTTCGCGCCGTCGCGATCGCGCCGCTGCTCTACCAGCAGTCATTTTTGGGCGGAATTAGCCTCTATCAGTGCGATCGGGCGCGCTCTTGGAGCGCAGAAGAACTCTCCCTACTCAAAGCCATAGCCGATCAGTGCGCGATCGCGATCCACCAAGCCGAACTCTACCAACAAGCCCAAACCGAACTTGCAGAACGCAAGCGCGCCGAAGCAGCAATCTGCGGCATCCAGCAGCAGCTAGCCACAATGGCAGCCAACATTCCCGGCTCAGTCTACCGCACCGTGCTGCATCCAGATGGCACAATGTCCATGCCCTACATCAGTCCGGGCGTGCGCGAAGTTACTGGGTTCGCGGCCGAAGAAGTGATTTCGCACCCGGAACTCTTGACCGAAATCATCCATCCAGAGGACAAAAGCTCGTGTCACAGCCGCGTAGCAGCATCGAGAGCGAGTCTTTTGCCGTGCGACCGGCAGTACCGCATCGTTCTGAGATCTGGGGAGGTCAAGTGGGTGCAAGACAGCGCTAAATTTTCCAAAAACGAAAACGGGGACGTAATTATAGACGGAGTAGCCCTCGACATCAGCGATCGCAAACAAGCAGAATCAGCCCTGCGCCAAAGCGAACAGCGATTTCGCTCGCTGATTGAAAACGCCACAGACATCACGATCATTCTCGACGCCGAAGGAATCTTCCGCTACATCAGCCCTTCCGTCAAGCGAATTTTAGGATACGCGCCCCACCAGGCGATCGGGCGCAGCGCCTTAGACATAGTTCACCCCGACGACTGCGCCACGATCGCCGAAACCCTCCACAAAGCCATTGACAACCCCAAAAGAAGCCAGAGCCCAGTTGAGTACCGAGTCCGCCACCGCAACGGTTCCTGGTGTTATGTAGAAGCTGTAGCCACCAACTTGCTGTACGATCCCGCAGTCGAGGGCATCGTGATTAACTGTCACGACATCACTCAGCGCAAACTCGCCGAAGAACAACTGCTGCACGATGCTTTTCACGACGCCCTCACCGGATTGCCCAACCGATCGCTATTTACCGATCGGCTCGAACACGCTCTGAGGCTGGCCCAGCGGCGCAAAGACTACTTGTTTGCGGTGCTGTTTCTCGATTTAGATAGATTTAAAGTAGTCAACGATTCCCTCGGCCACGCCATCGGCGATCAACTGCTAGTATCGATCGCGCGGCGTCTGGAAGCTTGTATGAGGCCCGGAGATACAGTGGCCCGCCTCGGAGGAGACGAGTTCGTGCTGTTGCTAGAAGACATCGAGGGCATCAATGAAGCTACCGCCATTGTCAACCGCCTGCAAAAGCAAATCACCTCCCCTCTCCTTCTAGACGGACACGAAGTATTTATCACCGCCAGCATCGGCATAGCTTTGAGTTCTGGCCAATACCTGGAACCGACAACCCTGCTGCGCGACGCCGACACAGCAATGTACCGCGCCAAAGAACTCGGCAGAGCCCGACACGAAGTTTTCAACAGTTCCATGCACGCCCACGCTTTGCGGCTGTTGCAGCTAGAAAACGACCTGCGGCGGGCGATCGAATCAATTAGAGAGCCCGCCAGAGAAGAAGACTTTCTCCCATCCCCCGAATCAGCCTTACCTCCGCTATCGGCAGCGCCCCAGTTTATTATTCACTACCAGCCGATCGTGTCGGTCGCCAATAACACAATTACCAGTTTTGAGGCCCTTGTGCGCTGGCAGCATCCAGAACGCGGCTTAGTTTCCCCCGGCGAATTCATCACCATCGCCGAAGAAACCGGCTTGATCGTACCCCTCGGCCGCTGGGTACTCCGCACAGCTTGCCACCAAATCCGCCAGTGGCAGCAGCTATTTCCCAGCAACCCCCCCTTGAGCGTTAGCGTCAACATTTCTGTCAAACAGTTTTCTCAGCCAGATTTAATCGAATACATCGACCAAGTTCTCGCAGAAACTCACCTCGACGGCAGCAGTTTAAAACTAGAAATTACCGAAAGCGTACTCATAGAAAATTCCGAATCAGTAACAGCATTGCTGGTGCAGCTCAGAGCCCGAAATATACACTTGTGTATTGACGACTTCGGCACCGGCTATTCATCGCTTTCCTACCTGCACCGTTTCCCGACCAATACCTTAAAAATAGACCGCTCTTTTGTTAGCAGGATGGGAGGTGAGTTCGATTTTAGTAAAGGAGGCATTGACCCGACAGAAATTGTGCGGTCGATCGTTACTTTGTCCCACAATTTAGGCATGGATGTAGTAGCAGAAGGAGTCGAAGAAGCCTCGCAACTATCTATACTAAAAGGGTTAAAATGTGAGTACGCCCAGGGATTCTTTTTCTCAAAGGCAGTAGACTCTCAAACAGCAGCAGCCCTCATCCGACAGCAAGCAGACAATCAGAATTTGCTGACATTTAGTTTGTTAGAGAAAGGCCATTAAAAAAACACGGCACGCTTTGCGCCTGTTTCAGCATAAAATCTTAAAATATTTTAAAGCTGTCCCTAACTGGCGTCAGTTAATAACTAAGGCATCCAAATCACTATGACTATTGGCTACCTCGCCCTCGTTCTCCACGCCCACTTGCCTTTTGTCCGCCACCCCGAAAGCGACTACGTTTTAGAAGAAGAATGGCTGTTTGAGGCGATCGCGGAAACCTACATTCCCCTGCTGCAAGTCTTTGAGGGGCTTAAGCGCGACGGCATCGACTTTAAAATTACCATGAGCATGACGCCGCCCTTGGTGGCAATGCTGCGCGACCCTTTGCTGCAAGACCGCTTCGACGACCACTTGGCTAAACTCGAAGAATTAGCGGATCTCGAAATCGAACACAACAGCGGCAACGGTCACCTCCGCTATTTGGCAGAACATTACGCCGCCCATTTCTCTGTTGTCCGCAACTTTTGGGAAAAGTACGATCGAGATTTAGTCAAAGCCTTCAAAGAACACCAAGATACCAACAACCTCGAAATCATCACCTGCGGTGCCACCCACGGCTACCTACCGCTGATGAAAATGTACCCCGAAGCAGTTTGGGCACAAATTCAAGTAGCTTGCGACAACTACGAAGCAAACTTCGGCCGCCGACCAAAAGGCATCTGGCTGCCCGAATGCGCCTACTATGAAGGGTTAGAGAGGATGTTAGCCGACGCTGGCCTCCGCTACTTTCTCACAGACGGTCACGGCATCCTCTACGCCCGCCCGCGTCCCCGCTACGGCAGCTACGCCCCAATTTTCACCGAATGCGGAGTCGCAGCCTTCGGCCGAGATCACGAATCCTCGCAACAGGTTTGGTCTTCCGAAGTCGGCTATCCAGGGGCCGCCGAATACCGCGAATTCTACAAAGATTTGGGCTGGGAAGCTGACTACGATTACATTAAGCCCTACATCATGCCCAACGGCCAGCGGAAAAATACCGGGATTAAATATCACAAAATCACCGGTCGCGGATTGGGTTTAGGCGACAAACAGTTGTACGATCCTTACTGGGCAAGGGAAAAAGCAGCCGAACACGCCAGCAACTTTGCTTTCAACCGGGAACGGCAAGTCGAGCACCTCAACGGCATTATGCAGCGTCCGCCGATTATTGTTTCGCCTTACGACGCCGAACTTTTCGGTCACTGGTGGTACGAAGGGCCTTGGTTTTTAGATTACTTGTTCCGCAAGAGTTGGTACGACCAAAATACCTACGAGATGACGCACTTAGCCGATTATTTGCGGGGAAATCCGACTCAGCAAGTCTGCCGCCCGTCTCAGTCTAGCTGGGGTTTCCGGGGTTTCCACGAATATTGGCTAAACGATACCAATGCTTGGATTTACCCGCACTTGCACAAAGCAGCGGAACGGATGATTGAGTTGGGAAGCATGGAACCTGCGGATGAGTTGCAGTGGCGGGCTTTGAACCAGGCGGCGCGGGAAGTGCTGCTAGCTCAATCTTCTGACTGGGCGTTTATCATGCGTACAGGGACGATGGTGCCCTATGCGGTGCGGCGGACTCGATCGCACTTAATGCGCTTTCACAAGCTTTACGATGAAGTGAAAGAAGGGAAAGTTGATTCGGGTTGGTTGGAGAAGGTTGAGGAGATTGATAATATTTTCCCTGAAATTAACTATCGCGTTTATCGATCGCTTTAAGTCTCGTTTCTCCTTTCATCCTGTCCCCCCAGCCCTGCTTAAGGGAGGGACAGGATGTCAATTAAAATTATAGGTGATGGGGCGATCGCCGTGAGTGGAATGAGAAGGGGGATTGTTGGTTGGGAGTGTGAGTGCGATCGCATTTTTTGCAGGGAAAGGTCGATCGCCTCAAGGGGTGACAAGGGGGCTGAAAATCAGCTAGAATAAGGGTTTGAGCCAACCATAACCCAAAAAAATTGGGGG
>JAUBST010000002.1:0-107389 GCA_036702215.1 Microcoleus sp. F6_B6
AACTCTAACCCTGATGGGCTTACCCCATCGCTGCTAGCTATCCCCCCTTTCGGGTTTCGACTAAACGAATCGCACCTACTTAACTAAGTTTACTCTAAACTTCGTTTATTGACCAGATTAATTGGTCATTTTTATTGACTTTTTAGGGGGAATTTTTTCAACATTTTTTAATACAAAAAAACACTCTCGCTACAAAACCTATGCGGGTTTCGCGCCACCGGAAATACAAATTTTGCTCGCCCTCAAGCTAGACAAAATCTACCCTAGTAATATCGCTGGCAACTACGCCTCTGAGAGTAGCAAGAATTTCCCCAGTAATCGGGATACTAATTAAAGCTCCGTCACTACCTTGGGTTACTGTAACTTGAGGAAAAGTTAGACCCCGCGACAGTGTAATTAAATCTTCACTGTCTTGAAAATCTAAAATCACATCTGCTCCGCCACCGGGTTCCAATACAAAGCGATCGCGCCCCGCACCACCAATTAAAAAATCGCTGCCAAACTCACCGGAAATCAAATCATTTCCGTCGCCACCCTCCAAATAATCGTTATCTCTGCCGCCGTACAAGAAGTCGTCGCCATTACCGCCGATGATGCTGTCATTACCTCGATTGCCTCTGAGAGTATCGTTACCGCCGTTGCCGATAACTGTATCCTCTCCAGGGCCCCCGGTAGCAGTATTGTTGCGAGCGTCCCCTGATAAATAATTCGGCTGTAATGGAGCTAAGCCGTATTGCATTTGTCTGATTAACTGTACGAAAGAAAATTCGGGTGCTGTTCTCACACTCTCTGCACCGCCTCTGGTTCTGATGGCTACTGACACGTTGGGCAGGGCCAAATTCATCGCAGCGATAAACTCGTTAAAATCTGAGTCGTTGTTATAAGCAAATTCGGGACTGTTTAATTGTTCTACGGAAATTTGCCTCTGCAAAAAACCCACGGGCGGAGTAGTTAACAAATTTTCAGTTCGATGTTTCGCCAAAACAGTTAAGGGATTAATACTGGGGTCTGTAAAACTTTGGATAAATACTTTACCCGGGATAAATGCTTCGCCAAACAAGCTGACTACATCTCCGCTGACAATGTAGTGATTGACATTTTTGTTGCCGACTCTGCCGAGATTTCTCCGAAAACTGGTGAATGTACTCGCTGATACTCCCGGAGAGTTGAAAGTAAAGATATCGCCGGTGAGAGATGTGTATTCTGTTGCTACAATTTGAGCGACTGCTCCGCCCCAACTGTGCCCGATGACATCGGGCAATAATTTGTTGGGGTTTTTACCTGTATTTTGACCGATTTCTGTCAGCCAATTTTGGATATTATCTTTGTTCTTTTCAAATTCAGGTAAACCAATGTCCCGCGAGTCGGAAAAGATAGCGTCGCCGTCGATGAAATCTGTACCTTTTAATACCAGGGCTGGCGGGTTTTCGGGATTGGATGAACCGAACCCGATCGCATAAAAGTTTGTTTCTGGGTCGTCGAATATGCGATCGATATAGTAGCCGTTAGTATCGAGGAAACGCGAAACTTCATTTTGCGCGCTCGGCTTTTGATTCAAAAAAACAATTGATTTAGCCAGAGCTTCATAAACAGCAGGCGAGGCAGCCATAATATTCTATTTTCTGTTAGTTGGTATTTGCGTTCGCTCTCCGATCGAGCTAATTATCCAATGGCAGCCATTATAGCTGACCTGATTTGTATGGTACACTTGATAAGATAAACTCAAGAATTAAGTTGTTGCGGTTATGAGTATCATTCGTCAATACATTGCTCCATTTATAGCGGTATTAGTATTTTTCGCGGCTCTGGTAGCAGTCAGTGCTCGCATCTTTTTGCCTGGTGACATGGCTGCCCCGGCACCGATTGAGGAAGCGATCCCCCAAAAGCAAGCGGCAGTAGTGAATCCAATTTTCTTGGGGCTAAATTATTCCGCTTTCCGTGTCCGCGCTCGCTGATGTCTGCTCAATTAATACCGGGCTACTGGCTGCGATCGGGATCGGGACTAGATCGGGCAAAACTGGTAAAGTTTATGCACCGGACATACCGAGAGCTTTACCCGGACGGGGATTTGGGACATTTGGCTCAAACTGTCGAGCATTATTTTTCTAACCAGACGCCGGTTTGGTGGGTAGAGTGCCAGAAAAACAGCCAGGAAGAGGCAGAAATTTTGGCGGCGCTTCCCTCGCAGTATCTCAATCCCTCATCTCAAGCCCAAAATCTCCAATCGGTTGTCGGATGTTTGTGGTTGGGAAATGCGATCGACCAAACCACTGGAGAACGCTACGCTCACATTTTTTTGCTGTACGTAGCACCGGAACATCGCCGTCGAGGAGTCGGTGCAGCTTTAGTTATTCATGCTGAAAATTGGGCGCGGGAAAGAGGCGATCGGCAAATTGGTTTGCAAGTATTTCTGAGCAATCAGCCTGCGGTGAATCTCTATCAAAAATTAGGCTATCAAAGTCATTCCGTCTCGATGCTCAAGTCTCTTTGAAATATAAATTCAACTGGTTTGGAATCAGGGCTAAAGCCCTGATTCATCCAAATTATGAGGACTTCAGTCCTCACTACCAACTTAAGTAACAGCAGAGATATTCGTTTGCAGTCAGGATTTTAGTCCTGATTCATCCCAATTATGAGGACTTGAGCCCTCACTACAAATTTAGGTGACAGCAATTATGAGGACTGAAGTCCTCGCTACCAATTTAGGTGACAGCAGAGGTATTTGTTTGTAGTAAGGTACTGCGCGCGCACCCTATAATTATTGACTGCTGACTGCTGACTGCTGACTGAGTTGCTTAGGAGCATCCTCTGTGCGGTAAAGTTTTTTTATGAACAATAACGACTACTCCAACGCCCTTGATACTGATACGGAACTGGAAAGCCCTTTGGATCATTTTGACGAATCCGAACCCCCGCTGCCAGATCCCGAGGAAATGCTGCCTTTGCTGGAATCCCCGGAACCTCAGCACCGGATGATTGCAGCGCGGGCTTTTTGCGAACTGCAGGACGATCGAGCAATTTCGCATTTAATTAATTTATTGAGAGACGGTTGCCCCTTGGTGCGGGTGAGCGCGGCTTATGCTTTGGGGCGAAATCCGAGTCCCGATGCTGTGGAACCGCTGATTCTTCAGCTTAACCGCGACTGGAACGGTTACGTTCGCAAAGGGGTAGTTTGGGCCTTGGGAAATTGCAGGGATCAGCGCGCTTTGCCATCTTTAATTGATGCTCTGAAAACTGATATTTCGGCGGTGCGTTTGTGGGCGGCGAGTTCTCTGGGTCAGATGGCAAAAGTTGGTTACTCTGTGGTGATTGCGGCGATTCCGCCGTTGATTGAAGCGCTGCGGGGAGATGCTGTGTCTGCTGTGCGAAGTAATTCCGCTTGGGCGATCGGACAACTGGCTCGCGAATTGCCGAATAATATAGTGTACGCTGGGGCGATCGACGGTTTGATTGAAGCTTTAGAAGAAGATGAAGATATGGGCGTGAGGGAAGATGCTAAATCTTCACTTTTGCGAGTCGGCGACCCGCGCGGATTGCAGATAATTGAAGACTTAGAAATGGAAGGACTTTTGTGATATAATTACCACAATTAAACACCAATTACTAATTAGAAATTATGAATTTCATAAATCCTAAGACAGATTTTGGTTTCAAAAAAATCTTTGCTTCGCCCCAGAGCAAAGAAGTTTTGATTAGCTTCCTCAATGCTATGCTCTACAACGCAGAGCCGACAATTAAAGACTTAGAAATCATCGATCCCTACGCCGCGCCTAGCATTACTGGATTAAAAGACACTTACCTGGATGTCAAAGCAAAAATTACGGGCAACAAAACTGTAATTATCGAAATGCAGGTCATCAATGTAGAAGCTTTTACTAAGCGCGTTATATATAATGCAGCCAAAACCTACGCCACTCAACTCAAACGGAGAGAAGGCTACTCAAAATTAAATCCTCTGATCGCTCTCACAATTACGGATTTTATCCTGTTTGAAAATACCGAAAAGTTCCTCTCACATTTTGTCTTTAAAGAAGTCGAAGAAAACTTCGAGTATTATAGAGAAATAGAGTTAGTTTTCGTTGAACTACCAAAGTTTAACAAAAAATTAGAACAAGTTGAAAATCTGATTCAAAGCTGGATTTATTTTATAAAAAATGCTCCTGAACTGGAGGAAATACCGGATAAATTGGCGTCAGTACCCGAAATTCAAACAGCTTTTAACATCGCTAATAGGTCTACCTTAAACCTTGACGAGTTAGCATCATTAGAAAAGCGGGAAATGTTCTTTGAAGACCAACGCGGTGCTGTTATTAAAGGAATACAAGAAGGTCGCCAAGAAGGTATAATTGAGGGGCAAACAGCTTTAATCTTGCGTCAAATCGCGCGGCGCACTGGCGAAATCCCGCCTGAAATTCAAACTCGCATCCAGCAGCTTTCTCCAGAACTATTGGATGATTTAGGTGAAATATTGTTAGATTTTACCAGTCAAGAGGATTTGATAGCTTGGTTGGAATCGGTGTCAGCGCAGCAGCAGTAAGGACACGGCAATGCCTTTTCCCTACAGATATCATGTGCTAATCTAATAAGTCTGGTTCCCGGCGCACTATCATGTCATAAAGCGGTTGAAAGCTAAACCATCCCATGCGGTGAGACCCTACTTGCTGCTGTGTCAAACGCGCACATTCTGGCTTGATGAGAATTGGTTTTCCCGCTGCTTCGGCCATTAACTGCGCTTGACAAGAACGTTCCATTGCAATAAACCACCAAGCCGCTTCATCTACTGTTTGGCCGACTGTTAACAGTCCGTGATTTTGTAAAATAATAGCTTTTTTCTCACCTAAAGTTTTGGCGATGCGTTTAGCTTCTTCAATTTCCAAAACTACTCCGGTGTAATCGTCAAATAAAGCTTGGTCTTCATAAAACGAACAAGCATCTTGCGTCAGCGGGTCAAGCAGGCGGCCCAAACTCGACCAACTTTTGCCGTAGGGAGAATGAGCGTGGGCTGCTGCGATTACGTCGGGGCGGGCGCTGTGCACTTGGGAATGAATGGCAAATGCTGCTTCGTTTACGGGTTTATTTCCTTCAACAACTTCGCCTTTGTGGTTGACTAAAATTAGGTCGCTGACTCGAATTAAACTAAAGTGCATTCCAAAAGAATTGACCCAAAAATGGTCGAGGTGTTCGGGGTCGCGGACGGTGATGTGTCCGGCAATTCCTTCGCTGAATCCGAAGCGGCCAAATAATCGCAATGCGGCGGCTAAACGCTGTTTGCGGTGGCGGCGTTCTTCTTCAAGTGAGTTGAATGTTGGGGGTTGAAAAGTGACTTTTGGGATTTTTATTGCGACCATATATTTGGGAATTGGGCATGGGGCATTGTTGACTGTTAACCGTTGACTGTTGACTGTTGACTGTTAACTGTTAACCGTTAACTAATGACTACTGACTACTGCCAACTGACTAATGACTACTGACTACTGACTGGCGACTTCACTCAGGCGCAAACCTGCGATGTTTTTGCAGTCAAAGGTGGCGTTGTTGCCGGGGCGACGTTCTATTAATTCGAGAATTTGTCCGGCGGGGTTTTGCACAAACCACTGGGTTAATGAGCCGGAGTTTAGAGGATGCTCTGATAGCGGTTTAAATTTTTTATTTTGCCATATTTTAGCAGCATTCTGCACGTTTTCAACTCTAATCGCGACGTGGTGAACGGCTTTTAATCCTCTTGCTTGCTGGAAGCGGTCTGTTTGGTCGCCCGGTGCGTGGGGGGCATCTAATACTACTAACCCACCGGCTGGCATTAATAAGGTCATTAAATGCAGCCACAAGTCGGAGGGAACATTAATGTTTTCCGCACAAAAGTTGAGCGGGAATAAGTCTGGGCCTTCGACTGTTGTGGCACCGAAGGGGTAAAAAGATTCGGCGTAGTTTTCGAGTTCGGTTCGGCTGCCAAATGTGATGACAAAGTGGTCGATCGCAACTTGTTCGCCGTACAGGTGTGTTTCAAACGTCCAGGCTGTTAAAAATTTGGGAGTGATAAATTTGGGGTTGAGTTCCAGCAAGCCATTTTTTTCGATGAAAGGTGAGTCAAAATGGCTGTCAGTGTGGTTCGGGAATTTTAAGGTTTTCAGCTTAAAGTTTTTCATGTGTTTGACCCCGATGTTGAAGGAGGCAAAACTGCGAATTTCTTCTACAGGCTCAACAGCATTCACATTTTGTGCCTCTTAATTCAAAAATAACACAAAATTTAATACTGGCAAGCCATCGCGCGATCGCAAGTCCCAAACCTTTACACAGCAAATATTCCCCAATCTAAAATCTAAAATCTAAAATCGGATGGTTTGCCGATCGCGTTTCCAGCCAACCACGCTGTAGTCCAGGCACTTTGGAAGTTGAAACCGCCCGTCACGCCGTCGATATCCAAGATTTCGCCCGCAAAGAACAGTCCGGGACAGCGGCGGCTTTCCATTGTCTTGAAATCGACTTCTTTGAGGTTGACACCGCCGCAGGTGACGAACTCTTCTTTAAATGCGCCTTTTCCTGCAATCTGATATTCGCCTTGAACGAGCTCTTGCAGGAGGCGATCGAGGGTTTTGTTAGATAAGTCAGCCCAGCGTTTTTGCTCATCAATGCCGATCGAACTTGTCAAGCGTTCCCAGAGGCGGCGCGGCACCGGAAACGGACAGCTAGAAACAATCAATCTGTGCGACAACTGCGACTTAACCGCTAGCAGTTGCTGCCGCAAAACTTCCGCATTGTACTGGGGCAGCCAATTAATCAGCACAGAAGTTTTATAATGGCGATCGTGCAAAAATCTCGCACCCCAAGCCGAAAGTTTGAGTACAGCAGGCCCGCTTAAACCCCAGTGAGTAATTAGCAAAGGCCCGCTTTGTTCTAATTTAGCTCCCGGCAATTTCACCTTAGCATTAGGAACAGAAATTCCGGCTAAATCTTTGATTCTGCTGTCGGAAATATTAAAAGTAAATAGAGAAGGAACGGGCAGTTCTACAGTATTACCTAACTCTTTTGCCCACTTATAACCCGAAGGATTGCTGCCTGTAGCGAGAAGAATGCGATCGCACTTAAAACTTTCCCCCGACTTCAACTCAATTTCAAACCTAGGGGCGGTGTCCCCCTGTTCGCCCTCTGCGGTATTCCCAGTTAATTTCTTTACTGAAACTACTGCATCGCCGGTGCGAATTTTTACGCCTGCATCCTCAGCAGCCCGGATCAAACAGTTAACAATTGTCTCCGAATCGTCGCTGGTCGGAAACATTCGCCCGTCTTCTTCTGTTTTCAACTTCACACCGTGACTGGCAAACCATTCTACAGTATCGCGGGGTTGAAATCGAGTAAAAGCACCGCGCAGAGCTTTCCCTCCTCTGGGGTAATTCTGCACTAAAACACCGGGGTCAAAACAAGCGTGAGTCACGTTGCAGCGCCCGCCGCCAGAGATGCGAACTTTTGCCAGGAGTTGCCGGCCAGCTTCTAGTAAAGTGACGCGGGCCTGCGGGTAGGTTTTGGCACAGGTAATTGCACTAAAAAAACCAGCAGCACCGCCGCCGATGACTGTAATTTTGAGGATGCGATCGGACAAATTTTTTCTCGCTTATTCTGGTTCAAAATCGGATTTTGCCGCCCCGCAAGTAGGACAAACCCAATCGTCGGGGATATCTTCAAAGGCAGTACCGGGCTCTATGCCTCCGTCGGGGTCGCCTTCTGCTGGATCGTAGACGTAATTGCAAACTGTACAAACGTATTTTTGCATTTGCTTAACTCAATTTTATATTGTAAGCCTATAGATTGTACTTGACAACGCAACCTAGTGCAATACTAATTTCAAAAAGTAATGCGACTTTTGGCAATTCCCAAGTCTTTACGAATTAAGTTTTGCACCAATCTAAAATCTAAAATCTAAAATCGTCAAAGCCTCCAGAATCACAGTTCTAGAGGCTAGATGGTATTTTTTATTAGTTTGCTGCGATTGGAAGACTAGACTTTTGCTAAAGGCTTAGTCCAAACGCCGTTTTCATCTTCTTCGTACTGCTGGTGAATGGTGTTCCAAGCGGTGTGTTCGGCTTGTATCGAGTCGTTTGTTTCGTCAAATGCGGCGTTGTAGGATTCCATAAAGGTTTTTTGTGCTGCTTCCGACAGGTGCGATCGCACTTCTGGAGATAAGTCTGCCGGACTGTTGCAGCGACCTTTGACAGCGCGTGGCAGCGTCATCTCGCTAACTGAAACTTCTTCGCCACCTGCACTTTCTAGCAAGAGTTGAAATTCGCCCGATTTATCTGCGGGAACTTCTGCCATCACGAGAAATTCGCCTGCTTCAACGCGGGTTTGATAGATAGTTGCTTTATCTTCGGGCATTCCCAAAGCGACTAAAGCGGAAACTAGACCCGCACCGGCCGAACCTGCGATCGCGCCGCTAGCTGCACCCAACAGTACCGCACCCAGCGGGCCCGCCGATACTACTGCACCGACAAAGGGAATAAACAGCACGCCGACGCCTGTTAACAAACCCAAAAAAGAACCGAATAAGGAACCAAAAATTGCCCCGCTTCGCAGACCGCCTAAAATCACATCTTTTTTAGTAAGAAAGCCGGCAATTCTAGTTTTAGACTGAAAGTTTTTTCCCATGACTGAGATGTGGTCGCGGGAAACTCCGCGATCCAGCAACCGCCGAATTACGCCGTCTAATTGTTCTTCTTCCTTAAATACGGCTGAAACTGTGCGTTCGGCTAAATATTCCTCGGTCATTGTTCCTCCTTGATGGTTTTTCGATTAGTTGTTCTGGTTTTCAGTATATGAGGACACCGCAGGGCGATCGCATCGACCGCGAGATAGAGGTCGATCGACTGTGGCTAGATTTAGTCTATATCAAAGGAGTTAAACCATTAAGTATTCGGCACTCACTCAAGTTTATTTCATATTTTTATTCATCTCTTATATAAGTTCCAAGATACTCCAGTGCGTCGATCATTTCCTCTGCTGACTTAGCAGCAATCAAATTCAAAAGTCCCCGCAACTGTGCGCCCACCGAGTACCGCTGCTGTTGTGCAAGAATGATTCCAGTATGACTTCTCTCTTCTGCAATACAGATATTGTGTAAACGGCTGAAATCTCTCCTATTAAAACTGTAAACGACTCGCCCTTGCTCGGTTGCCCAAATGAGCTGTTATTCATCTGAAAAACTCAGCCTGTTAGCCTCCGAGGTTGTTATCACATCTACACCCGAATTTCGCAGAGCTAAGATTAGAGCTTGTTCCTGAATATCCTCATCAAGATATAAACGAATCTTACTCACGATAGCTTACCTGCCATAGAGTCTGCTTCCAAGCGCTCCCACTCAGCATTTTCTGCTGCTATTTCCGCATCAATCTGTTTTTTGTTCGCATAATAGTAAGCTAAGGCTGCATAAACCTGTGCTAAATTCAAGTGCGTTCTCTTTTGAACAATTACTTCAGGAGTCCATCCCGCATTAAAATCAATAGCAATATTCTCTACCGTAATTCTAGTTCCTGCAATTCGCGGGCGGCCGCCGCAAGTTCCTGGAGTGCGGACAATTAGCGTTCCTATATCAACGGCAGTTGTCATATTTACCTCGATTGAGTTAACTTTAGTTTATTGTAACGCAGCTTCATTTCTACCCGATCGCACTTTCGCAACATTAACCAATGCCACTAGCACCCCTGTTTCCTGTCGTTCATCCCATTCTCAAATCTGCTTTTCCCAGATGTCTGTGGACGGGAGATATCAACAGCCGAGAAATAGCCCTAACAGTTGACGACGGACCGCACCGCCAGCACACACCTCAACTTTTAAAAGTTTTAGATAAATACGACATCAAAGCTAGTTTTTTCTGGCTGGGATTTTGCGTGGACAGGCATCCAGAAACGGCTAAAGAAGTGTACGATCGCGGACACTGGATCGGTCTCCACGGCTACCAGCATATATCGTTTCCCAAACTCAAAACCCACGAACTCAAACAAAGTTTAGAAGACACGCAAAAAGCAATTGCCAAAGCTTGCGATTTAGACCCAAAATTAATCCTGGACGTGCGCCCGCCCAACGGCATTTTTACGCCGCGAACATTAGAGTTATTGCAACAGTGGGAATATCGCCCTGTAATGTGGAGTGTCGTCCCGGAAGATTGGGTGCGGCCGGGGATTAGGAAAGTTATGAGTCGCGTCGTACAGCAAACTGAAAACGGCTCAATTATTGTACTGCACGATGGCTATTGCGGCGGCGAAGATGTTGCAGCTTCTGCTGATAAAATAATTCCATTACTTTTGTATAAAGGTTACAAATTTGTGACTGTAGATCGACTTTGGCAACAAGCAAACATTCAAATAACACGAAATTAAGTTAATGAAAAAAACACTGTTTATTGCATCTCTTTGTTTGGCGAGCGCCGGATGGGCTATCGAGCTTTCTCCTGCTTCCCTCAGTGCTGAAACTCCACTTTTAGTTCAGCAGCCAGCCCGTGGCTTATCCGCGCCTGCCCCCAACTCGAAAAACCCGCAAGTGGAATTGCTAAATCCGGGAGTGGAACCGCGACAGGAACTGCGTTTGAAACCAGCTATCGATGTCAAAGAAACAACTGTGATGACCGTAAAAATGGATATGGACATATCCGCATCCGGTCAGTCTTCCCCTGTGACTAAAATTCCAGTATCGGTGATGACTTTCGAGACCAAAGTCACTAAAATCGATCCCAACGGCGATATTTACTACGAGTTTGCTTATACTAATGCAGATATCGTCGGCGATACTGGAAATACCCAGCCCGCCGCCCTAGATGCCATGCGTTCTGCACTCAAAAACATCGTGGGAATAAAAGGCTCTTTCATCATGGACAATCGCGGTTTTCATAAAGGAGGTGACATTATTTTGCCCGAAGAAGCTGACAATAACGTCAAACAAATGGTTCGACAAATGTCTAAATCTCTAGAGAAAATTGCCTCGCCCCTGCCTGCTGAAGCAGTCGGAAAAGGAGCCAAATGGCGCATTTCTTCTTCCTCTGATTTCAGTGGCATTAATGTGAATGACATTGCTACCTATGAATTGGTTAGCTGGCAAGATGGAGTTGCCTCTATGAATGTCAGTATAGAGCAGCAAGCAAACCCCCAAAATATTACTTCTCCCCAACTGCCTGCTGGAACTACATTAACCCTAAAATCTTTTAGTTCTCAGGGTCAGGGAAAAGTTACAGGGCGCTTGGATAGATTAATGCCTTTTCGCTCTACTGTCTCTATTAGTTCAAATAGCGAAATGAGTGCTAAAAGTGCTGGCAGTTCACAAGAATCAACAATCAAAACAAAAATGGCAATGGAGATGACTTTAGAGTCGAAGTAAGCTTTCTTATAGGAAGTCTCAAAAGTAGGGACACGGCAGTGCCGTGTCCTTGGTCGCAGGTAAATTTTTCAGAAATGGTATTAAATCCGGTTAATATACCTGATATTATATAAAGTTTCCGAAAGTTTCGATCGCCAATTTGTAAGTAGAGGAGTCTGTTCTATGATTCGATCGCACAGATGGCAAGCTATCATCGGTTTAGTGGTAGCCCTGGGAATAATCATCGGGAATTTAGTGTTTCCGGGCCTGAATGTAGCGCCGGCATTTGCTGAACCCAAATTTAAGGATGTTAACGACCATTGGGCGCAAGCTTGCATTGAGGAGTTAGCAGAGAAAAAAATCATCAGCGGCTACTACGAAGACGGCACTTTTCGCCCGAATCGCCCAGTCAGCCGCGCTGAGTTTGCGGCGATGGTTCGGAGGGCTTTTCCCGATGCGAAAACCGTCCGCAATCCGATCGACTTTGCAGATATTCCTACAAATTACTGGGGTTTTAAAGCAATTAGAGAAGCTTATCAGACGGGTTTTATGTCTGGATACAGTGGCAGTATTTTTAACCCCACTTTGAATATTACCCGCTGGCAGGCTTTGGTAGCTTTAAGCAGCGGCTTGAAATATACACCTGCGGGGTCGGCGGCTGAAGTTTTGGATGCGACTTTTGAGGATGCGCCGGAAATTCCAGAACTGGCAAGAAATGCGATCGCCGCCGCCGCAGAAAAACAACTCGTGGTCAATTATCCCGCCGTCAAACAGCTAGAACCTACGCGCAATGCTACTCGCGCCGAAGTAGCAACTTTCTTGTGTCAGGCGATCGCCAAACCCGGCCAAACTGCCTTAGTTCCTGCCCAATATATCGCCCAAGTTCCGGCGAATATCGGCCCGCCGAGAACAACAGAAATCTCCGAAGCTGCGAAAGTTCGGGCGGAAGTTTCTTTCGTAAAAGAAGCAGAAAATGCTAAAAATCTCCGCATCAAAATTATCCGCGACGGTAAAACTTTATTGGAAGAACCAGTGCTAATTCCGACTCGTTCTCTAGTAGATAATCCCGATCGAAGAGCCAGCGAAGAAGTATCAGAAGGACGTTTTTTATCGCTGCTAATTCGCGATTTAGACGGCGACAAGGAACCGGAAGTGCTAGCAGATTTAGTGTCAATCAAAAGCGGTGTCCGCTGCTGCAATTATTCGTTTATTTACCGCTACGATTCCGGCGCTAACAAATACACTCATATCAAGCATTTCTGGGGCAATGTGAGTTACGAAATTGTCGATTTTGGCAAAAATGATATCCCAGAGTTCAAGAGTCAGGACGGGCGATTTGCCGAGGCTTTTACAAATTATGCTGATTCTCGCTTCCCGCTGCAAGTTTGGCAGTACCGCGCCGGAAAAATGCAAGATGTTAGCAAACAGTATCCGGTGGAAGTATACACGAATTCTGCTGAGCTTTGGCTGGAATCTAACAAGCGTCTGAGTGAAAATGGGGAGGCAAAAGGGGTACTGGCGGCCTTCATGGCGAGCAAGTATGTCATGGGCCAGGAGGCGGAAGGTTGGCAGTTGTTGGAGAGAGTTTATCAAGGGCGCGATCGCACTCAATTCTTTGGAAAGTTGCGGGAGTTTTTGGTAAGTACGGGTTATGCTAGTAAGTAGATTTGCAGGTCTTTAACCGCAGATTTAAGCCGATTAACGCGGATAGTGTCTGTAGGGGCGGGTTTTACGAATAATATCTAATTCCTACTAACAATGTTACTAAACCCGCCCCCATACAACAGATAACCCACGTCAATTTTTACTTCGATACTAAGTCCAAAAATGTACATGATGATTTACCGCTTTGTGGGGGCGGGTTTATTTAAATCTTTAGTTACAGCCACCTATGGGTGAAACCAGCCCCTACAGAATTCAAATATTCATCTAATTTGCGATTGTGCGGCTGAAAATACTCGCGCAATCGCTGGCTGACAGCATCATCCGCAGGCTGATAATCACCACCGTTGTACTTTTGATAATTCCCGATTGGAAAATCAGGCAAATCTAAAAACTCAAAAACTTGTTTGAGTGTGGCAGCCGGATTGCCATAAAATTCTTCACTTTGCAAAATCAAAAACTGTTCCCTGGGAAAAAGTTTCATCCACGGTTTGAGACTGCAAGCATAAAGACTCTTATAAATATAATGACAATCTTTCCAATGATTTCTATCTTCTAAACTGGTTTCGGTTGCGCCATCAAGCAATTGCAACTCGGAACCTATCGCCTTTTCAAAACTTCTGCGTTCAGTACCGCGCCTCACCAGCATTTGATAGTGCGAAAAAGCCCGATCGACCGGATTTCTCAAAATCACAATCAGCTTAACTTGGGGCAAGCAACCGTGCAATCTTTCCGCAGCCAGCGGGTGAGTGAGATAAGTCGGAGTTGCTTCTCCTGTCAAAAAATGATGCGCGTCTATTGATGGCGGGAAATGCGATCGATACCAAGCTATTCCCTTGTTGAAATGTTCTGAAAAAAAACAGATTTCTTTATTGGCTGCCGGTAAAATGTGAGGGTGCGAACTGATATATTTGTAGAGAGAAGTTGTGCCGCAACGGGGAGAACCGATGATAATGAAATCTGCCGATCGCGCTTTTCCCCAATTCCATTCTACTTGCGACAGTTGCGGGCGAGATGCGACTGTTTGCAAGCGGACTGCTGTTTGAAAAAGCGCGATCGACTCCTGAATTTTTCCCTGCTTGCTGAGCGCTACAGCCAAGTTTATATAGGCTAATGGAAAATTTGGCAAAATCTCGATAACTTCGCGGTAAAGAGCAACCAGGCTGTCAATCAGAGGAGAATCTTTGGGTAAGGGCGCGTACATTAACGGGAAGTAAGCAGCGGTAAAATTTGGTTGCAGGAGAATGGCTTTTTGGTGACAGGCGACAGCTTCTGCAATTTGCCCGTTTTGTTGCAGCGCTTTTCCTAAGTCGTGGTAAAGTGAGGGCGAATTGGGATTTTGGGCGATCGACTGTTCGTAAAGGGCGATCGACTCTGGCAATTTTCCCTCATCCTTCAAACTATCTCTAAAAGTATCTGTAAAATTGCGATCGGCAAAACTCATGCTGGAATCCTGTAATAACCGCGCATCATTACCTTAACATCCAAGTGCTTCATTTCGGCAGTAGAAGCATCGTGAATCATATTTTCAGTCGGTGCAATATAAGCCTCGCCCGGTGCAATTCTCAGCTTCACCACCGGATATTCCCGATAGCGCTGCATAAACTCATTGGTTAACTGTCGCGTCCAAGGTTTTCCAAGATTAGAATCAGGACACCCCAGCATTTCAAAAATATCCATCTCAGTCAAATTCACAAACAAAAAGTAACGGCTGTCCCGACCTAAATTCACGCAAATTCGATTAGTAGCCTCCTGCTTTTTCGCCAGCGGCAACCCGTCCCAATTATCAGTATGCAAACCATTGCGGCAACCGCGTTTATTATCAATTGTTGCCGTACTCAATCCCGGCTGCCTGCCTCCAATACCGTTAATAATCGGCGGCGCATCCGACAGACAAAAAGGCTGAAAATACTCAATTAATTTATCGAGTGCCTGCCGGCATTTTTCCTCGGATTTAAACTCAGCAACCTGTAGCGGAGTTGTTAGCGAAGCGATACCGCAAGCAGCAAACAAAGCTAAAACATCCGCAGGTAAACGCACAATTCCTACACCCGAATAGTGCGGCGGCGGTTCGTGAACCCAAAGCAGTGCAGACTCTGCCGGTGTCGGTTCCCTCCAAGGTTCTTTTGGCATAAAAGCCCCTTCGCAATACTGAATGCGATCGGGTACGCTGTCAAACGCTAGCTGCGTGCCCGAACTCAGCCACACTCGAGTTGGGAACTCTTTATCTGTAGTTTCTGACTCCCGATTTTGGCAGCGATAAATTACTATACTTTGACGGAGACTGGACATTATTTAATATTGATTAATCGCAATTATCAAAAAAACCAGTTTGTAATCTGGACTTTAGTTTTTTCTTCAGAGTTTCAGGACGTATAGGCGTTCGAGCTCTCATATGAGGTACGTAGTTGGGCCCCGGCCCTATACGTTATTGTGGTTGTATAATCTGTCAATCATACCTCACCACGCTTGAGAAAGGCTATAGGTAAAAAGTAGTTTGACGTGGTACTTCTAGCGGTAAGGTGCGCTGTGCAAACCTGCAATACAGAAAATTCCAAGTTTATTAAGTACACCCGCCTATCGATCCCCGTAGGGAGACGGCACTGCCGTGTCCCTACCTCTGCGATGTACTTTTTATCCTTTAGTAATCTTCCTCATCCCTCATGAGTGCAATGGGTGCAGTGAGTGCAGTGAGTGCACATAGATCCTACCTCAAACCCTTCAGCATTGGGAAACTGCCAGAGAGTTTGCGTTAAAGTCGCGCGGTCAACATCCTGCCGGGGAACTGAGGAAAGAGTCAAAATTCGGGCCTCATCGTCTGTGCTTTCTACCAAAATTTCGCCCTCAGCAACTTTAATTGCATCTCGGTGCAAAATGCTGATGCCGAACATATCAGTCATTCCCAATTCTGACAGTTTACCTGCAATTTCATTGAGAAATTCTGAGTTATTGACAACGGCTTCCGATCGTTTAATTGCTGGCGAGACAGCTTCACTAACGCGGACAAATTCTAAGGGAAACCAAACCCAGTCGCCTGATGTTCGATCTTTTTCCACCTTCCACATATACGGAATAGCATCGCCGTATTCTGCGGTCGGTTTGACATAAGCATTGTTGCCGTCAAACTCTTCGACCAACCTTTCGTTATCCGATAGGTCAAAGTGTTTGTGAAGCAAGCAAATACCTACCTGCTTTTGCAAACCGTGACTGCGGATAATAGCACCCAGTTCTGTCATGTTGTCCTGGGCTTGCTCTAGCAGCTCTCTCGCCGTGAAAAAATGCTCTAAACTATCGAAAACATCTGGTTTGTAAGATGTCAGCATAAAGGTTTAGGTTTCCTTCTAAATATTCACTAGATAGACCATATTTAACTTTCTCTGGAATGTCAACTGTTTGCCTGGTATCAAAACATTAATTTTTTTTATATGTAAAATTACTAAGAATCTGTGAAGAAATACAAAAGACTGTTGCTTTTTGATACGCTAAGCTAAAATAAATATAAAATCTCATAAATTTAATCACTGAAAATGGTATATCCACCTGCACCTTGGAATCTGCAAGGTTATGCTGTTCAGACTTTACAATTGGTAGATGTCGCACGAGTGCGCCCTTTGGTTCCCTCTGAGTTAGAAATTGTCTCTTTATTGCCGGGGAAAACGCTAGGTGGCATTTATATATCCTCCTACGGGTTGGGTTCGGTAATGGAGTACAATGAGTTAATTGTAGTTAGCGCGATCGCCAATTATTCAGGAAAATGGGGCGCTTGGATTTCCCACATCTACGTAGACAACCCTAACTCGGTAGCCGGCGGGCGGGAAATTTGGGGACTTCCTAAAGAATTAGCTACATTTAGTTGGGAAGGCAGCGATTCGGTAAAGGCTTCCCCCCTAGGCTACCGCGTCACAGTTAGCCAAGAAAACCGTCAACTGTGCAGTCTCAATTACAGCAAGCAAACTTTAGCTTTACCGCTGCCTTTGAGCGGAAATGTTTTCAGCGCAGAGCGCAACAATTTGCTGTTGTTTAAAGGAGAAGTTAAATCTAGAATCGGTTTGATTAAAGGCGAATTAGAAATACCTGAAGATAGTCATTTTGCAAATTTAAACTTAGGTCAGCCATTGCTAACTTTTGGCTGCGAAGATATGCGTTTAATTGCAGGTATCCCGGAAATAGTCGGTAACAAATCTGCTGAATTCAGTTATTAACCCTAAAATTTGCCTACATTATAGGAGGAAACTTCAAATGAGCGATATTGGTTTTACCCACATTGCACTTTCCGTTAGCGATGTAGACAAAAGCATCTCATTTTACGCGAAGTACGCTGACCTAAAAGTGGTTCACCGCCGTGTAGATCCAATTAAATCATTAGATGTTGCTTGGATTTGTGATTTGATTCGACCGTTCGTTATTGTGCTAATTAAAGCACCATTAGTGGATGGCAAACTTTTACCAGATTCCCATCTCGGTGTCGCCTGCGAAAGTCGTGAAAAAGTCGATCGCCTTTGCAGTGAGGCTGAGTCAGAAGGGCTTTTATTGAACGGCCCTAATGACTCGGAACCTCCTGTCGGCTACTGGGCTTATCTCCGAGACCCGGACGGTCATACGCTGGAAATTTCCTACGGTCAGGAAGTTAGCTCGCTGTTAGAAAACTTATTAGCGCAAGCAAAGTTATAAGGTCAGCCATTAAGTTTTCTAGACACGATTTACGCAAATCCTATGGTGTCATGCTGAGTGAAACGCAGTGCAACGAAGCATCTGTAAGATGCTTCGCAACGCTTGTGCATGACAGGATTACGTTGAAATGCGTCCACGGCTGCTAGATTGAGCAACCCCAGCTAATTTAATCATAAATTAACCGGGGTTGCGGGCAATTAATTCGCTGAGTAATTACTAATCTTTTTAAATGCCCGCCCCCGGAGCGGCTTCAGCACCCATTTCTAAAATAGTACCGCGAAGGAAATCAATTTGCTGCTGGAAGTCCATGCCCTCAATCTTTCCTAGTAAAGCTTTTCCTGCTTCGGGAAGTTGATAGTCTGAAGGCACAGGAATAATAGTTCCTTCGTCCATTCCTACTGCTAGGAAATACCAAAAAGCCAGCTTGGTTTCAGGACTCATCGAGCCGTACATCCGGCTGAGTTCAGTATTGGCTTTTGAGGCAATGTCGCGCATTACTTGTAGTTGTTCTGGGTGGGGCAGAGGCTTGACTTGCTCGAACAAACCCTGAGCGATGTCGGAACCGGAAGCACCGGGAGCCGCTGGCGTTATTGACTTGCCCATTTGGGTGTAAACAAACCACAGCAAACCTAATTGGTCGTCTACACTCAACTGTTTAATATCTGCTTTTCCTTGGTCGTAAGCACTGGTAGTAAAGGTCATTCAAGCCTCCAAAATAATATGTATTGCTCAGTTTTCTTATTTGTGAGAAAACTTTTGTTTGCTACTTAAGTTAAAGTACCTAATAAATAGTGATGCTAGAATCTTGCTTAAGACAGAGATGATCCCGGAGATAATTTCGGGGAGTAAATTCACCAAAATTGGGAAAATTTGCAACCAAAGGATGAGGGAATTTGGACAAGATTGTTGTTAGCGGAACTTATGATTGGCATTGTTTAGCCGCTCGATCGCCTATAATCGCAACAGACCTGTATTGAGGTGGCTGTTATGTCGATCGCAACTGCAAAACGCTTCACCATAGCGGAATATCACCGCCTGACAGAACTGGGGTTCTTTGGTGAGGACGATCGAATTGAGTTGATCGAGGGAGAACTTGTCAACAGGGCTGCTAAAGGTACTGCTCACTCTGTTTGCGAGACACGCTTGGAACGCGAGTTATTTAAGCTGCTGGGAGAACGGGCGACACTGCGAGGACAACAACCGATTATTCTGCCTGATGACAGCGAACCTGAACCCGATCGCGCGATCGTGCAAAATCGCCCTGATGACTATTTATCCTCTCACCCCACAACAGCGGATATATTGTTACTGATTGAGATTGCGGATTCTTCTTTGAATTACGAGAAACAAGTCAAGTTGCCCCTTTATGCTGAAGCGGGTATCTCTGATTATTGGATATTTAATTTATTAGAAACTTGTTTGGAATGTTACAGCGAACCTTATCAGAATTCGCAAGGCAAATTTGGTTATCGCGTCAAGAGAATTTTTCTGCCTAACGAGACAGTTGCCATCCCTAATTTTGGGGATTTGTCCCTCGATTTATCTAAAGTATTTCCTCCTAGTTTTCTCGCCGAATAGAATTCGCTACATCAACAAAATCCGCCGCAGTTTACGTGGCAGGACGTAGGGTCGGGCGGACTAAAAAAACGGCGTTGCACAATTTGAGGATGATTGTTGTGGGGTGTCCCGCTTGCTTTGACAATACACCCCTTCGGGCGGGACGCCCATCCCACAAAACAATTAAAATTATGCTGCAATTATGCCACACCAAACAAATGAAGTGTTAGTAAAAGAAAATAGGCTGGCGAAGAGCCAGCCTAGAATCAGGAGAAGTTTAGTTGAAACTCATTGAAACTCTAGGTAAACAAACCCGAAATCCCGCCGACTGCTATTGCTCCAGCCAAAGCCGAAGCAACCGCAGAAGTCAAAGCCGTACCGAACAGCCACCAAGCTGCGGCTGCTGCCGCTTCGCGCGCATCTTCTGCTTGCTGCTTGGCCTTGTTTTTGAGCTCTTTGATGCGTTTTTTGGCTTCAGTTTGCAGGCGTTCCGAACGCAATAAAACGCTGTCCCGGGCTCCTTCGATTTGGTCAACAATTCGGTGAGCGTCAGTCTCGGAAATATCGGAACGAGAACTCAGCAGGGCAACTAAAGTACCGCGATCGAACTCACCTAAACGCTCTTTAATCGCGTCAAATCCTGCCTGCGGGTCGTCAAACACTTTGCGTAAGTCCCGCTTGATTCCCTCGTAGTTGAGCTCCGGTCGATCGAGCGAATTGAGGTAATCCCGAATTTTCCCGAAAATACCGTCGATTGTTGACTGAAACTTGTCCTGAACCATTTGAACTTGTTCGACAATTTGGTTGCGGACAGATTCAATTTGGTCGGCAATTCTGTTAGCTTCCTCTTCCGAGATATCTTCCCGCTGCGACAGCAATGCTACCAGAGTCGATCGGTCGAAATGCTTCAGGCGATCGCCCAAACTTTGCATCCCCGCTCCCGGTTCGTTAAACAGCAACTGCAAATCGCGTTTGATCCCTTCAGGATTGAGTTCTTCCTTGTCCGTATTCCGCAAGTAATTTTCCAAACTTCCTTGGAAATCCCGGGCTGTTTTTTGAGCGCGAGAAGCCAAGCGGCGGGGCGATTTCACGATGCTGCGAATCGAATCCTGCACGCGATCGATCGTCCGATCGATCTGTTCTTCGCTCAAATCTTCCCGCTGCGACAGCAGCTTGACTAAAGTTTCGCGATCGACCTGAGAAAGTCTTTCCCGAAGTGCCAAAACACCCTCTTTCGGATTTTCAAACAATTTAGTCAAATCCCGATTGATGCCTTCTGGATCGAGTTCTTCCAGGTTGGTATTCCGCAGGTATTCGCCAATTTTTGCAGTAACTTCTTCGTACTGTTGCTTAGCCCTATCAGCAGCTATTTGCGGCGCGTGGATAATGTTGTCGCGCACAGATTCAATCCGGTCGATCGCCTGATTGATCTGTTCTTCGCTGAGGTCTTGGCGCTGTGACAGCAACTGCACCAGCGTATCGCGGTCGAATTGAGACAAGCGTTCTCTCAGCGCTTTAAATCCGGCTTCCGGGTCGCTTAACAGCGTTTGGAACTCGCGCTCGATCGCTTCGGGATTGAGTTCTTCCTTATTAGTATTGCGGAGATAATCTTCTACCTTTTGCCGCACTTCTTGCGCTTTCGATTTCGCTTGCTCTTGCAATTCTCGAGCTCTTGAAATCACTTTATCGCGCGAACTTTCGAGCCGCCCGATTAACTGATCTGCTTCCTCTGGACTGAAATCTTCCCGCTGACCCAGCAACTGCACCAAAGTGTCGCGGTTAAACTGCGACAGGCGATCGCGCAAAGCCTCAAAACCAGCATCCCGGTCTTCCAAAAGCGCTTGGAAATCCCGCTCGATACCTTCAGGATTCAATTCCTCCTTGCCGGTCGATCGCAAATAATTCTCAATCCGGCTCCGCAAATCTTGAGACTGTTCCTCACCAGCAGCAGCTTGCACAATTTCCAACACTTCTTGTCGGACACCTTCAAGCTCTCGAGCAATTTCCTGTGCTTGTTCTGGAGCAAAGCCCTCGCGGCGGCCCAGAATCCCTACAAAATAATCGGGATTCAACATTTCTAACTGGCGCAAAACAGCCCCTGGAGAAGCTTCCGGGTCGTAAATCACATCCCTAAATTCCTGCTTGATTGTCTCCCGGTTGAGATGCCAAGGTTGGGCATTCATCAAGTAATTTTCCACATCAGCCTTAGCTGTATTGAAAGGCAGCGCGGGCACTTTGTCGCCGACCTTAGAAGCAAAAGATTTAGCTTTCTGAGTCCCTTGTGCTGTCAGTTGTTGTAACTGACCGGAGATTTTTTCAACATCCAAATCAGACAAATCAGTCCGCGCCAAAACAGTGCCCACAAGAGCTTCCACACCCAACTGCATCGCTCGCTTCATGCCGCTGCTGGATTCCGATTTGTTTTCCCTACTTTCCAGAATTTGAGACAGCTTGGCGTTGAGTTCGTCAGACTTCAGCAAATCGGGAGCCGCAAACTTGAGAAAATCAACCAACTCTAAATTCGGGTCTTTCTGCTCTTGCTGCTTGCCGAAAGTTTGCTTCCAAACGCCTTCGAGTTGGTCGGCAATTTGATTGATTTCCTCTTGAGAAAAGTCTGTGCGACTCTTAACTAAATCCACAAAAGTCTGGCGGTTAACATTCTTCAGAACGTCGCTTCCCGCAAGAGATTTGATATCTGCATCGCCCAGCAACTTTTCAAATTGACCGCGAATTTCCTTAATATCTAGTTTCGGTAACTGCAAAGAACCCACATAATCTTGCAGTGTTTCGCGAATGCTATCCGGGTCTACCGCCGAACTCAATTCGCGGCGGACAGCGGCAACAGATGCCTCTACAGTATTGACCATTTGGTCGCTGGCCATCTTGCCGCCGATCGCAGCACCCGCAGTACCCATGACGCCTTGAACGCCTGAAAAAGCAGTTTTTATCAAGGAACCGATCGCGGAACCGACGGCGCTAGAACCGAGCCACACCAGCGTTAAAAAGTACGCCGACCAAATGACAATACCAATAATTGCCGCTCCGTCTACAGAGGCAATTGAAGTTAGTTTGACTGCCAGAAAACAAGCCAAAAATAAAGCCAGGTTAACGGTGACTAAAATCCAACCCCCGACTAAACCTTCAGTCTTGCGAACTTTAGTCCCCAAACTTTCAGATTCATCATCGTCATCGTCGGGTAAAGCCTCGTCCCAATTTGAGATTTTGGCGGCGATCGAGAAATTTGTTAACAGGAATTGGAAGCCGAAAGCCATAATGACTCCGGCGATTAATGCCACGAAAAACTGCGGGCTTAAAAACATCAGCCCTCCGATATCGGGGTGGTCAAATGTCGCATCTATTTCTACTGGCATTTGGGCAATATTGAATTTGGGACTGTACAGCGACATTAATAACTCGCTTTCAAACATAAATTACCTCCTACAGTTTTATGCCTAACTCGGCATAGCGAAAATAGACCCCAAATTCATTCATAGGGGAGTTTGTAATTTTTAGATGGTGGTTTGTTTCGGTCAGGCTTAATCTTACGGAAGCCCTTATTAGTGAAATTGGGATGAGGAGTAAATCAGTTTTCTAGTGATCTCATCCTTAATACTTATTATGCCTGTGGAAGCTAAAAAATAAATCCGTCTAAAGTCAGAAATTAGTTTTTATGCGACTGGTAGCAGCAGAGTTCGCATCAAAGTGGCAAGTTTGATGCTGGGGCGATCGCCACCAATTATTAATAGTAGTAAAGTAATTTTCGGCGCACCATACATATCGTAGAGTGCGCTAGCGAGTTAGGATTTCGTTGGATTTTCCGACTCAAAACGAGCTAATAATTCAGAGCGATCGAGCTGCATAATCCGTCGCGCGATCTCGATGGGTTATAGTTGAATAAAAGGCTCAATTAGTTGGGATAACTCTTCATCAATCTCGCCAAAATACACTTGTAACATACTCTCAACTATCGGGCGTTTACCTTGCTGAAAACCTTGCTGAAAACCTTGCTGAAAACCTTGTTGGATACCTCGCCCAGTTGCTTCTTCAAGCCGTTGTAAATAGAGCGGTGACAGTTCCATAATTAACTCCCGATTTTCTCGACATATAATAAATAGTAAAGTTATATTTAGCGCCCCCTACATATCGTAAAGCGCGCTGCTGAGTTAGGATTCCGGTTGGTTTTTCGACGCCTCGAAACGAGCTAGTAATTCAGAGCGATCGAGCTGCATAATCATTCGCGTGATTTCGATGGCTTCTCGTTGAATCAAAGGCTCGATTATTTGGGTTAATTCTCCATCAATCTCGCCAAATTTTACTTGTAGCAGACTCTCAACCATCAGGCGTTTAGTGCGCTGCATACCTTGCTGGATACCGCGCTGAGTTGCATCTTCCAACCGTTGCAAGTAGAGGGGTGACAGTTCCATAATTAACTCCCGATCTTCTCGATCTATGTCTTGACGTACTTCTAATATCGTTCGCAAGTTGTACAACAATTCTAACGCACTCACCCGAAACACATTATCTGAGGGTAATTCTCTCAATTCGGCAATAGCTTGCTTCTGCACGTTTCCCTTTCCCAAAACTCTCAGCCACAGCGTTTCTGGAGTGCGGGGGAGTTGGTGAATGACAACGATCGCTGCTTTCAGAGATGGGCCCACAAAATAAACTCCATTTACCCAATTTTCCGGTTCGGGAAGGGCTCGAAATCCAGCTAGCATCGTATCGGAAACAGTCGGCGACAGTATCCAGAGTTGGGGCAAGTCTGCCTCTGCAATCCGGGTATTTTCTCTAGCAGCGGCGCGTTCAAATTCGCCGTGGATATCGAAGAGTTTGCCCAGACAACTGCGAATTTCTCCGATGTGGACTGGACTGCGGAAGGGTTCAAATACAGCGGGTTGTGCTGCTATCTGACCCAGAATGCCGAGGGCTGTTGGTTCGACTTCCGGTTCCGGTTTCGGGGCAAATAAAACGTCAACCTGCCTCACTTCTCCAGCAACATCCCGGCTGGTTTCTACATTACCGAGAGGGGTTAATAGTTCTTTCAAATACTGTTTGGCAAATTGGTCGTGAATAAATCTGGTCATGCGATTTTAGATTTTAGATTTTAGATTTTAGATTGGGAATTAGTTACTGGATATGGGTTGGGCGCTTGCTAAAGTTGCATTTTTTTTTGCATCCCGTCAATCGATTTTCGATTTTCGATTTTCGATTTTCGATTTTAGAATTAAAGGATTGAAGGATTGACCCCAGGGATAAATTGGGGGGGCAAGTTTCATCGGATACAGGTTTTTTATTTCTGGACGGATGAATCGGGGGGCTTGTATCCTGGAGGCTTTCGGTCATTAGAATGTAATTGCGGGTCATTCAACAAACATGATATCAGGTGCGCCGCAGCGTACCCTACGAATTTTTGCCACAGCATTTACCCTCACAGTTGCGACTGCTGCGAATACATCCGTACTCCTCGAAACGTTGACTGTGTTTGCGAACAGTAGGATAGGCCAGTAAATATAAGGGAATTCCGATTAGTTTGTACACCAATCGACCAGCAGCATGAATAATATCCCAAATTTCGCTTGAATTAGGTTTTTGAAGAAATTCTCCTATTTCATCTTTTAAGGCAAGCCACTGAGATTTCACAGTAGGAGAGTGACAATTATCAAATACTGCCATACCTTTTTCGTAGTTTTGCCAAATTTTATTCATATATTTAATCAAATCGGGCTTAGTTCTGATAATATCAGAAGTTGATCTAAAATTACAATCATCCGGTATTTTAAGGAAATCAGCTATGCGACTCTCTCAAATGCTTTTTGTCACCCTGCGCGAAGACCCGGCAGAAGCAGAAATTCCCAGCCACAAACTATTACTCCGTGCCGGATACATCCGGCGCATCGGTAGCGGTCTTTACGCTTATCTCCCTTTGATGTGGCGAGTTCTCAAAAAAGTATCTCAAATTGTGCGCGAAGAAATGGACGCTACTGGCGCTCAAGAATGCCTCCTCCCGCAATTGCAACCGGCAGATTTGTGGCGGGAATCCGGCCGCTGGGATACCTATACTCAAGCGGAAGGTATTATGTTTTCCATGACAGACAGGCAGCAGCGAGAATTGGGACTGGGGCCAACTCACGAAGAAGTAATTACTACAATTGCTAAAGATATGATTCGTTCCTATCGGCAATTGCCTGTACATCTATATCAAATTCAAACTAAGTTTCGGGATGAAATTCGCCCGCGTTTCGGGTTGATGCGCGGTCGCGAATTTATTATGAAAGATGGCTATTCTTTCCACACTAACGAAGAAAGTTTGAAAAAAACTTATCAGGATATGGCTCAAGCTTACAGCAATATGCTGCGCCGATCGGGCTTGCAATTCCGAGCAGTAGATGCTGATTCTGGAGCAATTGGCGGCTCTGGTTCTCAAGAGTTTATGGTGTTGGCTGAAGCGGGAGAAGATGAAGTTCTTTATACTGAAGACGGTCAGTATGCAGCTAATGTGGAAAAGGCTGTATCGATGCCTGCTGATGCCGAACCGTCGCCCTTTGCAACTTTTGAAAAGCGGGAAACGCCGGGAACTGAAACAATTGATAAACTTTGCAAGTTTTTGAAATGTTCTCCGACGCAAGTTGTCAAAAATGTGCTTTACCAAGCTGTTTACGATAATGGCATGACTGTTTTGGTATTGGTAAGCATTCGCGGCGACCAAGATGTGAATCAGGTAAAGTTGCTCAATGAGTTGACGAAATTAGCGGGCAATTATCAAGCTAAAACTGTTTTATTTTTAACTGTTCCCGATGCGGAAGCTCAGCGGAAATGGGCGGCGAAATCTTTACCTCTCGGTTATATGGCTCCCGATGTTGCTGATGATTATATCGCTGGGGGTAAGGAGGTAAACTCTAAGTTTTTGCGTTTAGTCGATCGCACCGCAGTTGACCTGACAAACTTTGTCACCGGTTCAAACGAATCAGGATACCACGTTGTCGGCGCTAATTGGGATAAAGAATTTCCTCTACCAGCAACGGTTGTAGGTGTCAGAACAGCCAAAAAGGGCGATCGGGCAGTGCACAACCCCGAACAAACCTTGCAAAGCGCCAGAGGCATCGAAGTCGGTCACATCTTCCAATTAGGAACCAAATACTCCCAAGCAATGGGCGCCACCTACACTAGCGAACAAGGCGAAGAAATGCCCTTTGTGATGGGCTGCTACGGCGTCGGCGTGTCGCGGCTAGCTCAATCGGCCGTAGAACAATCCTACGACAAAGACGGGATAATTTGGCCGGTGGCGATCGCCCCGTATCACGCCATTATTAGCATCCCCAATATTTCCGACGCCCAACAAGTAGAAGTCGCCGAAAAACTCTACGCAGAACTCAACCAATCTGGGATTGAAACCTTGCTAGATGACCGCGACGAACGAGCCGGAGTTAAATTCAAGGATGCCGATTTAATCGGCATTCCCTATCGCATTGTTCCGGGCCGTTCCCTGAAAGTCGGTAAAGTTGAAGTCGTGGAAAGAGCAACTCACAAATCCCAGGAAATTCTCATTGATGAAGTCAATTCTACTTTAAAACAGTGGATTGAAGCCGCCATCAAATAAGCCTTTTTAATTGGTAAGGTGCGCCTAGCGCACCTACATTTAGGCTCGCAATGTGCGCGGTGGACGCCCTAAATTAGCTCCCCTCTTGGGAGCATCTCAATGAAAGCAGCCCAGCTAGAAATAGGTGTTTGGAGGCAGGAGACAGGAGACAGGATGCAGGAGGAAAGAGTCAGAAAGAAGGAGCCAGAAGAAGTGTTTTTACCAATATGAGATGCTCTTCCCTCTTCCTTCTTCCCTGTTCCTTCTTCTCTCTTCCTGGCATCCATTACATCCATTACATCCGTTACATCCGTTACATCCGTTACATCCGTGGAGCGAATCCGTTGCCGAACTTCCTTCTTCCTTGAAATGTGAAATTATCTAAAACTTAAAACTCGGTATGAATCTGAACCTAAATCAGTTTCTGCGATTCCCTCAATCCCCAATTGGGCGGTACTTAGCCCAAGTAACTGTCGTTGCTGTCGTTTACGCCGTGGGGGCGAGGCTAGCAATTTCTATTCAAGGTGTCAATCCCTTTGCTGCCTCGGTGTGGCCGCCTGCAGGAATTGCCCAAGCCGGACTTTTATTGTTTGGGAGTAAAGTCTGGCCTGCCATAGTTTTGGGTACATTTTTGCTGAATTTGGTTAACCCAACTGAACAGATATTTGCACTTTGGCTGGGAGGAAACATCGGTGCAATTTTGCAAGCGGTTTTTGCAGTAACTGTCCTGGGCTGGTTGCGGTTTCGTCCCTCTATCGAGCGCTTGAAAGATGTAATTAATTTAATTTTGTTTGGCGGTCTAATAGCTACTCAAATTAGTTGCACTATTGGCGCATTTTCTCTACTTTTAGCAGGCAAAATAGACGGGAGCGAATATTGGTCGGCTCGATGGAATTGGTGGTTGGGAGACACAATGGGAGTGTTAATTATAACTCCATTGATTTTAATATTAACTCGTCCTCAAGTAACCGCATATCGTTTAAATATACAAACGGAGACCAATAAAAATTATTTAATTGAGCGAGGAGTATGGTTAATATTATTAATAGGAGTGAGCTGGCTGGTTTTTGAGTCGAAATATCAAGCTGAGCTTTCTCGTTATCCCCTGGAATATTTGCCGTTTCCTTTGATCATGTGGGCTGCGCTCCAATTCGGTCAGCGAGCCGCTGTTTTAGCATCCTTTATTGTCTCAATTATCGCAATTTTGGGCAGTTCTCATGGAGGGGGGCCATTCACAGCCAAAGCCGACAATATTAATCAGGCTATCTTATTTTTGCAAGCTTTTATGGGTGTAATTACGATTACCTCGCTGTTATTGGCAGCGACAGTAGCTGAACGCACATCCGCAGAGTATTCTCTGCGGGAGAGCGAAATAAAATATCGAGAATTGGTGGAAAATGCTAACAGCATTATTCTGAAACTGGACGCTGACGGCAATATTACTTTTTTTAACGAATTTGCGGAAAAATTCTTTGGTTACAAGGAGGAAGAAATTCTGGGAAAAAATGCCTTGGGAACCATTATTCCACCGACGGACATTGAAGGAAATAACTTAGAGTTGGTTTACGGTCAAATTTTACAAAATCCCGATCGCTTTACCAGCTATGAAAATGAAAGTATGCGGCGCAGCGGCGATCGCGTTTGGGTATCTTGGGCAAATAAACCGCTGGTTGATTCAGCGGGCAAACTTTTGGGCATCCTCTGCATCGGGACAGATATCACCGATCGCCGAAAAGCTGAAATAGCCCTGCAAAAGCTCAATGAAAAGCTGGAAATCCGAGTTGAAGAACGGACGAATGCCCTGAGACAAAGCGAACTTCAGCTACAGAAACAGAAATCGGCATTAATTGATTTAGCCAAAAATAAAGCGCTGAATCAAGGCGACTTAACAAAGGCGCTTCAAGAAATAACTGAAACTGCTAGCCGTACTCTGGAAGTTGCCCGATCGAGCGTCTGGCTGTACGATCGCACTAAATCCAAGATCGAGTGCCTGGATTTGTTCGATCGCACTCTCAACCAGCATTCACACGGCTTGGAATTAGCAGCAGCAGACTATCCTGTCTATTTTCAAGCACTGCGAGAAGAACGCGCAATTGCTGCCTTTGACGCACAAAAAGATTTTAGAACTAGAGAATTTGCGGAATCTTACCTAATTCCGTTCGGCATTACTTCCATGCTAGATACGCCGATTCAAATAGGGGGAGAAACAGCAGGAGTTATTTGTTTGGAACACGTAGGAATGCCCCGCCCTTGGACGATAGAAGAACAAAGTTTTGCTGTTTCTCTAGCAGACTCTGTAACTTTCGCAGTGGAAGCGCGGCAGCGCCAGCGGGCTGAACAAGCGCTGCGACAAGCTGAAGAAAAATACCGCAGCATCTTTGAAAATGCGATCGTCGGCATTTTTCAAACTACCCCAGATGGGGAATATCTCAGCGCCAACCCTGCATTGCTTCGCATTTACGGTTACAGTTCGCGCGAGGAATTGGTCGGCACATTAACTAATATTAGCCAACAACTTTATGTTGACCCCGATCGCCGCGCCGAAGTGGTGCGCTTAATAGAAGAACAAGGCAAAGTATCGGATTTGGAATCTCAAATTTACCGCAGAGATGGCAGTATAATTTGGATTTCAGAAAATACTTATACCGTGCGCGATTCCTACGGAAATTTGCTTTATTACGAAGGTACTGTTCAAGACATCACAACTCGCAAACAAGCTGAGGCAGCTTTGCGCTTAGAACAAGAAAAATCAGACCGTCTCCTACTCAACGTTTTACCGCAACCGATCGCCGACAGATTAAAACAAGACCAAAGCATCATCGCCGATACTTTTGCCGAAGTAACAGTATTGTTTGCAGATATAGTCGGTTTTACCACAATTAGTTCCCAAATTTCTCCGCCGGAATTAGTTTCCTTGCTTAACGACATTTTTTCTACCTTCGATCGCCTAGCAGAAAAGCACGGATTGGAAAAAATTAAGACGATTGGCGACGCCTACATGGTAGTAGGAGGGCTGCCGATGCCCCGCAGCGATCATGCAGAGGCGATCGCCCAAATGGCCCTCGATATGCAGCAGGCAATTACTGAATTCAGCAATATCCACAATCAAGATTTCAGCATCAGAATTGGCATTAACACCGGCCCGGTTGTCGCCGGAGTAATCGGGATTAAAAAATTTATTTACGATTTGTGGGGCGACACCGTTAACACCGCTTCCCGCATGGAATCTCACAGTTTACCGGGGTGCATTCAGGTAACATCTGCAACTTATCAAATATTGCAGAACAAGTATTCCTTTGAAAGCCGCGGTTCGATCGAAGTTAAAGGCAAAGGGCAGATGACTACTTACTTGCTGAAATCCAGAAAGTGGATACAATAAAAGTTTATTGGTAATTGATAGATGCCACCGGACTTGATATCAATCGTAAGGTGCGTCAGAAACAAACTGTTCGATTCGTGTCAAATATCTGGACTGACGCACCCTACACCTACAAAGGGGTTTTTTAGGTTTTTAGTAAGGACTTTAGTCCTTTCTTCACCGAGAAGTTTCTTACATCTTGTACAGGTTAATTCCAGCTTCCTTCGCCATGATTTCCAAACCCTTGTTTTGCAAGGTTTTAATCGCCTTTGTAGAAAGGTGCAATCTTACCCAGCGCTTCTCCTGCGGCCACCAAACCCGCTTCCACTGCAAATTTGCGTCTTGCAATTTGTGAGTGCGGTGGTGCGAGTGAGAAACTGCAAAACCGTTATTAGCCTTCTTCCCCGTTAGCTGACATTTCCGTGACATATTGCCCTCCAGATTACCGTTTTTTGCGTGCAGCCTTTTATTATACCCGAAGGAAGAAGGAAGAAGGAAGAAGAAAGAAGGCTTGACTTATCCCTTTACCAATAGAAATAAACTCTTGCCCCCCTTAGCAAGGGGGGGTTGGGGGGGTAATTACATTGCACGTTGAGTCAATTTTGTCAACACTTGATTCGATCGCTCGACAAAATCCTTCATCCCTTCAGCATCGAAACCCTTCTGGGCCATCAAAGCCAAGTCGTAAACGTGGTGACAAATCATACTCGCCAACTCAGCCGACGGAGACTCGCCGCCGCCTTGAATAATCGCACCCTGACTCAAACTCGCCAGATTTTGAATCAGCGGGTGAGAGGTATTCACCAGCAAAACGTGTTCTTCGGGGAATTCCGCCGCTTGCTGCTGCAAAAGCGCCGTCATGTCGCGCATCCGGCGCAAAGCTTCCGGCAAAAGTACGATCGCAGGTGGCGTCGCCTCCGCAGAGTCAGACTTCAAAGCTTCTGTGCGAATGTTCACTTTCGGCTTGTTGAGAGCTTTTTGGAACATTTCTTTAACTTGTTCGCTGCGAGTTTTATTCGTCGCCGGATCGACAATTTCCGCTTCTTTCTCTTTGTCAATTAGCGTTTCGTCGATGTCGGAATCAACCCGCGAGAATTTGACATCTGAGTATTCTCTTTCCAAGAAGCTGATAAAATGCGTGTCGATGAAAGAATCCATAAACAGCACTTCTAAACCTTGGCTTTTGTGCATAGCCACGTAAGTTGCTTGAGACGCCGGATCTGTACAATAAAACACGCGATTTTCGTGGCGTTTTTGATTGCGTTCCAAATACTCTTTTAGAGTCGTGTAAGGCTGCGTGGAAGTAGAATTTTCCGACTTCGGAGTGACATCTTGCCACAAATCTCCGTCCTCTGTTTGCACCTGAACTTCGGGCGTTGCAGTTTCTGGCTTCTCGGCTGTTGGTTCGTAGGTGCTGCGGTAGATTAAGATATCTTCGACTTGCTTTTTGAACTTGTCATCGTTGAGAGTTCCAAACTTGACAAAAGTGCCGATATCTTGCCAGCAGCGGATGTATTCGTTGCGGTCGTCGCGGTAGAGTTCTTTCAGGCGATCGCCCACTTTTTTCGCAATATAATCAGCGATTCTCCGCACAGTGCGATTGCTTTGCAAAGAACTGCGAGAAACGTTCAGCGGAATGTCGGTACTGTCAATGACTCCCCGCAGCGGCATCAAGAATTTCGGGATAATTTCTTCGCAGTGGTCGCTGACAAAAACCTGGTTGCAGAATAGCTTAATATTGCCTTGGGTAACATCGACATCCGGCCGCAGTTTTGGGAAGTAAAGAATCCCGTTGACAATAAAAGGATAATCTGTATTCAGGTGTACCCACAGCAGCGGCTCGTCTTGGAACGGGTAAAGGTAGCGGTAAAGTTCTAAGTAATCTTCTTTTTGTAAATTGCTGGCTGATTCCCGCCAAATTGCTTTGTGCTTGTTGAGTTCTTCTCCTTCAAATTTGATGGGAACGGGCATGAAATCGCAGTAAGTTTTGATTAACTGCTTAATGCGACTGGGTTCTAGATATTCTTGTTCTTCGTCTTGGAGGGTAAGAGTAATAGTAGTGCCGCGTTCCGTGCGGGAAGATTCTGATAGTTCAAAAGCGGGAGAACCGTCACAAGACCAGTGTACTGCTTGGGAGCCTTCTTGGTATGAAAGAGTATCAATCTCTACTTTCTTCGCCACCATGAAAGAAGAGTAGAAACCTAAGCCGAAGTGACCGATGATTGCGTCGTCGCCACTGCCTTGGTATTTTTGAATAAATTCTTCTGCGCTGGAGAAAGCGACTTGGTTGATGTATTTTTTTACCTCGTCGGCGGTCAGGCCGATCCCGTTATCGGAAATTGAGAGGGTTTTGTTTTCTTTGTCGATCGCTATGTTGATTTGCGGTTCGCCGATCTCGCCGCTGTATTCGCCGGAACGGGAAACCATTTTGAGTTTGGCAATGGCATCGACGCCGTTAGAAATTAGTTCCCGCAAGAAGACTTCGTGGTCAGTATATAGCGACTTCTTGATAATCGGGAAAATATTTTCGGTATGGATTGAGATTGTTCCCTGTTCTAAAACTGTCATAATTTTTCGCTAGGTATTTATCGGTAATGAACCGTGATTAGTCATTGGTCATTAGTCATTGGTCATTAGTTATTAATTGTTAGCCGAGCTTAATTTTCCGGTTATACGTTGTTAGCTGCTAACTACTGACTACTGACTGCTAACTGCTGACTACTGACTACTGACTACTGACTGAGGACTATTTAATGATTTTCGACGATCGTGCTCTCTTCTGCAAAAGGGATTACCACAAAAAGATGATTCGGTTTTCCCCACATCTTGCACAATTCTCAATCACCCTTTCACTCGAAGGGTTCTCCTGTCCAACCCCTACTCCCCACAAGATAATTAACTTTTTGTGGAACAGGCTAGGGAAGCCTGTTCAGCGAACATGGTGCAAGATGTCAGTTTCCCTCACACAGTAGCTCACAAAGGCAACCGCAGCAGGAAAGTAGCGCCCTGCCCCAATTGGCTGCGGGCGCTGAGGCTGCCGCCGTGTGCCCGGGCGATGGTTTGGGCGATCGCCAATCCCAGTCCCGAACCGCCAGTATGGCGCGATCGATCGCTGTTGACTCGGTAGAATCGATCGAATATTCGTTCTAAATCTGCCGCCGCGATCCCAATACCGGTATCTTGAACCTGAACGATCGCCTCGATGTGATTGCAATCTAAAATAACTGTTACTTTCCCGCCCGCCGGAGTGTATTGAATGGCATTAACAATTAAATTAGCAACTAAGCGATAAAGTTGGTCGGAATTGCCGACAACATTTAATTGCTGCTGCACCCGCACGGACGATGTTAAGGCTACCTTAGAAGCGATCGCCAAAGCTGCCAATTCCTCTACTAAATCGCTAACAAGGTCATTCAAACTACAAAGCTGAGGGCGATTCGATATCGCTTGAGAGTCCATCCGCGCCAACAGCAACAAATCAGCCACTAACTGACTCAATCTGCGGTTTTGCCTCTCTACAGTTCGCAAAACTTCCCGCGCTTCTTTTTCATCCAATTGAAGAGTCAACAGCGCTGATTCTACTGTTGCTTGGGATGCTGCTAAAGGCGTCCGCAATTCGTGGGCGGCATCCGCTGTAAACTGTTGGATTTGTCGGTAGGAAGAATAAATCGGTTTCATGGCTAATCCTGCCAATAACCAACTCGAAAAGCCGATCAAAAGCAATGCTGTAGGCAATCCTAATTTCAAAACCCATTTCACTGTACTGAGATAATCATTAAAGTCTTGCAGGCTCCTGCCAACTTGAAAATATCCCCAATCTTGCTGGGTTTTGGTGTGTAGCGCTACAGAAATTTGGTGATAAACATTGCCTTTGGTGTCAGTTATTGTTTGCCAGTATTGGGAGTTAAAATCGGCTGGTAATTCTTCGGGATAAGCGCCAGCGGTAGCAATTAATTGCCCGGAATAATCAAATAAACGAATATAGTAATAGCCTTGGTTGATAGCGCTTAAAATATGGCGGCTTGGCAACTGTTCTTTAATGCCTTGAACTCCAATGAGGCGGAGGTTGGGCAAAAGTTCGTTTACTATTGGCTCCAAGCGTCCGGGCTGCTGCAATTTGAGTTCTAGGCTGTCGTGCAGCGTCCCCGCTACCGATTCTAATTCCCGGTCTATGGCTACCCAGTGAGCGTGGGCGATCGCCTTATATACGCCAAATCCCAACAAGCTTAAAATCAAACCCATTACAGCCGCATAGGAAATCGCTAATTGCCAGCGAGTTTGGTTAAATAGTTTATTTTGATTCACATTGAGTCGAGCGCTCTTTTTTAAGGTAAATATCCCAACGTAAATAATACATTATTTTCTAATTGTACCAAGATATCTGAATTAACTTCACCAATTTTATTTCGCAAGCGTGTTTTATCCAAAACTCGCATTTGATGGCACAATGCAACGGAATCTTGAGTCAATCCTCCCTCACCGCTGGGAATGAAAACAGATGAAGGGAGAGAGGCACGGCGCAGATTAGTTGTTAGAGGAATACTGATAACAGTAGTCGTGTATCTCGCAATAGTATCGTTCTGGAAAATAATTATGGGACGTACACCTGCCTGTTCGGAACCTTGCGTAGGATCGAGGGCTGCAATCTGGGTTTCACCCCGTCTGACTGTCATTGCAAATCCTCATGTTTTAGGAGTTCTGCATATTCGCTCATTCCGAGTTCCGCAAGTTGTCGGTCTTCTTCGGCAAATTCGCTGTAGAGTGCAGCTAAGTTAGTTTCATCGATTGCTGGAATAGTAACTAATTTGGCACGAAATTTCAGGAAAGCAATAAATTCAAATACTTGTTTGAGTTGTTCTATATCGAGCTTTTCTAACTCTTGTTGGATTAAATCTTTCATGGCAGTCATTTTTCCGATCGAGTTTTCTATATTATAGCCAGATACTGGAAACGAGGTATATTCCCCCCGCCGTTGCCCCTACAGCTTTAATTTCTCATGCGGTATCCGACGCCGTGTACGGTTTCAATTAAATTCGCGCCGCCAACCGACTCGAGTTTGCGCCGCAGCAAGCGCACTTGAGCTGCTACCACATTGCTAAAGGTATCTGCACTAGCCTCCCATAGCTGATTCCGAATTTGGTCAGTGGTGATAATTTGGTTCGGATGTTTCATAAAATATTCTAGCAGTTGAAATTCTTTGTTTGTTAGAGCAATTATCTGGCTGTTGCCGTTGCGATCGAGATGGGACACAGTTCGAGTTCCGCAGTCGAGAACGAGATTCCCTACTTGTAGCTGTTGTGGCATAATTTGGGGCGATCGCCTCTGCAATGCCCGCAATCTTGCTAACAGTTCCGCCATCCCAAACGGTTTAACTAAATAATCGTCAGCCCCGGCATCTAGTCCCGCAACTTTATCTTCCATGCGGTCTTTTGCTGTCAGCATCAATACGGGCAGTGCGCTATGTTTAGCACGCAATCTCCGCAGCAGTTCCAATCCTGACAATCCTGGTAGCAACCAGTCAAAAATAGCGAGGGTGTATTGCGTCCACTGGCTGTCTAAATATTCCCAAGCTTCACTGCCATCTAGGGCCCAATCAACTATATATTTTTCCTGCTTTAAGGTTCGCTCGATCGCTTTCCCTAAATCTGGCTCATCTTCAACTAGCAAAACTCTCATAACTCTAATTTATAGCGGTAAAATTTTATACATTGTTAGCGATCGGCAGCATCTACCCCAACATCTAACCTCACATACTGAGATGAAATCAGCATGAAATTTTATGACCGAAACTCATTGGATCGCAAGCCCCCAGATTCATTCCAACGCGCAGGCTGACTGACGGGAATCAATCTCAACTCTAAAATCTCAACTCTAACATCTCAACTCTACAATCTCAACTCTACAATCTACAATCTCAACTCTAAAATCTCAACTCTAAAATCTCAACTCTAAAATCTACAATCTACAATCTACAATCTACAATCTACAATTTACAATCTACAATTTACAATCTACAATCTACAATCGATATAATCTACAATCTACAATCTACAATCGATATAATCTACAATCTACAATCTACAATCTACAATCTACAATCGATATAATCTACAATCTAAACTCTAAAATCTAAAATCTAAAATCTAAAATCTAAAATCGATTGGCTTGCCAGAAAAAGATGACTGTTGACAATAATTGACAACAAGCTAGTAATGTCTTATAATCAGCCACGAGTAAATTTTTGATAAAAATTTTCAATAAGTATGACAGATTTATCCGATCGTCCCCCCATGAAAAAGCCGGGGCGCTGGAGTCGCCGCCAACTGCTACAGCTAGGAATAGCTGGGGCTGGGGTAGCGGGGGGCGCGATCGCACTTCAACACTTGACTCGCAAACCGACATCAGTCGCGAGAATACCGCCCATGCCCGCAGATGCACTCACCGTCAGCAATATTAACCCGATGCAAATTGCGCGGGATTTTGATTACGGCACAGTGACGCAGGAAAACGGGCGCACTGTACGCGAATTTCGCCTGGAAGCTAATACTTCGATCGTCAAACTTAACAGCGCCGTCACTTTCAACACCTGGAACGTGAACAACCGCGTGCCGGGGCCGACATTGAGGGCAACTGAGGGCGATCGCATCCGCGTCATTTTTTATAACAAAGCCGGACATTCTCATTCGCTGCACTTTCACGGCGTTCATACCAGCGAAATGGATGGCGTTAAACCAGTGAAACACGGTTCGGTATTTATTTATGAATTCGATGCCAATCCTTACGGAGTGCATTTATATCACTGCCATATTGCTCCCGTAACTCGCCATATAGGTAAAGGACTCTATGGAATGTTCATCATAGATCCGCCAAAACCCCGTCCGCCCGCCGATGAAATCATGTTGGTCATGGGTGGATACGACGTAAACGACGATGAAAAAAACGAACTTTACGCTTTTAACGGGTTGCCCAATTATTACATGAACAACCCGATCTCTATTTACAAAAATCAGCTAATCCGGCTGTACGTTCTCAACCTGATTGAGTACGAAGCGGCAGTAACTTTTCACCTGCACGCCAATTTTTTTGACGTATATCGCACGGGAATGACTTTAACTCCCAGTGAAAGAACCGATGTAATTACAATGGGAGTGGCTGAAAGACATATCTTAGAGTTTACCTACGGCTACGCTGGAAAATTTATGTTTCATCCCCATCAAGATGCGATCGCCGAATCAGGCTGCATGGGGGTATTTGAAGTCATCACTTAAACCAAATCCTGCTACTGCGGTGCGCCGATTCAAATAAAGAAAGTATGAAATTATTTGACAAGCTCGATCGCAAATAGGTAGAATGAATAGCTCGCAGACAATTGAGAATTTTTCTTAATAACTTGTGAGTCCAAATGCACATAACGTAAAAATTAGCAACTGCCATGTTATCAACATTTCGTTTATTACCTACAGCCACTGCTACAGCCATCCTCGTTGCTCTGACCGGTTGCGTTGCCACCCCCACAGCTAGCAACACCGACAGCACCGCTTCACCCGCTGCCACAGCCAGTCCAGCAGCCACAAGCGGTCACAGCGGGAGTCACGGAGGAAAGCCCGGCATTAACATCAATACTGCCATTCTTTCGGAGTTAGATAAACTCGAAGCCAAGTTAGGAATACCGGCACTTTCTAACAAAATTCAAGCCAGCCGCCCTTACGGAAAAGTCGAAGAATTGGTTTCAAAAAATGTCATTACTCAAGCCCAATTCGACCAAATCAAAGACTTGGTAACTATTGAGGATATCGTACTCACAGGCGAAGCCAAAGATGTAGACTACATGACTAAACTCGGCTTGATGAAAGGGCATCTTTTCGTAGCCCGAGAACTTTTGGATCAAGGCAAACCCGACCAGGCAGAACCGCACATCGGGCATCCAGTCGAAGAAATTTATGCCGATGTGGAAGATCAGCTAAACGAGCGTAAAATTCCTGAATTTAAGGCTACTTTAATTAAATTGCAGGATTTAGTTAAAGCAGGTGCAAAAAATCCGGCTCAAGTGAAGGCGGAATTTGACACATCAATGCAAGCAGTTGACGGAGCAATTGCCGCTCTTCCCGAAACGCAGCGCAAAGATCCGAAATTCGTACTGCAAGTGATTAACGGCTTGTTGGATACAGCTAATTCCGAATACGGAGCCGCAGTTGCTAACGGCAAGATTTCCGCAATTATTGAATACCAAGATTCGCGGGGTTTTGTCATGTACGCGGAAATGCTGTACAAAGATATAGCCGAGCAAGTGGCTAAAACCAGCCCCGACATTGACAAAGCAATTGTTGCAAACATGACGGAACTGAAGACAACTTGGCCAAGTGCGATCGCGCCCCCCGCCCCCGTAAAAACCACCGAACAAGTCAGCCAGCTAGTTAAAACGATCGAAAGCGACAGCCAAAAAGTTCTCAAACCAGCATCCTAAAAACATCACTCTCATCAAGAGCGGTAATTGGTAAATAACCTGCCAATTACCTCGCTCGTTAACCACTCTCATTCCCACCATAAAAAAATGAATTTTGGCGAAGCATTGCCCACATTTGTAATTACCCTCCGCGAAGGAGTCGAAGCCGCCTTAGTTGTCGGAATTGTTCTAGCTTGCCTCAAAAAATCAGGGCAAAGTTATTTAAGTCCTTGGGTTTTCGGCGGTGTTGCGGTTGGACTTATCGCCAGCGCTTTGATAGGTGTACTGTTCGGCTGGACTATTCAAATTTTATCCACATCGAATCAGCCTTTTGCACCGATTATGGAGTCGCTGCTAGAGGCAACCTTTGGGATTATAGCGATCGCAATGCTGAGCTGGATGCTGATTTGGATGACCAAGCAAGCGCGATTTATGAAAGCCGAAGTTGAAGGCGCTGTGAGTGCCGCCTTAACGCAAAATTCTCATGCCGGCTGGGGCGTATTTAGTTTAGTGTTGATTGCCGTTTTGCGCGAAGGATTTGAAACCGTTTTGTTTGTGGTTGCCAAGTTTCAACAAGGCATTATTCCAGCCCTCGGCGCTTTGGCGGGCATTCTCTCAGCCACCGGAATTGGTGTCCTGCTGTTTAAATGGGGAGTCAAAATTAATATCCGCCTGTTTTTCAAATATATGGGCATTTTATTGCTCTTCATTGTAGCGGGTTTAGTGGTATCTACTTTGGGATTATTTGACAGCGCGGTGAATATTTTATCGCAAGCAAATCGCGAATCAGCAGCACTGTGTTTCTATTACGAAAGATTTACTAAAATCCACTCTTGCATTCTCGGGCCGATGGTCTGGAATACCTCGCAACTGCTTCCCGAAGACAAGTTTCCCGGTTTGCTGTTGAGTGCGATGTTTGGATACACGGACAAGCTGTATGTCGTGCAGGCGATCGCCTATTTGATGTTTTTAGGTACTGTCGGTGGCATCTACTTCCAAAGTTTGGCAGGTCGAGTTTTCTTCCCATTCAAAAAAAGGCAGGCAACGAAATAGTAAATAAAGTGCGATCGCAATAAAGGGTGCATCGAACTAAGCGCGTAGAATTCGTAAAAATGACCCGATTACCATCAAGGATTTTTATGATTGACTTAGCAATTACTTCGGTTTTAGTCAACTCGGGAATGCCTAGTTGGAACTGGCTGGAAATTATCATCGTAGTTTCCTATTATGCAATTCCCACCATGCTAGTTTATGCTCTTTACAAAGGGCGAGATATCCCCTTTCAGTGGATGTTCCTGGTATTTGGAGCTTTCTTCGTCACCTGCGGCACAATCCACGTCATAGAAACATGGTATGTTTGGTTTCCTGAATCTTTAGTGTCAGAGTTCATGAAAGCCATTACAGCTTTCGTAGCCGGAAGTTCAGTTTTGTTGCTATTAACACTGATGCCTTTTGCACTGGCACTGCCCAGTCCTGCAAAGCTAGAAGCCGCCAACTTAGCATTAAAAAATGAGATTGCAGAACGCCGTAAAGCGGAGGCAGCACTTGCTGAACTAGCAGAAGTATTAGAACAGCGAGTGAACGCAAGAACCGCCAAACTTTCCAGAGCAAATACTTCTTTAAGTAAAGAAATTTTAGAGCGGAAAGCCGCCAAAAAAGCGCTGCTGCAATCTGAGTTTCAACTGAGAGAAAAAGCGCGAGAACTAGAACTAGCTTTGCAAGAACTCCAGCAAACCCAAGCTCAATTAGTACATACCGAAAAGTTATCAGCTTTGGGAGAACTGACAGCAGGAATTGCCCACGAAATTAACAATCCCATCAACTTTATTGATGTAAATATCGCCTACGCCCGCAATTATGTTGAAGATTTATTGCGGCTAGTCAATTTATATGATAAATATTATCCCAATCCAGCAGCAGAAATCCAAGAAGAAATTGAGAATGTAGAACTCAATTTTTTAAAGGAAGACTTGCCAAAACTATTGTCTTCAATGAAGGTAGGAACTGACAGAATCTGCGTCATTGTTTCGTCGATGCGAAATTTTTCGCGTTTAGATAGAGACGGTATGAGTTTTGCTTCCATTCACGAAGGAATCGACAGTACCCTGCTAATTCTCCAGCACCGACTGAAAGCAAATGGCAACAGCCCAGGTATTCAACTGATTAAAGAGTACGGCGATTTACCGCTGGTTGAATGTTATGCAGGGCAACTAAATCAGGTATTCATGAACATTATCAGTAATGCCATAGATGTTTTGCGAGACACTTCTAATTCGCCTGTTTTGAATAGCGAGAGAAGCTGTCCTAGGATTCAGATTAGCACAGAAGTCGCCCAAGGCGATCGGGCAATCATCCGCATTTCCGACAACGGCCCTGGCATGGCTGAAGGAGTCAAAGATCAAATATTTAATCACTTTTTTACCACAAAACCCGCCGGTAAAGGAACGGGTTTAGGGTTATCAATTAGCAGCCAAATTGTTCGAGAAAAGCACTGTGGCTGCTTGGAGTGCCTTTCGGGACTTGGAGAAGGTACGGAATTTGTAATTTCGCTGCCAATAACGCAGAAGCGCCTTGAAACTAGCAGATTAGTGGAAATGCCCGAGGCAGTTTGAATTGCCAATCGTAGATTTCAAATTGCAACTTGAAGTAATTGACTGAAATTTTTGACAATTTAAATTATTAAGACTGCATTAATCAATCAGCCATCTATTGATTGAAGGTAAAACGACCGTCAACTTTTTCTCCGTTAATATCCGCAGTCACTTTCACGGGATAACTTCCTGCATCTTTGCCGGGAAACACCACAGCGTAATGTTTGCCCTCAGCATCATACTTGAGAGCTAGGGTTTGCTGTTTTCCATTCGCCAACTGCACTTGAGCCGTCACTTTGGCGTTAGGAACTGGTTCCTTGTTCTCCCCTTTTTGCAAAAAAACATCTAAATGAGTTCCGGTAGCTTGTTTTTCAGGTACAAACTCTAAATAGTAAGCTCCAGACTTTACAACTTGCCCCCCTTGAGTTGCTGTTTCAGGAGCAGCGGCCGGAGTAGAAGACGCAGGTTGAGAGGCGACAGGAGGGGAGGCGGGAGTGCTATTTGGGTCGCTTGCTTGGTCGCCTTGACTGCAAGCTCCCAAAAACAGCAATCCCACACTACCTAGAACAATTAAATTTGATTTGAGCGTTTTCATTGAACTTAATGTTTGCGTAAAATTATTAGATAGTATAACACAAAACAATGAAATTAGGAGGAAATTTGCCCGCAGGCAGAAGTTTTTAATCTTTTCAAGTTCTTAACTTTTGGTTGCTATGGTGAACAAAGCTACTGCGTGCGATCGCCGAGCCTTATTGTATGGTATTAGTAAGGTGTCAAGCTAATCTTTATACCATTTTAAAAAAAAATATGCTACAAGCTAAGTGTTGAGTAAAGTACCTCCAGTCAAACACCGATTGCTAATATTTATGAAATTATAGCTACTCTCAATTTAATCATGTAATAATTTACAGAGAAAAGTCTTGATATACCAGCTTCTCAGTGTAGGTCATCCGCTCTAGAAATGCTAGACTATAATGTATCTTATTCAACTTGAATGTCAACCTTAATATTATTGTTATGCGAACAAAAAACAATCACCAAGCTGTACTCCACAAGCAATCCCGTCCAAAAACATCAAGGGATTTGAAACTTCCCTCCAATTGGTTCCAGCGACTGATCCGCCGCACCCCGATTCGGTGGAAAATTAGCTTGGGTTATGCACTGGTACTCAGTATTGCTGTTTTGGGAACGACTGCTGGACAGCTAGTTGGAAAATTATACACCAAAAAAGCTTGGGATAAGCTCAACCTAGAACAAGACGAGGCACAGTATTTAAGCGAACTAAAAATTGCTGTATTGGAAACTCAATCTCACCAACAAAAGCTAGTTATTCTGATCGGAGATGCCGAATCATTTAACCGCGAAAAGGATGAATACTTCGCTCACAACAAACAAGTCAATCAGCTTTTTTCCAAATTAAGAATTTTGGTAGAGCGCAATCTCAACAAAGACGACCCAGAAATAGTAGAGTTGAATCAATGTTTACAGACTTATGACGCGATTCAAACAGCCTACAGCCAACAACTAGATCGACTGCTGCAAGAAATCGATCCGAAACGCTTGTCGCCCGAAAAAGTTACAGCCTCGCAGCAGTTACTTTGGGAATTTACCAAAAGCCAGTCGGCAATACATTTTAACCAACTTTCAGAAGATTTAACTAAACTTGTTAAGCTTGCTTATCAAGGACAGGATCGAGCAGAAATTGGTATGGAGGACGCGCGGGAAGTTCTCAAAGAAGTAAGCATCGCCAGTCTTTTACTTTCGCTGATCGGTGCCACTATTTTTGCATTCTACATCAGTCGCATGATTTCTCAACCTATAGAAGCACTCACTCAAGTCGCCGAACAAGTAACTAAGGAATCCAATTTTAGCCTCCAAGCTTCTGTTACTACTGACGATGAAGTAGGAGAATTAACGATTTCTTTCAACAGTCTAATTGAATCGGTAAAAGAGCATATTGAAGCACTAAAATTCTCCCATCAAAATTTGGAAAAACGCGTGGAAGAAAGGACTGAAGAAATTTCACAAAAAAATCACGAGTTACAGTCAGCTTACAATCAACTTGCGGATGCCTTGCACAATCTTCAGCAGACTCAAGCCCAGCTAATCCAAGCCGAGAAAATGTCGAGTTTGGGTCAAATGGTAGCAGGTATCGCTCACGAAATCAACAATCCGGTCAGTTTTATTTACAGCAATCTAGAACACGCTAGTAACTACGCTCAAGACTTACTGCGATTAGTGGAATTGTACCAGCAGCAGTACCCTAACCCCAGTGGCGCTATTCAAGATGAAACTGAGGCAATTGATTTGGATTTTCTGGCTGATGATTTCTCTAAAGTTATACATTCGATGAAAAATGGCGCTGATAGAATTAGACAAATTGTTCTGTCTCTGCGTAACTTTTCTAGGTTGGATGAATCGCAGCTAAAACTTGCCAATATTCATGAAGGAATTGACAGTACGTTGGTAATTATCAATCAGCGTTTGGAGCAAAGAATTGCAGTTATTAAAGAATATGGAGATTTGCCTTTAGTAAAGTGTTATCCTGCGCTCCTGAATCAGGTGTTTATGAATATAATCGAAAATGCGATCGCCGCCCTTGAGGAAGGAAAAATTAATAGTGAAAACTTAAGCTATGGGACTCAGCAACCTACCATATGGATTCATACCAAAATAATAGATAGCGAAATGGTTAGAATAGGAATTAGAGATAACGGTACTGGGATACCACCCGAGTTAATAAATAAAGTATTTGACCCTTTTTTCACGACTAAAGATGTAGGAAAAGGAACAGGTTTAGGACTAACTGTTTGTTATCAAATGATTGAAAAGCACAAGGGTAATCTAGAGGTTTTTTCGGAACTGGGAGAGGGAACAGAGTTTTTGATTACGCTGCCAATTAAACCATCTGACAGTTCGACACAAACATGATGAAAAGCAGCCTCTAGCCGTAATTTTACGATTTTTTTTAGGTTTCGCTTAGTCTTTCCAAGTTCTTGACATTTGTTCTCTATAGTGAAACCGCAAACATACATTGAAAGGACTTGACGATGCAAATTGCAAATAAAACCTCTGTAGTTTACAATCAAGGCGATGGCGAGACTAATGACGACTCGCTTGGTTCCGGTAGTGTCAGCCAAGATACTATTGCTGGCGGGCAGGTCAAGGATGTCGTTCCACCATTTAGTAGTAAATTAGACGGCATAATGTGGAGCGATCGGCTCGATGATAGAATAGGTAACGACTTGCTCTGCGATCGCTTCATCAGCGAAAAATTACCTGAAAAATTTCTCACTCATTACATTAACTATCTTAGTTTGAAGTATAACACTATTGCTAGGAACTAAAAACTTACCAAATTGAGCATACAAAGCTGGCAAAACTAACAGAGTTAGTGCTGTAGAAGTAAATAACCCTCCTAAAACTACTACTGACAGCGGTTGGAGGATTTCTTTGCCCGCCCCGCCTTCAAATACTAAAGGTGCTAAACCCAAAGCTGAAGTTAAAGCGGTCATCAGGATGGCGTTGAGCCGTTCCATCGAACCTTTAATAACTGCTTCCTTAAAAGGCAGTCCTTCAGCAAATTTAGTGTTGTAGTTGTCTACTAAAAGCAAGCCGTTGCGGGTAGCAACGCCAAATAAAGTGACAAAGCCAACCAGGGAAGCTACGGAAATTATACCGCCAGTCAAAGCTACCGCAATTACTCCTCCCACTAATCCGATCGGCAAATTAATCATGATCGTAGCAGTTGAAGCGATCGACTTGACGGACAAGTACATCAATACGGTAATTACCAAAAAGGCGATCGCGCTAAATATCATAATATTTTGCGAAGCTCTTTGCTCAGCTTCAAATTGACCGCCGTACTCGATAAAATAGCCAAAAGGCAACTGCACCTCTCGTTTGACTTTAGCTTGAATTTCATTCACAACCGATCGCAAATCCCTACCTTTAGCATTAGCCGCCGCCACAATCAACCGAGAAACATTCTCGCGGTTAATCGTATTGGGCCCCGTACCGTATTTGACAGTCGCAACTTGGGCGAGGGGAATCTTGTTGCCGCTGGGAGTATCAACCAACAAATTCTGAATAGTTTCTAAGTTATTTCTCGCTTCAGGCTGCAACCAAACAACTAAATCAAAAGTTTGCTGCACCTCCAAAACTTGAGAAACAACCTTGCCGTTTAAAGCTGTCTCAATAATTTCTGAAAGTTCTCCGATTTTCAAACCGTATCTACCCGCAGCTTGGCGGTTAAAGTTAATTTGAATTTGTTGCACTGGCACCTGCGGTTCGAGTTGCAAATCCACAATTCCTTCAACTGTTTTCATTTGCTCTTCAACTTTGGCACCGATGCTGCGAAGCCGATCCAAATCCGGGCCAAAGATTTTGACAGCAATCTGACTCCTGACACCAGATAAAACCTCATCCATCCGGTGAGAAATAAAACCGCCGATATTGGGTGCAACTCCCGGCAATCTAGCAAATTCCTGCCGCAGCGACTCCAAAGTTTGCGGCCTGTTTTTCATCCCAGCCTCGCTCAAACCGATATCAATGTGAGCTAAATTGACTCCCGCAGCATCAGCATCACCCGGAGCTCTGCCCGATCGCACTTGCACGTATTCAAACCTGGTATCATTCTTAAGTGCATCTTCGATCGCAAAAGCCGCGCTATCTGTTGTTTCCAAAGACACCCCCGGATAAAGCTGAATAGTATTCACCAAAGTTTGCTCCTGAAACTCCGGCAAAAACACCCGTCCAAAGGAAGGCAAAATAATTAGTGCAGCCACCATACTAGCAGCAGCAAAAGCTAAAATTATTCCCGAATAACGCATTGACAAATTTATCAAAGAATGATATATTTTTTTGCAAAATCTCGCCAACCAAGGTTCCGCAGCACTCATGCGTTTGTTAGGCAACAAAATAGCGCAAAGGGCCGGAGATATTAACAGCGATTCCAGACTAGAAATCACCACAACTACCAAATAAGTAATCCCCATCGGCGTAAAAATTCGACCTTCTACACCGGGCAAAGTAAAAATTGGCGAAAACACCACAATCCCAATAACAGTCGCCCCAATTAAAGAATCGCGTACCTCCTGACTGCCGTCAAAAATCACATCCATCACCGGACGCGGATGAAGAGAAGACGTATTTTCTCTCAAGTTGCGGTAGGTATTTTCGGCATAGACGATCGCATCGTCGATCGCAGTGCCGATCGCCACCGACAAACCCCCCAAAGTCATCGTATTCAGCCCCAGCCCCAGCCAATACATCGCCAGCAGCCCCAACAGCCAAGTCAGGAAAAAATCGAGCAAAACAACCGTCAGAGTCCGCCAATTCATCAAAAACGGGATAAGAATCAGGGTGACGATGATGCTGCCTTCTACTAAAGCCGATCGCACGTTCTCCACCGAGGAATTGATATATTCTTCCTGTCGAAAAGTCACAGTAACTTTAATATCTTTGGGCAGAGCTTGCTGCACCTGGGCCATTGCCGCCTCAACCGCTTTAGTTACCGTCGGAGTATCAGCAACTGGCTGTCTGTTTACCATCACAATCACAGCTTTTTTGCCGTTAAAACGGCCATCGCCCCGCTTGATTGCAGCACCAATCTTGACATCAGCTACATCACTAATTCTGACGGGCGTTCCGTGGCGAGAGGCGATCGCCGATTGCTGCAAATCTTCCACAGACTGAATCCGCCCCACCCCCCGGATTAAAGTTTCGCGATCGGGCGTAATTAAATACCCTCCCGGCGCGTTAACATTCGCAGCCGCCGCCGCTTCGGCAACTTGCTGCAACGACACATTAAAAGCTTTCAACTTGGCAGGTTCTACTAATACTTGATACTGCCTTTCTTCGCCTCCGTAAGCCACCACTTGAGCAACGCCAGTCACTGCCAAAAGCCGATTTGTGACTTGCCAATCAACCAGACGGCGCACTTCCATCAAAGGAGTAGTTTCTGAGGTAAAAGCATAGGTAATAACAGTGCCTACAGGAGAAGTTGTCGGAGAAATTTGCGGTGTTTCTACCCCAGCCGGGAGTTTGCTTTGTGCTTGCTGCAACCGTTCTGTTATCAACTGCCGCGCTTGATAAATTTCAGTTCCCCAATCAAAGATTACCTTAACCGCAGAAAGGCCCACAGCCGAAGACGATCGCACTGCTGTTACCCCAGGAGTTCCGTTAATTGCACTTTCGATCGGCAGTGTTACCAAAGACTCGATTTCTTCCGGCGCGAGTCCCGGTGCTTCCGTCTGAATTTCGACTTGCGGGGGTGCAAAAGGAGGGAAGACATCAAGGGACATTTGGGGGATGATATACAATGTCCAAAGACTAACAATAATGGTGGCGATAACGACTAGCCAGCGGCGGTTAATTACCCATCTGAGAATTGTGGTGAACATTTTATGATTTTATAGAGGTGATGACTACCAGCCACCGTTGGGCTATCGACGTTAAATAGCCATTCAATTTACGTTGACACCCAAAAATGAAATTAGGATGAAATCTTTTAACTTCCAACTTTGACTAATAAGTCATCTAAAATTTTAAATCTCAAATGATATAACCTGTCTTGCTATTTTTGACCGTGCAGTTTACAATAGTTATTATGCAAGCACCAAAACACTACTCACAAACTCAAGAAAGCATTGGCGAAATAGACTACAATCCAGTACCGCCAAAGCGCTCGGAACGGGTGATCGTGCGCGCTCTATTCAAAGGGCGCAAAAAACCTCTGCCGTATATTTTCGAGGAAGAACGATCGGATGTCTCTGATATCTGACTCTGCGCCCTCTGCGTCCTCTGCGGTTAAATCATTCAAAAACAACCCTAAACGATGATATCATTGCGTGTTGGTTTACCATCTGCTATTGGGGCTTTTTAAGTCATTTCATGTACTGTCCTGGACGCATGGGTAGTCAGAAACCGGGTTTTTTTACGAAAATCCTGCGTTGTAGCCGACAGTTCAAATAAAAAACCCGGTTTCTTTGGTTTTATGCCTAAGTCCTGATGTAGGTTATAATTGCTAGATTAAACAAAATTTTTAGTTCAAGCTCTTGGCTTCTGTCTCCTGACTTTTAACGCGATGGTTGTCATCCCGCAGTGACAATTCATCTACTGTACTCGCGTTTAATGTCGGTGCAGAGACAGAAAAATTATTGTTTCCAGAATCCGCTGCTAATGCTGGCAACTTGCGCCGATTTCCCCACAACACGCCGGCTGTGAAAGTCAGGGATGCGATCGCAACTCCTCCCCCTATTCCCGCCCACCATAAAGACACGGGTAAATTATTCAAATTAACTTCTGTTACCTTGGGAGTTGCGTCTTTCTTTGCCTCGTCTTTTGAGGGCTTGCTGCCGCCCCGCAAAGATTGCGCGTAAAGTTGAGGTGCTCGCTGCGTTACTATCAAATCTCCCTCGAATAAACCCCTCTTCACTTCAACTAAATCTCCGGCAGTTTGACCGAGTTCAATTTCAACCGCTTGATAAGCATTGCCATTTTGGACGTAAACGGTTTTTTTACCGCTAACATCCACTACCGCCGCACTCGGAATTGCTAAAATATTTGTGGCAGTTTTGTCGGTTAAAATCTCCAACTCCGCAAACAGTCCTGGCTTTAATTCGCCGTTAATATTATCTAGTTCTGCTTTCACGGGGACAACCCGCGTTTCTCCTGACACGGATGACCCAATTAAGGCGATTTTTCCCTTGAAAGTGCGATCGGGTAAATTAGCGACTTTTACCCTGACTTCCTGACCCTGTTTTACTTGATTCAGGTCTTTTTCGTAAATGTTGGCTGTGGCAAAAACGCGACTGTCATTTAACAGACTCATCAACGATTTTTCAGCGTTTACTGACTCTCCTGGGGTGATTTCGCGATCGGCTACCGTCCCCGAAATCGGAGCAACTACGGTAACGAGTCCTCGATCGTTGGCAACAGTTCCCAATTGTTGGAGCCGCGCTTGATAGGCTGCGTCAGCCAAGCGAATGCGCGATTGAGCGACTTCGACGGCAGTTTTGCCGCGTTTGAGTTGGTTCTCGGCTTCTAGGACTTCCCGGCGGCTCTGAGCTCTGGTAAGTTGAGCTTTTGCGTCTGCTACTCGGCCTTGAGATTCCCGCAATTCCCGCAGAGGGAGGTCTACTTCGGCTTGTTTAATTTCGGTTTCGGCTTTGATAACTTCAGGACGGCTTTTTGCCTTAGCAACCGCGGCTTTTGCTTCGGCGAAGTGGGCTTGCGATTCCAGCATTGTGCGCCGCGCGATCGCTCCTGATGCCGCTAATTCTTTGTCGCGATCGAACTGTTCTTTAGCAATAGTTAATTCTGTTTCTGCCTGCGCTATTTCTGCTTGCGCTATTTCAACTTGACGCTGATAGTTTTCTTGAGCGGCTTGCACCACGGAACGCTTGTTTACTAATTCTTGTTCTCGCTGGTACTGCTTAGTTACCGCTGTCAGTTGGGTTTGGGCTTGGGCGATTTCTGCTGCGGATATTTGAAGTTGGCGATCGTAATTTTCTAGTGCTAATTTTAGATCCCCTTGCGCCTGCTGCAAATCTGCCTCAGCTTCGGCCTGTTTCGAGAGAGATTCAACCCGCAATTGTCCTAATTCTGAACTAGATAAAACCGCCAGCGGTTGACCTTTTGAAACTTTGTCCCCCGGCTTCACCAGCAACTCTACTACTTTGCCAGCAACAGGAGCCGTCACTTCTACTTTTTGGTTGGGTAAAGTTTCAATTTGTCCAGTGGTTTTGATGCCGATATCTAGTCTCTGGCGGGCGGCAGGAGAGATTTTAATTCCTAACCGTTTTGCTGTTTCGGCATCCACAGAAATAGCAGCAGGAATTTGAGTCGTTTCGCCGCTTTGGTGAAATTCATTTCCGTGGCCAGCGTGGGCAAAAACAGCGGCGGGAGAAGTTAGCAAAATTAGGCTGAACAAAGTTCCAGAAAAGCTGCTAATAATTGCCGGAGATGGAGCATATTTGTGAAATATCATCGTTGGCATTGTCCTTGAAATCAGGTTGAGTGCCACAGGTTTAGCAGTTGGTATTTTACCAAGGTAAGTAAGTGATACCCCTTAAGTAAATTTACTTATTAGCATTTTCCAAGAAGCGACCGCTAAGCAATGACCGAGAGCTAGAAATGCTCTACTCAATCTAGTATTTCACGGTCAAATGAAATTAGGATGAAATTTCCCATCAGCAGCCCAGATGCCCACCGCCTGCTAAAATAGCCATATAAGTTGCGCCTAATCCCAAGCGATTTTGCTGTAGATTTTTTTCCGTTTTTTTTATCTCTGCTTGCGCTTCAATTTCGTTTGTCAATGCGCTCACTAGCTCATCTACGGCTACATTTGATTTATAAGTTGTGTTGAATTCCAAGCTATTCAATATCATACACTACCCTCTCTATCTACATAGCTTTCTACTGACTTGCCTACTACTTTAGAGGTAGACCCGATCGAGTGTCTACAGTATTATTACGTAATTTTCTACTACTTTAGAGGTAGGGCTGCTCAATTACCTACAGTATGTTTGGGTATTCTCAGGAAACTGAGGTGGAGTCAGACAACTGCTGACAGCCCCAGTCGAGCTACATTACTTTGTCTACCAAGGTTGTCGCCACTTTTTCATTAGCTCAATTTCTTGCTTTTGTGAACCAAGTATTTTCTTAACTATTGAGCTACTGTGATTTAATGTCACTCATTTTCTAGATTTGGGTCACGTTTTGTTGAGGTGAACTAAATTACTGTTTGTACCAAGCTTGCCGCCACTGTTTCATTTGCTCAATTTCTTGCTTTTGCGAAGTCAGAATCTCTTGAGATAATTTCTTCATTTCCGGGCGTTTTGACTTCTTCAAAGCATCTTGGGCCATCACTAAAGCTCCTTCGTGATGGGGAATCATCGCATTGATAAATCGCAAGTCAAATTGGTCGTCAGCAGCCCCTAAATCCATGCTCATCATCATGCTTTGCATTTGTTCGGGAGTCATTGCCATCATGTGACCCATTTGAGGGTGATAAGCCATCGGCGTACTGCTGGCTTTGGGATACCAAGTTTTTCGCCACTCTTTCATTTGATTGATTTCGCGGTTTTGAGCAGCAATTATATCAGTGGCAAGTTTTTTCATTTCCGGGCGTTTGGATTGTTTAAGCACATCTCGAGCCATGTTTACAGCACCTTGATGGTGTACTGTCATGCCATCAATAAACCGCAAATCGTAGTCGGCATCAGCAGGGCCTAAATCCATTGACATATCGTGATTCATGCCATGATTCATGCCATGATTCATGCCACCCATACCGCCGCCTTGTACCGCGTCTTGCTGGTTGTTTGCTTCGGTTGCAGCCGTAACATTTGGGGCGGGAGTTTCACTGGAAGGGGCTTTTGAACAAGCTGCAAGCACTCCACTGGTAAAAGCGGCTGTGACAGTCAACATCAGCGCTGCAAAGCCTGTTTTCAATGAAATTGGTTTCATAGAGCTTAGATCCTTAAAACGGCCATTTATCTTCAGCTTTTCACATATAAATGAAATTAGGATGAAATTTTTGCTGCGAACTGGTAAACAATTATTGCTGTGCCGTCGATCGCACTCAAAGTTAAAATTTACAGAACTCACTTGAAGCTAATTATCTAGGGTACACAGTGCGCGCCTTACCCCTATGCGTAGCGTGTCAAACCACTTTTTTGATAATTTCTGATTTATATCATGTCCGATGGATTGACCATAATATCCCGGCCGGGCGGGTTTCGCCGTGAGCGTCAGCCGAACGGTTTTTGAGATTGTCAATTATTGGAAGATATTGTTGGTGAACCCGCCCCTACCTGATGAAGGGTAATCGACCGGACATGATATTATTTCGCAATTCCCCTTGACTCTCCTGCTGACTGGAGACTTTACAATGGAGTTAATTCACTTATTGAGCAGTTTCTGGTGAGGTTCAAACTATGACTTTACAGCTAAAAGTTCCTAAGATGGCTTGTTCCGCTTGTGCGAATACGATCGCAAAAGCAGTCCAAGCCATTGACTCAGCCTCCACGGTTGAGGCGGATCTCAAGACAAAGTTGGTCACAATTCAAACGGCCAAGCCGGAAAGTGAAGTTAGAAAAGCGATCGCATCGGCGGGCTATCCAGTCAGTTGACAGTTGACAGTTGACAGTTGACAGTTGACAGTTGCAAGGAAATTGTCAAACTTAGGAGGGCATCTATGGACAATCTCACACTTAAATTGCGGGGCATGAGTTGTGCTTCTTGTGCTTCCTCTATCGAACAAGCAATTCAATCGGTTCCCGGCGTAATTGAGTGTCATGTAAATTTTGGGATGGAACAAGCAACCATCCAATACGACTCCAAGCAAACCAACTTAGAAACAATTCAATCGGCTGTTGATGATGCGGGATACCAAGCTTTGCCGCTTCCAGAAATGGCGGCGCCAGAGGATGATTCCGAACAAGCCGATCGCAAATCTGAATCTCAAAACTTACAGCGGAAACTCTGGACAGCAGGTATCATCAGCATCCTGCTAGTTGTGGGCGCTATTCCGGCGATGACGGGCTTGCACCTGCCATTTATTCCCGCGTGGCTGCACAATTATTGGCTGCAATTAGTCCTGACATCGCCCGTACAATTTTGGTGCGGCCAATCGTTTTATGTAGGGGCTTGGAAATCCCTAAAACGGCGGGTGGCGACAATGGATACCCTGATTGCTTTGGGTACGAGTGCTGCTTACTTTTATTCTGTATTTGTGACATTTTTCCCAGGTTTCTTCACCGCTAAAGGTTTAAATTCTGGCGTTTACTACGAAGTTGCCGCTAGCGTTATCGCCTTAATTTTGTTGGGGAAAAACCTAGAAAATCGGGCGAAGGGAGAGACTTCCGAAGCCATTCGCAAACTCATGGGTTTGCAAGCAAAAACTGCTCGGATAGTTCGCAACGGGGAAGAGTTGGAAGTGCCGATCGCCCAAGTGGAAATTGGCGACATCGTGCAGGTGCGGCCCGGCGAGCAAATCCCCGTAGACGGAGATGTTGTTGAAGGCTCTTCCACAGTAGACGAAGCAATGGTTACGGGAGAAAGTTTGCCTGTCAAAAAGCAGCTTGGCGACGAAGTTATCGGAGCGACAATTAACAAAACTGGCAGCTTCAAGTTTCGGGCGACAAGAGTTGGCAAAGATACATTTTTAGCTCAAATTGTCAAGATGGTGCAGGACGCACAGGGTTCAAAAGCACCAATTCAAAAGTTAGCAGACCAAGTGACTGGTTGGTTTGTTCCCACAGTAATTGCCGTCGCTTTAGCTACTTTCATTATCTGGTTTAACGCGACGGGAAACTTCACTCTAGCCACAGTGACAATGGTGGAAGTGCTGATTATTGCCTGTCCCTGCGCTTTGGGTTTAGCTACTCCGACTGCTGTGATGGTTGGCACGGGTAAAGGTGCAGAAAACGGGATTTTAATTAAAGGAGCGGAGAGTTTAGAATTGGCTCACAAAATCCAAATTATAGTCTTAGATAAAACGGGAACTCTCACAGAAGGCAAGCCGACTGTAACTGATTTTGTGACCATTAAAGGAACGGCGAACAGCAATGAGTTAAAGTTGCTGCAATTGGCGGCCTCTGTCGAGCGAAATTCGGAGCATCCTTTGGGGGAAGCTGTTGTTAGATACGCTCAATCACAAGAGGTGAATTTGACGGATGTTAAGGATTTTGAGGCGATCGCGGGAAGCGGCGTGCGCGGGGTTGCAGGCGGAAAGTCGATCGCCCTGGGAACGCTGAGGTGGATGCAGGAACTAGGCTGCGATACTGAATATCTGGAACTGCGCGGGAGAGCTTTGGAAGGTGAGAGCAAAACGGTTGTTTGGATGGCTGTAGAAGGCAAAATAGAGGCAATTCTGGGCATTGCTGATGCCCTCAAACCATCGTCAGCGCAGGCGGTGAAAGCACTTCAAAAACTCGGTTTGGAGGTGGCGATGCTGACGGGGGACAACCGCGCGACTGCGGAGTCGATCGCCCGATCCGTGGGCATTACGCGCATTTTTGCCGAAGTTAGACCCGACCAAAAAGCAGCTCAAATTCAAGCCCTGCAAGGACAAGGAAAAATTGTCGCGATGGTGGGAGACGGGATTAACGATGCGCCGGCTTTGGCCGCTTCAGATGTGGGAATTGCGATCGGCACCGGCACAGATGTGGCGATCGCAGCCAGCGACATTACCTTAATTTCAGGAGATTTGCAAGGCATAGTTACAGCAATTAAACTTTCCCGCGCCACCATGCGGAACATCCGCGAGAATCTGTTTTTTGCGTTTATTTACAACATCGCTGGAATACCGATCGCGGCGGGCATTTTGTACCCCATTTTCGGCTGGCTGCTCAATCCAATTATCGCCGGTGCAGCAATGGCTTTCAGTTCAGTTTCTGTAGTTACTAATGCTTTGCGATTGCGGAATTTTCAAGCCAAATCTAGTGGATAAGTTAGGATTTTTTCCCAACCTCCCGGTACGCAATGCCCGCCACCCACCGATTTATCAACAACAATCTATTGCATAAATTAGGGAAAATAAAAAATGTTGAACCAACGCAAAATCTTAGGAAGCCTCGCAAGTTTAGGAATTATGCTCGGAATTGCATCGGGAGTTCGAGCCAATCAAAGATCAATCCCTCCTGCCAATTCAACCGCTCAATTTCGACATATAGAACAGCCGTTAAGTTTAAAAATTGGCGTAACAGCAGGCGGATTGACATTAATTGGTTTAGAATTGTGGTGGTTTTTGTTCAGTAAAAAGCAAGCTAAAACTAGGTAAAGTTTGCCTGCGCGGTTTTTTCCAGCAAGAAATAGCTAAAATAGATGAAAGCTTAAAAAATTTGGAGTGAGCTAAATGCAACTACTACACACGATGCTCCGAGTCGGCAACCTGGAAGAGTCCCTCAAATTTTACACCGAGGTTCTGGGCATGAAATTGCTGCGGCAAAAGGACTATCCAGACGGTAAATTTACTCTCGCTTTTGTTGGCTACGGCGACGAATCCGACACTACAGTTTTGGAATTAACATACAACTGGGGCGTCGAAGAGTACAATTTAGGGGATGCTTACGGTCATATTGCGATCGGCGTTGACGACATTTACGGTACTTGCGAAGAAATTAAAGCTCGCGGTGGTAAAGTTAGTCGGGAACCCGGCCCGATGAAGCACGGTTCAACTGTCATCGCTTTTGTGGAAGACCCAGATGGATATAAAGTTGAATTAATTCAAATGAAAAATCAAGGTAGCAACACCCAGAAAGTAGCAACAACAACCGCATCCTAACTTTCTTAAGAGGGGGAAAGGGAAGGAAAAACTATCTTCCCTCTTCCGTTTTCCTTTTGAGAACAGTCGTCCCCACAACTGTGAACTGTCAACTTTCAACTGAAACTTTTAATCCGATCGCACCGACGGTACAAACTGCTGCAAGTAACTCCTTTGCCACAATATAGAAAAACTGCTGCCTATTTGGCTTAAACTATCAAATTGAGGAATTAATCTAGATTCCCGGCGCTTGTCTAAAACAGCGAGCACCGAAAAGAATACAGCTAATACTAACAAAAATACCACCATCACACTAAATAAAATAGTCCAATAAACTAGAAACTCGCTTGTGTAGCTGACCCCGAATATCCAGTTAATCACTAAATTCGATACATAAAAAAACAGCCCTACTGAAAACCCCACCGCGAACAATAGCCACGTCCACCTAAACATATCTGTTGCCGTCTTGCTATTTTTGGATGCAGAAAGTTCTAACTCTCTAATTTGGCTGTTAATATTTGATGTCACTTCATACAACGTATACTGCAAAGAATCTCTGATATAATTGAGTTCGTTGTCAAGGTTTATGCACTGCTTGGAGGTACTTTTATCCAAGCTCAGATTTTGGAGTTTTTTGCGGTGTACCGCCAGTTTATTGTCTAGAGTGTAATCCCATTTTTCCAGCCGATCTACAGTCAAATACAAAAGTTCCCTATTAGCATCTAACAAGCTCTGGCAATTTATGATGGACTTAACTAACTTGCTGAGATTGTTGATATACTCCTCTAGAGTATGTTCGTATTCTCTTTGTTTAGCTGACAGCAAACTTGCGAGTTCGACATCCCGATCGCCGCACAGCGCCAAAGCCTCACAATACAAGTCGTCAATTTCCATTTTACCGAAATACAGTGACGCTTTGTACTCTTCGATTTCGGGAAGAGTCAGGGATTCTAAAGGCTGATATTTTACATGAAATTTATATACGAGCGCTGTCAGAATCTGCGCCGATTTTCGGTCAAGCTTGTCTTTGTAGGGTGCTAAAATAAGAACAGCTAAATTTTTGACTTTCGCTTCGGGGTGACGCAGGAACTCAAAAATTTTGGCAAGTATTTTGGAGAAGTCCAAGTCATTAAAATTATTTTCCGCAACTTCCAAAAAGTTTGTTACCGCTGCATCGTTTTCGCCATTCAATTTGTACGGGCCCGCAAGTGCGATCGCAGCAAATACTCGATCGAGCCAAAACAGATATTCGCCGCAATCCATTGGCAGGCTCGGCAGCAGCCAGCTAGGGCCGTACACCCAAAAATCGAGACAATTCTCATATTCCTTGTGGCTGTCATTTCTGCTGCTGTCGCCCAAAGCAAATTTGTTGCTTGCTAATAGTTGAATTTGCTCTTCTACAACCCGCCGCTCAATTTCTTCTGCATTGATTGTGACATTGACAGTACCTTCCTTGCCTTGCCCTTGCCCTGCTTCATCCAACAAAAGTGACTTAATACTAACAGCCGCAGACCACCGAATTAAAGGAGTTGCTCCCCCTCGCGCTTCCACTTCTAACGCCGCCAGCAGATTTTTGCTAAAATCCCTTGGTCTAGCAGTTGTCTCACTTGATATCAGCCCCTCTGGCACCTTCCCCAATGCCTGAATTGCCAAAGCGCGAAACAGCAAATTCGGATGCGGTTTTCTGACGGATTCCGGTATATTTTCTCTGAATATTCCGCTTTTCGGTACGCCCAAAACTTCAGCAAAAGGCTCGATACCGCACTGTTGCAGGATTTTTTCAACTAAATTTATTCTTTGCCAAGGTTGAGTATATTTAGTGAGAGTGAAGATTAGCGCTGTGCCGCTGCACCCCATTGACTCAGGGATGTTAGTGCGATCGAGTTTCCACAGATTGCTCGTCATAATTTGTCGCCATGACAATTGCTAGATATGGAGGCTGTTGTTGGATGCTGAATTCAGCATTACATTTACTGTGGCTTTTTGTCAATATTAGTCCTGGACGTATAGGGAGTTATAAACCAGGTTTCACGAGTAAATTTATCCTAACTAAAGCCCAGATTTTTCCGATCGACCGGGTTTAGCAAGGCAAAGGCGCGCCCCGAACTAAATATATAATTTTGCAATAATTGGTCAAATGTCCAAATTTTAGATTTGGTCGCGAAACCCAACCTACTAGAGTCATTTCTTTGTCGGAACTTTTAATATTTTGTCGCTTACCATTTTGTCAACGATTAAGTCGCTGATAATTTGAGCTCCGTGGGAGGTAAAGTGCAAGCCGTCATTACTTTTTACATAGCCTCGCTTACCGGATTTATTAGCTACTACAGGAACAAATTTTCCGGCTTGTCCAAAAGTCTCCCAAGTAGAAATAAATTCGATTTTGGATGAAGATTTGCTGGCAGTTTTATAAATATTATTCATGATGGGAAAAGCTTTGAGATACGAAGAGTTGTTAGGTATCGATTGACCGACCCAATACACTTTTCTCACGGATGACGAATTCAGTAAATTGGCATATCTTTCAACTCTTTCTTGATAAGCTTTTTGCCATTCTTTGGTCATAACAGCCCAGGCTTTTCCTTGATAATCAATGATATTTTGACGGTCATTTGTTCCCAACAAAACTATCACTACATCCGGCTGGTAATCATTAATAATTTTGCGAGTTCTGGCATACCAATCATAATAATCTATCCGATTTAATCCGGTCGAGACCTTGTAGTCAATTTTCGTATCGGCGATATTGTATTTTTTCTTAAGAGTGTACTGGAGTTGAATTCCTAAGTCGAACATTACGGAATCTCCAATAAATAAAAATCGGCGATAAGGTCTGGTCAGTTTGGGTTTAGCTGGGGTTGGTTTTTTAGCGGGAGTTGGTTTTTTAGCATTAGCAGGCTTTGGGGGTTGAACGGCCGCTTTTGTTTCGATTTTGACAGGAGGAAGCTCTGATTCTTTGGGGAGGCTATCGAAGTTAATATCTTTAATTTTGCTCCAAAAATCTTGTTCTGATTTTCGGAAACCGTCTATTTCGATCAGGCGCGCCGCTTGTTTAATTTCTGGACTGGCGAAAGGAGTTGAAGCCAAGCTTTTCAGAAATAATGATAAGTTTGAAAAGATTAAAGTGAGAATTACAGAAGTAACAATCAGCAAAATTTCCCGGTCTTTCATATTTCTTATAAATTACTTAGAAATTAAAGTAAATAAAAGGCGGAACGGTACTCGGCCCCAACATCAAGATAGTATACACGAGCAGCGAAACTAAGACAACCCGAAAGAAAATGTTTTTTAATGACAGTACGGTTTGGAAGAGTTTCGCGAGGCGATCGCCCCAGAAGTTGATCGCGCCGATGACTGCAATTACTAAATACAATTGCCAAAAGTTAAATTGAAAAGTTCCGACGGCAGGATGGAAAATTCCTTCAAAAAAACTCACCGCAGTTTCCCAGTTGGGAGTGCCGAAAAATACCCAGCTACAAGTAACAAAACTAAATGTTAACAGCCAACTGCAAAATTTAGCAAATCGGGGAAAGGCATAGTCTAATTTAAAGTGAATAGCTTGGGGGATATCTTTACATAAATGGTTGACAATTAATCCTAAACCGTGAATTGTTCCCCAGAAAATAAAGTTTAAACCTGCGCCGTGCCAAAATCCACCGATCGCCATTGTCATCAGTAAATTTACGTACTTCCTCAACTTGCCGTATTTGTTCCCGCCAAAGGGAAAGTAAACGTAATCCCTCAGCCACTCGGAAAGACTGATGTGCCACCTTTTCCAAAATTCTTGCAGACTGAGCGATCGGTATGGCATATTAAAGTTGGCAATCGGTTTAAAACCCAGCAAACAGGAGATGCCGTTGGCTAAATCTGAATAGCCGCTAAAATCTACGTAGATTAAACAGGAATAGGAAATTGCCGCGAGGATTAAATCGATGCTGCTGTACTGCTGGGGGACTTTGAATGGCAAGTCAGTGAAGTTAAACAAAAAACTCGATAAAGTATATTTTTTGAAGAGTCCAGACAGAATCAAAACTATAACTTCTTCGATTTGATAGTCGTACTTTTCAGGGGAATTTAGCTGCAAGTAAAACTCGCGAGATCGCGAGATTGGCCCGGAGGCAATTTGCGGAAAGTAGGTAATGTAGGCGGCATAGTCTACAAATTTCGGACAGGGGATTTTTTGCTGGTAGCAGTCGATTAGATGGGAAATCGTTCTAAAAGTGTAGAACGACACGCCGACGGGGGCGATTATTTGCACAACTTGAAAGCTGGCTGGAATTTGTAGCTGGTTCAGAACCTCAAATAAAGAAGTGACAAAGAAGTTGCAATATTTAAAAATACCGAGATAGGCAATGTTGACAATTATGCCTGAGATTAAAGCAATTTTTTTATTTTTACCGTTGCAGAGAACCCGGAGAATGATATAATTGCAGGCAGTACAGAAAACAAGGAGCAAGAGAAAGTCGAAACTCCAAAAGGAATAAAATAATAAACTGGAAACTAACAAGACAATTTTATAAAAATCGACTTGGGGTTTCACAGAGACGATCGCGCTAAAAATAATTAGGAAAAATACTAGAAATTGGTAAGTCGGAAATAACATAAACTTCAACCGCTAAAAAATTTGGTTTCTGGCAATATTTTTCTAAGTACGCACGAGGGAAGCTATCCCGAAGGGAATCGCCCGAGTCGGTCGGACCGCAACAAATTTTTGGGTGGATTGCGGACTGTAAGCTTTTGCAAGAGGTCAATTAGGTCACAAGTTCCGCCTTAGTTAACCGCACTCATAAATTCACAATCCTGTTTAAAGATTATGATGGTTGTGAGACGATGTATTAACGGATAACAACAGGAATCCCCTTGATTGCGAGGAACCAACGTGCAGCCAACAGACCCTAGCAAATTTACAGATCAAGCCTGGGAAGCGATTGTCAAATCCCAGGATGTAGCCCGCCGCTTTGCCAATCAGCAGCTAGAGGTTGAACATTTAGCCATCGCCCTTCTCGAACAGCAAGGCCAGGCCAACAGCATTCTCAGCAAAGCTGGAGTCGATGCCGCCCGCTTTGCCCAGCAGTTAGATGCTTTTGCCAAACGACAGCCCAGAGTTGCCAACGCTGACCAACTATACCTCGGCCGCGGCTTAGAAGTGATGTTAGATGTTGCCGAGGCCACCAGGGCGACTTGGCAAGATAATTTTATCGCCGTTGAACATTTATTAATTGGCTTAGTAGAAGACGAACGAGTCGGCCGCAGGTTGCTGACAAAAGGCGACGGCCCGCCGGGCCGCCCCGGTTACGATCGCAAACCCCCAGCCGGTACGATCGATCGACCAAAACTCGAAGAAGCAATCAAATCTTTCCGCGCCACTGCTAAAGCCCAAGAAAAAAATTCCGAAACGGGGAAAGGCAGCCGCAGCAACGGTAAAGCCCAAGGAGATGGCGAAGTTAACTCCGACGCCCTCAGCAAGTACGGCCGCGATTTGACAGAAGCCGCCAAAGCCGGCAAACTCGACCCAGTAATCGGCCGCGACGAGGAAATCCGCCGCGTGGTACAAGTTCTTTCCCGCCGTCAAAAAAACAATCCGGTGTTAATTGGCGATCCAGGAGTCGGAAAAACTGCGATCGCCGAAGGTTTAGCCCAGCGAATTGTCAACGGCGACGTGCCCGAATCTTTGAAAAATCGCCAGCTATTTAGCCTCGACATGGGCAGTTTAATTGCTGGGGCAAAATTCCGGGGCGAATTTGAAGAACGATTGCGATCTGTATTGCGGGAAGTCATCGATTCCGACGGGCAAATTGTCCTATTTATTGACGAATTGCACACGGTTGTCGGCACTGGCGGCGGTGGCAGTTCCGGTTCGGGAATGGATGCGGGAAATTTGTTAAAACCGATGTTGGCGAGAGGCGAATTGCGCTGCATCGGCGCTACAACTCTCGACGAATTCCGCAAAAATATTGAAAAAGATCCAGCCCTGGAACGCCGCTTTCAACAAGTATTTGTCGGCGAACCGACAGTTGAAGATACTGTTTCGATTTTGCGCGGATTGAAAGACCGTTACGAACGCCACCACGGGGTAAAAATTACTGATTCGGCCCTGGTAGCTGCTGCAACTCTGTCTTTCCGCTATATTTCCGATCGCTTTTTGCCAGACAAGGCGATCGACCTGGTAGATGAAGCGGCCGCCCACTTGAAAATGGAGATTACCTCTAAACCTGTGGAATTGGAAGGCATCGACCGCCGGGTGATGCAGTTGGAAATGGAAAAATTGTCGATCGAAGGCGAAGGAAAAGGTGCTCTAGCCCCCGGGCTCAGCTTGCGCGTCGAACGCATCACATCTGAGATTGACATTTTAAAAGTCAAGCAGGAAAAATTGTCCTCTCAGTGGTTGGGCGAAAAGCAGTTGTTGGATGCAATCAATAAATTGAAAGCAGAAGAAGACCAATTGCGAGTCCAAATCGAACAAGCAGAAAGGGCTTACGATTTGAATAAAGCCGCACAGTTAAAGTACGGCAAGTTGGAAACTGCGGTGCGCGATCGCGAAGCCAAAGAAGCGGAACTTTTGAAACAGCAAGCTCAAGGTTCTTCCCTGCTGCGCGAAAAAGTTACTGAGGGCGATATTGCGGAAATTGTCGCTAAATGGACGGGCATTCCCGTTAACCGGTTGTTAGAATCTGAACGCCAAAAATTGCTGCAATTGGAAAAACACTTGCACCAAAAAGTCATCGGTCAAGAGGAAGCTGTAACAGCCGTGGCAGCGGCAATTCGGCGCGCTAGGGCGGGGATGAAAGATCCGGGGAGGCCGATCGGCTCTTTCTTGTTTATGGGCCCTACAGGCGTCGGAAAAACTGAGTTAGCGCGGGCGTTGGCGGAGTTTTTGTTTGACAGCGATGATGCGATCGTCCGCATCGATATGTCGGAATACATGGAGAAGCACAGCGTTTCCCGGTTGGTAGGAGCTCCTCCCGGATATGTCGGTTACGATGAAGGGGGACAACTTTCCGAAGCAGTGCGGAGACATCCTTATTCGGTAGTGCTGTTTGACGAAGTGGAAAAAGCGCACGCCGACGTATTTAACATTTTGCTGCAAGTGTTGGATGACGGCAGAATTACCGATTCTCAAGGTCGAGTGGTTGACTTTAGAAATACCGTAATTGTGATGACTAGCAATATCGGCAGCGACCACATTTTAGACGTGTTTACTAAGAAGGAAAAAACCGTCAAGAAACCTGCTGCTCGCAAACAGGAAATGAAAGATTTGTCAAGTCAAAAGACAGATTATAAAGTGGCTGCCGACGGTACTGTTGAGGTGTCGGCCGAGCGAGTTGATGTTGATACTGTAACCAAGAGTGAAAACAAGACTGAAAATAAGAGTGAAAATGAAAATGTATTGACTCAAGACCGGGAGACAGACCAAGAGTACGAACAGATGTTAAAACGGGTGATGGCAGCGCTGCGATCGCACTTTCGGCCAGAGTTTCTCAATCGGGTGGACGAGACAATTTTGTTCCACACTTTGAGCAAGGTCGAACTGCGGCAAATAGTCAGCATTCAAGTGAAGCGGATCGAGCGTTTGTTGGCCGAGCAAAAAATTACTTTGGAACTGTCGGATGCGGCGAAAAACCATATCACAGATGTCGGTTACGACCCGGTTTACGGCGCTCGTCCCTTGAAACGCGCCATCCAGCGGGAGCTGGAAAACCCGCTGGCTAACAAGATTCTGGAAAATGCGTTTGTCGAAGGTGATACAATTGCGATCGACTGCGAAAATAACACTTTGCAATTTCGCAAAAAAGATTCTCGCCCTGCGCTGACAGGTAACAGTTTGTAGTTGCGTTAGGAACAGGCTTTCCGGCCTGTTCCACAAACCATCAGTTCTCTTGTGGAACAGGCATCCTGTCTGTTATTGAAAATTAGGAACAGGCCGGAAAGCCTGTTCCACAAACCATCAATTCTCTTTTGGAATAGGCATCCTGCCTGTTATTGAAAATTAGGAACAGGCCGGAAAGCCTGTTATTGAAAATGGTGAAACCTGTTACTTGATATCAAGAATTCGAGATGGCGCGGCTGCGGTAAGCATCCAGGCTGTAAGCGGGAACGCGAACACTGTAATCCATCTCTGTTGCTGTGATTGCTACAGCCAATTTTTCAAAAGATTCATCGTTCCAATTGCGCTCGTGGATGGGCTTTGACTGTTCCCCGAGGAAATATGCTTGAGTGCCAATTACTGAGGCTGCGACCCAACCGACGATTAAAAGAGCGATTACAATAGCCATATTTGCTTTTTCCTTAACTTTTGTTGCTTTATGTAAACAAATGTAACGAAAGCTGGCAATAAACGTCAAGGTACTGTAATGTCGTGGCAACCGTCCGGCAGGTAGTAAATACCGCACCTAATCCTGAGTCTGTAGGGTGTGCTCAGTGTCAACAAGGGATCGATCGCCCCTAGCCCCCCTTAATAAGCAGGGTGGTTTTATTGTGGGGAGAAGAAATCTGAAATGACAGAAAGCACCGCTCAAAGCTCGCGTCTGGGACGCAACTGTTATATTAATAAAGGTACGTAGTTGGGCTTTAGCCCTCTTGATATATACGTCTCAAGAGGGCTAAAGCCCAACTGCGTACCTATTTCTAGGATGACAATTAATCCACCCTGCCGATCGAGGGGGATGCGAGAGGGATCTAGACTGGGCTACCAGCGAGAGATACAGAGGGGTTTCAGGCTTAAGTTGACACGCCTTGGTAGGGTGTGCGCCGCGCACCGATCTTTCGGCCCGGCACCGCGCATATGTACCCGGATTGTGAACTGTATCCGAAATAGCAAAATAGATTGTTGAGAGTTGAGAGTTAAGAAATTATAAGTTTTGCGTTAATAAATTACGATTAAAAGTCTGCCGCTGGCATGAGGAATTGCGGTCAAATTATGAGTTATGATTTATCGGTTTGGATGGGAACTAACAAATCCCAATTACCAAATTTTAAGTACAAATTACCAATGACCAATCATCGCTACAAATCATGCCCAACTCAATGTTAAATGACGACCCCTTGTGGTTCAAAGACGCGATTATTTACGAAGTACCAGTTCGCGCTTTTGCCGACAGCAATGCAGACGGGATCGGTGACTTTAGAGGACTGACAGAAAAACTGGATTACCTGCAAAACTTGGGAGTAACAGCAATTTGGGTACTGCCATTTTTTCCCTCGCCGCTCCGAGACGACGGCTACGATACATCTCACTATACTACGGTCAACCCGATTTACGGCACATTAGAGGATTTTAAAGAGCTTTTAGAAGCAGCGCACCAGCGGGGAATTCGAGTCATTATTGAGTTGATTGTCAACCACACTTCCGACCAGCACGCTTGGTTTCAGCGAGCGCGCCGCGCCCCGAAAGGCAGTAACGAAAGAGATTTTTATGTGTGGAGCGACACCCCGGAAAAATATCAAGATGCTCGGATTATTTTCCAAGATTTTGAAACCTCTAATTGGGCTTGGGATGCGGTAGCAAAAGCTTATTACTGGCACCGTTTTTATTCCCACCAACCCGATTTGAATTACGACAATCCGGCCGTCCGCCAAGCCATCTTAGATGTGGTAGATTTCTGGTTGGCACTGGGAGTAGACGGACTGCGGATGGATGCGGTGCCTTACCTGTACGAACGCGAAGGTACAAACTGCGAAAACCTGCCAGAAACTCACCAATTCCTGAAGCAATTGCGGCAGCACGTAGATGAAAACTTCCCGAACCGGATGCTGCTGGCTGAGGCGAATCAGTGGCCCGAGGATGCGGTTGAATATTACGCTGCTGGGGATGAATGTCACATGAACTTTCATTTTCCGCTGATGCCGCGTTTATTTATGGCTTTGCATATGGAAGATAGCTTCCCAATTAGCGACATTCTCCAGCAAACTCCACATATTCCCAATAACTGTCAGTGGGCATTATTTTTGCGGAATCACGATGAATTGACGCTGGAAATGGTGAGCGATGAAGACCGAGATTATATGTATCGGGTTTACGCTCAAGACACTCAGGCGAGAATTAATTTGGGCATCCGCCGCCGCTTGGCTCCTTTGATGGGAAATAACCGCCGCCGCATCGAGTTGATGAATGCTTTGCTGCTGTCTCTTCCGGGTACGCCGGTGCTTTACTACGGCGATGAAATTGGCATGGGAGACAATATCTATTTGGGCGATCGCAACGGGGTGAGAACTCCGATGCAGTGGAGCGGCGATCGCAATGCCGGTTTCAGCCGCGCTAACCCGCAGCGGCTGTACGCGCCGCCAATTGTTGACCCTGAATATCACTACGAATCTATTAACGTGGACGCGCAGCGGGCGAATCCGAGTTCTCTTTGGTGGTGGATGAAACGCCTAATTGCAATTAGGCAGCGCTTCCAAGCATTCGGTCGCGGAACTTGCGAGTTTCTGTACCCGGAAAATCGCAAAGTTTTAGCTTTTGTTCGCACTTATCAAGACGAACACATCCTCGTAGTGGCTAATTTGTCGCGCTTCGTCCAGACGGCAGAATTAGACCTTGCGCCCTTTAAAGGTGCTGTTCCGGTGGAGATTTTCGGCCGCACGGAGTTTCCTGCCGTTGGCGAGTCGCCTTACTTTTTGTGCTTGAGCCCTCACACGTTTTACTGGTTTACTCTTACTGTTAAAAATGAAGATTTTTCCCTGCACGGTGTTCCCACAGACTTGCCTACTTTGGCGGTGATAGGCAACTGGAAAACTGCTTTTGCTACAAGTCAGTTAAGCGATATGCTGCTGAATATTTTGCCGGGATACCTGCAGCGCAATCGCTGGTTTAGCAGTACAGATCGGACAATTCAATCATTAGAAATAAGTGATGTTGTACCTGTTGAATGTAAAGATAGTGCGGGGGAGCAATCTCAAGTTTACATTCTGTTCTTGCTGTTAAATTATACTGAAGGTATGCCGGAAACTTACGTTTTACCTTTAGGTTGGGAAGAGATAAAAGGCGATGTGGACGAGCGAGCGATCGCGCGCCTGCACTTCCCAGAAACCAACAAGGAAGTCGGCCTGCTATTTGATGCAGCAGGGGACAAAGGTTTTCTGAGCGCGCTGCTGGGGACGATCGCCAATTCTCGCAGTTACAGAGGTGTTGCAGGTCACTTGCTAGGAATTGCCGACAGTGAATTCAAATCAGAAGAAGAGTTAGCGCAGCTAGAACCTCACCTGTTCAAAAAAGAACAAAGCAATACATCTGCCGGTTACGGCGACCGCTTCGTCCTGAAAATATTGCGAAAAGTCGAGGAAGGAATTAACCCAGAATTAGAAATCGGACGCTTTTTAACAGAGCGCAACTCGATCCAACACTACGCTCCAATTACCGGAGCATTGGAATATCACACATCAGCAAAACAAGTCCTTACAGTCGGAATCCTACAAAAATTAATCCCCGACAGCGTAGATGCTTGGTCTTATACATTAGACACGCTGCGCGACTATTTCGAGCAAGTAATGACAGTAGAAGCAAAGCATTCCGGCGATAATTTATCTACTGCCCCCGAAAATTATTTGCCGAACGCTTTGACCGGACCAACCCAGCGGCAGCAAAACTCGCTAGTAGCCGATTTATCCCTAGAAATTCCGGCATTAGCTCGCGAACTCATCGGCTCTTACTTAGCATCAGCCGAACTTTTAGGTAAGCGGACAGCCGAACTTCACCTCGCTTTAGCTTCTGACACAGAAAATCCTGCTTTTGCCCCAGAAAGCTTTACCTCGTTTTACCAGCGTTCCATCTATCAATACATGAGAAATGTGGCAGGAAGAACTTTGCTGGAGCTCAAAAAACGGCTGTCCAAACTGCCGCCAGAAATACAAAAATCGGCGCAAAAGCTGCTCAACCGCGAAGATTTGCTCATGGAACGTTTCAAGTCTATTTTGAACTTGAGAATCACGGCAGATAGAATTCGCTGTCACGGAGACTTTCATTTTGGGCAAGTTCTTTATACAGGCAAAGACTTCGTAATTATTGATTTCGGAGGAGAACGGGATCGACCCTTAAGCGAGCGGCGGATGAAGAGGTCGCCCCTGCGAGATGTTGCGGGAATGCTGCAATCTTTAAGCTACGCTGTTACTTTGGCACTCCGCAATGAAGTAGAAAGTGGCATGATTCGCCCTGAAAATCTCCCCGAGATGCAGCAGTGGGCGAACGTTTGGCACCGCTGGGTCAGCCTCACTTTTGTTAAGAGCTATTTGGCAACAGCAGCCGATGCAAGTTTCTTGCCCAAATCTATACCGGAACTACAAGTTTTGCTGGATGCTTACATTTTGGAAAAAGCGGTTGGCGAGCTAGCCTACGAACTCAATTACCGCTTGGATTGGGCGGAAATTCCCCTGAAACGGATTCTACAATTGCTAAATTAATAAGTGCGGGTCGATCTATAGCCGTTCTCAGAAAGATTCGCGGACGTAGTTGGGAAGAGAGCCCTATACGTTTAAGTGGTTATATAATCTGTCAACCATACCTCATCTTTTTAAGAAAGGCTATATACTCGTTAGGGTGCGTGGCTTTTTAGTTCCTAAATTAACAGCGAGATGCTGGAAAGCCACGCACCTTACACCATACCCAATCTACTTTGATAACAATTTAACTGGCGAATATAATTCGCTATTCTACAAAAAAAATCCGCGCCAATCGAGTCTAGAATAAAAGATGGTAAACAACGGATTTCCTATTACTTAAAATAGAGAGATGTTTGATATAAAACTTGTTCTTGATGCGTTAACAAAGTGCAGTCAGAAAGCGGGTAAGCCACACAAGTAACAGCGTAGCCAGCTTGCACTTCTGACGGCTTCAAAAACTTTTGTTCGCTTTGGTCAATTTCACCGCTCAGCAGTTTGACAACGCAAGCAGAACACTCTCCTTGCTTGCATCCATTCGGCAAGCGGATGCCGGCATCTTCTGCCATATCCAAGATATACTGGTCGTCTGGTACTGCGATCGTGCGATCGAGCGCGAGTTCCTGATTCACCAACCGAACTTGATAAACAGCCATTTTTTTCTTATTCCTCGCGAAAGGACGGGTTTACGATGCTGTTAGTCCTAGCAAATATTTCGGGCAAAACCCGCCCCTACAACTAGAAAGGGCGGATTTATATCGTGTATATCTAGACAAGTGCTTCTTGATAATCGAGATTTTCATCTAGATAAATAGCCCGAATATCCTCCGGCAAGTTTGATTCTAAACTTTGATATCCTTTTTGCAGCAAAGCCTTTACCTGAGCGGGCGAAATAGCTTCGCCTTCTGCTTGCAAATAAGCTGCTATTCGAGTTTCACTCCAGCGGAAAGTCTGAGCCATCAACACAACTAAACGCGGCAGCGGCGCTAACAATTCTAAGGCTTGTTTGACGTAACACCACAGGGGAGGCGGAGCAGATTGCAAAGAATAGTGAATCGACTCAACAGGGGGCAATTCAGCTTGATTTATGCAGACTGCGGTGACATTAATCAGCCAGTTTTGGAGACTGAGATTTCCGCCATCAGACTCTTGGGTTTCGCGGCGCAAATCGAGGCCTCGGAGTTCGTGATAGATGTGCTGCCAAGTGTGGGCAAACAGGTAATCGCCTTGTACGGGCGATCGTACGGAATGGCGGATCAGGGAGTGTACAATTTGAGCGTAGCGGCAAAAAATCGCCGTGAAGAAGCGACCCTGATCGGGATGGTTTTGAAACAGAGTCAATAATTCCTGGTCGCTGTGGTGGAACAGGGATTTGACCACAGGATGGTTGAGTTCGGAAAAATTAGGTGTTTGCACAATTGTTCTGAAAAGGTTTGGAGAATAAATGCGGGTGCAGCCCGATTCTACACTACGATCTACATTTGATGCAACTACTTAAAAACAGTTGATATTTAAGTCAATTAATTATATAATAGAGTTGTTGGTGATGCTGCATTAATCTAAATTAATACATATAAACTCTATGTATCCAGCGCACCTAAAAAGATAATTAGTTGTTTCAATGGTAAGGTTTTTGTATGTCTAGCATTAATACTGGTATCGAATGGTGCGATCGAACATGGAATCCTACAACAGGCTGCGATAAAGTTAGTCCGGGCTGCACACATTGTTACGCCGAAGCATTAACAAAACGGTTTCATACTAATTTCCCTAATGGGTTTACTTTAACAGAACACCCAAAGCGTTTGAACGAACCTAGGGGTTGGCGAAAGCCTAGTCGCATCTTTGTTAATTCAATGAGCGATTTGTTCCATGAAGATGTTTCTCTTGATTTTTTGAAACAAGTCTTTAATGTAATGCGTGAAACTCCTCACCACATTTATCAAATCCTTACAAAGCGAGATAAACGTTTAGTAGAGTTAGCCCCTCAACTTGAATGGTCTGATAATATTTGGATGGGGGTGTCTGTTGAAAATCAAAACTATGTTCATCGCGTGGATTATTTGCGACAAGTGGATGCAAAGGTACGCTTTTTATCCTGCGAACCACTTTTAGGGCAGTTACAGCTTGATTTAACAGGAATTCACTGGGTAATAGTTGGGGGAGAGTCGGGGCAAAAACACCGTCCGATGCAAGTGGAATGGGCACAAAGTATTCGGGATCAATGTCAGGATGCGGGAGTCGCGTTTTTCTTCAAGCAATGGGGAGGTAGAACACCCAAAGCTGCTGGGAGAGTGTTGGATGGGAAAATTTGGGATGAGATGCCCGAGGTGTTGGAGTGGCATTTAACAAAGTGCAAACAGCACACACTGGAACCCAATCGAAAAATCAACAACGTCGGTGTTACTGCTTTGCTGGAAATGTGATTCTTACCGTCTCTGCCAAAGTATTTTTTCTTCTTTTATTAACAGGTGGATCGGTAATAATTTTTCCCTCCGCCTCCAGTTTAAGCAAAACCTCCCTGTAGTTTTTCTCAATGTAGCGCTTGCCAACGTGGTGCCGATTATAAATGTCTACTCTAGTTAATGTCTGACCGGCAAATTCATCCATAAGCATATTTTCAAGCTCATCAAGAGGTCGGTAAAGTTCATATAGCAAAGGATACTTGGGTGGCGCTGGATTATACTCTAAAGACGGAACACCTTGTTTAAAACTAGAGCTTTCTCCAGCCATGACACCTTTCATAATTGAATAACCCAATACATTCTTTGATACAAAAATCAGGTGATGGCTAGTCCGATTGCCACTCTCATTTTTGAAACCAAAGGGTAGTACATATGAACCACCTATTTCTTTCAATGCCTGACAGATAGCTTCCACAATTATTAACTCTCGCTCCTCTGGTTGCTTCGACTCAAGCTGTTTTCTCAGATTATCTGCTCGTTGTTTACCAAAAAGGGCGTTCATATGGTACTCTACTGCGGCATTATTCAACCCCATATTAATCCGGTTGTAGTTGAAGAAAAATATGCAATCGCATCCCCAACTAATGATTAGTGAACTAATTAATCGAAGGGACAAGCCTTTGTAACCCCAAGGATCGATAAAAAAGAGTGTAGGAACATTATTAATTTGTCGAACTTCTTGGACGATTTCTTCTCCAACCTCCTTATTTAAAACTTTTGGTTCATGTTGTAATCTACCTATGTCGGGGATGGCTGCTATAGCCTGTTGGAGAGAGTGAGTATTATTGGAGTCTTTATCGTTAAACAGCGTTACTAGCATTTGTGACATATCTGGATCAGCAATAGCACGTTCCAAGATAAGTAGTGGAGTAGACTTAGAACCGTCTTGATAACGACCTGGCCCAGAGAACAAATCAATATAGGCAATATTACTATTCCATTGCTTGGCTCTTGGTATAATTACCTTTGCCCAGGCCCAAAAGTATTTAGCAACAATTTCTGATTTCACTAAAGAATTATCTCTGGACTCATCAAAAAAAGAACTGTCAGCCATGACTGTTACCTCTACACTCTAGTTCATTTTAGTGCTGCTACATAATAGTACCATAACCTCCGCCCCCCGGAGTCTCAATGACAAACACATCCCCCGGCTGCATTTCCAGAGTCGCTGTACTCCCCAATTCCTCAACTTTACCATCAACCTTTTCAACATAATTCCGCCCAACATTCCCTGTTTCTCCCCCATTTAAACCGCAAGGATAAACCACCCGCCGCCCCGATAAAATTCCCGCCGTCATCGCTTCCCGAAAGCGCACTCGCCGCACCACTCCATTACCCCCGCGATGATATCCATTCCCGCCGCTATTAGTCCGAATTGCAAAACTTTCCAACAACACCGGGAAGCGCCATTCTAATACTTCTGGGTCAGTTAAACGCGAATTAGTCATGTGAGTTTGCACCGCATCAGTACCGTTAAAATCTGCACCAGCGCCCGAACCGCCGCAAATAGTTTCATAATATTGATAGCGCTGATTTCCCAAGGTAAAATTATTCATAGTTCCCTGAGAAGCAGCCATCACTCCCAAAGCACAATACAAAGCATCGGTAATATTCTGCGATGTTTCCACATTTCCCGCAACCACCGCCGCTGGATAGCGAGGATTGAGCATACAGCCTTCGGGATTGATGATTTCGAGAGGTTTCAAACAGCCCGCATTTAGAGGAATATCGTCATCTACCAACGTGCGGAAAACATACAAAACAGCCGCTTTGCACACCGCAGCGGGAGCATTAAAATTGTTGGCTTGTTGAGCAGAAGTGCCAGTAAAATCTACTTTTGCACTGCGCGCAGATTTGTCAATTGTAATCGCTACCTTAATTTGTCCGCCGCTATCCATCGGATAAGTAAATTCGCCATCACTCAAAACATCAATTACCCTGCGTACCGACTCTTCCGCATTGTCTTGTACGAAGCCCATATAAGCTTGCACAGTCTCTAGTCCATAATGTTCTACCATCTTGAGAAGTTCTTCTGCGCCGCGCTTGTTAGCAGCAATTTGTGCTTGCAAATCGGCTATATTTTGAGCGGAATTGCGAACGGGAAACTTACCCGCTGTCAGAAGCTCAAGTAATTCTTTTTCTCTAAAATGGCCCTCGCTTACTAACAGGAAATTGTCAAGCAATACACCTTCTTCAGTTACTGTTGTACTGTTAGGAGGCATGGAACCGGGAGTAATGCCACCGATGTCGGCGTGGTGTCCCCGCGAGGCAACATAAAACAAAGGAAGGGAGGAATCACGATCGAATACTGGAGTAATAACGGTGATATCTGGTAAATGCGTGCCGCCGTTGTAGGGATTGTTAGAAACATAAACATCGCCCGGTTGAATCGCCTTGCCTTGTGCTATAATTAAAGCTTCAACGCTTTCGCTCATCGAGCCGAGATGTACGGGAATGTGCGGCGCGTTGGCAACTAATTGCCCGTTTTTGTCGAAAATTGCACAGGAAAAGTCGAGACGTTCCTTGATGTTGACTGAGGAACTTGTGTTTTGCAATGTGACGCCCATTTGTTCCGCGATCGCCCGAAACAAATTATTAAAAATTTCCAGCAAAACCGGATCGGACTTAACCGCCGATAAACGCGAATGAACGCGGATATTATCGGCCTCCATCTGCGTGCATCGGCGGTTCAAAATTAGATCGTTATTTTCGGTTATTTCCGCTTCCCAGCCCGGTTCTATGATATTAGTTCCCGTTGCCTCAACAATCATAGCAGGGCCGCTAATGCAGTCGTGCGATCGCAAATCATCTCTCTGATAAACAGGCGTTTCCCGCCACCCGCCAGCAACATAGGTTTGCACGGTTGAAAGTGGTTGCACGGGCAAGATGCGCGCCCCACAAGAGGGGGAAATTGTGGATGCTTCCGGCACATCCATTCTTTCTACAACTTCCACCGAAACCGCTTCCACAATCAGCGGTTTTTCTGGCATAATAAAACTGTAACGCTGTCGGTGTGCCGCTTCAAATTCAGCCTGCATCGCCTCAATATTGTCAGCCCAATTGACCGCCAAAACCGAGTCACTTCCCTGATATTTTAAGCGCAACTTGCTAACAACTAAAACCTCTGACACATTCTCCGTGTTCTCTGCGCCTCTGCGGTTCAATTCCCTCTTTCCCTCAGCCTCCAATTCGGTTAAAATATAATGTAAATCAGGTAATAATTCTGCATTTATTTGTTGCTCGATCGCCCTTTCGCGAATAGCCCGCACATCAGCCAAACCCATACCGTAAGCGGACAACACACCCGCATAAGGGTGAATAAACACCCGTTTCATCCCCAAAGCATCGGCGATCGCACAAGCGTGTTGGCCGCCCGCACCGCCGAAACAGCACAATGTATATTCCGAAACATCGTAACCGCGCTGAAGCGAGATTTTTTTGACAGCATTTGCCATCTTTTCCACCGCGATCGCCAAAAAACCCTCCGCCACCTCTTCGGCCGTCCTCTCGCCCCCAATTTCCCCCGCTAATTGGCCAAATTTTTGCTTTACTACATCAGGGGCGATCGGCAAATCTCCATTCAATCCAAACACTTTCGGGAAAAAATCCGGTTGAATTTTCCCCAACATCACATTGCAATCAGTCACCGTCAACGGGCCGCCTTTGCGATAGCAAGCGGGCCCAGGATTGGCCCCTGCAGACTCCGGCCCGACGCGGTAGCGAGATCCGTCAAAAAAGACAATTGAACCGCCGCCGGCTGCTACAGTGTGAATTGCCATCACGGGCGATCGCAATCTCACCCCAGCAATTTCCGTCTCAAATTCTCGTTCGTATTCGCCGTTAAAATGGGCAACATCTGTGGAAGTTCCGCCCATATCAAAGGTAATAATTTTATCAAAACCTGCCTTTTTGCTCGTTTGAACTGCACCGACAATTCCCCCAGCAGGCCCGGATAAAATACTGTTTTTTCCTTGAAATTGTGCCGCGTCCACTAAGCCGCCGTTCGATTGCATGAACATTAATTTGGGGAATTGGGGATTGGGGATTGGGCATTGGGCATTGGGCATTAATAATCCCTCGTTCCCGGAATCTGCCTCGATTAACTGACTGGTTACTTGTTCGACATAACGCCGTAAAATCGGAGATAAATAAGCATCGACAACCGCAGTATCTCCCCGCGAAATTAGTTTCATCAGCGGACTGACTTCGTGAGATACTGAAATTTGAGAAAAGCCAATTTCTTTCGCTATTTTAGCAACTTGTTTTTCGTGTTCCGAGTAGCGGTAGCCGTGCATGAATACGATCGCACAACTGCGAATTCCCTCATCGTATGCTTGCTGCAAAAACGGGATAAATTCGGGATTGACAGCAGTTAACTCCTCACCTGTTGCGGTGTAGCGTTCCGCAACTTCAATAACTCGATCGTACAGCATCTGGGGCAAGACAATGTGACGCGCGAAAATATTCGGGCGGTTTTGATAGCCAATTCTCAGCGCATCGCCGAAACCTTTAGTAATTAACAGAATTGTGCGATCGCCCTTTCGTTCCAGCAAAGCATTTGTCGCTACCGTCGTCCCCATTTTAATCGCTTCAATTTGTGCAGCGGGTATCGGAAAATCTGCGCCAATTCCCAAAATATCGCGGATTCCTTGAACTGCGGCGTCGGTGTAGCGTTCCGGGTTTTCCGACAGCAGCTTGTGAATGACTAACTTACCGTCGGGACTCTTGGCGACAATATCAGTAAAAGTGCCACCGCGATCGATCCAAAATTGCCAGCGAGTGCGATCGGGAACATCAGCATTCATATATTTTTCCTGAAGTTTGTTATGTGAATAATTGAGAATTATTTAACCCAACCATCTCAAAGTCAATTCATAAAAATCATAACCTTATACTCACAAAAATCATATCACATTCTCTTTTCTCTTCTTCTTTCTTCCTTCGCGCCCTTCGCGCCTTCGCGGTTCGTTAAAATAAAACTGCTATATATATCGAATAGCCTCAACCAACCCCTGACAAACACCAGCCAGAAAATCCAAATCCAAAGTCTCAATCCTATCACTTCCTCGATGATAATGCGGATTTCGCATATTAGCAGTATCAGTCACCATAATCGCCGGATAACCGTTATCCCAAAAAGGAACATGATCGCTGCGGCGAGTATCCGGCACAATCAAACCTCGATTCGGCACCGGCAGCCACTCGCATGGCTGACCAGATTTCCGAATTTTGTCACTCAAATTAATCAAATCGGGAACAGTCTGCAAATTGCCAATTAAAGCAATAAAATTGCCGCAATTTGGATAAAAATATTTCAAGCCAGCGGGATAGTTTTGAGAATTAGGATTATGGTTGCAGTAACCCAACATTTCCAAAGAAATCATCAACCGGATTGACTCTTGCTGTTGCTTGTATTTAGCTGCATGATGACTGCTGCCCAAACAGCCGTATTCTTCCATATCGAAGGCGACTAATTGCACTGGATATTTGAGCTGTCCAGATGCGAGATCCCTTGCGAGTTCCAGCAAAACAGCAACACCTGTAGCATTATCATCGGCCCCAGGCGATCCCGGTACAGTATCGTAATGAGCACCAATTACGATCGGCGGCAACCCCTTCTTAATCTGCTTTTCAATACCCAGACTGTCTTGCTTCCCCCCCGAAGCTTGGGGGGGACTGAGGGGCTGTAAATCCAAAATCAAATTGTGATGAATTCGGCCGCGCACGGAAAAATCGTCAATTTCTACACTTCCCCACTGTGCCAACTGTTCGCGGATGTATTGCTGGGCATAAAAATGCCCTTCGGATGCGAGGTATGGGTTGCGATCGCGTACAATTTGAATCAGATGGCTGTGCAAGCGTTCTTTGAGATTCATCCAGTCTGCTACACAATAAGTACAATCAAATTATATTCTGTTTAATCTCGAAAATTATCGGAAGACAAGCAAAATGCCTTACAGCGATTTTAGTTTAGAAAAAGTCAAGCGAACCTTTCAACTTACAACTTCAGAAACAGTTGATTTATTTGGAGATGTACCAGACTTAGAATGCAGCGCCCTATTGACAGAAATTCTCCGTTATAATGTACCTTTAGCCCTTGCTAGTAACAGCGAAAAAGCTCGCTCGGAAATGATTGTCTCCCCAATTTTAATCGACCTCAGAAGACAGTTAAAGGAACGAATTAACTTATTTTCTGGAATAGAGTTTGACGTGGATAGCGAAAGAGGATTAAATGGGATTTGCGATTTTATTATCAGCAATTCACCAGAAATACTATTTGTCAGCGCTCCCGTAATTACCCTCGTGGAAGCTAAAAAAGAAAATATCACTGCTGGCTTGGGACAATGCGTAGCGGAAATGTTAGCAGCAAGGATATTTAACGAACGTGCAGGCAATGAAGTTTCAACAATTTACGGGGCGGTGACAACTGGGAGTATTTGGAAATTTATGAAATTAGAAGGAAGTGTAATTAGTATCGATCTGACTGAATATTACCTCAAAGATGTGAATAAAATTTTGGGGATTTTAGCAATGGGGGCTGTCTCGCAACCAATTGACGTTTGAGTGCGAGTGATAGTAAAATTAACTTATTTCAAAAGAGTTCCCTAACCTCAATTAATGCGATCTGCAAACTTCCTAAATTTTTTAATAGGATTACTTTGGGATTGTTACAGAGTGACTTACTTGTCAGATTGTTATTGAGAATATTTTAGCTGGATATTTCAACAGTCCCGATGTTGAATAGGATTGGTAATGAAGCAAGTTATTCTGTCATATAATAGAAACATAGTTATCGGAGATTACCATGCAAGCATACAAACTTAGAGGTAAAATCGATGCAACTGGCAACTTGGTAGTTGTGGAACCCGTGAATATGCCGCCGGGAGATGTAGAAATCATCGTCTTGCAGCTACCTGATACGGTTAAACAAGTCAGGGCGTCAGAAAATGCGATCGCACCTGAAGCACCTCAAAAAAAGTTTAAAACTAACGTGAAGGCATTTCAAGGTTTATTCGATCGAGATGCTGTACCCGAACCGCTGGATTTTGACGATCCAGACAAACCAGCAAAATGGGAATATTTAAAGGAGAAACATAACTTGTGAAAATCCTGATAGACACCAATATAATAGTAGATGTTGCGCTTGAGCGAGAACCTTTCTATGCTGAGAGCGATCGCATTTTAACTTTTGTTGAAGAAGCACAAATTAAAGGCTATATTTCAGCCTCTAGTTTTAGCGACCTTTACTATATTATCCGCAGAGACAGAGGCCGCGATTGGACGCTGGATTTTTTGCGGCAACTAGCCACATTTTGTCAAGTCGCAACAGTAGATAACTCTGTTATTTCAATGACCTTAACTTGCAACTTCAAGGATTTTGAAGATGCGATTCAGTACAGCACTGCTGCAATCAATCTAATTGATGCCATTGTCACCCGCAACCCGCGAGATTTTCCGGTTACTACTCCTAGGATTGTAACTCCCATTCAGTTAATTCAAGAATTAACCAATTCTCCCTAAGTTTCTCAAAGCGCTAAACTTCTGATTCCAATTCGCTAACCCGCAACTGCACGGGTAATTCTACAGACTTCAACTCAGACGACTCTAACAATCCTGTTGCTTCAACTTCTGCACTCGCTTCACCGTGCCGCACTTTTCGCAATTTATCACCCAAAGCATCCCGCTGATTGATCAAATAAATACTCACCAAAGTCAGCCCAACTCCCATCGATTGTACCGGACTGAGCACTTCGCCCAAAAACAAATTGCCGAACAGCAAAGCAAATACAGGCGTAAGAAAGGTAAGAGAACTTAAACTGGTTAGACTGCCGCTAGAAGCAAAATAAAAGAATAAACCGTAGGCGATCGCACTTCCGAACACTGTAGAATAACCTAACGCCATCCAGCCGGAAAAATCGATATTCACAAACTGGTCAGACTCAGTTGCAGCCGAAATTGCCAACAGCGGCAAACCGCCCAAAATCATGTGCCAACCAGTCGCCACCACCGGGTCAACATAACGGCAAACCCAGCGCACCAAAACCGTACCCACAGCCATCGACAAAGCGGCCAACAGCATCAACCATTCTCCACCCTGAAACAACTGTTCGATACCCCCAGAAACCTGCGCGTTTTCAGGATGAAAAAGCCCAAAAATCCAGCCATCGGGCAACCCAATTAAACTAATCCCAGCAACGCCAAAAACTAATCCCAACCAGCCCCAAAAACCAATTTTTTCTTGAAACAGCCACAAACACAAAATCGCCACAGCTAGAGGCTGAGAATCAATCATTACCGAACCCAAACCGGCACCGGTTCTGCTCAAACCTTCGGCTAAAAAGCCTTGAAACAAAGTAGCGTCAACTAAAGCAAACAGCGAAATCCACAGCCAAGCTTTCCAACCCTGCGGCTGCGGTTTTCCCATCAGTGCCGCCGCCAGCAGCACCAACACGCCCGCAGGTACTAAACGCACGAATGCCACAAACAGCGGCGTTGTGTGCGGCATCACGCCCTTCATCGCTACCATCGCGGTTCCCCAGAGGAAAAACGGCGCAATTAGCAACAGCGGGGCAAAAGGCAGTTTTGAATCGGTAAGTTTTAGCTGCATGGCGGAGACTCCAAATAATTGATGAGAGTGGCTCTCAGGAGAATGATGTAGATTTGTTAAGCAATTTTTACAATTATATATTATTGATGTTCGGTTAAGTGCGATCGCACAAATCTCTGCCATCAGGAACAGCCTTTCGGGTCCGTTCCACAAAATCAAGGTGGAACAGGCTTTCGGGCCTGTTGCGAACCATGAGGAACGGGCTTTCCGGCCCGTTCCACAATCAAGCAATTTCTGGTGGAACAGGCTTTCGGGCCTGTTCCTAAATGGCACAACATCTACCCCGATGAATAAGGCACACTATAAGAAGTTAGCTATAAAAATCCGTAACATTGCCTGTACACTGCCCATGATTTGGCCATTTAAGCCCCGCTACCGCAAACAAATCGCCCGCATCGAAATCACCGGAGCCATTGCCGGAGAAACCCGCAAACGAGTGCTAGAAGCTCTCAAAACCGTTGAAGAACGCAAATTTCCCGCCTTGCTGCTGCGGATAGACAGCCCCGGCGGCACTGTCGGCGATTCCCAGGAAATTTACAGCGCGCTGAAGCGTTTGCGCGAAAAAGTCAAAATTGTCGCCAGTTTCGGCAATATTTCAGCTTCCGGCGGAGTTTACATCGGCATGGGAGCCGAGCATATCGTTGCTAATCCCGGTACAATTACCGGCAGCATTGGCGTGATTATCCGGGGTAACAATCTAGAACGCCTGTTAGAAAAAGTAGGCGTTTCTTTTCAGGTGATTAAATCGGGGCCGTATAAAGATATCTTGGCATTCGATCGAGAATTGACCGATCCGGAACAGCAAATTCTGCAAGACTTGATCGACACCAGCTACCAGCAATTTGTGGAAACCGTTGCCGAAGCCCGTTCATTGGCTGTTGAGAAAGTGAAAAGTTTTGCCGACGGTCGGGTTTTTACCGGTCAGCAAGCCTTAGAATTGGGTTTGGTCGATCGACTGGGAACAGAAGAGGACGCCCGCCGCCTTGCCGCCGAACTCGCAGGCCTGGACCCGGAAAAAACCGAGTCTTGCACGCTAGAAAAACAAAAACCTTTCCTAAATCGCGTCTTGGGGAGTAGTCTGGATATATCCGGGCTTTGGGCTTACAATAATTTGCTGGAATTCGAGCTTTCTACTAGCGGTTTGCCGCTGTGGATGTATCGCCCGTGATTAAATAAATTAGTCATCGGTCAGGAGTCAGCAGTCATTAGTTACTCCCTGGATGATTGGGCGATTGAAATCTGTTGACCTCCAACTCCAATGTGGCGCTTCGCCTAGGAGTTGGAGGTCAAACGACACAAACGAAGTCCACTCAAGCGGGGACTAAGAAATAAAGTGGGTATTTAAGCCTAATTTAGTATGACTAATAACTAATGACTCGTAACTAATGACTAATGACTCATAACAAAAATATGGAGGAAATTTGCGTGGAGTGGCAAGTGCGGGGGATTCGTGGGGCAACTACTGCTAGCGAGAATTCGGTGGCAGCAATTCGAGAAGCGGTGAAAGAATTGTTAGATGAATTAGAAGCAAAAAATGATATAAATCCAGAATTAATTATTAGTGCTACGTTTTCTGCTACTCGTGATTTAGATGCTGTGTTTCCGGCTGCGATCGCCCGCGAACGTCCTCACTGGTGTAATGTTGCTTTGTTGGACGTACAGCAAATGCACGTTGAGGGTGCTTTGGAACGCTGCATCCGGTTTTTAATTCTCGTTAACTGGCCGGCACATACTGAAATTTATCATCCTTATTTGCGGGGAGCTCAAAATTTGCGCCCGGATAGGAATTTAGCGGTGGCGGTGGCTGGGGAAAAGTAGACTTGGCGATTGTGAAAGTCGCAGGCCCCACAACTCACAAAGTCAAACACTCCTAGACTCACGGGCCCCCAGAAACCGGGTTTTTTCTAGAATATTTGGTTGCAGGCGACGAAAACCGCAAAAACCCGGTTTCTTTGATTTTGCAGGCCCGGACAACTCAAAAAGGGATCTCGTCCGATTTGACTCTCATTCTTGTTGACAAGTTGCAGGTTAAGGTGTATGGTGTTGTTGCGAGTTGCAAAGCTCGATCGCTCCAGAACGTTGAAAATTGCATAGTTTTATTTTGGATCTGCGGCTAGTTTCAGTGTCGCAGATCGGCAATCGACGCACCTCGGGCGATCGGCAAAACCCTGATTTTCTCGTTGAGGTGCGTCGATTACTCTCATACCAAGGGTTACGGCTTGCAAGCAACTGAGCTTATTGCTGGTTTTACGGTCTTATTGACAGGTAAAAAATGGTGCGTCGATTTGAGGCTTGAAACCCTTTCTGGGTAAGGCTCCCTGGCCGAAGAGTCTCCTTTACCACTTCCCCGAGAGGGGATTGAAACTTAAAGAGTCCTTCAGTATTGAAAGCCCCGCACGAAATTTTGTCTCCTTTACCACTTCCCCGAGAGGGGATTGAAACTTAACGTTCATAAGTGTGTTTAGATCAGTTATGATTTGGTCTCCTTTACCACTTCCCCGAGAGGGGATTGAAACATTGTACCGCGAACTCGTCCCATTACTTCAGAAGGTCTCCTTTACCACTTCCCCGAGAGGGGATTGAAACTTTCATGTGTGCCATCAGCTCTTTTTCTTTTTACACACTTTAGTCTCCTTTACCACTTCCCCGAGAGGGGATTGAAACAAACTAGTATTATTCAACAACAACAACGATATTCAGTCTCCTTTACCACTTCCCCGAGAGGGGATTGAAACATGACGATAGCGGAAACAACGGAACCAGCTTTTTGTCTCCTTTACCACTTCCCCGAGAGGGGATTGAAACTTTTGATGGAAATCATGATCGTTAGTCCTTGTGAATTGTGTGTCTCCTTTACCACTTCCCCGAGAGGGGATTGAAACTAAACTTGAACAGCGTGAGGAGTGAGGTTGACGAAACGTCTCCTTTACCACTTCCCCGAGAGGGGATTGAAACGAGCTTCCACAATTTAAACAAAAAATCCATTTTCGTCTCCTTTACCACTTCCCCGAGAGGGGATTGAAACGTTTCAGACATAACTTTCTCTCCACTCAATAGGTTTGGTCTCCTTTACCACTTCCCCGAGAGGGGATTGAAACCTTTCTTGTTCTTCAGGGGGAAGTTGCTCAAGCCAGCGACCGTCTCCTTTACCACTTCCTCGAGAGGGGATTGAAACGTCAAATATTTGCTTAGATATTCAGTGCTATTCATGAGGTCTCCTTTACCACTTCCCCGAGAGGGGATTGAAACACTGTAGTCAATCTGTCTTGCATCTAGCCCGTTTTGAGAACGTCTCCTTTACCACTTCCCCGAGAGGGGATTGAAACCGTAAGCACATTACCCGGTCCAACCAGTTGCATTTGAAACCGTCTCCTTTACCACTTCCCCGAGAGGGGATTGAAACTTTTTTGCGAGCCTTTTTTCCCTTTCTTCAGGGGTTTGTCTCCTTTACCACTTCCCCGAGAGGGGATTGAAACATTATGTCAAAACTCATTGTCCCATACATCACGGTCTCCTTTACCACTTCCCCGAGAGGGGATTGAAACCAGCTGGTATATTTTGCTCTTTCGAATCCGTGCTCCCCGTCTCCTTTACCACTTCCCCGAGAGGGGATTGAAACAAGAGAATGGATTTATATGTACTTAATTGCGTTTTTGTCTCCTTTACCACTTCCCCGAGAGGGGATTAAAACTTAATGTGATTACTCACAGTTTTTAGTTGAAATGTCTCCTTTACCACTTCCCCGAGAGGGGATTGAAACTCAATTTGCTCCGTGGACGCGACTCTGCAGTGGGTGTCTCCTTTACCACTTCCCCGAGAGGGGATTGAAACTTGAGAGCTTCTGATAAGCGATTGCTGGCTCCTTTACGTCTCCTTTACCACTTCCCCGAGAGGGGATTGAAACTTATGAAACCTTGTATAAAACCCTTTACAAAAAAGGTCTCCTTTACCACTTCCCCGAGAGGGGATTGAAACTGATCTCCGCTTGTTTGCGAAGAATTTCGGCCTGTGTCTCCTTTACCACTTCCCCGAGAGGGGATTGAAACTAAAAGCTTGGACAAACTCGATACCACAACCTTCACGTCTCCTTTACCACTTCCCCGAGAGGGGATTGAAACTTTGTCCTTATCTCCACTCATGTTTCTTTCTCCCAATAGTCTCCTTTACCACTTCCCCGAGAGGGGATTGAAACGATACTGGTGTCCATTTCTTCTCCTCAAACGCTCTTGTCTCCTTTACCACTTCCCCGAGAGGGGATTGAAACCAAATGTTTTCCGCTTTGTAGCCTGTGTTGGTTTGTCTCCTTTACCACTGCCCCGAGAGGGGATTGAAACCAAGTTGGTTTTTTCAACTCAATTCTTCATCCAACTGTCTCCTTTACCACTGCCCCGAGAGGGGATTGAAACTACATCTGCTTGAGATTTTTCCATTTTTTGGCAACGCCAGAATTTATCCACTCCCACGAAAGAAACTGGGTTTTTTACCGAATCTGTGGACTACAACCACATATTTTCGTAAAAAAACCCGGTTTCGCTGGCCCCTACTTAGCTTGTTTACCGCTTCCCCGAGAGGGGATTGATATCAAATCCCGTGGCATCGGAATAAATCTTACCCACAGTCAGGAGACGGCAGTACCTTTGGTCGTGTCAACTTCAGGCAAAACCGATAGTCCGTCAGGGGTTGAAACCCCTGCCTCAAAGTGGAAGTCCTCTCAAAGAGGACTAATGAGTTCTTCAGTCGTTTTTGACAGGACTTTAGCTATGAGACAGGGAATTCATTCCCTGGCGGACTGCCGGGTGGGAGTCAGGGGTTGAAACCCCTGCCTCAAAGTGAAAGTCCTCTCAAAGAGGACTAATGAGTTCTTCAGTCCTCTTGGAGAGGACTTTAGCTATGAGACAGGGAATTCATTCCCTGGCGGACTGTCGGGTGGGAGAACCAGCGGACTAAAACCTTAAGTTGACACCACTAAAGGCAGTACCGTTTCCCTACTAAAACCGTTACCCCCAATTGCCTTTGCCTTGTTCCTTCTGCCATACAAAAAAAACCCGGCTTCTCAAAGAAACCGGGTTTTTTGTCAATCAGACGCTTTCTTGTGATGCAGCCTAATCCCTAAAAAGATGTCATATATAAAACTCCAAAAGTCCTTTTTCCCTTCCAATATTCCTAAACTTTGAGGGGAACCTTTCTCATCCAACAACGGCTTGACAGCCTCATAAGCAGGCTTGTAATTGTACCAAGGAATCGAAGGCCACAAGTGATGAATCAGATGATAATTCTGCCCCAAAATCAAGATATTTAGAATAGGGCTAGGATATACTCTGGCATTTTTCCAGCGATCGCGCTCGTGAAACGGACGGTGCGGCAAATAATCAAAAAATAACCCCAACGCCAACCCCACCACCAAAGCAGGAGAAAACCAAAAATTCATCACGTAACCTAAATGGTCGTATTGAATGGCAATATAAACCACCCCGATCACAAACAAACGGCTGAAAAACCATTCCAATAGTTCGTATTTCCGCCACAGCTTGCGCTTAAAAAAGAATATCTCGTGGTAAAAAAACCTCGCAGCAATCAACCACAAAGGCCCGCCGGTCGAAACATAATGGTCTGGATCGTTATCTGGGTCATTAACGTGGGCGTGATGCTGCATATGTACCCGCGTAAACACGGGAAATGCAAAACCCAACATCAGCGCGCTACCGTGTCCCAAAATAGCGTTGATCGTGCGATCGCGATGGGCCGCATTGTGAGACGCATCGTGAATCACAGTTCCCGCCATGTGCAAAGCCAACACGTTCAATAAAAAACAGCACCATTGGGGCCATTCCCAATACCAGAAACCCAAGTAAGAAACCACGATAATCACTACTGCACTCAAAAACAGCAGTAGTGTCGGATTCAACTCACCGGGAGGACTCAGAAACTCTTTCGGCACTGTCAGCGGCCGTCCTGCCTCCGACATCTTTGTTAAGGCTCCTTAATATTTCACTCTTGCGTAGTATAAGATACAAGCCGGACAATAGTAAAGTTTTGTCAGGAACCTCGGCCTAAAGGCATCAAAGAACAGAGTCCGATCGCCAGAAACTAACCTCTGCACAAGCAGCAAAGCATTGCTGTCGTACAAGCATACCAGTGCTAGATTAGGCAAAAGAGCTCAGCAGACCAAATAAAATCTATGGGTATCTCTGTATTTATGTCAAGCCTGAGAGCGGAAAACTTTGCAAAAAAGAGCGCTCCCCAAGAAAAAATTACCGATCGGTAAAAAGTCAGATATTCTATATATTGTTCAATACCTGCTTTTTTGACGACTATCAAAATTTTTAAGACTTAAGACTAGCGTCATTGCTTGTAGTGCAAAGATGAAACGTTAGCCGAAATTTAAACAAGAAATCCACCTGCCTCCCCAGAACACCGCTGATGCAATTGCCAAAAGCCCTACGCCGGACTAAAATCGTCGCCACCATTGGCCCAGCAACTTCGGACCCACAAGTGCTGCGCCAGCTTATAGAAGCCGGTGCCACAACTTTGCGACTCAACTTTTCCCACGGAACAGAAGAAGACCACCAGCGCAGCATTCGCTTAATCCGGCAAACATCCTTTGAACTCAACCAGCCGGTAGCCATCCTCCAAGACCTCCAAGGCCCGAAAATCCGTTTAGGGCGCTTTGAGACAGGCTCTATAGTTGTCAAAAACGGCGACCCTTTCATTCTCACCAGCCGCCCGGTTCCCGGCACAGAACTCATTTCCTCCGTCACCTACGAACCCCTAGCAGAGGAAGTTCCAGAGGGATCGATGATTCTGCTAGACGACGGGAAAGTGGAAATGCTGGTCGAAAAAGTAGACCGCGCGGCGCAGGAATTGCACTGCCGCGTCGTCGTCGGCGGGCCGCTTTCCAACAACAAAGGCGTGAATTTTCCGGGAGTTTACCTGTCAATTAAAGCGCTGACTGATAAAGACCGCAAAGATTTAATGTTCGGCCTCGACCAAGGTGTCGATTGGGTGGCCCTGAGCTTTGTGCGGAATCCCCAAGATGTCCTCGAAATTAAAGAGCTCATTGCCAGTGCGGGCAAGCAAGTACCGGTGATTGCCAAGATCGAAAAGCACGAGGCGATCGAACAAATGGAGGAAATTCTCACCCTTTGCAACGGCGTGATGGTCGCCCGCGGCGATTTGGGAGTGGAACTGCCCGCCGAAGACGTGCCGATTTTGCAAAAGCGCCTGATTGCTACCTCCAACCGCCTGGGCATTCCGGTAATTACCGCTACCCAGATGCTCGACAGCATGGTCAACAATCCCCGTCCCACCCGCGCCGAGATTTCCGACGTTGCCAACGCGATTCTGGACGGAACAGATGCGGTGATGCTATCGAATGAAACTGCTGTCGGCAAGTTCCCCGTCGAAGCGGTGGCGACGATGGCGAGAATTGCGGTGCGGATGGAGAAGGAAGGAATTAAGCGGAATATTAGGAATGTAGAAGATATTGGTCGATCGATCCCCAACGGCATCAGCCAAGCAGTCAGCCAAATCTCCGAACAGTTGAACGCCGCTGCCATCATGACGCTGACCAAAACCGGCGCCACAGCCCGAAATGTCTCGAAGTTCCGACCCAAAACTCCGATTTTGGCAGTTACTCCTCACGTAGACGTAGCCCGACAACTGCAATTAGTATGGGGAGTAAAACCCTTGCTGGTGCTGGATTTGCCCTCCACCGGCCAGACATTTCACTCTGCCATGACAGTCGCCCAGGAAAAAGAGTTAGTCTGCGACGGAGATTTAGTGGTGATGACCGCCGGTACTCTGCAAGGGGTTGCCGGATCGACGGATTTGATCAAAGTTGAAGTAGTGACCGCAGTTTTAGGCAAAGGCACCGGTGTCGGTTTGGGCTCGGTGAGCGGCCTGGCCAGGGTTGCTCGCACTGCTGCGGATGTAGGCAATTTCCACCCAGGAGAAATTTTGGTAGTGGAACACACCAGCGTGGCTTTTGTGGAAATGATTCGGAAAGCAGCCGGTGTGGTGACAGAGGAGGACAGCTTGACTTCTCACGCCGCGATTATCGGTTTGCGCTTGGGCGTGCCGGTGATGGTGGGCGTGAAGAATGCCACGCGCGTAATTCGGGACGGAACCATGCTGACGCTGGATATGCAGCGGGGTTTAGTTTATTCCGGGGCCAGAGGCGGCTCAACTGACACTGAAGTGACCGTTTAACTGTTGGTGAGCTAGGAGTTGTGGAATTTTGAATTAAATTCTGCAACTCGTTGCTTTTTTCGCTTAGGCTGTGCTATAATTCAAAATTGTCTGTGCCGATGTAGCTCAGGGGTAGAGTATTCGATTCGTAATCGAACGGTCGTGGGTTCAAATCCCACCATCGGCTTTGGGGTTTCAGCAATTTTTACGAAATCAAAGCAATAAATTTAACTATTAATTAGGTTTGTAGTAAGGAATGCAAGTCCTGATTCATTCCTTTTGTAATTGATTAACTAAAGCATTTTTAGCAGCCAAAGTTATTAAAAAACACGGCCGTTTGCCCCCAGTAGACTGCTATCGGGCACAACTACATCAAGTATTTACAGCGATCGCACTTGGGATTACTATAGTTTTGATAAAACTTTACAGAATCTCAACAAAAATCTCAGTAAAAATACGGTACGATCAATCTGGACGATCGCAGCCAGTTAAGAAATAGCCAAAAATTTATGTGCCTGCAACCAGCAGATATCCTGCACCAACGTTACCAAATTGTCAGTGAATTAGGTCGGGGAGGGTTTGGGAGGACATATACAGCTATAGATTTAGACATACCCGATAACCGCCTGTTCGTCGTTAAGGAAATTAGGCAGCCAAGCGATCCGCAACTCTTACCAGAAGCACAGCAGCGATTTGAAATAGAAGTTAGAGCTTTGCACCAATTGGGCGTACACCCGCAGATTCCACAGTTATTCGATAGCTTTCAAGAAAATGACAATTTTTATTTAATTCAAGAATACATCGAAGGACATCCGCTGAGCCAAGAATTCGCTCCAACTACTCAATGGACTCAAAAGCAAGTAATTGAATTTTTGCTGGATATCTTGCCAGTTATCGCTTTTGTTCACGAACACAATGTCATTCACCGCGATATCACTCCTTCTAACTTAATTCGGCGCGATTGCGATCGACAAATAGTTCTGATTGATTTTGGTGCGGTCAAAGAAATCAGTTCCTTAGAACTAACTCGTTCGGGAGAGACTATCAGTCGAACTATTTATACGCGAGGATATGCGCCTGCCGAGCAATTGGCTGGCAATCCTCAATTTTGTAGCGATATTTATGCTGTGGGTATTGTGGCTATTGAAGGCATAACTGGCTTGCGTCCTCCTCCCACTTTAATTATAAATTATCCGCAGGACGATATTTTTTTGCATTACTCAAATTCCGCTCGACCTTTGATACAGATTAGCGAGAACTTGAAAGCGATTTTAAACAGAATGGTGCGCTACAACTTCACAGAGCGCTATCAATGTGTTGCTGCTGTTTTGCAGGATTTGAATTCGATCGCCACGCAGCCACCGCCGCCAGTGTCACAGAATTTGAATGTACCAGAACCATTTGAAGCCAATCGCCGAGTATCCCGGCCACCGTTGAAATGGAGTCTATCGCACTTTCGCCCGCCGCTGTTGGGAATGGCAGGAATTATTGCCGGATGTGCGATCGCCCTTTTTCTCCACAATATTTTTACCCCTAAAACTTGTCTTTTAGTGCAAGGTGATGCTTTAAGCTGCGGCGAAGAATCTCTCCTAAAATCCTCGACTCCTCGATTAAAGCAAGACGGAGTTAATGAATTTGCCAAATCCAATTATCGGGAAGCATTTAATTACTTTAAAAGGTCGTGGATTGAAGAAGAACTAAAAGATCCCGAAACATTGATCTACATGAATAATGCCTTGTTAAAGGCTACAAAAGCAGATTATTACACGATCGCCGTAATCGTTCCCGTTCGCACAAACGAACAAGGTAGAGCCGAGATCGACTTGCCTCAAGAAATCCTGCGGGGAGTTGCTCAAGCCCAAACAGAAGTTAATTTAAAATTATTCAATGCAGAGCTAGAGCGCAACCTAAACGGTTTAGACTTTCAGGAAAATCGAGCTATTAAAGGCAAAGGTTTACAAGTCATAATTGCCGATGATGGCGTGAAAGAAGAGGCGAGCGCCCGTGCTAATTCCCCAGTCAAGCTCACGGACGAGGACAAGGTGAAAAAAGAGGCGATCGATTTTGCTAATTCCCTAGTCAAACTTACCGATATTTTGGGTGCAATCGGTCACTATACTAACAAGAAAACAGCCTATACAGTCGATACTTACAACCAAAATCATTTAGTATTAATTTCCCCAGGTAGTACCACGGAACAAGTTGCAGAAAAACGCCGGGAATTTTTCTTTAGGACTGTGCCTCAGACTAAAGTTAGTGTTGAAGTATTCGTGAAATTTCTGATAGAAAAGCAAGGTCAAACCAAAATAGCTGGTTTTTATAACTCTAGCAGCGAATCCACTTCGACTTTTTGGGAAGAATTCAGAAAACAGTTTAGAGAACGGGGCGGAACTATTGCAAATATCACTGAATTCGACCTATCTAAAAGCGACTTTGACGTTAAAAAAGCTATCCAAGAAGTTAGGCAAGCAGGGGAAACGGAAAAAACAACAATTGTTTTAAGTACGAGTCACGACCAGATCGCAGTCAAGAATGCGATGGCACTTTTCCAAGCCAATCTCAACGGCAATTGGGTTGTCGGAACCGGGGGAATATACAGTCAAAAAACCTTAGAAGCTGCCAGTAAGTTACCGTCTTTTGATAAATTCGCAGCAGCAGTTTCTTGGCATAATTTAAACTCTCCCAACCCCAAATTCCTTGAGGATAGCCGCCAGCTTTGGAAAGGGGATGTCAGTCACCGAACTGCGTTAACCTACGATGCGGCGAAGACGCTGATTCAAGCCATTGAAATGCAAGAAAAAAAGCAGCAGCAACCCAGCAGGGAAGGGATGCAAAAAACTATGGCAGATCCAAATTTTATCGCTAACGGAGCGACTGGAACGATTCAGTTTGATGAAAGCGATCGCAAAAATTTCAGTCCTCTATTAGTGCATATTGTCAAGTGTTCTAAGAAACAGTTTGGCGTTACTTTTGTGCCGATCGAATTTCCGACAGCAGCAGCGGCGGGTTTAAACTGCGATTGATCGTACTACTTCTACTTGGGAGGCCGGGGAAGGCGAGAACTCAGCGGGCTGAGGATTTGATTGAGGGCGCGGAGTTGTTCGGCAGTGCCCAAACAAATCAGCATATCTCCTCCTTGGATCGCAGTTTCTCCGGTAGGCCCCACAATCAAAGTCCCGCCAGCGCGCCGCACCGCTAAAACCAATGCCCCCGATTGCGATCGCAACTTAGCATTTCTCAAACTTTGCCCGACGTAGACACAAGTATTGGGATCGACCAAAAATTCTTCCATGTAAAAAGAACTCTCGGTGCCGGTCAAAACACCGTCTACAAAATCCATAACTTCAGGCCGCAAAGCAGCCGCCGCCATGCGCTTTCCCCCGGTAATGTAGGGGGATACGACGGCATCGGCGCCGCCCCGCTGCAACTTCTTTACGGCTTCTTCTGTGGTGGCGCGGGCGATCGCCCGCACCTTGGGATTCAGAGTTTTCGCTGACATGACAGTGTATAAATTCTCGGCATCCGAAGGCAAAGCTGCTACTATGCAAACTGCGCGATCGATCCCCACACTCAGCAAAATTTCGTCCAGAGTCGCGTCTCCTTGGACAGCCGTGTACCCCAGCGCCAAAGCTGCTTCAACCGACTGTACCGCCGAATCTATCACCACAAAAGGAATATTTTCTGCCTGAAATTCCAAGGCAATTTGGCGGCCAGTGCGCCCAAAACCGCAGAGAATGTAATGACCGATCAAAGAATCTACCAATCGCCGCTGCTGCCTAATTCTTGCTCCTTCTTGAAAATATCCTTCAATCAGCGCTTCTGTAAAGCGGTTGACGATGAAACCAATCACAATCACGCCCATCAAAATCAGGCATATGGTAAACATTCGCCCGCGTTGGCCCAGAGGCTGAAGTTCACCGTAGCCCACAGTTGCTAGGGTAAATACTGTCATGTAAACGGCATCGAGGAAAGACCATTTTTCCACTTGCCAATACCAGAGAGTACCCGTGCATAAAATGCCGCCGAGGGCGATAACTCCGCCCGTTAAGTCTTTTTGCAGGCGCTGGTATTTTTGCTCTAGAGTTGAATACACCGATCGGGCTGACCTATAGAAAAAATGCCGAGAACCCCGTCCTTTCAAGGCGGGGATGAAGGCTAGCCGCAGCTTTTAAGCTGCCAGTCACCCAGCAAGATTTTGTTGTTGTCACGATATCTACAAAATGGTACAATGTTTTGTAGAGTTGGTCAATAACCATGCTAAATCTCAGTTACAAGTACAAACTAAAGCCGACAAAAGAACAGATTTCGGAAATCGAACGAATTCTAGTGATTTGTCGTAAGGTTTGGAACTACGCATTGAGAGAACGCAAGGACTGGATTAACTCTCGTAAATGCTCGATTAATGCTTGCTCGATTGTGAACGAGTACATTATTCGTGCTGATGCTCCCTACCCAAATTATTATGTTCAGGCTGCGGGGCTAACTAAGGCTAAAGAGTTGTTTCCCGAACTCAAAACGGTTAACGCTCAAATGCTTCAACAGGTGTTAAGAAAGCTGGAGACAGCCTTCCTAGACATGAAGCGTAAGGGTATGGGGTTTCCTAGATTTAAAAGCAAATACCGAATGCGGTCATTTGTATTTCCCCAAATGCTAAAAAACTGCATCCAAGGAAATAGCATTAAGCTGCCACAATTAGGTGTTGTTGAGTTCATAAAATCTAGGGAGATTCCTAATGGGTTTGCAGTCAAACAAGCTCGAATCGTTCGTGAGGCTAGCGGATATTTCGTCATACTTTCACTAGAGTGTGATGTTAATGTGCCTGAGCCTGTTGCCACAGGATATCCGATTGGCATAGATTTAGGCTTAGACCAATTTTTAGCAACCTCTGAGGGTAAATTAATTAAACGTCCTAAGTTTCTAGCAGTCGAACACCGCAAGCTGAAATTGCTGCAACGTCGGCTCAAGAACAAGAAGAAAGGATCTAACAACCGCCATAAGTTAAATCGAAAAATTGCTAGACTACATCAGCGTATAACCGACACTAGAAAAGACTGGCATTTTAAATTGGCTCATGAAGTAGTAAAAGATGCGGGAATGATATTTGTTGAAGATATCGATTTTCGAGTTTGGGCTAAAGGTATGTTTTGCAAACACACTTTAGATGCTGGCTTTGGTCAATTTGTTGCGATTCTTGCTTGGGTGTGCTGGAAGCGTGGGGTTTACTTTGAGAAGGTAAATAAGGATTTTACCTCTCAGGTCTGCCCTAATTGTGATACGCATACTGGCAAGAAAGAGCTTGATAATCGAGTTCACACCTGTCCAGAATGCGGGTATACAACGCATCGAGATGTAGCAGCATCTCAAGTTATTCGCAATCGCGGATTATCGGCCGAGGGACGCTCGGTAGATATAAAAGAAATTGCCTGTGGAGATGGTCTGGCGGGGACTGGTAACAGTCTAGTTAAGAATCCGAGAAGCAGGAAAAAGAAGGCATGAAGGCGTGGCTTTAGCCCGCCTTCATGCAACCTTTGAGAATCCTCGCGCATTCATGCCGAGGAGTACGTCAATAGCTGCTACCAATTGTAACCATATCAGCCCTAGACGCAGGGGCGGTCAGTCGATTTTAGATTTTAGATTTTAGATTTTAGATTGACCTCGCGGATAAATGCGGGGGCTTGAACTAGGGTCTAAAATTTTTATCTTTCCACGACTTAAGTACGTGGCAGCGTATCCGTTTTTGGGCTGGGTCAAAAAGCCGATTTCTGCCTAGAGACTTTGCTGCAAAACTCACGAGTTGGAGTCTTAACCGGGGTTTTTTTGCCTAATGCCTGACTGAGTTTCAATCCCGTCGCAGAGGTGGCGATTGCTGGGATTGGCGATCGGATTTGTCTGAAAATAATTGCGGGCGACATTGCAGCCCTGCACCAGCAAATCGTCAAGATTAAGATTCCACAGCATCACCGTACCGTCAGCACTAGCACTTGCGATCGCCTTGCCGTCTGGACTAAAACTCGCACTCCAAACAGCATCCTTGTTACCTTTTAAAGTTTTGAGCAATGTACCGTCAATATTCCACAGCCTCACCATTTTATCTGTGCTTGCAGATAGCAACATTTGGCTGTCGGGACTAAAACTGATATTTGTCAATCTACTTGTATGCTTTAAAATACTTAGCGGTGTGCCGTCTTTGCTCCAAATTCTCGCAGTTCCCCCAGCACTTCCCGCCGCCAGCATTGATCCGTCAGGACTGAAAGTTACACTCATAATTCGATCGCTTTCTATCTGTAAAGTTCGGAACAATTTGATATCAGTGCTTGCTTCGATCGACTGCTGTTTTCGCAATTTTTCCACAACCTTTGTCAAACTCCAAAGTTTAACAGTACCATCAGTGCCAGCCGCAGCAATTATCTGACCGTCTGGGCTAAAACTCGTGCTGGTTATCCAACCTCGCTCCACTTTTAAACTTGACAATTCTTCTCCGTTTATTTTCCATAGTTTCACAGTTCCATCGGTACTTGCTGAAGCAATAATTTTACCATCGGGACTCAAAGACACGGTTGTTATTTTACCGCTCAGTTCTTTGAAATCATGAATTACTTGACCATTTTTCTGCCAAACTTTGAGAGTTTGGTCGTCGCTGGCAGAGACAATGAGCTGACCGCTAGGATTGAAGATGGCCTTTCTAATTTTAGCAGCATGACCAGTTAATGTTGCTTGCAAATTTCCCTTAGTTTGCCACAGTTTGATAGAATTATCATCGGTAGCCGTCACAATTGTTTGACTGTCGGGACTGAAACTCGCGAAAGCAAGGGTACTGGCTTGAGTCTGCAAGTGGCGGCGTTCCCGAAAGCTGTAAACTGCCTGTTCGAGCGCGATCGCCACTCGCATCTGAATATCTGAACTCACTCCGAGCGATCGTTTCATTTCTGTAACAGCTCTAATGCTTTCTAGCAAAGCTTCTTCTTTTTTATTTGCGGCAAATAGCGTTTCTGATAGCAAACTGAGAGTGAGAATTTTGTTGTTTCTTTCTTCGATTGACGGTTTTACCCAAAAAGCTACTATCAGGATTGATATTAATATGACTGCGGCTCCTGTAACTGTTTGCACTCTCAGTTGTTGCTCGCGCCACAGTTTAACTGCAATCGCTTTTTTCTGCTTTTGTGCTTCGCTTAGTTCTTCTAGTAACTTTTTTTCGCGGCGCAGTTGTTCAATTTCAGTTTGAGTTTGTTTTTCGCGATCGCGCAATTTGGCAAATTCTGCTTCTTGACTCGCACCTAAAAATTGATAATCTTGGGTGCTCAAGCTTTTATTTGCCGCCCACTGTCGGGCATCTTCCAGTGCTTGACCGCGCAACAAGCGAGATTCGTCTTGACAATTGGTAGCTATCCATGCTGTTAGGGATTCAGCATAGGGGCGCAAGTCGCCGAGTGCTGTTTCGATCCAGTTGTGGCTGAATATAGCTGCGTAAATGCGGTTGGATACGGTTAATTTTCCGGCTCGTTTTACTACTAATCCGCTCAGCCGCAATTCTGTTTGTTCGGGAGTATCATCGGCGCAGATCCCCCCTGCCCCCCTTAACAAGGGGGGTTCTGAAAATGGCAATATTTTTTGGTATAGTCCTAATAACCTACTGGCGCGGTGCTGACTTCTGAGAAGGCGATCGCGAATTGTTTTGATGTGTACCGGTTCATCGGATGATTCCCAATTATCAATAATATTAGATTGCACTATATCGCTAATTAATAAGTGATTTGTAGTCTTTTTTTCTGTTTGGCTTTCATCCGTTGAATCTGATATAAGAGAAGCAGACGCTAAGCTTTTTACATGGTGCAGAATCAGCTTGCAAAGCTTTTGAGTCAGAAATGGCTGCCCTCCAGTCCAGTCCAACACTTCTTTTAAAACCTCTTGAGGATTGTCTACTTGTCCCTCAAATCCCTTTGCTAAAGGCAGAGATTCTTGTAAGTTAAAACCGTGCAATTCAATTGCTAAGCCGATATTAAAGGGCGTGCGAGTTGCATCGCTAATTAAATCCGATGGCGTAGCGACTCCCAGCAAAGCAAATGTAAGGCGCTGGTATTCTGAATTGTGAGCGCGTTTATTGTAGCAACATCTAATTAATGCGAAGAAATCGTCTAGCGGTTCTTGGAAACTCAGAACGCTATCAATTTCATCAATAAAAATGACCAGGTTTTGAGAAATTTTGACCAGCAGCAATTCTTCAATTAATTCTCCTAAGCGCTGCACCGGCGACATCAACTCTCTCTCCCGCCACCAAGCCATAAACTCGACTGGGTTAAACAGGTTGAAACTGCACAATAGCTTGTAAGCGACGCCACCGTACCACTTATCTAGAGAGACTTGCTGGTTGCCAATGTCCGAAAGGTCGATCGTAGCACAGGCAATGCCATCAGCCGAGAGTTTTTGTACAGTTCGCACCAACAAACTGGATTTGCCCATTTGTCGGGAATTAAGCACGTAACAAAACTCTCCGGCTTTGAGGGCTTGATAGAATTCTGAGTCAGCTTGTCGCACTACATAAGTAGGTGCATTTTGCGGGAGACTGCCGCCGATTTGATATTGGTACTCCACTGTCATTATATTGCGTATAGTTAGATTATATGGTCACTTGTGTCGTGCCTTTACCGCAAGCAATTTTACCATTTTCATAGGTGGGTTCCGCTGGTTTAATTGTACCGGGAAAATCAGCTCTACACAATATGGAGGTTGTAGTTATTTCCTCTTTAGCAGCATTTGGCTCAAAGTTTTTAGCAGGAACCATAAAAACACCACCGACATAACTTTTGGAGTTGTTTTCCTTTGCTACTGCATAATTAAATGCTGCTTTCTTAGTGGCACGAATTGAATACTTGAAATGTGTTGTCTCTGTTTCAATGCCAATTCCCAAAGCCTTAACAGAACTGGAAAAAGCATTTTTTTCTGCAAAATATGCTTGTTGACCTCGGTTCACTGAGCTAACATACTGTTGCGCTTGAAATGTCATATACGATGTCATATACTTATCGTGCGTGCTATCACCCAGAAATGATGGCAGAGCGATCGCGCCAATTACTCCAATGCCCATTAACAGCAATAAGCATCCGCAACCATTAGGTAAAATGCTAGCTGATTTAGAATCTTGTTGGCTCATAGTTTTGTATCCTCCCTGTTTTTAGTAAAGATTTTAGTCCGGTAAATCTCAATTGAGAGCCGATTTAATCTTGTAATCGACTGTCATTATATTCCGTATAGTTAGTTGGGTGAGACCATTGGTCTTGTGCCTTTACCGCAAGCAGTTTTACCATTTTCATAGGTGGGTTCCGCTGGTTGAATTCTACCGGTAAAATCAGCTTCGCAGAATATGAACGTTGTAGTTATTTCCTCTTTAGTAGCATTGGGAACAAAGTTTTTAGCAGGAACAAGAAAAACACCGCCGACATAACTTTTTAATTCGTTTTCCTTTGCTACTGCATAATTAAATGCTGCTTTCTTAGTGGCGCGAATTGAATACTTGAAAACTTTTGTCTCTGTTTTAATGCCAATTCCCAAAGCCTTAACAGAAGTGGAAAAAGTATTTTTTTCGGCAAAATAGCCTTGCTGAGCTCGGCTCATTGATCTAACATACTGTATCCCTTCCATTTTCTTATATTTACATCCCTTGCAACCACCCAGAAATGATGGCAGAGCGATCGCGCCCATTACTCCAATGCCCATTAACAGCAATAAGCATCCGCAACCATGAGGTGAAATGCTAGCTGATTTAGAATCTTGTTGACTCATAGTTTTTTATCCTCCCTGTTTGTAGTAAAGACTTTAGTCCGGTAAATCTCAATTTAATGCAGATTTAATATTACTAATTGACTGTCATTATCTTGCGTATAGTTAGATTATCTGGTCACTTGTGTTGTGCCTTTACCACAAGCAATTTTACCATTTTCAGAGGTGGGTTCCGCTGGTTTAATTGTACCGGGAGAATCAGCTTCGCACAATATGGACGTTGTAGTTATTTCCTGTTTAGCAGCATTTGGCTCAAAGTTTTTAGCAGGAACCCGAAAAACACCACCGACATAACTTTTTAATTTTTTTTCCTTGGATACTCCATAATTAAATGCTGCTTTTTTAGTGGCACGAATTGAATACTTGAAATTTGTTGTCTCTGTTTTAATGCCAAGTCCTAAAGCATCAACAGAAGTACCAAAAGCACTTTTTTCTATAAATAGGGCTTGCTGTGCGCGATTCATCGAGCCAACATACTGTTTTGCTTCGGGAATCCTGCATCTATGGCTAGTATAAAGAAATGATGGCAGAGCGATCGCGCCCATTACTACAATTCCCATTAAAAGCAATAAGCATCCGCAACCGTTATAAGCTGAATTGCTAATACTTGATTCTTGATATTTAGTCATGGTATTGTCTCCGTAAATGGTATATACAAGGCAAATTCAAGTCGGCAAGGGAGAGTCTTTGGATCTGCGTTACCAGGAAGAGCCTGGTAACGATGAAAACGAGGGAATACTAATCCCTAAGCTAGCAGCTTTTGTACTTCTTTCCGGTCAATGGATGTCGGCTGAATCACTTTACTGCCGATCGCAAAATCGCGCAATTCCACTCTCGTAAACTTCACCCCCCAAGGATCTGTCGTTGTATCCAACTCCTGCACTAAAGCATTATTGATTTCATTGCGCGCCGTGTAAAGTTCCTCTACAGCTAATGTCGCAATGTGAGTCCGAATTGAAAGAATCAGCATATTTAACATCGCTTCCTTGAGATTCTGCACCTTGTAGGAAGCTTTTTCTAAGTCAATAATTCGCCAGTACACAATAAATTCAACCGTGACGGCAACGCGATCGCGCGTCGTGCATTGTTGCGGTGACAGTCTTAAAATTTGCTCGCGCAGAGTTTGTTTATAGGCGACTGTTTCGACAAAGGGAATCAGAAATGTCAAACCAGGTTCGAGTTTTTTTCTGTCGTACTTTCCGAAAATTTCAACTAAAGCCTCATCTCCTTGACGGACGATTTTAACGCTGTTGGCTAAGGATACTCCGGTGATTGCAAACAACACCATCAAAAAATACTGATACATAGTGAATCTCCTGGTAAATAGTTGACAGTTGACAGTTGACAGTTGACAGTTGACAGCAAACAGTTGACAGTTGACAGTTGACAGTTGACAGTTGATAGTTGACAGTTGACAGTTGACAGTTGACAGTTGACGGTTGACAGTTGACAGTTGACAGTTGACAGTTGACAGTTGATAGTGATTTCTTATTCCGCGAAGGCGGACTTTGTTTGGCAAGAAGCGATTTCAATCGCCTAGTCATAAAAGAACTCAGATTTAGCTGTTGATGTGAATTAATCTGTCTGGTACAACAATCAGCGTGTTTCCTTCGCGGCGCAAAACGTAAACTTTTTGTCTGGGTGCGATCGCCCCTTGGGAATCTTCGTTGCGGGCTTTCCACGAAGAACCTTCATAAATCACCATTCCGGTTTCTCCGGGGAAAATTTCGGAGATTGTTGTCGCTTCGGTTGCTTCGGGAATCACAAACTTTTTGCGAACAATGAAAATCGGTCGAATCCAGATGCTCAGCGCGAGGGCTATCCCCATCCAGTAGAAAATTTGCCAATCAAAATCTTCATACATTATGTTCGCCCAACTAAACTGAAATGCTACCGATCCTCTCCACAAAATAAAGGATTCAATTAAAGCCGAAGTTCCCATCATTAGCAGGTAAAACCTGTATTTTTGGGGCTGAGTTTTGATGATTAATAGCTCGATCGCACTAAGCACCACTCCGATTAGCAGCCAGAATAGGGGCGGGGTGAAGGCGAAACCTGGTTGATTAGTGGCTGACGCCAGCGACCAAATTAGGATAGAATACACAATGCTTTTACCTCGTTGCGATGGGATTCAACCTTGTTATTTCTAATCTAATCAGGTGGCTATTTGAGTTGGTGACTGAGTTATTGGAAAATTCATCGACTTTTTATCGACTTTTCATCGACTTTACAGACGGTTGGCATTTATGATGGTTTCAGTGTCTCGATTGTGATAAGCAATGCCACGATCGCTAAGGGTGCGCGAAGAGTGCATTCGCGCAGTTAAATCCTGTCTCTTGAGAAATGGCTTTCCCAGTCAGAAAATCTTGGCTGAGGATTTAGGGATGGCCCAATCTACTGTCAGCCATTTTCTGAATGGCAAACCTGTGGATTATGCCAATTTCATCGAAATTTGTCGCGGATTGGGTCAGGAATGGCGCGATATAGCCGATTTTGAGGCGAATTCAGATCCAGACGAGGTACTGCTGGTGAGGGCAAAAGTGGCGATCGTCTTTGAGGGCGATCCGAAGGAAAGCCCTCGAACACGATCGACCTCAAACAACACCCTTTCCCAGCAGTTACACCAAGCTTTGAGGGCGGGAGGCCACGAAGTCTTTTTTATTAACAACAGCAGCGACTCAGCCTCATATTTAAAGGGTTGCGATTATTTGCTGTTGCTGATTTCCGAAGAATCGGCCGCTAGCGAAATGATATTGGAACAAGTGCAGCTAGCCAAAGAATTGCACAATCTTACTGCTCGCAAACCAGCAATTTTACCGATTTTAGTTGAATTAAATACACCGCTTTCCTTTGATTTACTGAGCTATTTGGTAGGAATTCAGCCCTGGATGTGGCGCGGTGTTGGCGACTCATTTAAGTTGTTATCACAAATTTTAACCATTATCAAAGAAGGCCGCACATCGTTAACTGCCGACCATGAATTGGCTGTGGAATGGAACGCAATTAGTAACACAAAACAGTCAATAATTCAACCCCTGCCAGCAGCGCCGCCAGAATTGCCGGGAGGACAAGTTGAAATAGCTTCTCGTTTTTATATCGATCGCCCTCCGATCGAATCCCGCTGTTACGAGACGATCGCCCAACCGGGAGCGCTGATCCGCATAAAAGCACCCAGACAAATGGGCAAAACTTCCTTGATGGCGAGGATTTTGCATCATGCAGAAGTGCAAGGTTCTCGCACGGTAGCGCTGAGTTTTCAGCTAGCAAATAGGAGAATATTTGCTAATTCAGATACATTTTTGCAATGGTTTTGTGCTAGCATCGGTCAAGAGTTAGGAATGCTAGAGCAGTTGCCGAAGTGTTGGGAATTAGCCGATTTGATTGGCAGCAATCAGTGCTGTAAGGCTTATTTTGAACAGTATTTGCTGTCTGAATCTTCAAAACCTCTGACGTTAGGGTTGGATGAGAGCGATCGCCTGTTTGAATCGCCGGAAATTGCCGACGACTTTTTTGGGTTATTGCGAGCTTTGCACGAAGAAGCAAAACGGCGAGATATTTGGAAAAAATTGCGTTTGATTGTGGTGCATTCGACAGAAGTTTACATCCCGCTAGATGTGAACAAATCGCCGTTTAATGTGGGATTGCCTATTGATTTGCCTGAGTTTAATTCCCAGCAAGTGCAAGACTTAGCAGCGCGGCACGGATTGAATTGGAGCGCTACAGAAGTTGCAGAATTGATGGCGCTAGTGGGAGGACATCCCTATTTAGTGCGGCTGGCTATGTATCGCATTGCCCGTCAAGATGTGACTTTAAATCAATTGCTGAAATCGGCGACAACCGAGGCAGGAATTTACAGCGACCATTTGCGCCGACATTTGTGGAATTTAGAAAAATATCCAGAATTAATCGAGGCGATGAGAGAGGTTTCGAGTGTGTCAAAGCCAGTCAGGTTGAGGCTAGAATTGGCGTTTAAATTAAATAGTATGGGTTTGGTGAAGCAGGAGGGCAATTATTGCACTGCGAGATGCAGTTTGTATGAGGAGTATTTTCGCGATCGGCTAGGTTGATAGCAGCCATAGGTTGTAGCAGTCTCAAGAACGGGCAAGATGCCCGTTCCACAAGAAAATGGAGTTTTCAAGAACGGGCAAGATGCCTGTTTCACAAGAAAATTTAGTTTTTCAAGAACGGGCAAGATGCCCGTTCCACAAGAAGGTTGAGTTTTTGAAGAACGGACATCTTGCCCGTTCCACAAGAAGGTTGAGTTTTTGAAGAACGATCGAGATGCCTATTGCACAAGAAAATTTAATTTTTGTGGGACGGGCATCTTGCCCGTTTCTAAACAGGTGATTGAGAAGGAAGCCGGATAGAAGTTGATACAAATTTCCATAAACGTTGTTACCTTTACTCACAAGTTGAAAGGGTATGAGACGCTAGCGGTCAAATCTCTATCAATGGAAGGGTGTATGCGGATGACTCCTTCGCTATATTGAAAGTAATTAGCCAGAATCCTCAGCAATCTGCAACGGTTAGCTGTTTGGGCAGGCAGCACAATAATTAGAGTTAGCATAACTTAATTCCATGCAAAATACGGCAGATTTACTCCCCAAAATAGACTCGCCGAGTCTTCCCAAAAAGCAACCCGTACTCCCAAATTACGAAGCGGCCGATCGGCAATTTGTCAATTTACTAGAAGTCGAGGATTTAGACAAGACGGTGGCGGCAAAACCGTTACTTGTCAGCGATTTTGAAAGCGCGATCGCCCATGCAATTCAAGCAGCTTACCAACAGGAACCGGGCGATGAGGCCGCTCACCGCTTTTTGCAGCGCGTACTTTACCGCATCAACCGCCTCAACTTGTTTTGGTACGACGATTTGCGCCGCTACAATAACGAGCGATCGCACTATTTGCGTTCTGTGCGCGATCGCATCGAAGAACCCTGGCAGCAGTGGGAAACCTCGCAAATCGACGTTGCGGGGCTGCAAAACATCGAGGATGTCAAGCAAGCTCTGCGCGATCGCGCCGCCGCCGATGTCGATCCAGAACTCACCGATCTCGATCGCTACCTGCGGGAACAGATGACTGAGGAGGGATACAGACACCTGCTGGCGATCGCCTCCTTTGACGGTTTAGTTGAAGCCAGCCGCGTTTCTCGCATCATCGGCGGTGCCGGCAACGAAATTCAGTGCACCCTTACCCGAGTGCTGATTGAAGAATACGGCGGCGGTCGCCTTCCCCGCAAGCACTCGACCTTTTTTGCCCAAATGCTGGCTGAATTCGATATGAGTACGGAACCGGAAGCGTACTTCGATTTAGTCCCTTGGGAAGTGCTCGCAAGCATCAATCACAACTTCCTGCTGACGGAACGCAAGCGCCATTTTCTGCGCTACAACGGCGGACTCACATATTTTGAGGTGGCGGGGCCCGTGGCTTACCGCAATTATTTAGTCGCCGCCCAGCGTTTGGACCTCTCGCAGGCTGCGATGGGTTATTGGGAACTGCACATCAAAGAAGATGAACGTCACGGCCGCTGGATGCTGGATGAAGTGGCGATCCCGCTGGTTGACAGATACCCGCAGGAGGCGTGGGAACTGGTGTTGGGCTACGATCAGGAGAAGTCGATCGGCGCTCGGGCTGCGGCTGCTGTGGTGCGATCGATCCAAGCGGCAGAACGGAATTAACACGTAGATGGGGATTTGCCGTTGGGTGGGGGCGAGTTGATCGGATTATCAATTTTAGACCGAGATTGTTGGTGAACCCGCCCCTACAAATAGATGGGGATTTGCCGTTGGGTAGGGGCGGGTTCACAGACAATAATTGCCACTCAACCCACAATCTCATAAACCCGCCCCCACCGATAAAACAACCTCCGATCGATCTGTATTTTAAAATATCGATCCAAGCGGCAGAACGGAATTAACAGGTAGATGGGGATTTGCCGTTGGGTAGGGGCGGGTTCACAGACAATAATTGCCACTCAACCCACAATCTCATAAACCCGCCCCCACCGATAAAACAACCTCCGATCGATCCGTGCTGTATTTTAAAATGCTGTCATTAACTGAATTAGCTCGATCGACAAATCTCTTTGGGACTTTTCCTGTTTCTTAAACAAAACTCCAGCCAGCAGATAGATATTTTCCGAATAAAAAGCCATTCCCTGTTGTCGCAGAGTGGCGATCGCGCTTTTCACTTTGGGTTCGGAACTATAATAGCCAAAACTTAAAGGTGCAATCTCAAAATTCGCAACCGAGTACCCTCGATCCAAGGCATAATCGACCAAACCCACCGGATTAGAATAGCTAGAAACCATCAGCAAAACTTCGTCACTGCCCAAAGATAAAAGTTTTTTAGCAATTGTAGAACCATCACTCCCGCCGTGCAACAGCGGCTGGTAAATTTTATCATCCACCGCAGGCAAGTAAGGGGGATTTGAGATTACACAATCCGCCGACTCGTATAAAGGCGAATCAAAAAAAGAGCAATTGTTGACAATGTATTGTTCGCTCAGTTGATATTCCTTAATTTGAGACTGAGCAATTTTCCAAGCTACATTATTTAGCTCAAATCCCTGTATTGTGCCATCAAAATCAGTTCTCAACAAAGACTTAATAACAGGACTTCCCTCTCCTGAACCAAACTCTACGATAAGTCGAGAATTGTCGCTGGCATTTAACACTAAACTTTCCAAGCAGTGCGCGTAAAAATCAGATTCTTCCGGGCAGTGGAATACCTGTTTCAGAGGATGGGATGAAGTGAGCATAAATTCTGTAACAAAATTAACTATTTTCAAAGTATCGAATAAGTAATATTCCAGCCATCTGTCGCAAGAGCTATTTGTATAATTTTTTCTAATCGATCTCTTCCGGTTTTACACTGCAATTAAATAACTCTTACTGCCGACATACGGTCAAATTTACCAAATTAATCCGTTTGGCAGATAGCAATCATATTAATACCTATTACTGTTGATATAGTAGGTAAGTGTGCCACAAATTATTAATTTTAATATTGTCAAACATGACCTGCTTAAATTATTCATTTCCGCCTCGGCGCGCCGCCAACAGATTAACATTGCCGTTCAGGATTTAGAAGGGCTTTGGCAGGTTCAGTTTACCCCGGGCAAAAACCGATTTTATTCACAATTTTATATTTGTCTCGATCGAACTTGCTTGCTGTGGAGTTTGCTGTTAATACCCATCTTCGGCACAGCACAATTTTTTTCGGTGAGTTGGATGCTGCAAGCAGGTTTGCGGTCAACACTCAGCCTCGTAGGTACAGCATCTATGGTAAGCTGGACATACTATTGGGTTAAAATAGAACGCCTGACTTGGGTGCTTTACGGTTGGGTAATACTGATGTTATTAGCCTTGCTGCTGACCGATTTAGCAATTTTTTTAAGTTGGGGAAAAGTATTGGCGAATCTCTGTCCCCTGTGGTTGGGAATGAGCGGAATTGGGTATTTGGTGACTGGACTTGCAGTGCGATCGCGCGCGCTTTTAGCTACCAGTTTATTTCACGTGTTGGGGATTTTGATTTTGCCTTACACTGGCGCTTGGTATTTCCTATTTACGGGAGCCATAATGGTATTTAGCTTGCTCGTTTTAGCGGAATTGCAATGGGATATGCGCCAGCAGATTAACACCCTGCATTAACTTCTGTACCACCGCGATTCCAACAGCTATCAACATAAAGCATTAACCCCAATTGATGAGTACATCGATCGTGACTGATGAGATCGTGCCCGCTAGAATAACGTCACTGCAATTGATTGGTAGTGAGGACTCTTCGTTATCATCAAAATTTGAGGAATTGAAGCCCTCACTACACTGCGGATAGGGGTTATGTTAGCGGACACGATATTATTACTAATGGCTGACAACTAATTGCCACCAGACTGTACTGATTTGCGGGTTTGGTTAGTATCGTCGCCCTTGTGATGCCACGTGCCACCTTCGCCTTTAACATATTCAGATTTTACACTGTTCCAAGCAACGCTAGTAGCACCATCTGCGCTCATTCCATCTTCGCTGGCGCTCTTAAAAGCAGCCTGAAAAATTTGTTGAGCTCCTTGGGGGAGTTCTTGTGCTTCCGAAGGTAAGGTGTCAAATTGTTTTTCTGGCATAATGACCTCTAATTATTAAACCTAAATGTAATGTTATATAGGAGAATCAACTACTTTCATCTCTCTAAAAGCGAGTTTTCAAACAGATTTTTATCATTCCTAGGACAGATGTAATATTAAATTTATTGAGACAAATAATGCCACTTGATGACCGTTGCTGGTTCAGCCGTATTTGGGTAATTTCCATCCTCAAACTGCCATTAATCTGACTTCGCCTTTTTTACCTGCGAACTTAGAAAATACGTCAGCGCAGCGATTACTAAAGCGACACCAGCTCCCAAGGGAAGGATGTTCGTCCCGCCGTTCCACCGAACTACCTCAGAGAGAAACAATACACTCAACACTACTACAATGACGCTGGTGAGTTTGGTTTTCAGGTCATCGATGGTGTGAATTTCCAGCCAGAAGGGTACTTTGATGCGCTCGTCAATAAACAGCTCGTAAAGTCCGAGTGCAGTAATGTAAAATACTGTGGCGAGGAGAAACAAATCTACAACTTCGATGCAAGACAGAATCAGTTCTTTCGAGTTTTCGCGGGAAACCGGTACTGTAGCTGTGTGACCGATGGTAATGACTGTTTCCAGGGCACCGTAGATCAAAAGCGTCACAGACGCTGCAAAAGAACCGAATACAGCGATTAACATTAGATAGCGACTTCTGGCAAGAACTCGATGCAGCATAGTTGATGTCCGTTTGGAAAATGTGTTAGAGAACAAGCGCTCTCTGGCATACCTTTGACTTTAATATATCAGAGTTTGCCCGATCGCACTTACAAGCAATTCTGACGAGTGCGCCGCCGCTGGTTAATTTAATGTGGCGCGGGCCACACTCGGATAGCCCTCTGTTCGCCTTCCTGTTTAACGCAAGTCAAAAGCCAGTCAATCGATTGCGCGATTTTAGATTTTAGATTTTAGATTAAAGAATTGAAGCATTGACAAGGCCCAAAAACGGATACCGTGCCGCGTACTCCTGTCGTGGAAAGATAAACATTTTAGACTCTTGTTCAATATCCCAGATTTATCTGTGGGTAAATCTAAAATCTAAAATCTAAAATCTCAAATCGACTGACTTGCGCGAGATAAATTCGGGGGATTCTTTATCGGATAGAGGTTTTTTATTTCCCCGGTCCTGAGTCTGCTTTCGGGATGAATCCGGGGGCTTGCATCCTGGATGCTTGATTGTCAAAAGCCTTGCCGTTGGGGACTATGAGCGATCGCGCTTTTTGAGATAATTTAGTTTCCTGAGAAATTTTGAGCGGTATTCTGTGAGTGTCCAGATTGCCAGCCACAAGTTAAGGAAAAATAGCGCTCAAAAATTTTGAAACTAACTCCTATGGCGTAGACCCAACCCAAAATTGACGGCGATAAAATCAAGAATTTCTGCCTCAAAGCACCAGCAGCCGGGGAAAATTTATAGGAAGAACCGCGCCCTTGTCTCTGAAATCCCGTTGATTTGTATATGTCTCGTTACTCAACCCAAAATTTTTCAGAGAAACCCGCTTTTTATCCCCCCTACACAAATTTTGATTTAGCTAGTCTGCCGCCGAATTAAATATCATCTACCACCTGAAATAAAAAACCATTTGGTCAAATATTCCTAAAGATGAATGGCGAACTTGAAGCATACGTAATAGCTTATAAACTGTTAACGCGGCGGTCTAATTTGTCCGATGGAAATAATCGAAGAAACGGGACTAAATATGCTCCTTTAGCTTCATTATTCCGCAGCCAAGGTTAGAAAAGTTGCACGTTACGCTGTCCATTTGACCCTGCGGTTTTGGAATCAGAAGCGATCGCAGGACTCTACGCAAAAGCAAGCATTACCATGAAATCTTCTAAATTGTTGAAAGTTGTTTTAGCAAGCGCTTGTACTTTAGGTTTAGCAACGGTTTCCTTCGCAGTGCCTGCTTCAGCCCAGTCAGGAGGCGGCGGTGGCGCAGGCGGCGGTGCAGGCGGTGGCGCAGGTGGCGGTGCAGGCGGTAGCGTCGGCACGGGCACAAGCGGTACAACGGGTACGACCGGTACAACGGGTACAACTGGTACAACGGGTACAACCGATACGACTGGCACAAGCGGTACGACTGGCACAAGCGGTACAACGGGTACAACGGGTACAACCGATACGACTGGCACAAGCGGTACAACGGGTACAACGGGTACAACCGATACGACCGGTACAACTGGTACAACCGATACGACCGGCACAAGCGGTACAACGGGTACAACGGGTACGACCGGTACCACAGGCACGGGTACAACTGGTACAACCGATACGACCGGCACAAGCGGTACAACGGGTACAACGGGTACAACCGATACGACCGGTACCACAGGCACGGGTACAACGGGTACAACGGGTACGACTGGCACAAGCGGTACAACGGGTACAACGGGTACAAC
>JAUBST010000002.1:107489-296345 GCA_036702215.1 Microcoleus sp. F6_B6
GGTACCACAGGCACGGGTACAACGGGTACAACGGGTACGACTGGCACAAGCGGTACAACGGGTACAACGGGTACAACGGGTACGACTGGCACAAGCGGTACAACGGGTACAACGGGTACAACCGATACGACCGGTATCACAGGCACGGGTACAACGGGTACAACGGGTACAACCGATACGACCGGTACCACAGGCACGGGTACAACCGGCACTGGCACAACGGGTACAACCGATACGACCGGTACCACAGGCACGGGTACAACCGGTACTGGCACAACGGGTACAACCGGTACGACAGACGGTACCACATCGACGCCGGCTGATACTAATTCTGGAGTTTTGAGTGCTCGGCGCGATAGCCCCAACAATTTGGGGTGGCTGGGTGCCTTGGGCGCGTTTGGTTTGATCAACTTGTTTCGGAAAGGCAGTACACCCTCCCATCGCTAGTTTCTGGCGATTCCCTAGGGGATAGCTTCGCTTCACATACTTTTGAAAACAACTTAGAGGCTTTTAGAAATTCATGACTTCACTCAATGGCAAAAGTTTGTTCAAAAAATTGGTAACAGTTGCCGGAATTGCCGGCGTTAGTTCCTTGATAGCTGTGCCGGGATTCGCAGAATTAAACCGCCAGACTCACGGTTTCAACCAGTCGGGCGATCGAGTTTTCGATCTTGCTAATAACGCTGCAGGCGAGCCTAGTGCTCCTCGCCCTCCTGTTACGGATCTGAACAACAACAACAACAACAATCCCGACCGTTCTCCCAACACTCCAAATACCCCCAGCAACAACAATCCCGACCGTTCTCCCAACACTCCCACAAGTGGCGAAACTGCCCCTAATTCTCTCAGCAGCAGAGACAAAAACTTTGTCCTCCAAGCAGCTCAAACTGGTATGCTGGAAGTGCAGCTCGGCAAGTTAGCCGTGGAGCGGGGTTCTAGCGCTCGTGTGAAACAATACGGGCAAGAAATGGTTGATGAACACACCCAAGCCAATCAAGAACTGATGCAGTTAGCAATGCAAAAAGGCGTAGAACTGCCAACCGAGATGAGCAGCCAGAATAAAGCTGTGACCGATCGACTTTCGGGACTCTCCGGTACAAGTTTTGACAGGGCTTACAAGCAGGCAATGATCGAGAGCCACAATCAGGCTATTGCTTTGTTTCAGGCTCAATCTCAACAAGGACAAGATCCCGAGTTGAAGGGTTGGGCAACCAAGCTTTTGCCGAACCTTCAGGCGCACTTGCAAATGGTTAACCAAATGTTGGCAGATACCAGCCAGCCATAATATGAAGTAGAGGAGGTAGGGTGCGATCGGCTAAAAGCCGATCGCACTCTACCTTTTGCGATCCGAGAGGGAACCGCCATAAATAGTTTTCAACGCTATAATTTTTGAGAACAATGGAAGATTTTTTCCGCAACTTGTTGGGCAGCAATATTACAGTGACGTGGCTGTTATTAATCGTAGGGTTTTGCTGGATTGCTTACATACCGGGTCGCCTGAACAATTAAAAATTATCACTTAAAAATTCAAAATTAACTAGGTAGGCGCAAGTAAACCTTACCGTTGAACAGACTAAGTTATAGCGTGCCTCAGAGGATGATATTTTCTACGATATTTCATGCCATATCTCCGAAGCATCCTACAACTTAGTCTAAATAAATCATTTTTTAACAGACAGGCGTTCGATCGCCCATCGCGGAAACAAGCAAGTGCGATCGGGCGATCGTATTTCACCGCAGATTTATTCAAACAATACCAAATTAATTAGTCTTCAGTTTCCACAAAAACACTCACAGCCGCCACAGCGATTAACATTTCATCATTTTTATCATTCAGAGAGGCGATCGCCCTTCCTGGCACAATCATGCCTCCTTGCTCCACAATCAGAGTTTTGCTGCCGAAAGGCAGCACCGCCAACACTTCCTGTTCCCGCACTTGTTCCGGGTAAGGAACGGCCACCTTAACCTCAACAATCATCTGATTTGGGTCAGTCAAACCCGCCACTTCCCAGACGCCTAGGAGAGCATTGTGGGCGATCGCATTCCGTACAGCCCTTGCACAGGCTACAGTCGGTTCCTGCCCGTGCTGGTCTATACCCATCCCCATTTCAATGATGAAACATTTACGTGCCATTGTTGCCCCTTGGTTGATTTTTGTTTGTAGTCTATCGCACTTTTTCCCAAAACAATTATCTACCCAAATGACCGCATTTTATATTATTTTCTAGCTCCCTAGAATCACACAACAATCATCTCACTTAATAAAAAAAGGTAACTTTAGACAACCTCCCAACTTATATCTAATCAGTCATTGTCAATCTAAAATCTAAAATCTAAAATCTAAAATCGTATAACTTATGGTAATATAACCAAATTCAGCTTTCCTCGCGGACTGCAAAACTCATCGCCAGCTTGAATCATGGATAGTTTTCTGCCAATTGCCTACTTTCAAAACCAATTTCTCCCATTTACCGACGCCAAACTTTCTATAGCCACCCACGCACTGCACTACGGAACCGGAGTCTTAGGCGGGTTGCGGGGAATTCCCGACCCCCAAAATGCCGATCGAATATTGCTATTTAGATTAGACCGCCACTGTCAAAGATTAAGTCAAAGTGCCAGCTTCCTCCACTGCGATTTACCAGCCAGCAAAATCCAACAAATAATTATTGATTTTGTCCAGAAAAACCAACCAACAAAATCATTTTATATCCGCCCTTTCGTCTACACATCCAGTTTAGGAATTGCCCCCAGACTGCACAACGTAGAAACCGACTTTTTTGTCTACGGATTAGAACTTTCAGACTATTTGCCCAAAGAAGGAGTCAACTGTAGAATTAGCTCTTGGTACCGCCAAGAAGACCGCAGCTTGCCCTTAAGAGGTAAAATTAGCGGCGCTTACATCACCTCAGCTTTAGCCAAAACAGAAGCAGTAGAATCGGGCTTCGACGAAGCTATTATGATGAATACTCAAGGAAAAGTCAGCGAAGCTTCAGGAATGAACATATTTGTCGCCAGAAACGGTAAATTAGTTACTCCCGGTTTCGACCAAGATATTCTCGAAGGAATTACCCGAGACAGCGTAATCACAATCGCCAGAGACTTAGGAATAGAAGTCGTAGAAAGACCTGTTGACAAATCAGAATTGTTGATTGCAGACGAGATTTTCCTCTGCGGAACCGCTGCCAAAATTACCCCAATTAAGCGAGTGGAAAACTATCACTTGCCCAAAAACCGACCCATCACCGAAAAGATTTTGGACAAACTGACAGAGGTTATCGAAAATCGCGACAGCAATTATAAAGAATGGGTATTTCCGATTAATCTTAATTAACCGAAAATACCTCTGTTCGTAGAAGCGAGTTCACTCGTTACCAGGCAGAGTCTGGTAAAGCATATCGGGAGGCAGAGCCTCCACATTTCATGGCAGCCATTAGAGCCAGAGCCTCTGGATATCGGTTCAGAGGCAGAGCCTAAGAACCTGTTGTTGTGGAGCAGGCATCTTGCCTGCTTCCTACTAGGAATAATTAACAAATGCGATGGAAGCTCGAGAATTTTACGAACAAGGATTCGACCTCGGTCGCAGGGGGCTGTACGAGGAAGCAGTTGCAGCTTTTACTCAAGCAATAAATCTCAATCCTGACTTTGTAGAAGCTTACATGATTCGTGCTACTGCTCGAAGTGGAACAGGAGATTTACAGGGGGGAATTGAAGATTTTGAGAAAGCTATGGATATCTACAGGGCTAGAGGACAATCGCAAATAGCTGATATGCTTTTAGTCCCCTGGAGTGCGCTGCACAATGAAATTAGGTTTAAGGACTAAAGTCCTTACTACAAACTAAAGTTCACTCACACAAAACAGCCGCATGATGCCGAATGTGATCTTCCATAAAACTCGCTATAAAATAATAGCTGTGATCGTAACCTTCCTGCATCCTTAAAGTTAGCGGCTGTCCCGCTTTGGCACAAGCCTCTGCGAACACTTCAGGCAACAACTGCCCGTCAGCCAGAAACGAATCAGCCGTGCCGCAGTCAATCAGAATCGGACGGTTGTATTGCGCTGCAACTACCAATTCGCTAGCATCCCAAGCCCTCCAAATCTCTTTATCGCTGCCGAGGTAGTTTGCAAAAGCTTTTTGTCCCCAAGGACAGCGCATTGGTGCGGAAATAGGTGCAAAAGCGGAAACTGAAAGATAGCGAGATCCATTTTTCAAAGCGCAAATTAAAGCCCCGTGTCCGCCCATCGAATGACCGAAAATTCCCTGTTTTTCCGGTATTGCTGGAAACTTTTCGGCGATTAAATTCGGCAATTCATCAACCACATAACTGTACATTCGATAGTGAGCATTCCAAGGTGTGGCTGTCGCATCAACATAAAAACCCGCACCACTTCCTAAATCCCAATCGTCATCTTCGCCAGGAATGCCTGTATTGCGCGGGCTTGTGTCGGGCGCAACCAGCATTAAGCCGTATTTTGCCGCAAATTGTTGGGCCCCCGCTTTTGCCATAAAGTTCTCTTCCGTGCAGGTTAAACCTGATAGGAAATATAGGACGGGTACGGGTTGAGATAAAGCTTGCGGCGGCTGATAAACCGCAAATTTCATCTCGCTGTTGCAAGCTGATGATTGATGGCTGTAAAAGCCGAGTTGGCCGCCGAAATTTTTCTGTTCTTTGTGCAGTTTTAGGGAGTCAGAGAGCATAATTGGGAATTGGAATTGGGGATTAAGCTTTGTTCTATCCGTTGCATCCGTTACAAAATCCGTTGCCGAACTTCTTCCTTCTTCCTTCAAAAAGTCAACACTGTGCGAATTACTTCGCCTTTGTGCATTAAATCAAAGGCTTCGTTAATTTGGTCGATCGGCATTACCCGAGATACCAGACTGTCAATATCAATTTTACCGTCCATGTACCAATCAACAATCTTAGGAACATCAGTTCTGCCTTTGGCGCCGCCAAAAGCCGTCCCTTTCCAAACTCTGCCAGTTACTAGCTGAAACGGGCGGGTGCTAATTTCTTGACCTGCTCCCGCTACCCCGACAATTACGCTCACGCCCCAACCTTTGTGGCAGCATTCTAAAGCTTGGCGCATCACATTAATGTTGCCGATACATTCAAAACTGTAATCTGCTCCGCCTTTGGTTAAATCTACTAAATAAGGCACTAAATCGCCTTCCACTTCGCGGGGATTGACAAAGTGAGTCATGCCGAATTTTTCCGCCATCTCTCGCTTGTTGGGATTCAAGTCTACGCCGACAATCATGTTAGCTCCCACTATGCGAGCCGCTTGAATTACATTCAAACCCACGCCGCCCAAACCGAAAACTACCACATTAGAACCAGGCTCTACTTTCGCAGTATTTATGACAGCGCCGATGCCGGTTGTGACGCCGCAGCCGATCAAACAAACTTTATCAAAAGGAGCATCTTCGCGAATTTTTGCGACTGCAATTTCCGGCAATACTGTATAATTAGCAAAGGTAGAAGTTCCCATGTAATGGTAAAGTTTTTGCCCGTCTATAGAAAACCTACTCGTGCCGTCGGGCATCACGCCTTGCCCTTGAGTCACGCGAATTGCTTGACAGAGATTGGTTTTGCCACTCAAACAATATTCGCAGTTGCGGCATTCGGGAGTGTAAAGTGGAATTACCCGATCGCCCACTTTGACGCTCGTTACTCCCGGCCCAACTTCTGCGACAATCCCGGCTCCCTCGTGGCCTAAAATAGCCGGAAATAAACCTTCAGGATCGGCACCGGAAAGAGTGTAAGCGTCAGTGTGACAAACACCCGTGGCTTTAATTTCCACCAGCACCTCTCCAGCCCGCGGCCCATCCAGATCCACCGTTTCAATGCTCAAAGGTTGACCGGCACTGCGAGCAACTGCGGCTTTTACTTTCATGCTTTCTCCCTGCGATCGATTTGTTAATTGACACGTCAATATGTATTGTATTACTTAAGACCAAAAATCAGCAAATCTATGACAAAATTAATTGTAATTACCGGAGTCAGTCGCGGTCTCGGTCTTGCCATGACCGAAAAGTTTATTGAATTGGGACATACAGTTTTGGGATGCGCCCGTTCTTCCGAAGCGGTGGAAAAACTCAACCAAAAATATCGTGCGCCCCACCATTTTACTTGTTTGGATGTCGCCAACGACGATCGCGTAAAAGCTTGGGCAACAGAAATACTGGCAAAAAATGAGCCACCAGATTTGCTCGTAAACAATGCAGCTTTAGTCAACCATCCCGCGCCGCTTTGGTTGGTCAGCAGCGAAGATTTTTCGCAGCTAGTAGATGTTAATATTAAAGGTACGGCTAATGTAATCCGCCACTTGGTCCCGGCAATGATTGCTCGAAAAAGCGGCATAATTGTCAACTTTAGTTCTGGTTGGGGAAGGTCAACTTCGCCGGAAGTCGCGCCCTATTGCGCTTCCAAGTGGGCAATAGAAGGACTTACACGATCGCTCGCTCAAGAATTGCCCCGAGGTATGGCAGCAGTTCCTTTGAATCCGGGGATAATTCACACGGATATGCTGGACATTTGTTTCGGCGAAGATGCGGCAAGTTACACGTCAGTCAAAGCCTGGGTGCAAAAAGCAGTTCCTTTTTTGCTGAAGTTGAAAGCTTCCGATAACGGAATGCCGCTGACTGTTCCTGGATAAACTGAGGCGGATCTAAATTTTATAGCCAAGTTTGATGAAATTCTTGTGGGGTGGGTGTCGCGCCCGCCAGAAAAATACAACTTCTCTGCGGGACAGCTTAATATAGCAACCCTTGCAGGATTTACCTGTCAACTGTCAACTGTCAACTGTCAACTGAAGCACATCTCTCTTTTCTTCTCCTGGGTGCCCTCTGCGGTTAATAAAAAAAGCTCAAAAATGAAATAAAATTGCTATATTCCCAAATCACAACTCTTTCCCCAAATAGCCACTGTGAACTTGCCGCTAACCTCCCCCTCGCAAACCGAAACCCGCAAAGCAGACCACCTGCGGATCTGCCTCGAAGAAGACGTACAATTTCGCGAAACTACCAGCGGCCTCGAACTGTACCGTTTTGAACACTGCTGTTTACCAGAACTAGATCGCACTGACATAGATTTAACATCCACATTTCTCGGCAAAAAACTAGCCGTTCCCCTGCTAATTTCCTCGATGACCGGCGGCACACAATTAGCCCAGACAATCAATTATCGCCTCGCCGATGTCGCTCGAGAATACAAACTGGCAATGGGAGTCGGTTCCCAGCGGATCGTCGTAGAAAAACCTCAACTAGCTCCTACATTTGCCGTCCGCCGCCGCGCTCCAGATATTCTGTTATTTGCCAATATCGGAGCCGTTCAATTAAACTACAGTTACGGTTTGGAAGAGTGCCAAAAAATAGTTGATATTTTAGAAGCAGACGCACTAATTTTGCACCTCAATCCGCTGCAAGAGTGCGTTCAAACCGAAGGCGATACTAACTTTAAAGGACTGCTCGATAAAATTGCCAAATTGTGCGATAAATTACCAGTACCAGTTATTGCTAAAGAAGTCGGCAACGGTATTTCAGGAAAAATGGCAAAGAAATTGCTCGCAGCCGGGGTAGGCGCGATCGACATTGCCGGGGCCGGAGGCACTTCTTGGGCGAAAATAGAAGGAGAGCGAGCTAAAGATGGCAAGCAGCGCAGGTTGGGTGCCACCTTTGCCGACTGGGGAATACCGACAGCCGAGTGCATTGTCAGCACCCGCGCCGCAGCGCCGGATGTTCCTTTGATTGCCTCTGGAGGCTTGCAAAACGGGTTGGATGCAGCCAAGGCCCTCGCCCTCGGCGCGGATATGGCGGGACTGGCGCGGCCGTTTCTGCAAGCCGCAGCGGAATCCGAATCAGCCGCAGCCCTTCTAGCTGAGGTTTTAATTGCAGAAATCGCTACCGTGATGTTCTGTACGGGCTGCGCTAACTTGGGTGAGTTAAAACAATCTGGGGTTTTGGAAAGGTTAAGATAAAAGTAAGTCAGTTGACAGTTGACAGTTGACAGTTGACAGTTGCCATTAGTCAATAAAGTTCAGACAATAAATTGTCTTGAAATTATATGCGTTTATCTGTGTTTATCTGCCTAGCATCTGCGGTTGACCTATCGATAGATTCAGGCAAAAGCTCTTTTGACAACTGACAACAGTCAACCCTTGGACTTGCTTCGGCTGAGCTCTTCGGACAAGTCGCTGGCTGACAATCTGTCAACAGTCAACTGTCAACTGTCAACTGTCAACTGTCAACTGTCAACTGACTAATTATCTAATGAAAGATTTCCTAAAATATACCTGTGCAAGTTTGCTGGGAACCTTCCTAGGACTGTTGCTGCTGGGCAGCATCGGATTGGGGGGACTGGTACTGCTAATCGCTATGGCGGCATCGTCGTCCAAAGATTCAGGCCCGCAAGTTAAAGATAAGTCTGTATTGGTATTAGACCTTTCTTTAAATATCACCGACAGCAAACCGAGCCGCAGCACTAGCGCGGCGATTGAAGAAGCGCTTTCGGACGATTCCGGCGATACAGTGACGCTGCGGACTGTATTAGACACGATCGAATATGCGAAAAAAGACCCGAAAATCGTTGGCCTTTATCTCGAAGGGAGCTCGGATTCGAGCAGCAGCGGGTTTGCCAATCTCAAAGAAGTTCGATCGGCCTTGCAGCGTTTCCGAGATGCCAAAAAACCAATTTTTGCTTACCAGATGGACTGGAACGAGCGAGATTATTACCTCGGTTCCGTTGCTAATACAATTGCCGTCAATCCTTACGGTGCTTTGGAACTTAACGGTTTTAGCAGTCAGGCAATGTTTTTCACCGGTGCTTTGGAAAAATACGGCGTGGGAGTGCAAGTGACTCGCGTCGGCAAATACAAGTCAGCCGTTGAACCGTTTTTGCTGACAAAAATGAGTCCCGAAAATCGCCAGCAAACTCAAAAGTTGCTCGGAGATATCTGGGGAGAATACCTGAAAACTGTCGCTCCGAGCCGCAAAGTGACTGTTGGGCAACTGCAAGCGCTTGCAGATAATGGCGGAACTTTGATGGCTGACGAAGCTCTCAAAAACAAGTTAGTTGATAAAGTTGTATACTTTGACGAAATATCGACCGAACTCAAAAAACTGACAGGAACCGATCGCGAAAACAAATCTTTCAAGCAAATTAGTTTGAAAAACTACGCGAGAATTGCTGAGAATAAAAACTCAACTCGCGCTGACAATAAAAACCAAATTGCTGTACTTTACGCCGAGGGAGAAATTGTAGACGGCGAAGGGGGCCCGACTCAAGTAGGAGGCGATCGCATCGCTCAAGAAATGCGGAAAATCCGAGAAGATGACGACGTAAAAGCAGTGGTTTTGCGCGTCAACAGTCCCGGAGGCAGCGCGACGGCAGCCGAAGTCATTGGGCGCGAAGTGATGCTGACGGGCAAAAAGAAACCAGTTATCGTTTCGATGGGAAATTTAGCAGCTTCCGGCGGCTATTGGATTTCGATGGGTTCCAACCGCATTTTTGCCGAACCGAATACGATTACTGGTTCGATCGGCGTTTTTGGAATGCTGTTTAACGCCGAAAAGTTGGCTGCTAACAACGGCCTGACTTGGGACGTTGTGAAAACCGCCCGCTTTGCGGATACTAAGACGGTTTCCCGTCCGAAAAATCCTCAAGAATTGGCGAATATTCAGAGGGTAGTCGATCGCATTTACGATCGATTTATTACTAAAGTCGCCGACTCCCGCAAACTGCCGAAAAACAAGGTACAAGAAATTGCTCAAGGCAGGGTGTGGTCTGGTACGGCCGCGAAACAGTTGGGTTTAGTCGATGAAATTGGCGGCCTTGAAGATGCTGTCAGAGAGGCGGCGAAGCAAGCTAAACTCGGCGACGATTGGAAGTTGGAAGAATATCCAAAACGCCGCACTTTGGAGGAGCGAATTTTGGAAAGACTTTCAGGCGTTCGCGTTTTGAAACCAGCCACCAAACTTGACCCCCTAACGGCAGAATTTAAGAAAATGCAGGAGGAATTGGCTGCGATCGAGTCAATGAACGACCCGCAGGGGATTTACGTTCGCTTGCCTTTCAATTTGCGGATTGATTGAGTTTATTATTCAGTCTCGCGTTGCGCGGACGAAAGTTTGTATAGCAGCGGTTTCAATCGCAGAGTCCGATCTGCAAACAACTGAAAAACCCGGTTTCTTGAAGAAACCGGGTTTTTGAATACCCTAAAAGTCGATCGACTCTGAATTGGCAATATTTGTTATGCAGCACGCTGAGTTAACAATCCCCAGATGAAAAGAAGAACGATCGCGCCTACGACTGCAAAAGCTATGCTGGGTAGAGTCAATGCTCCGAAGGATGCTCCCCCGCTCGTCCCCAGGAAGACTTGACCTAAATAACCTCCCACTAGCGCGCCTAAAATTCCTAAGCCTGTTGTTGCTAGAAAGCCACCGCCTTGAGTTCCCGGATAAATGGCTTTGGCTAGCGCACCGGCAATCAATCCTAAAACAATCCAAGCAATAATTCCCATTTTTTTTTCTCCTGAATTCTTAACTTCTTTCGTGCCTTGTCTTATGTTCTTAGAATAACAACCCCTATCCCGCCTTCACCTCTACCGTAGGGAGGAACCGAAAGTGGTAGGATTTCTCATGAATCGTCGGAGTTTGAGGCTTTTTAATATCTCAAAAGAGTTAACCCACTTTTTCTAGGGAAGAAAGGTGCTCATGCTCAAAGCCACAGGGAAGTAGGAGAATCTTTTCTGGGACTTTTGTGTTTTGGCGGTTAAAAAAACTACAATATTTCTGTGAAATAAGGAAAGTTTGCGCCCGATGGATCTGACTCTGTGCACGATCGTGAAGAATGAAGAGGCAACACTGTCGCGGACTTTGGACAGCGTTAAGGGTGTTGTTGACGAAATGGTGGTGGTGGATACGGGATCGGGCGATCGCACCCGTGAAATTGCCCGAGCATCCGGGGCGAGGGTTTATGACTTTGAATGGTGCGACGACTTCGCAGCGGCGCGCAACGAGTGTCTGAAGCACGCCCAGGGCGACTGGATTTTGGTATTGGATGCCGATGAGGTTTTGGTACCGCAGATTGTACCTCAGATTAAGCAGGCAATTGCGAGCGATCGGCTGCTGCTAATCAATCTCATCCGCCAAGAGATCGGTGCCTCTCAATCTCCCTATTCCCTGGTGTCGCGCTTGTTTCGCAATCGCCCCGACATCCGCTTTTCTCGCCCTTACCACGCAATGGTAGACGACAGCGCAGGTGAGATTTTGCAGAGGGAACCACATTGGAAAATAGCTTCTCTCCCCGATGTGGCGATTTGGCACTCTGGTTATCAAAAAGATGCGATCGCCGCAAAAAGTAAATTCCAAAAAGCTCAAGCAGCAATGGAACGCTATATCGCTTATTATCCAAACGATGCTTATGCTTGTAGCAAATTAGGCGCTTTGTATGTAGAAAGCGGGCAAATCGCGCGCGGAATTAATTTATTAACCAAAGGCTTGACTGCGGAGTCCATTAATGATTCTATTCTTTACGAACTGAACTATCATTTGGGAATTGCATATCGCCAGCAGCAGCAATTTGTTAAAGCAAAAGAACACTATCAAGCGGCAATTAATACAGATGTGTTGCCCGCGCTCAAGTTAGGTGCTTACAATAATTTGGGCAATTTGCTCAAAGATGAAGGAGATTTGAAATCTGCTGAAAAAGCTTACAAGGCAGCTTTAAAAATCGACCCTAATTTTGGAGTAGGTCACTACAATTTAGGACTGACGCTGAAGGCTGCCGGAAATTTAGCAGATGCGATCGCCTATTACCGACAAGCCATTAAAATCAATCCAGAACACGCCGAAGCTCATCAAAACTTGGCAGTAGCGCTGCTGAAAATTGGCAAAATGCCAGAAAGTTTAGCAGAATTTAAAAGAGCGATCGCCCTTCACGAACAGCGCCGCCCTTTTGAAGCAGAACGCCTGCGCCGGGGACTGCAAGAAATGGGTTTAATGTAACTGACATCTTGCACCCTCCGTCAAAAACCTGTAGGGGCGGGTTCACCAATAGCTTTAAAGGATACCCAAAGACGAAAAAACCCGCCCCCACCCACCCCGCGCTCAAGTTTTTTATTGACAGTTGTGCAAGATATAAGATGTAAGAAATAAAATCAAGCAATTATCTCTACTTTGCCGCTATCCAAATCGTAGCGGCCTCCAACAACTTTAAGCTTGCCCGCTTTGACTGCTTCAGCTAAAATAGGCGACGAAGATTGTAACCTATTTACGTTTATTTTCACGTTAGCTCTGACTGCGTTATCCCACGCATCGCCTTTGTCAGCTTTTGTGGTATCAACTGCCGGTTTAATCGCCGCCACCAAAGTGCTAATGTGACCGGGCACAGCTTTACCATCTAAAGCTGCTTTGACAGCACCGCAGCGTTCGTGACCCAGAATTACTAATAGCGGCACGCCTAATTCTACTGCGGCATATTCCATATTGCCGAGAACCACATCGTCCAGAAAATTGCCAGCTACTCGGATATCAAATAAGTCCCCCAATCCTTGGTCGAAAATAATTTCGGGAGCAACCCGCGAATCAGAACAAGCCAGGATGGTTGCAAACGGATGTTGACCCTTTGCTACTTCTACAATCCGCGATCGAGCTTGGTCGGGAAATGTCCGTTTTTGCTCTATGTAGCGTTGATTCCCCTCCATCAATTTCTGGAGAGCACCGTCGGGAGTAAGGTCAGAGATTGCCTCTGCCTTTGCCGATCGGGCTTGCAAAAGTGCAGGTGCAAAGCTTGCCGCCAGCACCCCTGCACCAGCCTTCAAGATTAAATTCCGTCGCGAAATCATGCCTGTTCTTTCGCTTTTAGTCATGGCTTGCAACTCTGTTTAATTGTTTGTATTTGTTAGCATAATATATACCCCAAGCTCGGCCAGACTTCTTTAATTTTTCTTTACACGCAGCTACCGCCAAATTTAAACTTCCAAAAAGTTGCCCCTTTTTGTTTCACAAACAGTCCTGGACGCGCGCTAACCAAAAAACCCGGTCTCTCGTTGTCGCGATCGAGCTAATACGACCAAATTACGTGCAGAAACCTGGTTTTTGCGTCAGTCCCGATCGAGGTAACTGCGGCCGTCCTTTGTCCGGCAGAGGATGCTAGAATGTATCTACAACGACGACAATTATTTCTCAATAAATCGAAATGTCTTACGTCGCCAGCATTCATATCTATCCGGTCAAGTCCCTTGACGGCATAGCTGTCAGTCAAGCCACTATTCTTGCCAGCGGTGCTCTAGAAGGCGATCGCTCTTTTGCAATCTGCGATGCAGCAGGAGAATTTGTTAACACTAAGCGCAACAGCGGAGTCTCTTTTCTGCGCTTATCCTTTGACATCAAAAAGAGAATAGCCGGCCTGAAAATTCAAGACACCGAACAAGAATTTTTTTTTCATGTAGATAGAGAACGCCCGGGAATAGAATCTTGGTTGAGCAACTACTTCGGTTTCCCCGTCAAGTTAATTGAAAACTTGCTGACAGGCTTTCCCGACGATAGCGCTGCACCAGGGCCAAGCATTATCAGTACCGAAACAATTGCCGAAGTTGCATCTTGGTTTCCGAGAGTTTGTGTTAACGAGATGCGCCATAGCTTGCGAGCTAATATTGAAATAGGAGATGTCCCGGCTTTTTGGGAAGACAGACTTTTCCCGCAAGCTGATGAAATTGTCAGGTTTAAAATAGGTAAAGTAATATTTGAAGGTATTAATCTCGGTCAGCCCTGTCTCCTATCTACGCAAAATTATGCAGCGAAAGAAGCTTATCCAAATTTAAAAAATATAATCGCAGCAAAGCAGAATGAAATCATGTCTAACTTGGTAAAAAAAAGCCATTTAAATCAATTCTATCGGCTGATAGTTAACACCAGAGTGCCACCTCAATCAGCCGAAAAAATAGTACACATAGGAGACGAAGTTCAAATTATCACCGTCAGCAAATCCCTATTTAATACCATTCCTGATTAGTTGTACGGCACGAGTCTTATCAAGCCGGCGGCAACTCCAAAGCAAGCTTGCCCAATACACCAGTTCTAAAATCGTTTAACATCTGCCGCGCCGTTCGTTCGACATCTCCTTGATACCTGTCTTTTGCTACCTCGTGCAAATAACCTTCACCGTTACTAGATGCTGGATCTAACTTATACCTGGATTTGAAACCAGATATCGATATCAAATTGTCATCAGCCGCCTCAAGCCCTAGCAGCAAATCAACCATCGCTGCTGCTACTACCTGATTGTCGTAAGCTGCTTCGCCAATATCTTCGCAAATAGCTAATTTTAGGGCATTTTCTGGATTTTTAATTCTGCTTGGGATCACTCCGGGGGCGTCTAATAATTCAATTTCGTCAGAAATACGAACCCATCGGAGCGATTTAGTTACCCCAGCTTTGCGGGCACTGTCCACAACTCTGCGCCCTAACAGCCGATTAATTAAAGCAGATTTTCCCACATTGGGAAAGCCCATCACCACTGCACGGACAGGACGGGGCAGCATACCCCGATCGAACCTTCTTTTATTTAGCTGCACCCCAGCATTCTGCACCGCATCCGCCACAGCGTCTACTCCTTGACCGTGCTCGGCATTAGTAAAATACGCCGTTTCCCCTTGGCTGTCAAACCATGTTTCCCACGCCTCGCGCGCGCGAGGCGCAATCATGTCCATGCGGTTGATGACCAATACTCGCGCCTTGCCTCCCACCCAGCCCGGCATTTGGGGGTGGTAAGTAGCCAATGGAATGCGCGCATCTCTGACTTCGAGCACCACATCTACCCGCTTTAGCTGTTCTTGTAATGCCCGTTCAGCTTTGGCAATGTGACCGGGATACCATTGAATTTTCATTAGTTATTAGTTATTAGTTATTAGTCATTAGTCATTAGTTACCAGCCATTAGTCATTAGTTACCAGCCATTAGTCGCTGTGTCAGGGCGGGTTTACGCATACCCTGGATTTACATAATAGATACGGGTGAACCCGCCCCTACAGAATCTACGTTTATTTAGTCGGACACGATATAACACGTGACTAATGACTGATGACTGATGACTGATGACTAATAACTAAGGCACAATCAAAACTGCACAAGGAGACAGGTTGATCACCCGATTCGTAACGCTGTCAGACGCCCCGTCATCGGTTAAACCCATCCCCCGACAGCCCATCACAATCAAATCGGCCCCAATTTCGTCAGCCACATCGCAAATCGTGAAAGCAGGTTTGCCTTCCCGTTCGATGATTTCAGCTTCAATTCCCTGCTGGGAAAACATCGATTGGGCCTCAGACAGCAGTTTGGCGACTGCTTCGGGGGAACTCATCACCTCTCGCGGCGGGGAGTCGGCCTCCTCGGCTGGGGGCTCGACTACCGAGAGAATAACTAAGCGAGAGGCGTAGGTTTTCACGATATTGACCACCTTTTCGGCAGCTTCGCGGGCTTCTCGGCTTTGATCTACAGGAAATAAGACAGTCTTGAACATACTGCGCATCTCCGGGACGCGGACTCCGATAAAATGTTTACGTTGAGCCAATCAGTGCCGTTTGTTTCATCTTCCGTTTTTTGTACGGACGCGGTTGAATGCGTCCGAGGCCCAAGTGCAAGTGACCAGTGCCGCCATTTCAACGGAATTCGACAAAAACACACATATTAGGAGGTTAATCCTGTGACAAAAAAAACTGTAGCAAATTTATCGGCATCGGACTTATCGGGCAAACGGGTATTGGTGCGGGCGGACTTTAACGTGCCGCTCGACAACGGCAATATCACCGATGATACTCGCATCCGGGCTGCTCTGCCGACAATTCAAGATTTAGCGTCCAAGGGCGCTAAGGTGATTTTGTGCAGCCACTTCGGCCGTCCCAAGGGCGTGACCGAGAAGTTGCGCTTGACGCCGGTTGCTGTGCGGCTGTCGGAATTGTTGGGTAAAGAGGTCAAAAAGACTGACGACTGCATCGGCGATGAAGTCGCTGCTACAGTCGCCGCGATGCAAGATGGCGATGTGGTTTTGCTAGAAAATGTCCGCTTCTACCCAGAGGAGGAGGCAAACGACCCGGAATTTGCTAAGAAGTTAGCTTCGGTGGCAGATTTGTATGTCAATGATGCTTTTGGTACGGCTCACCGGGCTCACGCTTCTACTGAGGGGGTTACTAAGTATCTGAGTCCTTCTGTGGCTGGGTTTTTGATGGAGAAGGAACTGCAATATCTCGGCAGTGCGATCGACAATCCCCAGCGTCCTTTAGCTGCTATAATCGGCGGTTCTAAGGTTTCCAGCAAGATTGGAGTCATTGAAAAACTGCTCGAAAAGTGCGACAAACTGCTGTTGGGCGGTGGCATGGTTTTCACATTCTACAAAGCTCGCGGTTTGAGCGTTGGCAAGTCTTTGGTGGAAGATGACAAGCTGGAATTGGCTAAGTCTTTGGAAGCTAAGGCGAAGGAACGGGGAGTTACTTTTCTGTTACCTACTGATGTGGTAGTTGCTGATAAGTTTGATGCGGCGGCTAACACTCAAACTGTTTCTGTAGAAAGCATCCCCGACGGTTGGATGGGTTTGGATATCGGCCCGGATTCAGTAAAAACTTTCCAAGAAGCTTTGGCCGATTGCAAAACTGTAATCTGGAACGGGCCGATGGGCGTGTTTGAGATGGAAAAGTTTGCTGTGGGAACTGAAGGTATTGCTCGTTCTTTGGCTGAACTTACTCAAACTGGTACTACCACAATTATCGGTGGTGGTGACTCGGTGGCGGCTGTGGAACAGTTGAATTTAGGCGAACAAATGAGCCACATTTCTACTGGTGGCGGTGCTAGTTTGGAGCTGCTAGAAGGTAAGGAATTGCCTGGTGTTGCTGCTTTAAATGAGGCTTAATTAAGTTAAGTAGGGCGGGCTTTGCCCGCCTTGCTGGCAGCGGGTCTAAATCTTTGGCTGCGAATCATTTTTTTGAATATTTACCGCAGAGGGCGCAGAGAACGCAGAGGAAGAGAAAAGAGAACAGGATATGGGTTTAAATTCTACAGTTTGCTAGTATAATTTGTTTGAAGTAGCAGTGAGGTTTGTTTGTGAAACTTAAAATCTTGGCAACTGTAACGGCAAGTTTTGCTTTGTTTGGGCTGGCAGCTCCCGTTAAAGCTCAAAATCCAGATCATGTTAGGCAATTGCTGGAAACTAAAGAGTGCGAAGGCTGTGACTTGAGAAATGCCGATTTGTTCAAGGCTAGCTTGTACAGAGCTAATTTAAGAGGAGCCGATTTAAGCGGAGCAAATCTCTATGAAGCTAATTTGCTAGAAGCGGATTTAAGTGATGCTAATTTGACCAATACTAACTTAGTTAATGCTGAGATGTACGGTGCTTACTTGAATGGTGCTAATCTGCGAAATGCGGATTTGTCTAATGCTTTTTTGGGACGAGCGAATCTGACGAGTGCGGATTTGCGCGGTGCTAAACTTTTTAATGCGAATCTGGGCGAAGCTTATCTGCTGCAAGCTAATTTGTCGAATGCTGATTTGAGGCGTTCGCTGCTGTTTAGAGTTAATTTGCATCGCGCGAATTTAAGCGGAGCGGATATGTCTTTCGCGGATGTGCGCGATACTAATTTGCAGAATGCTATTTTGTCAAATACTAGGCTTCCTAGGGCTCAATTGACCGGGACAAATATTGATGCGGCGAATAACGTGCGGCAGGCTGATTTGGAACGTGCCAACTTGCGAGGTACGAATTTGGGACCTGGGGTTTGCGTGAGCACTAATTTTCCTTATTGTGTTTTGAATGTGGAATAATCTGCTTGCTGAGTGCGTCAGCATCCATTTTTTTGTCAGCTACGGGAGTTTTTGAACCCGCCTAAAAACGGAGAGAAGCCCCCGACTTAAGTAGTGGAAAGGTCAAAATTTTAGACGAAAGTTTTAGCTCCCAAATGAATCTTCTGTAGAGTAAATCTAAAATCTAAAATCTAAAATCTAAAATCTAAAATCCACTGGCTGGCTGGCGCACCCTAGGTTGAACTCCGAGCTAAGTTTGAGGTGGTTTGTATCCTCTTTCTAGGGCAAATCTCACAAGCTGGGCACGATTTTCTAACTGTAATTTGCTGAAAATGCTGCCTAAATGAGCTTGCACAGTCCGGGGGCTAATAAACAGCCGATCGCTAATTTGTTTGTTAGTATAACCCTGGATAACCTCCCAAAAAACTCTTTCCTCGGCTGGTGTTAAAGGCAAAGGTGCAGGTGGTGGCAATACTGCCACAAATTGTGGTTCTACCGCCCTACCGCTAGAAGTTTGCAGCAGTCGGACAATTTCGGCGTGAATCCGGTGAGAGCGCTCTAACTGCGCCTTTACCTTAGCTAAAATTTCTTCAGACTGAAAAGGTTTTACCAGATAATCGTCACCGCCGATCGAATGACCTTCAACTTTTGACTCAATCTCGCCTTGACCCGACAAAAATATAAAGGGGACTAACTGTCCCAAACGGGTAGTTCGCAAACGGCGACAAAACTCAAACCCGTCCATTTCCGGCATCATCACATCTGAAATTACCAAATCTGGAGGGGCATTTTCAAAAATCGAGAGCGCCTCAACCCCTGAAGTAGCGCATTCAACTCGATATCCTTGACTTTCCAGGTACATTGCTAAGACTGTTTGACAGTCTGCTTCGTCGTCAACCACTAATATTCTTTCCATGACAGGCTTGCACCAATTCCAGTTGGACAGTTCTTGAAACTGTCAGTCCCAAAGTAGGAACTTAATTGAGTTTACCTGCTGCCACTCGATCAAAGCTGGCAATTTCAAGACGGCACAATTTCTCAAATAGTCCAATTAGGGGCGCCTCGCGCATAAAAGGGGAAGCAGTAGAGGAATATGGGGAACAATCTCCGTCTTTGATTCGCCGAGCATCAAAAGCTACAACTTTTTATGAGGTACCGTCAACTTTTATGCAGAAAATAGAAGCTAAAAGAAAGAATTTTATCCTATTATACAGAAATATTGGTGACACTCAAACTATTCATAGACCCGACATTGAAAGGTTTTTAGATTTTTCGGGTTCGGACACAGGTACAAAAGGGACAACGCGACCAGGTGCTGCTGGGGGCGGCGCGAACAAACTCGGGGCGGCAACCAACATACTTTCAATTATCGCTGCTGGTTCGGGGCGACTGAACAGATACCCCTGCATGATATCGCACTGATGTTGTTTCAAAAAATCTAGTTCTGCTTCTGTTTCCACTCCCTCAGCAATTACAGTCATGTTCAAACTGTGACCCAGTAAAATTACGGCTGTAGTAATAGCAGCATTTTGAGTATCTTCGTTGGCATTGCGGACGAAAATTCGATCGATCTTTAAACTGTCAAAAGCAAATTGCTTGAGATATCCTAAAGTAGCGTAACCGGTGCCGAAGTCGTCAATAGCAATCCGAATTCCTAGAGCTTTTAGTTGGTTTAAAGTAGCGCCTGCTACTGTCGCATTTTCCACCAAAGCGCTTTCGGTCATTTCTAATTCTAAATTAGCAGGCTCCAAGCCTGTAGTTTCCAATATTTGAACGATTCGCGCCTTGAGTTCCGGGTCGGACAACTGCCGGGCCGACAAGTTTACTGATATTGTAAAGGGCGAAAACCCCGCCGCCAGCCAACTAGCTGCTTGAGCGCAAGCTGAAAGCAGTACCCACTCGCCAATCTGAATAATTAAACCTGTTTCTTCTGCTAATGGAATAAATTCGCAGGGAGAAATTATACCTCGATCGGGATTTTGCCAGCGCACTAAAGCCTCGGCGCCGATAACTTTGCCGGTAGCAATATTCACTTGCGGCTGATAGTATACCTGAAACTCACCTTGTGCCAAAGCGTGGCGCAGCAAAGCTTCGAGAGCAAACTTTTCAGGAGAGAGGGTTGTAACCTTGGTGGAGTCGTTAACTAAATCTTTGAGTCTGGCTTCTGCTTGGTGCAGCGCGACTGTCAGCGGTTGAGTAATAGTTTGCCGTTTCAAGATGCGAGAAGCAATGGCTCCCAGCAATTCAGCCTTGGTAAACGGCTTTGTCAAGTAATCGTCTGCCCCCAATTCCATCCCCCGACGAAAATCGGTTTTGTCACTTTGAGCCGTGAGGAAAATAAATGGAATTGTAGCAGCTAGCGAATTTTGCCGCAGAGTCCGCAACACGTCATAACCGTCGAGTTCCGGCATCTGCACGTCGCACAAAATTAAATCCGGTATCTCCGAAAGTGCCATCTGCACGCCAGCTCGACCGTTTTCGGCCGCAATGACTCGGTAGCTGTGAGATTCCAGGAGTTGCAGAAGAGTTTCCCGGATTAATTCGTCGTCTTCAATCACCAAAATTTTGAGCATGATACTTAGATAACAGATGGCACTATATATCTGAACCTGACTAACTCTAGCATACTGAAACTAGCGAATTAGTAATTGGGCCAATTAGCCAATAAATGATTAGCCAAATGGCTGAATATTTCCCCTCGGTTCTTAAGTCACAATCACAGAACTGCCCAAACAGGGAAGATTTCGATCTCTTGAAAGAGCAGAAAACTGCTGTGCCCCACTCGTTTGATAAACTTTTATTAGAAAATATCCGGCGTTTCTCACAAAAAAATTCAGCCAACAGTTTCAGTGCACCGATGGCGGAAATTACTCAGGCTATGACTTATATGATGTCCGGTTCATTGTTCATAATTAGTCGGTGTTTGTACTGAAAACTAGAGTTTTCTATCAATGGATAAATCAGGACGCAGCGTCCTGATTTATCCAAAAAAGGATACTTGCTTTCAGATAGCAGTCGTGGAGAGATAAAAATTTTAGATTAAGGTTCAATCTCCCAGATTCATCTGTGAAGTAAATCTCAAATCTCAAAGGGACTAACGGAGAACTTAATTATGGTTCTCTAACCGGAAATCCTACGATGCGCTGCCTTAATTCACAGGCTTAGTGGAATTCGCGCAAAACTTTTCATCTACAATTGCAGAAGTGATACTGACAGCGTGCATTGATGATGACGGAATTATCAGGTCTTGCGGAACTACCACGGTCTTTTTACAAACCAGCTCGCTACTGCCTACAGAGGCAAAGTTCCAAGCATAAAATTCGGGAGTGCTGACTGTCGCATTGGCCGGATGTAAACCTAGTGCAGTCACTAATACTAATCCCAAAGTCACTAAAGCTACGATCGCGAATCTCAGCATATTCTTTGTTTGAACAGGAAAACTTACCCGATCGGTATTACCTTATTATTGCGCGGGTGGATAGAGAGCGTCAATCGATTGCGCGATTTTAGATTTTAGATTTTAGATTTTAGAGGCGACCCCACGGATAAATTCGGGGGTTCCTCGATCGGATACAGGTTTTTTATTTCTGGGTCCTGAGTCTGCTTTCGGAATGAATGCCGGGGCTTGTATCCTGGATGCTCGATCGTCAATAGCAGTTATTCCGCCGTCAGGTTCAACTCGTAAGCGATCGGCTCAGATGCTTGAGAAACTACCACAAATTCATAAAAACCAGTATCATCCAGCAATCCAGACCAACTAAGCCCCTCTGCATCTTCCAGCAAAGCTCGCGCCCCCTTTGTCCGCCCCGGAGTATAAATTGACAGTAGGGTAGATTTGCGCGGGGCTTGCAAATTCACGCGCAAAGTTTGATTTTGAGCGAACCTGGCAATGTAAGCTTTCCCTTCTCCGGGTTTGAGATTGCCTGTGAGGCTTTTGCTGTTCGATAGGCGGTCAAATTCAACGCTTTCGATATTTGCTCCAGCTTGTAAGGCTTGGAGTTCGTCGGCGGTAATTGCTTGCCAAATTTGTCCGATCGGCAAACCGATGAGATTGCGATCGCGCGGCTGTTCTGGAAACCAATAAAAGAACTTAGCATCAGCCAAATCGTACAAAGCCCGACTGCTCAAATTCAGCTTGTTAACCTCAGTTTTCCAGCGATCGATATCGGCGGTGTCATAACTGCCCAACCGCGCTCTAGCGTCGCTGCTGAGATTTTCCAGCTTGTCGAGCAACTCGTCGCCGATTTTCTGCCACCTTTCGCGCCACTGGCGATCTTCCTCGCCTTCTTTTAACAATCGTCCGCCCAATTCCGGGTATTTGGCATAAAAAGTCTCGTCCACGAGGTTGACGTAACCGTTATAGAATCGATCGTCAATTTTGAGCTTGACAAAGCGATCTTGCAAAGCATCTTCTTGCTGCTGCTTCGGGCTCGGATTCTGGGGAATTTTCTGCACTTTCGATTGCAGATTTAACAAAGAATTGCCCGCAAACCAGCCAACTCCCCCCATACTTAAGAGCACCGCCACCACGAACAAAACCATTTTCCAAGCAGGCATCTTTTGCTGATTGCCAATAGCAGCAACTCGCACCGGAGTTCCAGGCAGTTTTGGCGCGGGGGCCGGCACGGGTATAGGCGAGAAATCCGGCGGCTGCGTCGGCCCCCAATCCGGGGCTGGCGGCAAAGGCGGCTGTAAAGGCGGATTGCCGGAGAGAGCGAGCATTACCTCGCGAGCCGAGGAGTAACGCTGGCTCGGCTGTTGAGCGAGCATTTTATCCAGCACCAGGGACAAATTCGGAGACAGAGAACATTCCGCCCGCCAGTTCCAATTCAGCGTCTGGCCCTCAAGCAACTGATGCGGTTCCTTCCCCGTCAGCAACACCAAAACCGTGGCCGCCAGAGCGTACAAATCGCTGTGGGGAGAGACGATGCCCATCTGCATCTGTTCGACGGGAGCGTAGCCGAGCTTGCCGATGCGAGTCGCGGGGGCGGGAGTGCCGTTAGCCTCAGCGAACAGAGACTCTACGGTGGCGGCGACTTGTTTGACTCCGCCAAAGTCGATCAGCACGGGCATCCCGTCAGAACTCCGCAGAATCAGGTTGTCCGGGGAGATGTCGCGGTGAATCACTCCCAAAGAGTGAATGTATTCGAGCACGGGCAAAATCTGCAGCAGCAGTTGATTGATTTCTGCCTCTATGAACCGCAAACCCTGACGCTTGCGGGCGTCGAGCAAAAAGCGGTAAGTTTGACCGGGTACGTAGTCTTGGACGAGAAATAGGTAGCCTCGATCGCTGATACTGACGCGGAAGAGTTCGCGGAAGCGCGGGATTTGATTGTGTTGCAGCTTGTAGAGCACTCCCGCTTCCCGCTCGAACAGTTCCTCGGATTTTTGTAAAGCGTAACTTCCATGTACTTGGGGCGCAAATTCTTTTAAAACGCAGGGTTCGTTAAATCGGTGGGCATCTTCAGCGAGGTAGGTGCGTCCGAAGCCTCCGTGTCCCAATTCGCGGACGATGCGGTAGTGGTTGTTGAGAGTTATGCCGGGGTAGATGGGATTGTTCATTGGAACTTGCTGCGTCGGATTTTCACGCTTGACTGAGACTGGGAGTTTTGGGCGATCGCTGAATTAATCTTGACATAGTGTGTCGGTGTTTATTAGTCGATCGGCAGCTTGGCTATCCCCGGCGGTTATTGTCAAAACAGCGGTTTTGTGATATGGAAGTTTATCTACTGCGCCATATTTTCGATCGACCTCAAAGTGTGTTCAAATTTTTAGCTTAAACAGCATTCATCCCACACTGAATTTAGAGGGGGATTTATCGAGGCGTAGCCGAGTACCCCCAATAAATCAGTGTGGGATGAATGCGCGACTGACCCAGGGAAAGCGAGTCAGTCAGTAAATGTAGGGGACAGTCGATCAATCCATGCCTCTACCATCTGGGTTATGGTTTTTTCTCTTCCTTCGGCAAGTGCTTTCAGTTTATTGAGTCGTTTCTCCGATAATCGGATATGCAGGTTTTTATTTTTCATGTCGTGTTGTCGATGCGAACACAATAATGTTAATTTGACATTCAAGGAGTGCAACCATGAGAACGGCTTACCAGTACAAACTACGTCCCACAAAACAACAGGTCATTGAGCTAGACAGATGGCTATCCATGCTATGCGCTCAGTACAATTATCTTTTGGCTGACAGATTTAAGTGGTACGAACAAAATCGTTCTCCTGTTAACGCTTGCTCTCTTGTCTGCTACCTACCTGAACTGCGAGACAATCCTGATTATTACTCGCAAAAGAAAACGTTACCTCAACTCAAAAAAACGCATCCTTGGTATAGCGAGATATATTCGCAAGTCCTTCAAGATGTAGTTAAGCGGGTTAAGATAACGTTTGACCGTTTCTTGAAAGGTGACAGCAACGGGAAACGTAGCGGTAAACCTCGTTTTAAGGCTCGGAATCGCTATCGCACCTTTACGTATCCACAAATGAAAGAGGGATGCTTACAGGGCAACTTGATTAACTTGCCGATGTTTGGGAAAGTTAAAGTTGTCTTGCATCGCCCTATCCCTGATGGGTTCAAAATCAAAATCGCATCTGTCACCAAGAAAGCTGATGGTTATTACCTTACGCTCTCCCTCGAAGACAAAACAGTTCCAGAGATTAAGCCAGATTTCAATCCTCGTTCGATAACAGGTATTGACGTAGGGCTGAAGGAGTTTTTGACAACCTCTGAGGGCGAAACAGTCGCTATTCCCCAATATTACCGTAAAGAACAAAAACGCTTACGGGTAATTCAAAAGCGAGTGTCACGTCGCAAGAAAGGCAGTAGCCGGAGGCAGAAGGCAGTTAAGCAGTTAGGAAAGTGTCACAAAAAAGTAGCTGATAAGCGCAAAGATTTTCACTTCAAGACAGCTAAGTGGCTACTATCAAAATATGACGTAATCGTGCACGAGGATTTAAATATTAAAGGTCTAGCTCGTACAAGATTAGCTAAGTCTGTGTTGGATGCTGGGTGGTCAAGCTTTCTGTCGATATTAACAAACAAAGCCGTAAATGCTGGTTTGTTGGTTGTCCCAGTAAGCGCCAATAATACTTCACAAGATTGCTCTAATTGCGGTGAGAAAGTACCAAAAAAGCTGCATATTCGTTGGCATGACTGCCCTTATTGTGGGTGTAGTCTAGACCGCGATCATAATGCCGCAATTGTTGTCAAAAATAGAGCGGTGGGGCAACCCGTTCTTAAAGCTCAGTTAATGTCCTATGCCATAGCAGGAGTCGCTGAGAAGCCTAAACCATACTGTACTCAGTTGGTTTAGGAGTTGTCACTGTCCAGCCCAATGTGCCATCCGGTCGCGCCGCGCTACTAATTGACTCTTGAGCGATCGAGGTGCAAAATACCCATTTTAAGGAGCAAATCATGCAGCCAGAACAGCGTCAGCGAGCAATTGGGGCGTTTGAAGAGTTTTTGAGGGCGCCGCTTGAGGAACGATTGCAACACCAGCAGAATCGAGTTGCCGAAGCCGGGGCGATCGCGCTTTTTCAAAAAGTCGCTGCCACAGTACCAGCTTACCAGACTTTCCTAGCTGAACTCAAGATCGATCCCGCCTCAATTCAAACCTTTGAAGACTTCCAAAAATTGCCGCTAATTACCAAAGAGAATTATTTACGCTGTCACCCGCTACCTCAGTTGTGCTACCAGGGCAAATTAGAAACTTGCGATTTCATTGCTGTTTCATCTGGTTCGACAGGAAAGCCGACATTTTGGCCGCGTTTTATCAGCGACGAGTTGCAAATAGCCGCTCGTTTTGAACAAATATTTCACGACAGTTTTTACGCCGACAATCGCTCAACTTTAGCTGTGATTTGCTTTGCGTTGGGAACTTGGGTTGGGGGAATGTACACGGCAAATTGCTGCCGCTATCTGGCGAGTAAGGGTTATCCCGTTACAGTTGCGACGCCTGGGAATAATAAGACTGAAATATTGCGAGTTGTGCAGGAACTTGGGGAGCATTTCGAGCAAGTAGTATTGTTGGGATATCCGCCGTTTATCAAAGATGTGATTGATAGCGGAATTGCTGGGGGTGTGGAGTGGCAAAAATATCGAATTAAGATGGTGTTTGCCGGGGAAGTGTTTAGCGAAGAATGGCGGAGTTTGGTGAGCGATCGCACTAATTCTGACAACCTATATTACAACTCTGCGAGCCTTTACGGTACTGCCGACGCGGGCGTTTTGGGCAACGAAACACCGCTGAGTATTTGCATCCGCCGCTTTTTAGCAAACAATCCCGAAGCTTCCCGCAATTTATTCGGGGAATCGCGGTTGCCAACGCTGGTACAGTACGATCCGAAAAGCCGCTTTTTTGAAGTGAATAATGACGGCACGCTGTTATTTTCTGGGGACAACGGCATCCCGCTAATACGCTATCACATCTCCGATAACGGCGGTTTAATTTGTTACGAAGCCATGCTCAATTTTTTGGCAGAATGGGGATTTAACCCTGTGGCACATTTGCAGCAAGCAGCAGGTATGAAAGTTTCTGATTTCCCCAGAGGAATTCGCTGCTTGCCCTTTGTCTATGTATTCGGGCGATCGCACTTTACCGTTTCTTACTTCGGTGCTAACATTTACCCGGAAAACGTCACCGTAGGTTTAGAAGTTCCCACCATTCGGGAATGGGTGACGGGAAAATTTGTGCTGCAAGTCAAGGAAGATGCCGATCGAAATCGGTTTTTATCGGTGGTTGTGGAATTAGCAGCGGGGGTGGAGGGCGACGAGGAGATGAAACAGGCGATCGCATCTTCAATTCTCGCGCAATTGCGGCGGCTAAACAGCGAATTTGCTAATTACGTGCCGCCAGAATATCAGTTACCTGTGGTGACATTAACGGAGACGGGTAATGCGGAGTATTTTCCGATTGGGGTGAAGCACCGATACACGCGGCAATAAGTAGTTTGAATTGATTAACTCTCAGTTTTCAAAAGTCTTGTGTTATTCTATAATTAGGGTGAGATTTGATGGTTGATATTAAAATATGCCAGCAAAAGACATCTACCACAATACTGTCCGAACAGCGCTAGAAAAAGACGGGTGGACGATAACAAACGATCCGCTACTCTTAAAAATTGGCAAACGCACTCTCAACGTCGATTTGGGTGCAGAAAAACTATTTGCTGCCGAAAAGCAAGGTCGCAAAATTGCTGTAAAAGTAAAAAGTTTCGTGAGTGGTTCACCAGTTAATGACTTAGAAGAAGCTGTTGGACAGTATATTGTTTACGAAGATATCATAGAGCTTTCGGAACCTGAACGGATAATATATCTGGCAATCCGTGCAGAAGTTTATGCACAAATTTTTTCGGAACCTATCGGGCAGCTTTTGTTAGAAGAAAAAATAGATTTAAATTAATAGTTTTTGATTCGTTAAAGGAAACAATTGTCAGATAGATAGACTAGATGAATATCGCGGATTTATTCAGAAAATCTTAGAGAGTTATGCCCAGATTCCGTACCAATACGGAGAGATTAAAAGCAGCGTTATTGTTGACCGCGAACAAAACAATTTTTTATTGATGCACGAAGGCTGGCAAGGACCTCAAAGAATTCACGATTGTATCGTCCATGTGGAAATTATCGACGGCAAAATCTGGATTCAACACGATGGTATAGAAACGGGAATTACCCCTGAACTGGTAGAATTAGGAGTGCCTAAAGATATGATAGTTTTAGGGTTTCAAGGGTTTCATCCGTATCACGTTCGGCAGCATACGGGATATGCGATCGCCTAAACCAGCTTACAATACAGGAAATGAAAGGGCGATCGCTAAATTGTATCGGGATCTATGTTTAATTCTCGCAGCTTCGCGGCCAGGCGATCGGCCCGTTGAGCTTCTTGTCCGGCTCGTTGAGCTTCTTGTCCGGCTCGTTGAGTCTCCCTTTCTGCAACCTCTTCTGAAGTAGGGACAAGCTCTCCTTCAGCAGTAAAGAAACGCAATTTTCCCCCACAAATTCCCAAACTCAAATCGAGTTGTTGACTCCGCAAATGCCCGGATTCGTTCGGTGCGATTGCTTCATATTCCCCGTCAACTAAATGAAACCCAGCTAATTCTAAAGTTTCTGGGTCAAACCAAAAGTAGTCGTGAGTGCGAAAAGTATCTTGATAGAGTTGTTTCTTAAAGTTTTTGTCTATATCCGCTGTTTTAGGAGACAGGATTTCTACGATAATATTGGGGTACTTGCCCTCTTCATCCCAAACTACCCAGCTTTTCCGAGTTTTGCGTTCAGTTCCGAGTACCACAAAAAAGTCTGGACCTCGGAAGTCTTTCGATTTAAGTTGCTTGGGACTGTAATAAATGGTGAGGTTTCCAGCAGCATAGAAATCATTTCTATCTCGCCACAGCCATTCTAGACAGTTGAGGAGTAGGATTATTTGTCGGAGATGCAGTTCTGTTTCCACGGGAGGTTCGTCACTGTATAAATCGCCTGAAGGAAAGATAACATTTTCCGGTATCTCTTGTTCTGGTATCTCTTGGGTAGTAGCTAATTCTGCGGTTGCGGACATGGCTGCTGGGTGAGGAGTAAGAGGTTGTGTGTCTATTTTAGCAAGGTTTTCATATCTGTGCCGAGGACTATTCTGAAAGCCCGATCGCACTTTTTGCCGAAACACGCGATCGCATACCGAACCATATCAAATCTAGCATCGCAATTATTCATCTCTCTCTGATATTCATCTGCGTGAATCAGCGTGAATCCATTGTCATCTGCGGTTAACACATTCTCTTTTTTTCACCGCAGATGAGGGCAGATAAATACAGATTAACGCAGATGAATTTGATCGAGTCCGGTTGCAGCATCGGTGATTGTTGACTGTTGACTCGATTTTACGCCTGACGATGCTACCGGACTCGATATAATTAGTCTTTAACTATTAGGAATTATCGTTTTATTAACCGTCAGTTTGTCTGAGAGCAGCCAGAATTTCCGGTCGTTTCATGCGCGCGTAGCCCCGCACTTTCCTGTCTTTGCCGATCGCCTTCAACCGTCTCAGCGAAAGACTTTCGTAGTCTTCCTCTGGGGACGGAAACGGCAACTCCAACTGCAACTGCGGTAGCTGAGGTTTCTGCTGTGTTTTCGACTGCTTCTTGGGCTGCGTTTTTGACGGCGTTTTAGGTTGTGCCTCGGGCTGTATTTCTGAGTGCGTCGCTGCAGATCCCAGTTGGCAGCGGAGCGTTGCAATTTGATTTTTCAAGTCATTTTCTACGTCTTCAATGGCGTCGGAAACAAACTGATTAATTGTTTGGACTGTGCGTTCTAGTTTTCTTGACAGCAATTTTTCTAGTTCATCCAACTGTCTCAAAGCACCTTCAAGATTTACCTCAGAATTAACAGCCGATGTTGGCGGACGGTTGCTGCTCGATTGTTCAATTTTTTTAGCCATTTTATCTACCTTTTCATGAAATGCTTTTTCCAGTTGTTCGAGCAAATGCTTAATCTGTTCTATTTGGTTCCGCTCAAAGTTCTGCTCTGTTAGAGCTTTTACGTGCTTTTTTAGCAGGTCTTCATTTTTTTTTACAGATTGTTCTATTTGTTTTGTTAGACTATCTACCTTTTTTTGAAATGATAGCTCAAATTGTTCCAGTAGAGTCTCAATTTGTGCAGTTTTGTGAGTTGGTTGCTGAGCTAAATCTTCCATTTCTGCTCGAGCAACAGCTACCTCCTCGTCGGTCATTTCAAATACCCACGCCCACATTTGCTCGATGCCGAGTTCTTTAGCAACAATATACCAATCTGAGCCGCAGACAACTTCATATTCTTCTTCGTTGCTGTAAGCTTCGGTGCGGCGGACAATTAAAGGAATCAAGTTGCTGCCTTGCTCGATGAGACTTCTCCTGAGAGCTTCGCGGCGTTCGCGGGGAATTGCGCCCCGCTGAGACTCTGGTACTGCTATTTGGGAAGTGTAAATCTGACTGTGACTAATTGGCTTAATCCGCAAATATTCAACTATTCGGTTTTGATCGGACGATCGATCCATCTTCTTACAAGTCCCCTTTTGTCATGAAAATCTGATGTTTGGGTATTTATGTATGTTTGCACTTTACAGCCTGCGTTTTAACGGATGCAGGACTAACCCAAGAACTCTAATTGTAAGGTGCGAGACAAACACCTTACCCAGACTGTGGTAAGTTAAAGGGTTTCTTGCCCTGAGTCTTCCGAGTCTGCGATCGAACTCGGTTATCTGGGGGAGATATCGCCTTGCTGCTGTACCTGTGCGGCTGACCCTGCGGTGACAGCCCGGGCGATGGCGTCCCGCCCTCGCCCGTGCTACGGCAAAAGTTACTGCAATTCCTAAAAAAAGCGACTGTGATGAGTTTAACTGCCTGCGGGACACCAACGATCCACTGCTTTACTCATCTTTACTTATTTTGGCGTCAGGGCGATCCTCTTCGAGGGCTTCGCTAACGGGCTGGCGTTGCGAGTTATGAGTATTTTTGCCACTTGTCAATTATTTTAATCATGGTTTTGTCGGTTAACCCTTTAATACGTTCCACCACATTGGCAAATGAGACAAACGGCCGCGCATCTCGCTCTTTGAGTATTATTTGGATTACTGGAAGCTTCAAGCCAGCATCTTTCAAATTAGCCGACAGTTGATTTTTATCTAAAGTATTGAGTGCTTCCAACAGCGACATTGATTCGGAACCTACGTTTTCAACTTCTGGTATCCTCTCTACCACCGCTTGTTTTGCGGGTGGCGACTCTGATTTCAAGTCATTAATTCTGTTTGCTATCCCAGCTTCAACTAACAGAGGTACTTGTTGTAAGATTCGGTTTTCAAGTTCTTGTATACTCTGCGCTAAAACTTTTTGTTCGCGGGCGTACTCGGCTTTTAATTCATTGATTTGAATTGCAAACTGGGCTTCAATATTTGTTAGTCGCTGTTCTAAACTAGATGAATCTTTGGGAGTTTCATTTTCACAGGAATTAAGGACTTCGACCACAGAAACCGGCTTTGTTATTGAATCTGCGGGCTGCGACGAAGTATTTTCGTACAAAAACCCGGTTTCTGGGTTCTCAACTAAATTCTCAGTGATTGCGGTTTTTCTGAGAATTTCAAGTTGTTCGAGGAGAAGTTCTTCATTTTCTTCTTCCAGGATGAATGCTCCGATTGTCTCGCCTTTAAGAGGTTCTATTTCCTTTGCTCTCGCCGCCGCGTAGTATTCAAAATCTCCGTCTACTATCTCGTAAGCATCCATACCGTTGCGGCGGACAATTATCGGATTAATCAATCCTCCTAATTCTAAAATAAGTCTGGCTAATTTCTCTAAATCAGGCTCTGCAAAATTGGAACTGGGAACGGCAGATGTAATTTTTTTAACTGCAACCAGTGACGGAAATAATTTTTTCATTAGTTTTTACCTGTTTTTTCCAAAACTTCGATTGCAAGCATTTCAAATTCTTGGGAAGCGATGGAATCTGGCTTAAAGTCCAGCACCGAAATCGGATCGGCAATTTCCATATCTCCCACGATTTGAATTTGTTCTGCACACTTGGCCAAATCATCTCTTTCGTAAATTACGCTGTCCATGATTTCAAAGCCGTAGCGTTTGGGAATTGCTTCCCTCCGCTTGGGCAAACTGTACTGTATAAATTTAGTATTTGTGGAGATTTTGCAAGGGAGAACGCCTAAAACTTCTAGAGGTTTCTTGCCAATTTGTTTTTTGAATCCATTAACTTTTTTAATAAAATCCTTGACATTAATCAGTCCTTGATTGGCAAAAGGTTTTAAGTCAGAAGGAATAATTAAATAATCCGCAGCAATCAGGGCAACTCTCGCATAAAAATTCAAAGATGGCGGCGTATCGATCAGTACAATATCGTACTTATCTTGGACTTCTGCTAGTTTTTGAATTAAAATCATGCGACTGTAATCTAGTTGATTGAGTTCCGTTTCATAGTACATTAAATCGATGTGGGAAGGGATCACATCAATTGCGGGATTGCAAAAATTAGACTTGCGCGTTACTTCGGCGATCGAGTAAAAATCTTCTGATTGCAAAACTTGAAGAATGTTGCAATCTTTCAAATCGTCTTGTTCTTCATCTTCAAATTTTACTAAACCAGTCGCAAAGGTTGTATTAGCCTGACTGTCTAAGTCTATGACTAATACTCTGTTACCTTCCTTGCTCAGCGCTGCGGCTAAATTGACTACTGTTGTAGTTTTGCCAACGCCACCTTTGTTATGGTAAACAGCAATGATTTTCATGTTTTTTTTACTAATTTTTGAAACAATTAAAGCTGATGTAAGTTGAAAATTAACTGAATTATTTTCAGATGTTTTTTCCGGTTGTGTTCTTTGAATTTGCTCGGGTTCTGCGGTGGCGGGATTGTGTTGCTGTAGAGGTACTTGGCTAATTAACTCAGGACTAACTAAATTATTTTTAGTATCTTCCTGTTCTACACCATCTTGACTGTTTACAGATTTTAAACTATTTCTGCCAATTAAAGTTATAATTTCATCAATTCTGGTTTCAATGTCTTGCCCGGCACACTGAAAAACTAGCTGAATATCATCGCTGACTCTTGCGTATATTCTAATTTCTTTACCGTTAGTTATGAGTCCGTAGCGGATGCTTAAACTTGTTAAGTAACGCTTGAGTTTCCGCCGGTGACGGTCTAAATTTTCCTTCGGATGTTTTGCCTCCATGACTAAACTCATGGGCGAGTCTGCATCGAGAACTATGGGGATAACTTGGGTCGCAAATGAGAGGAAGTCTAGACGAATATTCCCAAATGCTATTTCTTGGTGCCAAGTGTCGGGCGTATAGCCTAACTTTGGCAGGAGATAGCTGACAATGAGTTTGCTTTCTACTTCGCTTTCGTTGCGACAGTTATTGGGATTGAAAGTCATTCGATTTTAGATTTTAGATTTTAGATTTTAGATTTGGAATGACTGATTTAATCATGGTACGGATTGCGATATTGACAGTAGGGTACGCATTCTTGCCCTGACAAAGGCTAGGGATTGTAATATCGAAAAACCCGGTTTGTCAAACACAACCGGGTTTTTATGGCATTTATCGCGTTTCTAAACTACTTTGTTTTAGCGTTAAATTCCTGCAATGTCTGATAGCCGCCAGCGGGATTGTACAGGTGACAGTTGTCGGCAATCCGCTTCATTAAAGACCAAGAAAATTCTGTTTCGTAGAGATGATCTTGCCAATTTTCCTTTAAGCTGCTGTGGGCGAGGCGCAAATTGTACCAGGGAATAGCAGTTGAAAGGTGGTGGGGAACGTGCACGTTAATGTCGTGGCACAGAAACTCTACCCAGCGGGGATAATCGCAGTGAACTGTTCCCGATAGTTGCGCTTGGGCTTCGTTCCATTCTTCGGGTTCTTTAAAAGAAATATCAGGTGCTGTGTGGTGGACGATCGTAAAAGTGCTCATCCAGAAATGGTAAACCAGCCAGGGCATCAACCAAAATTTGACAAATCCCCAAATGCCTGTGGTTGCTATTAAAAGCGGAAATCCGATCGCAGCACCGATTAAAACGACAAAAACTGAAAACCGCACTTGTTCTTGTTTCTGTTGACCTTTGAACCGCCACCACATAAAGTGTACTTTTGCCCAGTGGGCGATCGAGCCGATCCACCACATCGGACCAAATATTAAACTATAAGCTATTTGTAAAGCCTTGGGCGCGCCAGTGTAGTCTGCTGCTGTCATCGGGTGCCAAGCATTATCCTCACCAAGTTTATTGGTGTGCTTGTGGTGGTAATTGTGGCCGTGCCGCCATGCGTGAAACGGGTAAATTAACGGCAGAAATGCAATATGTCCGACTAAATCGTTTACCCAGCGGCGGTTAGCAAATGACCGGTGGCCGCAGTCGTGGCCGATCACAAAAAAACCGGTTAATCCGGTTCCTGTGAAAATCCACATTAGAGGTAGTAGAAACCAAGGAGACACTGCTATGCCCCAGTAACCGACAGCAACTAAAAGAACGTTGACGATTACTTTTGTCCAAGCTTTGCGGGGGTTTTTGACGAATACTTCCCGCGGCAGGGTTTTGAGAATATCTTTGAGGCGCAGGTTGGAAGTGTCACTTGCGGATGTCAAATTTAGTGGTTTTTCGATCGATGCTGTCATAAACTGATTTCGATTCTCCGTATGCCATGAGGATGGCTTAACAAAATTAGCGCATAAAAAAGCGCAGTAAAATCTCAGCTCGTTGCCAGCTTGCGGCATACGAGTTGAGCACTAGGCAAGCGCGTTTTAGCAAATGGTAGCGATCGCTATCCGCAGTTAGGAATTTCTGGCACTTTCGGCAAAAAACACTGCGGGTAGCAAAACCTTTGTTTTTATAACACAGGGGCAGCACAGTTAGCATTAGCGACTGTTGTCTGCTAATTGCTGTTGCTGCCAGAAATCGGATCTAGAGCCGGCAAGCCAGCGAGCGACCGTTGCTGTTTGAGGCTTTGCACTTCCAGCAGCAAGGATTCGATTTCTGCTTGCAAGTGCAGGAACTTAACTTGCTGATCGGCTTGGTAGGGGCACTTCACCGAATCTACTTTGCGGGCAAAACTGGTCGATAGGGTAGAAGAACTAGCCATTTCGGGATTGCTCGCGGTGACTTGAGGCCGGGAAAGAGTGGATGAATTATTTGACATTAGTAATTGGGTAGACATATCTACACATTCACACCATTAAGTTACTTTAACCTGAACCGATCGTATTAAACATCAAATTAACCGATCGAGCTAAAATTAGTGTAAATTCCTTAGCCATTGCCTAAAACCATTGACATCGTGACCCTGATTCTACCTGCTACTGACTCTGCTGCTAACTCCGCTGCCCGCGCCGCCGAGCCGAAACGCTACGGCTGGCCCGGCTTGATCGAAGCTTATCGCCCCTACCTGCCGGTCACGGAAACCACGCCTGTAGTGACCCTCCAAGAAGGCAATACTCCCCTAATTCCAGCACCTGCGATCGCCTCTGTTATCGGTCGAGACGTGCGCGTCTTGGTGAAATACGACGGCCTCAACCCCACGGGTAGTTTCAAAGACCGGGGAATGACAATGGCGATTTCCAAGGCCAAGGAATCTGGTGCCGAAGCTGTAATTTGCGCCAGTACCGGCAATACTTCGGCATCGGCGGCCGCCTACGCCAGACGCGGGGGAATGCGAGCTTTCGTGTTGATTCCCGAAGGTTACGTGGCTTTGGGCAAGCTGGCGCAAGCTTTGCTTTACGGTGCGGAAGTAATTTCGATTGGGGGAAATTTCGATCGAGCTTTAGAAATTGTCCGCGAAATGGCTGTCAATTATCCGGTGACATTGGTCAACTCCGTCAATCCTTACCGCTTGGAAGGTCAGAAAACCGGAGCTTTTGAAGTGGTGGACGCCTTGGGCGACGCCCCCGACTGGCTGTGCATTCCCGTGGGAAATGCGGGAAACATCACAGCATACTGGATGGGTTTTTGTCAATACCATCAAGCCAAAAAATGTTCGCGATTGCCGCAGATGATGGGATTTCAAGCCGCCGGGGCTGCACCGTTGGTAACTGGAGAGCCTGTGGCGAACCCAGACACCCTGGCGACGGCGATTCGGATTGGGAACCCCGCTAGCTGGAAACAGGCGATCGCAGCTTCCGAAGCCAGCCGCGGCAGTTTTGCCGCAGTCACCGACGCCGAAATTCTGGACGCTTACCGCTTGTTAGCATCGCAGGAAGGAATTTTCTGCGAACCGGCAAGTGCAGCTTCTGTGGCCGGTTTGCTGAAGGTAAAAGACCAAGTTCCGACGGGGGCGACGGTGGTTTGCGTGCTGACTGGTAACGGTTTGAAAGACCCGGATACCGCAATTAATCACAGCAACAATCAATTTAAAAGCGGCATTGCTCCGAGTTTGGATGCAGTAGCTGGGGCGATGGGATTTTAAAAGAAGGAAGAGGGAACAGGGAAATATGAAAACTCTTTGTCATCTTCTCTCTCTTCTCTTCCTCTGCGTCCTCTGCGTCCTCTGCGGTTCGTTAAAAAAATTCTTAATTCATCACCAGGAGCAAACAGAATGGTTCAATCACCTGCCAAACTTCTAAGTGTTGATGAATTTATTGCCCACTTTGGCGACAGCGAGCGTTACGAACTAATCGATGGTGAATTAACCGAAATGGAACCAACGGGGCCGCACGAACAAGTATCCGCCTTCCTCGGGCGAAAACTCAATGTAGAAATCGATCGTTTGGAGCTACCCTACTTTATTCCCCCTCGCTGTCTCATCAAATTATTAGGAACAGCAACAGCGTTTCGCCCCGACGTACTTGTAGTAGATCGAACTCAACTAATTAATGAACCTTTGTGGCAACAAGAACCTGTAATTACATCGGGAAACTCAATTAAACTAATCGCTGAAGTCGTCAGCAACAATTGGCAGAACGACTACGCCCGCAAAGTTGAAGATTACGCACTGCTGGGAGTGCCTGAGTATTGGATTGTGGATTATCTGGGCATTGGCGGCAGAGAATATATTGGCAAATCCAAACAGCCGACAATTACGATTTGTATGCTGCGAGAAGATGAGTATCAAAAACAGTTGTTTCAAAAGAGCGATCGACTAATTTCTTCACTATTCCCAGACTTGCAGTTAACCGCACAACAAATCTTCGCAGCAAGCAGTATTTTAAATTCCTGATTACCAAACGGCGGTAGTTCGAGTAACAGTAAGCTGCGTAGCGTACACCCTATAGAATAACTTCAAAGAGCTTGTATGGTGCGGAGCGTCAATAAAACTTTAGCGATTATACAATGACCAAGCCTACTGCAACCCTGTTAATTGCCTGTCCCGATCGCAAAGGACTCGTCGCCTTACTTGCCAATTTTATCGCCTCCCACAACGGCAATATCATCCACGCGGATCACCATACAGATTTTACTGCGGGATTGTTTCTGAGCAGGCTAGAATGGCAATTAGATGATTTTGACTTAACCACCGAACAAATCACACCTGCTTTTAGTGAAATAGCCAAGGACTTACAAGCCAATTGGCAATTGCATTTCTCCCATCAAACTCGACGCATCGCAATCTGGGTAAGCCGTCAAGATCACTGTTTGTTAGACTTGATTTGGCGACAGCGATCGCAAGAAATCAGAGGTGAAATCCCCCTAATTATCAGCAACCATGAGAATTTAAAGCCCATTGCCGCACAATACGGTATCGACTTTGAGTATATTCCCATTACTAAAGACAATAAAGCTATTCAAGAAGCGCAACAGTTAGAACTTCTTAAAAAAGATAATATTGATTTAGTAGTTTTGGCTAAATATATGCAAATTTTGAGTCAAGACTTTATCAGAAAATTTCCCAATGTGATTAATATTCACCATTCATTTTTGCCCGCGTTTGTGGGTGCAAATCCCTACGAAAGGGCTTATGAAAGAGGGGTAAAAATTATCGGTGCAACAGCCCACTACGTTACACCCGATTTAGATGCGGGCCCGATTATCGAACAAGATGTTGTGCGCGTCAGTCACCGCGATGAAGTGTCCGATATGGTTCGCAAAGGTAAAGATTTAGAAAGAGTTGTGTTAGCAAGAGCCGTGCGATATCATTTACAAAATCGTGTTTTAGTTTACGGCAATCGGACTGTGGTTTTTGCTTGAAAATTAGGCATCATATCAATCCTGGTTTGTTACTCCTTCGATCGCTCGGTGATTAATATAAATTCCGGTGGCACGACGAGATCGCAGTGCAGCGAACCCCAAAGTTTTCTCAGCGTTGCTGAATACAGGTATGAATTTACGATTTCCCAATGGCTATAGGCACTCGTAGGGTGAGTTTTGTAACATCAAGCGAAAAGGTGATTCATACCGCGAATCAGCAACGCCTAAATTATTAATACATTACCTAAAATTTCAGGATGTTCCCGTTCCGGCATGATTCATACCTTGATTCAGCAACGCGGATTTTTCCTAGTTTCCCGCTATATAGCGGTTCTCAAAAAAGTGAGGTATGCCCTATGCCCTATGCCCTATGCCCTATGCCCTATGCCCTATGCCCTATGCGCGAGAGTACCTTATCTTTCTGAAAAAGGCTATATCAGCGTAAATCCCACCCTCCTGTGTCTCAAAAATCCGTCTTTCTGCTGAAGTACACCCCTTTGGCGATCTAGAATATGTAAGTTAGTGCTTACATTAATTGAGATGAGTAGAACGAATCGAAGTGCAGCAGAAACCCGCGATCGCCTGTTGAAAGCCGCGATCGAAGTTTTCTCTACAGAAGGCTACGTTGGAGCGACAACTCGTGAAATTGCTCGTGTTGCAGATGTGAGTGAAGTTACTTTGTTTCGCCGCTTTCAGAGTAAAGAGCAAGTGTTGAGTGCGGTTGCCCGCCACATCACAGCATTGCGGACGGAGGCGTTGGCGCATCAAGACGAATGGACTTATGACCTGCGCCGCGATCTCCTGCATTATGCAAAGCTCCACGACGACATGCTGGAGGAGTACGAAGCTCTATGTCGGATGTTTATTGGTGAAGCTCACCGGCATCCGACAGAAGCACTGGAGGTGCTTCAGCAATCATTTTTACCGCTGCGTGAAAAACTAATTTCCTACCTACAAACCTGTGTTGAACGCGGCAGTATTCGTCCGAATATTGACCTGCCGCTGGCAGCGGATCAATTGACTGGAATGCTGCTGTCTGGTATGATTCGCCGCCATGTTTCTCAAGTAAACCGGGGCTACAGCCGTAAGCAATACATCGAAGCGTGCGTGGATTTATTTGTGCGAGGAGTCAGCACAGCAGCGTCTTCTGTAAGTCGTACTCCGTCTCCAGAATGAAGACTCCTGACAATTTTCGTATGAATTTGGCATTTTCCGATTGAAGCACCCTAACCCTTTGCGGTGGTGCGAAGCACCTGCCGTGAGCGATCGCAGAAATAGAGACTAAAGATGGAACGCCCTCAAATACAGAGTCATGCAACTGAACCGGATTCTATTGATTTGGAAGAGTCTGAGCTTCAAGACCAGCAAAACGCTCGACAAAACGCTCAACAAAAGCGAGAAAAACCATTAAAAAATTTGAAACAATCTGCCTCTGATGCAGCCGGGTACGTGCAGGGACCGCTCAAGTGGGCGATCGCCCTGACGGCTGCTCTGGGAGCCATTCTAGAAGTCATTGATACCAGCATTGTGAACGTTGCTTTAACAGATATGCAGGCGACATTAGACGCAACCGTGACCGAAATTGCTTGGGTCGTAACGGGTTACGCGATCGCCAACGTTGTAATGATTCCGCTCTCTGCTTGGTTGGGGGACTTCTTCGGCAAGAAAACCTACTTTGTCTTTTCCACGATCGGGTTCACAGCCGCCTCGATGTTATGCGGTCTATCCATCAACCTGCCGGTGCTGGTGGTAGCTCGAATTCTTCAAGGCTTCTGCGGAGGCGGATTGTTGGCAAAAGCGCAAGCGATTCTGTTTGAAACTTTTCCCCCTGCAGAACAGGGGTTAGCGCAGGCGGTGTTTGGAGTTGGGGTGATTGCAGGTCCGGCTGTTGGTCCCACCCTAGGCGGCTATCTGACCGATACATTAGGTTGGCGCTGGATTTTCTTTATCAATTTGCCCGTCGGCATTGTGGCTGTCATCATGGCGATCGTGTTCCTCCGACCAGACTCGAAACAACACGGACGGAGCCAGCAGAAAGTGGACTGGACAGGAATTGTACTGCTGTGTATTGCGGTAGGTAGTTTGCAAGGATTTTTGGAAGAAGGGGAAAAAGAAAACTGGTTTGAATCCGGTTTCATTACGTTCCTGGCGTTTGTGGCGGTGATGGGGCTGTTTCTGTTCGTCTGGCGAGAACTCACCACAAAAGCACCAGCAGTTGACTTGCGGGTTCTGCGGCATAAATCCCTGGCAGCCGGTAGTCTTTACTCTGGTATTTTGGGCATGGGGTTGTACGGAGCCTTGTTTGCTGTACCGCTGTTTGCTCAAGGCGTGCTGCACTTTTCGGCAACGCAAACCGGATTTCTACTCGCTCCTGGAGCTTTAGCCTCCGCGATCGTCATGGTTTTACTGGGCAAAATTTCGACTAAGGTGGATGCCCGCATTTTAATTGCGCTGGGAGCCGGTGGAACGGCAGCCGTCATGTTCGATCTGGCAAAAATCACGCCCCAAACCGGAACTGATGATTTGTTTTGGCCCTTAATCTGGCGCGGTGCAACTACGGTTTTGATGTTCCTGCCCCTGAGTTTGGCAACATTGGGTTCCATCCCCAAAGAAGATGTATCGGCTGGATCTGGCTTTTATAACTTGACTCGTCAGCTAGGCGGTAGTATTGGTATTGCCATTCTGACTTCATTACTGGCTCAACGAGAGGCTTTTCATCGAGCCATTTTGTTGGCAAAGTTAACGCCTTACGATCCAGAAACAACTGAGCGGCTCAGTGCACTCACTGGTTTGTTTCAGAGTCGCGGTTTTGATGCCGCAACTGCCCAACAACAAGCCCTTGCCTCGCTCTCCCAATTAGTCAATACGCAGGCAGCCGTTCTATCCTACGCAGACATTTTTCGCTTTGTCGGCATAGTCTTTCTCTGCTCGCTGCCATTGCTGCTGTTTCTCGGCAAGGGAGGCGCTGGAGCCAAAGCACCTGCTGTTCACTAATTGCTTGATTTTAATTCTGTAGCGATTGCTCCACAGCCGGCGGTTGGATAGACTTTGAGATCGCTTGCCTCAAACAACCAATTTGTGGCTTTGCTGATTCGCGGTATAAATCACCTTTTCACTTGATGTTACAAAACTCACCCTACGAGTGCCTATAGCCATTGGGAAATCTTGAATTCATACCTGTATTTAGCAACGCCATATTTTTCATGACTGGTGATGCTGTTAAGATTTTCCGTTGTCGTCTTGTTGCGATCGCCCTTGAGCCACTTTTCCCACAGATCCGCCAATAGGGCGAGGTTTCGGAACTTTACTTTTGCCTGCGGGCCATCCTTCGCGCTGCAGGGAGCGATCGCCGTCGGTTTCTTCGGTTTGGTCGTGAAACAAAATTTGTCGCGTGGGATAAGGCAAATCGATGCCGTTTTCCACGAGCTTTTGTTTGATAGCACAAATTACCTTGTCGCGCGATCGCATATCGTCAATTCGGCGGGGCGGAGCAATCCACCACCGAACGCGAATATTGACGGTACTTTCTGCTAGCTCAACCACCAGCACATCGGGTGCAGGATCTTTCAACACCTCCTTTATGCTGTACAATGCTTCCAGCATTAACTGCTTGGCGCGGTCAATATCGTCGCCGTAACCAATACTAAAATCGTATTCCGTGCGGCGTTTATCGAAAGCAGTATTCACTGTCACCGAATTCGTAAACAATTCGGCATTGGGAATGACAATCCGGCGACCATCATAGGTTCGGATTGTTGTAGCGCGGGTCTCAATATTTTCTACCGTTCCCTCAAAGTTTTTAAACACAATTTGGTCATCGATTCGGAACGGTTCAGTTAACAGAATTAGGATACCGGCTAAGAAGTTTTGCAAGATATCGCGAAAGGCAAAACCAATCGCCACCCCGCTAATTCCAAGCAATTGAATCAAATCCCCAGCTTTAAATGTGGGAATTACAATCGAAAGAGCAACAAACAGGCCAACTAGAACGATCGTACCCTGCGCCAACCGTCCTAACACCAGCCCCAAATTTCGTGCTTGGTGGTGGTGGCGGGTTAGCCGCCTGACGGCTCTTTTAATTGTCCCGCCCACACAGACAAAGATTGCAAAGACAATTAACGCCAGCACAATATTCGGCAACAGGATAATCAAGCCGTCGATCATGCTCTGAATCTTTACCCAGACTGCGGATATCTCTGCCTTCATGAAGTTTCCTCGCGTATCAGTCGTTGTCGATATTACTAAAATTTAGCTGGGTTAAGTTCTATCTAAAGACTGTAGGTTGGTACGGCGCAAGGCAGATTTTTTGGCAGTCCTCAAAATTTTGAATGCAGATTATAGGTTGGGATGTAGTACAGTTACATCGATTAGTAAACCCTCTGTAGATGCGGAATTATAAAGAAGCTGATAAATTAATGCAGCCTAATTGCCGGAAAAGCAAAAACAACGCATCGGCGACTAAATACCACCTGCTAAGGGGACTCGCGATGCCGAAAATTCCTGAATTTTTACCAGAAAGAATTGGTTTAAAGCCCCAAGCATGAGCGGGCGAAATTAAAAGAAGACTATTCATTACTCCAATCCTCGGACTTCCAGATAGAGGTCGCCCCGCGGGCGGTCAACTGTCAACTGTCAACTGTCAACTGTCAACTGAACTCCTAATTCCCAAAGGGCGGTAAATCGAGTAACTGATTTTTAGAAGGTGGAAGCTGGGCGGGATTTTTGCCTGGGGCGGAAGTTTGGCGGATTTCCAGAGCAGTTTCGCCAGGATTTGCAGTGCGAGTAGGTACTATTTCTAAAGAATATACTGTCTCCGTTTTTGCAGGGGCAGGATTTTGGGCTTTCGCGAGCAAGTCCACGGCATCTCCGAGGGCGCTAGTTAAATTTTTGCTAGTTTCGGCGTGACGGGCTTCTTCTTGTTTGAGGGCTTGAGTGAGTTGTTTAACTTGTTCGATCGCCCGATCGCGCTCTTCGAGAACTTCTGCTAACTTAGCTTTAAGTTCGCCTACTGTTTGCAGTTGTTCGACTTCCTGCTGTCGGGCAACTCCAGCATCGTCGCCTTCGGGCATAATGGGGGAAAAATTTTGTAATTGCTCTATTTGTGCTTCCAGAGAAGCAATGGTTTGCTGAGTTAATTTGGCATCATTCCGCCGCTGTTCGGCTTCGGTATTGTAGAGTTGGCGCCACTGAACTGCACTTTCACCGGCCTCATCGCGATCGCGCGAAACTTCTGTTAACTGCTGTTGCAGCCGCTTGATTTCATCTAACCACTGTCTGACATCCTGAGCCATAATATTGATTTTAGATTTTAGATTTTAGATTTTAGATTTCAGATTGGGGAATTGGGAATTGGCAATTGCGAATTGATAATGGCTTAATTAATTAACGACTTATGTACCTCATCTTTCGCCCCATTGCCTGTGCGCTATGAACATTTTTTACTGGTTGCGCTACCTGATTTTAGCTTTGTTTAAGGCATTTTTGAGGCTGCTTCGAGCTCTCAAACGGAAATTTGGTGGTTTTTGGCTGTTTTGTCGGTGTTTGACTTGGGGAACGCTCAAGCAGGTGGGCGCGAAGGCAGGAGAACAGCGCTTGCCGGGGCTGTCTGCGGAAATGGCCTACAATTCTATGCTGGCGCTGTTTCCGGGGCTGTTGGCTATCTTATCTGCGATCGCCCTTTTTGAACCTTTGCAGTCAACACTGTATCAAATCGCCCGTCTTTTGGGCGAAGTTATACCCGATGACGTGCGGAAGTTGATTGGCGGCTTAATCAAAGAAATTCTGTTAACTCGCAGTAAAGGGCTGTTTTCGTTGAGCTTTCTTGGCGCGATTTGGGCATTTTCTGGAGTAATGAGCGCGGCGATGGCTGCACTCGATCGCATCCATGAAATCCCGAGCGATCGAACTAGACCATTTTGGAAAGCAAAACTTATTTCTCTGGCGCTGAGTGTCGGCACAATTATACTATTGATTCTGGCATCGGGAGTAGTATTTGTCAGCGACTTAATTGTGCAAGCTGTTGCCCGCCAGAGTTGCCTGCTGGAGTCCGTCGCCAACTGCGATTTAAAAGATGTTCAAAACTGCTTGCTCCCCGCCGGCAATTGCCCTTTGGAGTCGCAACTGTTGGGTGTTTGGCGGCTGTGGCGGTGGCCGATTTCTTTGGGAATTATATCACTGGCTTTTGCCTTTATTTACCGCTACGGCCCTAGCCGCCGTCAACCAGATATTCCTATTTTTTCTGGAGCAGTTTTTGCAGCTATTTTGTGGGCGCTGCTTTCAGCTTTATTTCGGTTTTATGTTTGGCATTGGGGCAATTTCAGTTGGACTTACGGCACGATCGGAACTTTTATTGTGTTGCTGCTGTGGCTCGATTTTTCTTCTTTGGTGATGCTGATAGGAGCTCAGTTGAATGTGACAGTGGGAAAGGCAATGAAACAATCCAAATTAAAATAATTTGTTATTTGTTAATTCTTATTTGTTATTTGCCGGATGCTGGCTTACCGACGGAGTAAAGTGCTGAGGATACCCGCAACAAAAGACAGCAAAATAAGTATCCAAATGACACCACCGGGAATGAAGGTCAAGATACCAACACCTCTAAGAATCCAAACTAGGAGGGTGAGGCCCAGGATAGTCAAAAAGATGCGGGTAGATAGTCGCATTTGAAATCTAGGAGAATTAGTCATGTTGAATCTTAAAATTTTGTCTGGATCAATGATAGCTGTTTTATTGGCGATCGGCAGTTACCTCACCTTAATTTCAGATCCCGGTTCCGCTGTTGCGCCTGGGGCTACAAATAAGTTGGGAGAAGCGGCAAATGTTGCTCAAAAAACACCTGCTGCAAGTTTAACAATTTCCGATCGCACAATTGGAGCGGCGAAGGTGGGGATGACTTTCGGACAATTGAAAAAAGCTCTGGGTTCCAGGGCGCAGTTTAAGGTAGAGTCTCCTTTTATGGTAGACTTTGATGCTGTGGCTATCAGGCAGTCGGGAAAAGTGCAGTATCGGATTATTTACGCTGCCGGTACAAAGCTAAAAGATACGGATGTCATTGAACTTTTGATGACTGAGAATTCTAATTATAAAACAGTTCAGGGCGTCGGGCCGGGAATGACTCTGAAACAAGCCGAGGCCATTTACGGCAAAGCTACTTTATCTTATAACGTGGATAATGAAATGAGAGAAGGGGTTGTATTTGCCAAGCAACCCACTAGAAACATTATGTTTGTTCCCAAGGCTGAAGGGAAACAATTTGCGGGAGTTTATGGCGCTGGTAAAGGGGGATTTTATCAGACTAATAAGTATCAGCCAAATGCTGTGATTAAGTCTGTGATGGTGCGGAAGTAAGTTATCAGTCTTGGACGCAAAAACCCCGGTTTTTCAACGTAATTGCGTCATTTTAGGTTGATGGCGCGAGAAAGCGGGTTTTTTGCTGTTTATGCGGGCTGTAGGAAGTATTCTCGCAACAACCCCGTTTCAGGACACCTGCGCGGACTGAAGAAAACAAAAATTAAGGATTACCTGTGGGTAACTCCAAATACTCTTCATTGTCAAGATAATCTCTGATATTTTCCAGTATTTGCGTCAAATACTCTACGACTTCTTCCTTCATTTCTAATAGTTCCTCAATAGCCTGATCTTGCCCCACTTCCTCAAAAGACTTAATCCCATGCGCTAAATCATTCCTGTTGCTTTTAACAACTACAAGATTTTGCCCGTTCTTTGTCTTAGCAAAGTCGGTTTGATATGAAAAACCGTATTTTTCTGCTATTTCTTTAATCAACCTAGCATCCACATTTCCTGAAAACAGTTCCTCGCGCTCAAATGTAGCTGTGATGATATCTGTAGAGATTTGATTGATTGTTAAATGAATTTTCTGAGGAGAACGGTTTTTCAAATTTTGGAGGACAATCACTTTGATTTTGGGTTTTAGTCTGTCAAAGGAGATTCCTTTATTTTTGAACTCCTGGAATATGGCTTCAATCGCATTTCGCATAGTGGATTCAACTAAGTTATACAGTAACAAAAAACCATTGGATCTCAGGGTTTTTGCTAACTCAGGATCTAGACTTTGTATTTTGTATGTGCCAGCAGGATCGAATACAGCTAACTTCGTTGTCTGTTTTTCCAAGCTCTCCAGAAAAATGAAGTAATCATCCACATCTTTAGCGCGTGTATTAAAGTCGAAGAGTACAGTTTCCATGATTATCTTAGCAGTCGATCGCAGACATATTCAATACACACAACAAATTTTTGATTTTTTAAACTAATAGCCAGAGATTTTTGGCTCTATTTCCAATGTATTTACTTTGCTATTAAAATGATTGTAGTCGCTCAAATAAATTTCTTCGGAATTCCTCATTGGCAGTTTTGCTTAGTTGGATTACCCGAAGTGTAGTTCGATTGAAATGCCTCTGACGAGTCATGAGTAAATCACTAAACTTAAATCCATTCAAATGCTCTAAATTTTTCAGTCCACTTAAGGTTAATTCGTTGTTGACAAATCTGGTTAGAGTACGAATGCGTTCTGCACCGTCTACGATCTCTAAACGTGATTCATCATTTTCATCATCACCGAGATCGGCAACGAATAGATAAGGTATTGGCAGCCCCAAAATTACAGATTCGATAAACTTTGATTGCCTTGCTTCATCCCAAGTCATTTCACGTTGGTAGTGAGGAATAAACAACTTATTAGTATCATCGTCAATTCCTTCCATATATTTTTGAACGAGTATTTCGAGGGGATACTGTTTGGTGTCGTAATTAATTTGCTGTCGCTTGTCGCGAATTTCCAGTTCAGCAGCATTTCTGTCTTGAAGCGTAATTTCTTCGAGTTTCGATCGCATATTTTTAAGTAACGAGAAAGTGTTGTGGATACGCTCATTTTACCACAGCCCGAGGTTGATAAAGTCCTGTTCGGAGAATTTTAGTCTTGAGGCTACCGCAGTGTAAATTCTGATTTGGCTAAGATGGTGCGATCGATCGCACTTATCAAAAAAAGTGCGATCGCCAATGTTTAGTTAACTGAAATCGCCTCAAAAATTACCATTTATAACGCGCTGGTGACGAAATTGGAAGGCCTGCCCAACGCCGATAAACGGTTGCTGTCCCCGCTTAAATCGAACACAACCTCAAACTTAACGTGAGGTATAGTTTGTCGCAAAAACTTAAAATGCCCCTCTGCATCGGAACGACTGCGGAAGCGGGCAACAATTATCCATTGCTCAGAGGGTAACAAACGGGCGATCGCCCAACAACACAAGCGTTCTTTGTATGTCATCATAGAATTTGTCTCCATTGAATGTTGGAGCCAGAGCCAGCCCGGAACCTTCGACAGTAAGGGGCTGGCTTTTGACTGTTGACAGGTGCCATTATAACACATAATGACGTACAATAATATAAATTGACTTAAAACGAAATATTTTTATCGGTCTTAACTCAAAACAGCATAAAATGGACTGTGTTGAGATGTTTTGCAGTGCAACGAATGGCTTCACGGGGACGAGTTACCGCATACTTGCCAGAGGAGATTCAAAAAGCTCTGGAAGAATGGGCAGAAGAAGAAAGCAGATCCGTCAGCAGTTTGACAACTTACCTGCTGACGAAATCTGTTAGAGAGCGTCAAGAGCAGAAAAAGGACGAATCCCGGAGCGATCGCCCGAGTTGAAGACGGCGCGATACTGAAAGGGTTTGGAGTGTAAAATTTAAGACAATTGAAGTAAAACCATGCCTGCCAATGCCTTCACGTATGCGAGTAACAGTTACACTGCCAGAAGACGTTCACCAAGCCTTGTCCGAATGGGCCCAAGAGGAAGATAGAACCCTCGCAAACCTGCTTTCCCATGTGGCAGCTAAAGCAGTCAGAGAACGCCAAGAACAGAAAAAGGACGAATCAGAAAGCGATCGCCCTTAAGCCATCATCCCCATCCCATCCGCGTCCATCCGCGTCCATCCGCCCACATCTGCGGTTAAAAAAAGAACCATCGCCTCAAAAAAATAAGGTGGGCCGCAGCCCACCTTACCCAAATTATTTAGCAGTCACCAACTGTGCCGGCAGCCGCTTAAACGCCAACCTTTCATTCTCGATATCCACAAAAATGGTATCGCCGTCAGCAAAATCTCCCCGCAAAATACCCTTCGCCATTTGCGTTTCCAACTCGCGTTGAATTCCCCGCTTCAAAGGCCGCGCACCGTAAACAGGATCGTAACCAATTTCTGCTAAGAAGTCGATCGCAGATTCCGACAATTTTAGAGACATTTTACGTTCAGCCAACCGTTTTTCCAACCGCTTGACTTGCAACTGCACGATTTGCCGCAGTTCCGTCTTACTCAAACCGTGGAAGATAATCATCTCATCAATCCGGTTCAAGAATTCCGGGCGGAAAGTTCCCCGCATCGCTTCCATCACCCGAATCCGCATTTGTTCGTTATCTCCCGCCACATCTAAAATGTATTGAGAGCCGACATTCGATGTCATAATAATCACAGAATTCTTAAAGTCTACTGTGTGACCTTGAGCATCGGTAACGCGGCCGTCATCCAGAATTTGCAGCATGATGTTGAAGACATCCGGGTGCGCTTTCTCGATTTCATCAAATAGAATTACGGAGTAAGGACGGCGGCGCACAGCCTCAGTTAATTGTCCGCCTTCGTCGTAACCGACGTATCCCGGAGGCGCACCAATTAACCGCGAAACCGCGTGTTTCTCCATGTATTCCGACATATCAATTCGGACGATCGCCTCTTCAGTATCGAACAGATAAGCCGCTAATGCTTTCGCCAACTCAGTTTTACCAACACCCGTGGGGCCGAGGAAGATAAAACTCGCAACCGGACGATTGGGATCGGCTAAACCTGCGCGCGATCGCTGAATTGCATCTGCAACCGCCGTCACCGCTTCATCCTGTCCGATTACCCGCTTGTGCAGTTCACCTTCCAAGTGCAGAAGTTTCTGCATTTCCGATTCAACCAACTTGCTGATCGGAATTCCCGTCCACTTGGAAATAATCTCGGCAATGTCACCTTCTGTAACTTCTTCCCGCAGCAAAGTTTTACCTGTGGTTTGAGTTGCTGACAGTTGAGATTCAGCTTGTTGCAGTTGTTTTTGCAATTCGGTTAACTTGCTATATTTCAACTCAGCAGCGCGGTTCAGGTCATATTTTAATTCAGCTTGCTGAATTTCAATATTCACCTTATCAATCTGTTCTTTAATCTTTTGAATGCTGCCGATGACACCTTTTTCCGATTGCCACTGGGCATTCAAAGCGCTTTGCTGTTCCTTGAGGTTGGCTAAGTCTTTTTCCAGTCTTTCCAAACGTTCGATCGAAGCAGAGTTACTTTCTTTTTGCAGCGACAGTCTTTCCATTTCTAGCTGCAAAATCCTGCGGTCGATTTCGTCTAGTTCTTCCGGCTTGGAGGTAATTTCCATTTTGAGTTTAGCGGCTGCTTCGTCCACTAAGTCAATGGCTTTGTCGGGCAGGAAGCGATCGCTAATATATCGAGTAGACAAAGTAGCCGCCGCCACTAGGGCGCTGTCGGAAATTTTTACCCCGTGGTGAACTTCGTACCGTTCTTTCAAACCCCGCAAAATCGAGACAGTATCTTCAACTGTCGGTTGGTCAACATAAACTTGTTGAAAACGGCGTTCTAGGGCCGCATCTTTTTCGAGGTACTTGCGGTATTCGTCGAGAGTTGTAGCGCCGATACAGCGCAATTCTCCCCTCGCTAACATGGGTTTGAGCAAGTTGCCAGCATCCATCGATCCTTGAGTTGCGCCGGCACCGACAACGGTGTGAATTTCATCGATAAATAAGATGACTTTGCCGTTGCTGTCGGTAACTTCTTTGAGTACAGCTTTTAAGCGTTCTTCAAATTCTCCCCGAAATTTTGCTCCGGCAATTAAAGCGCCCATATCTAAGCTAATTAATTGTCTGTCTTTAAGAGATTGCGGCACATCTCCGGTGATAATTCGCTGGGCGAGTCCTTCGGCGATCGCAGTTTTTCCTACTCCCGGTTCCCCAATTAGTACGGGGTTATTTTTGGTACGGCGGCTCAAAATTTGAATCGTGCGGCGGATTTCGTCATCTCTTCCGATTACCGGATCGAGTTTGCCTTGACGCGCGGCTTCTGTCAAGTCTCGGCCGTATTTTTCCAGCGCTTCGTATTTGCCTTCTGGATTTTGATCTGTCACTTTGTTGTTCCCCCGGACTTGGGCAATTATGTCTTTGAGTTTGGCTTCATCTAGTTTAAATTCTTGCAGTAGATTTCTGCCGAAACGATCGTCCTTAACGTAACCTAGTATCAAATGCTCGATCGAAATAAATTCATCGCCGTACTCTTTGCGATAAGTTTCGGCGCGATCGAGCAAAGTGTCGAGAGAACGACCTAGATAAACGTTGCCGCCGCTTCCAGTGATTCTGGGCTGGCGGCTGATAAACTCGTCAGTGCGATCGCGCAGTTTTGCTACAGAAACTCCCGCTTTGTTAAATAAGCTGCTAGCGAGTCCCGATTCTTGTTCCAGCAAAGCTTTCATCAAATGTTCGCTTTCTAGCTGCTGCTGCTGACCTGCTTTGACGATTTCGGGGGTGCGGGCGAGGGCTTCCCAGGCTTTTTCAGTAAATTGGTTCGGATTATTCGGTTGCATAAATTTTAATTCCCTGCATTAAAAATGATGGCTGCTGTAGAGGCAAATGCTCGATCGCCCGTACAATTGTCATTGTAGGGAGTTGCGGAAGGCGATCGGATCGGTGTTCCCCTCTCTGTAGATAGGTATTTCCGTCCTTTGTCGCAGTCTCTCGCAAGGAAAAGCAAACTCTCGCGCCTAAAAGTTGGACTCTTGGATAAGACCAACTCTCACATTAAAAATGCTTTCTAGTGCCGCTTCAAAAAACTGTACATTCTTCAACAGTCTCCTGCTGCGGAAAATGGAGAAACACTCATGTAAATAGGAGAGAGGACTTGAGAAGCGTCACAGTCCTATAGCTAAACCCGAAGCGTTATTGTTTTACTCATCAATAACAGTCGCTATAACTCTCACACCTGGAAAATATAGCTATGAAAATTTTACCTTTAATTTCGTTAGGAATTATAGCAAGTTCCGCGATCGCAGTAGCTCCTGAAGCTTTGGCCAATACCTGGCGTGCCGCACACCGGATGTCGGGTTTTTCCGCCGACAGCAATTACTACTTGTATCTAGAAAGTTCCAGAGATACAGGAGCGGGAATTCCCAAAGCAAAATTGCAAATTGTCCAAGTTGCTGCAAATTCCTGCATCAAAAATGGGTGCATCCAAACTAAATATGGCGAACCAGACTCCAATAAAAGCACTAAAATGGCAGAAGATGACTTGCTTAAAAAAAGTTGGAATAGCAGGCAAACTTTGAAGTTAACTCCTCCTCGCGCTGGAACTAAACTGAACATTATTTCTCGTACTCCCGGAGCCAATGGAAGCGAGACCGTCACCGTCAAAGTCAATACAGCAAAGCCTTTACAAATTCGCCTGGAACAGCGGCAAAAAAATGCTTCTGCTGGCAAAGAAAGCGCGGCGATGCGCCTTGTAATTAATCATAACGGTCGGCAGCGTGTCCTCGGAACGCTGAACAATTTTCAAGATTGGGTGTTCTCTTATTCAATCCGAGAAGTTCGTTTGTCTCCGAACGGGCGCAATGTCGTTGTGCTGGTGGACAAAACAGAACGCACTTTTGAAGGAGTCTTGAAAACTACTGTTGTACAAGGCTTTGTTCTCTAAGATTGCTATACTCCCAGGTTCAAACCTGGGAATTATCAAAACTTACGCAGAACCCCTATATGTAAGGTGCACACGGCGGACCTACAGATAGAGTCTGTGCGTCAGTCGCGATCGGTTTTTAATTATTCTTTATTTTGATAATTGATATATCAATACATTTTAAAATTTCCCTCTTGCTTCGTCCCTCTTTCTTTTTCCTTGAATATCTGCCTCCTGACTATTGACAAATGCTCAATAATTAATCCGTGTATCCGTGTAAAAATCCATATTTTGCCTGACTTCATGCTTGCATCACCACCCGTTCCGGGAGACTGACAATAAAAGTTGAACCTTTACCGTCTTCGCTTTCAACGCTAATTTCGCCGCCGAGAATTTGACACAAACGCTGGCTAATTGTCAATCCCAAACCCGTGCCTCCGTACTTGCGGGTAGTCGAGGCATCAGCTTGGGTAAAAGGTTTGAATATCTGCTCTAATTGCTCGTCCGTCATGCCGATGCCGGTGTCGCTGACTCGAAACATTAAAACTTGAGAAGTGTAGTTTGAACCAGATTGAAAATCATTATTTTTATTTTGTTTCGCCGGTCTTGATTTTTCAATTTTAATTCTTTCCACGCCGATAGTAATGACGCCTTTTTCGGTAAACTTCGCAGCATTGCTGAGCAAATTGAGGAGAATTTGCCGCACTTTCGGTTGGTCGGCATACATTGTGCCGAGTTCGCCTTTGGTTTTCAGTGCTAAAGAATTTCCTTTTTTTTCTACTAGCGGTTGAGCCGTAGTCATCACTTCTTCAATCATGGTCGCCACGTCAAAGTTTTCCAAATAAAGGGTGACGTGACCGGCTTCTATTTTGGAAATATCGAGGATGTCGCTAATCATATCCAGCAGGTGTTTGCCTGCGGTTTGAATTTTTTCTAAGTCCGGGAGAAAGTCTTCTGAACCGGAATCTTGAGCATCTTCTTGCAGCATTTCGCTGTAGTTAATGATGGCGTTGAGGGGGGTACGGAGTTCGTGGCTCATGTTGGCGAGAAATGCACTTTTCGAGCGGTTGGCAGCTTCGGCGGCTACTTTTGCTTCGTGCAATTCTTCTGTGTATTCGGCTACTCTTTGGATCAGTTCGTTGAGGGAAATTGCTAGCATTCCCACTTCGTCGGAAGTAGTGACGGGTACTTGCAGGTCAAAGTTCGATTCTTCTGTCACTCGCTGAGCGATGAGGGTGGTGGCTTCTAAGGAACGAGCGATCGCCCGGCTGGTGTATGCTGCAAGTACCGCTGCAAGACCGGCGGATACTGCTAGAGATCCAACCAGAATCAGAGTTCCAAGTTTTTCTGCTTCCTCGTAGGTTCTAAAGGCCTCGTCTGCTTTCTCGCGAAAGTTGACGGCCATTTGGGCTGAATCCTCGGAAAACTGTTTGAGTTTCAAAGCAGTTTCGCCAGCCACAAAATTGTTCAAGTTCCGCCCGAAAGCCTGCTGCTGTTGCGGATTCAAAGCAGATAATTTGGCAGCAGCCAACAATTTTTGTACTTGTTGAAAGTATGATTCTACGGTTTTGCCGTTGACTTGAGCGAACTGTTGAAGTTGTTGGTAGTCTTTGGCAAGATCGGGATGCTTCGTCGGCGGTAGGGTTTGCAGTTGTTCGAGGATGCCGCTCATCTGAGCAACGCGAGTCAGGAATTCCGATCGTTGGCGATCGAAAATTTGCGGTTTGGCCGTCAGACTCGCGAGCTCTTGCTGCAGAATTCTGACTTCCTGCACGGTGTTGTTGAGGTTTGTCAGGATTTCCGCTTTATCTCGGTCGATCGCTAGTTTTTCTCTAACTTGCTGTTTGTGATAGGATTCTACCCCCCGTCCCGCCACAGCACCCAAAACGGCAATACCAATGACCAAAGCGTATCCGCAGCCGATTTTCTGCCTGATACCCAAGCGGCCCAACAGACTTTTCAACCCTATTTGAGGACGGTTCTGCAGTTGATTTTTCAAAGCTAAGGTTAAAGACATGGGCAATGTACTCATCACCTTTGAGAGGCACCATCTATATTCTATATTGATGCCTGCCGGAGGGTAAATAAAGTTCTGGCTTCAAGCCAGATTTCGGCATTTATAGGGTCTTTGCACGGTTCCACAGCTCGATCGCCTTGACAGTTTGGAGCAGTTATGCGTAACAAATTATAGCAGAAGGAAGAAGGCTCTTCGGCTGCCTTCGCTTCGGCGATGCGATCGGGCAAGTCGCTATTCCTGAGTCAAGTCGAAGGGTAGGGCAAGTCGCTCAAAGTAAAAAAAAAACCAAGAAAGAAGAACCAGTCAATCAATTTTAGATTTTAGATTTTAGATTTTAGATTGAAGCCTTGACTTGCGCGAGATGAATCACGTGGCGGGTATCCTGGATGCTTGATTGTCAAAGGCATGGTTTCACTAATTAAGAACCTACTCGCCGTCGGGCGTGGTTGCGATATAAGTTGCGAGTTATAAGTTGCAAGTTATGAGTTAAATTTCTGATTGAAAAATCTACTCTACTCGCAACCCACAACTCTATCGCTGTTCTCCTACTGGCAAAGTCGAAATTGTGCTATCTCAGCAGGAATTTTAGAAGCATTAGGTACGTTTGCACTTGCTGGAACGAAGATTCCCAGGCCGTAACTGCAACCCTCTGCCGTCGTGCATTCCCCAGGCTTAGCACTGATTTGATATTCGCCTTGGGATGGGGGAGTAAAAGAGATGGACGCCAGTTCGCCTGTTTTTTGACTCACAGCGATTTCCTGACCGCTTGCATCCTTGAGAGATAAGTTTAAATCCTGGCAATTTCCGTCGCAAGTGGCAACAAAAACATACTCCACATTAGGATGCAGCGTTGCTCTAAAAGGAGATGAAACTTGCTTGCGAACTTGACCCAGCAACGGCACAAATACTAATTTTTGACCGTTGCCTTTTCGCTGGTCAACTTCTGTTTTCAAGCGACAAACAACCGTTTTTTGGCTTTCGGTCAGTTCTTGAGCGATCGCATTTCCTACAATTGCAGTACCGAGGATCAGGGCCAGGCCGGAAATAACCAGATGTTTGAAATTCATTGATGTCCCTTAAAGTTAATTTTGGGTGATTGCAATAGACCGCTTTTGTCAGCAGTCTATTGGTTTATCTGGAGCCTATCACATTTGTTGGGGAATTGGGAATTGGGCATAGGGCATAGGGGATGGAGAATTGGTCGTGGGGCATGGGGCATGGAGAACTGGTAACAGTTAACAGTCAACTGTCAACCACCAATAACCAATAACCAATGACTAAATCATTTCTTGCGAAAATCCCAAGCTGGAACAAACTTGGAATCTCCCCAAACGCCGCGGCGATTTTTCTTAGCTTCGGCTTCCGCTTGTTCCAGAACACTTGCACTCGGACAATTTTTCAAGTAAGGACGGTAAACCATTGCCAATCCTTCGCGGGTCAAAACTTCTTGGGCAAATGTACCGTTTGGCAAGCGAACTTCGCTAACTTTGCGGCCGTAGCGGTCAGTATCGGTGACGGTCAAAACAACGCGACCGCCCCCTTGTTTGACTAGCTGCTGCATTCTTTGGTGCGCTAGATTTCCCCACTTAAATTGATTTTTTAGTGCTGATGCTTTGCTATTTTTTTCAGCATTTGTGTGCGCGATTTCCGGTGCATCTACACAGGCAAAACGCACTTTGATATCTTTCCCCGCTGCATCGCTGGCGACCAGGGTATCGCCGTCGCTGACTCGCTTGACAGCATAGTTATTGGCCGCTAACTTTTGCGGACACCCGAATAGTAGCAATAGCATAGCAACTGCACTTAAGGTTTTTATTTTTGGGAAAATCGCGATTTTATTTTGGCTCATATTTCTCTGTTTTATTTAGTTTCCATCCAATTCTGCCCTGCGTGGATGTCAACTATCAGCGGTACGGTAAGTGGCAGAGCATTTTCCATCGCCGTTCTAATTTTCGGCTGCAATTCTTCCCATTCATCGGGAGGCACTTCAAAGATTAATTCGTCGTGAACTTGCAGCAGCAAGCGCGCCTGATAGTTTTGCAAAATTTTGTGTACCTCAATCATGGCAAGTTTAATGATATCAGCACTAGAGCCTTGAATGGGAGCGTTGGCTGCCGCCCGCAAAGATTGGGCATCATCTCTGCTGAGAGATTTAAGTCTATCGGAGTGAATGTCTTGGGGATTGCGGCCTTTTAAGTCGCGGATGCTTTCGCTCTCGAAGTTCAAGTAACGGCGGCGGCCTAGAATTGTGGTGACGTATCCGAGGGCGATCGCCTCTTTTTTTACTTTCTCCAAATATTCAAATACTTTACTGTAACGCTGGTTAAATCGTTCAATAAACTTTTTACCGTCTGCTGAAGTTTTGCCCATCGATCGCCCAAACTTGATCGCCCCCATACCGTAAATTACCCCGAAATTAATCGTTTTGCCAAACCGTCTTTCATCCGGCGTTACTTCGTCCTTTTCAAACAGCAGTTGAGCCGTCACGGTATGCACATCTCGGTTATTTTGATAAGCTTCAATTAACACAGGTTCTTGACTCAAGTGAGCCAAAATTCGCAGTTCAATTTGAGAATAGTCAGCCGACACCATCACCCAACCTGCTTCCGGCAAAAATGCCTTGCGAATTTGCCGCGAAAACTCGGTGCGGATGGGAATATTTTGTAAATTTGGATTAGAAGAAGAAAGCCTTCCCGTACCCGTTGCAGCTTGGTTGAAATCTGTATGCACTCGCCCGGTATCAGCACGCACTAACTGCGGCAAAGCATCGACATAAGTTGATTTCAACTTAGATAATGTTCGGTGTTCTAATAAATCGTCTACAATCGGGTGGTCTCCTTGCAATTTATCCAATACAGCGGCGTCTGTAGAGTATCCAGTCTTAGTTTTGCGAGACTTTTTCTGAAACTCATCCGGGATTTTTTCTAACAAAATTTCGCTGAGTTGTTTCGGGGAACCTAAATTAAACTTTCTCCCCGCTGCTTGATAAGTTTTTTCTTCTATTTCTTTTAAGCTATTTTCTAGCTGTTGCGATAGTTCTTGCAGGTATGCTGAATCAATGCGAATTCCGCAATACTCCATTTCTGCTAAAACTGGTTCTAGGGGCTGTTCTACTTCCAGCAGCAACTTGTGCAAAGACTTATCGGGAAAGTTAGCTTCATCAGCTTTATCCAATTCTGCTCTAAGTTTACCTACTAACCCAAATGTAGTGTAAACATCCATGCCGCAGTAGTCGGCTACCGCCGGAATACTGATGTCAGCAATTGTTTTGTTTTTCGGCACTAATTCATTGTAACTTTTGGCGACAATGCCTAAGTATTTCCTTGACAATTCGCTGAGACTGTGGCTGGTTTCTGGGTTGAGTACGTAACTGGCTAGCATGGTGTCGAAGACGACTCCGGCTAGTTTGATTCCCTGACAGCGCAGGATCGATCGATCGAACTTAGCATTTTGCAGCGCCTTGGGATAATTCTCGCTTTCCAAAATCGGACGCAAAGCATTTAAAACTGTGGCTTTGTCCAAGTTTTTGCCCGTTTTATGTCCGGTGGGAATGTAAGCAACATCCCCTTCACCGGTTCCCCAACAGCAGCCTATTCCGACTAATTCGGCGTCTCGCGGTTCGATCGCGGTAGTTTCGGTATCCCACGCCACGGGCGAGGCTTTGTCGGTGCAGGTTTGCAGCAGTTGAACTAATTCGTTTAACTGTTCGATTGTTTGAATTATTCGCGGTTTGATTGGTGATTTAGGAAGATCCTCAAACTTCCAAAACCACAACGCATTGTCTTCAGCAGCGTCAGAAGTCGCACGCGATGTAGTCATTGAATCATCAGTATTACTTTGTTCTTCAGAGATTGTAGTTGATTCTCTTAATTCCCGATTCCCTACATCCGTTACATCCGTTAAATCCGTTACAAAATCCGCTGCCGAACCTTCCTCCCCCCCGAACCGCTTTTGAATTTGTTTAACTTTCCCTAAAAATGTCTTAAATTCTAATTTTTCCAGCATCGGAATCAAGGCGGATTCATCAAAACCTTTGAGCTGGCAATTTTCTAAATCTACTTCCAAGGGAACGTCTTGGACAATTGTCGCCATGCGCTGAGAATGATAAGCAGCTTCTTTACCTTCTTCTAGCTTTTTCTTAGTTGCTCCTTTAATCTCGTCTATTGCTGCATAAATTCCGTCGAGGGAATTGTAAGCTTCCAGCAATTGCAGGGCGGTTTTGTCGCCGATGCCTTTGACTCCGGGAATGTTATCGGATTTGTCGCCGCACAAAGCTTTGTAATCTACTACTTGTTCGGGCAAAATACCGAGTTTGGCTTTGACTTCTTCCGGGCCGTATTCTTGGGATTTACCTTTGCCCGATCGCCTGAGCTCATCTGTACTCAAATACAATACGCTGATTTGTTTTTCGGTTTCTACTAATTGAAACAAATCTCGATCGCCCGTGAGGATTTTGACCTGATAACCGGCCGCGCTGGCTTTGTTTGCCAAAGTTCCCAAAACATCGTCCGCCTCGTAGCCTGGAGCAGTTATGGCAGGTAAATTCAAATAGCTGAGGAGTTCTTGCAGGTTTTTGATATCGGGGATGAAATCTTCGGGAGTTTCCGCACGACCGGCTTTGTAAGTTTCGTCTGCTTCGTGGCGAAATGTGGGTGTGGCGAGGTCAAAGGCGATCGCCATGTACTGGGGATCGTGGGCCGCCATTACTTCCAGCAGCGACTTGAGAAAGCCAAAACAGACGCTGGTGGGAATGCCCGTCGTAGTTCGCAAGCCTCCGTCTCGACTTTTGGCGAAGGCGAAGTAGGAGCGAAAGGCCAGAGAGTGACCGTCAACTAGGATGAAGGTGGGAGCTTGATTTTCCGACACAGACACAGATCCCGATCGCACGAAAGTATTTTCTCATTGTAGCGATAGCAGAAGACGGACTTGCGTAAACACGCAATATTATTTGCGCTTACTCCCCTATCAACCGGAAAACTTGGAGGACAGAATAAAACTATCAACTTTACAAACAGGTCTGAATCATGAACAAGGTAATGGTTACACTCATCTCTATAGCTACCCTTGGGCTAGGCATTGCTGTTCCCCTCCAAGCCAATGCTCAGCCTATGAAGCAAACAACAAAAGTTGCGCTTGAATCCCAACGTCACCATGAATACCGCGTCCAGTATCACCACCACAATCAAAAAAAATGGATAAATGCTGGAACTTTCCGAACTCGCCTATCTGCTAACAAACAGGTTCAAAAACTAGAGCATAAAGGTTATCAAGCCAGAGTTGTAACTCTGTAGGCCTACACGATAGAGGGAGAAAATATTCCATTGAGAATTTGCCGCTTTGTCCAGAGTGAAGGTCGAGTTTTCTTCTTCTGAGACGGACTTGCGTAAACACGCAATATTATTTGCGCTTACTCCCCTATCAAGCGAAAGACTTGAATGACAGAATAAAACTATCAACTTTACAAATAGGTCTGAATCATGAAAAAGGTAATGGTTGCACTCATCTCTATAGCTACCCTTGGGCTAGGCATTGCTGTTCCCCTCCAAGCCAATGCTCAGCCTATGAAGCAAACAACAAAAGTTGCGCTTGAATCCCAACATCGCCCTGAATACCGCGTCCAGTATCACCACCCCAATCAAAAAAAATGGATAAATGCTGGAACTTTCCGAGATCGTGCATCTGCTGACAAAGAGGTTCAAAAACTAAAGCATAAAGGTTATGAAGCCCAAATTGTAACTCTGTAGGCTTACACAATAGAGGAGGGAGAGAAAAGGCGAGTGCTACTCGCCTTTTCTCTCCCTTACGATTATCATTGTCAGTAACAGCTCACGTTATATAGCCAGTCTAAATATTCGTGAAAACGAGTGTGCTGAAGAAATGATAAAATAGTTATGGCGGTCAAACTATGAGTTCTCAAACACAACGCTTTCTGGTCATTGAGGATCACCCTGAAGTCGGTCAAAATAATTGTGAATTTTTGAGGATGATAGAGCCTCAGTGTTCCTGCATTATTCAGGAAAGCCCTGAAGAGGGGATTGAGCAACTCAAGCAAGAGAACATGGATTTAGTAGTAGTTGACTTACAATTTGGGACTTTGACAGGCGAGGAGTCAGCCAAGCCCGGTTTAGCCCTACTAAACCACATTTTTGAGCATCACCCTCTGTTAAACGTTCTCGTCTATACCAGCGAACCAAGCTATTTAAGGCAAGTCCTGAAGCAAATATTTGAACATCAAGGGGGATTTGCTGTCGTTAATAAAATGGAAAGACGGAATGCTTTTCTAGAAGGAGGTCGTAGTGCTTTAGCCGGACAGTGTAAGATTCCTCGTAATTTAATGAACGAAATGCCATTGACTGATAAGGATAGAACGGTACTGGACTTGTTATGCAACCAAGCCCTTACAGATCAGGCAATTGCAGATCGGATGCACATATCCCTCAAAACAGCTCAGAACTACGTCCAGAGTCTCAAAGCAAAACTGAATGTCGATCAGCTTGACGGTCAACTTACTAATACCCGAATCGCCGTTTGCATGGAGGCAATTAAACGTAGGTTAATCGGGTAGTTAGAGCCTTATTTGTTATCATGTTATGGGGTGTCAATCGTCCATTCAAGTGTTACCCGCATCCCACCTTCTTCTAATGGAACCCTTTGCCAAGCGCCATTTGGGATCTCAGCCGCAATAGTTTTCATCAGTTTAGTGCCATATCCACCACTACGACGTTTCTTGTGAGGAATATCTAATAAGATAGGGGTGAGGCTAGTTCCATTATTCTCGATCGCTAATCGGCACTGATGATCTTTTTGAGTAAGCGAGACTGAAACTTGCGTTGCCGATCCGTTTGGAGGTTGGGCGTGACGAATCACATTAGCGATCGCTTCTCGAAAAAAGCGAAATATATCCTCTCTCGAATCAATCCAAGCACTATCAGATTTCGGTTCTCGCAGGGGTTGTAGATGCTCTTTGACACTCAAGGTTAATTCTTTTGAGTCAATCAGTTTTTGGAGCAATTGGTGTATCCCGCGATCGAGTCCATCTTGCAATTCTGGTGTAATCTCTAGCTTTTCTGCAATTGTGCGCGTGCTGCTGAGCTGATTGCGAAGCGCCAGCCCAACTGCTTCTAATCGATCTAAGATTGAGTTCATCAGGGGAGATGGATGGCTGAGGGCTAGAAGTTCAATACTATCCATAGCCAATTTGAGTTCTTGAAGTGGGCCATCATGAATGTCTGTTGCAACTCGATGGAGGAGTTTCCGCGATTGCAAAAGAACAGCTTGTCGCTCAGCTAATTTCTGCTGTTGTTGGATAGACTGCCTGATAATTGAATAAATGGCTACACCTGAACCTGTTCCAACCCAACCTAAGATTGGGATGGATAATGGAAGAATTAACCCTCGATAGAACAAGATAAAACTTAAAGCTACATAGCTTCCTACCAAGAGCGGAAGCAGCCAGCCAACCAGCAGATGAACAGGTATAAGTTTACGCTTTTTGCCTTGGAGCAGTATATATAGGCTTATGAAGTCAAGACCCAAAGTTGTGATGATGTAGTCATACCAATTGGGGATTCTTGTCAGAAATGAATTTGTCATCAAACTAGCTATTTGATTAGCTTCTACTTCTGCAACAGACATCTCCCCAAAAGGAGATAGTTCTCGATAGGTTTCAAATCCTTTCCCCTCGGGAAGATCGATTAATACAAGTTTACCGTGGAGCTTCTGAAGAGATTGAGGGTCAAAGGAAGGATTGCAGTGTTCAATATCTAGCTGAGAGGAAGGACATTTAAAATGAAGAGCGATACGGGGGAATGTATCAGCAGAACCCCAGAAGTTCATTTGAAAAGATAAAAGAGTTGGTAAATTGGTAATATTTTGAAAACCTCTGAGATTTCCTGAGTTTATATAGAATTTTTCTAAGGCCATCGCTGCCACAGATTTAACCTTATGATGTATATTAATATCTGGACCGTCTTCATAGCTAAAATAGGAAAATAGCTCGGCTTTTCGAGCTGGGCTGTCTAAGCTTTGTGGATGTGCTGCATATCTGAAGTAACTTAGTATCTGCTCTGGGCGAACAGAGGGATTTATAGTTTCATTATCGAAAGCAAGTAAATTATTATAATTATTTAGAACTGAATTTTCAGACGGCAAGTTGCTTGGACGAGCAACCAAAACAATCTGGTTTGAATGTTTACTAATCAACTCTTGAAAGGGATATTCTAACTGAGTATCTGTATCAACATCAATGTACTGGCTCATTTGAGCAGGCAAATTTATGACTACAAGCTTTGCACCGCTGTTGATTAAGGTTTTTACTAAATTTACATAAAAAATATTCAGTTTATATAAGTTATGAAAGTTATATCCTAAAATGGCATGCTGCTCGATTTTAAGCAGGAGAATTTCTTTTGGCAGAAGTCCGGGTTTATGCAGTCGTATTTGACTATCCTGAATGTCCAGCTCTATTTTATTGAGAATAGGTAAGTTGCTAGATACTGCACAGTAAAACAAGCTCCAAGCGGTTATTAAGCAAATACCTATTGCTGGCCGATATCTGACAGTGTTCATTCGATCTTTCCATTATTTATTTGTTCTGTGCAGGCGATAGAAAATTGTTTGCTTGGTGGGATTCGGTTTAAAGTTACACGCAAATTTTGTGAAGACTGCCTAAACCGCCAACGAGCCCATTTTGTACTAATTGTTCCATTGTTATATAGCCTTTCTCAAGCGTGGTGAGGTATGATTGATAGATTATATAAGCACAATAACTAAGAGGGCTGAAGCCCAACTACGTACCTCATCTTTATGAGAACAGCTATATCGATCTGACATTATTGCCCTCAATTTCTAGTTTCAGTTTAACCGAGCCTTCTTGTCCAATACCATCAGTAATTCGTCCAGCAACTATCTAGACTTGGGTTGCTGTGGCTGGGATATCTAACAGACTCAATAAAAGTAAGGTTTGGCATACAATACGAGATGTAAAAGGAAGCATGAGCCATTTATTCTTAGTTCAATAGTACAATTCTGACATTTGCCTTTGAGGGCGAGTTTTCTTCTCCAGTATATAGCACTTTACAGTTTGGTGAGATACACATAAATAGCTGTAAAACTTATAGAACCCATTTGGGATCTCTGATCGTGAGCTAAGATCGGAAAAAAATGTCGTACTTTTGCAGCTTAACCGATCGAGAGTGGGAACTCATCGAGCCATTATTACCCCGAAACAAGAAAACCAGACCGCCTACTCAGTCAAACAGAGAAATCTTGGATGTTATGTTCTATGACTCGCAAGCGGTAAACGCACGGGTGGTGGGAAACCGGATTTTTTGCATCATAGTTACAGCTTGCAGAAACGCTAAAAAACCCGGTTTCTGAAGGTTGTGATGCGTCAATCCCAATCTAAAATCTCAAATCTAAAATCGCTTGAGTGTGCAGCTTGGCTGAGAATAGTACAAGATGTTAAGTACGATTCCCTGCGGGATAGCTTCGCTTCACGCAAATTTACAAACACCAGCAGATCGAAGCTTATGGGTGACATTAATCGATGCTACGAAATCCTCGAAATTGAGCCGGGAAGTTCCCTAGAAGAAATTAAGCGCGCTTACAGGGATTTAGCGTTTGTGTGGCATCCCGATCGGTTTGCCCACAACGATCGCCTGCAACAAAAAGCTCACCAAAGATTAACAGAAATTAATGAAGCTTACCAGCAGTTGGTGTTGTTTCTGAGTCAGCCCGAACCATCGAGGTCGATCGAAAAACAGTTTCAGCAGCCACCGCCCCCGCCGGAAAAGCCGCTGAAAAGGCGTTCTGCAAAATCAGCCGCCAGGTCTGGTTCCCAGCGCCGTCAAACCCGCCCAAAAGCCACCTCCAAAAAATTTCTAACTCAAAAAACCTCTTCAAGAAAGAAACGATTGACCACTCAAAATCGCCAAGCGCGGCGGGGCACAAAGCAACCTGGGCAAAGCGTTGCGAGGAAAGCACGACCATCTCAACACTATCGCCAGCTTACCTCGAAAAGGAAAAAAGAATTTTCAACTCAATACTCAAAACCGCGAAGCGCGCCGAGGGAAGTGCGGCCGTCTCAACACTATTCCAGTTTCCCTGGGTGGCCGCTGGCAATCGCCGTGGCGAGTTACGCTTTGACCGGTTGGATTTTGACGGTATCAGACGCCCCGCTGTGGATGCGGGCTTTAATCTGCGGTGCAGATTGGCTGTGGGCCGCGATTTTGCTGGCGGAGGGTTCGGCAACGCCTAGAGTGTGGCTGGCGGCGTTAGTTTTGGCTGGGGCGGTAGGGGGGTCGATCGCCGGTTTTCAGGCGGGAGGAATGGTCACAGGGGCTGCTTGGGGCGCAGTTGGGGCTGGTTTGGGGGCGATCGCCAGTTCCGAGGCCGAGTATCGGGCTGTGGCTGCTGTTTTGGCTGTAGGGGGACTGGTGACAGTGGTGGGATTGCTGGCGGGAACGAATTCTGGGAATTGGGTTAAGGCGTTGGTGGCGGCCGTGTGTTGGGCGATTGTCGGCTTGACTTGCGGGCTGGCGGCGGAACTAGGCGTGAATTCTGGCGGCCCCGTCGGACTCGGAGGTGCGACCGGGCTGGGGATTGGGGCGTGGGCGGGGGTTTTTGCTGGGGCGGGTTCGGGGGCGATCGCCCAAGCCTTGGCTATCGCCGGGTCTAAGACTGTTTATGGGGCTTGGGCTGCGATCGGGATTATTGCTGGAGTTGTGGCGCGGATGGTAGCTGCTGAAAGGTTGATCCACACTGGCAGCGCGCTTTATACGTTTATCCTGTTGGTGGCTGCTTCCGGTTTTGGGCTGTGGCTGGGAAGTTGGTTGGGCGATCGTATGTTTTAAATTAGTCATCAGTCATTAGTTATCAGTCATCAGCCATCAGTAATTAGTCTTTAGGGAAAATTACCAATTACCGCTTCCCCATTATCCTATTGTCTAGCAACAACTATAGCCTTTCTCAAAAAGATGAGGTATGATTGATAGATTATATAACCGCTTAAAACGTAGAGGGCTAAAGCCCAACTACGTACCTCATCTTTCTGAGAACCGCTATAAGACGATTAGGATGTTATTAATTGCTGACACCCTTCCCTCTTCCCTCTTCCCTCTTCCTTCTTCCTTCTTCCCTCTTCCCTCTTCCCTCTCCCCTTACCGAATCCGTTGCCGAACTTCCTTCTTCCCCCAGCATAAATCCCAGCACTTATCGCTTTTCAGCAGCCCTTCAAACTCCGCCATTGGCAAAGCTTGACTGAAAAAATAACCTTGAATTTCGTCGCACCCGCGATCGCACAAAAAAGCAAGTTCCGACTGATTTTCTACCCCCTCAGCAATCACAGTCATGTTCATGCAGTGTGCCATTTGAATAATCGCTATTGTAATCGCTGCATTTTGGCGATCGTCTGCAATATCGCGAATAAAACTCTTGTCAATTTTGATCGCATCAAACGGAAAGCGTTTCGGATAACTCAAAGAAGAATAACCAGTGCCAAAATCATCAATTGCGATTTTTATCCCCATATCTCTCCACACCGTAAAAGCTTGAACTGCTGCCGTTTCATCTTGCAAAACCAGACTTTCCGTCAATTCTAATTCCAGACATTTAGGATCGAGATTAGTTTCTCTCAATATCTGGCTGACTCTCTCCATCAAATTTTTTTGCTCAAACTGGCGGGCTGACACGTTGACTGCTATCCGCAGCGGCGGCAAACCCTGTGTTTGCCAAGCTTTAGTTTGCCTGCAAGCAGTCTCTAATACCCATTCGCCCAGCGGTGCAATCAAGCCCATTTCTTCAGCCATTGGAATAAATTCTCCCGGAGAAACTCTGCCTCTTTCTGGATGATTCCAGCGCACCAAAGCTTCAGCACCAATAATTTTTCCTGTTTTAATTTCTATTTGCGGCTCATAGTAGACTTCAAACTCCGAGCGTTTTAAAGCATTTCTTAGAAAACTTTCTTGAGTAAATTTATTTATAAAGTTATTCGCAATTTTTGCAGTATAAAACTGATAATTATTGCCGCCTTTTTGCTGAGAATTGTACATAGCTGTACAAGCATTTTTCAGCAGTTCGTCTACATCGCTGGCGTCGCTTGAAGATAAAGAAATTCCGATACTTCCCGTGACGTACAGTTCCAAGCCTTTGACAATCATAGGTTGGGCTACAATATCTAAAATGTTTTGAGCAATCTTGGCAGCATCCTGTTTTTCGGCAACTGGTTGGAGAACAATTCCAAATTCTGCAGCTTCCAAACGAGCCACAATATTAATTTTCTCCGTGCAGTTCCTCAGCCGTTCGGCAATTGTGCAAAGTACGGAGTCGCCGATATCGTGTCCTAAGTTACTGTTAATTCTGTTAATTTTATCTAAGCTGAGTGTGATAACTGGAATGAGGGCTGGAAATTCTTTTTGTTTGTCTAATATCTGACTTAGCTTATCTCGCAATAAGGAACGATTTGGCAAATTTGTCAAGCTATCGTACTGATGTCGGTGGAGAGCTAATTGAATAGTTGTGTGCAAGTTTTTTTCCTCAAAGGGTTTGACAATATAGCCGAAGGGTTTCGTCCCATTGACGCGCGACAAAGTGTTTGCGTCAGCATAAGCTGTCAGATAAACTACCGGGATTTGAAAGCGCGATCGAATTTCTGCTGCGGCTGTAATGCCATCGACTTCTCCTTGCAGGTTAATATCCATCAAAACTAAATCCGGCCGGAATTTGGCTGCTGATTCAATTGCTTCTTCTCCCGAATAGACCATACCAGTTATTCTATATCCAAGAGATATTAAACTGTCGGAAATGTCTTCCGCAATAATGCTCTCGTCTTCAACTATCAGAATTTTTTGGTTGAACACTAAATTTTCTCCTCCAAGTGCAGTTCTGGTTTTGAAAAAGTGATTTTAAAAGTCGTGCCAGCAGTTTCTAACAGTTCTATTTTCCCCCTGATTTGCTTGACTAAAGACCCGACCAGTCGCAAACCCAACGTTTGGCTTTTTTGATAATCTAAGTCTTGAGGAAAACCAATTCCGCTGTCGCTGACGGTGAGCACGCAAAGTATATTATTTTCCAAATTTAAATCTATGTTAATTTTACCTTTAATTTGTCCTGTAAAAGCATATTTGAGAGCATTTGTCACAAGCTCGTTGATAATTAATCCGCAAGGAACGGCAGTATCAATATTAAGATAACACGGCGCAAGATTTGTTTGCAAAATAACGCCTTCTGCCTGAATTTCATAAGCTTGGAATAAATTGTGGGCGAGATTTTGGATATATTCAGCAAAATCAATGTTTGACAAGTCTTTGGATTGATATAATTGTTCGTGAACTAGGGCCATCGACCTGACTCGGTTTTGACTTTCTTTTAACATTTCACTAAAGCGGCTGTCTTGAATGTAGCGAGACTGAAGTTTCAGCAGGCTAGAAATAACTTGGAGGTTGTTTTTGACGCGGTGGTGAATTTCTTGGAAAAGGACTTCTTTTTCGGCGAGGGAGGCTTTGATTTGATCCTCATCCCGCTTGCGATCTGTAATGTCGCGTACTACTGCTTGAAAAAATTTTTTTCCGTTAATTTCCATTGCGTTTAACAGAACTTCTGCGAAAAATTCTGAACCGTCGATTCGTGTGTGTACCCAGTCAAATCGACAGCTACCTAGGAGCATTGCTGCGTTCATTTTTTGTGAAACTAAACTGGCTGAATCTTGTCCGTTAGGCTGAAATGGCGGGGAAAATTCGGTCGGATGCTTGCCGTAAAATTCTTTTTTGTTGCTACAGCCAAATATTTTTAAGGTGGCTTGGTTGCAGTCAAAAAAATATTCGTCGAGCAGCATTACTGCGTCGCTGGTAGCTTCATAAAGGCTGCGAAATTTGTGTTCTGATTCTTGCAGCGAGCAGATCAATTGATTTTTTAGAGCTTCCACACGCTTGCGTTCGGTAATGTCTGTGCCTACACAAACTGCTGCGGTTCCCTGAAGATATTTCTGAACTACTATCAAATAATTTCGGACTAACCCGTTAATTTGTATGTCTATTTCTTGGCAGGTTTGCTGAGATGAACTGTCAAAAAAATTGCGGATAATTTTTTCAAAATTCGAGCCTTTGTTGAGAAAGTTGATTTCTTGACCGACAAAGCTTTCTGGAGACAGTTTGAACGAGGTTGCTAAGTGCTGGTTGACTCCGATATACCGCAAATCTGAACCGATCCAAGAAATCAGTCCGGGCACGGCATCGAACACGGCGCGAAGTTGGTCTGTAGCTTCTTGGAGTGCTTCTTCCGATCGCAAGCGATCGCTAATATCTATTGCCGTTCCGCGCCAGCCTAAAATAGCGCCGTTTTCAGCTTGGTTGACTGTGCTGTTGACGCACGGGTAGACGGGAGTACCGTCTTGGCGAATGTGTACTGTTTCGCAAGGAGAATTAGCGGTTTGTGGCTGAATTCTGGTCCCCGCTAAATGTTGGGCAAATATTTCTCTCGGTCTATTTTTTGGGTCGCGAACTAAAAAATCGGTGCAGCGGCGGCCGATCGTTTCTGGCGGTTCGCAAGCGTAGATGCGTTTGGCGGCGGAATTGACAAAAGTCAAGAGGCCTTCAATATCGCTCGACAAAATCAATTCTTGGGAGGTTTCTACGAGGTTGCGGTACTTTTTTTCGCTTTCGGCAAGTGCTGCATGGAAGACTGCCGTTTGCTGCTGAAGTCTGTCTTCTAATTCTTGATTTACCGTTTCCAGAGTGGCGGTGGACCGATCGCGCTCGGTAATTTGAGTAGAAACACCCACTGCCCCGACAACTTCGCCGCTTCCATCTCGCAGGGCTGCCGATCGAATTTCGTGAATAAAATGCCCCTCTCGGACATTCCAAGTGCGATCGTTTCCTGCTAATACCTCGGCAATATTTTCTAAGATATCGGGCTGGCTGCTGTAAAGTTCACACATCGACTTCCCGACAGTTTCACCGGGTTTGAGTCCCCAATTTTCTAATCCTTTGCCTGCTGCAAGGGTTAACCTGCCGTCTTTGTCTGTTGCCCACAGGAACATCGGGGCACAACTGACGGCGGCGTGCAGGGTTTCGTTGGCAAGTTTTAGCCGATCGATTTCTGCGTGAAGCCGATCGCGCGCGGTGTTTAATTCTACCGTTAGCCGATCGGCTTTTTGCTGCCAAGTAGCAGCAGTGTCGCACATTTCTGCGATATTGGGGGAACGACCGATGGATTGGTTGCAGTGTGACATGGTTACTCTGGGATGCACTGTATATTTAACCACAGCCTATATTTTAAGCATAAACTTTTTCAGTCAAATATTACAGTTAGCTGCGATACTCCTCTGAGCAAGATGCGATAGTTTAAAGCTCGTTTCAAGGATTCAGGAATTGCAGCTAGCTCAGGCTTTCGGGCGACAGTTCACAAATTGATAATAAGCTGAATCATGCCTGCCAGTCGGTATTTTTACGGTAACTATTTGTAGTTTTGCAAAAAGAAGTTCCGCAATCTTCTGCTTGCAAAAGAACTGGGATTGTAAATTTATTATATTTTTTTGCGTAGATTCACGTACCGAGGCAGAAGGAATCGGGAGATATTAAACAGTCCAGGACGCACTCTTAATACCATGTCCGGTCAATACCAGTCATAAAAGGTGTTTGTAGTTAGAAAGTCCGTCCGAGCGAGTTTTATGAGAATAGTCCTGAACGCAGGCTTGCCTTGCTAAACCGGGTTTATACGAAAAAAGCTCGGGTTGAGTGATAAAAAATATAAGAATAATATCCTTTCCGTTTGCATCGGAATAATTTTTTTGGGAGTGGGGTACTCGCGGGACTTCAATTAATAGCAGTCAATAAAAATACAACAGTAGACCCTGCTCCCAACCCATAGCCGAGCAGTAATTCCCAATTCTTCAATCTAAAATCTAAAGTCTAAAATCTAAAATGGTATAACTCCCCAAATTTTGACAGTTTTGTCTGTACTGCCGCTAATAATAGTTTCACCATCGCTGCTAAAAGTAAGACAAGTAACAGAGTTTTGATGTCCGCTAAGAGTGTGAATAAGTTCGCCGGTACTGGCCTTCCAAAATTTGATATTACCATCCGCACTAGCACTGACAACAGTGCGTCCGTCGGGACTAAAGGCGATCGCATTTATCGAGTTAAAATGCCCTGCCAAAGTGATTGAACTATCTAGATTCGATAGCTGCCGCAGTTGAATGTTTCTGTCCCAGCCGCCAGCCGCCAAAGTCTGCCCGTCTGGGCCCAAAGCCAGACAATTCGCATAACCTTTAATTGTTTGGGAGCATTCTCTGCTGCGGAGGTTCCACAGTTTAATTGTACCGTCAGAACTGCTGCTAGCGAGAGTTTGTGCGATCGGGCTAAAAGCAAGACTAACAATTCCTGCTTTATGAGCTCCCCAAGTTAAATGACTGCCAAAAGTGCAGATTAACTTTCCCGTCTCTAAATTCCAAATTTTGATAGTAGTATCTGCCGAACCTGTGGCGATAACTTGACTGTCGGGACTGATGACAATTGCGCTAATTTCCGCTTCATGTCCGAGGGAAGTATGTCGCAATTCTCCACCTTGCCAAATTTCGATCGCACGGTGTTTCGGAGTATTTCTGCTTCTCACAAAAACTTCGCTTTCTTGGCAAAGGACAAAAGTTTCTTGAGCGCGGGGATACTTGTCAACAGTATAGAGTAGTTCTCCTGTATCTACATCGCAAATTCTAATTATTTTGCCGTGCAAACTCGCCGTGCGATCTCCTCCGGGACTAATCGCAACATTTGTCCCTGTTTTGACAGTGCGGATGCAGTCAAAAAGCTTGTAAGGCACGAAGTCTTTTAAAGCTTGGCGCACTAGAGGTTCTGTCCTCGATCGCAAAATTAAATAAGCAACTCGCTGCACTTCTGCTGCGGGATCGAGCAGCGCCTCAATTGCTAAATTTAAACCAGCGCCTCCGTATTTAGGAGCATCTTTAACAGCGGCAATCCGAGCCTCGATACTAGGACTGTTGAAGCGCTGTTTGACCCCGGCAATGCCTCCCAAAACAGCGGCGGCGATCGGGATTTGACTTTGACCGCCGAGGACGGCATCATATTCTCTGGGTTGGTTAGAATTGTCGGACACCATACGATTTTAGATTTTAGATTTTAGATTTTAGATTTGAAGAATTGGAGGATTGCAGAAAGCGAAATTACGGATAAATCTGGGGAATTGTGATCGGATACTATGTTTTTAATTTCTGCACAGATGAATCCGGCTGCTTGTAACTGGGCTGCTTTAGATGACGATCGAACATGGTTTAATATCGCAACTTCTAACTTGTTGACTGTTGCCGTTTATAGTATTATAATCAAATCAGCGTTTCACACAAAAATCCGAAAGTGATATGTCACACTTTACAACAATTAAGGTTCAGATAAAAAACGGCGAACTCCTGCATCAAGTATTGGAAGAGTTGGGTTATCAAGTAGAGTGCAATGTGCAGGTACGGGGTTATCGGGGCGACAAAACTAATGCCGAGTACGTGATTCGGCAATCCAACGGTTACGATTTGGGTTTTCGCCGCAGCGGAGAGGATTACGAATTGGTGGCGGATTTTTGGGGCGCTCGAATTAACCAGCAGGAATTTGTCAATTCTATCAGTCAAAAATACGCGCGAAAAAGTTTGATGGCGGCGGTGCAGTCAGAGGGTTTTCATGTTGAAGAAGAGGAAACTTTGGCAGATGGAACCCTGAGAGTTGTAGTGGGTCGATGGGTTTAAGAATTGGGCTTTGTGAACTCGTTTTTATGTGGTCGGGACTTACGCAGAATCGGGTTAAAATCAGATTTTTTCGTAAGTCCTAGTACCAATAGGAAAATCACTATGAAATTCGATCGCCCTGAACAACAAATTCAACAAAGTTGGGAGGCTAATGCTGGCGCATGGATACAGGCGATCGACCAAAATCAGATTGAAAGTCGCCGCGCAGCCACGGATGAGGCTATTCTGCAAGCAGTGCTGCGCTATAAGCCTCGGCGTGTTTTGGATGTTGGATGCGGTGAAGGTTGGCTGACGCGCGCCCTAGCAAACCGCGGTGTTGAGGTTGTTGGAGTTGATGGTTGCGCTGCTTTGGTCGATCGAGCTCGCGAGAAAGGAGGCGGTTGCTTTCGGGCGATCGGCTACGATGAGATTGTTGCCGATCCGGCGATACTCGGTCAACCTTATGATGGAATCGTCTGCAATTTCTCGCTACTGGGTGAGGAAATTGGAGATTTATTGCGATCGTTACGCAAAGCAATAGTCTCAGACGGACATCTGTTAATCCAGACAGTTCATCCATTCACAGCGTGTCAGGAACAGCCCTATGTTGATGGATGGAAAACCGAGACTTTCGACAACTTCGGCGGAGATTTTCGAGAGCCAATGCCGTGGTATTTTCGCACAGTTAGTTCGTGGTTTCAACAAGTATCGGAATCGGGTTGGAGGGTAGGTGAATTCAAGGAGCAGACACATCCACAGACGAAAATTCCTCTTTCCATGCTGCTGATTTGTCAGTCACTCGGCGATTGAAATCTTGTCAAACGGACTCCGATCGCAGGGGACTGAAGAGGGAATTTTGTATAATGCGATCGACGCGATATAATTAAAACAAACAAGTAAACGAATATTAGCCAAAAAAGTTAATTACCCAATATTACAGAGCTAAAGACAGCAGTAAGGGAACTTCCAGAAAATGAACTCGCAGAGTTTCTCGAATGGCTTGATGAGTTCCAAGCAGCTCTCGCCGATCGCCAGTGGATCGATGCTGTACGAGTTAAAATAGATGCTGCGGTTGCCATGTCCGAACATACTCCACCAATTGACGGCGAAACCTTTATTGCAGGGATTTGCGATCGTTTCCGGCAAGTACGCGAGAGTAAACAAGGCTATACTAATTGAAATGCTTGTATGATAGTTCCATTCAATTCCTGCATTTGCTGACTTCCTAACTCGCCCAATCGTCTCAGTATTAATCTCTGTTCTAGACTGACAATCCGAGTCACTATAACTTTAGAAGATACTTTTAATCCCGTGCTAGAAAATTCTGAATCCGAAGCATTTAAAGCAAATTAATCTAAACTTAGGATAGTGACATTTTGCGAAGAAATGAAGCAGATCGTAATTTCATCTATGGTTGAACTTGCCCAGATCACTAAAGCCGGCCGTAACTTTTTCTGACTCAAATCTGTAAAGGGAAATTCAGCTAAAACAATATCTCCTTTTTTTAGCTTCACTAAATTGGCTCTCCATCTTCAAGGGTGTAAATATCAGGTTCGTCGTGCAGGAATTGAAATGCTCCTCCGCTTTGGGCTAACTGAGTTATTTCCACAGCAGAAGGATAGGGGATGTTATTAAATAGTTTTGCTTTTATTAGCAATTGCTCTTCTTCTGAGAGTGTCTGGATGATTTGTACCAAGGATTCAATGAGTTTTGTGTTCATAGGTGAAAAAATCTGGGGATATTTTATCTTACTTCAAAAAGGCAACCTTCGATCGCTTCATAGAGGTTTTGCAGCAATTCCTCAAAAGTTTCTCCCTCAGTTGCCCAGCCAGGAATAGCAGGAACTTCTGCCCAGAATCCGCCTTCTTCTGCTTCGTGAATGATAATTTTGATTTTCAATTGATTCTCCTAATTTATTCTCAAAAGTTACCTCTTCATTACTGTAGGAGACTTTACTCCTCCAAGTCCACCTGCTTAACCGCCTCTAAAGGTATATCTAGCGCTTCGGCAATTTGCTCGTCGCTCAAGCCAAACTGCCGTAATTTATCAATTGTTTCAATCTTAGTTTGATTTTTGCTTTTCGGCTGCAAGTCTGGAGTTTCCGGCTGACTTTCATCTGGCGTAGGAGTAGAGGGATTAGAACAGTTGTTAATGTAGCTAATACCAATAATCTTTTGATGATTTTTATTACCGAGAGTTGTTATGGTCTGATTTATATGCCGTTCTATAACGGATTCAAGATTACTTTTTTTTACTTGTTCGCCAAACACTTCAGATAACATTTGTAAAAGCTCGTAACTAGCCTTTTTAACGTGCTGGGAACTATAACCATAAGTTTCTGCAACGTCAGCATATCTTTGACGATTCAGTATGCCTGCGATAATCCTCCGCTGCAAGTTATTTAGACGTTTACCTGTGTTGGTATAGACAGCTTCATCGACAAATTGCAATATCTGAGGACTATCCATAGGTGGGATGGTGAGATAGGTATGGTTACTATACCAAACTTTTTCCCACTTTTTCCAACTTTTTGGGCCTCGCATCCGAATTTTAGGAAGTTCCCACTTTTTCCAACTTTTTTGCCTTTACAGGGTTGGTGCGATCGGTCTAGGATGGAAAAAAATTAGGAGGTGATTTATGGGAAGAGATCGAGTTTGGCCAAGAAATTGGAATACTTACTCTGAATTGCCTGGGTATCAAGTTAAGTTTAACGTTGATACATCATCAGGTCTTGTAATAGGCTTCCTTGTAGCACCTGACACTGAGTCGCGTCCCGATGACAACCATGTTCATTATTGGTATGATAACCAATCAGGGCAAGCTGGCTACCAAATGAAGAGTGGAGGTAGGCATTTTGCTTCGAGTTTTTCTGATTATGTTATCGAGGATATAGGACAAAAATTGCCTAATTTATTGATGAAATAGATGGCTACTTTTTGTTGCAAATATAAGCTTGACAGCGATCTTTAGTTCTAAATATTCCTATACTAAAAATACATATCTAATGGAGAAATATTAAATGTCAATAAATGACTATGATTGGCAAAAAATTGACACATTTGATGAAAAAGTTGAATGGCAAAAATCCTTCGTGCTGGAAGTTAGTAGTATCTGTAATTCTTTTACTTACCATTTTGGGGAAAAACATGAAAAGGAGACAGATGAATTAGATTTAACTACGTATAATTACCAGGATGATATTGTTCAAATTTCTTGCAAGCATAAATTGTACGATGATGGGCGGGAATTAAGTTCAACCGAAATTAACCTAGTACCTCTTCACGCCCGAGTTTTGTCCGTAATATATGTTTGGAGACAGAATCGTTATATTATCGATTGCTTTCGCATAGGTTCTTGGCTCAATCATATGGAGTATTTGAGGTTAAGACTTGAACCAATTAAGAAAGCCGAAGAAGAAAAAAGGAAGCAAGAGGAAGCAAGGAGGTTCGGTAGGCTAGACTGAATTACTCAAAAGCACGCTCTCCTTTCTTATTCGTCGCTCATCAAGACTGTTTCTCCTGCCAAATCGCCTCTCTCTCGGCTTCTAAACCAGCCAATAAATTACTCAAACTTACATTTTCATTTTCCATAATCGTGACAATACGATCGATTAGTTGGGGAACTTGAGGTTGTTTGGGAGCAAGAAAAATCAGATTACCTATTTGAAGTAACACCAGCGTATCTCCCTGATTAACATTCAGAGAATCTTGTAATAACTGGGGAATGGTAATTTCCCCTCCCTGTCCCAGAATAATCGGGAATTGTTGAATCTCTACATCCGTTTCTTGTGAAGTTATTGTCACGACTTTAACCTCAGCCTTTAGTGTTAAGTTTCTAAGATTCCTGATTATAGCAGTTTTTGAGCTTTGTATGTTTTGCGCGATCGCCCTAACAAAAAAAAAACCACAGTTCGATCGCGCGCAACTACCAAATCGTTTCAACGTCAGGAATATCATACTGCCGCGCGATCGCATCTTAGTTGCGATCGCGCCTATCTTTGTCAAACTCCCCTGGAAGTTGCAATTACTACGTTTACCAGCTACCGTTAACATAGACGCATCGCAGGAAAACAACCGATGACACTAACAGAATTACTCCCTACCATTAGACAACTGTCTGCGACCGAGAAACGAGAGTTAATCCGCATTCTAATGGAGGAAGAGGATATCAGTGAGGATATTTTCCCTTTGGAACCTTACAAGATTTACTACCTACCAACACCCTACGATACTTTTGGTGCTGGTGCAGCTTTGATGCAGGCAATGAATTTGGCTAACAACAACGAAAACTGAGTATTATGCGATTCCAATACTCTACCAATGACCCCTCTCAAGATGAGTTTGATGGCCTACCCCGCATTCCCTTGATTCTGCACCACAATAACCAGGGAGTCGAAGTTGTTGGGTTAGTAGATAGCGGTGCAACCGTGAATGTATTGCCTTACCAAATAGGAACTCAGCTTGGCTTAGTTTGGGATGACAGTAAAGCCATTATTCGACTTGCTGGTAACATTGGTAATCAACCAGCGCTCCCAGTATTTTTCATGGCTGAAATAGGGGAGTTTGCTCCGGTAAGATTAGTATTTGCTTGGGCAAAAAGTGACAGCGTATCATTGATTCTGGGACAGACAAATTTCTTCTTAGAATTTGACGTTCACTTTTATCGTTCTCGGCTTGAGTTCGATATTGAGCTGAAGCGTTAATCTCCACCAGAATTCATGTACCCAGCGCATCCCATAAATCCGACATCGGCAGCTCAAAATCCTCGACCATCACCAAGGGCATCCCGCGTAGAGGATAATGCTTTTGCGCTGTCAATCCAGCACTCGAAATTTCAGCTAAATCGATCGACACAGAAGGCTCAGACTGCGACAACCACGTCTGACGCAAAAAACTCAATAGCACCTGAAGTAAATCATCTGATGCTCGATCGATCTCATTGATTAATTCTTCTCGGAGTGTCACGATCGCACATTCTCCTTGCTAGACTTCTGTACCCATTATAATTATCCAAGAGCCGCTTTATTAAAACTTCCACATCAGGGCCCAGAAACCGGGTTTTTTGCCTTGGGTGATGGCTGCAACGAAATATTTTCCTAAAAACCCGGTTTCTTTCTAAAAAAAACATTGCCGCATCCTTGGCAATGGCTAAGCCACCCCAAAGCCCGTGTACTCGCGCACATACGGTGCTTGAAATCCCAAAATAATATCATCCTTTGCCACACCCATTGCCGCCAACTCGTGCGCGACTCGCATCTCCGTTGTATTCTGCTGCAACCAAATCTTGCCATCCTTAATATCCAAATGCAGCACACATCCATACACCCGCCGATGCCCATCCCAACCAACATTCGTCACCTGATAATGATCCCGCTGCGTATCAAAAAGCGTTTGGGATTCGATCTCACCATTGGAGATCGGAGTTGCCACATATTCAGTCAATAATGCTTGAATCCACTGACGATACTGCTCTAGCTTATCCATTGCACAATCACCTCATTCACTGGATCGTAAACAATGCGGTTAACTTGATGCCGCTCTACCGAGATTTGCAAAAACTCCCGCTGAAAAAAAGCTTCGTGCACCGCAACAGGAACTGCTAAATAAAGCTTGCGATCGGGTTCCTTAAGTTCTAAAGCAAGCCGATAATTCAGAAACTGTCCTAATGCCGCGTGATAATCTGTAATCGGGGAATCACCCAAAAATGTTTTGATTTCAACGGCGATTTTCTCTCCTTCCCGTTCTGCTGCCAGTAAGCGCTCTGCACCCAAATCAATTTCAAACTTTGCTCCACCTGTTTCCACCTTCAGCGGATCGTCGGTAATCACCCAATTCTCTTTCTGAAGGGCAATCTTAACAGATTCATGAAACAGGTCTCGTGCTGCCATTTTTCCCTTTTTTACACTTCAACTTTATTGTACTTCCCATCGCGTCTATCTGGAAAAGTGCGCGCTCTTCGAAGCTATCCGGAAGGGAATCGCCCGTCAAGTTCTATCGACCTTCTGAACAATAAGTCTATTCTGTGTTTGTAGATCGATCGACCTCACCCTCACCCTCATCCTCCAAAATTTCACCCAAATAGCGCCGCACAAACTCCCGCGCTGCATCTATATCGATCGACTTTAACGCCGCAACCATCTTCACAAGCGTGTCTCCAGTTGGATCTATTAACTCATTAAACCAACGATAGACAACAGAACTTCGCACACCCATTGCGTGAGCCAATTTGTTTTGGCTAATGCCATAGGTGTTCAGCACATCTCTCAAAACTCGACCAGCTTTTCCCATGCACCCCATGATGCCAAGGGAAGCCCCAACCGTAAATCACTACACATATGTAGTTATTTTGCTATAATAAAATAACTACACATATGTAGTGATCAGTTGATTTTGAAGATGAGGACTTCCCAATGGCTAAAGACTTTCTAACCGAACCGCCCAACGACACCCAACAAGACGCAGATCCCACGGACGATCGAGAAAACCGGGAACCCGTGCGTATCATGGTTGTTGGCTCCCGGCAAGGCATAACCGCCGTAGTAAATTGGCTGGTGCGACTGGGTTTTGCCCAAATGGCAGAGTGGAGCGACTTGCAGCGCGCACCGAATACGGGCCAGTGGATGCGCGTGCTGACAAAATGGTTGCAGAAGAATTGATGAAGCAACTGACGAGTAGGGCGATCGCATTTCATCAACCTGATGTTTGGGAATCGTGCGATCGCCCGTCAAGTTCGTAGGCGCAAGCCGGGGCGTAGCCATCGACCTTCTAATACAATTAAAACCGCGAACGTTGAGGATGAAATCAAGTGTTACTATCGAAATAGCGATCGTGATTCCCGATTCCCACCATGACATTCATCAACCCCAAAACAGATTACGCATTCAAAAAAATCTTCGGTTCCTCAGATAGCAAAGACATTCTCATCAGTTTCCTCAACGCCATAATTTACGAAGGCAATCCGACTATTGAAGACTTGGAAATTATCGATCCCAACCTCCCGCCCAGAGTTGAAGGCTTAAAAGACTCTTCTTTAGATGTCAAAGCCAAACTTGCCGACGGAACTCTAGTCATCATTGAAATGCAGGTATTAAACGTCGAGTCTTTCGGACAAATAATCTTGTACAACGCAGCGAAAACCTACGCATTTCAATTGCAGAAAGGAGAAGGATATCGAATGCTCAAACCAGTAATTGCCTTGACAATTACTGATTTCGAGATGTTTAAAAATAGCGAAAAATTAATTTCGAGGTTTGTCTACAAAGAAGAGAACTCTAACTTACAATATCCCGATAATCACATCAAGTTGGTATTTGTAGAATTGCCGAAATTCACCAAATCAGTAGACCAACTAGAAACTCTGGCAGATAAATGGCTCTATTTCATGAAATACGCAATAACGATAACGGAAGTACCGCCAGTAATGGATAGCGTCCCCGAAATTCATCAAGCTTTTGGCATCGCCGATCGAGCGAATTTAAGCCCGGATGAACTGGCAAATATCGAACGGCAAGAAATGTTTATTTACGACCAGCAAGGCACGATAATTAAAGCTGTTAAAGACGCCGTTCAAGAAGCTCGACAAGAAGCTCGACAAGAAGGCAGACAAGAAGAAAAGCTGGCGATCGCGCGGCAATTTCTCGATCGCCTAGATGACGCAACAATCGCTCAAATAACCGGACTTAGCGTTGAGTACGTGCAGAATTTGCGATCGGAATGAGATTTATTTCAAAAATATCGCCGATGATAAAATCGAAATAGCGATCGTTATTCCCGATTCTAACCATGACATTCATCAACCCCAAAACCGATTACGCCTTCAAAAAAATATTTGGCTCCTCAGAAAGCAAAGACATTCTGATCAGTTTTCTCAACGCCATGATTTACGATGGCAATCCAACCATTGCAGACTTAGAAATTATTAACCTCAACCTGCCGCCCAGAGTCGAAGGTTTGAAAGATACTTATTTAGATGTAAAAGCCAAACTCGCTGATGGTACGCTAGTCATTATTGAAATGCAGGTATTAAACGTAGAGTCGTTCGGCAAGAGAGTATTGTACAACGCCGCCAAAACTTACGCCTTTCAATTGCAAAAAGGAGAAGGCTACCGAATGCTCAAACCCGTGATTGCATTAACACTGACTGATTTTGAGATGTTTCCAAATAGCGAACGGCTAATTTCGAGATTTATCTACAAAGAAGCAAGCACAAATCTCATCTATACCGATAATAACATCGAGTTAGTATTTGTAGAACTTCCTAAATTTACCAAAGAAGTACACCAGCTAGAAACGATTGCCGATAAATGGATTTATTTCATGAAATATGCGAGGACGATAACGGAGGTTCCGCCAGTAATGGATAGGGTTCCAGAGATTCATCAAGCCTTTGGCATCGCAAATCAAGTGAATTTAACCCCCGATGAATTGGCGGATATCGAACGGCGAGAAATGTTTATTTACGACCAACAAGGAGCCATACTCCAAGCCGTTCAAGAAGAAAAGCTGGCGATCGCGCGGCAATTGCTCGATCGCCTAGATGACGCAACAATCGCTCAAATAACCGGACTTAGCGTTGACTACGTGCAGAATTTGCGATCGCAATGAGATTTCTTTGCCAACAATAGACATCTCCAATAATTACTGTGGAACAGGCATCTTGCCTGTTCAAGACTACGTTTTTTGGAGATGTCTAATAATCACAACTCCAAAGCCCCAGACACCTTGGCATTTTTAACACTTGAAATCCGAATCAAAGACCCGGATTTTACAGCAATCTTAGGTTTCCATTCATAAACCCCATCGCTAATCGCGCGGTTGGCTATGCTTTCAACCAACTTATTCTCTTGATACAGCTCAATCTTGACCTCATCCTGAATATTGTCTCTCCACAAAATCAAATAAGGTTTATTTGCTTCCACCTGCACTTTTCCTGCTGGTTGAGCCACCAATATTTTTGGTGAAGCTGTCTGAGATTTTCTATTCCTAAATCCTAAATAGTGCGGCAGTTCCCGAGTAGCAATATTATTTGATTGAGGCAACATAATCTCGCCGATTTTAGGATTGAATAGATAAGTTGAGAGTCCGCCGTCGATCGTCACGATATCTCCTTTCACTCCGAACTCTCGCATTAACTTAGCTGCTGCATCTAATGTCGCTTCATTAACTGTGATAATTGCCAGCAATTCATTACCCTGGCGACCATCTTTGTCCAGCGTACCGATGACGTGATACCTATTTGCTGGATTTTTAGATATGAGTTTAGCTGGATGGTGCTTGTATTCGTAAGTAACAACTGCATTTTGTACTTCTTTTTGATTCAATGGCTTTCCTGTTTGCGGTTCGTAATTTGTGATATATGCTTCTCGATCGTTCCAGACCAAAGCTTTCAATCGAACATTTTTATACTGCCCATCTTTGGGTTTTTTGACGGGGCCGTAGGTGCCGTTACCGCCAGTAATAACTTGACCGTTAAGTTTTATAGGAAAAGATAGCTGCGTGCTGCGTTCGTATTGTTCAAAAAAAGAACAGTTAATGACGGAAAAAACATCGTTAGCGTAGAGTTTTTTGTATTCTCCTGTAACTTCAGAGAATAACTTGCTCTTAAAAAAAGGACTGTAATATTTGTTTTCTCCCTGATAATACAATCCTTGATTGAAACCCATCCGATCGACCTCTCCAATTAGCTGGTCTATTTGCATTTTTTCGACGTTAATAACTTGCAAATAAGCCAGATTTCCGTTGGGTAGTTGTTTTTTGTACAACTCTGCACCATCTCTGGTATCCACAGGTTGAAAATAACTGACTGGGCTGGAAAGTTGTTCGATCGCAAAATGTGCAACTGCTGCCACAACAGCAACTGCAAAAATCATCAAAAAAAACGGCAATATTTTTTTGATCCTGTTCATAAATATTAATTTGTTTCCAGACCACAAACCAAACTACCTCAAAAACAACTTATAAGCCGGATTTTGACTCTCATCCCCATACTGATAGCCCAGCGTATCCAAAAAAGCCTGCCATTCCTGCATCTCATCCGGCGGCACCTGAATTCCCACCACAATTCGCCCGTAATCGGCGCCGTTATTTCGATAGTGAAAAACGCTGATATTCCAGTTAGGGCTCATCGAACCGACAAACTGCATCAACGCACCGGGACGTTCTGGAAATTCAAAGCGATAAAACAATTCATGATCGGCCAGCATCGAACGCCCGCCCACCATATGCCGCAAGTGCAGTTTCGTTAATTCATCATCAGTTAAATCCAAAGTCTTGAAGCCACAATCTTCAAAACTTGCGGCTATCTTCACCGCATCGGCACGGTTTTGAATTTGTACGCCGATAAAAATATGCGCTACTTTCTCATCCGCAATTCGATAGCTAAATTCAGTTAAATTGCGTTTCCCCAGACATTCGCAAAACCTGCGGAGACTTCCCGGTTGTTCGGGAATTGTGACTGCAAAAATGGCTTCGCGGCGTTCGCCAAACTCTGCTCTTTCTGCTACAAAACGCAGCCGATCGAAATTCATGTTCGCGCCGCAAGCAACAGCAATTAATGTTTGTCCTGCGATTTGTTCCCGTTCCACGTAAGCTTTCGCACCTGCGATCGCCAAAGCGCCAGCAGGTTCTAAGATCGATCGCGTATCTTCAAAAACATCCTTAATCGCCGCGCAAACATCATCCGTAGCCACCAAAATAATCTCATCCACATACTCCTGACACAGCCGAAAAGTTTCCTCTCCCACTTCCCGCACAGCAACGCCGTCAGCAAATAAACCCACCTGCGACAAACGCACCCGTTTCCCCGCTTTCAAAGACTGATTCATCGCATCCGAATCGACAGGTTCGACGCCAATAATCTTTATTTCCGGCCGCAACCGCTTGACATAGGCCCCAATTCCCGAAATCAATCCGCCGCCGCCAATTGCCACAAAAATCGCGTGAATTGGTTTTTGATGTTGCCGCAGAATTTCCATGCCGATCGTACCCTGTCCCGCAATTACGTGCGGGTCATCAAAAGGGTGAATAAAAGTTAAACCTTTTTGGGCCTCTAATTGGCGCGCAAAGGCGTAGGCATCGTCGTAGGTATCCCCGTGCAAAACTACCTCTCCGCCCCTGGATATGACCGCATTTACCTTCACCTGCGGCGTCGTTACGGGCATGACTATGATCGCGCGAGTTCCCAGGTGGCGGGCGGCGAGGGCAACTCCTTGGGCGTGGTTGCCGGCGGAAGCTGCAATCACACCTTGTGCTAGCAAATCCGGCGACAGTTGCGCCATTTTGTTGTACGCGCCCCGCAGTTTGAAGGAAAACACCGACTGCATATCCTCTCGCTTCAGCAAAAGTTTATTGTTGAGCCGTGCTGATAGATTCGGGGCGGATTCTAGGGCTGTTTCTTGAGCAACATCGTAGACGCGGGCGGTGAGGATTTGTACCAGGTAATCGCAAAGCATGGGGTTATCAGGTTGGTTGATGCCGGATGGTGGGATAATTGTACGGTATTTGTGTTAGTATTTTGCGGGGAATTGGCGATCCTCTTCGAGGACTTTCCTTCGGATCGCTTCGCTAACGCTAACGGGCGGTCGCAAGTTTTTAATAATAACTTTTCGCTTTGGAACATAAGAAGCCTGAAGACTATGAATAATATTTCGTTTTTGCCGTTTCCCCCGTTATAAAATCCGGTTTGTGAGCGTATTAGTCCGTAATCCTTAATTTAGTATGTAAATTCATGAACGTACAAATTACAGATTTGCGTCCTGGCGACGAGCCAAAAATTCAACAGGTAGCTAGATTAATAGTTGAAGGTTTTAAAGAGCATTGGCCCGATGCTTGGCCCGATCTAAATTCTGCTTTGCAAGAAGTGCAAGAATCTTTGGGAGCCGATCGCATCAGTCGAATTGCTGTCGGCGACAGCAATCAAGTTTTGGGATGGATTGGCGGGATTAGACAGTATGACGGTAATGTTTGGGAACTGCACCCGCTGGTAGTGGGAACAGAATTTCGCGGACAAGGAATTGGTCGATCGCTCGTAGCTGATTTAGCAGCAGAAGCTAAAAACCGGGGAGGGATAGTGCTGTGGGTGGGAACCGACGACCAAGACAATCAAACCACTCTTTCAGGCATCAATCTTTATCCTAACGTTTGGGAACACATCGCCAAAATTAGAAATTTGCGCGGTCATCCCTACGAATTTTATCAAAAAATGGGTTTTGCGATCGTCGGAGTGATGCCCGACGCCAACGGAATTGGCAAGCCAGATATTTTCATGGCAAAGCGGTTGTAAAGTTTAATGTTGGTTCTAAATTTACTGGTCGGTAGCTTGCCAATTCAACACTTAGCAAAATTAGTGGTTGAAAGTTTCCCAGAAAATCGGTCTAGTCGGGACGTGCGAACCCCGTTCGAGGGTCGCTAATAAACAAACCCAGAACTAACGAATCCATCACCGTATCCCAGACAGGAGTCAAACGTTCAGCATCATCAACCCAGTAATCAAAAGTAATCAAACACTGAACATTAGAACCCAGTCCTATACAGATTCGCGAATAAGCTTCCCGCTGTTCTGGAGGGTCGATAAACTTAAATTCAGTCCAAACAACGCGGGCAGTTTGCCGCTTCAATTGGATAATTTCCCCAAAAGCGATCGGATTTCTGGTATCATCTTCAACCACCTTCTGTAATAGCGGCACCAGCGGAAAATCTGCCCAGTTATTAGGTGGTAGCAAATTAAACGAAACCTCCAAACGACAATCATCATCCGGCGGCTTTTTATCCGTAAACCGGAACGAATTAGTATCCGGTTCAAAATGCCAATCTTCCGGGACATCAAAGCGGACTGCACCTCTTCCTGCTACAAAAATTCGAGTTCCAGGCTTTGACTTCCAATTGTGGTTTTCTTTAAGCTCTAGAGTTTCCTTGAGCCATTCTTGCTTTTTGCGCTTAGACATAAACAGAACACCAAATTACTGCTAATGTATAGTTTGACACTTGGCAAACACATTTTAACCTTATTTTGCTCGCCGTTTGCTCAAATATAACAATCCTTACAAAAATTATGAATTCCTCTCTGTGTTCTCTGCGCCTCTGCGGTAAAAAAGAATTCCTTTCACAATTGGCTAACTTTTATTTTTCACTCTTCGGAATCACATACCTAATTCCGCCTTTATTCCCCGCCGCATCGCCCTTATAACGGGGAATAACATGAATAGCCGCGTGACTGCGACTTTGACCTGCCTGTTTGTTAATATTTATTCCCACATTAAACCCGTTAGGCTGAAATTTTTTACTTAACATTTCTTGCACCTTATTAGCCATAAACCAGCAAGCCGATTGCTCTCGAAACGGCAGTTCAAAATAATTAGCAACGTGACGCTTGGGGATAATTAAAACATGACCTTTGCTGGCGGGATAACCGTCAAACATCGCATAAGCTGTTGCTGATTCAGTTAGTAAAGTTAGGTTTTTGTAAGGATTGCAGAATATGCAGTTATTAGTAGAATTCCTTTGATGGTTGTAATGCACGTATTTGTAAATTTCGCAATACTCATCTAGGTGAACTGACTTAAATGGAAGTTTGACAATGCACTGATATGTAGGTTTTTTGTGGACATAATGTTCTCGAAAGCCTTCTTTTTTGATATCCCTTCTCACCGCAAAATACGCATTTCCTCCCGGTTTCAACAGGTGCGACACTTCCATCAGGACATTAGCTTGTTCTTCGGGAAACAAAACATTCATAACATAAAAGCAAATGATGGTGTCAAATTTATCTTCAGGGAATTCCGGGAAATAATAAGGGTCATAACCCGTAATATCGAAGCCTTTTTGCTGCAACAATCTAACATCGCTGCCGAAACCGCACCCAAAATCTAAGACTTGGCCTTGCAGCAAGTTTTTATCCAATAAAAATCTAGCTGGAAATGACAGGTAAATTCGTTCGATTGCCGTCAGGTGGCTGAATTTATTTTGTTGCTTTTTCATGGCGGCATAAATTTGATTTAAATAAATATTCTTCCGTCCGCGCACCATCCGGACGAGAGTTTGTGTAGTACCGATTTCAAGATCCGAATGTTATCTAAAAATTTTACCATTATTGCAGTTTGGCGATCGCCCCTTTTTCCACCAACACCTTACCAGTCACCAAATCCCGCACCGTCGCCAACAAAACCCGCCTCTCATCCACCTCAAAACTCACCGAAACCCGGTCAATTCCCAATACCCCGGGCGGATTCAAATGCGCTACGCAAACCTGCTGGTGGTGGCTTTCCAGAGACCGAAAATCCGTTTTTTTGTTGAGCAAGCTGCTCGTCATTTGCCCTTTTTCGTTAAAAATAACCTCCGCTTGCGATACCTCCGCAACTTCCCCAATATCTAACCGAATTTCCCTTTGCCCTTCAATTGCCACTTGCAGCGTCAACTCTTCGGAACTTTGACAGGGATACTTCATTTCCTTGCTAAATATCGGCGAATAATCATAAGCTTTAGCATAAGGTTCCCAAAGGCGAATTGCATAGCTGTGGCGCAAATAATCGTCAACACTCGCTAATTGTGTCAGCGCTAAAGCACCGTGCGCCACCGCTTCAAAAGGCTTGTCAGTTTTGACTTTTTGGCGGCCGAAATACGAAACCACTAAATTAGATACAGCCGGAATTATAGAAGTTCCTCCTACCAGCAAAACCTGTTCGATATCTGCTTTGCCGATACCTTTTCCCTGTGCAATACTCAGCACTTCATCTAAACTTTCCCGCAACTGTTCTAACAACTGCCTAGATTCCAGAATTTCCTCAAGCTTGTCTCGGTTTAGCTGCAAGTCGTAAGACATAAAATTTTCATCGTCCAACCAACTTTCCTTAGCCTCATTAACTTGAGAAAGTTGAATTTTTAATTTTTCCGCTATTTCTAATAAATTTTGCCAGCCAACTGCGCCGACTTCTGCCCGCGACGAACCAATTTGCCGCAAATAATCTTCGACAATCCAGATGTCAATATCTTCGCCGCCGACATAAGCATCGGATTTTGCCAATACTTCGGCACGCACCCCCCCCAGCCCCTCCTTGGTAAGGGGGGGTAAGGAGGAGGTTACAGCAGTACGGACTAAACTTAAATCTAAAGTTCCGCCGCCAAAATCAACTACTAAAACTAGAGATCCGGGGCGTTTTACTGCATATCCCAGGGCGGCGGCTGTGGATTCATCTATTACCTGAACTTCCGCAACTCCCAAACTTTCTGCTAAGTCGCGAAACCAATCTAGATATCGCTCAAATGCTCCAACGGGGACTGTAAAAATTACTTTTTCTGCCTGTATATTTTGTAAATATAGTTGTTTCCAAATAGTTTTGATAAACTGTTCTGCTACTGATTCGGCTGTGTAGGTGTCGCCGTCGATATTGCGGGGCGGCGGCTGAAAGTCGGCAGCTAAATCGCGTTTAAAAGCTTTGAAAAAACGGTCGGGCTGGGATTGCCCCAAACGCTGCGATCGCACTTTTTCTCCCGCCACCAACTCTCCCGCCTTGTTCACAAAAACTAAAGTCGGGACGACAGATATTTCTGCAGCATCTCCGCTCAAATTCTTCGTTTTAAAAATGCGGGACATCTCCCCCAATCTCAAAGTTTCTGGTGTTTGCGTATCCGGGTTGAGAATGCAGACAACCGTGTTGCTGGTGCCGAAGTCAATGGCAACTATAGTCATGGTAATTTTAGATTTTAGATTTTAGATTTTAGATTTTAGATTTAATTTTTTATTGACAACTGTAGTCATAATGATTTTAGATTTTAGATTTTAGATTTAATTTTTCATTCCCGCTGGAAGGGTGCGACTAACTTTAGCAGGGGCAAGAATTCGCTCTCCCTCCCGATAGCCGACAAACCGAATATAAACTAATTCTCCTTCGGTTATATCCTCAACATCCGGCTGGTGCAACTGCGGATTGTAAGCAGTTTGTTCCCACACAGAACCAATCGTTTCAAAATCCCAGCTTGACAAGAGATTTTCTAAGGGAGTAAACAAAGCTGAGAGATTTTTGGCGGGCATATCCGGCTTGGCTTCTGCCATTTTGCGGGCGGCGGGATAGTTAGTTAACAAAGTTTGCAACTGTTCAAAGGTAGCGCGGCGAAAATCGGCAGTTAATTGAGCTTTTTGCTGCTGCAATTCTTCTCGCAGCCGGAAACACTGCTGCCTCAATTCTTCTATTTCGCTGGGATTAGTTGTGATTGTAGCCGATATTGGCAGCGCGCTCAAAGTGCGATCGAACTCTTGAAAATTTAAATTCAGCACTGTTGCCAGCCGCCTCAGTTGGTCTAGCTTGAGGTTTCCCACGTCTCCCTGTCGCACTAAACGCACCGCGTAGCGACTTAAGCCTGCTTTTTCGCCTAAATCTTGCCAATCGAGAATGTCTAGCTGATTCATGCGTTCCCGCAGAATAGTATCGTACTTAAACTCGATCGCATCTCCCGCCTCAGATGCAGCATAAAGGTAGATTAAAATTAGAAAAATGCCCCCGACAGCCAGCGCGAAGCTGAAGGCAGGCACTGTTGTTACATCAACTGTTGCACCCAGGATATCAAACATCTTTAACTCTTCTAAACTTGTTTTAAAGTCTGCGTTTGTTCAACGACCAAATTTTCTTCGCCTTCGTAGTATTCTGGCAGCAAGTCTTGAGATTCTACTTTTCCGAGGGCTTTTTCAATTCCGGCGGTGGTTTCGGTGCAACTCGAACCGGTGGCGTTGAGGACGGTTTCGGTAATTTTGCCGTCTTTGCCGATGCGGTATTCTATTTGGCGGTATTCTGCCATAATTCTTCCTTTTGGTTTAATGCTTGAGTGTTGACTGTTGAGTGTTGAGTTATATTATAGATTCTATTTACCAATTATTCTAATGAATTTTTGTAGCGACAATGCAACCGGGGTTTCGCCGGAGATTATGGCGGCGATTGCAGCAGCTAATTGCGGTGCTGTGATGTCTTACGGAGATGATGAATATACGCAGCGTTTGCAAGTTAAATTTTCGGATTTGTTCGAGACATCGGTGACTGTTTTCCCTGTAGCAACTGGTTCTGCTGCTAATGCGCTAGCCCTTGCGGTTGTCACTCCTCCTTACGGGGCTGTTTACTGTCACGCCGAATCTCATATTAATCTAGATGAATGCGGCGCGCCGGAGTTTTTTACAGGCGGTGCAAAGTTAGTGACATTAACAGGAAATCACGGTAAAATAGACGCAGAGACTTTAGGAACAAAGCTCGATCGCGCTGGTGCAGGTATCGTCCACCACGTACAGCCCGCAGCCGTCAGCATCACTCAAGCAACCGAAGCCGGCACAGTCTACAATCCAGCGGAAATTTCCCACATTTCGGAAGTGGTTCGCAGCCACAATTTGCACCTGCACATGGATGGAGCTCGCTTTGCCAATGCTGTCGCCAGTCTTGGCTGTTCTCCTGCTGATGTTACTTGGCGCGCCGGTGTGGATATTCTCTCGTTTGGAGCGACAAAAAACGGCGCGATGGGTGCAGAAGCTGTGGTATTTTTTAATCGAGAATTAGCAAATACTTTCCCTTTTTACCGCAAGCGCAGCGGTCATCTTTTCTCGAAAATGCGGTTTTTGTCGGCGCAGTTGGAAGCGTATATAACGGATTATTTGTGGCTGAAGAATGCGGCTCATGCAAATAATATGGCAGCCAAATTAGCTCAAGGGTTGGCAGGTGTTGAGGGAGCGAAGTTTTGCCATCGGGTTGAAGCTAACGAGATTTTTATTCAACTTCCCGAATCTGTAATTACATCGGTTCTAGCTGAGGGTTTTCTGTTTTATCGATGGGATGAATGTACTGTTAGACTGGTAACGGCTTTTAATACTAGAGAAGAAGATGTTATTGCTTTGGTGGAAGCGGCTAAACGGCATCAATGATTAAAATGTAGGGGCGGGTTTTACAAATAATACCGGCCAGCTATGAACAATCTAAGAAACCCGCCCCCACCTAACAAATAATCCACATCAACCTTGATTTATATATTAAATGCGAAAAATAGGCGCGGGGATTTCTCGTTTGGTGGGGGCGGGTTTGAAAGATTGTGGTTATTGACAATGATTGTTGGTGAAACCCGCCCCTACATTTTAAATGCGAAAAATAGGCGCGGGGATTTCTCGGTTGGTGGGGGCGGGTTTGAGAGATTGTTGGTTATTTACAATGATTGTTGGTGAAACCCGCCCCCTACATTTTAAATGCGAAAAATAGGCGCGGGGATTTCTCATTTGGTGGGGGCGGGTTTGAGAGATTGTTGGTTATTTACAATGATTGTTGGTGAAACCCGCCCCTACATTTTAAGAGGTTCAGGAATAGGTTCTGCAACTGCGGCTAGTTCTGGTTCAACTGCTTCGAGGTGTGCTTCTAAAAGCGCCAGATTTCTCATGTTGGATTTATAAAAAGCATCGAAGATATCTCCTACTAAAGGAACTGATCCCACAACGGCTTCTAGACCGATATTGTAAATCATTTTCCCTAGAGTTTTTTGGGGAATGTTGAATCGAGTTGCTAAATAAATTAGGTAGGCAGAAAAGGCGGTATCTACGATATCCCCAGCACCCGGAACTAAACCGATAATGGGGTCTAAACCAATGCGAAATTTAGTGCCGGGGATGCCAATGGCGGTATCCATCAGGCGGCTGAGTTTGCGGATGCGGTTGAGGGTGGCGAGACGCTCTATGTTGTTCATATGATTATTGTTGAACTAGGTTGAAAATTTGAAATCTGTCGGAAGACGGAAAAAAACCATCTAGAAACCGCTCATTTTCCATCTTCGCTAATATGCTGAATTCCCCATTCGTGCATGGCATTAATAATCGGTTTGAGACTTTCGCCCAAAGGCGTTAGCGAATATTCAACTTTCGGCGGCACTTGCAGGTAAATTTCCCGATGGACGATCGCGTCTGATTCCATTTCGCGCAGTTGCTGCGTCAGCATCTTCTGAGTAATGCCGCTGACAGCTCGTTGCAGCTCGTTAAAGCGCTTCACTCCTTGAAACAACTCCCGCAGAATCAAGACTTTCCAGCGCCCGCCAATCACTTCTAGAGTGCGTTCTACAGGGCAATTTGCCCGATCGACGTTTACTTCTTGAACTTGCATAGTATCTTTTTGGTAACTACCGCACTTTTAAGTGCGTACTATCCATAATAGCTTGACTCGGTTTAAAATAAAAACATCAAAGAAATACCCAATAAATTTCACTGAGGATTCAGAAAATGATTACCGTCAGAAAAAGTGAAGCAAGAGGACACGCAAATCACGGTTGGCTGGACAGTTACCACACATTTTCTTTTGCCGGCTATTACGATCCAAATTATATGAATTTTCGGTCTTTGCGGGTAATTAATGAGGATTTCGTTAGCCCCGGCAGAGGTTTCGGCACTCACGGGCACAGCGACATGGAAATCATTACTTATGTATTAGAAGGAGCATTAGAACACAAGGACAGTTTGGGTACTGGTGCAGTGATTAAACCCGGTGAAGTGCAGCGGATGAGTGCAGGTACGGGGATCAAGCACAGCGAGTTCAATAACTCGCAAACAGACCCGGTTCATTTGCTGCAAATCTGGCTGTTACCCGATACACAGGGCTTGCCTCCGAGCTACGAACAGCGGGAATTTCCCCTAGCAGAAAGGCGCGGAAAACTGCGGTTAGTGGCGGCGCGAGATGCCAGAGATGGTGCGGTGAAAGTGCATCAAGATGTTGATTTGTATGCGGCTGTTTTGGATAAAGACTCGCGGGTTTCTCATGATTTGCAGCCGAATCGCCATGCTTGGGTGCAAGTTGCTCGCGGCTCGGTTTTGCTCAACGGTTTGCCTTTGAAAAATGGCGACGCTGCGGCGGTGAGCGGCGAGTCTGAGTTGGTTGTTGAAGCTACGGCAGATGCTGAATTTTTGCTGTTTGATTTGGCATAGATTTACACAAGAAATCCCCGATTTATTGAAAAAGTCGGGGATTTGAAATTACTCGGCGGTTGAAACCGCTACTACAAAAACGAAGTCCGCGCAACGCGAGACTAAGAAATTAATCAGCCATCCAATATTTTGTCCCAAAAATACCTGCTACAAGTTCGGGAATGCCAAAATCAACATCTAAGCTTTCCCAGTGCACGCTGCTACTAGAAGGAGGCAGCCAAACATCAGCAAGCTGTTCTGGTGAAGCACCTTCTAACCCTTGTGCCAGCTTTGGAGGAAAACAAAAAATAGCACCGTTTTTCAGTTCGATCGTAATTAAATCTTCAGACTGATTGTAAGACACGGATTCGGCGCGGAATTCTGTAGCCTCAGCTTGTTTCCATGCTTCTTTGGCTTTCGCTATTTGCTCTCGGAGATTTTCCTCAGTTAATTCTTTGTCCCAGTTTCTAAGTACCATATATTTCTTGCCATCGGTTTTGTTAAGTTTGGATACTTGATTATTGCGACATGGGATTGTGTTAAGCGGACTGTGAATAACATGATACTTAATAATGAGTTACTACTTAGGAAATAAGTAAATAGGAGGAAGAAACTAACTTTTATTTTTGGTATTTCTGGTAAGGGTAAGTCTTTAGGATAAATTTTTATGGAACAAAAGCCGATCGCCAGAAAGCATCTTGTTTGGAGCCTCATCACTGGTTTAGCAGTCGGCGCGATCGCAGGCGCACCCATCGGCTGGATGGCTAACGGGTTTTATTCCGAGCAGCGTTTGGCTCAAATTCTGATTTGCCGAGAAAAGAATAGAGATCAGCCAGTTGCGATTGTTGAGGCTAGGTGCGGTTCCCGATTCTAAATTTTTCTGCTAGCCAGATGGCTGTGTCAAATATTGTGAGGCTTGTGCGAATGTCGAAAGTTCGATCGCGCAGGCGTTTTGGCGTTGTCAACCGTCAATCGATTTTAGATTTTAGATTTTAGATTTTAGATTTTAGAATTGAACCATTGACCCCACGGATGAATCCGGGGGCTTCTATCCTGGATGCTTTTGGTCAATATGCCACAAACCGGAAAAGTTATCCGTCGGTTGATATGTGGGTATGTTAAATTGACACAATAATGAATTACAGCAGAACAATTCCGGCTATTTTGAGTGCTGCGATCGCCCTGAGTTCGATCGCCCTTATCCCACTCACATCACCTCAAATCGCCCTCGCATTAACCGCCGACAAAGTTAAAACCGTTGCCCAACAAATTACTGTTCGCATCCAGGGGCCAAAAGGCGGTTCTGGAGTAATTTTAGAGAAACAAGGCAGCACATACTATATTCTCACAAATTGGCACGTTGTCGATAAAGCCGGCGATTACGAGGTCGTAACTCCCGACGGCAAAGCTCACTCTGTATCATACAGCCTCGTGCGGCGAATGCCCGGTGCGGATTTGGCGATCGTGCCTTTCAGCAGCACTCAAAGCTACCCCCTGGCTCAATTAGCCAATTCCGCAGCAACTAAGGGAAACAAGGCTTATGTGGCCGGCTGGCCGATATCCGGCGGTTCCCTGAGACAGCCGATTTTCATCGCCACGGAAGGTCAGCTTACGGGCCGCCAAACTCCCTGGAACGGTTATACTTTGGTATACAACAACTTAGTGAGAGCGGGCATGAGCGGCGGGCCGGTGCTCGATGACGCGGGGCGAGTTGTCGCAATTAACGGGATTGTCAGGTTAGAGGACAACTCCGATAAAATCGTGGCTGCGGGAATAGAAATCAATACTTTCATGAAATGGCGTTCGACTGTTTCGCTGCCAGTAGTTCCCCAATCTCCTACTGCCGGAAATCCGAAAACTCCAGCGACTAATGCGCCCCGCCAACCCGCAAGTGCGATCGCCTTTGCTGCTACAAATACCCTCAAAGGGCCTTCGGAAGTTGTCAGTTCCCTTGCCCTGGGTTCAACTTATTTTACCACAGGAAATAGCAACGGCACAATCTCAGTTTGGAATTTTCCCAGCGGGCAATTAAAAACTACGCTGCAAGGACACGCGGAAGCCGTAAACGCACTGGCGGCGAGTGCGGATGGCAAGGTGTTAGCTAGCGGCAGCGACGACAAAACTGTGAAAATTTGGAATTTAGAAACTGGCGCGGTTGTACGCACTTTGAACGGGCATTCCAATGCAGTTTCTAGTGTTGCCGTTAGTCCCGACGGTCAATTTGTAGCCAGCGGCAGTTGGGACAAAACTGTGAAGATTTGGAATGCGAAAACCGGGGAGTTGCTGCGGACTTTGACCGGGCATTCTGGGTTGGTGAATGCTGTGGCTATCAGTCCTGACAACAAAACTTTAGCTAGCGGCAGCAAAGACGGTTCAATTAGATTTTGGAACCTCACCACGGGTCAAGCAATTCGCACGATTAGCGGCAAAAACTTGGCTGTTTTGTCGCTAGCTTTTACTCCAGACGGCAAGAGTTTAGCTGCGGGAAACAGCAACGGCACTGTTGGGTTGTGGAATGCCGGAAACGGGCAGTTAATTCGGCGTTTAAGCGGGCATACTGACGGAGTTTGGTCGGTGGCATTCAGTCGGGATGGCACTACGCTGGTTACTGGGAGTTGGGATAAGAGTGTGAGACTTTGGGATGTGCGATCGGGCGATTTGAGAGGTAATTTGAGCGGTCATTCTGGCTACGTTAGCGCTGTGGCGATTAGCGCAGATGGCAAGACTATTGTTAGTGCGGGTTGGTTGGGAGAAATTAAGATTTGGAAAAGGAGTTGAGATTTTTTTGATTTAACCGCAGAGGGCGCAGAGGGCGCAGAGGAAGAGTAGAGAGAACAGGGTTTGCATTTGATGGAGTGGTGTTATACGATCGAGATATTTGGGATAAAAAAATGAGTGGACTAAAGACTAAATTGCCAACTGATATCTGGGTGGTAGCGACATGGGAAGAATTCATCGCGATGGCAGATGACCCAGCTTACAGTAAAGCCAAATGCTATTACCGCAACGGACAAATGAGGATTGAAACTATGTCGGTAGGGCCAGACCATGCAAGTGACAATACAGTTATCAGCTTTGCTGTTAACTTATTCTGCACCATAAAAGGTACTTCTCTGAAAGGACTTACTAACTGTAGTTACCGGAAAACGAAAGTCAGAGAGTGTCAGCCAGACGTATCTTACTATATTGGAGAAAGAGCTAAATTAGCACCTCAAGGAAGTTCGATCGCAAGTCTTGACGTTACCCCACCGCCAGATTTAGTCATAGAAGTTGCTGACTCAACTTTGGCTGACGATATTGGTGAAAAACGGTTGCTTTACGAAGAGTTAAAAGTCGCTGAATATTGGGTAGTAGACGTGCAGAAATCTCAAATTATTGCCTTTGCTATTATTGCTGATAATGGCAGTCGGCGGCTTGTGCGATCGGAAGTTTTGCCGGGATTAACTATTGCTGTGTTGGAAGAGGCTTTGCGGCGGAGTCGGACTGAAGATCAGGCGCAGGTAGGGGCTTGGTTGTTGGCTCAATTTCAGCAGCAGTAATCCAAATAGAAAGCGATCGCCCTCTCTGCAAAAAAGCGCGATTGTCCAACCTACTTTATCTTAACTCCCCAAGCTACACGACTAAATCTTCGATCGTGAATTTCAATAAGTCGCACAGGGCTTTCATCTGTGCTGGGTAAAGCTTGGGGACGTGTCTGTCGGTTTCCCAGTTGATGACCGTTGACTGCACAACTTTACACGCTCTTGCAACTTCTATGCGAGTTAAATTTAAACTTTCGCGTCGTATTCTTAGCTTTTGCCCTAGTGTCATTATTTATTCCTCATTCAGTTGACTGTATGTATTCAGTTGACTACATACAGTCAACTGAATACATACAGTCAATTGACTATATTTAGTTAATTATTTTAGACAAAATTTGTAAACAACTATTGACGATAACTCCCGGTTTTGGTAAAAATAATGGTTGTAAATAACCTAATTTCTCTAGCCTTCTATGGAATTAGGAAATTTGTGTGGAAAGCCTGAAACAAGTCAAAAGCCAGTCCGCGCCCTCGACAAGCATTGAACTGGCTTTGGCTCCAATACTCAATGGAGACAAGCTTAATTATGCCTTATAAAGACCGCCTCAACAAGTGGTTGGTTGTTCGCCTGCTTCCGAATATGCAGCGAATCACTGTAGCCCATTTTTTCAAACATTCCGATGCTGACGGCTATCTGCGGATCATCCGCCAGTTAATCCCCAAGGCTGAATTTGTGATTGTTTTTAATGCAGAGCTCAATCTCGAAACAGCCCCTAGTAGTAACGAAGGCAGCTAAGCTGTTCATCTAAATTGTATTTTTGGGCGGGCCCGACACCCCACAAGAAAATACACTTTTTGTGGAACAGGCATCCTGCCTGTTCTTCAAAAGGGTGCGAAGGCAGCTAAGCTGTTCATCTAAATTGTATTTTTGGGCGGGCCCGACACCCCACAAGAAAATACACTTTTTGTGGAACAGGCATCCTGCCTGTTCTTCAGAATGGTGCAAGATGTGAGAATTATCAAACTCGCAAAAACAGACGCCCTCCCATCCTCCCGCACCCGACTGCTAGCGGCCCGCTTCTAAGTCCGATCGACACTTATGATAGATTTGGTTCTTGCCAGACTACACTAGAAAACAAAATCAAATTAGCATTTGCGCCATAAATTCGATCGACCGGCCGATCGGGCGGGACTCTCAAATTCGTGGAACAGGCGTCCCGCCTGTGGTTGGCAAAGTAAATCTAAAATCTAAAACCTAAAATCGCGTGACTTCTGACAAATGATTGAAGTAGAACACTTAAGCAAAACTTACGGTTCGACCGCAGCGATCGCGGACGTGTCTTTTTCGGTCGAATCAGGAGAAATTCTCGGGTTTTTGGGGCCAAACGGCGCTGGCAAAACCACAACTATGCGGATTTTGTCGGGATATTTGCCGGCATCCAGCGGTACGGCCCGCATCGCCGGCCTCGACGTTCACGAAAACTCGATGGCAGTCAGACAGCGCATCGGTTATCTGCCGGAAAACCCGCCGCTTTATCCAGAAATGACTGTGGAAGGGTTTCTGTTTTTTGTGGCCAGGATCAAGCAAGTACCTGCGGGCGATCGCGCGCGACGAGTTACCTCCGCGATCGAACGCTGCGGCCTGGTTGATAAACGCAAAGTTTTAATCCGCAAGCTTTCTAAAGGATTTCGGCAGCGCGTCGGTATCGCGCAGGCGATCGTCCACGACCCGCCCGTCATTATCTTAGACGAACCAACCGTCGGTCTCGACCCCCGACAAATCATCGAAGTCCGCAATTTAATCAAAAGCCTTGGCGGCCAGCACACAATCATCCTTTCCACGCACATTCTCCCGGAAGTCAGCATGACTTGCAACCGCGTCACCATCATCAATCGCGGAAAAATCGCCGCTGCGGGTACTCCCGAAAATTTGATGGGAGAGTTGGCTGTGGGCGAGGGTTACGAACTCGAAGTTGAAGGCGAGGCCGATTTGGTAAACAGTCTGCTGTTGCCTTCTTTGGAAAATGTGCCGGGAGTTCGATCGGTCGAATTGATTCCCAGCCAGCAATTTTTAGTGAGTCGCTACCGCCTGCGGGCATTGTGCGAACCGGACATAGAACCGGGACGAGAAATTGCTACAGCTATTATTACCTCTGGATTCGGACTTTGCGAAATGCGCCGCAATCGGGCTAGTTTGGAAGATGTGTTTTTAAGGCTGACAGCGGCTGAAAAGAAACCGGAAGAAAATCTGGTTCACAGCGAACCGGAGGTCGATCGAAATCTGCAAGAAGCGGCAGAAATTCAAAATTCGATCGCGGATTCTCATCAATCGGAATCGCAACCGATTGTCGAAAATCTGCTAGTTTCAGATAGGCAAGAGTCGATCGAACATCCTCAGTCAGAATCGGAACCAGTTGTAGAAACCGCCGAGTCGATCGAGCGTCATCAACCAGCACCGGTAGTCGAAAATCTAGAAGTTTCAGAAACCGTCGAGTCGATCGAGCATCATCAACCAGCACCGGTAGTCGAAAATCTAGAAGTTTCAGAAACCGTCGAGTCGATCGAGCATCATCAACCAGCATCGGAACCAGTTGTAGAAACAGTAGAGTCGATCGAGCATCGTGAACCAGAACCGATTGTTGAAAATCTAGCAGTTTCAGAAACCGCCGAGTCGATCGAGCATTCTCAACCAGAACCGATTGTTGAAAATCTAGCAGTTTCAGAAACCGCCGAGTCGATCGAGCATTCTCAACCAGAACCGATTGTTGAAAATCTAGCAGTTTCAGAAACCGCCGAGTCGATCGAGCATTCTCAACCAGAATCAGAACCAGTTGTCGAATTATCAGAGTCGATAGAGGATCGTCAACCAGAACCGATTGTCGAAAGGCAAGAGTCGATCGACTCTTCTCAACCAGAACCAGAACCAATTACAGAAACACCAGAGGAAATAAGCGATTTAGAACCTGAAATGCAACCAGTGGCAGATTTTCTGGACGCTGTAGAAAGGCAAGAGTCGATCGAACGTCCTCAACCAGAACCGGTTGTCGAAAATCTGCCCGTTGTTTCAGAAACTCTAGAGTCTAGCGAACATCCTCAACCAGAACCCGAACCGATTTTAGATGCACCAAAGTCGCTCGAACCTTCTCAACCAGAACCGGTTGTCGAAAATCTACCCATTGTTGAAACTCTAGAGTCGCTCGAACCTTCTCAACCAGAACCGGTGGTCGAAAATCTGCCCGTTGTTTCAGAAACAGTAGAGTCGCTCGAACTTTCTCAACCAGAACCAGAACTAATTTTAGATGCACCAAAGTCGCTCGAACTTTCTCAACCAGAACCAGAACTAATTTTAGATACACCAAAGTCGATCGAACGTTCTCAACCAGAACCAGAACCTATTTTAGATACACCAAAGTCGATCGAACGTTCTCAACCAGAACCGATTGTCGAAAATCTAGAAGTTTCAGAAACGGTAGAGTCGATCGAACTTTCTCAACCAGAACCGATTGTCGAAAATCTGGTCATTGTAGAAACAGTAGAGTCGATCGAACTTTCTCAACCAGAATCCGAACCGATTTTAGATGCGCCAAAGTCGATCGAACGTTCTCAACCAGAATCCGAACCGATTTTAGATGCGCCAAAGTCGATCGAACGTTCTCAACCAGAATCCGAACCGATTTTAGATACACCAAAGTCGATCGAACGTTCTCAACCAGAATCCGAACCGATTTTAGATGCGCCAAAGTCGATCGAACTTTCTCAACCAGAACCGGTTGTCGAAAATCTACTCATTGTTGAAACTCTAGAGTCTAGCGAACATCCTCAGCCAGAACCCGAACCGATTTTAGATGCACCAAAGTCGCTCGAACTTTCTCAGCCAGAACCGGTTGTCGAAAATCTACTCATTGTTGAAACTCTAGAGTCTAGCGAACATCCTCAGCCAGAACCCGAACCGATTTTAGATACACCAAAGTCGATCGAACTTTCTCAACCAGAACCCGAACCGATTTTAGATGCGCCAAAGTCTAGCGAACCTTCTCAGCCAGAACCGGTTGTCGAAAATCTACTCATTGTTGAAACTCTAGAGTCGCTAGAACCTTCTCAACCAGAACCCGAACCGATTTTAGATGCACCAAAGTCTAGCGAACTTTCTCAGCCAGAACCGGTTGTCGAAAATCTACTCATTGTTGAAACTCTAGAGTCGCTAGAACCTTCTCAACCAGAACCCGAACCGATTTTAGATGCACCAAAGTCGCTCGAACTTTCTCAGCCAGAACCGGTTGTCGAAAATCTGCCCGTTGTTTCAGAATCTCTAGAGTCTAGCGAACATCCTCAACCAGAACCAGAACCGATTTTAGATGCACCAAAGTCGCTCGAGCCTTCTCAACCAGAATCCGAACCAGTTGTAAAAAAACGGCCACTTAAAAAAAAGCCCCAACCGACTAGCGATTCTCGACCAGAACAGCCCCCTGTTACCAAAAAGCGACAAATAGAAAGAAAGCAACAGGATAGCGACGACAGCGAAAAACCACCCGCAGGCGAGTCAGAATGAAGCAATTACCAAAGGCAAATTACCCATTCCCAATTCCTAAAGGTTAGTAATGATTAGCAATATTATCGCAATTTACCGCAAAGAACTACAAAGCTATTTTGCCTCGCCATTAGCCTATGCCATCGCAGCAGTCTTTTGGCTAATCACCGGCTACTTTTTAATAGCCATCCTCCTCGCCCCCGACGGGTTAATCCCCCAAATCGGCCAGCGAGACCAAATGGGAATTACCGAACCTCCCATCGACGTAGCCTACGAATTCCTGCAACTCTTCCTGCGAATCATGGGTTCCCTTTCCTTGTTTGTACTGCCCGCACTCTCAATGGGACTTTACGCAGAAGAACGCAAACGCGGCACCTTAGAACTATTAGCCACATCGCCCTTAACAAACTGGGCAGTTGCTACTGGCAAACTCCTCGGTGTTTTAACATTTTATACCACCATGTTGGTGCCGCTGCTGTTCTGCGAGGCGATCGTCCTCAGTTCCTCAACCCCGCCCGTACCCCCCGGAGTTCTTCTGCTAGGACACGGAGGCTTAATCTTACTAGCAGCAGGAGTATTGTCCCTCGGAATGTTTATTTCCTCCCTCACCGACAGCACAATTTTATCAGCCATCCTCACCTTCACTCTAGTATTATTTCTGTGGGTGATCGATGCAGTCGCCGTCAGTATCGGTGGCCCCTTCGGAACAGCATTAGGACATTTGTCGCTATTAACAAATTACACCAATCTTGTCAAGGGAGTTTTCGATACCAGCAGTTTAATTATGTTTGCCAGTTACATCATCTTAGGAGTATTTCTGACCGCCCAATCCATCGATGCTTTGCGATATCAGCGTTCTTAAAAACATCAGGCAAGGCGTCGGGGAACAAAGAGGAAAGAGCGGGAAAGTTGCACATTAAAGGAGACACCACTAATTCCCAATTGCCAATTCCCCATTCCCCATTCCCCATTCCCAATTAATGTTAATTATTCCACTAATTTGTTGAAATAATGAGATTTATCAATCCAAAAATCGACTTGGCGTTCAAAAAAATATTCGGTTCCAGCGACAGCAAAGACATCCTGATTAATTTTTTAAACGCCATTCTTTATGAAGCACAACCAGTCATAGAAGACTTAGAAATAATTGACTCCCCGGCAGAAAATCCAACTCTCGGAGTCCAAGACACACACCTAGATGTCAAAGCCACAATTAACGGCGGCAGAATCGCCCTAGTTGAAATTCAACTGATCAACGTACCTTCCTTCGGGAACAGAGTGTTGTACAACGCAGCCAAAAGCTACAGCCAGCAATTAACAGGAAAAGAACGCTACGAAAGACTAAAAACAGTAATTTCCTTGAAAATTGCCGATTTTGAAATGTTTGATAATCAACCCGAATTTATATCGCGGTTTGTTTTCAAAGAAAAAGAGCAACAGTTTGAGTGTCCAGATACTGAAATAGAATTAGTATTTATCGAACTGCCAAAATTTAGCAAGGAATTAGCCCAATTAGAAACGCCTGCGGACAAATGGATTTACTTTCTCAATAACACCAGCAATTTGGAGACAGTACCGGAAACACTCAGTACAGTTCCCGAACTTCAGCAAGCTTTGAACATGGCCAACGAGGACAACTTCACTCAGGAAGAATTAAATGAATTGCAGAAACAAGAACTGTGGATTCAAGACCAGCAGATTGCCATAGATGTAGCAAGAGAACAGGTGACAAAAACAGCTCAACTATCGTTAATCTTGCGTCAGCTAGTGCGGCGTTTAGGAACAATACAACCGGAAACAGAAAACTGCATCCGTCAATTAGGTATACAGGAATTAGAAGAACTAGGAGATGCCGTGCTGGATTTCAACAAGCCGTCAGACTTAACAGCATGGTTGCAGGCTAATGCGATATAGAATAACATCCTCGACTCGGAAAGTTTTACCTCAATATTTACCTTATGAAAATTAGAAAAACAAATTGGAAATACGTTTTTTTGCTGGGCCCCCTCCTCATCGCAGCGGGGGTAACAGCAGGACTTGTATCTGGAGTATGGGACCCCCTGACAGTCGGTTTAGTTATTGCCGGAGCAGTGACGATCGCCCTTTGGCTGCTATATTTGAGTTACGAACAAAGCTTTTGGGGGCAGCGTTCCACTCAAGCGGGCACCAACGCCCTAGTTGCTACCCTCGCCGTCTTTGTGATTCTCGGAGTAATTAACTTCATAGCCGTTCGCTATCCCGTCCGCATCGACTTAACCGAAAGCCAACAATTTACCCTCGCCCCCCAGACTCAACAAATACTGCGAAATTTGCAACAAACAGTCAAAGTTTGGGTATTTGACCCCATCCAAAATCCCCAAATCAAAGAATTGCTGCAAAGCTACAAACGCGAGGGAGGCGAAAAGTTCCAATTCGAGTTCGTTGACCCGCAGACCCAACCGGGAACAGCGCGGGAATTTAGCATTACCAGCATCGGAGAAGTTTACCTGCAATCCGGCGACAAAAAACAAGTTTTGCAAAAAGGTGGCACTGCTTTTGGTAGCGACCCGAATCAAGGCCTTTCAGAGATAAAACTTACCAATGGCTTAGAAGAAATCCTGAGCACTCGCGTGGCTACAGTTTACTTTTTGCAAGGCAAAGGAGCCCGACCGATAAAGGAAGGTCAAGGCGGAATTCAGCAAGCTGAAAAAGCTCTGAAAGATAAATACTACAACGTCCAAACGCTGAATTTGACCGAACGGAAAGAAGTGCCAGAAGATGCAGATGCTTTAATCGTTCCCGGGTTGGAAAAACCGTTGTCCGATACAGAAATTAAAGCACTAAGAGCATATCTCGATCGCGGCGGCAGTTTATTGTTAATGGTAGACCCGGCAATTGATACGGGATTGGACAAATTGCTGCAAGAATGGGGCGTAAAACTAGACGCCCGTTTGGCCATCGATGCTTCGGGCACTGGTCAAAGATTTGGCCTGGGCCCCACGGTTCCCACAGTCAGGCGCTACGGCGAACATCCGATTACTCAAAGTTTTGGCACCGGCATTTCATTTTATCCGTTTGCGCGTGCTTTGGAAACCTCGCCAGTAGAAGGGATAGAGGAAAAACCGCTGATTTGGACGAGTCAAGAAAGTTGGGCGGAAAGCGATTTAACGACTAAGAAATTGGAGTTCGATCAAAAGACCGATCGACAAGGCCCGCTATTATTAGGTGTAGCTTTAGTTCGATCGTCCACTGACGGCACTCCCTCAAAGCCCTCACCTTCACCAACACCAACTTCCCCCTCGCCTTCACCCCAAGCATCGCCGACAGATTCACCGTCGCCGACAACTTCCCCATCGCCGACAAGTTCACCGTCGCCGACAACTTCCCCATCGCCGACAGATTCACCGTCGCCGACAACTTCCCCATCGCCGACAGATTCACCGTCGCCGACAACTTCCCCATCGCCGACAGATTCACCGTCGCCGACAACTTCCCCATCGCCGACAACTTCGCCAACAGCTTCCCCATCGCCGACAGATTCACCGTCGCCGACAACTTCCCCGACAACTTCCCCGTCGCCGACAACTTCCCCGTCGCCGACAACTTCCCCGTCGCCGACAACTTCCCCATCGCCGACAACTTCGCCAACAGCTTCCCCAATCAGCTATTCGGTGATTGTCTCGCAAGAAGCAACGCCTCCAGCATTACCGACGACTTCACCATCTCCCACAGCATCTCCCACAGCATCTCCCACAGCATCTCCCACAGCATCTCCCAGTCCAACCGCAACTCCTTCTGTGCCTTCAACTCCTAGAAAAACATCGCGAATGGTAGTAATTGGCACATCTCAATTTGTGACTAACGGTTGGTTTGACCAACAACTCAATAGCGACGTGTTTCTCAATTCAGTCAGTTGGTTGAGTAAACCAGACCAGCAAAGCTTTTCTATCAGTCCGAAAAAAGCTACCAACCGCCGCATTAACATGACGGCCCTCCAAGTAGGATTGCTGGTTTTAGCTTGGCTAATGTGGCCTTTACTCGGACTCGGAATAGGCGGCGCTATCTGGTGGAAGAGAAGATAAGTTAGTTGACAGTTGACAGTTGTCAGTTGACAGTTGTCAGTTGACAGTTTTCAGTTGCCAGTTGTTATTAATAGCAAACTCCCCAATGCCCAATTCCCAATGACAGTTGTCAGTTGTCAGTTGTCAGTTGTTATTAATAACAAACTCCCCAATGCCCAATGCCCAATGCCCAATGCCCAATGCCCAATGCCCAATGTCCAATGCCCAATGCCCAATGCCCAATGTCCAATGCCCAATGCCCAATGCCCAATGCCCAATGCCCAATGCCCAATTCCCTATGCCCAATGCCCAATTCCCTATGCCCAATTCCCAGTTATTATGAAATTGCAGAAAAATACATTAATATTAATAGCCGTCGCGTTGAGCATGACTGGGTTGGTTGCTTTGTTCGAGATGCAAGTGTCTCCGAAACAGGAAGCCGCTAAAGAAGAAAAACAGAAAATTTTTGCTTTTAACTCCGATCGCGTACAATTCTTTACAGTCAAAACTCCCGAAAAAATCTTGACTTTTGAGCGAGTTTATGCTACAAAAGGAGGCAAGTCTAGCTGGGAAATGAAATTGCCAGTGCAAGCACACGCAAGTCAGGCATCGGTGGATTTTTTGCTAGACAGGTTGGCAACAGGAAAGAGCGATCGCACGATTAATATTACTGCTGCTCAACTGCCAGAATTCGGTCTCGACCAACCCCAAGCTACAGTCACAGTAAAACTGGACAACCAGGAAACTCACCGCCTAGTATTAGGCAAAACAGACTTTAGCGGCCGCTTCTTGTACGCTCAAGCCAATCCGCCGGAAGCGCCCCCTCAAAATTCCGCCCAAAATTTGCCCGTGCTGCTAGTGCCATTTGACTTTAAAAATGCCGTCCAGCGACCTTTGTCAGAGTGGAAAAAAGCAGAAGCACCCAAAACAGAGAAACAGCAAAAACCCTCTCCCGCGCCAAGTCCTGAGAATCAATAGATGCCCAGTCGATATGAGATGTTGCACCATTCTCAATAAGCCTTTTACGAACAGGCTTTCCGGCCTGTTCCACAAGAAAATTTACTCTTTGTCGAACAGACCCGACAGCCTGTTGCTGACAATGGTGCGCTCTGGGATAGAATTTAAAGAACAAATCCCAAAACCTGTTACATCCAACATTCCTCACCTAAGATACAGAAAAGTCTAAACTTAAACTGTATTTAAGTGGCGTGCATTACCCCCAGGAAAGGGCGAATATGTTTCAGACAGCACTCAACCAAGGTACGACAGCAACGGATACAGCGCTTGACGTTGAACTCCGCAAGGTATTTAAGGTATTTAACGGCGAAACCGCAGTCCGCGGAGTTGACCTCAACATCCGCCAAGGAGAATTTTTTAGCATCCTCGGGCCTAGCGGCTGCGGCAAGACTACGACGCTGCGGTTAATCGCTGGGTTCGAGACTCCCTCGGCGGGCGAATTGATGATTCGCGGCCAGTCTATGACGAACACTCCAGCTTACCGCCGTCCGGTAAATACAGTGTTTCAAAGCTACGCTTTGTTCGGACACATGAATGTCTGGGACAATATCGCTTTTGGATTGCGGATAAAAAAGCTGGGGAAAGCGGAAATTGAAGAACGGGTACGGGAAGTTTTGCAATTGGTGAAAATGGAATCTTTCGCCAACAGGTTTCCCGGTCAAATGTCGGGCGGCCAGCAGCAGCGGGTGGCTTTGGCGAGAGCTCTGGTAAACCGACCGGCGGTTCTGCTGCTGGACGAACCTCTGGGTGCTCTGGATTTGAAGTTGCGGAAGCAGATGCAGTTGGAACTGTCGAATTTGCATCAAGAATTGGGTTTGACTTTTGTGATGGTGACTCACGACCAAGAAGAGGCGATGAGTCTGTCTGACCGGATTGCGGTGATGCACGAGGGCAGGATAGAGCAAATTGGCTCTCCTGAAGAAATTTATGAGTGCCCGCAGACGGCTTTTGTGGCAGATTTTATTGGCGATACGAATTTGTTTGCGGGTACGGTAGAATCGATCGACCGATCGACTATCACAGTTCGCACATCAACCAATCTGAAAATAGTCGTTCAGCAGTCGGATATGTGGAGTGGTGTCACAGGCGACTCTGTTGTGGTCAGCGTTCGGCCGGAAAAAGTATATTTGAATCTCTACCAGCCGGAAGTGTCCGTCAACTGTTTTGAAGGGCGGCTCAAAAATACTATGTACATGGGTACGCACGTTCATTACGTCGTTGAGTTGGCGTCGGGCGATAAAATTACCGTGCGCCAGCCAAATACCGGCGGCTCTTTCCCAGATCCGCACACGCCGATTTATGCTTATTGGGGAACTACTGATTGTCTCGCTTTGACCGAGCGGAATTAGTCAGTTGGCAGTTGTTAGTTGGTATTAGTCATTAGTCATTAGTCATTGGTTATTTGTTGGTGGTTGGTTCTCCTAACAAATAACACAGGACAATTCCCAATTCCCAATTCCCAATTGGCAATCTTCAATCTCCAAATCTAAAATCTAAAATCTAAAATCTAAAATCTAAAATCGAACTGTGCCTCCGACTAACTTACCAATTTCCAGGATTTTCCCGGCTAATTCTACACGCCGTCAGTTCCTAAAAAAATCGGCGGCGACAATTTCAGGGTTAGCTGTTTCGAGTTGCGGCTGGCGGCTTGCAGACGTACAATCTGCTCCTGCTGCTAAAGGTGCTGCCGACCAACTTTTCATCTATACTTGGGCAGGCTATACCGATAAAGCTTTGCTCGATCGCTTTGCCGAAAAAACAGGCATTCGCGTAGTGACAGACGTGTTTAGTAGCTCCCTCGAAGAGTTTCTGGCGAGAGTTCAAGTCGGTGGTTTCCGGGCCAGCATCATGTACCTCTCCGATTACATGGTGGTGCAGATGAAAAAACTCGGGCTGCTGGCTCAATTAGATCGCTCGATTTTAGGCGGACTCGATCGGCTCAAAAAACAGTTCCAAAACCCTGTATATGACCCAGGGAACCGCTACAGCGTGCCTTTTAGTTGGGGGACAACAGGATTGATTTACAACAGCGAACAGCTCAAAGAAGCTCCCGAAGATTGGAGTTATTTGTGGGAACACAAACAAGAGTTAGCAAGGCGAATGACCCTGCTAAACGACGTTAGAGAAGTCATGGGCGCGGCGCTGCGGATGCTGGGTTATTCTCTCAATTCTACAAACAAACAACAAGTAAGAAAAGCCTATGAAAAATTAGAAGAACTCAAATCGGCGATCGCTTCTTTTACGACTGATGCTTGGCGATCCCAAATGCTGACAGGAGAGTTAAAAGTAGCAATGTGCTATTCTTCTGATGCCAATGAAGTAATTGCAAACAACCACAAATTGCGGTATGTCGTCCCCAAAAGCGGTTCTTCTCTGTGGACGGACACTTTAGTAATTCCTAAAGGTGCTCCCAATCCAGAGGCAGCTTACAAATGGATTAATTTCCTACTGCAAGCCGATGTTGCCGCTTCCCTAGTCCAACGACTCGGTTTTGCAACTCCTTCAGAAGATGCTTTTTATTTGCTGACTCCAGAAGTTCGCAAAAACAAAATTATTTTTCCTTCTGAGGCTACTTTAAAAAAATGCGAAGGCGTGGCAACCCTAGGCAAATTTGCAGATGTTTACGATCGCTACTGGACAAAACTAACCAGCATCTCATAGCATCAGTATTAATCTGCGTTGATCTGCGTTTGCTCGAAAATCTAAAATTAGCTAATTCCCAAATCCCAAATCTAAAATCTAAAATCGAACTGTGCCTCCGACTAACTTACCAATTTCCAGGATTTTCCCGGCTAATTCTACACGCCGTCAGTTCCTAAAAAAATCGGCGGCGACAATTTCAGGGTTAGCTGTTTCGAGTTGCGGCTGGCGGCTTGCAGACGTACAATCTGCTCCTGCTGCTAAAGGTGCTGCCGACCAACTTTTCATCTATACTTGGGCAGGCTATACCGATAAAGCTTTGCTCGATCGCTTTGCCGAAAAAACAGGCATTCGCGTAGTGGCAGACGTGTTTAGTTCCAACGAAGAGATGCTGGCGAGAGTTCAAGCAGGTGGCGCCCGCGCCTACAGCATCATTTACCCGTCTGACTACATGGTGGTTCAAATGACAGAACTCGGGCTGTTGAGCCCATTAGACCACTCGAATTTGGGCGGGCTCGATCGCCTCAAAAAACAGTTCCAAAACCCTGTTTATGACCCAGGAAACCGCTACAGCGTGCCTTTGAGTTGGGGGACAACAGGCTTGATTTACAACAGCGAACAGCTCAAAAAAGCTCCCGAAGATTGGAGTTATTTGTGGGAACACAAACAGGAGTTAGCAAGGCGAATGACTCTGGCGAGTGATGTTCGAGAAGTCATGGGCGCTGCGTTGCGGATGCTGGGCTATTCTCTCAATTCGACGAACCAAGAGCAAGTGAAACAAGCTTACGAAAAGTTGGTGGAACTCAAACCGGCGATCGCATCTTTTACGACTGACGCTTGGCGGCCTCAAATGCTGACGGGGGATTTGAAAGTAGCTATGTGTTATTCTTCTGATGCTAATGAAGTAATTCCAGATAATGATAAATTGCGCTATGTCGTGCCAAAAAGCGGTTCTTCTCTGTGGACAGACACTTTAGTAATTCCTAAAGGTGCTCCCAATCCCGAAGCAGCTTATAAATGGATTAATTTTATGCTGCAAGCGGATGTCGCTGCTTCTTTAGTAGAACGGCTCAGTTTTTCAACTCCTTCGGAAGATGCTTTTAATTTGTTGACGCCGGAAGTCCGGGAAAACCCAATTCTTTTCCCTTCGGAAGCTGTTTTGAAAAATTGCGAAGGTGTGGCTCCAGTAGGGAAATTTATGGAAGTGTACGATCGCTATTGGACTCAATTAACCAGCGGCTAATCTTATTTTTGCCATAAATTTCATGTACATTTCGATTTACCGTGGAGTGGAGGGCGGGTTTAGGAGATTGTTTATTTTACGCATAGATTGTTGGTGAACCCGCCCCTACATTACATTTCGATTTACCGTGGGGTGGGGGCAGGTTTAGGAGATTGTTTATTTTACGCATAGATTGTTGGTGAAACCCACCCCCACAAATCAAAACTCAAAACTCAAAACTATTTATTTATGGCTGTATCCACTCAAGCTCCCCCTCCTCTTCCTCCCAGTTCTCCCTCCAAGGCTGAAACTGTTTCTCGCTGGTCGTCGTGGACAGGTCCGCTCGCATTGCTGGGCCCTTCTGGGTTGTTCCTGCTTTTATTATTAGTCATACCAACTCTGGTGATTTTTCAGCTTAGTTTGGTGCCCAATATTAAACCGGGAGATTTGGTGAATCCTTCGGGAATCGGCAATTACCTGCGAGTGTTTGAGCCGCTGAATTTACAGGTGATGGGTCGATCGCTCTTTTTCGCAACGGGGACTACTATTCTGTGTTTGCTGCTGGGATTTCCCGTCGCTTACTGGATCGCCCTCAATGTCTCGAAAAAGTGGCGGAATTTAACTTTGTTAGGGTTTGTGTTGCCGCTGTGGACTTCTTCGCTGTTGCGATCGTATGCTTGGATTACAATTCTGCGTCCTACGGGGGTTCTCAACTCGCTGCTGGCACTTCTAGGCATTCCTCCTCTGGAATTGCTCAATCAAAGTTCCGCAGTTTTAATCGGCATGGCTTACAGTTATTTGCCTTATATCGTGACAATTCTCTACGCTTCTTTGGAAAAGTTAGACCGCAGGTTGCTAGAAGCATCTCAGGATTTGGGCGCCAATCCAGTGGAAACTTTCTGGAAAGTGACAGTACCTCAGACGATGCCGGGAATAGCTGCGGGTTCTTTGCTAGTATTTATTAGCTGTTTGGGCGATTTTGTCGATCCGGAGTTGCTCGGTGGAGCTTCGAGCATGACGGCGGCTCGTTTGATTTACAATCAGTTTTTGGGGGCGACTCAAAATTGGGGGCTGGGTTCGGCTCTGAGTATGGTATTAATCTTTGCAGTGAGTATCGGAATTGCCCTTTTGCTCAAATATGGCGATCGTAATGCAATCTAAGTTAGTTGACAGTTGACAGTTGACAGTTGACAGTTCCAATAACCAATAACCAATTACCAATTACCAATTTCCCATTACCGAGACATGGAAAATAGCGCCGAAAATCCACATGAGGAAATACAAGCCGATATGTACTTAAAACCTAAATTTAAGATTTCTTGGCAGGTGATATTTGCCGTTTTGATGTTTTTTTATATGTACCTGCCGATTTTGGTACTCACATTTTACAGCTTTAACAAATCGCGTTTTAGCGCCGGCTGGGAAGGATTTACTTTAGATTGGTACGTAAAATTATTTAGCGATACGCGGATTTTAGTTGCCCTGAGAAACAGCTTAACAGTGGCTGTTTGTGCAGTTGCAATCTCGGCTGTACTCGGCACTTTAATGGCCGTTGGTTTAGCCCGCTACCGCTTTCCAGGCAAGAGTTTATATCAGGGAGTCTCCTACTTGCCGATTATTATTCCAGATATTGCGACCGCAGTTGCTACTTTGGTATTTTTAGCTGCCCTGGCTATTCCTCTGAGTTTGTGGACAATTGTCGCCGCTCACATAGTGTTTTGTCTGGCTTACATCGCCCTAGCTGTTTCTACTAGATTAGCCGATTTAAACCCGTATTTAGAAGAGGCTGCCTTGGATTTGGGTGCAACGCCTGTTCAGGCTTTTGTTCAGGTTTTGCTCCCTCAATTAATACCCGGAATTGTTTCGGGTTGTCTGCTATCTTTTGTCCTCAGCATGGACGATTTTTTGATTGCGAGTTTTACCGCAGGTAGCGGGACTACAACTCTGCCGATGGAAATTTTTAGCCGGATTCGGACTGGAGTGAAACCCGATATTAATGCTTTGAGCGTGCTGTTGATAGTAGGTTCGGGAGGATTGGCGTTTTTAGCGGAATATTTGCGCGGCCGGGGCGAGCAAAAACGGGCTCATTAGGCAGCGGGCAGTTGGGAGTTGTCAGTTGACAGTTGACAGTTGACAGTTGGCAGTTGACAGTTGGCAGTTGACAGTTGGTTATTTGTGAGTTGTTACCAATGCCCAATGCCCTGTTTGGCCAATGCCCTGTTTGGCCAATGCCCAATGCCCCATGCCCCATGCCCCATGCCCCATGCCCTGTTTGCCCCATGCCCCATGCCCCTACTTGGCTGGTAATTTCACTTTAGTAGCCAAACCTAGTGCTTCCAAAATTTGAATTGTCATCCAAGTGAAGTCAATTTCCCACCATTTCATGCCGTGACGGGCCGAGTATTGAAAAGCATGGTGGTTGTTGTGCCAGCCTTCGCCGTAAGTCACCAACGCCACCCACCAACAGTTAGTAGAACTATCTTCGGTTTCGTAAGTGCGGTAGCCAAATTTGTGAGTGGCGCTGTTTACAAACCAAGTGCAATGATATACCACAACTAAGCGGACAAAAATTACCCAAACTACAAAAGACCAGCCTGCAGCTAAGTAGAGCAAGACACCAAATGCTATTTGAATGGGGAGAAAGTAGTTTTGCAAAAATTGGTAAAACGGGTCGCTCGAAATGTCTTTTGTGCAGCGAGAAATTTCATCGTGAGCGGGGCCTTTGTAAAACATCCAGCCGATGTGACTCCACCAAAAACCCTTCTGGGCATTGTGAGGATCGAGGGCGCTTTCGTCCGAGTGGGTATGGTGCAAGCGGTGCAGGCCAACCCAATGAATTATTCCTCCTTGACAGGCAAGTGCTCCGCAAAAAGCTAGGAAATATTCTACGAATTTTGGTGTCTGAAAACTGCGGTGGGTGAGCAGTCGATGCCATCCGAGAGTTATGCCCAAACCGCCTGTTACCCAGTGCATGAATGCAGTTAAACCAACTGCTGTCCAATTGAAGTTACTCGGAAGCAGGGCGAACAAAGCGCCGATGTGAAGTCCTGCTAAACTAATTATGTGGACCCAATTGTATTGGAGTTTGTTTTGCGTTGCAATTGTCATTCTGTTTTTGATTTCTGATGAGATTCGGAGCTGAATTCACCGATAAAAGTTTGGATTGAGGTAGTGAACTGTCTTGTTGAACACTTGCCCAAACTAATAAATAATGAATGATAGATTTTGGATTAGGGATTGAAAAAGATTTACCGTTGTATTTTGAAAATAAAAAATTTGGCTGCAAAACAAAATTTTTTCTTCCCAACTCTATTATAACTGATTCTGGTTTTGGTTGGGTCGATCGCACCAGAGGATGCGAGCTTACTTCAACCCAACCTGTACCCGATCGCAAAAAACAGGATTAGCCATTGGTCACGAGCCATTAGTCCAGAACTGATGACCGACAACCCATGACTAATTGCCGATCGCTATTTTTCTGCTAATTTCACTTTGGTTGCCAAACCCAGCGATTGCAGCAGTTGAATGGTCATCCAGGTGAAGTCGATTTCCCACCATTGAAGGCCGTGGCGAGCCGAGTATTGAAAGGCGTGGTGGTTGTTGTGCCAGCCTTCGCCGTAGGTGAGCAGAGCCACCCACCAACAGTTCGTCGAGCGATCGCCCGACTCGTAGGTGCGGTAGCCGAATTTGTGGGTAGCGCTGTTAACCAGCCAAGTGCAGTGGAACACCACCACGATCCGCATAAACACGCCCCAAACCACGAAAGACCAGCCGCCTAATAAATAAAGCAACACACCGAAGACAACTTGGATGGGGATAAAATATGCTTGGAGAAACTTGTATACTGGGTCGTCGCCGATGTCTTTAGTAAAGCGGGGGATTTCCACTCTGATCGGCAGATCCGAGAGCATCCAGCCCATGTGGCTCCACCAGAAGCCTTGATTGGAATCGTGGGGATCGGTTTCGGTGTCGGAATGTATGTGGTGTAACCGGTGCATTCCTACCCAGTCGATCGGACCGCCTTCACACGAAAGGGTACCGCAAATAACTAGAAAATACTCTAGCCATTTCGGTGTTTGAAAACTGCGGTGGGTGACGAGGCGGTGAAATCCGAGAGTAATTCCTAAACCACCTGTTACCCAATGCAGGAAGACTGCTAGCCCGACCGCAGACCAGCTAAAATTACCCGGCAGCAAAGCAAATAAAGCACCGATGTGCAGAAAGGCCATAAAGCCTATGACAGGCCAATCAGGAGAAGTTTTTTTGGAAGTTGCAATCGTCATGAATATATTTTGTTTACAAACTAGGGGCCGCATCTACGCCATAATGAACAGCGCGCACGCAAAGGGTGAGCGAGGTATAGATGAATAGCGTTTCACGGCTACAGGAAGCAGAACAAGCACTCTTTCAGATTTTTTCTGGTATTGACACTACAGTCAAGCAAAATCTTCAACGAGTCTTAAAAGCTTTTCGCAGCCACCGGGTTGGAGTCCACCATTTTGCAGGGGTTACGGGTTACGGCCACGATGATTTGGGTCGGGAGACTTTGGACGGGGTGTTTGCCGAAGTGGTAGGGGCCCAGGCCGCGGCTGTCCGGGTACAGTTTGTTTCGGGTACTCACGCCATCGCCTGTGCTCTTTTTGGCATCCTGCGTCCTGGTGACGAAATGTTGGCAGTGGCTGGTTCTCCCTACGATACTTTAGAAGAAGTGATCGGCTTGCGGGGGCAAGGTCAAGGTTCACTGCTTGAGTTTGGCATTAGTTACCGTGAGTTGCCTCTAACTCGCGAAGGAAGTGTGGATTGGCAGGCATTGAGCTCTACTATTTCAGCAAAGACTCGCCTAGTTTTTATCCAGCGCTCTTGCGGCTATTCTTGGCGGTCGAGTTTGTCTATTTCTGAGATTGAAAAAATCGTCGCCATAGTCAAACATCAGAATCCTAACACAATTTGCTTTGTGGATAATTGTTACGGGGAGTTTGTTGATGATTGCGAACCTACTGCTGTGGGTGCGGATCTGATGGCTGGTTCTTTAATCAAAAATCCGGGGGGTACGATCGTCCCTGCAGGAGGTTACGTCGCCGGCAGGGCTGATTTAGTGGAAGCGGCAACTTGTCGCTTGACGGCGCCGGGAATTGGCAGCAGCGGCGGCGCAACTTTTGATTTGAATCGGCTGCTGTTTCAGGGTTTGTTTATGGCTCCCGGTTGTGTGGGCGAGGCGATGAAGGGCAATCATTTGACGGCTTATGTTTTTTATAAGTTGGGTTATCGAGTGAATCCTATGCCTTTGGCTAGAAGACGAGATGTGATTCAGGCGATCGAATTCGGTTCTGCTGATAAGTTAATTGCTTTTTGTCGCGCGGTTCAGCAAAATTCCCCCGTCGGTTCCTATTTAGATCCGGTGCCGGCTCCGATGCACGGGTATGAAAGTCAGTTGGTGATGGCTGGGGGTACTTTTATTGATGGGAGTACGTCGGAGTTTTCGGCTGACGGGCCTCTGCGGGAGCCTTACGTGGCTTTTTGTCAGGGGGGAACTCATTGGACTCATGTATCGATCGCCCTGGAGGATGCGATCGATGCTGTGGGCCCGGCTAAGTAAGTTGTAGGGGCGGTGCGGTACGGGGGCTCCCTGGGTTTGCACGGTGATTTTTGGGGATTTTTTGACTGCAGATGCAGTCAGATTCAGGCTGATGAACGCAGATTAGAAGAACTCTCCGGGATCGGCTGCTGGGAGTTTGCTCGCCTTCGATCGCGCCGGAACCGCTACACAGGATCGGAGTTAAAGTTAATATCGCTGTATTTGCGAGTTTACTCGGCATTTTTGAGTGCTTGAATATCGCCTTGCATAATTATGCTGACATGGCGCGAAATCTTGTCTATTTCCCAATCCCACCACCTAATTTCTAATAGTTGTGCAATTTCAGCATCGCTAAAACGCTGTTTGATTGGATGGGCGGGGTTGCCACCCACAACGGTGTAAGCGGGAATGTCTTTTACTACAACGGATTTGGCGGCAATGACAGCACCGTCGCCGATTTTGACTCCGGGCATAATCAGGGATTCATAGCCGATCCAAACATCATTGCCAATGACGGTATCGCCTTTACTTGGTAGTTCCATTAATAAATTCATGGCTGTTTCCCAACCATTTCCAAAGATGGGAAAAGGGTAAGTGGAAATCCCGTCTAGTTTGTGATTGGCACCGTTCATAATGAATTTGACGTTGGTGGCGATCGCACAAAATTTGCCAATTATTAATCGCTCGTTTCCGTAGTTATAAAGTACATTTCTCTCAAAGTTTTCTGGATCTATGGGATCGTCGTAATATGAGTAATCGCCGACGATAATGTTGGGGGATTTAATAAAGTTTTTGATGAAGCATACGCGCCGTTGGTCTGCCATCGGATAAGGTCGGTTTGGATCGGGCCCAATTTCTGTCATAAGTTTCAATGCTGATTCGTTAAGCTGCTGGATTGATGTAATGTTAATTCGAGTGAGGTTGGCTTCTGCTTCTTTAACATAGAGTGGTATAGTTTGTCAATAAATGGACGAGACTTTTTAAGTCGATCGCCCTGCCAGAAATGAGACAAAATGGTAAAAGCCAACATCCATCCGCGTTCGGAAGCGGTTAAAAATCCCAAATTAATATCAAAGAAGCGATCGCAGCGAGATAATTTATGAGAGTACGAACCTACGAAATCGGTGATACCCAACAAATTGTAAAACTGTTTTACGACACCGTACACGAAGTAAACATCCGCGATTACACACAAGCACAAGTAGATGCTTGGGCGCCAGCAGATATGGATATCGCAAGTTGGACTAAAAGTTTAAGCAGTAAATTTACTTTCGTAGCAGAAGAGGGCGATCGAATTGCAGGTTTTGGGGAATTAGAAGCAAGCGGCCATATCGATCGCTTTTACTGTCATCAAGATTTTCAAAGGCAAGGAGTCGGCAGGCTAATTTTAAAACAAATTGAGTCAAAAGCCCAAGACTTAGGAATTAACAAGTTATTTACCGAAGCCAGCATTACAGCTCGACCTTTTTTTGAAAGCCAGGGATTTATTGCGATTAGAAAACAAGAAGTAGAACGGAGAGGACAAAAATTCATCAACTTTGCGATGGAAAAAAATATATAAACAACGATTTGTGTAAAATTAGATCGAAGAGTTCTAACTCAGGAGTTGCGATGGTGACGGAAGCTACAAATGTGCTGGGCGGAAAGTTAGAGACTTGCTGCACTTCGCCCATGACGGGATATTATCGAGACGGCAAATGCAATACAGGCGGTGGCGACTTTGGGGTTCACACTGTTTGCGCTCAACTGACAGAAGAGTTTTTGCAATTCACTAAATCGAATGGAAACGATTTGAGCACTCCGGTTCCCGAATTTAACTTTCCTGGTTTGAAGCCTGGGGATTGCTGGTGTTTGTGCGCCTCTCGCTGGAAGGAAGCAATGGATGCCGGAGTTGCCCCGCCTGTAGTTTTGGCCGCGACTCACGCCTTGACTTTGGAATACGTTTCTTTGAATGAATTGAAGCAGCACGCTGCTGATTTGTAGGAGGATGTTGGTGTGCGATCCTCTTTGAGGGCTTTCCTTCGGCTCGCGAAAGCTAACGCTAACGGGCGATCGGACTCTTATACAAACTCTAGGGTGGGTCAGTTGGCGTTATTTTTTAAATAATTCAGGGGTTTTTCACTGACCCACCCTACAAGTTTACTCCTATCAGTTAAGATAGGTTTAGAGGTGAGGTATAACCAGTGTCAGCTAAGGATATATTTCATAATGCCGTGAAGCGAGGTCTTGAAAAATCTGAGTGGGTGGTTACTCACGATCCTCTCAGGCTAGAATTTGCCGAGAATGAGAGAGTCGAAATTGATTTGGGAGCTGAACGACTCATCGGTGCGGAAAAATCAGGAAAAAAAATTGCAGTAGAAGTCAAGAGTTTTTTAAGCGCTTCAGCTCTTTCTGATTTTCATACCGCGTTGGGACAATTTTTAAATTACCGTTTAGTCTTAGAAAAGCTCGAACCCGATCGCACTTTATATTTGGCAGTTCCCCTGGCAACTTACGAATCTTTTTTCAGTCGGGAGTTACCTCAAGCGTCGGTTAGACAACATCAAGTCAAGCTTATTGTGTATAACCCAGTTCAGGAGGAAATAGTCAAATGGATCGACTAGAGCATTACCGTCAGTGCATTCAAAAACTCCTAATTGAAGATAGCAAGATAGCACCAATTAACGGAGAAATTGAGGTAGAAACAATTTTTGATAAAGAAAAAGACCGCTATCTAGCCGTCGATTTAGGATGGGACGGACACCGCCGCGTATATAACTGTGTGTTTCATTTGGATATTAAAAATGGCAAAATCTGGATTCAGCGAAATGAAACTGACAGGCAGATTGCTGATGAATTGGTAGAAATGGGAGTACCTAAAGAGGATATTGTGCTAGGAGTTCAGCCAACTTATGCACGCGAATATACAGGGTTTGGAGTTGCATAGTAATATAAAAGGCGCCTTCAATCGTAACGTAAATATTTAAGTGCGATCGGGCGTCACTGTAAAGTTTTATGGTTTAGTTGGTGCTTCCCACTTACAGATAGCCTCTGGTTTGAGAGGGCAAGTTTTAGGGGCGATCGGATTTCCGCTGAGTTGTAACCAAGTCAGGTTAGTTAAGGATTGCAATGGTTTGATGTCATTGATTTGATTGTTTTCCAGATCGATTGCAGCCAGTTTAGTCAAAGATAGCAATGGTTGGATGTCGCTGATTTTATTATTGTTGAGGTCTAACCAAGTCAGTTTAGTCAAGGATGCTAGCGGTTTGATGTCACTAATTTGATTGTTGCTGATGTCTAACCAAGTCAGGTTAGTCAAAGATGCCAGCGGTTTGATGTCGCCCAGAAGATTGTTGTTGAGTTGGAGAGTAGTCAGGTTAGTCAAGGATGCTAGGGGTTTGATGTCGCCCACAAGATTGTTGCCGACGGATAGTGTAATCAGGTTAGGCAAAGATGCTAGCGGTTTGAGGTCACTGATTTGATTGTTACTAATGTGGAGTGTAATCAGGTTAGTCAAGGATTGTAATGGTTTAATCTCGCTGATTTGAGCGTCAATGAGGAAGAGTGCGGTGAAACTCGAAAGTTTCCGATTAGCTGCATCGCACTCATTAGTCTCAGCCTGCTGTAACAGTACCTCAACAGTATGTTTAGCTTCAGGACTCAAAGAATCTTTTTCGCGACACCATTGAGCAAATGTTTTGTTTCCCGATCGTACTTCTGCTGCTGCTTTCCCCGACACTCCATTTCCAGATAATGCTAGAAGCACACAACCAGTAAGTGCGATCGACCTCGGTAAATTGATATGTTTCTGTGCCGCTATAAGTGTCATAATCTGATATATCTAATTAAGACTTAAAGCCATCTTGCACAAACAAAACTAATAATTTATTCAGTCCTTTGAAAAGGACTTAAGCTTTGAGGCAGGGGTTTAAACCCCTGCCGGACTGAAGGAAAGAGGGCAATACCATCTCCCAGCCAAACATCTATTAAAAACTCCCTGAATCACCTCACTCAGGTAACTTATACTGTCCCACAATCCGCTTAGCATATTCCGGCACATGAGCCTCTAATTTTTCAGGATAATTCCGCTGCACGTACAGATAATTGCGAGTGAAATGAGAATCTATCGAAAACCGAGCATATTCCAAACCCTTCGGCCCAATTCTCTCAATAAATACTCCCATTAACTTCGCCGCCCACATCGGCAATGTCACTCCTTTTTCATAAGCGGGAATACTTTGCTGAACGGCTTCTTTTCGGTTTCCCTTAGACATCACCGGCTGAGTATTTAACTGATCCGTTACCAAATCTAACATCTCTTGCCCGGTGTCATTTCGCACTACAATCCACTGCCAACCAAAAGGTGCTCCCATATAGCCGACAACTAAATCTGCTAAAGAATTGACATAATCAAAACAGCTCAAACAAGAAGGAGCAAAAACATCTTTCAACTCCTTAGTATTCAGCCCGAAAAACGGCACTTTTTCCTCCGAACCATCTTCGTGCTTGAAGTGAACGTTAAAGTCTTGCATAAACTCGTAAGAAATCACCGTTTCAGGAGAGCGGCTAGTCGTGTCTAGGAATTTCTGCAAGCCGGCGCGGCTGACATTATCCACACAGGGAGTTCCCAAAACGTAGAGCTTTTCTAAACCGAGTTTTTTCTCGACTGTTCGCAAGGCTTGAATTTGACACCCTACACCAATTACTAACAGCCGCTTCATCCCAGATTTTTCGATTTGTTCTAATACTGAAAGGTTGGGAGAGAGAGTGGGTTTGTTGACTTTTGCAGCGAGAATTTCTTCGCGATTTCTAGCAATAATCGGCATCGGTTGAAAGCGGTCTTCTTTGGTGTTTTGGACGCAGACAACGCCTTCTACAATTCCTTTTTCGAGCATTTCAATGGCAATTGTGCTGACGATTCCCGTCCACTGAGCGCCCTCGATCGGCTCTTTTTTACGAGCCGCCATCATGTTTTGGCTGACTCCGAAATACCAATCGTCGGGATTGTCGAGATTGCGCGATCGCCCGTGAATATCTGCTTCTAATTCTGCGATATGCTGTGTTAAGAAAGCACAAGATTCCTTGACATAATGGATGTAATATGTATCGCACAAACCGCACTCGCTGCAAAGTTCTTTAGCGGGGCGGCGGCTACCCGGTTTGAGGGCTTTGGATTTTTGGTGCTTAGCAGAATCTGTTGCGGTCATCTAAATTACTTATTTTATGCAGATATGGCTTTTGTTAGGATATCACAGCAATTTCCGTTGTTACCTCCTTTCTTCTTTCTGTCAGCCCTTGCAGCCGGACGCAAGCTTGTCGGGAGTAAATTCGGTTCGCCCGAAATTGGCGCCTTTCAAAGCTTAAAAAATATTAGTCAGGACTTACCTAGGTTGCGCTATCAACCCGGTTTCTTGCTGAATACCTGACTGTTAAACCTAAGATTTATGCTGTAAACCGGGTTGCTTTGTGTAGTTTTGGTAAAAAATCCAGTTTTAGAGAATCGCCGTGCGTTCAGGAGTGTTTGTGTAAGTCCTATTAGTATCAATCCGGATCTAGCGGGCGATCGCGCGAATACATTGCCAAATAAAGCTATAAAAAAATGGTAAAAATATTTGTGACAACAGCCCTCGCTGGCATCACGATGAATCTCGCAATTTCGAGCTTAGGATTTGCTGCTTTAGTTCGCCCTGTTCCCGCTATGAATCAAACTGTTGTGACTCTAGAAAGAATGCTCAGCGCGACACAAAAGTCGGTGGGGCTGAACTATTCGCGCTTGGGGATTGGCGGCGTTAGGTTGGGGATGCCTGTAGAAGAGGCAAAACGCAAGTTGGGAAAACCGCAGCGCGACGAAACTAAACCTGCTGGGGAAGCCATCGGCGGCAAGATTCGCACGCTAACCTACTCAGGATTGACGGTAGCAGCACGGGATGGCAAAGTTTATTTAATTTCTGCTACCAATCCCAAGTTTCTGACAATTGACGGTGTGAAGGTAGGAGATAACAGCAAAAAAGTTGTTAAAACTTACGGTTACGGGTCGCAATCTGTTCAGGGTGGAGTGACTCGGTTGACTTACAGCAATGACCAAAAGGCTTCTAATTTGATTTTGGAAATTAAGGGCGATCGCGTGCAAAAAATTCTTGCGATCGCGCAGCTAAACTGAAATATTAAACCACAGTGCAAAAGTCCCGGTTCACAAGTTTGTAATAAGGACTTTATTCCTTATTTATGAAGATTTTTAGCCTTTCTGTGAGTTGACTGGAGGGCTTTTTCCTGATGTGCGTGAAGCGTAGCTATCCCGTAGGGAATCGCGCGAGTCTCCTTAATCTTCTTCATCATCATCCGACAATTTTGCCCTTTCCTCAGCAACTAGCGTCTGAAAATCCTCTCCGCAGCGAACGTTCAGATGAATGGCAGCACTCAGGAACTCTGCTATAATTTCAGCTTTTTGTCGATCGCTCAAATCAAGTAACTGAAGCTGATGGATTCAAGCAATCACATTTTGACACTCTGTACCCCATTCATCAATTAACGTACTCAGCGTAGAATTACTTACAGAAATTGTCCGATCGCTTTCCTTGCATCTTTACTTATCCAATTTTCAGTCCGCTAGGAGTGGACGAAAGTTTGTTAGCGGTTTCAACCGCCCAGCGATCTCGGATTTGGGATCGCACCCATAAAAAAAGTAGAGGTGCGATCGATCGCATCTCTACAAAAATTCTAAATTACAAAAACTCTAAATAAGGTGCACCGAGTACACCCTACCAATTAGCTGTTCTGGGGAACAGGAGCACTCGGTGCTCCACCAGAAAAAGTCGGCGCTACAGAATGAGTCGGCGCTGGAGTCTTAGCCCGTTTCTTGATCAAGATCGGCTTGACGGTGTTTTCTCCACCAATCGGGGGATCTTCTTGTTGAGCGTAATCAGCGCCCATCCAAGCAGGACGGCTTTGGTCGAAAGCCATTTGCAAAGCAGCAGCGGCGATCGCGTGGGAGTCGTACTCCTCGGATAACTGAGACACCAGAGGCAAGAAAGATGCCATCCGTTCGCCAGCCAAAGCTTCGCGAACTTTACCCTGCATTTTTTCCAACTGACGTGCTTCAATTTGCGCCCGTGTCGGAATGTTTCGCACCGTCAAACTCGATCGCACGTGGCGTTCAATCAAGCGCAGTTTGCGGCGATCGATCGGTTGAATCAGCGTAATCGCCGTTCCTTCCCGACCGGCCCTGCCCGTGCGTCCGATCCGGTGAACGTAGCTTTCCACACTGTCGGGCAAATCGTAGTTAATCACGTGAGTCAAGTGATCCACGTCCAAACCCCGCGCCGCAATATCAGTCGCCACTACCCAGCGCACCTGACATTGGCGGAACCGATGCAACAAACGTTCCCGCTGTGCCTGATTCAAATTACCGTGATACTCGTCAACGCTGTGACCTGCTGCTTGCAGTTGGCTGGTGAGTTCTGCAGCCGACTGCCGAGTCCGCACAAAAATCAGTGCAGATTCCGGGTCTTCCATTTCTAAAATTGGCTGTAGGGCTCTTGCCTTCGACCAGCCGCGGGGGACCATGTACACGCTTTGGCTGATGCGCTTCGGCGTTGCTTTTGGCTGTTCTACAGTGACGTTGACTGGGTTATGCAAATGCCGCGCCACCAATTTCCGAATGGAAGGTTCCATCGTCGCCGAGAAAAATGCCGTTTGACGTTCTGTTGGTGCAGCATCCAAGATTTTTTCCACATCTTGGATAAAGCCCATGCTCAGCATTTCGTCAGCTTCATCCAAAACCAGCCATTTTACCTTGTCTAGTTTCAGGCTGCCGCGGCTGAGCATATCCAATATGCGTCCGGGTGTACCGACAACGATGTGAACGCCGCGCTTCAAACGCTGCATTTGACGCTCTATCGATTGACCGCCGTACACCGTCAGAACTTGCACAGAGCGACCAATTTTTACCGGGCCGTCGCCGCTAATGCCGCTCAAATCACGAATGGCGTCAGTTACTTGCATCGCCAGTTCGCGAGTCGGCGTCAGCACCAGTGCTTGCACCGCAGTTACATCTAAATCAATCCGCTCCAAGATGGGCAACGAGAATGCTGCCGTTTTGCCTGTCCCTGTTTGGGCTTGACCCACAACATCGCGACCTGCTAACAGGTGCGGAATTGCTTGTACTTGGATGGGAGTAGGTTCTGTAAAGCCTAGTGTTTCCAGATGGAGAACGAGTTCTTCCGAAAGACCTAAGCCTTCAAACAATAAATTCATTAATGCTCCTAATAACGAGTCTTAGCCTTCTAAGTTGCCCAACTCGGATGCGGATTTCTGCTCGGCGGCAGGAACTCATAAGAGTTCTTTATGGTGCAGCGCCTGCGCGCACCTTCTTAAATAGCAATCGAGTATAGGGCAGCTCCGTCGATGGTGACTAAATTTACCAATTCGACAGCCGTCTTTGATTTTGTGACATCGCCGATACCAACCGCCAGGGATCGGGTTATCGGCTTCCAACATTCTTCAAACAGGACATTGGACTTCCTTTGAGGTACTTGCAAGCTTTCCCTCTCAGGCATTTTATAGTGAGGATCATGACCAGCCCCACTTCACTACTCACAGTAGTAACAGGTTGTTTGGTTCAGGCGCTATCCCGCAATCCGTCGCCTGCGGGATTTAGCAGGGGATGGGGCGACCGTCAGTCGATTTTAGATTTTTTATTTTAGATTTTAGATTAACTCCACAGATGAATCAGGGAGCTTTAATTTTCCTCTAAAATTTTTATCTCTCCACGACTTAAGCCGGAGGCTTGTATTCATTTTTGGGCGACCGTTACCGCCTATCCATCTCAACACTCTTTCGGGATACCGTTGTGGTGTAGGGCGGACGGCGAAGCAATCTCAAATTATCCCCGCTTATTTCTGGCTTGTTATCATCATAACTCTTTACATTCAGAAACAAAACATTAAATTCGTTAAAATTTTCCGATCGTTCTGTAGAGATTACCGCACCCCTAGGGGGAGGGTCGATTGCCAGATAGGGGCTAAAAAAGTTGAGAACCCCTTTGCTACATATCTTTGCACAATATTGTACAAACAGTTACTTTTGCCGCACAATCCGCTAATCATTTTGGGATCGCGATCGGTTTTTGTTCGCCGCACCGCCCAGCAGCCGATACAGCGCCACGTCAACTCATGAGGGTCGATCCCGCAATTTTAGACCACAGATCGAACTCCCAGATGAGTCTGTGCAGTCAATCTAAAAATCCCACAATTTTAGACAAAAGATCGAGCTCCCAGATGAGTCTGTGCAGTCAATCTCAAATCTAAAATCTAAAATCTAAAATCGACTTGACCGTAGAGGTCGTAGACATCTGCACCAGTAATTTTCACAGATACGATCGATCCCAGTCGCGCTTCTCCTGTCACATAGACGAGTCCATCTACTTCTGGGGAAAACCGAGCCGATCGACCAATCAACTCACCTGTCTCTGGTTGTTCTTGTTCTATCAGGACATCAACTACCTGACCGACAGATTCTTGATTCTTCTTCAATGATATAGGTTGTTGTGCCGCCATTACCGCATTGCGCCGCATTTCCATTATTTCTGCAGGTATTTGCTGGGGCAAGCTGAAGGCTGGGGTTCCTTCTTCTGGCGAAAATACAAAAACTCCTACGTGATCGAATTCGTGGCGCTTGACAAATTCCAGCAAGTGTGCTGCGTGTTCGTCGGTTTCGCCGGGGAAGCCGACAATAAAAGTTGTCCGCATCACGGCGCCGGGAAGTGCTGCCTTGAGCCGATCGACTATAGCATCATTGATCCCGGCTTGAAAAGGTCGATTCATCGCCCGCAAAATTTCGGGATGGGAATGTTGCAGGGGTAAATCCAAATACGGCAAAACGTTGGGCGTTTCCCGGATGGCTGCGACAACTTGCGGGGTCAAACCTGTAGGATAGGCGTAGTGCATCCGAATCCAAGGTACATCTACTTCACCCAAAGCCCGAAGCAGTTCGGCGAGTTTCGGTTCGCCATAAATATCTTTGCCGTAGTTGGTGGTAATTTGAGAAATTAAGATAATTTCCTTTACCCCTTCGGAGGCTAATTGCTTAGCTTCGGCGACGATAGATTCGATCGTCCGCGACCTTTGATTTCCGCGCAAGTGCGGGATAATGCAAAATGCACAGCGGTAGTCGCAGCCTTCTGCTATACGCAGATAAGCGACACCTTCCGATGTCGTGCGGTAGCGGGGAGTAGTTTCGTCAGCGATGTAAGTAGGTTCACTAGAGACGAGGGAAACTCGATCGCCCTTTTCCACCTGCTGCATAACATCGACGATTTTATGATAGTCGCCCGTGCCGACAATTGCGACTGCTTCCGGCAATTCGTCCAGCAATTCCTGCTGAAAATGCTGTGCCATGCAGCCGGTGATGACTACTTTTTTATTAGCTTCTGCCAATTCTACCAAGGTGCGGACTGACTCTTCTCGCGCAGCTTGGATAAAACTACAAGTATTGACTACAACATAATCGGCTAATTCTTCATTAGAATCGACTTGATAGCCCGCTTGAGCCAGCAAGCCGATCATGTGTTCGGTATCGATGCGATTTTTTTCGCAGCCGAGGTGACTAAATGCGATCGTTGGCTTCGTTGCCATGCAGTAATAGTTAGTGTTGCGCTATTTTTGAGAACGTTTTATGGTATCACACAATTTTAAAAATTGCAATGTGTATGTGGAAGCTCTGGACTGTTGTGGTGTCCGCAGTTGTTGTGTGATATTTGTGCGATCTTGGGCGAGATGAGAATTTTTAGGCTTTGTGCGATCGTACTTTCCCGCTTTTTCGCTGCCAGATTTTGACCCAATTGTCAGGTTTTGGTGTCGTCGGAAGGCTTCGACAATCTTACGCCCTTTGCATAATTTCGACTTGCTAGTTCGGCAAGCCAGCAAGAAAAATCTTCTCTGCTGTTAAGCTCAATTCTGGAAAAGCCAGCGACTCAACAGTCTCGCTTCCCCTAAACTGTTTTACCTGATACTCCCCATCTACTAGCTGGTAAATCGAGAGAGTGGGTTGTTTGGGATTGCCGATAAACTTGCGACCGCCTAAACCAAGATAGTCTACAATCCAGTATTCGGGAATGCCCATTTCTTCATAGTCGGAAGCTTTGAAAAAATAATCATCCCGCCAGTTCGTACTGACCACCTCTACAGCTAGTCGCACCGAAGAACCCATCGTGATGACTGATTCTTTTTTCCAGCGCGGTTCGCTTGCAAGTGCGGTTCGGTCTAGGACAATTACATCTGGCTGGTAGCCAGATTCGTTACGCGCAAGCTTGAGCAAGCAATCACCAGGGATAGAGTAAGGCAATTGCAGTCGCCTGATTTCAAAATTGATTTCACCGGAAATGAAACCTGTAACGTCGGAATGGTCGCCAGTTCCTAAAGGCATTTCAACAATTACTCCATTGTGTAGTTCGTACTTGTGGAGAGAGTTCTCTGGATACCAAGCAACGAACTCATCAAACGTGATTGTTTTCGATATGGTTTGGATCATGTTGCGGTTTCCTCTGTCTGGTGATTAGTATGCGGAAAGCTCAAATATTACACAAGGCTTTGCGATATCAATATCGCAAAGCCTTGACAAATTAAACTGTAGCTAATATAAGTTCGATCGCCCGTCCTGACAAAACAGCACTTGCTACAAAACGCCGATTTGTCACAAAATTGGTGTCCTTTTGTACCCATTTGATATCCTTTTGATACCCGATCGCCCCCCAGTCTTTCTAGCTCGGCTCGGTTGGAGGCAGACCGGCTCGAAAAATCACCTCGGCCGTCAACCTCAACTCTGGGAACGCCAGCGACTCAACTGTGTCATCGCCCTTAAAGTGTTTTACCTGATACTCGCCGTCAACCAACTGGCAAACCGAGAGCGTGGGTTGTTTGGGAGTACCGATGAACTTGCGGCCGCCCAAACCGAGGTAGTCCACAATCCAGTATTCGGGGATGCCCATTTCTTCGTAGTCAGCGAATTTGAGATGGTAATCGTCCCGCCAGTTAGTGCTGACGACCTCTACAGCCAACCGCACCGAAGACCCCATCGTGATGATGGATTCCCTATCCCAGGGCGGTTCTTTTGCGAGAGCTGCTTCGTCTAGGACAACTGCGTCTGGCAGGTAGCCCGCCTCGTTGCGGACGGGTTTGAGCAGGCAGTGACCGGCGATAAAGCAGGGCAATTTCAGCCGCTTGATTTCCCAACTGATTTCGGTGCACACAAAACTTATGACGCGGGAATGACGGCCGGTTCCTAAAGGCATTTCAACAATTACTCCATTGTGCAGTTCGTACTTATGGACAGAGTTCTCTGGATACCAGGCAACGAACTCATCAAACGTGATTGTTTTCGATATGGTTTGGATCATGTTGCGGTTTCCTCCGTCTGGTGATTAGTATGCGGAAAGCTAAAAGATGGCACAAGTCTTTTCGGTAAAATACCGAAAATTCTTGACATAGGAAGTGAAGTTTGCTATAAAATTGTGCCCACAATGTCAAAAGACCGATCGCGCCGATCGACTGAATATAAAAGTATCCACAGAAGTTCTTGATACGATCATTATTTCACAAATTTTGTGATGTTTTAGCTACTCCGATCGCAAACTCAGCCTGAGTCATCTCTGCAAGGCATTTTGCAACATACTTTCAAAAAAAGTATCCAGAGAAGTTCCTGATGCTTTCGTCATTGCAGAAAGCACACTTTTCTGAGCAAAAGAACAGTACAGCCCCGCTTCCAAAAACCAAGGTTTTCCCTGCGGATCGATGCGAAAATCAAATAGACTATAATCGCGACAACCCAAAGCGATGTGGCATTTTCTGGCCATATCCCAAACTCTCTCGGTTGCCGGATCGCCGGTGTCAACTATCCACGACTTGGTACTATCCTTAGAAGTCAAACTCAAGTTGCCACCGTCATTTTGTTTCAGCTTATCGGCATAACTCCGAATTGGCTTCGTATCAGGATGCACAGCATACTCTTCCAGCGGCAAGCAGACGAGCTCGCCAGCTTGGACAATAATCCCGCAGCGAACTTCTCTACCCAATTCAATGAATTTTTCTACCAGCACTTCCTCTGAATGAGTCAATGCTGTCTGCAAAGCCGCATCATAGTCAGCAGCATTTTTAACCAAAGTCACTCCAATGGAATTATCACCATTTAGTGGCTTGAGCACCACCGGCAAATCAATCGAAAGCCGATCGCCCGCGCGGACAATTTCTCCCAACGGTACACTTACCCCAGCGGCCGCTACTACTGCCTTAGTCTTCGCTTTATCAGCCACCAGCGCCATCAACTCTGCCGGATTACCCACATAAGGAATACTCAGCATATCGAACAAGCTGCGGTATTGAGTCATGCCGGGGATGCAAAACATCTGCGGTACCATTACGTCAATCTTTAGCTGTGCCAGCACCTGCACAGCGCCCGCTAGAGACATGGGATTAGCGGCCGCGATCGCACTCGGATCTAGAGATGTAGGAAAACGCCATTGGCGATCGGGAGAAATATAAGCAATATGAAATTCATAGAGTGCTGAATCAGCCGTATTTTTCAGACAATCTTCTGCATAAAGCCGCGATAAATTACAGAAAAAATCGCTAACTGCCGATCCGACTAAATGCAAAACCCGCAATACTGACATCCTCAATCTCCCCCTATTTCCACAAGCTTGCCAATATTAAAATCAATCCGAATCCACTCTTTCGGCTTCTGCAAATTTCCCCATAACAATAAAGGAATTTGCCAATGATGCACCATCAAAAACGGCAGCGGATCGTCCCACTCGAAGATAGCATCTTTGCCTTGGGCGATAATTTGCAACCGCTCAGAAACGAGCTTTGGCGACGACAAATGAGTCACCAACCGCCAAATTTCATGGTAAATCCAGTAAGTCGGGCGACTGGATGCCAAAGGTTGGACAGTCTGCGGTAAAGGGTCTGGTTCCAAATAAGCTTTTGCCACATCGGGATGGTTGTAAAACATCGTGATGGCTGAATGGGTGCGCGGGTTGCATTCGATCGCGTAAATCTCTCCATCATCCGCCGCCTGAATGAAATCGAAGGAAACTTGTCCAGTCAGATTGAGACTCTTGGCAAACTGACGAATCCAATTTTCGATATCCGGGCGATCGACATTCTCGTAATTCACCTGAAATGCCGACGATTTGCAGCAACAGTGCAACTGAAGATGACCGTCGCGGATGGTACTGTGAGTGCAGAATTCTTGCCCCGGAATATACTCTTGCATAATCCAAGGTTTACTCTCGGAAATAGGTAATGAGTTGACAAAAGCGGCTGTTTCGGCTGGGGTTTCGCAGGGTAACTTCGTCAGGTCTAACCTGCGGACAGAATCGTAGGGAATACTTTTGATAATGTATTTGCGCTGTGCATCACTAAAATCAAAATCGATTACTTGCTGGGGATTAGTAATGCGGTAAGACTTCGGAACTGGCAGCCCCAATGCTTCGGCGGCTGTTGCAAACTCATATTTATCATCCAAACGCTGCAGAGTTTCGACATCTACGTGCATTACCGTGCAGTGCCCGGAAAGTACCCTTTTGGCTTCGGCATCGTAGTAACTGGCGACTGGACTGCAGACGGGAACGTAAACATTAACTCCCTCTTGTCGGACAATTTTTAAGAGTGCTTGGGGGTATTCCTCTGTCTGGGGATTTGGTACTGTGTAAAAGCGATCGACTGCCCGAGAGTAACGATGACCCGTCAGCCAGTATTTCTCGGTTTCAACCAAAATTACCCGATGACCGGCTTTATGGAACGATCGGGCTAGCTGCAATGCTTTGGTCATCTTGCCGCCGCTAATCAAAATCGTTTGGGGAGTGGCTGTAGTCGATCGAGACTGAAACGGTTTGATGATGATGGAGCTCAGTAGGGCGATCGCAGTTAAAGCGAGATTCAGGGGCATTACTAACAGCAGCAAAATTAAGGTTGCTATGGTTTTGAATGCAGTAGAGAAGCGCCTGTTCCCAGTGTTTGTTTCCTGTTCAGATGGCATCGCTGCCACAGAAACTGTTTCGAGCATAATTTTCTAGTAAGTAAACACTCTAATTAAAGGTAATATCAAATCTGTTAGCATCAGAAATATTCACGTCTATCCGATATTCATCTGCGTAAATCCGCGTCCATCCACTGTCATCGGCGGTGAAGAAATTATCTTTTTGAAACCGCAGGTGAGGGCAGATAAACACAGATGAACGCAGATGAATTAGATCGAATCCGGTTGCACAGATTCCGATCCGGCTAAATCCGCATTAGGACTTTGACCGATCCCGCCTGATTAAGGGAATCTCCGGGGCAAGAGAACACGCTCTAAACGCGCCGAATTAAGGTCAATCCATCTCTGAGCGGCACTAACACTTGCTCTACGCGCGGATCGTCAACTAGAGCCTGGTTGAAGTTGGCGATCGCAACTCCGTTCTCAGTAGCAGTACCCGACACATATGGCTGTCCCTGCATCAAAGTATTGTCAGCGCAGATCAAGCCATTGGGAGCCAACAACCCCGTAGTTAGGAGTAAATCGAGATAATCTGTGTATCCAGCTTTATCGGCATCGATAAAAACCAAATCGAAGACTTCCCCGTCTTGGGCCAATTGTTTCATGGTTTCTAGAGCCGGTGCCACCTTCACTGAGATTTTGTGGCCGGCAGTAGATTCGTCAAAACACTTCTGGGCAAATTCAGCGACGTAAGCATCTACTTCGCAGGCTACCACCACTCCATCCACCGGCAGTGCTTCCGCCATTGCTAGTGCTGAGTACCCGGTAAACATCCCGATTTCCAGCACGCGCTGCGCTTTGGTGAGATGGACGAGAAATTTCAGCATTTGGCCTTCCACGTGGCCCGATAGCATCTCCTGTTCCAATTGGCGCACTGTCTCGCCGTCAGAGAATCGCTGACTCCAATCTTCTGATTGAGTGCGCTTTACTAACGCGGCTAAGGCGGGAGATTCGGGTGTGGTACAAAGATTCAGGTAGGGATCGAGACCGTTGGCTAGTTCGTAGGCTTGTTGTAATTCGGTCTTGAAAGCTCGATCGAGATTATCGATTTTTTCTACTTGCGAGACGAGACTTTCGAGTTTAGCCGCTAAAATCCCGACTGGGGTAACGGGTCTCACGGTCATACCCCCGATGTGGAAAGAGTTGCAACTTTCTGCAACACCACATACATATCCTCGCCATCGCCGCGGCGCGGGTAGCCCTGACAGATTTCTCGATGCACCGCTAGGGCTTCATCCAACTCAGTTCGAGTCAAATCGTTCATGAAAAAGCATTCACCGATGGGGCGGGGAGCCGCAGCGCGCTGAAGGCCGTCGCGGGTACGACTGATCGATGTGGTGGCTTTCCACAGCAGTTCTGATGTCAGATAAGGGCTATCAATTGCCAGTCCGAGGCGGCTCATTAATCCTAAGATCCGATCGCGGTCGGCGATCGAAATGTAGCCCCGCAGTTGGGCAATGGTGGCCGAAAAAGCCATATCGATGGCGACACTGTGGCCGTGGAACATCGGAATTTCCGGTGTTAGTTCCAGCGTCGGACTCCAGGTGTGACCGTAGGCAATCACCCGATCCAAATCTAGCTCGTGCAGGTTTGGTACTTCTAGGGCCAGCATTGACTGAATCGCGTTGTAGGTTAACCGATGGGCTACTTCGCGCAGTTCAGATGTGCCGTCTAAATAACCAAAATGGCTGTGCAGCAATGCTTCGCCGTAGTTTTCTAACAACTCGAAGATTTCTTTGTTGCCTACTACGGCGATCTTAATTAACTCTGCCATGCCGTTTCGTATTTGGTCGATCGGCAGAGTTTTCAGAAAGGAGAAATCTAAAATTACTTTCTGCGAAGCGTGGTAAGCACCGAGGCGGTTTTTCAGCTTGCCGTGGTTCACAGCTACTTTGATCGCCACACTGGCATCAATCAGCCCAATTAAGGTTGTCGGTACGCGAATGTAGTTAGTCCGACGGCGATAAGACGAGCAGGCAAAACCAGCTACATCGGTCGTCAATCCACCGCCGACTACCAAAACAGGCTCCTTCCGCACGAGTCCGAAATCAACGAAGGCATCTATGATGCTTTCAAAAGTTTTTAACGTCTTATCAGGTTCCTTGATATTAACTGGAAAGACTGTTAAATCTATCTCGTGATGCTTGAAATAGTCCTGCATCTGTTCGCCGTACAGACCGTAGACTGTTTCATCTACAACCATTAAACAGCGACCGAATTGACGGTAACTATCTGCAATCTCAGGATTCTCCAGCTTAAAAGCACCATCTACGTAGAGCAAGCTGAAATCTATTTTTTCGTACCCCTCAATTTGAAAAGCTCGATCGGTAGATGTAAAGGTAGCTTGAATGTCACCCATAAGATTTTTGCATTTTCGTTGATAAGTAACTGTAAGTATTCAGGTCACGGCAAAAACGCTGAATACCTTAGCAGAAAAGCTTTCTAGGCATTCGCTTGACAATATTGTCATTCAATATTATCTGAACAATTAATCTATAAAGCTGTTTTCAGGGCTGTTTATTAAGAAGAGGTTAAATACTTATCCTACTACAGCATTTATACTGAAATCCCTGCAAGGAGCGAGTTTAGAGAACCTCAATACTTACACTTAAGTTAAGATAACGAATTTTTGATATTGATTCAACCTTATTCAACACAAAAATCCCATAATACCTCTTTGGGAATAGACGATAATCTAGATATTCCACATTCTTCAACAGTTTAGGAGGATATCGGTCTTTGAAAGGTATATGTGTTGCAGAACAAAAAGTGAATCAAATGCTGCCACTTGTCAAAATCTGAATTTGGAATTGTGGATATTTTTGGCAAAATATGCTTTGTAGAAATTACAGTATTCTATCTGAGGATACATCGGGGGCGATCGCCAGATTTGCTTCGCCCGAGAGCACTTGACCAGCAGCAGACGCAGGTAATGGATTGTAAGAATTTACGCCCAAAGTATTAACTTGACGCATCAAAGTGCTCATTTCCAAAGCACTCATCGCATAATTCCAGCCCAAGTTGCTTTTAATTCCGGCCCTTTCCAAAGCTTGCTGCATCGTGTCAGTCGTCACCACCCCAAAAATCACCGGCACTCCTGTCTGAAAAGCAGCAGCAGCAATTCCCTTAGCAACCTCACCAGCCACAAAATCGAAATGAGGAGTTTGGCCCCGAATTACCGCACCCAGACAAATTACCGCATCGTAGCGGCGAGAAAGAGCAGCTTGACGAGCAATCAAAGGAATCTCAAAACATCCCGGAACCCAATAAAAATCAACTTGATTCCCGTGAGGATTGATATCAACGCCGTGGCGTTTCAAACAATCTTGACATCCCTCCAAAAGTTTGTTTACAATCAAATCGTTAAAACGACCGATGACTATAGCAAACCGCAAAGATTCGGTTTGAGTAAAAGTTCCCTCGTAAACAGTCATATTGTTCTACTTTAGATTTTAGGTTTTAGATTTTAGATTTTTGTGTGTGAGAAGGCAAAAGTCAGAAAGTAGCAGCATCTCATCTGAATCTCAAGTGCAAAAACATACAGGATCGCGCGGTCTGGAAAGTTCCTAGCTTCTGCCGAATGCCTTTCAATCGCTGGTGAATGCTTTCATCCTTCTATCTTTTACCTTCTTTATTCGATTGGTTGGGCGAATTTAAACGACTAAAAAGTTCAATACACCCACTGCAATAACCAGCAAAAACCAGAGACCAGACCCGGCATAAATCAGGGATTTAGACTGATTCCAGTTTTGGGGAGAGGCATAAGCAACCGGGACGCCAATCACCATCGCAAAAGACAGCAGTACCAGAGCAAGTAAAACCAATTGAAACAGAATTGATAACATCTTTTCTCCTTTCGATATAACCGTGCGTTGACGAGAAATAGTTTCCCCGAACCGGGAAAAATTTTCCAAATTCTAGTTTTTGACCCCGCCCAAAAACGGATACTTGCTTTCCGACAGGAGTCGCGATCGAGCCAAAATTTTAGACCAAAGTTCCTGCTCCCAGATTCATCTGTGGAGTAAATCTAAAATCTAAAATCTAAAATCGACTGACAGTTTCCCGATCGTCGATCGAGAAATTGTCGGTTGATTGATACGAAAGAACCAGTGCAAATTCGGGCGTTGCGCGAACAGGCGTCAGCGGCTCTTGAGATTTCGATCAATTTTATCATTGTTCGCTACACGACAGAAAACTCGAAAGGTTAAGTTAAAGTCCGATCGACATATCCGGTGTCAGAACCCGAGAAATTGCTACTCTGTGAGTTAGAGATGCGGGATGTTCGACTATGGACTTAGTTTTGTGCCACACAACAGCAGATTTTGACGCCTTGGGGGCGGCGGTGGGACTTTGCGTGCTGCGCCCCGGTAGCAGGATCGTACTTACTGGCGGGTGTCACCCGACGGTGCGGGATTTTTTGGCGCTACACCGCGACGAGTACCCGCTGATCGAACGCCGATCGGTCAATCCGCAACAAATTCGATCGATTACTGTAGTTGATGCCTCCGGGCGCGATCGTTTGGGAAAAGCCGCCGAGTGGCTGGATTTGCCGCACCTCAACGAAATAGCGGTTTTCGACCATCACCTACAGGCCGATTTAGACATTCCCGCCACTTTTACCCAAATCGAAGCAGTCGGAGCAAGCACTACATTAATTGTCGAAAAGCTCAAAAATCAAGCAGAAAACAGCGACACACCATCTCGCCTTCTACCTTCAGAAGCAACAGTCATGGCCCTCGGCATCCACGTCGATACAGGTTCCCTCACCTTTGAAGGCGCAACTGCGCGAGATGCGACTGCTTTGGCGTGGTTGATGGAACAGGGAGCGAGTTTGCGGGTAATCGCTGAATATGTAGAACCCGGTTTGTCTCCTCAATTGCAAGATTTGCTCCCAGAAGCGCTGAATAATTTGCGATCGGAAACTTTGCACGGTTACAGCGTAGCCTGGGTGCTGCTATCTACTGAATCCTACGTTCCCGGACTTTCTTCGCTGGCTTCTCGCTTGCTAGATTTGACTGAAACCGATGCTCTGCTTTTAGGTAATGTTTATAAATTTAGCGAAAACGAAAACAACCGCAACATCGCTCCAGAATCGGCAGTTTCCAATCGATTAACTATTATCGGTCGATCGCGCATCGAAGGAACAAACCTCAGCGAATTGTTCAAACCCTTCGGCGGCGGAGGTCACGCCCGCGCCGCTTCCCTCGCCACTCGGGATGTTGACCCCCTGCTGACTTTAAATCAGTTAGCTGACGAACTCAAAGCTCAAATTCCCCACCCTCCGACAGCCCGCGAGTTAATGTCGTCTCCAGTGCGGAGTATTCGCCCGGAAACATCGGTGGGGGAAGCTCACCGTATCCTCCTGCGTTACGGACATTCCGGGCTTTGTGTGGTCGATGCGGACGATCGGCTCGCCGGCATTATCTCGCGCCGCGACATTGACATTGCCCTGCACCACGGTTTCAGTCACGCCCCGGTGAAGGGTTACATGACTTGGCAGCTAAAAACGATCGCCCCGGATACCTTGCTGCCGGAAATTGAATCTTTAATGGTGACATACGATATCGGGCGCTTGCCAGTATTGGAAAACGGTCAACTTGTAGGAATTGTGACTCGCACTGACGTGTTGCGGGAATTGCACCAGCAAAAAACGCGAGACAGGGGAAGCAATGCAGAATTGTCTTATTGTGTCATGCCCGAATCGGTTGAGCAATTGTTGCGATCGCGCATCAGTCCCGAATTATGGCAATTATTGTCGATCGCGGCCAATATTGCCCAACAGCGCGGCTGGCAACTTTATTTGGTTGGCGGAGCAGTCCGCGATTTACTCTTAGCGACCGATGATACACTGGCGCTAACAGATATCGATTTGGTTGTGGATGGAAAGTGCGGTTCCGACGATTGCGGTGCAGGTGTCGAGTTAGCTTCATCGCTGCAAAAACTTTACCCTGGATCGCGTTTGGACGTTCACGGTCAATTTCAAACCGCCGCGCTTTTGTGGCACAAAGACTCTCCTTTCGGCTCCCTGTGGGTGGATATCGCGACTGCTCGCACTGAATTTTATCCTTATCCGGCCGCAAATCCTGAAGTTGAAGCGAGTTCGATTCGCCAAGATTTGTACCGCAGAGATTTTACAATTAATGCGCTGGCTGTGCGTTTGGGTGTTCCTCGCAGCGGCGAATTGTTAGATTTTTTTTGCGGTTTGCTGGACTTGGAATCGAAGCAAATTCGAGTTTTGCACGCCAATAGTTTTATCGAAGATCCGACGCGAATTTATCGCGCTGTGCGGTTTGCGGTGCGCTTGGGATTTGAAATTGAGCCGCAGACGGAAGGATACATCCGCCACGCTTTGGCCAGCGGGATTTATTACCGAATTCAGGGGGAAAACGGCCGAGCTCCGGCTTTGGAAACTCGGCTCAAAAGCGAATTAAAATACATTTTGCAAGCTCCTTACTGGAAAGTTGCTTTGCAAATGCTGGGAGATTTGCAGGCTTTGCGCTGCATTCATCCTAGTTTGGAGTTGGATCGCCAGTTGTGGCGGCAATTGCGTTTGCTCGATCGGTGTTTGCAAGGAAGGAAGAAGGAAGGTTCGGCAACGGATTCTGTAACGGATGTAACGGATAGAAGAAAGAAGGAAGAAGGAAGTTCGGCAACGGATTGTGTAACGGATGTAACGGATGTCAGGCAGAAGGAAGAAGGAAGTTCGGCAACGGATTGTGTAACGGATGTAACGGATGTCAGGCAGAAGGAAGAAGGAAGAAGGAAGAAGGAAGAAGGAAGAGACAAGAAGGAAGAAGGAAGAAGGAAGAAGGAAGAAGGAAGAAGGAAGAAGGAAGAAAAAGAAACTATGCCCGATGCCCAATGCCCAATGCCCAATGCCCAATGCCCAATTCCCAATTCCCGATTCCCGATTCCCAATTCCCCATTCCCCATTATCAATATTCCCGATTGGCAGATGCGGCTGGAAGTTTTGATAGCTTATTTAGCGCCGGAATATCGCGGCAAGGTGGCTGCAAATCTTCAGTTACCTGCTGACAGCATTAAGCGGCTGGAAGTATTGGAAGCCGGAAAGAAGCAGTTAGCAGAGAATTTGCCTAAGTGCGAGTTGCCGAGTCAATTGGTGTTGCTGTTGAGGAATTATGAATTGCCGGTGTTAATTGCGATCGCCCTGCAAAGTCCGCGAAGTGCACGCCGCCAAATTTGGGAATATCTGACCAGATGGGCGAATGTTGAGCCGCCTTTAAATGGCAACGATTTGAAGGCTTTGGGTTACAAGCCCGGGCCTGGGTTTAAACGAATGTTGGATGATTTGTTGGCGGCGAAGTTGGATGGCGATTTGGGCGATCGGGCTGCTGCTATCTCTTTCTTAGCACAACGTTATCCTCAAGTTTAGTAAGGTGCGTCAGCAGCGCGTTATTTTTTATATAATAGATTAGCTAATTGCTGACGCACTCTACTAAAATTTAAGTTTTCCATCCTCAACAGCCTAACCAGGCGATCGCACATTATTGATATTTCTAGAATTAAGGTGAAAAAACATCACGCTCCTGCTTTAATCGCAATTGTCCTTTACAAAACATTTGTGGCTTCGCTCTTGACAGTAACTTCGATTGCGTTGCTTTTTGCCTTAAAAAATCATCAAGTCTTAGAAGAAGTTTCGCAATCTTATTTGTTAGAAAGCAAACTAAAAATTATTGAATTCATCTTAGACAAAATTCTAATTCTCAAGCCTAAAAGCTTACTGCTTAGCGGACTTGCCGCAGCACTTTATGCAGTCTTAACTGCTGTTGAAGCCGTTGGTTTGTGGTATCAAAAAGACTGGGCAACAATCTTAGTTTTAGTGCTGGTAAGCATTAGTATACCTCCTGAAATATATGAATTAGTTCACGGGGTCACGGTACTTAAGTTAGCGGTATTTATCGCAAATTTAGCCGTCTTATGGTATTTGCTGCACCATTTGCCGAAGCACGGTAAGGGAGCTTAGAATTTTGGTAATTCAGAGGACACTCATTTAACTTAATAAATATCAGCATTTTAATTTCATAAAACGGCATATCAGTCAAATAAAAACCTCAATCTTTACAAAAATTTTGTGATTGTAAAGATTCGATAAAGCTACGGGGGGTTATACCCCCTATGAGTTATAGTGACATATATATAGATGCACCCTGATGGCTTTCCCGTTCCACAAGAGCGGGATTTTTATTGGCCAAATATTGTATTAAGTTTTAATACACCTGCGAGAGATAGAATTGGTGGAATATTCCAATAAAACGATCGCCGGATGCAAAAATAGCACAGCTAAAGCAAAAACGATGGTTCGGAGCGATCGAACATCCGCCCTAACTCTGCGAAATAACCCAATGGCGGTAGCATAGTTTGGGAAACGGCATCAATGGAAGATCGACTTAGCATTCACAACAGCTTGGCAACAGGGCGAAGACACCATAATTAATAGTTGATTGTACTCTAATTTTTGAAGGATTATGGATTAATAAAATTTCACTTATGATATTAGGTCAATTTTGTGGAATCCCCAACTGGATAATGCTTAGTTTCACAAACTTTTAATTTTTTTTACTGAATCTTGTCTCCGATAATCAACCCTCTTTGTCACTTATAGCCTTGCTCAAAAATATGAGGTATGATTGACAGATTATATAACCACTGAAACTAAGAGGGCTAAAGCCCAACTACGTACCTCATCTTTCACTCGAACCGCTACAAGCAGCGTATTTGCCAGTAGAGGGAACGAATATGGGTTATCAAACAATTAAAAACCCGGTTTCTTCTTGAAGAAATCGGGTTGTTGAAATCGATGGTGAAGCGCGATTTTCTGTCTACACTATTCGGAAAATAAAAGGGTAGCGGTAAGGTTGGTTGGGAGTTTGCAAAACGTGGAGGATAGCCATTATTGTCAGTCCCCAGTGTAGCAGATAACCTAGAGGCACTAGGATAAAGCCAGCAAGACCAAAAGTGACGACAGTTAACGCCACAATTACGGCGCTGTACACCCATACATTAAGGTGAAAATTGATCGCTTCTGTGGCATTTTCTTTGACAACGGGGTCATCTGATACTAACAATACAGCGATCGGCGCTCCGATCGAGAACAGTAACGTACTAAAAAAAATTGCCCCGTGGCACACCAGTGATAGCAGCTTTCGCTTGTCGGAGTCGTACATATTATTTTTGTTCCTTGACTTTAGTGATAATTTTACCTTTAATAGCAACTGTAGCACAGGCTATAATGGCGATCGGGTGATGATTCCCCTACCTAATTGTGATGACAACAGAACTCGAAACTGAACTGCTAACTGCTTCCCGGCGCCGGCGCAACTTTGCTATTATCTCGCACCCTGACGCGGGAAAAACTACTTTGACAGAAAAGCTGCTGCTGTACGGAGGTGCAATTCACGAAGCAGGTTCTGTGAAAGCGCGGCGGGCTCAGCGACACGCTACATCTGACTGGATGGCGATGGAACAGCAGCGGGGAATTTCTATTACTTCTACTGTTTTGCAGTTTGAGTATAAAAAATATCACATTAATCTGCTCGATACTCCAGGACACCAAGATTTTAGCGAAGATACTTATCGCACTCTGGCGGCGGCTGACAATGCGGTGATGCTTGAGGATGCTGCTAAGGGTTTGGAACCGCAAACTCGCAAGTTATTTGAAGTTTGCAAGCTGCGAAGTTTGCCTATTTTTACTTTCTTTAATAAGCTCGATCGCCCTAGCAGAGATCCTTTGGATTTGTTGGATGAAATTGAGAAGGAATTGGGGTTGCAGACTTATCCGGTAAATTGGCCGATAGGTACGGGCGATCGCTTTAAAGGTGTTTTCGATCGCAGGGCGCGCAAAATTCACTTATTCGAGCGGACTCAACACGGTTCTCGCGCTGCTGTTGATACCGTCATCGAATTGGGCGATCCGCGCATTGAGGATTTGTTGGAACAAGACCTTTACTATCAGCTCAAAGAAGAGTTGGAACTGCTGGATGAGTTGGGAACTGAACTCGATTTAGATTTAGTTCGGGCGGGAAAAATGACACCAGTTTTCTTTGGCAGCGCGATGAGCAATTTTGGGGTCGAACTGTTTTTAGATGCGTTTTTAGATTACGCGATGAAGCCGATCGCCCGCAAGAGCAGCGCCGGAGAGTTGCCGCCAACTTATGAAGACTTTAGCGGGTTTGTGTTTAAATTGCAAGCGAATATGGACCCCAGACACCGCGATCGGGTGGCGTTTATTCGGGTTTGTACGGGCAAGTTTGAAAAGGACATGAACGTGACTCACGCTCGTACTGGTAAAACGGTGCGTTTGTCAAGACCTCAAAAGTTATTTGCTCAGGATCGGGAGTCGATCGAGGTTGCGTATCCGGGCGACGTGATCGGTTTGAACAATCCGGGGGTTTTTGCGATCGGCGATACTATTTACACCGGTCAAAAACTGGAATATGAAGGAATTCCCTGTTTTTCTCCCGAACTTTTTGCTTTTTTGAGAAATCCCAATCCTTCTAAGTTTAAGCAGTTCCGCAAAGGCGTTTCGGAGTTGCAGGAAGAAGGCGCAGTGCAAATTATGTACTCGGTTGACGAGTCGAAACGCGAGCCAATTTTGGCGGCTGTCGGACAGTTGCAATTTGAAGTTGTGCAGTTCAGAATGCAGTCGGAATATAATGTAGAAACAACGATCGATATGTTGCCTTACAGTGTAGCTCGTTGGGTTGACGGCGGTTGGGAAGCGCTGGAAAAAGTTGGGCGGCTGTTCAATACGGTGACGGTGAAAGATATTTGGGGAAGGCCGGTTTTGCTGTTTAGAAATGAGTGGAATTGCCGGCAGGTGGAAGGGGAACACCCTGTGTTGAAGTTAAATGCGATCGCCCCTGTGGTTTCTGGTTTGGCTGTTAGCGAGGAGTGATGATTGGTTTGTAGGGACGCGGAATAGTTGATATGTGTCAACAATCGCCTGAAAACTTTTTGAACTCTCGTTTATAGCTGAGGCTAGATCCCCCTAAATCCCCCTTAAAAAGGGGGACTTCGATCGGAATCGGAATCTTGTCCCCCCCTTATTAAGGGGGGCTAGGGGGGATCTGGCGTCGGAGAAAAGCAGCAGTCTATGAGTACGTTCGCAGCTTAAGTTGATACAAATGGACAGGGCGCCGTGTCCTGAATCTTCGTGATTCATAGCCCTAATTTGGCTTTGGCATTTTCCCAGGAAATAGTTTCGCCTTGGCGTGCTTGGTTGATGCTTGGGCGCAGTTTGGTAACAAATTCTGTATCATTGAGAATATCTAAAGTTTCCCGCAGTTCATTCAAATGCGTGTAGCTCATTTTCCTGGTTTTCGATCGCTTCAAATAAAGCATCAGCATCCTCTGTCTTCATAAATGCTTTCTCGGCTAATCGCTTCATCTGAAAGAATAGGAAGGTTGAGGGTACGATGACTGTTAATCCATTCCAGAAATGCTATTGACCATTCTGTTGGGGTAGCGGTTTCGTGAAATGGACGTTGTTGAGATTTTATTGGCCGTTTCATTATGGCACTTCTTGAATTAATTTTTAATATTATAACTATTCTAAATTACCTGCACCACAATAAAATCCGAAGCCCGATCGCCAAATCTCTCCAAGTAACTGGTTTCCAGCCGCTGACGCTGGTAAGGAGTAAATCCAAAATCTAAAATCTAAAATCTAAAATCCAAAATCGATTGACGGCGGCCCCCATCTGCGGCTACGCTTTGAAGTGAGAGGTTGCTTGCTTGTAGAGGAGGCAGCCCGCGTCGCCCAAAAATCTAGTTGCACTGCCCAAAGCTGCGCGAACAGCAATGGACAGCATAACCGCCAAACTGGAATCAGCAGTCTGGAGGCTAACGGAGCATTTTAACATCCTCTGTAGCCGCCCTGCTATGTCTTGAAATGCGGGGCGGCTGGGTTTTTGGGTTTTTCTAGAAAACCCAAAACCAGGAGAACATATTATGTCACAGGAATTCGTGCCTGACGACAACAAATCCCAATGCCCAAATGACGACTCAGCAGCAGTATGCGAACAGGAAGTGGTGCTGTTAACGGTTGTCGGTTCGCCCAAGGGTGTCCGGGAAACCATACTCACTTTGTACCGACTGGGATTTGCAGAAGTGGGCGATTGGAGTCCCCCACAGCGTGCGGCGAATCCGAAGCAGGTGATGAGCGTGCTGATCCGTCGGAAGCGGGCTGATGGTACATCGCCGAGAAAATCGGGACGGTAAGCTGCAAGGTTAAATAGCTAAATTCGAGGGCGGGCTTTTAACGCTTTGTCCCTGAGTCCGGCAGTCCGGCAGGGGTTGAAACCCCTGCCTCAAAGCTAAAGTCCTCGCGATGAGGACTGAAGAATTCATTAGTCCTCATAGCGAGGACTTTTGCTAAAAGCCCCGTGGAATTCGTTCCCTGGCGGCCTTTCGGTTTAAGGCAGGGAATGAATGCCGCGTCTTTACTCATTGCGATCGAGCTAACTTCTGAGACTATCCTCATCCAAATTATCTAGAAATTCTTGCAGAAAATCACGCCAATTGCGAACCCAATCGTTATTAGGAGCAATAGCTAAAGATCGATTAAACATTTCCAGTGCCTCTTGCCAATTATTGAGTGCTTCCTGTTCCTCCGATAAGTTTGATTGCAAATCACCCAGAGCGATCAGCGCAATCCCTTTGTTGTTGAGAGCTAAGATATAATCCGGTGCAATTCCTAAAGCAGAATCAAAGGCAGCGATCGCCTCAGAGTAAGATAGTTTGGCAGCCTCAAAATCAGTTATCTGTGCCTGCAAATCACCCAGACTTTTCTGTGCCAACCCTTTGTTGTTGAGAGCATAGTTATAATCAGTTGCAATTCCTAAAGCAGAATCAAAGGCAGCGATTGCATCTGAGTAAGATTGTTTTGCCACCTCAAAATCAGTTAGCCGTGCCTGCAAATCACCCAGACTTTTCAGTGCCAGCCCTTTGTTGTTAAAAAATCTGTTATCCGGTGCAATGTTTAAAGCTGAATTGTAGACAGCGATCGCCTCTGAGAAAGAATGTTTGGCGGCCTCAAATTCATGTAGCTGTGATTGTAACTCACCCAAACATTTCAGCGTGAACCCTTTGTTGTTGAGAGCACTGATATTATCCGGTGCAATGTTTAAAGCTGAATTGTAGGCAGCGATCGCCTCTGAGTAAGATAGTTTTGCAGCCTCCAACTCATTTAGCTGTGCTTGTAACTCACCAAAATTTAGTAGCGCCAGCCCTTTGTTGTTAAAAAATCTGTTATCATCCGGTGCAATGTTTAAAGCTGAATTGTAGGTAGCGATCGCATCAAAGTAAGATCGTTTTGCAGCTTCAAACTCAGTTAGCTGTGCCTGCAAATTACCAAGACTTGTCAGCGCCAGCCCTTTGTTATTGAGAGTATAATTATCATTCGGTACAATTCGTAAAGCAGAATCAAAGGCACCGATAGCCTCTGAGAAAGAAAGTTTTGCAGCCTCAAATTTACTTAGCTGTGTTTGTAAATTACCCAGATTTTGCAGCGCATTCCCTTTGTTGTTGAAAGCTGACTTATCATCCGGTACAATTCGTAAAGCAGAATCAAAAGCACCGATCGCATCAAAGTAAGATAATTTTGCAGCCTCAAATTCAGTTAGCACTGCTTGCAAATCACCCAGACTTTGCAGCGCATTCCCTTTGTTGTTGAAAGCTGAGTTATCATCCGGTGCAATTTGTAAAGCAGAATCAAAGGCAACGATCGCCTCAAAGTAAGACTGTTTTGCCACCTCAAATTCACTTAGCTCTGCCTGTAAATTACCCAGACTTTTCAGCGCGATCCCTTTGTTGTTGAGCGTAGCTTTATTATCTGGAGCTAGGATGAGTTGGCGATCGTAAGCTGCAATTGCCTCTAAATATTCCTGTTTGGCTTCTGGGCGTCGAGCCAACTGAGCATAATACTCTCCCTCCGATACTGAAATTATGCCCCGCCAAAAATCACTTTTAATCCACAACTCACTTCTAACTGCCAGCAGCGACTCGCATTCCCCGTAACGACTCAGCCGCACCGCTTCATCAAACACTTCTACCCATTCCTTCACACCCCGCTCCCAATCCAAGCGATTCGCATGATAAATTGCCTCAGCCACATTCCCCAATTCCCGGTAATGCTGCTCTAAAACTGCATGACCCCTGCGAGTTCTCAGGTTATCCCTTTCCGCATCCAAACGCCGCAATAAATCGTGAATCCGATACCAGTTATCCCCCTGCTTCTGCGATTTCCACACAAAGGAAAAACTCGTCAAAATCTCAAAATTTGCACTGCTTGCCTGGAAGTGACAACCAGCTCCCAATTTCATGTACAAATCCTCATCAAAAGCGCGACACGCACTCAGCGAATGCACCGCCGATCGCACTTCGCGATCTACATAACTCAGCAACCGATCTGTTAATTCCGCAGTCTTGTTTTCCAACTTCGGAATCCGCGCAAAATCCGACGACAGCAACTCAATTCCCCGCTTTCTTTCTGCCAGCACCACATCCGCGCACAAACCCAAATAAAACGGATGTACCTGCAAATTCTCCCAACTCTCATCAGGATTGACGCTGGCATATCTAATGACAGCATCAGCCAAATCTGCCTTGTCAATCTCCACTTTGTGCAGGTAATCTCTAGCATCGACGGCAGACAAATGCCCAACCAATTGTGCATCTATCAAATGTTCGGGAATTGGAAACTTCGACGACGCATTCGGCCACCGCAGTTGTGTGACTGGACAATCTCGCCCCGCAACCGCAACCACAATTCCCGCTTTTCTATTCAGCGCCTTCAGCAACCGCCGAAACCACTCATCTTGATACCAAAACTTGGCTCCCTGAAAAGTGCGTTTTTCATCCCAGAATTTCTCGTGAGTATCGAACAGCATCACGAGGCGTTCTGGTTTGTGTTTGCCAGCCATTGCCGCATTCAAATCACCTGCAAACAATTTCGGCAAACAGTCGATTAACTCAGTATCAATATCTTTGCGGCGAATTTCCTTCGCTTTTTCGTCGCTGACACGCAAGCGATTTTTAACTAATTCCATCGCCCGCTCAATGCCGCCCAATTTATCTAGGAATTTGAGGAATCCTACACCTGGCCCCATCACCGGCATTCCTACCAAAGCTTCAATCGCCGGTGTCAACCATTCCATTACATCATGATGGGGGAAAAGTTGTTCTAGAGTTGCGTTTGACTCGCCTTTATTCAGCAAATACCAAAAGCAAGCAAAATCATAATTGGGAAACTTAAACTTGTATTTCTTTGCTGCTTCTGCTTCTGCCAGATTGCGCCGCAACATCAGCAAGCCGTAAAATCTATCTTGCGGTTTATCTTCTTTAATCGGTATCAATCCGAAATCGTGTCTGACTGCGGGGATGGGAGTGTAGGTTTTGGCTTCACGGACGAAATCAGCAAATTCGGCGGCTTTTGATTCTGGGAGTGCGCGCAATTGTTGCCAAACCTGCGGCGAAAATTTTTTGCAGCAGTTATACTGCAAGTGTTTTAGCAGCAATGACTTGCCGTTGCCTCCATCGCCGTAAAAATACAAAATTTGTTGGCGCGCGGGGTCTTCGTTTAAATAAAAGGCAAATCGGCGGGTAAATTCGTGTCTGTCTGTGAATAGTCGCAATTGGCGATCGCTGCTAATTTCGCTTTCAAAATCTTCGTCGTCTATTGGCATAAATGTGCGGGTGAGAAGTGTTTTTATTATATCAATGGGGGATGGAAATTGGGTCTATATCTCAATTATGGACGAACAGGCAAGATGCCTGTGAAGCGAGAAAATTTATCTTTTGTGAAAATTGCACCATTCTCAATAAGCTTTTGTGAACAGGCAAGATGCCTGTGAAGCGAGAAAATTTATCTTTTGTGGAACAGGCATCTTGCCTGTTGCTGACAGTGGTACAAGATGTGAGTTAAAACTGTAATCGATCGATCGACCAGCCAAGCTATCTTAGAAAGGACGCGATCGCAAGCACAGTTATGGCATCTCCACACAATCAAAATTCGGCGGATTCATCTGTGAAAGAGTCTCTGGAGGCTGGGTTAGCCGCTTTGAAACAAAAAGATTACAAAAGTGCGATCGCCCTTTTAGAATCCGTTACCCAAACCGCGGCTAATCAACCGTCGGGAATCCGCGCACAAATGGGGTTGGTGACTGCATACAAAGCAACTGGTAATATTAAAGAGGCGATCGCCCTGTGTTCTTCCCTCGCCAAAAGTCCCAACAGTCAAATCAAAACTTGGGCCTCGCACAATTTAAAAGAATTAACCCCCCCTCTCCCCCCAAAACCACCGGAAAATAAAGCAAAATTCGCAGAAACTCCCCCCGAAACAGGCTTTGTCGCCTTTGATGCCGGAACAAAATCGCCGAAACAAACGATTGGGGGCGATGGCTTACGCCCCGCTTCGCTACGACCGACCGCAGATAAAAAAACAGGATTTTTACCTTTAGAGCCGACTGCCGCGCCGGGAAACGCCAAATCGCAACATATTTCCCCGCCACCTCCACCCCCCAACGGGGAAAAACCTACAGAAACAGCACCGGATACCGCAGAAATTAGCAGCGAAAATACTTCCGGTTCCCCAACAGATATCCCCGGAGTCGCCAGCCCAGATACTTACAAACTCACTTGGCGCGAAGCGGGGCGCGCCAAAAGCCCGCGCCCCCTCAAACCGCTGAAGTTGCTGGAGTTTCGACTGCAAGCCGTTGCAAGTGCGATCGCCCTATTTTTCCTCGCCCGGTTTATCCTGCAATTCCTGCTGACAAACACTAATTCTCTGTTAGTTCAGCTTTACATATTCAGTAGACTGCCTATTTTCGCGCCGATTCAGCTTTTTTACCGCGATCCGACTCCGTTTGTTCAGATGGTTTTTGGATTGCTTTTGGCCTCGTCTCCCTGGCTGATAGACGCGCTGCTGAAACTGTTGTGCGGCATCGAAACCCTGCGCGGGTCGGTTTTATCCAAGCACAGCAAAGAAGCTAGTCGGGTACTGCGAAGTTTTTGTACCAAGCAAAATATGCCGGTGCCGGTGCTGAAACTTTTGCCGCTGAATGTTCCTGTAGCTTTCAGTTACGGCTGTTTGCCCCGTTTTGCTCGGATTGCTGTGAGTCGCGGGCTGTTGGAACAGTTGACGGATGAGGAAATTGCTACTATTTTCGCGCGGGAGTTGGGCCATATTTCTCATTGGGATTTTGCGCCGATGTCGCTGGCGCTGCTGGTGGTTCAGATTCCTTACTTGATTTATTGGCAGGTGGCGCACTGGCAAGAACGGTTGTGCGATTTAATGACGATCGAGTTTTTGCGTTCTGCTGTCAAATTTGTGGCCGCTGCAATTTCTGCTACGAGTTACGGGATTTATAAGTTGTTGCGCTGGCCGATGTTGTGGCTGTCGCGCCGCCGAGTATATTTTAGCGATCGCACTGCTGCGGAAATTACGGGCAATCCTAACGGTTTGACGCGCGCACTGGCTAAAATTGCGATCGGCATTGCTGGTAATATCGAACAGCAAAAACAAACTAGCTTTTTCCTGGAAAGTTTCGATCTGTTGTTACCCGTAGGCGTCGGACAAGCTGTAAGCCTTGGTTCTGCTGCATTACACGCGCCCCTAGAACAGATTTTGCTGTGGGATGTCAGCAATCGGGAGCGCAATTGGTTGACGGTTAACCGGGCGCATCCTTTGCTGGGAGAGCGTTTGAAGCTGTTGGCCCTTTATGCTCAATTTTGGCAACTGGAGACTGAGTTAGATTTGGCAAACGCGGGAGTCCAAGAACCACCCAGGAAAGGAAAATTGTCTCTGTTTAAGTCAATACTCGAATTTAAAGACTCAAAACTATTTTTACAGGGTGCGCCGTTTTTTGGAATTCCGATGAGTTTGGCGATAGTCGGGGTGCTTTGGCTGATTGGCGGGATTTTTTCGAGGACGAGTATCTGGCAGTTGGATTGGCTTTGGGGCGATCGATCGATTCTTTGGGGCTGTTTGCCGATCGGATTTAGCATCGGTACTTTGATGCGGATCAATTATTTCTTCCCGGACATTATACCGCGAGAAACCGCTTCGCCGAGTTTGCCGGAAATTTTGTCAAATCCTGAGAGTTTGCCGCTGGATGCTGAACCGGTGCGGCTGGAAGGGAAACTTTTGGGTCGATCGGGTATGGGTAATTGGCTGGGACAAGATTTGATTTTGCAAACGGCGACGGGTTTGGTGAGGTTGCATTATGTTTCGAGGTTTGGCTACATTGGCTCTTTATGGCCATTTTTGTTCAAAGAGACGACTCGCCCCAGCGATTTGATCGGAAAATCTGTTGTGGCGACTGGTTGGCTGCGCCGGGGTGCTACTGTGGCGATCGACCTTGAAAGTCTCCGCAGTCAAGGAGGGAGGGTTAGTGACAGCGGACATCCGATTTGGTCTGCGGTTTTGGCTTTTGCTGCTGCTTTTTGGGGCGCATACATCATTATCCAGGGCCCAAGGTGAGACGATTTTGGATTTTAGATTTTGGATTTTAGATTTTGGATTTTAGATTGAAGAATGGGACATGACTTACTGCATAAGGGTTTTGAGGTTGCCTGCAATTGCATTTTTTACAGGTATGAGGAATAGTTATCAGATTGCCGCACTCGATCGCGCACAACGCGCAGCCCCAGATGAGTTTTGAGTTAAACGGGGGATGGGCGATCGATCTTCTCGGTGGCCGCGCACACCCTACCCGATGTTCTCGGTGTGCGGCGGACACCCTACACTCTTGTTCCTCGTTCATTCGTAAAGAAAAGTTGCTTTTTTGCCAGCATTCTGTTACATTAGTTTACAGGAATTGGATTGAACCAAACAGCGCAAGAACTTCAGTTGGCTAAAATCCCTTAAGGCATTGCGTAAAAATTGTCAACCTCCCAACACAGCAAGTACAGCCAGCCGCTTGTCGGCTGTTTTTTTTTCGATCGCTCTTTTTGCTGTGCGGGATGAATTCTCAAAAGTGATTCCGATGTGGTTTGCGTTAAATTCAGACTGAAATCTTCCTAAATAACTAGCTCTGTTACCAAGGCTGTGATACCTTTAAAGAATGCTCGGACTCTGCCGGGCCGGATTTAAGGGATAGCGGGTAAGTGAGTAGTTCTCAGCATTAGGAGCGAGATTAGGATCGAGGTAAGATTACTGGCTGAAAAAATGTTAGCCATTTTATCCATCACTGTATTAAACTGAATACTGGCATTCCGATCGCTTGCAATTGACATCCTTGGACATAAATTTCTAGACGGCGCTGGCTATAAACATTCTGAATCAAAACCGGAAGCAAGTAATACAGAATAGCCAATAGCCTAAACATTTGAGTGATGACTAAAAGTTTACACAACAACCTGAGATTTAAAAGCTCTCTGCATCGGCGGTTAAGTTCCGGCCTTATCAGAGTAAATCATCTTTTTGTTCTAAAAGGTGGGGGGAGCTGTCAAGGTTGGTGGGAGGAATGCGCCAATTATCGGGTTATGTAGTGTTTGCCTGAAGTCAATATTCAGTTGACTTCAGATAATTCTGTTCGAGCAAATTAATTAAAATCCAAGTCTGGAGGAATTTTTCATGTCTATTCGTCTTTATGTTGGCAATCTACCGAAGGAACTCGATCGCCAAGAATTGCAAGAAGTTTTTGCACCGGAGGGCGAATCTGTTACCACCAAGGTAATTACAGACCGCAAAACTGGAAAATGCAGAGGATTCGGTTTTGTGACGGTGCTAACCGACGAACAAGCCGACCAAGTTATTGAGAAATATAACGGCTTGATGTTCAAAGAAAACCCGCTGAAAATAGAGAAGGCACTGCCCCGATCTAAGGGTAAATCTGAGAAGGGCGAAGACGATCAGCAGCAGTCGTCGCCGCAGTCACCGCAGTTGGTTTCCGCATCGTCGTCAGTCCCAGCACCTGTGCAGCAACAGCAGCGCTCTGCTCCTCCTACCCAAGGTGGTGGAGGTTCCAGCAAAAGCAATCGCCGTCGGGGTGACAGCAACAAGTCTCGCCGCAATCAGTCAGCAGCAACGGTGTCGAGCGCTGATTCGGGCTCGGTGCAGCCAGATCCGCGCTGGGCGAGTGCTCTGGAAGAACTCAAGCAAAGATTGGTGGAAGCTCAGACTACTAATTAGTCGCAAATGGCGGCTAATTGCTGCTGTCTCTCGACTGCGGTTGACTGAATGTATCTGGAAGTGCGATCGATCGCGGGTCAAAAAACCCTGTTCTCGATCGCACTCTTTTATGGTAAAAAACCTCTAATATCTAGCAGTGCGGTACAATAACAGCGATTTTTGTAGGGGCCCGTGATCCAACAATACCTGCCAATAATTGACAATCTCAAAAACCCGCCCCGACCGGCATATTATGGGTAATCGACCGGAAACGATGTCATATCCTGAGAATGGTTGGCAAAAAACCCGGTTTCTCTAAAAATATAGAGTTAAGCAGCGAGACATCTAGACAGAAACCGGGCTTTGAACTCCCTAAATAAGTCTTGTTTATTCGATCGGTCCGAATTCGATAGTCTCAATAAACTCAAAAATCTTGTTCATAATTCCCTCAACTTCAGACTCCAGGGAACCCAATTCATCCCGTTCGTGATAAATTCGCTGACAGCTTACGATGTAGCAAAAATCGTCAGCAATAAAAGCCATAAGTCCCCGGTAAGCATCCAACCGAGTCAGAGATCCATCGTTTTCTTGCACGCTGATAGTTGCACCCGCAGGCAAATCGACCACCGCGAAATAAGCTTCTTCATCCTCTAAATATTCCGCGTGGAGTAACTTAGAATTGGCAACATTAGCAAGAAATGCCTGAGAAACAAAATTGTTGAGAAAAGACTTGAGATAAACTTCCTCGCCAACCGAATCGATTGTTTCTTCCACTTCACCAGCAACAGGAAAATAATCAATTTTCAGCAAAACGCCAAAGTCGTCAGAAAATGCGACACAGGTTTCTCGATCGTCAATTTTACCGCCTCGTTCCTCGTCAACTGGAATGGGAACGCTAAAATTACCTTCAGGAGATACATACCATGCCCCATCGAAATCTGACTCTTCACCCTCTACCTCCGAGTAAGCAGCAGTTACATCCTCAATAATTTCTGCCGCTTCCTCGTCTTCCACACCTAATGCTTGCTGGAATTCCTGAAGAAAAGCCTGGTGCTTCTGAGCTATTTCGCCATCTGCGACAAACATGGCTGCGGTTATGGCAAAAGTATCCAAAACTAACTCATCTGGCATAGATTCCCAAGCAGCATTAAATAATGCTCCTAAACCGTCTCGGGCAACAATACCGGCGAGTCTTTGAAACATTGCTGATATATCATCTTCCGAGTATTCAGCAAATATTTCTGATTCCCAAAGTATGCTTTCTAAGATATCAGCATCCGTGTCCGGGGAATTTGCCTCCGCTGCGACAAGTGCTACCGCTGCTACGGATTCTTCTAAAGTCAAGCTTGCTTCAGATTTGTCTTCTGAATTGAATATTTTATCAAAATTGCCCACTGGTTTTGCTCCACTAGAGTTGAGTTGTCCTCTTCATATAGCAATCCTATATGATTTGTGAGAATTTAGCATAAATGTTAAGCTTAGGTAAATCAAATATCTGAGAATGAGTAACTAACTTAAAATATACTTGACCGCAGCAAATGTCGGACACAGATGATAGCACTCGCTCATCCATTGTTTAGCTTGTAACCAAATATCTTCAATTGGATTCTGAGTCCGATCGTAGGATTGCGAATCTCAAACAAGTGATTTTCCAATCACATTCATCGTTTATATTGCTGTTAATAAAATTTATTAATGTTTGTTAAACCTGCTGAGCAATGCCAGCACATTTACCGAATCTCGTGAAATAACTTTAGAAGTAAGCCGATTGAGACGGAAGCAGGAAGAAGAAAGGGGGAAGCAGGAAGAAAAATTTAATTTTATAGGCTCAGAGGCAGTAGCATCGGATGTTTTAGGTTTAGAAGCAAAGCGGGAAGGAGGAAAAAAAGAGAAAAAATTAGAATCGGATATTTCGGCTGGTGAAGAATGGATTAGTTTCAAAATCAGCGATACTGGAATTGGAATCAATGCAGAGCAAATAGAGAGAGTATTTCAAGGTTTTACGCAAGCGGACGAGTCTACTACTCGCCGATACGGCGGTACGGGTTTGGGATTGGCAATCGCCAAGAAATTCTGTCAGATAATGGGCGAGATATTAGTAGGGAAGCGAGTTTAAAAAAATGTCAATGTTTACTATAGAATTCCCGGCGGTTCTGGCTAAAAAAGCAGCTACTTAAAGAGGATTTGCCAACCAATAATTGCCAAGGCTAAATCTGCGATCGCGTGGCTGATATAACTCGACCAAAGCGAACCGTAAGTCAGATAAGAGTGCGACCAAATTATCCCGGCGGCGAAGACAGCTAAGGAGCCCAAGATCGCAGCCTGCCAGTCGCTGTAAGCTGCTATTACAAAAATGTGGTGCATCGTGAAAAATAGCGAACTCAGAAATATTGCTTTTGTACCGGGTATGAGAATCTGGCACTTGTTGCAGACAAACCACCGCCAAGTAAATTCTTCAATCAGCGAGTTAACTAGCACAAAATATGCTTCTACAATCAAGTAAATAGTAGGGCTGCTAATACCTAATTGGTAGGATTTTTCTTTAGCAACTACAGGATCGATCCAGTGCTGGCCGAAAAGCCGATAGATACCTATAATCATCGCAAACATGAATATTCCCCAAATAGATCCAGCCAGCAATTCTTGGCGCTTGGGCAGGGATAAACGCAGCTTTTTGCGATCGACCAAAACAGACCACGCGATCGGAAAAACTAGCAACCAAACTTGACAAAAGACTGACAGTGTTTGTCCCCAGCTTCCAGGGGCGATATACAAGGCTGCTATGATACCAATACTAGCTGCAGGGACAAGCAGTGTTAGAGCCAATAGTGCTGTTTTGCGATCGCCCATATCTAACATTTTTCACGCTTCATTAAAAAATCGGATTGAGATCGAAGGAAAAAGCTCGGCGGCGGACAAGTTATACCACTTTCAAGAAACTATGCAACTGTCTGCCAGTGTGCCAAACCCTTATGCAGTCAGCCATTCCCAAGTTTTTAATTTCAAATTTAAAATAGTATAAGTTTTGTGCCTCTTATAAAAGTGGCGCTTATTTGTTGCAACCAAAAATATGCAGTTGCACAAAATTGAAGACTCCGCTGCTAAAGCAGTTTTGATTGCAACTAAGTATTTATGCAAGCACAAGTTGATAATCTATTTGCATTTGGGGTTCAAAATACAATAATATGATTGAATCCCTTGTAGCTGTGTATGTTGGCTGAATGGCGATCGCAATTGATTTTGGAACTAGCAACACCGTGGTCGCTCGCTGGAATCCAGCCCGATCGCAGCCCGAAACTTTGAAATTACCGGGATTGTCGGCAATCTCGGCTCAAAATCCGCCCCTAATTCCCAGTTTACTCTACGTTGAGGACGCTGCTCAAAGTAAAGTCATACTCGGTCAGCAAGTCCGCGACAAAGGCCTGGATTTGAGTGGAGATTCTCGGTTTTTTCGCAATTTTAAGCGGGGAATTGGCACTTCAGTTCAGGGTTTTGTGCCGGAACTTGACGGGCAACTTGTTACTTTTGAACGAGTAGGCGAGTGGTATTTGAGCCAAATTGTCAACTCAATTCGCGAACTGCCTTTGCCGATCGATTCTTTGATTTTTACTGTCCCGGTAGATAGTTTTGAAGCTTACCGCCATTGGTTGGGCCAAGTGTCTCAATCCCTGCAAGTAGAACAGGTGCGGATGTTGGACGAACCTACGGCGGCTGCTTTGGGTTACGGTTTAGCCGATCGCGAAAATCTGTTAGTAATTGATTTCGGCGGCGGAACTCTAGACCTTTCTTTGGTGCGTTTGGACGCTTCCTCCAACAAACAGCCCCTCGGTTTTATTCTCAAATGGGGCGAAAAGCTATTAGCTGAATCTTCAGCACAAAAAACAAAAGTTGCCCGGGTTTTGGCTAAAGCCGGACAAAATTTAGGCGGTTCTGATATTGATAATTGGCTGGTTGACTATTTTGTTCAAAAACAAGGGCTGGCAAAATCTCCGATTACAACAAGATTGGCAGAACGGTTAAAGATTCAGTTGTCTTTGGTGAATCAGGCGGTTGAGGTTTATTTTGATGACGAAAATTTTGAGAGTTACGAATTAGAATTAGACCGAACTCGTTTTGAATCTATCCTCGCGGAACATCAGTTTTTTGACAAACTAGACGAGTGCATGAATCAAGTATTGCAGCAAGCGCGCCGCCAAGGCTTAGAAATTGGCGATATCGATGCAGTTTTGCTAGTTGGCGGTACTGTACAAATTCCCGCTGTCGGGCGTTGGGTGGAGCAATATTTCGAGTCCGAAAAAATTCGCTGCGACAAACCCTTTGAGGCGATCGCCCAAGGTGCTCTGCAACTGAGTCAAGGCATAGAAATCAAAGATTTTCTCTATCACAGTTACGGCATTCGCTACTGGAACCGCCGCGACAATTGCCACAGTTGGCACAGTTTAATTAAATCCGGCCAGTCTTATCCGATGAGCGAACCGGTAGAATTAGTCTTGGGAGCTTCTGTAGAAAATCAGCCAAGTATAGAATTAATTATCGGCGAATTGGGAGCGGAAACTGGCGGCACGGAGATATATTTTGACGGCGACAGGCTAATTACTCGCCAACTCGCGGGTCAAACATCGGTACAGCCCTTAAATGATAAAGAAGGAGCACGCAGCATCGCGCAATTGACGCCGCCTGGGTATCCGGGGAGCGATCGCATAAAAGTTTTATTCCGCGTTGACGAACAGCGCTTTTTGCGAATTACCGTGGAAGATTTGCTGACAAATGAAACTTTGTTAGAGGATAAACCAGTGGTGCAGTTAAGTTAGGAATAGGTTTTACAGGTAAGGTGCGCTTCGGCGCACCCTACTGATTGCGTTCAAAACAAATTGTTAAAAGCAGATGAATTATAAACTAGAATTTCCACTCTCTCCCGAACTAGAAAAGTATCGCGACAGAATCGAAGCTACCATTAAACCTTACATCGAAATTAAAATCCAGAATAATGCTTCCCTCAATTGGTGGCAGAGTAAATTTGGGGGATTGCCTTATTTACCTAAAGGCTTTGAATATCCCAAAACTTGTGACGGTAAATATTTATTTTTGCTAGCGCAGCTCAACTTTGATGAAATACCGCCTTTAGATGGTTTTCCCGATCGGGGAATTTTGCAGTTTTATATAGCCGACGATGACCTATATGGTTTAGATTTGGGCAATGGGGCTGATGAAGATAATCCCACAGCCGAAGACAGATTCAAAATAATCTATTTTCCTCAGCCAGACCTCCAAGTTGAAAACATCATTACGAATTATGATTTTTTGCCGCCACCCGAAGCTTTTCCTGTTAATGGCTGTTGCAGCTTGCAATTTACTAAAAAATATGCGCCGATTAGTACCCATGACTACCAATTTACCGAACTTTTATGCGGGGAAATCCGTGAGTTATTTATGAACAATGAAATTTGGGATGAGTACCTAGAAATATCGCCTTCCTTTGGTCATAAAATAGGTGGTTATCCAGATTTTACACAAGAGGACGTAAGAAAATATAGGAGTAACTCCGAGCAAAAACAAAAGCTAGACATTCTTCTATTCCAAATGGATAGCGATGCCAATGAGACAGTAGATATCATGTGGGGAGACAGTGGTGTCGGTAACTTTTTTATTGATGAATTAGCACTGAGTAAATTAGATTTTAGTAAAGTTTTATATAATTGGGATTGTAGTTAATACCAATTATCTAAAGTCTTGCAACAATGATGAGTGTGGGTTTGTTTACGCTCACCTGAGTGTAGGGTGCGTCGCTCAAAGATTGTGGATATTCTTTAAGATTTAAGGGTGGCGACGCACCCTACAGATACTGTTGCATGAGTTTTGAGAATTAGTATAAAAACAGCAGTAAAGTAAGCAAGCTAAAAAAAACCAGAACTGATGAACTCCGATCGAAGAAACCGCGTTTTTGACCGAATCTACGACTGTAACGCAGTATTTCGCAAAAAAAACCGGTTTCTGACCACCGGTGCATAAGTTGTAATAATGTTCGACTATGCCCGATCGCCAATTCCCAATTCCCTAAACCTGAGATTTGTGCACCACCACGGGCGTTCCCACCGAGGCCCATTCAAACAGCCATTTAGCGTGATTGACAGCTACATTTGTGCAGCCGTGAGTAACGGGATTGCCAAACAAATTGTGCCAGTAAGCGCCGTGAATTGCCATGCCTCCGTCGTAATACATTGTATAGGGAACGTCGGGCACGTCGTAGTCCGGCCCAGTCATTCTAGTAACGCGGTGTTTGGTTTGAACGGCAAACGTTCCCGTGCGGGTGGGAGTCGATGATTTGCCGCTGGAAATAATCACCGCGTAAACGGGTGTATTTCCTTCCCAAGCTATTAACCTTTGTCGTGACAAATCTATTTCAATCCAGCGTTCGCTGGATTGCTGCAACAGCATAATTTTATTGGCAATTATGTTGTGCTGTTCGCTGGCAAATGCGGTCATTGAACCGCCGCAGAATGCAGCAAAAGTGAGGGCGCAGCCGGCACAGAAAGTTCCCGCGCGGCGGAAGTAAATTGAGTTGATAATGCTGTTCATTTCTCACACCTCGTACTATTTTAGATTTTAGATTTTAGATTTTAGATTGGCTTGTCCTATTTTAGATTGTAGATTTGAAATGTTGGATTGGGAAACCTGGCTTAACAAGTTGTTAAGTTTTGGGCGAGATCTCGGGCAATTTGGACGATCGCGCGCCAATCGCGATTTTCCACTAAGTGTTTGGGAAATAAGTCTCCGGCTAAACCAACGGCGATCGCCCCGGCGTCAATAAATACTTTGGCATTTTCCAGCGTCACCCCGCCAGTGGGAATTAAAGGAATGTTTCCCAGGGGGCCTTGCAGGCTTTTCAGGTAAGCCGCGCCTCCCAAAGCCGATATCGGAAAAACTTTAACGCAGGTAGCACCTGCTTGCCACGCGGTTACAATTTCCGTAGGAGAAAAAGCACCGGGGACGATCGGCACTCCGGCGTCAACTGCTGTTTTAATCATCGCTACATCGGTGTGCGGAGTAAACAGAAATTGAGCGCCGCAGTCTATTGCTTGCTGCAACTCTTCTAAGTTTAATAAAGTGCCGGTGCCAATACTAAAAGTAGGGAATTCCGAGCGGAGTTCTGCAATTAATTCAGCAGCTTTGTGGGTATTCCAAGTAATTTCAATAAACTGGATTCCTCCTGCTGCTACCGCTTTTGCCATCTGCGAAGCAAGTTCCTTTTCGGAGGAACGGATGACTGCGATCGCCCGGTGTTTTTTGAGTAGTGTCAACCAAGATTGATGATTCATGCTAACTGATTTTGCCCCCAGATAATTCAATAGAGTTCATATCGGAAGACCGATCGGTTGAAACCGCGTCTATACAAACAAAACCCACCTCCGTGGGTTTCCGAGGGGGCGGTTAAAATTGCGTTATTTTCTTTACACCACAGGCAAGTGGACTGCGTTTGAGTCGCTAGCTACAGTAAGTAAAGCCTCAGCATCGCTCGGTTGTGCCATCCATATTACCGCCCTTTGCATAACCTCGCTCTACCCGTTGTAATGAGCAACAACTTTAGTCACTTTTCCGGTGGAACTGACTTCCATAAACTCACCTGCCTTCGTGCCTTTTTGGTTGATGTAGTAAAGGACAACACTGGAAACTCCCCACATCACATCAAGCAACTCAAACTTGAGGTCAGGATAAACTTCCAGCCCCTTTTTGAAGTAGTTTCGTAGCGCTTCTTTGCCTGTCACTGTCCCAGATGGTTCGTTTAGCAGTTGCGCTGCGACAGGCGATATCAGAATTACATCTTCTGCGTAATGGGACATGATTCGATCGAGGTTATGAGTATTCCAAGCTTCTACCCAATCAAGTGCAAGTTCACGCGCTCTATCTTCAGTGACCATCATGGTTTGCTACTCCAATGTTTTTTTCCGCTGCTTCCTGTGTGCCGATCGCACCACAAAAAAAATCGGGGCGATTCCAGACAATCCCAGAATCTCCCCTCTTACCGATTTTAAGCTTTAGATTCAATCGAAAATCAATTTACTGATTTCAAACTCTAGATTCAATCTAAAATCTAAAATCGCGAGATTCAATCTAAAATCTAAAATCCAAAATCTAAAATCGCTTAGGCGATCGTCGCCATCTTGACATCGCTATTAGCTAACAAACTTTGCAATTCATCCGCATCCACAGTTTCCTTTTCAACTAGCAGATCTGCCAAAGCATTAAGGACGTGGCGGTTGCCGACGAGTACATCTTTAGCGCGGCGGTAAGCTTGTTCTACCAACAAACGCACTTCATCGTCGATCGTCGCTGCGGTTTCTTCGGAGAAATCGCGTTCGGCCATGATATCGCGACCCATGAACATATTGCCTTGTTGGCGACCCAAAGCTACAGGGCCAAGCCGATCGCTCATTCCGAAGCGAGTCACCATTTGGCGCGCTACTCTTGCCACTTGCTGCAAGTCGTTCGACGCCCCAGTCGTTACTTCTTCCTCACCGAAGACAATCTCTTCAGCAATGCGGCCGCCCAAAGCTACCGCCATTTGATTTTGCAAGTAAGACCGAGAATACAAGCCAGAATCCATCCGATCTTCGCTGGGTGTGAACCAAGTCAAACCGCCAGCGCGGCCGCGGGGAATAATGCTAATTTTCTGCACGGGGTCATAGTCGGGCATCAGCGCGCCGACTAAAGCGTGACCGGCTTCGTGGTAAGCTACCAAAGTTTTGCGCTTTTCGCTCATCACGCGGTCTTTCTTTTCCGGGCCTGCGAGCACGCGGTCGATCGCGTCGTTGACTTCATCCATCGAGACTTCGGTCAAGTTGCGGCGGGCGGCCAAAATTGCTGCTTCGTTGAGTAGGTTGGACAAATCCGCACCTGTGAAACCGGGTGTCCGGCGGGCGATTTTTTCCAAGTCCACGTCTTTCGACAAAGTTTTGCCGCGGGCGTGAACGTTGAGAATTTCTAGGCGGCCTCCGAAGTCGGGGCGATCGACTACAACTTGGCGATCGAAGCGACCCGGACGCAGCAGCGCCGCATCGAGCACGTCGGGGCGGTTTGTGGCAGCAATCAAAATGATGCCAGTATTGCCCTCAAAGCCGTCCATTTCGGTCAGCAACTGGTTCAGGGTTTGTTCCCGTTCGTCGTTACCACCGCCCAAACCAGCGCCCCGCTGGCGGCCTACCGCGTCAATTTCATCGATAAATACGATACAAGGAGCGTTAGATTTAGCTTGTTCAAACAAGTCGCGGACGCGGGAAGCACCGACACCCACGAACATTTCCACAAATTCTGAACCGGAAATCGAGAAGAAGGGAACGCCTGCTTCTCCAGCCACTGCTTTTGCCAGCAGGGTTTTGCCAGTTCCGGGAGGGCCCACCAGCAGGACGCCTTTGGGGATTTTTGCTCCGACTGCGGTGAAGCGGTCTGCATTTTTCAGGAAGTCCACGACTTCTGCGAGCTCTAGCTTGGCTTGTTCGATGCCGGCCACGTCGCCGAAAGTCACCTGAGTTTGGGGCTCCATTTGGACTCTAGCTTTGGATTTGCCGAAGTTCATGGCTTGGTTGCCGGGCCCGTTTTGGGCGCGCCGCACCAGGAAAAACAGTCCGACCAAAAGCAGAATCGGGAAGAACAGGCTGCTGAGGGCTTTTACCCAGAAGCCTTCGTCGCTTTGGGGCAGAACTGAAATGTCTACGTTATTTTTGGTCAGGATGTTGATCAGTTCGGGGTCGTTCGGCAGGTTGACGAGTACCTTGTTGCCGTCCTGGGCTGTGACCAGGGCTTTGGTGCGATCGGAACTGATATTTATTTTGTCTACTCTCTTGCCTTCGACTTCCTGAATGAATTGACTGTACTTCCAAACTTCCCTACTTGGGGGCTGTTTGTCAAAAAATGCCGTTGCTAAGGCAATGACTACAATAGCCAGCAGTGCGTACAGGCCCGCGTTTCTCCACCGTTTATTCACCGAGGTCGATCCTCCTAATTTTTAGTCCCTGCGATTTGGGAATTTTTAATTATGTTCATCAATCTTAACGTAATTGTAACTTGTTTTTGTGTGGTGAGGAATCCCGGCCGTGCTGCGGCGGTCTGATGTGGTGACAACCGAACTTCTCATCGGTCTGTGAATTGGCTGCTATCCATACAATATTAAAAGATTTTTGTCAATACTTGGCGCCCCCAGCCCACAAGGTTTTCGGCGATCGGCGGGCGATTTTCAGTTAATCTAGTAGAAACCAAGAAGTGAGCAGCGATCGGAATTACCTACACTACCTGAAAAATTAGAAATTTTTTGACTGACAGCTAGATAGCGGATCGGAAGGCAAAAGTAGATACAGGAACGACGATGCTAGTTTTGCCAGAATCAACTGCTGCACAGTTTAACTTCGCTAAGCTTAGGAAGCAGATAGTTAAGTATGCTAACGAGGAGACTGCTGAAAGATGTATTGTTGGTGGGGTTGCAGTCGAAGTGTGCGGTAGGAAAGGTTGGTTTGAAGCGATCGTCCCACCAGGGAAAAAGTATGCTTTACTCGGTGCTATTGTGATGGAGGCGCTGGATTAGATTGTAGATCCCAGAGGGTGGCAAATATATCCCAATCCTCGCTCTCTCAGTCTACCTATGGCTGAGATCGAGTATAGCGTTGTATTTGTCAATTGAACGAGAGAGAGTGATGTTAAAGCTGCTTGCGATCGGATGTCTCAATCCTCAGCGTTTTCTATGTAAAATCATCCTGTGTGCCTGCAAAAACGTTGTATAAAATAGTAGGGACTATTCTGGGAACAACCGAAATGGGTGTTCGTCTGTTAGCAAACGATCTATATTAGTAGCTTGGCGGTAACAACTACGATAAACTATTTAGTGTATGACTGAACGCTAAGGCAGGAGCCAGGGTTACAGCGTGATGTGCGAAAACTTCCTTTAGAAAAAACGAGCTATCGCCAAACATCCTCAGTTAGATTCTTTTAAACCAATCACATTTGACCTATGGCAGAAACACTTGGCTCTCTCTGCGACAAATTGACAATTGTTAAATTGAAACAGTGGCATTCCGAAGACGAAATCAGACTCCAGAGCCTTGCTGTTCAAGAAAAACAGCTTCAGCAGGAAATCAACGAATTTATTAGCGCTGCTATATCCGGTCAAATTCCGATCGCTCGCCTGACTTTCGCCTCAAATAAAGTTTATAAACAAGAAGGCAATTATGTGCCTGATGTCCTTGGCAGCATAGGCGAAATCTTCTCGCAGCTCGCCCACGTTAACTGCAACTTGTGGCACGAACAAGAAAAAGTCTATGAGTTTGAAAAAGTGGCAGCATCCGAAAAAGATAGAGTGGTCAAACAGCTAGCGATATTGAACTTAGAACGGAATAAGTGCATAGATGGAATAGATGGAAATTTCAAAGCACTGGTAGAAAAGATAGGCTCTCCAAAAAATAACTAATTTTAGAGGTAAAACAATGCACTTAGGTCATCGTAAAACTTGTCGGGTATGCGGTTCTTCAGCCCTCACCCCAGTCATTAATTTAGGCGAACAGTATTTGCAAGGTTCCTTTGTCAAGCCGGGGAAAGAAGAACCTCCCCTGAGAAAAATTTCCCTTTCTCTAGTGCGTTGCGATCCCACAAAAGATGAGAAAGCCTGCGGTTTATTGCAGATGGAACATACGGTTCCGCCGGAAGTTTTATATTCTGCCTACTGGTATCGTTCCGGCACGAACCAAACCATGCGAAATCACTTGCAAGGAATTACAGAAGAAGCAACATCCCTGATTGGCAAAAGCAATGCTCGTGTCTTAGATATTGGCTGTAATGACGGCACTTTACTAAAGTGCTATCCGCAAAACTTCATCAAATTTGGTGTCGATCCGTCAGACGTAGCTCGAGAAATAACCGGAGACATTACTGCTATTCAAGACATTTTTCCTTCTGAAGAACTCATCAAGGTTTTACAAGGCGAAAAATTTGACATTATTACGTCAATCGCCATGTTTTATGACCTGGAAGATCCGGTAAGCTTCTGCAAAGAAATCAAAAAAGCGCTGGCTCCTGGTGGTTTGTGGGTCTTTGAGATGTCTTATATGCCATCCATGCTCAAGATGAATTCTTACGACACAATTTGTCACGAGCATTTGGAATATTACAGTTTAGCAGTGCTGGAATATATACTGAAACAAGCTGACTTGAAAATAGTTGATGCCGTACTTAACGACATCAACGGCGGTAGCATCCGCTGTTATGCAACGCATCTTGACAACTTTGCCTTCAAGAAACAAGAAGCTGTGACGCGCATCAAGCTATTACGTCAGGCAGAATTTGACATGGAGCTGGATACCGACAAACCATACAAAAATTTTCAAGACAGGATCAACGTGCATAAAGAGCAGTTAGTTTCGCTGCTAAAAATGTTGAAAAAAGAAGGTAAGAGCATTCACATTTACGGTGCATCGACTAAAGGCAATACAATTTTGCAGTGGTGCGGAATTGACAATCGCATTATAGATGTAGCGGCGGAGAGAAACCCAGATAAATACGGCGCCTATACCCTCGGTACTGACATTCCGATTGTCAGCGAAGCGGATTCAAGGGCAATGAAGCCGGATTATTATTTAGTCTTGCCGTGGCATTTTAAGGAAGAATTTCTCAAGCGCGAGGAAGAAATACTGAAAAGGGGTGTTGGTCTAATCTTCCCTTTGCCTAACGTAGAAATTATCAAATACTAAGTCAAGAAACAAGACAGCGCACAACAGGATAAAGCTATGGCCCATTTCTTCATTCATAACAGTTTTCACAGCGGCGATGTGATTTTGACAAGAGCCGTAATTCAGGCGGTTAGAAATAGTTTTCCTGGGGATACAATTACCCTGGAGTGCGCTGAAGTCTCTACTTATCTTTGGCAGGATTTAGATTTGCCGATCGCGCTGTATCAAGGCAGCGAATACAAAGGCACAGAACCAACGCCAAACTGCCCCCATGACGCCATATTTGTCAATATGTGGTTTGGGGTTTTTGATGATATTTTGAAACTCTACGGTATGACGTATCAAAATAACGTTCATACCTTTAATCGCCAGATGTATCAGCAGCATCTAAATCATAAATATCTGCTGCCGATACCGATTCACATCCCCATGATTACCTTCTTTGGGCCGCCAGAACAAGTAATAGAAGTTAGAAAAAACAGCATTTTGGTTGAAAATGGAGAAGTTTTCTCCAATCAAAGCTATTTTTATTTAAACGAACATCTGAAACAAATAGTCTCAGATTTCCCTCAGCTCAATTTTTACTGTTCAGCTTCTCCTAAAATTACCGCTACGAATATTGTTGATTGTAGCGGCATGAACCTGAAAAACTTGTCGCAAGTCGGAGACAAATGTATTGGTTTGTTGATGAAAGGAAGTGCTATAAATGCCGCCTCCCAAACGGAGATTAATCGATATAAACCTCGCTGTATTGTTGGCTGGGATTTACCAGAGAAGCTTTGGGATAACTTGGAAAATCCGGTGGTTTATGCCAAAAATTATGAAGAAGTCAAAAAATGGCTTGGGAAGCTTGCGGAAGATATTAGCTTACCTACAGGCGAAGCCAAGACAGCAAATATTATTTCTCCGAGCGATTCAAAATTGCACAAATCACTAGCAAGCAAAGACAACGATAACTTGCTAGATAAAATTTTGATTGTCTCTCACAAGGAAAAACAATGCGGGGTGCATGAGTACGGTCTTAATATTGCTGAAGCGCTCAAAAAATCCACTCAATACTCTTTTATATATGCGGAATGTTCAAGTTATGAAGAGTTTTTGGATAATGTCAACAAGGTAAAACCATCAGCAATTATTTACAACTATTATTCCTCGACATTACCTTGGGTTAATAAAAAAATACTTCAATCCATCAATGTACCGCACATTGGGATTATTCACGAAGTTACCCAGCGAGTAGCAGATGCAGCAAATAATTCACTTTTTCAGTACCATATAGGCCCAGATCCTACATTGCAACTGAAGAATCCAATTGTTTTTAAAACGGGAAGAATTGTACAGCCCTACACGAATTCTTACAAATTACCAGAGATCCCTACTATTGGGAGTTTTGGATTTGGAATGCAAGGTAAAGGATTTGAGAAGGTCATTGCCACTGTACAGCAAGAGTATGACGAGGCACTGATTAGGCTGCACATTCCCTTTGCGACTTTTGGCGATGCTGACGGCAGTCAAGCACTTGCTATAGCACAACGATGTCAGCAGTCGATATTCAAGCCGGGAATTAAACTAAGTTTAAGTCACGATTTTCTCAGTCAAGAACAATTACTGGATTTTCTAGCACAAAATACGCTAAACGCCTTCTTTTATGACCAACTTGAGAATCGCGGTATATCGAGTACGATCGATCACGCGCTGGCTGTCAAAAGACCGATCGCCATTACAAAAAGCAATATGTTCAGACATATTGTTTCGGCCAAGCCTTCAATTTGTATAGAAGATTCCAGCTTGAAACAAATTGTTGATAACGGTATTGCACCGCTGGTGCCATTTTACAATGAATGGAGCGAAGCTAATTTCATTTTGGATTATGAGCGTATACTTGCTCAAGTATTAGAAAAGCCAGAGAAGTCGCACAGTCAGAGGTATTTAGATGTTGGGATTCCCAATGTAACATCATTCAATCGGATCTTGGATGATGCGGCGCGATCGCAGTACCAACCTATGATTAATCAGTTATTTGCACTAGTTCCTGAGATGATGGCGCGGAAAATACCGGAAGCTAATATTCAGCAAGCTTTTATTTTGGATACTGTGCAAAAAATTGCGTCCAAGTTTGCTGCTCCTAAAATTTTATGTATTGGGAGCTATGAAGATAGTGCGGCTGGTGCATTGAAGAAGCTCGGCTACTCTATGGAAGAAATCGATCCGGCGATCAATTGCGATCTCAACACCTATTTCCACAAACCGTCTACTATCAAGGGCAGCTATGATATTATTTTTTCAACATCTGTGCTAGAACACGTTCAAAATGACGAACTGTTTATGACGCAAATCGCTGAACTTTTGGCGCCTGGAGGTACTGGAATTTTAACGTGCGATTACAATGACCAGTATAAACCGGGCGATCGCATTCCGGCAGTGGACTTCCGCCTTTACACTCAGAAAGACTTCCGACAACGACTTCTTCCTTTACTGAAAAATTGTGTGTTCCCTGACGTTCCGCAGTGGGATTGTCCGAATCCAGATTTTATCTATGAAGGATGTCGTTATACATTTGCCACCTTTGTTTTTCAGAAAAATAAACTGTGAACGCTCTTATTTTTGGTGCTAACGGACAAGACGGATATTATCTCAGTGAGTTGTGCAAGTCCAAAGGAATCAAACCTACAGGCTTATCGCGATCGGGAGATTGGATTCGTGGCGATGTATCGGACTACAAACAGGTTGAAGAGTTCGTAAAAGAATACAAACCAACCTATATATTTCACTTAGCTGCAAAATCAACAACGCGACACGACGCGCTGTTTGAAAATCATGCAGCAATTTCGACGGGTACACTAAATATTTTAGAAGCGGTGTACAAACACAGCCCAACCTCCAAAGTTTTTATTACAGGTAGCGGTGTTCAATTCTACAATGATGGCAATCCTATTTCTGAGGATACTGCTTTTGAAGCAAGCAGTGCTTATGCAGTTGCTCGCATTCAATCAGTTTATGCAGCCAGATATTACAGAAGTCTCGGCATCAAAGCCTATGTAGGATATTTATTCCATCATGAAAGCCCTCTCAGAAAACCCAATCATGTCAGCCAAAAAATTGTACTCGCCGCTAAGCAGATTCTACGGGGTGCTGATGAAAAACTGCAAATAGGTGATATCTCTGTAGAGAAAGAATGGACATTTGCGGGTGATGTAGCACAGGCTATAATGACATTGATTGAGCAAGATAATATTTTTGAAGCAGCGATCGGTTCCGGCAAAACTCATTCCATAAAAGATTGGATACAAGTCTGTTTTTCGCACCTCGGTTTGGATTGGACGCGATATGTAGAGCCGGCTGATAATTTTCAGACTGAATATAAGCGATTAGTATCAAATCCCGCGCTAATGCACAGCCTGCACTGGCAACCAAACATAGACCTGCGACAACTCGCAGTTATGATGATCGAGACCAGATAAAATTACGCTCTAACTTTAGGTATTTGAATGATGAAACAATTATCTCAGCCAGCTTCTTACCCCTATGCACCTATGCACAAACATTACGGTTTTGCGGTTTTTCAGCCCCAGGAAATAGCGCCATATTTGGCAACAGCCCAAGAGCTAAAAAACAGCGAACCAAACTGCATAATTACATGGTTCACTACTTCGGAAAGTGAGAGGGCGCTGCAAAACAATCCCTACATTGACCAACTTATTGTTGTGGAGGGAAGCGCGAAGTCCCTAGAAACTGAGATCCCGCGCTTGCAGTCAGAACGTTCTTGGTCGCGATTTTTTACTTCTGAACAGTCTTCTGGCAAGCGAATATTGCTAGGACAACTTGGCTTAAATGGTGATTGCCTTCATGCAACTACTTTGGCTCGGCAAATCAAGCATGATTATCCAAACTGCCATTTAACTTGGGCAATTTCATCTATGTGCCGGAGTGTAATTGAAGAGAATCCATTTGTCGATGAAATTTGGGAATTTCCCGCCAATAATTGGCAGGAAATAGTAGCAGCTTGGTATGAGTTGGAAAAACAAGTACAGCAGCGTCTTAATCGCGGTGAATTTGATGAAGTATTTTTGACGCAGGTGAGTCCAAATAACTATCAAAATTATGATGGAACTACTAAAGCATCTCTTTTTCGCGGCTATCCAAAACCGATTACTGTTCCCATCCAGAATATTCTGCGCCTGCGAAATGATGAGATTGAAAGAGTCCGCAATTTTGCCGATCGCCACAACTTGCTGAAACGCAGTCATGTTATTTTATTTGAATGTACGGGCAGTAGCAGTCAATCTTTTGTCAAGCCAGAATATGCTTTGTCTGTTGCTCAATCGCTGCTGTCTCGCTTACCGGATTGCAGCATTATTCTTTCGTCTAACCTGAAAATTCCAGTAGCAGATGCACGAATTATTGATGGTAGCGTGTTGACTCTGCGAGAAAATGCGGAGTTAACCAAATATTGCAGTCTTTTAATTGGCTGTTCTAGCGGCGTAACGCAGACAGTATTAACAGATTGGGCTAAACCGTTACCGATGATTCAGTTGTTGCTGGCATCTACATCAGTATATGCTTCGATCGCGCACGATCTTGAATATTGGCAACAGTCATCAGAGCAAGTTTTAGAAATGACGGATTGCTCGGTAGAACACGCCGTTGAATGTGCTTATACTGCTCTTGTGCAAGGATTTCCCGAAGCGCGACGCCGATTTCACCAGCAAATTCCCTTAAATTTTAACTTCTATTTTAATCTGGTTCGTCAAGCTCTCCTGCAAAACTGGCAGTATCTGAAAGCGGCGCGATCGGTTTTGCATACTACACAGCGATACGGTTGGCATCCACAGCTAAAAACTTTTGTACGAAATGAGTTAATCCCTAAGATAGATGTAAATAGAACTTTGCAAATTACCCCGGAAAATTATTCTAAGTTTTTGCAAGAGTTTGTTGGGGACTGGGAAGAGGGTAAAAAAGTTACAGTTTCTGCGATCGCTCCTGAATCTGCAAGCACTCACAAACCTTTTTGGTCAGTAATAATACCGACTTACAACCCCAAAAATCACTATCTGGAACAAACCCTCAAAAGTGTTTTGGAACAAGCTCCAAACTCCAGCGAAATGCAGATAGAGGTAGTCGATGATTGCTCTGTAAATTCTGATGTAGAGGAAATTGTCAAGAAAGTCGGCAACGGTAGAATTTCTTTCTACAAGCAATCTCAAAACCTGGGCCAAATTGCTAACTGGAATGATTGCATCCAGCGCGCTCGCGGTAATTGGGTTCACATCCTGCATCAAGATGATCTTGTCTTGCCAGGATTTTACAAGAGCCTGCAAACAGCATTAGAAACAGCTCAAAATGTAGGAGCTGCTTTCTGCCGCCACTACTATATAGATGCAGGTGGAAATCAGCAATTTTTCTCGGAAATTGAACGGGAAACAGCGGGGATTATAGAAAACTTCTTAGAGCGAATTGCAGTCAGGCAAAGGATTCAATTTGCTTCTATTGTTGTCAAGCGCAGCGTTTACCAAACATTGGGTGGGTTTTCGGCGCAAGCTGCTTCTGCTGCTGACTGGGAGATGTGGAAAAGAATTGCATGTCATTGTAAAGTTTGGTACGAACCTCAGATTTTAGCGTGTTTCCGGCTGCACTCAGCCTCAGAAACTTCTCGCTTAATGCAGTCTGGGGGGAACATTGCAGACGCTCACAAGGCTATTAAAATTTCCCAATCTTACCTTCCCACAAATATGGCTGAGCAATTATCTAATCAGGCGAAAGAACACTATGCGATCGAAGCTCTAAAAATGGCGCATTCAATGATTGCTAGAGGGGAGGTAAATTCGGCGATCGCACAGATTAGAGAAGGATTGAAATGCAGCACTTCCTCAAAAGTAATTAGCTTGCTTCCGGCTGTCTTCCTCTCTAGCCAATCTGAACAACAGCCAACTTCAGAAACGCAAAAGCGATCGCCCAAAATTATCATTGACGGCGTAATGTTTCAGCTACACAACTCTGGAATTACCCGCGTCTGGCATTCATTAATGACAGAATGGGCAAGTCAGAGTTTCAGCCAGCACATCCTAGTGCTCGATCGCAATGGAACTTCTCCCAAAATTGCCGGAATAAATTATCGGCAAGTCCCAGCTTATGACTATAGCAATACTGAAAGCGATCGCGAAATGTTGCAGCAAATCTGCGATGAAGAACAAGCCGATTTGTTTATTTCTACTTACTACACTACACCGCGAGCGACACCCTCTGTATTCATGGCTTATGACATGATTCCAGAAGTCATGGGAGCGAATCTAGCTAACCAGATGTGGAAAGAGAAACATCAGGGTATCCGCCATGCTTCTGCATACGTTGCAATTTCAGAAAATACAGCCCGCGATTTAGTAAAATACTTTCCAGATATTTCTCATGAGTCGGTAACAGTTGCTCATTGCGGAATTGATAGGACTTTCTCACCCTCGACATTGGTAGAAGTTAACCAATTAAAGACGAAATATGGTATTTCAAAGCCTTACTTTCTTTGGGTTGGCGATCGCGTCGGATTTAACGGTTATAAAAATGCCGTTTTCTTCTTCAAAGCCTTCTCTCAATTTGGCAGTAAACATCTATTTGAGATTGTTTGCGTCGGCGGCAACTCGGCATTAGAAACAGAGTTGCAAGCATACACTTCCGACATAACAGTTCACCTGCTAAAACTGAGCGACGATGAATTGCGAAGCGCTTACTCGGGCGCTTTAGCATTAGTTCAGACCTCAAAATATGAAGGTTTCGGGTTGCCATTGCTGGAAGCCATAGCCTGCGGTTGCCCAGTAATTACCTCTCCAAATAGCTCCATTCCTGAAGTATTGGGCCAAGCAGCTTTATATGTGAACGGCGAGGATGTCGATGAACTGACAAAGGCATTTATTGACATTCAAAACTTTGACCGCCGTCAATTATTAATTGCTGCTGGTATGGAACAAGTTAAAAAGTTCTCTTGGTCTGAAATGGCTACAAAAGTTAGCTCAGCTTTGATAGCAGCTACTCAGCTTTCGGCTAAAAAATCTGTTGCTGCACCCGCGTCTATGACTTCCCCAATCAGCGTTGTTGGACAATATCAAAGCAATCAGTCAGACTCATCAGCATTAGCAAATGTGCGTCAAGCGAGAAAACAAATTGCTGACATCTGGCTTAATTTACCAGCCGAACAAGTTGCAAGTGCCTTTGCAGGCGAGTCCGGCAAACAGCACCAAGCGCTGCTGGTCAGCGACATTAGATATGAACCGCTAACGGATACAGAAGAGACTTTTGTGAGCGAATTAGCCGCCAATGTGGCGAAAGGATTTAACGAGCCAAAAGCCATCAATTACCTGCTCGCAGCCATGCTGTACCGACGGGCAGACCAATTGCCGCTCAAGTACGATCGCGCTACAGTGCCTAATTGGTTCGCCAACGAATATCTCAAATTCATGTTTACTTGTCCGAACGTATTTCAAACCAGAGGAGAAGCAGACAGTTACTATCAATTCATCCAAGGATGGATTGATTACTTGCATACTAATTTGTTCAAAAATGCCGATTCGCCACTGTGGCAGAATATTGCTTTGTTTTTCGCGCAAGTTGCGAACTTTATACCGCTTTATTTTACCACGGCAAACCTGCGCGATATTTACACCAAACGGGCGGAAATTATTGAGTTTTCGCTCAAGAATCGCGGCTGTTCGATTGATTGTATCTTCCCGGCGCGATCGCCAAATCGGACAAAAATCCGCGTCGGCATCATCAACGACCATTTCGCGCCGCAAACCGAAACCTTCGCTACCATCCCGGTTTTCGAGCATTTAAACCGCAACGAGTTCGAGATTTACCTGTACGCGCTCAACACCAGCGGCCACCAATTAGAACAATACTGCCAAAGTCGCGCCGACAAACTGGTTGCACTTCCGAAAGACTTTGCATCGCAAGTCCAAACAATCCGCGCCGACGACTTAGATATCCTGTTTTTCGGTACGAATTTAACAGCTATTAACAAACCGCTGACTTCACTAGCAATGCACCGTTTGGCGCGGGTACAAACTACATCTTTCTGTTCCCCGACAACCACCGGCATCCGGCACATGGATTACTACATTGCAGGCAAATTTACCGCGCCGGATGCTAGTTATCAAGAACAATATCGCGAACAGTTGGCTGTTCTCCAAGGCAGCGGTTTTTGTTTCACATACGCAACAGAATCGGAAGTTGCTACAGTTAAACCTACCCGCCAAAGTCTGGGAATTTCAGACAACACAACAGTTTTTATCTCCGGCGCTAACTTCTACAAAATTTTGCCGGAATTGAGAGAAACTTGGGTAAAGATTTTAGCGGCTGTACCGGATTCAATCTTAATTTTATATCCCTTCGGTCCGGCTTGGACTCGCACTTATCCAGCCACACCTTTTGTCAACAATCTGAACGCTGTCTGCGCTAAATACGGCGTCAATAACAACCGCTTGCGGTTCGTAAAACAACTGCCAAGCCGCGCGGATGTGAAAGAATTTTTGCAGCTAGCAGATGTTTATCTCGATTCCTATCCTTATGCTGGGGCAACATCGTTAATCGATCCTTTGCAAGTAGGATTGCCGGCGGTGGTTGTGGAAGGAAATGCTTTGCGGTTCCGCCAAGGTTCGGCGATGCTGCGGGAAGTGCAAATGTCTGATTTAATTGCTTGTGACGAAGCATCTTACATTCAGCTAGCCGTTACTCTCGGCACTAACCAGCAATTGCGGCAGCAAAAACGGCAGGAAATTCAGCAAAAAATGCAAGGCAATCCGCGCTGTTTTGACAGTGTTGCATACTCTGGGGCGATCGGCAAATTATTCCAAGAACTCTTTGGCCAATGGCAAACCAGCCACCTGGAAGCATCCCGCAGCTTACAGGATAGCATTCCCAAGCAGCCAGATTTGGACGAGATTCTCTCGAATGCCCTCAAGCTTTACCAACGAAACTCCTCAAACATCTCAGCAATATCCCAACTGCGTCAAATCCGCAAACAAATCGCTGATTTTTGGCTGAACGTTCCCGCCGAAAACCTCGAAACCGCCTACAAAAGCGCTTCAGGTAACAGCTATCAAATCCTGCTCAAGAGCGATTTCCAACGTCAACCGATGATGGAAAACGAACAAATGTTTTTGCAGCAATTAACCCAGATTAGCAAAGGATTAGTGCATCCCAAAGCTATCAACGCCTTGCTTGCCGCGATGCTGTATTTCCCGCCGGGAACCATGCGAATTCCCGACGCTCGCAATCGTTTGCCTCACTGGTTAATTGGCGATTACGAACAAGTTTTTGAGACGGAAGCCGCCGTCAATTCTGATTCAACTTCTGACTTGCTAGCTCAATACATTCAATCGCCGCAATTTGCTAATCAACTGTTAGGATGCGTCAATCTTTACCGCATCGATCCGTCTGACGAATCTGTAGTTTTGGAACTCCGCCAAATCAGAAAACAAATGGCTGATTTTTGGCTGACTGTTCCTTCAGAAAAACTCGAAAATTTTTACCGAGGAGAAGTTCGCAAAGGATATCAAGCAATACTTAGCAGTGGCTTGCAAGCAGAATCAATGACAGAAGCCGAACAAAACTTTTTGCAACAATTGACCGAAAGTAGCAAAGGGTTGGTGCAGCCTCAAGCTATCAATGCTCTCCTGGGTGCGATGCTGTATTTTGTTCCGGGAAAAATGCGGGTTCCCGATGCTCGCACCCGCTTGCCGCAGTGGTTGCTTGAAGATTACGAAAAGGTGTTTGAAAGCGCATTTTCGACAACAGAACCAACAGTTGTCAAACAAGATTATATGCCGCAGTTTCTCAATCAATTAACTGCTGCCGTCAATCTTTATGAAATCGACCCGACTGCTGAATTGGTAATAGCAGATTTGCGCCAAATTCGCAAGCAAATTGCCGATTTGTGGCTGAGCGTTTCCGGCGAACAAGTAGAAGTTTTGTACCGGAGCGATTTTGGCAAGGGTTACAAAGCAATGCTGGGCAGCGGGTTTATTAACGAGGCGCTGCATGAGAGCGATCGCGAGTTTTTTAACTCGTTGGTTGTGGAGTTAAGTAAAGGGTTTGGAGCGCCTAAATCTGTAAATAATTTGTTGGCGGCGATGCTGTATTGTCGCCCTGGACAGTTGCGGGTTCAGGATGCAAATACTTGTTTGCCTCCGTGGTTGTTGGCGGATTACGAGCAGTTGGTTGGAGGTGCGGTTAAGGTGGCTGTTGGGTGATGAAAGGCGCAGGTTTTGAGATTTGGGATTAGTTGCTAATCTCAAATCTCTGGATTAAAACGAACCGCGAAGACGCTAAGAGCGCGAAGGAAGAGAATAGAAGGGAAGAGAAAGATTTGAGAAATCATTATCCCTACCCGTAGTCATTTAATTTAACACAAATTCTGGCTGCTGAGTCTCAAACAAGGGGCGAGTTACCTGACGCAGCAGCACTGTTTCTAAACTGCCTTCTACTACATTTGCTGCTTCTATTTCCAACTCGCCCCACAATAGCCGATCGCCTTGATTGGGCATTTTACCTAAATTGTGGATCGCGAATCCGGCGATTGTTTGGTAAGCTTGGTTAGTGGGCAGGTTTAACCCGAGTTTTTCGTTAACTGCTGTCACTTCCCACAGACCAGAAATTAGTGCCGAATGAGCATCTTTTTGAACGATAGTGGTCTCGGAAGGTAACAGCAAAGGTTGAGACTCTTTACTGGTAATCCAACCCGTCAGCAGCCGCACGGTACCGTTGAGAATTGCTAGCAGCGGCCACAGTATTTTTGAGCAGAGTTCGAGGGCCGGCATCAGCAGCAAAGCAGTGCGTTCTGGGGCGTGAGTTGCTAATACTTTGGGGATTAGTTCTCCTAAGACTATTTCTACGTAAGTTACTAAGATAAAAGCTACGGGAACTGCGATCGAATGAGCAGTCAACATAGCGGGAAAATGACCGATCGGCAATTTGTCGATCCACGGTTCGATCCAGTGTACAGTTGCTCCCTCACCCAACCAACCCAACAGCAAACTCCCTGCTGTTGTGCCAGTTTGAGTCACAGACAGGTAATGCGGTATGTTGTTCTGAGCTTGGTGGACGAGTTCGGCGGTTTTGGCGGTTGGGCGATCGTCCGAGTGGGCGAGTTGGCGGATTTGATGGCGATCGGCTGATACTAATGCTAGTTCTGATGCCACAAAAAATGCGATTACAAGTGTTAGTCCCAGCAACATTGCTAATCTCAGCACTGTTTCGGCGACTTCTATTTCGAGCGAGGTAATGTTGTTCAAGATAGATATCTAATACGATAGATGTTTTCAGTTAATTATTTAATTTTAGCTGGCGATGAAGATAGATCGATCGCCAGACATTGCGGATATCCCCACTACCCGTATTCGTAGGTGCGCCCAGCGCACGTTACCCGTAGAAATTGTAAACTCTTTCTATTCTCTTCCTACCCTTCGGGAACGGCTTCGCCGAACGCGCCCTTGGCGTCTTCGCGGTTCGTTTTAACTCAGATATTGCACCATTCTCAATTACTTGTTTAGGAACAGGCTTTTCGGCCCGTTCCGCGAGAAAATTCATCTCTCGCTTCACAGGTATCTTGCCTGTTCTTGACAATGATAAAAGATGTGAGTCAAAAAATCTAATTCACCAAACCGGAACTCATTTCTGTATCAACTCTCCCTGACTCCCCGGAGCGAGTTAATTTCCGTAAAAGTCTCCACCGGATCGGACTTCAACCCGCCTTGAATGTAATTCAACTTAACTTCTTCTAACAAATCTGACAGCAGCGACTGCAATTCCCCGAGAGTTTTCTCATCTTGCAATTCCCGCCGCAAACTTTGATTAAATTCTTGGCTGAAATTATCGAGAATTTTTCGACCTTTATCGTCTTCATAAGTAGTAGATACCACATCCACAGCAGTTTGAGCCAAATAATTCGCTAGCTTTTCCGTCATCTCAGCAGGCAAAATATTAATCGGAGAGAAATTTTGCAGGATTTGATAGAAATCCGACTGTTTGATTGTTGTTTCTAAATTGTGGTGCAGCAATTCTTCCAAATCCGGTTGCACCTGCGGCAAAACTTTGTAAATTGTCAGATCCAAAATCCGCTTGGTAATTTGTTCGATCGTATTTTCCTGATTGACGTGAAGGTACGGCTGCTGCGCCAGCAACATCTGCGCCGCGTCGCCCTGTGCGATCGAACTTTTAGCTTGATTGATAAACCGCACCATCATGTATTCCGACATCGTATTGGCTAAATAAGCCACCGGTTCGTAGGTAATTTGAGTAACTACGCGATCGAGATTCACCAAACCCGACTTGTGCAGCCGCACCAATACCGGCAGAATCCGCCACCCCTGCCAAATCGGCATCACCAGAAACACCTCGTACCAGCGCCTCAGCACAAAATCAAACCAAGTTACCCCCGGTTTGCGGCGGGTGTGGAACAGACTTTTAATCAAAAATTCCGCCCCAAAATAACCGATAAACAACGCATCAATTCGCCAAAACTGGTCAGCGCTTTTCAAATATTCGAGATTTTGCAAACTCGAATCAATGCCTTTAATCGGGTCATAAATTTTCACTAAACCCGGAAAATAGTTTTGATAAACAGGGCGCAACTGAAGGTAACTGAAATGGAAAAGTACCAGAAAAAAATTGACCGCCGCTACTAATGCGCTCAGTTTTGCCCAAGAAATTGCTTTTTTGGACAACTTTACATCGGTGCTGTTAACAGTTGTGTGAGAATCTGACATAAAAGTAATCTTCCGAATTTGCTAATCGATAAATCTATCTTGTGGCCGACGCGAAAAAAGTCTTAACCTATTAAAATCCCTTGGTGGACGACAAGTATAAGGAAACCAAATGCCGTGAAATTAAAAACAGTCATATCGCTACTCAAAGAAACTTTTACTGAATGGCAAGAAGATAAAGCGCCAACCCTAGCCGCCGCCCTAGCCTATTACACAGTTTTCTCCCTGGCCCCGCTGCTAATTATCGTGATTGCGATCGTCGGTTTAGTCTTTGGTGCAGACGCAGCCCAAGGTCAAATCGTCGCCCAACTCCAAAGTTTAATCGGCAAAGATGGTGCCCAAACCGTCCAAGAACTAATCCTCAAATCCTCCGAACCAAAGTCGGGAATGATTGCTACTCTAGTCGGCATCGCTACACTTTTGTGGGGTGCTTCCAACGTGTTTACTAATCTTAAAGAAGCCCTCAATACTATTTGGAATGTTTCACCTCCTCCCGGACGCGGAATCTGGGGATTTTTGCAAGACCGCGTATTGTCTTTTGCGATGATTTTAGGCATAGGATTTCTACTGCTAGTATCTTTAGTAATTAGTGCCATTTTAGCCGCCGTCAGCTATTGGTTGAACGGCTGGCTGCACTTACCAGTCGGCATTTGGCAGATTGTGGACTTTGCTATCTCCTTTGGCGTAGTTACCCTGCTTTTTGCCTTAATTTACAAACTTTTGCCCGATGTCAATCTTGCCTGGAATGATGTTTGGATCGGCGCCGCCATCACCTCAGTGCTGTTTACGATCGGCAAATCCCTAATAGGAGTTTACCTCGGAGGTAGCGGTATTGCCTCTACCTACGGTGCTGCGGGCTCGTTCGTAATTATCTTGCTTTGGATTAATTATTCCGCTCAAATTCTCTTCTTAGGTGCCGAGTTTACCCAAGTTTGGACTAACCGATACGGATCGAGAATGCGAGGTTCGCGAAAGAATGTCCTCAACAGCGAAAATGGGGAATCCTCTGCACAAAAACCTCGGAAGCACTCTTAACCTTAGACAAACGGGAAATTAGAGGTTAAACCAGAACCGCTGGTTGGAGGGCAGAAGGCAGAAGGCGGAAGGAAAGAAAAATTTTGAATGCAATAATTTTGCTGTTTTTTCTATCGCCTATAACATCCTGTCTTTGGGATGACCTACTTCTGCTTTCTCCCAAGCCCAACTTATCGATCCAGAGGAGTAAAATTTCTGCCTTCGAGCGACCTGGCATCTCGAACAGCAAGCTGAAAGCAGGCTTGAGTTTGACACCTACTTGAATCCGGGAAATTCCCTTCACCCTCATTCATTTCCATTTAGATTATCTAGATTTTTATCTGCTGCACGTCTCTGTCAGCAGAAGGAAGTTCTCTTGCAATTTTTCCCTGCAACTTATCCCTGAAGGATGATTGATCGATCCCGCATTTTGAGTTTAATGCTAATTAAGTATAAGATTCCCGTACCCGCCCAGCAGCCAAAATAGCACTTTCAATCTTCTCCGGCAAGTTATTTTTAAATTGTGGCAAACAATCATGATTTCATTAACTAAAAAACGCATCGCCCTCATCTCCGTAAACGGCGATCCGGCTGTGGAAATTGGCAAAGAAGAAGCGGGCGGGCAAAATGTTGACGTGCGTCAAGTAGGGGAAACTGTGGCGAAACAGGGGTGACAAGTGGATGTGTTCACCCGCTCAGCCGATCGCCAACCAGCAAGAATTGTACAGCACAGTCGCAATTGCCGGACAACTCGGCTAGTAGCAGGGCCGCAATAATTTATTCCCCGCGACGAACTTTACGGATATTTACCAATCTTTGTTCGAGAATTTCAGAAATTTCAGTTAGAGTCAATCTATTTTAGATTTTAGATTTTAGATTTTAGATTGACTTGCGCGAGATAAATGCTCTTTCTTGAGGATTTTCGATTTGCGATTTTGGATTGATTCCACGGATCGATCGCGTGGCGGGTACCATCTTTGAAATTCTTGGTCAGGCTTTCAATATCCGTTAGTTCACACGAATTACTGGCTGTCTTCTTGGGTGGGAATGGATTTGAAAAAATCGCAACCTCTGCTGCAAGTTCAAACTTACCATTTTTTGGCAGAAATTAAATACAAGTTGGTTTCGACAATTCCGATGATTGGCAAAACCAGGCTGCAAGTCGAAAAAACACTTTTGGAAACAGCCGATCGCTTGTCAGTTGACTCATTATGGCGCCAGCAACTCCGACACACAGGCTGCGGGCGCGTGGAAACCTATTTCAGTTGGGACTCTATCGCCTCCCAACTCAGTCAACTTGACACTCAACTCCTCGAACAATCGGCTCTTGAGCTTGACCCCGCGATCGCTTAGTAGTATCACTTAGTATGGTTGAAGCCAGTTTCCCTCGATCCGCTGTCCCTCATCCGTTCTCACTGGGAACCTTCAACTAGAAGTGATATCAGGAGGTACTCTTGCACGCGCCAGAACATCTGGGAAGCCATCTGCAACCCATTTCAGACATCGAGCTAATTCGCCTCTGGGTGGAGGGCAAATCCCCCCGCAGCAAGCGCTTTAGCTGGCAGGCGGCCAACAGTTTTCGGCTGTTTGTAGAAAAACCGCTGGCAGAAGTGACTCTGACTGATGTCGAGACTTTCGCAGCAGCAATGAGAGCTCGGAAACTTGCACCCGGTTTCTACAAGCAAACCTTGCTAGCGCTGAAATCGCTGTTCGCCTTCGGCCAGCAAACGGGAATCTTGCCCGCAGCCCTCCCCCTGCACGGGTGGCCGGTGCGGCAGCGCCGGCAACTGTCCAAACGCCTCCGTTTTAGAATCTCTTGGACTTTGTTAATCTGTTTGTGCTTTTTCTTAGGTCGAATGACGCCGAGGCTGCTGTGGGCACAATCGATCTCGCCCGCCCCTAAACGCCTGCCGGAAGTTGCGGCGATCGATTCACCAGACAAACGAGAGGATAACACCGATCGCGATCGATCGCCCGAAACTCCAACCCTGAATTCACCCGATGGCAGACTCGATAGCCAACTCGATAGCATCAGCCCGGAACGTCGAGTCAAAGCCTTTCTCGACACCATCGCAGCCGCCGAAGGAACCGCTAGCCCTGACGGCTACCGCACCCAGTACACCGGCACGAAATTTGTCAGCTTTCAAGATCATCCCAGGGAAATGAGGTGCGGCCGCCGCTACGGCAAAAAACTCTGTTCCGACGCTGCGGGGCGATATCAGTTTTTGAGCACAACTTGGGACAGATTTGCCAAAAAATTTGGCGTCCGCGATTTCAGCCCAGAAAATCAAGATTTGATGGCTATAGAGTTAATCCGAGAAAAAGGTGCATTAGAAGATATAGAAGCGGGTCGATTGGAGTCAGCAGTCAGAAAACTCGCTTACATCTGGCCTTCTTTTCGGCGTTATGGCGGTTCCGTGGAATCGTCGATGCCCACACTCGAAGCCATGTACCTGCAAAATTTGGGGATTTACCGGCAAGGATTGGTGGTTAGCAATTAGTCAACAGTTCAAGGACGAGAGGCAATTCGAGTTTGGGAATTTTGGATTAAATTTTGATATCCAAAAGTGAAAATGGGGTAGTTATGGGTGATGTCTATTCTTAGGAAATTTAAAAATTAGGCTAATTTTCCATCTTCCATGTGAACGATGCGATCGGCAATATCCAAAATTCGGTTGTCGTGGGTTACTAACAAAATAGTACAGCCCTGTTCTTTGGCTAGTTGCTGCATCAAATTCACCACTTCGCGACCGGATTTGCTGTCCAGGGCGGCTGTCGGTTCGTCCGCTAAAACAATTTGCGGTTGACTGACCAAAGCGCGGGCGATCGCAACTCTTTGTTTTTGTCCTCCCGACAAATCATCTGGATAATAGTTAATCCGCTGTTCCAGTCCTACTAACTCTAGCATTTTTGCAGAGCGATCGCGCATTTGAGAACGCGACAAATTGCCGTGAACTTCCAAACCCATCTGCACGTTTTGCAGCGCCGTCAAACTGCGGTGCAAGTTGTGCGCCTGAAAAATATAGCCAATTTTGCGCCGCGCCTTTACCAATTCGTCTGCACTCGCTTTGCACATTTCTTGACCGAGAATTTTGAGACTTCCCGATTGACCGGATCTCAGCCCGCCAATCAAAGTTAAAAGCGTGGTTTTTCCCGAACCGGAAGGGCCCGTCATCAGCACGATTTCACCTCCATTAATTTCGAGATTAATGCCAAAAAGTACCTGTTTTCGCAGTTGACCTTGACCGAAGTAGTGGTCGAGTTGGTGCGCGGAAATTATCGGTGCAGGATTCTGTAATGGGTTGGTTGTTGGGTAGAGAGTAGTAGAATTCATAACTTCTTGGTTTGAGGTTTTATATCATGTCCGGTCGATTTCCTCCGCTTCGCTTCGCCCGAAATCAGGTAGGGGCGGGTTCACCAACAATATCTGCCAATAATTGACCATCTCAAAAACCCGCCCGGCCGGGATATTACGGTCAATCGATCGGACATGATATTAGATGTAAGAACAAATCGCTTGCCTCGCCGAAAACGCAGATGGAAAACAAGAGAAGGATTACAAAAAATATGTGTGCAGTCAGGAATTTCTACAAAATCTGGCTTTAATACCTCCTTTATTCTTTAGTCCGCAGAGGCGGACTTCGTTTGACAAGGAGCGGTTTCAACCGCCGAGTCTTATACACTATCAGGTAAGGTGCGTCGCTTTGAGATTGTCGCTCTTTTTTATGATTGGCAGGTGGCGACGCACCCTACAGCTACTGTTCTATGACTTTTGAGAATTAGTATTATCTTATTCATGTTCCCTTAAAACATATCTGCCGGGTCGGCTGCTTGCAGCTTGCGAGTGGCAATTGCTCCCGAAATAGTGCACATAATTACGTTCAAAATTAATACTGCAACTGCTCGAACCAGCGTCATGTACAAAGGTAAATTTGTGGCTTTGCGAGTTAAAGAGTAGAGTCCGAAAGAGACTCCTACTCCGGGCAAAAAACCGAGGACGGAAAGAATTAGAGCTTCTTCAAAAACGATGCCGAGTAAATAAACATTGCGGTAGCCCATCGCTTTGAAAGTAGCGTATTCTCCCATGTGGTCGCTGACATCGGTTGAGAGAACTTGATAAACAATAATCACCCCAACGACAAAACCCATCGCGACGCCTAAATTAAACACAAAGCCGATCGCAGTATTCTTAGCCCAATAGTTTTTTTCAAAATCGATAAATTCTTGTTTGGTTAGTACCTTGACATCATCCGGTAAGTATGCTTTCAAAACTTGTTGAACTTCCACGGGGTCAGCACCCGGTTGCAGTTGAATTAATCCGGCATTAACACTCGCGGCGTTTTGTCTGGGAAACAGGCGCAGGTAATTTTGATCGCTAGTCATCAAAATACCGTCGGCGGCAAAAGATGCTCCAACAGTGAATAAACCGCTGACGTTCATCGTGCGCCGCTCGACCTCAGCTTTAACGGCTTTTCCTTCAGCGATTTGCGCGATCGTCCCTTGGTAGTCTCCCCTAGAAGCTCGATCGAACAACACGGTATCCGGCAATTTAATCGCGCTCAAATTTTGGTTGACTTCTGGAAGCGCAAACGCAGGGCGATCGGGATTGAAACCCACCACCATCAGCGACGTTTCGCGCCGAGTTTCGGGATTTTTCCAGTTGGCAATTTTCACGTAAAGCGGCTCGGCTGATTTCACGCCAGGTACGTTCATTGCTTGATACAATCTGCGCCTGGGGAAGGAAGACAAATTAATCAAATTTCGCGCTTGGGGGTGAATCAAAACTAAGTCTGTTTGCAAGGTTTGGTGCAGGCGCGTGTTGCTGGTGTAAAGGGCATTTTGAAAGCCTAGCTGCATGAACATCAAAACGTCAGCAAAGGCAATTCCTGCTACTGCAACGACCATTCGCCCTTTGTCGTGACTCAGTTGCAGCCATCCGAGGGAAGTTCTGCGTCTTAATTGTTGTAAGGGTTTGATTAGTCCAATCATACTATTTTAGATTTTAGATTTTGGATTTTGGATTGAAGAAAGTGACCCTGCGATTTAACGCTTATTAATCTTTAATTTCCCCGATCGCCACTTTGACTTGCAAATTGGTTAATCCCGCTACTTTCTGGCTGGAAGCTTCATCTAAACGCACTTTTACTTCCACAATTCGACCATCAATATTCGCAGAAGGATCGGTGTTAACAATGTTTTGCCGCTGCACTTGCAAACCAATATGTTCGACAGTTCCCCGCAATTCGCCTGTCAAAGCATCGCTAGTAATTTTGGCGGTTTGTCCGAGGCGTACTTTGTCCACGTCGCTTTCGTAGATTTCCGCAACAGCCAGCATCTCGCGAGTTTGTCCGAGTTCGACAATGCCGTCGTTGCCCACCCGTTCCCCTGGATGCGTGTGAATTTTCAGGACTTGGGCGTCTCTGGGAGCACGGATGTAAGCTAGATCCAGGTTGGCTTTGGCTTGTTTGGCTGCTGAAGCGGCGGAACTGACTTCGGCGGCGGCTGCTGCTATGTCAACGGGACGCACTTCGGCGATGCGATCGAGATTTGCTGCGGCTTCATTAATCTGCTGTTGTCGAGATTCCTGAATTTGGCTGAGTTTGGCTTGGGCTTCGTTAATCTGTTGTTGGCGAGATTGCTGAATTTGATTCAGTTTGGCTTGGGCTTCGTTAATTTGCTGTTGGCGCGATTGCTGAATTTGATTCAGTTTTGCCTTTCCTTCGTTGAGTTGCTGTTGAGTAGTTTCGGCGGCTAGTTTTTTGCTGTCGCTGGTGGAAGCTGAGATTGCTCCCTGTTCGTAGAGTTGGGAGTACCGCCGATCCTCGCTTTGGGCGTTGCGGAGTTCGGCTTGCAGGCGGGCAATTGCGGCTTTTTGAGTTTGAATTTCTCCTTGCTGTTCGGCCCTCAAGCGAGCAATTGTGGCTTGTTGCGCTGCGATTTCGGTGCTGCGATCGACTTCTAGGCGGCTGACGATCGCCTGTTGCGCTGCGATTTCGTTGATGCGATCGGCTGATAAACGGCTAATAGTCGCTTTTTGGGCTTGAATTTCGCCGTTTTTAGCTCCGGCTTTGACTTTTGCTAGGTTTGCCTCGGCGACGCGCACCTGTTCTTGAGCTTGATCGAGGGCGGCTTGCAGGCGATCGCGGCTGTCCAAAATTGCGATCGCCTGACCTGTTTTTACCCTGTCTCCCTCTTTTACCAAAAGTCGATCGATCCGGTTTCCTTCCGCCGCACCGGAGGCGGAGACTTTAATTACTTCTCCTCTGGGTTCCAGTCGCCCCAAGGCTGTAACTGTTGTTAATTGGGATGCTGCGACGGCGGCTGCTGCTGCTGCTGCGTTGGGATCGGGTATGCGCGATCGCCAGATCGTGTAGCCTGTGGTTCCCCCTGCGGCCAGGGTTGCTACTGCTGCCACAACTAGGAGTTGTTTAACTAGGGATGGAGTTGAGGATAAGCCGTCTGCTGTTGGTTGGTGTACCATGACATACCTCTTTGTGAGAAAATAAAACTAAACGGTTTAGTCCCGATATCTCCTAATACTAAACCGTTCAGTATAATGATGTCAAGAGCCCAAATAAAAATTACAGAAGCAAGGTATGGCAAGGACAAAACCGATGGAACCAGACGCAGCAGGAGGTGACAAAACCGAGCAAATCCTGCAAGGTGCGATGCAAGAATTTTTAACCCACGGCTACGCGGGTACGAGTATGGACAAGGTAGCGAAGACGGGCGGAGTTTCCAAAGCCACGGTTTACAGCTATTTTGCGGATAAAGAAGGATTATTCGCGGCCTTGGTACAGCGGCTGGCGCGAGAAAAAGTCCATTTTACAGTTCTGGATGAAGAACCGGCCGTAGCGCTGCGATTCGTTGCCACAACTCTATTAGAACAGGTGACGCAGGAACCTGAATTCCTCAATTTTGTGAGGCTAGTGATTGCGGAGTCGGGGCGTTTTCCCCAGCTAGCGCAGACTTTTGTGAAAAACTTAGCTAAACCGGGTATCCAGCGGCTAGCGGAATATTTGGCATCGCATCCAGAGTTGAAATTGCCCGATCCGGAGGCAACGGCGCGGATTTTTATTGGATCTTTGGTATATTTCCAATTAACGCAGCATATGATGCACGGCAAAGATATTATCCCAATGGAGCGCGATCGACTGATCGACGGTCTGCTGCACTTGATTTTAGGCCCGCAGTCCAATTCCTAAGTGCGATCGCACTATCGAGGAATTTCATGTGAGAACGATCGCAGCCATAAAGAGCGAGATCCCTTGATGGCTGCGATCGCAAGTTCTATTCAGGTGTTTTTCCTAACCTGTCCCTCAATTCCTCAGCCGATAACTGCGGCAGTTGTTCTACAAACAATGTCAATTCTGCCACAGGCAATGCCAATAGATTAGTAACTGCTGCAGGCAGAATATCGCCCAATTCAGGCGATCGTATTTGCAACGCACTTTCAGCTAACAATTTAACCGCTGCTTCGCGCCCCGATTCATCGACTGTCAGCATCGAGATTGCCAGCAACAGCACTGTAAATTCCGCCGCCGCCAACTTGGATATTGGAGACAGAAAAACCGTCATTTTTGGACTTAATTCTCCAAATCTAACTCGCAGAAAGTTTTCTAAGATTAAGCGCTGTTGTTCTTGTCTGCCTCGTTCTAGCCCTTGTTCTAGCCCTCGTTCTAGTCCCCGTTCTAGCCCTTGTTCTAGCCCCCGTTCTAGTCCTTCTTCTCTAGCTTGTTGCTGTGCTGCTTGTATTTGTTGTTGAAAAAGTGGTGCAATGGCCATAATTAACTCCCGCTCTTCTGGCTCTAATTGTTGTGGCGCATCGGTTACTAAATTTGACTGTAACCGATACAGCAATTCTAGCGCGATAATCCGCAACGGATCGTCCGTTGCTAAAGCGCTCAATTGGGAAATAGCCCTTTGCTGCACTCCCCCTTTGCCCAAAATCCTCAACCACAGAGTTTCTGGAGTTTCGGGCAACTGGTGAATCGCCACAATTGCCGATCGCAAAGATTCCCCCAAAAAATAAATTCCCTGCATCCAATTCTCTGTATCTGGTATCGCATTAAAGCTATCTACCAATGCTTTGGATGCTGTGGGTGTCAAAATCCACAATTTGGGTAATTGAGCGTCATCATAGCGAGTATTTTCTCTCCTAAATTTTCGCTCCAATTCACCTCGCACGTCCAATAACTTGCCCAGACAGCTACAAATTTCGCTGACGTTTGCCGGATTGCGAAACGGTTCAAAAATTGCAGTTGTGCTTGCCATTTTTCCCAACAATCCCAGGGTTTCTGAGTATTCTGGAATTGCGGTGCTGGGAGTGAAGTAAACATCGATTTCTCGGACTTCGGAAGTGACATCGCGACCGATATTAACCGTTCCAATTGGCGAAAGCAACTCTTCCAGAAATTCTTTGGCAAAGAGATCGTGAATAAATCGCGTCATAGAAATTATTTCAAACAGTAAATAAATCTTTTAGCCGTTTTCTCACCCATTCTACAGGATTTTCATCCTCTTCTGCTGCATCTACCAATTCCATTTCTCGCAATAATTGCTGTCTCTCGCTGAGTTCTTCTTTGTGTTTGACTATTTCTTTAATAATCTGTTCGGATAACTCCGGTCGTTCAGTTAAAACTTTCTGGAAACCTTCTTTATTAATCGCAAACAAAATTGTTTCTTCCAAAGCTCTTACCGAAGCAGTTCTCGGAATTCCCAACATCAAAGAAAGTTCACCAAAAAACTGACCTGTACCGAGGTTATTTAGGTGTTTGTTAATAGCTTCCACAAAAACTTCTACTGAACCTGAAAGAATCATGTAAAAAGCATCTCCCGGGTCGTTTTCGTGAAACAAATATTCTTGCGATCGCAGCCGTTTGCGGTATCCAACTTCAATCAATTGCCGCAATTCAATCTCCGTCAGATTTTCAAAGTATTCCACCTCACGCAGCAAACAGCTAAGGGACGATGACTTTTTCAGTTTATCTTCCAAAATTGGCAGTTTTTGTTTATTTTTAGAGTAACTGTTCGGGATGTCAGTTGCAGTTTCTTTTTGGTTGAACATTGAAAACAGAACTTCGGGGTTTTGCAAATAAATTTCTCTGTCATTGAACGGAAAGTCAATTTTTAGATGGCGAAAATTGTATTCAATTGCAAAATTTAAAGAACTTTTAATAAATTCTCTTTCAATCGGCCTGTCCGTCCAAACTAAAAGTTCAAATTTAAAACTATCATCGCCAAACTCGACAAACAATACTTTCGGATTCGGTTCGTACAAAACTCCGGCTTCCGCGTAAGCAATATTTAACAGAGTTTCTGTCACTAACAGCGGGTTACTATTCTCGGCTACTTCTACGGGAACTCGCAGACAGAGTAGGGAGTTCTCGTAACTCCAGTTAACAATTTTGTTGCTAATCATTTTGCTGTTGGGAACTATGACGCTGGAGTCCTCAGTGGTTTGGATGATGGTCGATCGAATCGAGATTTTTTTGACGATTCCCATTAATCCTTCTAATTCCACAAAGTCTCCGACTTTCACGGGTCGGTCTAAAAGTAGCGTTAAGCCGCTGACAAAATTAGTTGTTAAATCTTGGATGCCGAAGCCAATTCCGACTCCCAATCCCCCCGCAACTACTGCAAAAGAAGCGAGGTTGAAACCGATGCTTTGGATGGCGAATATTACTCCAAAAGCTACTATTAAATACCCAATAATTACTGCGATCGCTTCCCGGTTTCCCTCGTCAATTCCCAGTCTTACCAGCAACCTTTCTTTAAGAAAGTTCGTGAAATATCGTGCTACGATCAGGATAGCAAGAAACAGTACAATCAGTTCTACCAGTGACTGCAGCGATACAGGATTATCACCTATTTGAAATAGGGTAGCTGTCAATATTTGCGATAGCTGTGTCCATACTTCTTCTGGTATTGTATTCAGTTGAAATTCAGGTGATAATGTTTTTTGTGCGGTCATTTTTTAAGGGGAGTAGTAAAAAAAAGTTCTCAGTGCCAAATGTAAAAATAAAATACTGAACTCGTTATCATAAATTTTAACCTGTTTTTCGGCTGAAAAAAGTGAAGTCGTTACATAGCCCTCTTCTGTCACTTTCGGTAGAGATTATTATCCTACTCCTATTCTAATTAAAGTAGGGTGCGTCGCCGCCAGAATTCTGATTGTTGACGACTATCAATGAGCGACGCACCCTACCGCTATACTCTCGCCCGAAGTGACAAAAGAGAGATACATATGTGGTTTTTCATACTACGCAGTTCTGCCTATTGCCAATTTTTCAGATACCCGGTCTTCGCCGGCCTGCGGTTAGTGTGCCACTTTTTCGCGATCGGATAGCCGACTCATCTATTATTAAAGCGGACACTCTACTAACTTTAGCCAATATTAACTCGATTCGATTTTATCATACTCTTCACTATTTTTTTTTGAAGTCCCGCTATCAACTTAAGCAGGGATTATTCAATGACTATTTAAGTGGACAAGTCAAAGATCTAAGTATTACAATGACTTTGACTGGTGGGAGAGATATTGCTATTACTCTGCCAGTTGCGTCGGTCTTGTGTATATCTAAGTGAAAATTTAACCGATCTAGCTAAAATTGATAACGTTCCAAGACTGCTTGGAATTCTACTGACATGGGGGGCAAACTAGAACTTAATCGCATTTGTCAATCCGTAATTTTACTGAAAATACTGCTGGTTTAGGAGTGGAAAATTGGCGATTTGGGGGTGGGTGGGCATAAATATGCCGATCGCCATGATTCCTCGATCGCCCAAATCTAAGTTTTCCACCCAAAACCCGAGTAAATGCTGAGCATAATTGCTGATTGACAAATGCTTCCCTAGGTTAACCTGTCACCAATGTTCTACCGATAGGATTGATTGGGAATAGAATTGATGAGAAATAGAAATACTTGGCGATACATCGGAATAATTAAGGGAAATAGTATGGCAAGGGATACATATATCGCAGATTGAAAGCCTAACGATCGCGCCGGCGAACGTTTTCTTCAGTACCCAAATAGGAAAAAAGGCAAACCTTGCGATCGCACAATTGGAAAGAAGTTCTAGAATTATAGCTGAAATGCACCAGCCAACATGAGCAAATTCCCACCAGATAAAAACCAACGGCCACAGCAAGAGAGCACAACAGCACAGGCATTGCGACAGGATCACTTCGACGCTTTTTTTGCAGGTGCCAACGCCGGAATGCTGATTTTTGACCGCCAACTCCGCTATGTCCAAATTAACGAAGTTCTGGCTCAGATCAATGGCGTTTGTGTGGCAGACCATATTGGTAGGTCAGTGCGTGAAGTGCTGCCAGAATTCGCTCCGACTGTGGAACCAATGCTGCAAAGCATTCTGGATACGGGCAAGCCAATTCTCGACTCTGAATTAGTGGGTGAAACGCCGAAAGAACCGGGCATCGTGCGCTACTGGCAAGCATCTTACTATCCTTTGTTCGATGAAAATGGCATCGTTTTTGGTCTTGGTGGGATTGTAATTGAAATTACCGATCGCAAGCGGGCAGAACAAAAGCAGGCACGGCTGACGGCAATTTTGGAAGCAACTTCCGACTTAGTAGGAGTTTGTGATGCGGCTGGGCATAACGTCTATCTCAACCAAGCCGGACAGAAATTGCTGGGGATGTCTCCAGAAGAAGCACGATATCCCTTTACTATAGATTCTGTATTAGCTACCTCGGCAAAAGCAAAGTTCCACAACGAAATAATTCCCACCGCCTTGCGAGAGGGTAGTTGGGCTGGTGAAACCCTATTTTTGTCGCGCGATGGGGAAGAAATTCCAGTTTCCCAGGTCTTAATCGTCCACAAAACCGCAGCGGGTGAAGTCGAGTTTGTTTCTACTATTGTGCGGGATATTCGCGATCGCAAAAAAGCAGAGGAAGAACGGCAATTGCTCGCTACCACGATCGAGAACAGCCGTGACTTTATTGGCGTTGCCTCAATGGATGGTCGCCCTATACTCGTGAATCAGGCTGGTCTGGATTTGGTGGGGATCAGTAGTTTGGAGGAAGCCAAAACCAAACACATTACCGACTTCTTTATGGCAGAAGATCTGGACTTTGTACAGCAGTCTATTATGCCTGCAATAATGCAAGACGGAAGTTGGCGGAGTGATTTCCGCTTCAGACATTTCCAGACAGGTCAACCCATCCTGGTAGATTACACCCTATTTTTGATTAAACATCCAGAGACTGATGAACCCGTAGGAATTGCCACTATTACGCGGGATATTCGCGATCGCAAAACCGCAGAAGATGTCCTCAAACAAAGTGAAGAACGGTTTCGTTCTTTGATGGAAGCCAGCGCTCAAATTATTTGGATCGCTAATGCCGAGGGCGAATTGGCGATCGATCAACCTACTTGGAGTGCATTTACAGGACAGACATTTGATGATTACAAGGGAGGGGGTGGGCTCAACGCTATCCATCCAGACGATCGCTCGTCTATTGTCACTGCCTGGTCAACTGCTGCTGCTAATCGATCGTTCTATGAAGTTGAATTTCGTATGCGTCGCTATGACGGCGAATATCGCTACATGAGTTGTCGTGGTGTACCAATTCTGAACGCGGATGGTTCAATTAGGGAATGGGTTGGGGCTAATACAGATATTACCGGTCGCAAACAAATGGAAGCAGAGTTGCGCGATCGCAACGCGCTGCTGAACTCGATTCTGGAAAATACACCAGATATCATCGTAGTCAAAGACAGAGAAGGCCGATATGTTGCCCTCAATTCCAACCTGGCAAACTTTATCGGTAAACCCATTGAGGACATCCTGGGCAGAGATGATTCCCAACTGCTGCCGCCTGCCGTCGCCGTTGCGATGATGGCAAAAGACCGTGAGGTCATGGAAGCAGGCACCACTGAAACCTACGAAGAAGAAATCTTTAAAGGTGAGTTCAGCGGTACCTTTTTAACTACAAAAGCTGCTTGGCAGGACGCTCGGGGCAATATTCTCGGTATCATCGCCATAGCGCGAAACATTAACGATCGCAAACAAGCTGAAGCCCAACTGCGCGATCGCAACGCACTGCTAAACTCGATTTTGGAAAGTACGCCAGACTTCATTGTTGTTAAAGACCGCCAAGGGCGTTTTGTTGCCCTTAACTCCAATGTGGCAAACTTTATGGGCAAGCCAATTGAGGAAATTATCGGCAAAGACGATCTGGAACTATTGCTGCCTGAAAATGCCCGTGAAGTTATGGCAAAAGATCGTCAAATCATACGATCGGGAATCGCTGAGGCTTACGAGGAAGATATAAGCAGCACGACCTTGTTGACGACAAAAGCTCCTTGGCGAGATGCTAATGGCAATATCTTGGGCATCATCGCCACAAGCCGAGATATTAGCGATCGCAAAGCAACGGAAAAAGCACTTCAATACAATGAAGAACGATTTCGATCGCTAACTGAAGCTACCAGTCAACTGATTTGGACAACTAACTCAGATGGAGAATTGGTAACTGGACATCATCTATGGAAAGCTTTCACCGGACAGTCATTTGAGGAATTGCAAGGATGGGGATGGCTGGATGCCATTCATCCTGATGATAAAGCTTACGTTACAAAAGTTTCTTTAGAGGCACTCGCCAACAAGACGATTTTGCAAATTGAGTACCGCCTCGGGCATCACAGTGGCGAGTATCGCTATATGAGCGTGCGGGCCGTTCCTTTATTAAATGCAGATGGCACTATTCGAGAATGGTTTGGCGTACATACCGATATTACCGATCGCAAACTTGCCGAAGATGCGATCAAACAAAGCGAAGAACGCTATCGATCGCTAATCCTTGCCGCGTCCCAAATTGTCTGGACATCGGATTTTGAAGGAAAATGCCCGGATCTGCCGAGTTGGAGAGCTTACACCGGACAA
>JAUBST010000002.1:296445-415464 GCA_036702215.1 Microcoleus sp. F6_B6
ATGAAGATGGTAGTCTCCGGGAGTGGGTTGGCACTTGCACCGATATCCACGATCGCAAACTTGCCGAAATCGCACAAGCAAAAGCAAAGGAAGCAGCGGAAGCAGCAAGTCGGGCAAAAAGTGAGTTCCTTGCCAACATGAGCCACGAGTTGCGAACTCCGCTTAATGGCATCATGGGATACGCGCAGATTCTTCAGCGTTCCAAAGTCTTGAATGAAGAAGAGCGATCGCGCATTGATGTCATTTATCAGTGCGGTTCGCATTTACTGACGTTAATCAATGATATTCTCGATTTGTCGAAGATTGAAGCACAGAAAGTGGAACTAATGCCCACGGATTTTCATTTCCCGGCGTTCCTGCAAGGTGTCGCAGAAATGTGTCGCATCCGAGCTGAACTAAAAGGAATTCACTTCCATTTTCCATCAATCCCCGAACTCCCGATCGGTATTCGCGCGGATGAAAAACGCTTGCGACAAGTGTTAATTAATCTTTTAAGCAACGCTATTAAATTTACGGATGAGGGCAGTATTACTTTTACAGTCAGTTTTGCAGCAGAAGGAAAAATTCGCTTTGAAATACGCGATACAGGTACCGGCATTGCACAAGATCAACTCCAAGCTATCTTTCAGCCCTTCGAGCAGGTAGGAGATCGCAGGCGGCAGACCGAAGGTACGGGATTGGGACTGGCAATTAGCAAAAGGATTGTAGAACTAATGGGCAGTACCATTCATGTTCAAAGCGAGATGAATGTTGGCAGTATTTTCTGGTTTGATGTCAATCTATCTCAAGCCGATGAATGGGTGAAAACTTCTCAAATCGACCATCGCGGGCAGATTATCGGCATCAAAGACCGCCAACCTAAGATTGTGGTTATTGATGACAAATGGGCTAACCGTTCGGTAGTTAGCAATTTGCTCAGTCCGATCGGCTTTGAGGTTTTTGAAGCGAACGACGGGCAGGAAGGCTGGGAAAAAATTCTGGAGGTACAGCCAGATTTAATCGTTACCGACTTACTAATGCCCGAACTAGATGGCTTCGAGCTAATTAAGCGGGTTCGAGAATCGGAAATTTTCAAAGACACCGTTATTATTGTCTCTTCTGCTAGCGTATTTGAAACCGATCAATACAGAAGTTTAGAGGCAGGAGGCAATACGTTTCTTCCCAAACCTATTCAGGCAACAGAGCTCCTGCAAAAATTACAACAGTATCTGGATTTGGAATGGGTTTATGAAGCTAATGAAGAGCCACAGGCGAGATCCTCAGACACCAGCGAGCTAATTGCCCCGCCAACTAAAGAAATGGAAAGGCTATACCAGCTTGCCAGGGAAGGAAATTTCCTAGAAATAGTTAAGCAGGCGGCATTACTTGAAGAAATAGACCCAAAATACATTCCCTTTGCTAAAATATTGCATCAGATGGCAAAGGACTTTCAAGACGAAGAGATTCTAACGTTTATTCAGTCCTACAAGTAAGGTTTATGAATTCAAAAATTCAAGCAAATAGTACGATTCTTATAGTTGATGACAATTCAGCTAACTTGGGTGTTTTATCTGATGCCTTAAGCCAAGAAGGATTTGAAGTTCGGGTTGCCAAATCTGGAAAAATGGCATTAGAACGAGTTAAATATGCTCTACCAAATCTAATCTTGCTAGATGTCATGATGCCAGAGATTGATGGATTTGAAACCTGTCGTCGATTACAGGCTAATCCAGAAACTAAGCAGATTCCCATTATATTTATGACTGCTCTCTCGGATACCGCTAATAAAGTTGAGGGTTTTAAGCTTGGGGCTGTAGATTATATTACCAAACCATTCCAACAGGAGGAAGTATTAGCTCGCGTCAAGCTGCATTTAAAACTTCACGTTCTAACTGAGAAATTAGCAGAAAAAAATACATTGTTGGAGCAAAAAGTTTTAGAAGTCAGCCAAGCCTATGAAGATTTACAACAAATGCAACTTAAGTTAATTCAAAGCGAGAAAATGTCCGGTTTAGGGCAAATGGCGGCTGGCATTGCTCATGAAATTAATAACCCGATAAATTTCATTTCTGGCAATCTGGGTTATGCCCAAGAGTACGCTCATAAATTACTAAAAATTATACACATCTATCAAGAAGATTATGTAAATCCCACCCCTCGGATTCAAGCAGCAATGGATGAAATAGAACTAGAATTTGTGGAGGAAGATTTTATCAAAGTTCTTAACTCAATCAACTTAGGAACGCAGCGCATCCAAGAGATTGTCAAGTCAATGCGAATTTTTTCTCGTCTGGATGAGGCAGACGTGAAAGCAGTAAATATTCATGAAGGAATTGATAGTACACTCACCATCCTGCATCATCGTTTAAAAGCAAGACCAGAGCATCCTGAGATAGAAGTAGTAAAAAAGTACGGTCAGCTTCCACCAGTAGAATGCCATGCCGGACAATTAAATCAAGTGTTCATGAATATTCTTTCCAATGCCATTGATGCTTTAGATGAATCGAATCAGGATCGTTCCTTTGCAGAAATCAAACAACACCCGAACCGCATTCAAATTTCTACAAAAGTAATTGACGAGAATTGGGTGGCTATTTATATTAGTGACAACGGTAGGGGAGTTTGCGAAAGCATTGAACCGAAGCTATTTGACCCCTTTTTTACTACCAAACCTATCGGTAAAGGAACTGGATTGGGGTTATCTATCAGTTACCAAATTATCGTTGAAAAACATGGGGGCAGATTATACTGCCAGCCTGTCTCAGAAAAGGGAATAGAATTCGTCATTGAAATTCCTATTCGGCAGGAAGCTTGTAAAGTTGCTTAGTTTCCCGGTACAATGTCTCTTAAGCTGTCGCGCATTTAAATTGTATGTTGAGGGCGGGCCCGACGCTAGGGCCCCTACTCCCCACAAGAATTTGATTGTTTTTTAACAGACAATTTAAATGTATAATAGCTTACGAACTTTTGTTAATTTCTCGCCTACAGCGGGGACGACAAGGTGTTCCCATACAAATAAAGCCTGCAGGCATATTTTTAAAGACGCTGCTGCGAGCTCCGATTAAAGCGTTAGCACCGATTTCGACACCAGGACCAATGAAGCAGTCTGCCGCAATCCAAACGCCGTTGTTAATAGTAATAGATGCTGTTATCAAGCCAAAGGCTGGGTCTTGGGAGTCGTGAGTGCCGGTGCAGAGGTAACTTTTTTGAGAAATTACGCAGTGTTTGCCGATCGCAATTCGATCGAGACTGTACAATACAACATCATCTCCGATCCAACTGTAGTCGCCGATTTCAATTTTCCAGGGATAGGTAAAACGAGCCGTGGGGCGAACGATCGCACCGCGACCTATTTTCGCTCCAAATAACCGCAGCAGCCCGCTTCTGATGCCGTTAAAAGGGTGTGGAGTGAGAGGAAATGCGATCGCCTGCACGAACCACCACAGCAAAATTAACCAACCGGGCTTTCCCCGATCGAACTTTGATTGGTTGTACAGCCGCAAATCAACTAAAGATTCGCCTGTCAAAGTATTTGCGCGGTTGTCGCTAATTGGACGATCGTTTATTTCAGGATTTGGGAAATTTGCGATCGGCTTTTCCGGTTTTTGGTTCGGATTTGGTATATTATAAGTCATTGATAGTTAATTTAATGTTTAATTAAAAATCGAGTTTAACCTGAAGGACTGCTGCATGACATTTCCAGTTACGGACAATTTTGAATCTGAAAACGCCAAGGATCTCGTAGATTGCGAGAATACAAATCCCAAAATTGCCAAAGTGCGACTTTTACAAACAGCATTGGTACTGCTTAGCAGCTTTTTTGTCGCAGAGTTAATCGCCGCATTTAATTCTCATAGTTTGTCCCTATTAGCAGATGCGGGTCACGTTTTTTCAGATGTAGCAGCTTTAGCAATAACTTTGACAGCGACTTGGTACTCCTCAGTCAAACGCAAAAGTAAATCCGTAGATTGTGCGATCGCACGATCGCCAATCCCTGAACGAGGAGAAATCATTGCTGCTTTAATTAATAGTATCAGTTTAGTAGCGATCGCCCTGTGGATTGCCGCCGAGTCGATCGCCCGCTTGCTGTCCCCAACCCCGGAAGTAGAAGGGATGCCGATGTTAATTACCGCCATAGTCGGTTTAAGCATCAACTCGATTAATGCTTGCTGCTTGCATTCCTGCTGTCACGGCGACTTGAACCTCAAAAGCGCGTTTCTCCACGCAGTTGCCGACATATTTTCGTCGGTTGGAGTAATTTTAGCTGCGATCGCCGTCGCGTGGCTGCACTGGAATTGGGCTGACGGCTTAATTAGCTTGCTGGTATCGGCATCAATTATTTTATTAACTCTACCATTGCTAATCGAAAGCATCCAATTGCTGCTGGGAAAAGTATCAGCAATATCCGCAAATCAACAGCCTTGCGATTGCGAAAAAGTGAACGCTGAAAAATTGCTTTTTCCATCCCTCGAAGAACTTATCAAATAACATCTCTTCATCTGTGTCAATCTGCGGTAAGAATCAAAATATTGTGAAGCGATCGGGAGAACCAGCCCCTAATTATGATAAAATAAACATTGGTGTGATTGACAACTTATCACAATGGAATAAAACCGCACTCAAGTCTATCTGCAATTAATTCACGCCCTGCTGAATTGCCTCAACCGTGAAGAAACCCAGATTTGACAGGCAACTCAGAACGGCTGGATTGGGTGGGGTTTCTGCAAGTTTCAAGAAAGTAGCGGCACAGTTGGCAGAGACCGGAAAGGAAAAGCCAAGAATGAGCAGTAGAGGGGTGAGATTACAGGGCATTGTGATAAACTAAGAATTATAGTCCATATATAATATTTCCTATGACCAACGACCGCCTGGAATCCTTCCGAACAGCCTTCCAGAATCTTCAGTTACTTCCTTTGATCACCCCAGAGCAACTGAATAAATTTCATGTGGAATATGGTACTGAGATTTTAGAAGAGTTGGAGCATTTGGTTGAAGATTGCTCACAGGACAATAACAAAATTATTTTTACGGGGCATCGCGGGTCAGGCAAATCAACATTGCTGGGTCAATTTTGTCAGCACACGCAGAATCGCTACTTTGTCGTGTTCTTTTCCATCTCTGACCTGATTGAAATGTCAGATGTGAATCATGTCAATATTTTGTTTGCTATGGCAGTACAGCTTATGGAAGCAGCAGAAGAACGCCATATCAAAATCGGTTCTAAAACAAAAAAAGCTTTTTATCAGTGGTTTAGCAAGCATACTCGAACTGAGGGAAGTTCAGTTGATTCTAGCATTGAGCTAGAAACAAGTGGAGAAGCTGGTGTAAATGCTTGGTTTGTGAAATTCTTTGCTAAGTTGAAAGCAACTTTGAAGGCAAACTCTGTGATTCGTGAGGAAATTACGACTGAGTTTGCGAGACGGATTTCAGATTTGGTCGATCGCATTAACGATATCGCTAGTGTGATTCAAGCGGCGTGCGGACAAGAAGTTATGGTCGTAATTGACGATCTTGACAAACTAGATTTAGAGATAGTAGATCGTGTTTATAGAAATAATATCAGTGCGTTATTTCAGCCTCAGTTTCGGATTATTTATACAATTCCAATGGCAGCGACACGAGATATGTCGTTGCGAGGAATTATTCATAATGCTACCAATAATAAGATTCAATCCATGTGGGCGACAAAGTTGTTTCCGCGTGGAGAAGATAGAGTTCCAAATGCTTCTCCTGTCCGAGAAGCTGTAAAAGTATTTGAACAAATTCTTTACAAGCGACTTCCCAAGCATTTGATTGAGCCGGAAGCAACTCAGATGATGATCGTCAAAAGTGGTGGGGCATTGCGGGAATTTATTCGTTTGGCTAGTCAGTCCTGTGGGTTATGCTTGAGGCAGTTACGTCGCACACCTGAGAAACAAGATTTGATAATCACGTCGGAAATTTTAAAAGATGCTATTACCGAATATCGGATTAATTTAACAGAACCCCTTGGACAAAACCGTTATCAAATTCTAGTGGATGTATACCAAAATTATTTACCAAACGATGGGATGGATCAGGATTTCTTAGATTTATTGCATAACCTCTACATCCTAGAATATCGCAATGCTGATTTGTGGTTTGGAGTCCATCCAGTAGTTCAGGAAATATTGCATAAACGCGGGTTAATCGGAGTGACATAAATGCTCAACAGTGAGATCGCGGACGATCGATCGATCAATGAGGATAGTTACGACGGCCTTGTCTCTTTAATTGAAGCAAGTCAAGGTGTATTGTCATTGTTGATTGCCTCCTGTAAACCGGGAGATTTTCAAACCCAGATTATTAATCGTTACGAGGCAGAACTTGCTCCCCATATCCCCTGTTATCGCGCGGTTTTGAATCAAAAAGAACCTAGCCTGAGAGCGGCTTTGGAGGAACTTGTCAACGATCGCCCAGAGTTAAAAGCGCCCCACGCATCAGGCGCAATTACTGTAACGGGAACCGAGGCTTTGATGGATAGCGTGTCACAAGCTGACTCTAACCATCAGTCGGAGTTAAGCCGTTTTTTCGGCTATTTGCAATGGACGCGGGAGGGGTTGCGGGAGTTTCCTTTTCCGATCGTACTTTGGGTAACACCAAATATTCTGACTCGCTTGAGTCTGGAAGCGCCGGATTTTTGGAGTTGGCGGAGTGGCGTATTTCGATTTGTGTCGCCTGCGGTGCCAGAAACGGGTGTGGATAACAGGGCTGGGGAAAGTTCTCTGCTGATTGAACCAGAGAGAAGACTGAGTTTACCCCTAGATGAACTGTTAGAACAGGTTGAAAATCTGGAGAAACAAGCTAGGGAAACTCCTGCATTAGCAACCCTATACAATCGAGTTGCTAATGCTTATGCAAATCGGGTAAAGACGCGCCAAGCACAGGATCGTTCACAGGAGATCGATCGGGCAATTCATTTCTTTGACAAGTCACTTGCCTTACAAGAAAAATTGAACTTACCCCAGGCGCAATCTGACACTTTGTTACAGTTAGGTGATATTTACCGTGACTTAGGATTGTGGGAACGGGTATTTGAACCCTATCAGCAGTCTTTAGAAATTGCTAGGAATTTGAAAGATGGCTTACGAGAGGCGGCTGCTTTGGGGCGACTGGGGAATCTTTACCAACAATATCGTCAAGGCGATCGTGCGAGTAACTTGGAAAGGGCGATCGCATATTTCACTGCTGCATTAACCGTCTACACCCGCGATGCCTTTCCCGAAAATTGGGCGGCGACGCAAAATAATCTAGCAAATGCCTACTTATACAGAATTAGGGGAGAGAAAGCAGAGAATATCGAACTGGCCATCGCATATTTCACTGCTGCATTAACCGTCTACACTCCCGATGCCTTTCCAGAAAATTGGGCAGCGACGCAAAATAATCTGGCAATTGCCTACAGTAACAGAATCAGGGGAGAGAAAGCAGAGAATATCGAACTGGCCATCGCATCTTGCACTGCTGCATTAACCGTCTACACCCGCGATACCTTTCCCGAAAATTGGGCAGCGACGCAAAATAATCTGGGAGAAGCCTACCGTAACAGAATCAGGGGAGAGAAAGCAGAGAATATCGAACTGGCCATCGCATATTTCACTGCTGCATTATCCGTCCGCACCCGCGAGGCCTTTCCCGAAAAATGGGCGATGACGCAAAATAATCTGGCAATTGCCTACAGTGACAGAATCAGGGGAGATAAAGCACAGAATATCGAAAATGCCATCGCATTTTACACTGGTGCATTATCCGTCCTCACCCGTGATGCTTTTCCCGAATATTGGGCTCTGACACAAAATAATTTGGGAGAAGCCTACCGTAACAGAATTAGGGGAGAGAAAGCAGAGAATATCGAAATGGCGATCGGATATTTCACTGCTGCATTAACCGTCCGCACTCGCGAGGCCTTTCCCGAAAAATGGGCTATGACGCAAAATAATCTAGCAACAGCCTACTGTGACAGAATTAGGGGAGAGAAAGCAGAGAATATCGAAATGGCAATCGGATATTTCACTGCTGCATTAACCGTCTACACCCGCGATGCCTTTCCCCAAGATTGGGCTGCGACGCAAAATAATCTGGCAGCAGCCTACCGTAACAGAATTAGGGGAGATAAAGCAGAGAATATCGAACTGGCGATCGGATATTACACTGCTGCATTAACCGTCCGCACCCGCGAGGCGTTTCCCGAAAAATGGGCTATGACGCAAAATAATCTGGCAAATGCCTACAGTAACAGAATCAGGGGAGAGAAAGCACAGAATATCGAAATGGCGATCGCATCTTACACTGCTGCATTATCCGTCCTCACCCCTGATGCTTTTCCCGAATATTGGGCCGTGACGCAAAATAATCTGGCAGAAGCCTACCGTCAAAGAATCAACGGATTGGGTTCTATAAAAACATAAAAACTTTGTCAACCGTTACTGCTCTCAATGAGGCACAAAAATGGCTGCGGAATCAGACCTCACAGAAGCTCGAAGCCGTCTTACAAGACCTCAAACCCGAAATCGATCAAACATTTGAGTAAGCGCCCCCAAACGAACGAACTCGCCATCAAGCTCCTCTGAATGGCGCACAGAATCGCAAGCCGTTTTCCTTGGCTGAACCTCATTACTGGGCTGGCTTTACTGCGATCTGCCTTTAGCAATCCTGACAAAAATTATCCTGTTTTTTCGTGCTTATGTAAATAAGTACCAGTGTTAATGGTAATCCTGGGTAAATGCCAAACGATAGCCATTGGGATAAGGGCGATCGATTAAATGAGTAATTCTTATTTTGCCATAATTATTGTACTTCTTTTGTGCAGAAACCCGGCGGTTGAAACTCCGGCTACACAAACTTTCGTCCGCGCGGACTAACAGATATTCTTACGGCAATTTCACTTCTGTCTCCTGACTGATAACTACTGGCGGCGACTGAGGCGGCTGAGATTCTGCCACATTCAACTGACCGCCACAACAGCGCAACTCGTAAAGTTTTGCATTAATTTGATACTCGTATTGACTCAATAACCTTGCATAAATATAGCCAGCTTTTCCATCCAAAAATCCGAGCTGAATGAAGTAAAATAAAATAAATCTGAGCGTTGGTTTAAAAGGCAGCCACACCCAAACTTTTTTGAGAAATCGCTTTCGCTGAACCGCATCTCCAAATAAGTTAGCGCCAATTGTGCCGCTGTCGTCGCGCCCTTCAATAATATTGTAATAAACGCGAGCTTCCCAATTAGAATAGCGGTTGTGCCGTTCAATCCAGTGAAATAAATCGCGGTAATCCTCGTGGATCATGTCATTTTTTAAGTAGCCGACTTGACCGGCTAAAATGACGTGTTCGTGAACTTCGTTGTCGCCAGTATTGGGGACGGATTCAGTGCCGAGATTTTCGTAACGGCCTTTTTGATGTTTGAACAAACGCAAATTCCAGTCGGGATACCGGCCGCCGTAACGCAGCCACTGACCTAAAAATAAGACTTTGCGGTTGAGGTAGTAGCCGTCAAAATTGGGGTCTTCGATCGCCTGCGCGATTTCGTCCCAAAGTTCCGGGGGAATGCGCTCGTCGCAATCGACAATTAATACCCATTCGTTGCTAAAGGGCAGATTGTCCAAAGACCAATTTTTCTTTTTCGGCCAGCGGTTGTCGAAGTAGAATTGCACTACTTTTGCACCGGTACTGATGGCAATTTCTACCGTGCGATCGCTGCTTTGGGAATCAACCATGAAAACTTCATCCGCCCTGGCAATGCTGGCCAGACACGCTGGTAGATTAAGTTCTTCGTCTTTTGCCGGAATGAGAACTGAAACCGGAATCTTGGATGAACTAGATGTCATAATCGAGTGCTTGAACCTAAATGCGGTCGAGTTTTGGTGGATGAAATGCGATCGGCACAGCGGCGCCGACGACTTGAGCAGCGAGGGATATTGCCTATAGCCTAATGCCTGCTGGTCGATTTCGGTGCAAAAATCAGGCCGCCGACGGCTGCGCTCAAATAACCGATTTGACCCCAGGCAAAAACGAAATTTTCAAAGCGCAGCCCCGGATCTCTAATATATTTAAAACACTTCCAGACACCCCTCAAGATTCTTTCACCCCCCCGCCCAAGCTGAGCAATACCGGCTCGATCGGACAATTGTTCGCGATAACACTCGCTGATGCCTTGCCACCACCCGCGCCCTAGAAACCAAGCTTTGTTGAGCCTTTCTGCTGCAACATGGTGAAGCACCAAGGCCTCCGGTAGATAAACTACTTGCCAACCTAACTCTAATGCTAATTCTGTCGCGCGCAATTCTTCATTTGACAGCAACTTTTTGCCGACTCTACCGAGTTTGACATCGAAACCGCCAATTTGTTCGAGAAAAGCGCGCCGGATTGAGTAGTTTACCCCCCTGGGAGTCAAACCGGCAGCAGTCACGTACAGACAAGTATCGCCTAAATCGTATGCTCCCAAGTTCTGGGCTAATCCCGGTGACAGCCATTCGGGCGGGCGGACTCCCGAAGGCCAGAGCAAATTTACTTTGCCGCCGGCTACGGCGAGTTTTTGATTGCTTTGATAAGCGCTGTGCAGCACCCTGAGCCAATTCGGATCGGCCATAGCGTCGTCGTCGAGATAAGCTAATATTTCGCTGCGAGCTTGCTTAGCGCCGGTGTTCCGGGCTACTGACAGACCGATTTCGGGTTCCCAGACGTACTTGAGGCGCCGATCGCCCAGCCTTGCTTCTACCACCTCGCGGGTGCGCGAAGTCGTACTTTCGGGGCTGGCATAATCGCTAGAAGCGTTATCCACTACTACTACTTCAAAGTTGTCGGGAAAATCCTGTACCAGCAAGCTGTCGATCGCCCCACCTAAATAGGCGGCGCGATTGTGGGTGCAAATAATCGCTGATATCTGAGGATCGTCTGGCATAAATAACAGCTTGCGAAATACGGGGGTTCTCGATCGACTGACTCTGATATTGTCTCAACAATGCTATTATCGCTTAAAAAGCATTTGGTAGTTGGCAGTTTAAATCATAATTGGTAATTGGTAATTGGTAATTGGGAATTGGCAATTGGGAATTATGTTTAATCCTTTGTATGTGACCCCGCCCAAAGAAAGGATACAAGCCCCCGACATTAGTCGCCAGCAGCCCAAAAAAATTAACCAAACTTCAATCTCCCAAAATCATTTGTTGTGGAGTAAATCTAAAATCTAAAATTTAAAATCTAAAATCGACTGACTAATGACTAACTCAGAACCGACTGCATCGAGACAATTAATCTTAGTAACTGGGCCGGCCAGAAGCGGCAAAAGTGAATGGGCTGAAACTCTGGCGGCGGGTTCTGGAAAACAAGTAATCTATGTGGCTACTGGCCGGGTTGATGAAGCGGATTTGGAGTGGCTTCGTCGCCTCGAACAGCACCGAAATCGCCGTCCTGTGGATTGGGCAACTCTAGAAGTGCCGATCGAATTATCGGCAGTCGTGCAAGCCGGCAAGCCCTCAGATTGCTTGTTGATTGATTCCCTGGGAACTTGGACGGCAAATCTTTTGGAACAAGAAGCTGCTGTTTGGGCGACTGTACAGCAAGATTTGCTAGCTAGTTTGAAGTCGGCGGCGGCCGATGTAATTTTGGTAGGCGAAGAAACCGGATGGGGCGTTGTGCCTGCTTATCCGGCGGGGCGGCTGTTTCGCGATCGCCTCGGCACTCTCGTGCGCCGCATCGGGGCGATCGCCGATAATGTTTATCTCGCCACCGGAGGTTACGCTTTGGATCTAAGGGCTCTCGGCACCCCGCTGCCGCCCGCAGCGAAAAATTAACAGCCGGAGTCGCGATCGACAAGGGAGAAAAAATATCGGTTTCCCGAACGACAATTTTTACTGAAAATCAGGTATAATTTTTACTAAAATTGAAAACTCAACAGTCACATAAATTCAGTCAAAAAACATACTCTCTAGAGGTAAAAGCCCAACAATTTGACATCAAGAACAGCCAAATTTTGAAATTATGTCAAATATAAAATGTCTCTTAAGAAAGAGTGATAATTGAAAATTCCAAGTCTAAAATAATCAATTAGTAGAAGGGTAGACTAAAAATTATGGCATCAGAGAGTGAAGTAAGAAAATATATTGCTTACTGGTTTCAGTTAGGCAAAAAAGTATTAATTCGCAACGGTTCCGAAGCGCTGCTGCCCAAATCGGTAAATGCGGGCGATCGCTACAGCCAGGAATTTGAAGAGTGCTGGCAAAAAATCATCTCCCGCGACAGCGGAGACTGTTACCTCGAAGGCACAAACGAAACAATTGCCCAACTGCTGACACCAGCTTGGGAAATCAGTCCCTGCGCGCGCTGCGCTATGCCCGTAGTGTTCCACCAAGCCGGAATGCCGCCTGAGTCCTGTGCCTGTAACGATTTACCGAACTGGCCCGATACCGAAATGCCCCAACCTCGATCGCCCGTCAGCAGCCAATCGCAACTATCAGGAATTCGCGATCGACTCAAAAGATCCAGCGGCGAGTAAGTATATAAGAAGGAAGAAGGGTATTCTTCCTTAAATTGTTACAATATATTTACAATGCTTCACACTAGGTCTGATTTATGAATGTCAAGACAGTATCGCCAGCCTCCCCGCAAACTTATACAAATTCAGGGACTCAGGCTGTACTCGGCAATCTCCAAGATGCAAACACCATTCCCCTGCAAGCAGTACCAGTATCACTAGAGACGGAGATCGTAGCGGACGATCGGCTAAAATCCGCCAGAGACATAGCTTTCGAGTTGGCCGGAGATACTGTTCGGTACGATCCAGTGGCGATCGCAGCCCTGTACCGAAATCGACCTCTACAAGTCTGGGGAAGGCTGTCGAGCGTTGTTTGGACATTTTTTAGCTTTGCCTTCAGTGTGTGGTTGGACGGCAAAACAGGTCGTACCGCCACCAACCAAAAGCGCCGCGCCGTCCGACTGCGGGAAATTCTCGGCCAACTCGGCCCAGCTTTCATCAAAATCGGACAAGCACTCTCAACACGCCCCGACTTAGTACCGCCCGCATATTTAGAAGAACTAACAACGCTGCAAGACCAATTGCCAGCATTTCCGAACGAAGTAGCATATCAATTTATCCAAGAAGAATTGGGAGCCCACCCCAAAGACATCTACGCAGAAATCAGCCCAGATCCGATCGCAGCAGCATCTCTGGGACAAGTCTACAAAGGCAAACTCAAAACCGGAGAAACAGTCGCAATCAAAGTCCAGCGACCGGGTTTAGCCGAAAACATCGGCTTAGATATCTACATCCTGCGGCGTCTTGCAGTTTGGGCACAAAACAACTTCAAAATAATTCGCAGTGACCTCGCAGGCATTATGGACGAATTGGGCGAGCGCATTTACGAAGAAATGGACTACACCCACGAAGGTCACAATGCCGAACGGTTTGCCCAACTCTACGGACACATCAAAGACATTTACGTTCCCAGCATCTACTGGGAATATACCCGCCGCCGCGTCTTAACAATGGAGTGGATCACCGGCATCAAACTCACGAATTTAGAAGCCGTTAAAGCTCAAGGAATCGACGCTCCTTACTTAATTGAAGTGGGGGTGCAGTGCTCTCTCAGACAACTCCTAGAACACGGTTTCTTTCACGCCGACCCGCATCCCGGCAATCTTTTGGCAACTCCTGACGGTCAATTAGCTTATCTCGATTTCGGGATGATGAGCGAAGTTAAACCTTATCAGCGGTACGGCTTGTTGGAAGCTGTGGTGCATTTGGTGAACCGCGACTTTGAAGGTTTAGCAAAAGATTACGTGAAGTTGGAGTTTTTAACGCCAGACACCGATTTAACGCCCATTATTCCAGCTTTGGCGGGTGTATTTAACAATGCTTTGGGTGCTAGCGTTGCCGAACTGAATTTCAAAAGCATTACTGACGAGCTTTCGGCGGTGATGTACGAATATCCTTTCCGAGTTCCAGCTTACTATGCTTTGATTATTCGATCGCTCGTCACCTTAGAAGGGATTGCAATTAATGTCGATCCAGAATTCAAAGTGCTCAGCAAAGCTTATCCTTATGTCGCAAAACGGCTGTTGAGCGACCCGGCACCGGAATTGAGAGCATCCCTGCAAGATTTGCTGTTCAAACACGGCGAATTCCGCTGGAACCGCTTAGAAAACTTGCTCAAAAATGCCCGCGAGAGCGAGGATTACGATGTCAGCAAACTCTTGAACCAAGCATTAGAATATTTATTTTCCGAAAGAGGAGATTTCATTCGCGATCGTATTGTCCTCGAATTAGTCAAAAGTCTCGACACACTTTCCAGCAACGCCTTTGCTAACGCCAAAGCAGTAGTCGGCGAATGGTTTGGAGTCAAGGCAAATCAACCTGTGGTTTCACCAACTGAACAAAAAAACTTAGAACACATCAAGCGGATTTGGGATATTTTGCAATCAACTCCCGGTTTTGACACGATGAAAGTATTGCAGCTTCTTCCGCAGTTGTTGGTGAAACCCCAAGTGCAGAACATGGGGCAGAAAGTAGTCGGCGGTTTAGCTCAAAGAGCAGTTGCTAGGGTAATTCGCGAGTTTTTGCTTTCGCAGGAACCGACAATGATTCCTGAGAATGGAAGCTATGCTAAAACTTCGCCTCAGTTGTCTTTACCTGCGGGGAAGTAGTAGATACAGCAGATTCCACGTTTATGAAGTACCCCGCCTATCGTTCTATCCCCGGTTAGACACGGGGAAAGCCTTTGCCCCTACACTTCATCAACCTGTAATACGCTGTACCTTCGGGTGCGTCGCTATCAACAATCTACTTGGGAAGCTCAAAAATCTCGCAGCGACGCACCATACAACGGGCGGTTTTACCAAAAAATATCGTTATCTAGTGTTTTGCGGAGTCGCTATTTCGTAGAGAAAATAGATTGACAATTATGCTATTAGAGTTAAGACAATTGAGGATTCAACCCGGTCAGCAATTACTCCTGGAGGGGGTTAGCTGGCAGCAATTGGAAGGTATCTTAGCTGAATTGGGAGAGCGTCGGACTTCCAGGCTTTCCTACAGTAACGGACGGTTAGAAATTATGGTTCCCCTACCCGAACATGAAAAAGCCAAGGAAATTATTGGCGACATGGTAAAAATTTTGTTGAGCGAACGAGGTATTAATTATGAGTCATTGGGTTCGACAACTTTGAAGAACGAACGCATGACTCAAGCCATTGAACCGGATAGCTGTTTTTACATTCAAAATCAAGCAGCGGTTATCGGTAAAAATCGCCTGGATATGAGTGTCGATCCGCCACCGGACTTAGCCATAGAAATTGACCTCACCTCTCGCACTCAGTTGGATAATTATCAGATTCTCGGAGTGCCAGAACTCTGGCGATACACACGACAAGAGCTACAGATTAATGTTTTGCAAGACGGACAATATGTAGAATCTGATGTTAGTTCCGCTTTTCCAGGTATCCCAATTATTGAGTTGGTGAATCGGTACGTCCAGCAGAGTCGTGTTTCTGGCAGCAGCCAAGCCATTCAAGCCTTTAGAAATTGGGTAAGGGAAAATCTTTAGTCTCAGAGGGGAGCAAATTAACGCAGATGGAATTTTTAAGATGCTAGGGGACTCAAAGAACTACTGAAGCTTGAATCCTTTAGCTGCTAGTTGCTGGCGGAGACTTTGAATTATTACGCGATCGAGAGTATTTTCACCGCTATTGGTACTAGATTGGCGCTGTTGTTCAATATATGCTGCACGCTTTTGAGATAAGTCGCGGATCGTCTTTTTAATTGCTTCTCTTTCGGTTTTCTTTCCAGCTACATATGCTCTTTTTTCTGTTAGGGTCATCCCTCGCATGATTTCTGGTAAATTATCATCTGATATTGCCTCTAGTTTAACTGTTCCGTTTTCGAGGGCATCCAGCAAGTCCCAAGAAGCATTATCATAGTATTCAGAAGCTTTGGACGCACTACGCAAAACCGTATTGCTGCCAGCATTACTATCTTCAACTGCTTGACGTTGTTGTCCTATTCTTCCTTCTCTACCGTAGGGAATGTAGGTTTGATTGAGTTTAGTATTCCAAGTAGAAATTTCGTCGTCGTAAGGAGACTTAATTACCACAATTTGTTGGTTTTGATTAATGTTGAAGCTACTGCCTTTTGCTAAATCTGCTCCTGATACCCAAAGTTGTCGCTCCTGACTTTCGGCTGAACCACAGTAGATTGTATTAACGAGGGTATCTCCTTTGACAGCGAGATTGACAGATTGATTCCAAAGTATTGGGCCTTGATCGAATGGTTCATTACCCGCAATAAAAATCACGCGAAAATCTTCCTGATTTTTACTCCAGTTTAATTCTTGCATTGCCGAACGAATTACCCAGCCAGCATATTCTTGACCGCCGTTGGTTTTGATACTAAATAGCTTTTCGGAAACTAAATCTAATTCACGAGTAAATCCAGTTAATAATCTGACAAAACCTTCCGAAGAAGGTAAGCTGTCATTACCATAATGGTAAAGGGCAACCTCTAACTCTGGAACTTCGCCATCTTTGGTTACTTTAGTTAAAAAATTAACAACTTGCCAAAGTTGAGTACGAGTCTGGTCAATCAGTCCATCCATGCTATTACTAGAATCTAAAAGGATGGCTATCTGAATTTTAGCTTTGGCGAAAGCTGCTGTGGGAAAACACAAAATACTTAGGGTTAAAGCTGTAGTGAATAAAATTCGAGTTAGTTTCTGCATGGAATTTCCCCTACAAATTTATTTTTTACCCAATTATAGTCAGCGATTCTATAGATTTAGTTCCTGGTGTCAAGTCAATTGTAACAAGACTTTACATTTGCGATTAATTCAGTACAGGACTTACGCACTCCGACGAAAGAAACCGGGTTTTTTACCTTGGGTGTGGACTGCAACGTTCAAGGAGTTTTGTTAATGCTGCATCAGGATTTTTATAGTTTTCTAAATGAACGCGGTTTAGGGAAACAACTACTTGTATGTGGTGGTACTTTGCGGGCATTAATCGATATTAAGCCATCGGTTTTTCCTTGCTTTTAGTCACAAGAGTAATAGGTTTTTCCGTTACATATTATTATGGGTTAGAGTTGCTTTTGGGAAAATAAAACAAATTTACTGAATTAACCGCAACGATCGCCCTGCTTGTCCGTCCGCTATCATGGAGGGATTCACAGAAAAGCCTAGCGATCGCGAGTCAACCTATGCAAGCAATCCTGTTGAGCAATGAAGAAGTTGCGAAACGTGCCTATCGAATCTATGAGGGCGGAATTCGTAAGAAGGTTGAGATAGAGGAAAATATTGGCAAAATGGTCATCATCAATGTTGAGACAGGTGACTGTGAAGTCGATCGAACAGGGCTACAAGCAGCTAAAAACCTCCAAGCAAAGTCTCCGTATGCACGACTCTTTGGCATCCGCATCGGTTATAATGTAGCGGCTTCTTTCGGCGGTGTGATGGAGCGGGTGAGTAGTGATTTCCGGTATTGTGACTGATAGACACGCGATCGCTTTTTCTTCTAGCTAGACAATTTACCATTTGCAAGTCTTTACAAAATTATGTCACTTTTTCTCACCGGCAGGGCGATCGGGGTGGTTTAGTTGTTGAGTTAAGGTAGAGTAGAAGGCCTTCAGATTGTTCAAAGTTAAACCGCTAGTGCAAAGTGTGGTGTGGTATTGTATGAATAGAAATTCAAATCGAAACATTAATCAAGATGAGCGATTGAGTATCAATTCGGGTCTTTCCTCTTCTTTAAGAAAAAAATACTCGATTACTATCATTATCTTAATCATATTAAGCGTACTCAGTATTTCTCTGAAATCGGATAAAGTTAACAGCAATATTTGGAGTTTTTCAGTTGAATTAAAGGTTACATCGGTAACTTTAGTTCTTCTCTTTCTTTTTTGGATTCCTATTTTACTTCCTTGGATTATTTCTCAAGTTCCGCAAATGCAAGGTTCTTTAAATTGGTTGCGCGAACAAGGTATTGAGGAAATTGAGACTAATCTACTGAGAATTAAACTAAAATACGGTGTTCAAGAAGCATCAGAAAAATACGAAGAAAAAATATCAGATATTGGAGCTATAAATCTAACATCTCAGGAAACGCAGCAGCAGCTTGAGGGACGCTATCGAGATGCCATAGCTTTCGTCGATCCTGCGAGCGATATAGATTCAACGGAAGCATTGAAGCGGATAGATCAATTGGCTGGGTATTACGATAGGGTTAGAGATGAAATGCCCTATGGACATAACCGCACAAAATTAATGCACGAAATTTCCTCAACAATGTGGACTTTAATTCCTAAAGTTATAAATTTTCCAGTTCAGGAAAGACTAAATAGCCACAAGGGCGGAGAGCGTTTGTCTGCTTACAAGCACCTTGAGTGGAACACATCAACTGATTATATAAATTTGTTAGTTTCTAGAGCAGTTGGTATTATGGAGATGCCCTACACGCAATACGCTGCTTTATTGGCACTAAGAAGAGTGGTCACAAACAATCAATTTGCTCCCAGTAAATCAGCAGAAATTATAGATATTTTGAACTGGTCAGCAAATCTTGATTATATGCAGCCAGAGCGCCGAAAATTAATGATTGAAATTGCTTCCCTACTAAAAACAAAGGCATAAAGTCTGCTAGTTCCGCCGCATAACAACTCGCTTGCACCCGACCGAATCAACGTCATCAAGTTAGGCACGAAAGGTTATTGGCAGCCGCTGAACAGCAACGTTAGAACGAGCGACGCATCATACCATCGATCGCGGGGATAGCTAACCCGGATTTGGTATGACAAGCCGCAAAAACTGCAAAAAACCCGGTTTCTTCAAGAAACCGGGTTTTTATCGATTCGATCGCCCTCAACCAAACCTAGAGTTACTACAAGGTAGAAGTGCCACTTAAATCGCTACTTGTTGGTAGCTGAATGGGACTCGGATTCGCATTGAGTAAGAGATCAGCTTCCTTAGTAGAAGGATTAGCAGTAGGATCGATCGCACTACCAACACTCGCGGCTTGCAAAGGAATAATTGGCTGAGTTTGAGCGCTGGTTAGAGATGTTAACAAGCTGTTAGAGTCGTAGATGAGAATGTCATCATCGATGCCGTTAAAGCTGTTCATAGTTGGAATTGAACCGCCATTCAGCAAGATGTCATCGGTAGTAGTTGTCACAGAAGTTACTGTCAAACTACCTGGATTAGTAGCTGTTGTTAGCGGTAGGAAACTTATGGCTGCTGGTGCAGTAGTCGTGCTGTTTGGCTGACTAATTGATGCAGTAGTCGTGCTGTTTGACTGGCTAATTGATTCAGTAGTCGTGCTGTTTGACTGGCTAATTGATTCAGTAGTCGTGCTGTTTGGCTGACTCATTACTGTTGCAGTCGTGTTTGATAAGCCAGCGGTAGAACTGTGATCGATCAACTCATCATCCTCACTATCAACTGGTTCGCCAGTTAAAGAATCGACAGGCGAAGGAGTATTGAAAACTCCAGGCAGCGGGACTCCGGGGGTGATGGAAATAAACCGAGAACTGTCGATCGCACTAAATTGAGTATCTTTCACCCAAGCTAAATGTTCGCCGGTGCCTGCGATGCTAATCAAGGCATCGTTAGTATAATTTTCGCCGCCTTGAACGATTTGCAATTGGTCAAAAGTGAGGTCTTGTGCGAGTCCGAAGTAATCGCGATCGCCCTGGAAGTAGAAAATGTTATCAAGTCCCGAACTTGGCGATAGCACAAATATGTCGGAACTGCTGCCTCCAATCAGCGAATCTTGGCCGTTGCCGCCTTTGAGCACGTTGTTTCCTTCGCCGCCGTAGAGACTGTCATCGCCATCGTTACCGTTCAGGCTGTCATTGCCGCTGTCACCGTTTAAGAAGTCGTTCCCATTTCCGCCATCGAGGGTATCGTTGCTGCTGCCGCCATCGAGACTGTCATCGCCTTCGTTGCCCAAGAGGTTGTCGCTGCCGGCTTCCCCGGTTAGCAAGTCGTTGCCGCAACCGCCGTCGATGGTGTCGTTACCGGCACCTCCCAGCATGGTGTCGTCGTCGCATTCGCCAAACAGCAAGTCATCGCCGTTACCTCCTCCCATCAAGTCGTTGCCGCTGCCGCCTGCGAGGGTGTCGTCGCCGGAATCGCCTGTGAGGATGTCGTCGCCGGAGTCGCCCACAACCAAGTCGTTACTCGCGCCGCCGTCCATCAGGTCAATTTCGTCGCCGCCGTAGAGAGTGTCTTCGCCGACTTCGCCCAACATCGTGTCTTGCCCTTGACTGCCAAACATCAAGTCGTTGCCACTACCTCCGAAGAGTTTGTCGTCGTCGATGCTGCCGTCAATTTTGTCGTTGCCGACACCTCCTAATAATTGGTCGTTGCCCGTACCGCCGAAGAGTTCGTCGTTGCCGGCGCCGCCGTCGATGCTGTCGTAGCCGGAACCGCCGTCGATTTTGTCTTCGCCTGCTTCTCCAAAAATCAGGTCGTCGTCTTCGTTGCCCCAAATGTTGTCGTTGCCAGCGCCACCGTAAATCGAGTCGTTGCCGGCTTGTGCCCAAATGTTGTCGTTGTCGTCGTTGCCGAGAATTGAGTCTGCGCCGGAACCGCCGTCGATGTTATCCTCTCCGGTTTGTCCGAGGAGGGTGTCGGCTGCGTCTCCGCCGTAGATTTGGTCGCTGCCGCGGCCGCCGTCGATGAAATCAAGGTCTTCTCGGCCGTAGAGTTCGTCGTCGCCGTCGTGCCCCCACAGGGTGTCGCTGCCTGTCCCAGCATCGAGGAAGTCGTTGTCGTCGTTGCCTTCGAGGCTGTCGTTGCCAGCTTGACCGAAGATGCGATCGCCCCCTTCACCCCCTGCTAAAGTATCGTTGTTAGCGCCGCCGTCGATGTAGTCGTCGCCGCTGTTGCCGTCGGCGATGTCGTTGCCGTCATTTCCGTAAATGCGATCGCGCCCTTCGCCGCCAGTTAAGCTATCATCGTCTGCGCCACCTTCTAAGTAGTCGTCGCCAATGTTACCGGAGAGGGTATCTTTGCCGACTTGACCGAAAAGTCGATCGGCCCCTTCGCCACCATCAAGGCTGTCATTGCCCGATTCGCCCCACAGTTGGTCGTCTCCAGTTTGTCCTAACAGCGTATCGTCGTTATCGCCACCCCACAGTTGGTCGTTATCGGCATTGCCTTCTAACAAGTCGTTGCCTTGGCGGCCGTATAATTTGTCACTGCCGTCATTGCCGGAGAGAGTATCGTTTTCGGTACCGCCGTCCACGAAATCGTCCTCTGTTCCGCCGGCTAGGGTATCATCGCCACCTTCCCCGTAGAGACTGTCGCTATTTTCGCCGCCGTCGAGTTGGTCGTTGCCGAAACCGCCGAACAGGGTATCCCTGCCGGATTCTCCCAGCAAGTTGTCAGCGTCGTCTCCTCCCCAAAGGGTGTCGCTATCGTCGCCGCCGAACAGGGTATCGAGGCCGGATTGACCGTAAATTCGATCGCGCCCTTCGTTCCCCTGAAGCAAATCATTGCCGGAACCGCCGTCAACAATGTCATCGCCGCGGTTGCCGATAACCGTATCATCACCGAATTGTCCGAACAGACTGTCGTTATTATCACCGCCGTCGAGACTGTCGTTACCGTCGCCACCTTCGAGGGTATCGTTTTCAGTACCGCCATTGAGAGTATCGTTGCCGAGTTCGCCAAAAAGTCGGTCTGTTCCTGAGTTGCCTTCCAGGATGTCATCGCCACCGAAGCCGTAGAGAGTGTCGCTGTCAGCTTGACCGAGAAGGGTATCGTTGCCGTCGCCTGCTAAAAGTGAGTCGTCGCCGAAACCGCCTTGCAATAAGTCGTTGCCAGCTTGACCGAACAAGGTGTCTTTGCCGTCGCCGCCGTAGAGGGAATCGTTGCCTTCTGCTGCATCGAGGATGTCATTGCCAGATTCCCCAAACAAGTTGTCATCGCCGGCTTTGGCTGATAAAGTGTCATCGCCTTGACCTCCCCACAGATAGTCATTGTCACTTCCAGCATCTAAAATGTCTTTGCCGTCGCCACCGTAGAGGGAATCGTTGCCTTCGCCAGCATCGAGGATGTCATCGCCGTTTTCGCCGTAGAGGTAATCGTCGCCAGCTTGGGCTGATAAAGTGTCGTCGTCTTGACCTCCCCAGAGGTAATCGTTGCCTGCGCCAGCATTGAGAAAGTCTTTGCCGCGATCGCCGTAAAGGGAATCGTTGCCTTCGGCTGCATCGAGGCTGTCGTTGCCGCCTTCGCCAAACAGGTAGTCATCGCCAGCTTGGGCATATAAAGTATCGTCGTCTTGACCACCCCAGAGGTAGTCGTTGCCAACTCCGGCATCGAGGATATCTTTGCCGTCGCCGCCGTAGAGACTGTCGTTTCCTTCTGCTGCGTTGAGTGAGTCGTTGCCCGCTTCGCCAAACAGTTTGTCGTCGCCTGCTTTGGCGTATAACGTGTCATCGTCTTGACCACCCCAAAGTTGGTCGTTGCCAACTCCGGCATCAAGAATGTCTTTGCCGTCGCCGCCGTAGAGGTTGTCGTTGCCTTCGGCTGCGTCGAGGCTGTCGTCGCCCGCTTCGCCGTAGAGGTTGTCGTCGCCTTCTTTGGCGAGGAGGATGTCGGCATCGTCGCCGCCGTAAAGTTGGTCGTTGCCGAGGCCGGCATTTAGGGTGTCTTTGCCGCTGCCGCCGTAGAGTAGGTCGTTGCCTGTTCCGGCGTCTAGGGTGTCGTCGCCTGCATCGCCTGCGAGAGTGTCGTTGCCGGCTTCGCCGATGAGGGTGTCTTGGTCGTCGCCGCCGTACACAAAGTCGTCGCCGGTGCCGCCGTAGATGAGGTCGGTGTCTGCTTCTCCGTAGAGTTTGTCGTTTTCGCCTTCGCCGTAGATGGTGTCTTTGTCTTCGCCGCCGTACACAAAGTCGTCGCCAGCGCCGCCGTAGAGTAAGTCTTTGCCTGTTTCGCCAAAAATGGTGTCGTTGCCGTAACCGGCGTCTCCGGCAACGGTGTCGTCATCGCTACCGGCGTAGATTAAGTCGTCGGCATCGCCACCTCGGATGTAGTCTTGACCGGCTTCGCCGTACAGGGTGTCTCGGTCTTGGTTGCCGTAGATGCTGTCGCCTCCTTCGCCGCCGTAGATTAAGTCGTCGCCGAATTCGCCGTAGAGTTTGTCGCTGCCGCCGAGTCCGTCAATGCGATCGTCCCCAGCATCGCCAGTGATAACGTTAACGGTATCGTCGCCGGTAATATTATCGTCATGCCGAGAACCGGCGACGTTTTCAATGTCGGCAATTTTGTCTTGGCCTTTCCAACCGTCGGTAGCATCGCCTGTTTGTAAATTGACAGTAACGCCGTTGGGGTCGCGGCGGTAGCTGAGAATGTCGATACCTTCTCCGCCGTAAAATGAGTCATTGCCGGCATTGCCAATTAATAAATCGTTGCCTTCTAATGCCCAAATTCGGTTATCTTTTTGGTTGCCAATTAGGATGTCTTCAAAGCGAGTACCGATGATGTCTTCTAAGTTTCTCAAAGCATCGGTAGTGCCAAAACCGTCTTTACCGGTACCAGCGGCAATTTCAAAATCCCGTTCGAGTTCGGTGTAATATTCGCTGGGATTAACTGCGGTGACGAATTCTTTGAAACGTTGGTTGGTGTTGTTGTCGTAGTCGCTATTTTCGTCAATATTAACGATAACGCCACTGGGGGAATTTCTGTAATTAACGAGATCGACTCCTTCTCCCCCGTCAATTAAGTCATCGCCGATTTCTCCGATTAACGAGTCATCGCCAGTACCGCCAAATAATTCGTCATTGCCAGCGTTGCCGTTGAGAGTGTCATCGCCGGCTTGACCTAAAAGTACGTCATCATCGAAGCCGCCAAACAGGGTATCTTTGCCGTCGCCACCATCGATGTAGTCTTGGCCTTGACTGCCGAAAAGGTTGTCTTCGCCTGCTTGTCCGTAAATATCATCGTCGTCGGCCCCGCCATCAATAATGTCTTGGCCGTCGCCACCTTCCAGCCAGTCATTGTTTTCGTTACCTTGGATGATGTCGTTGCCAGCTTGTCCGTAAATTCTGTCATCTCCGGTATTGCCGGAAAGCAAATCTTGGCCGCTGCCGCCATCGATGAAATCGTCGTCGGCGTTGCCTTCTACCGTGTCGCTGCCCTCTTGCCCGTAGAGGATGTCGTTGCCTTCATTGCCTTGGATGAAGTCGCGGCCGCTGCCACCTTCGGCGTAGTCTTCGCCGGTGTTGCCTTGGATGATGTCGTTGTCGGCGCGGCCGTAGAGTTTGTCATCGCCTTGTTCGCCGTAAAGTAGGTCATTTTCGGTGCCGCCGTCGATGATGTCGTCACCTTCACGGCCGTAGAGAATGTCGTTGCCTGCGTTGCCGTAGAGAAGGTCGCTATCAATCCCGCCGTCGAGGACATCTTCACCTTCATTTCCTTCTAGGGTATCGCTGCCAGCTTCGCCGCGAAGGATGTCTTTACCATCGCCACCATGTACTTCGTCGTTATCTGTGCCAGCATAAACAATATCATCGCCAGCTAAGGCATAAACAATATCATCGCCAGCACCACTGGTGATTATATTAACTCCATCGTCACCTTCAATGCGATCGCCAAAGCTAGAACCGACAACATTTTCTAGACCAGAAATATTATCTTGTCCGCCAAATCCATCTGTAGCAATACCATGTTTCAGACTGACGTAAACACCATTAGGATCGCGGCGGAAACTTACAGTGTCAATTCCTCCATTTGCTTCTAGTCGATCGTTACCGGCGCTGCTAATCATAAGGTCGTTGCCACCGCCTGCTTCAATGGCATTATCTAAAGCATTGCCGATTAAAATATCGTCAAAAGAAGAACCAACAATGTTTTCAAGTCCAACGATACTATCTTCTGAACCAAACCCATCTAATGCTTGACCTGAACCAATCGCAAAATTAGGTTCAAGGTCAAATATTCCGGCTGTTTGTTGGTGTCCATAGTTGTTGTTTTCATCAATATTGACAATAACGCCACTAACTGAATTTGCGTAACTGATTGTATCTATGCCAATTCCTCCATTTAAAAAATCATTGCCTGCTTCACCTTGTAAGATATCATCTCCTTGTTCGCCATGAAGACTGTCATTACCAGTCCCTCCGTAAATAGAATCATTGTCTTCAGCACCCATGATTCTATTGGCGTATGAATTTCCGTGAAGAACATCATTACCAGCTTCACCGTAGAGATTTTCAACACCTGCAGATTCCGGTAAGCTTAAAACGTCATCGCCAGCAGTTCCTACATTTGGAAAGATAGTGTTGAAAGGTATTTCGATTGAAATTCGATTAAATGTAGGATCGCTTCCTGTGATAAGTCGGTAAACATCGTTAAAAGGAATCCCTATATCACCTTCAAGAATAGAGATTTTGTTACCCTTCCATAATGGTATTGTTGCAAGCTCGTCAATTAAAGTGAATTCTTTGGTATAGTTAATACTAAATAGGCTAGGATCACTATTATTTCCAAGCTGAAAATTTGGCGTACTGGCATTTACGCCAATACTACCTTGTAAAACTTTGAAGTCTATAGATACCTCTGGTTCTAGATAAGCATTGGCAGTAAAGAAAATTTCTGGATTGTAGCTTAAATCCAAGTCGATTTTAGAATCATTATCTAGATCTTTTTCTAGTAACTCATCAATCATATTAAAGGGATTGTTGAATCCCTGAAATTCTCCTCCTACAATTTCTGTAGATCCATTCCGGATTCCTGCTTTATAGCTGTAGTTCAAATCCATCGTATAACCGAGATCGATTGGAAAAAGCCGCCAATCAGCACCTAATGTGACTCCACCAAAACCAACAGGTGCTGAAACCGAACCAGCTAAAACTGTTCCGGCAGCAGCAGCACCTGGCCCACCAAAGATTTTAGCAGCTTCAGCTACGACTTGATCCAGTCCCAGACTTGCACTGATTACCTCAGTTTCGTCGCCAATTTCTAAAGAATATTCTCCATTAACTTCGGCTTCAAGTGTTGTTGGATCAAACTGAGGAATTGTAACTTCTACACTCGCAACATCAAGTATGTTGAATGTTTTTGATATCCCATCTTCTAAATTGTTTGAGTCAAATTCCAAGAGGGTATGTGATAATTGGTTACTTTGTCCTGAGAATAAGGGAATTGTTTTAGTATAACTTGCTCCAAATCCTGAGATGCCAAAAAAAGCATCCAAGCCGCCGATATCGTAGTTTAAGACTGCATCTAAAGAAGCATATATCGAGGGTGCTATGTACTCAAATTGACCATTGTAAATGTTAGTAAAATCAAAACTCAGTTGATTGTTATTTGCACTTGCGTCGAGTGATGATGAAAATGGCAAATCAAGATTAAGCTCTCCAAGATTATATCCAGTTTTAAACTCAATCCCAGACTCAACTGAACCCCCACCCAAAGTAAGACCAGCACTAGCTTGTCCTATGCTAGCATTCACATTATAAGAGTCTGTTTTTCCTCCATAGGTATATTTGTATTTAAACGCATCGCCTGAATTGTATTCCCAAGAATTATCTACATTCAGACCAAAGAATTTATTGAGATATTCCGAAGTATTGGCATTATAAACAAATGCTCCAAAGCTGAGATTATCTGAATAAATTTTTGTACCAATTGACTGTTCAACCTGGAGGTCAGACTTATCTACAGTTAAAACATTAGAGTCATCTTCTTGTTTCACTAAGTCCAAAGTAGAAGCGTCTAAATGCTGGTTCAAAACTGTTGCAGAAAATAATGCTCCTTCATCCCCCGGAGTATCAGAAGTATTAATTTTCCAATCCACAGAATGACCAATCTCTTCCAATAAAACACTGGTAATCCCTTGAAGATTGTCAGTATTTTGGGTCAAAAAGTCTTCAGAAACATAAATGGTATTATTTGAACCCGCATAAGCAGCATTAGCCCCTTTCAGTTCAGAACCAGTGCGAATTTCGATCGCAGGCAAAGATGCAAAATCGCTATTAATCCACTGCTGGCGGATTTCTTCTAACTTACCAACATCAAAATTTGTGCCGAAAATACTTTGAACTTTTGCAACAAAATCATCACCCTTGGCAAAATTATTTAGCGTGGTATAAACGGTTTGCAAAGAAGTTTCGATCGCAGAATTGAATGAGTTATTAGAAGTAGCCATGATTATTGTCCTCGCGTGGTAGATACAATGTGTTCTGAAAATTGACAAAGCGACTCTATCGACAAGTCCGATCGCACTTCTGCACTTGAGCACTCTCTAGCTGTCGTATATCCGTCATTTACCCAAACTGAAGTCTCGCGAAATGCGATCGCACTTCAACTCTGTCGTCGCAATTACTGACTCCAATCAACTCAATAAATGCAACCGTGGAAATAGACTAAACCAACATCGGAAGAACCCCTTTCCCATATCCGTTGGGAATTTGGTTCGGATTTCGATCGGGAATTTACGGGCGATGCGACTTTTGAATAACTCTCAACAAGTGCGATCGAACTTCGTAATTTCCCTTCTGTATATCTATCAGGGTGAGCTCGGTAGTTTTATGCAAAACTCTCAAGTTTTTTTTGATAAAGTTTTGCAAACACTGGTGAAAGTACGGAACAACGGGTGTTTTCGGGATTTCAGGGCGATCGAATCACGCGCTGCCCCACATTCCGGCAGGGAATGAATTCCCCGCCTCATAGCACAAGTCCTCTCCAAGAGGACTGGTAAATTCTTCAGTCGTCTGAAGACGACTTTCGCTTTGAGGCAGGGGTTTCAACCCCTGCCGGACTGGGGAATTACGAGATAGCCCGATTGCCCGATCTGGTTGTTAACACCAAAGATCGATCGCCCCTAAAGCCTTTTTGTTATTCCTATTTACTGATCGGGGTGAGCTCGGTAGTTTTATGCAGAACTCTACGGATTTTTTTTGTAAAGTTTTGCAAACACTGGTGAAAGTACGGAACAACGGTTGTTTTCGGGATTTAAGGGCGATCGGTGTTTTAAGTAGTTTTTATCTGTAGGGTGCGTCAGCTACGATTATTTTCGCTTTCTATCAAAAATCTCATCCCTGTCGCACCTTGCCAACCAACGGTGCGTCAGAACTCGACTTTTTGTGGCGATCGAGAATCTCGCAACTGACGCACCCTACCACTTGCTTTACGGAGGAAATGGAGCTGATTTAGGATGACTCCCAGCGTAGTAAACAAGCACTTTGCGTTGGTCTTCATCCGGTACATAAAATACTCGGTCTGAGCTTGTTACTTCATACTCCCATGCACCTTTGTAGAGTTTACCTTTTAAGGGAAAAACTCTCTTTGGTTTTCTCACCATTGGCGCATTACATAAATCCTGATAGCACCTGCCAGTATTCTCAGGAGCGCGTAACATTAAGGCTTCCCAATCTCGGTTTACCCGTCGGTTTTTCGCTACTACTAACCAGGGCGATGGAGGTACTTGCGCGATAAGTTTGACTTCGTTTTCTTTAGCAGATGGCTTTGTTCGCGGTGCTGTCAGCGGTTTTTCAGGAGGCTCTACCAACTCTGAAAGCACAGGCGCTGGTGCGGGAATTTCGGCTTCGGCTTCAAGAGTTGCGGGTGATGGTGTCGGCTGTTCTTCAGGAGACACCGGGCTTTCCGAATCGTCTGGAATGGGTGCAGAGTGAGTCATACCGCAGCCGATTCGGTAGTGTTTTCTGCGGTCGGTTTTGTCAGTAACACTTCTTCAATTTCATCGCTGAAAGCTGCTGCGAGTTCAGGACTAGAAATTGCGCTCGCGCTTTCATGCCATTCATAAATCGTTGCCTCAATCCGATCCCAAGCCGCAGGTTCCGACTCCACAAGACGGTAATCTTTCTCTATTTCTGCGATCAATTCACTGAGTTCATCCTTGTCAAATACTTTTAGCCACCCATAGGGATGTTCTGAACCAATCTGTTCTCCCAGACGCAACCGATAAGCAGCGGCCGTCACCTCAAAGACTTTCAGGGAAAGGGCGGCGGCTTTGACCAACAGCGCCATCTCGTCGCGGCGCAGCAAAGCAAAATGCTGGTCGTTGCGAGTGATGGTGATAGGGCGATCCATCGCCAAATCCAGCACTCTACCTGGTTGCCGGTTCAATTCGGTGGCGGTAATTAATTCATCGCCGTATACCAGGCGCGAAGATTCACTCAGCATAGCTTTTTCACCTATATCAACACCGGAACGCTTTTCAATTGATATAGCCTTTCTCAAAAAGATGAGGTATGACTGACAGCTTATATAACCAGTAAACTAAGAGGGCTAAAGCCCAACTACGTACCTCATTTTTCTGAGAACCGCTATATACGTATTATTATACGTACTTACCAATGTTTTCCACTTTTTACAAAGCTTAACATCCTCTTCGTCCGCCCAAATCCACCGCACAGCAAGACTTTCAAGCATCCGCTGCAAAAAATTTTCAGAATTTCGCATAAATTCCTCCAACTTACCCTGATAAGTAAATGTAGGAACAAAGTTGCGGCCGCACTGAACTATGAATGATGAGTACATCCCCTCCGAGGGGGAAGACCACCCATCCGAGAACCAAACCGATGCTGTTGAGGGTGAGGGAGAATCGAATTTATCCGACAGACAACTTCTATATCAAGAGCTCGATCGGCTTGTTAGCGAAATTTGCCAGCATCCTCCCGGTTTGAAGCGCAGCCGTTTGTTGCACCAGCTTCTGACTCAGATGAAAAACTCGGGCCTGATCTGGAAGGAAAATCTACCTTACTATGAAGATGCTTTGCAAGAACAGTGGGAGTTTTTCTGTAGCAATTTGTGCGAATCCCGCACTGGAACTCAGTACGATCGCACTCGCGGCAATGTCATTACTTGGTTCAATTATTATTTCAAGCGGCGGCTGCAAAATTTGGCTTTGAAGGTAGATAGAGAAAATAACAGGAGAGACGATCGAGAACAAATTTCAGAAGACGGAACGCCGATCGATCGAATCGATATTTTACCCGATCGCGATCGAACTCACATTCGCGAAACAGCTCAGCTTTTTACAGAACTTCAAGCCTGGATTGATACCGATCCCGATCGGGTGTTGAGCAAACACGTTAGAGGGCGACCAGATATAACTTGTCAAGTGATATTAAAAGGTTTATCAGCGGGCAAAAGTTTCACTGTATTAGCAGCAGAACTTTCCTGCTCGTATTCTACCCTGTATGCCTTTCACAGAGTTCAATGTCGCCCTCACTTGCAAACATTTCGCGAAAATTACGAATCTTAATCATCAAAGGAGTTAACAATGGCACAAAGTAACAGTATCGGAAACGAATCCTTGCCAATGCCAATTACCCAAAAGGCAATTCGTTCAGCACTGCAATTTGCTTCCGAACAGCGTCACCCGCACAAAAAAGAACAAGTTTATCTCAACACTTTGGCTGTGTTGACCGTCCGCGATTACTTGGCGCTTTTAGATATTGAAACTGATTTAACTAACTGCGATAGCTGGAATCCAGTTGTTCGCTTGTTGGAAGATGTGGCCGATTTATATATCAAAAATTTAGGAAAAATTGAATGCCGTCCGTTAATAAATTTGCCTAAATATGAAGAAAATAATCGCATCGATTCGCCGCAAAACCTATCGGATACTTGTCACGTTCCCCCGGAAGCAAGGGAGGAACGCATCGGTTATCTGGTAGTAGATATTGATGCAGATGAAAAGGAAGCAAGATTGCTGGGATTTTCCCCAACTGCGGATACGGGGGAATTAGTATTGAGCGAGTTGCATTCCCTGGATGACTTCTTGATCCACCTCGAACATATATCTGAATCTCAAGTCAATCTGCGTCAGTGGTTGGAGAATGTATTTACATCAAATTGGGAGTCTGTCGAATCAATCTTCAATCCGCAGCCTTCGACTTCCCCTGTTGAAATTGAAAACCCGGTTAAATCTAATTTAGGCAATTGGTTGAAAAATGTTGCCGAAACAGGTTGGCAGAAAATTGAGCAAGGTAAAGAAAATTTAGAAAACCTAATTTTTCCTGAAGAAAAACCCAATTTTGCATTCCGAGGAGGTGGAAAATTGAGAACAGAATCTGCCTTGCAGGGGCGTCAAAGCAGCATCAATAGGTTTCCAGAAGCTGATGTGACGCGGGCTAAGTTGATTGACTTGGGAATGCGTTTGGGAAGGACGAGTGTTGCTTTGTTGGTTGCTATTGCTGAAGAGGACGATCGCACTCTCAGAGTTCACGTCCAACTGCATCCGGCGATCGGAGAACCTTACCTGCCAGTCAATATTAAACTGTCGTTAATATCCGACACCGGAGAAAATCTACACGAGGTAGAATCAACGGTTCAGAACTTGTGCATTTTGCTGAACGATTTTCACGTAGATCCAAACGAGAGCTTTAGTATTCGAGTAACTTTAGATGATTTAAGCATAACAGAAACTTTTGTGGTATGATTTTGTCATTAACTTTACCCGTATCTAGTTTATGAGCTTAAGAATAATCTTGGCTTTAGGGTTCGGCAGTTTAAAAGACGGCTTTCCTCACATCGTAGCGGAGATTAAACAAAGCGGAATAACAGTTTATAAATTTGAAGGAAGTTTGCCGCCAGCACCCGAAGTTGAGAAGCTGCACGCAAGGTGGAAAATGATTTGCGGTGCGGTGATATCTACCCGAACCGCTTCTGGGATTAAAATCAAGCAAACAGGAATAACAAATATTTCTGAAGACAACCCTGGTGCTATATATCGAGGTTTGAATGAAGCCATGAGCCGATGGCTGGCTAGTGAGGATTTTTACACGGGAATTGAGCGAAATCTGAGAAAAGAGCTTCGCGAAAGCGGCGGCTGCTCTGCATCCTTTGAAGTATTTATAGAAAGTAAGGATGCGGATATTTGGGAGTTGCCTTGGGATGCGTGGAAATTTCGCGAATATTACAGCAATTCTGAAATAATTCAAAGTACGTCCCAGTATAGAAAATTTCCCAAAAAGGCCACCTCAGCAGGAATGCCTCTGCCTTCCCGAGGTAGAATTTTATGCGTGTGGGGTAACAGCCAGGGAATTAATCTTAAACAAGATAAAAAAAGTATCAAAAAGTCGGTGGGCGATCGCTGTAAGAAGTTAAAATTTCTCAGACATCCAAAACCTGAAGAGTTGCGCGCGCATCTTGAGGATGAAAAAAACTGGCAAATTTTATATTACGGGGGACACAGCAACAGGAATGCTACCCACGGGTGGCTGCACATCAATCAGACGGATATCGACAATACTGTAACAGTAGACTATTTAAAAAAGGGCTTGGAAAAATCGATTTTTAAAGGCTTGGAGTTGCTAATTTTAAATTCGTGTTCCAGCCTGGGATTGGCAGCAGATTTAGTGGCTGGAGGTCTGCCTTTACCGTCAACTATCGTGATGCGCGCGCCCATACCAGATGCGATCGCTCACTATTTTGTCAAGTCTTTGTTCAGATATTTAGGCGAAGAAGATCCTTTGTTTTTAGCAGTGCGAAAAGCTAAGGATGATTTGCGCCGATGGGAGTCTGACTTTCCAGGCGCTAGCGCGATACCGGTGCTGTGTCAGCAGCCGACTTTTGAGGGATTGACTTTACCTTGGATTTTGGGCAAAAGGAAGTATACTTCGCGACCGCATAGCGCGAACCAAAATCCATCAATTATAAATAACTATGCTAATTTAAGCAGTAGTCTGTCTTTTTTGAGGATTTTTACCTTTTTTGACCGCTGGACATCGTTTTCTTTTATCTCTATTTTTATATCTAATTTGATGCACCGCTTCGGAATCGGTTTAGCTATTACCGCTAGCAGTTATATGTTAATAGGCCCGATACTTGCCCCAGTTGCCAATCAAATTGGCATGGCAAACCACCGTCATAATAAACCTTTAATCGCTAAAGCATACTACAGTTTAGCAACTTTAATTAACGTAAATTATGCAGAGCCTTACTATAATTTATCTATATTGTGCGATCAATTGAATGAGGATGAATGTGCGTCTAACGCTATGCAAAACGCAGTGTGGCGGGGACTTCCTGATGCTTACGCTCAAAGATCGCGATCGCTCTTGCTCGATAATAAACACGAAGAAGCTTTAAAAGCGATCGCCCTTTGTTTGGCAAACACTCAACACGACGGAGTAAAATCCGCTTGTTTTAAAAATCGCGGCTGGGTGCGATTGGAACAAAAGCAATATGACGCTGCTGAAGCAGATTTAAGAATCGCAATCGGATTCAGAGGCGACAGCCCTGAAGCTCAATGTCTCTTAGCAGAGGTGCTCGAAATTAAAGGTAAGTCGCAAGCAGCCTTAGAAGCCTGGAATCAGGCGCTTAAATATTCTGATTACCGCGTACCAGAACAAGATAAATGTATCCAGATTGCCAAACAACGTTTACAAGCAAAAGGAAATATAAAATGAAAATCAGGATTGCAATTTTTATAGCTTTAAGCTCGATCGCAACTACCGCACTAGCAGCGAGTAACAGAATATCCAACGGACTGATTATCCATAGTAGCGGGGAAGTTGCGATCGAGCGCCAAAACGGGCTAATTGTCCGCCCTACCAGCGGTACGCCGATTTATCCGGGAGACACACTGCGAACCGCACAAAACGCACAACTGACTATCCAATGTGCAGATTTGGGAATTAAGTCGATCGCACCGGGTGAAAATCAATTGAATAGCTGTTTGTTAGCCAAAGAAGAGTCGAAAGCTGAATGCAGTCGCGACTTGATTAAATGTCCCGATCGCGGCGACGGTAAAATTGCTTGGAATAGCGCGCCAATTCCTTATATTATCAGTCCGCGGCGCACGAAATTGCTCGACAGCAAACCAATTTTGCGGTGGAATCCGGTTGCTGGTGCGACTAGCTATAAGTTGAGCCTCCGCGAAAATGGAGCCAAATTAAACTGGGAAATGACTGTTAGCGGTACTGAGGCTGTGTATCCGGGGGAACCGGCGCTGAAACCGGGTGTTAAGTACCGATTGATTGTCGAGGCGAATACGGGTGTTTCTTCAGAAAGTGCCGTGGGAGAAGGAGATACAGAGTTTGGGTTGCTGGATGAGACTGAGGTGGAAAAGGTGAAAAGTGAGGTTGGGGCGATCGACAAACAAGTACCTAACGAAAACGCCAAAAAATTAGCAATTTCTAGCGTTTATCTTAACACAAACTTGATTGCCGAAGCAAGAGAAATTTTAGAAAATTTACAAGCAACAGGCGTGGAAACACCGCCCATTTATCGCACGTTGGGCGATTTGTATCTGGAAAAGCTACAACTGGTTCCCCAGGCTGAAGTTTACTATTCCAAGGTGATTAATACGGCGAAACCTGACGATATTGAGGAGTTGACAGCGGCTAGATACGGATTGGGGCAAGTTCATTCAGCGATGAGAAATAATCTGGAAGCTATGAAATATTTGCAAATGGCAAAAGATGGATATACAACTTTGGGAGATTTGCAGATGGCGGAAAAGGTAGAGAAGCAATTGCGAGATTTGCAAAGGAGGGAACAGAGGAAATAGTAAATTATTGATGAATCTACGCTCGCAATAACCAAAATTCGTAGGGGCGGGTTCGCGAGGGATTTTGTCACCCACAAATCATCTTGATAAACCCGCCCCCACCCAACCAATAACCCCAAACAACATCAATTCGTAGGGGCGGGTTCGCGACTAATTTTGTCACCCAAAAACAATTTTTATAAACCCGCCCCCACCCCACCAACAACCCCAAATAACATCAATTTATCTGGTTAAATTCAATGAATTATTAATATTTGGGTGGGGTGGGGGCGGGTTTTTACGATCCGTCGTTGGGTGTCATATATTTTGGTGAACCCGCCCCTACGGGATTGTGATATTATGTATTTTTGGATGAATCTACGCTCGCAATCACCAAAATTCGTAGGGGCGGGTTCGCGAGGGATTTTGTCACCCACAAATCATCTTGATAAACCCGCCCCCACCCAACCAATAACCCCAAACAACATCAATTTATCTGGTTGAATTCAATGAATTATTAATATTTGGGTGGGGTGGGGGCGGGTTTTTACAATTCGTCGTTGGGTGTCATATATTTCGGTGAACCCGCCCCTACAAAATTGTGATATAATATTCTATATTGTATTGATTACAAAAAAATATGAAATACAATCCCGATATCCATCATCGCCGTTCTATTCGTCTGCCAGGATATGATTATAGCCAACCAGGCGCATATTTTGTCACAATTTGTATTTGGCAACGTCAGTGTTTATTAGGTGACATAGAACAAGGGAATATGCTATTAAGCCGTTACGGTGAAGTGGTTGACTTTAATTGGTTTAATCTCATGAAAGTCTATCCTCATATTAAATTAGATTCTTTTGTGATTATGCCGAATCATATTCATGGAATTATCCTCATAAGAAATCGGGATAAACGTCACGGCTTATCGGAAATTGTCAGAGGCTTGAAAACATTTTCTTCCAGTCGGATCAATCAACTGCGTCGTCTTTCAGGAATCCATGTATGGCAAAGGGGTTATTACGAACATATTATTCGCGATGAGACAACGTTTGCAAAAATTCAGGAATATATTATAAACAATCCGTATAAGTGGGAAACCGATGAAATGCACCCATCTAAAAAATTTTACAATTCCAATAAAATTAATATTAAATTAGATAACAAAAATGTATTGTTGATGAATCTACGCTCGCAATAACCAAAATTCGTAGGGGCGGGTTCGCGACTAATTTTGTCACCCAAGAACAATTTTTATAAACCCGCCCCCACCCCACCAACAACCCCAAATAACATCAATTTATCTGGTTGAATTCAATGAATTATTAATATTTGGGTGGGGTGGGGGCGGGTTTTTACGATTCGTCGTTGGGTGTCATATATTTCGGTGAACCCGCCCCTACGGGATTGTGATATTGTAATCTATTGGTAGGTGAATTGATGACCGTCATAACATATATTAATAAACCATGAAATCAACACACAAAAAACCCCGCTTTTTCCTAACATTCCTCTCCTTCACCGCCTTAACAATGTGGGAAATAGGACTTTTCGCCCCATCCCAAACAGCCACAGCCCAAATTACCCCCGCAACCGACGGCACGAATACTCAAATTACTCCCAGCGGCAACCAATTCAACATCAACGGCGGCCAACAATCCGGCGACGGTGCAAATCTCTTTCACAGTTTCCAGCAATTTGGTTTAACTCAAGGGCAAACTGCCAATTTTATATCTAATCCCAATATCCGCAATATTTTAGGGCGAGTTGTCGGTGGCGATGCTTCGTTGATTAACGGATTAATTCAAATAACGGGCGGCAATTCCAACTTATTTTTAATGAATCCGGCGGGGATTGTTTTCGGTGCAAATGCCAGTTTAAACGTGCCTGCTGCTTTCACTGCGACTACTGCGACGGGCATCGGTTTTGGCAATAACTGGTTTAGTGCGGCTGGTACAAATAATTATACTCAATTAGTCGGAAATCCGAATACTTTTGCTTTTACAAATACACAGCCGGGAGGCATTGTCAATTTAGGCAATTTGGCTGTGGGACAAGGGCAAAATTTAACTTTATTGGGCGGGACGGTTTTGAGTACGGGACAACTTTCTGCACCGGGAGGAAATATTATTGTTGCGGCTGTACCGGGTGAGAGTTTAGTCAGAATTAGTCAACCGGGAAATCTGTTGAGTTTGGAGATTCAACCGCAATCTGTCGCGGGGAGTTTGCCTCAAAATTGGGTGTTGCCAGTTGCATCTTTGCCGCAGTTGTTGGCGGGTGGCGGGGGAAGTGCCACGGGGGTGACAGTCAACGCTGGAGGGCAAATAGAATTGACGGGTGGTTTGCAGGTAGAGAATGGAGATGTCGCTGCTAAAGAAGTAACTGCGGAGAATGCAACGCTGTCAGCTAATCGCAATTTGACATTAGTTGAAAGTCTGTTGCGTACAACTGGAGATTTAAATTTGCTGGCTGACAATACTGTGCGGGTGCGCGATAGTGTGGCAAATCCGTTTGTGGCCAATGCTGGTGGTAATCTCTACATTCAGGGAAATCAAAGTATCGATATTTTGGCGCTGAACCATCTTTCGCAAACGCCGTTTGTTAGCGGCGGAAATCTGACTTTAGTGAGTGATGGCATCATATCTACAGATGCTCACTTTCGCAGTGGCAATAATATGTCAATTCTCGATCGTTCGGGCAAACCTGCTAATTTTACCAGTTTGTACGATCCAATTATGCAGCCTGGTGACTATACCTCTGGGGGATATACGGGGGCTTCCATCAAGGTAGATACCACTTCGGGTACGGGAAATATTACTTTTACTGGAGATATCATAATTACGAGTCCAGATGCAAATTTGGCTGGTGCTACTACGGGTGATGAATTTATCTTGGGAAGTTCGCGATCGGTAATTTTGCGATCGGGTGGCAACATTCAAGTAGTAGGAAAAATTGATACTTATGCAAGTAATTCTAATAACGTAGGCCCTGTAATTATGCAAGCTACAGGCAACATTCAAACGGAAACGATTAGGACAGACAATTTTGGGGGTAATGCTAGTTATATATCTTTGATTGCTGGGGGCAACATTTCTACAGGAGCTCTTTCTGCCATAGCTACAGATGTTATTGGCAGTGGCGGTAATATTACTGTGAATGCAGGTGGGAGCATTACTATTGCGGGTAATCTAGCTTCTTTCGCATCTAGCGGAGCAGGTGACATTACTCTCAAAGCAAAAAACGATATTTTTTTAAACTGTGCTTCCCCTGACTATTGCATACAGAGTTTTGCAGGAGGAGTTCCTAACGTAATACCTACTGGAAGGAGCGGTAATCTTAGCATCATCAGCGAACAGGGAAATATTAATTCTAGTACAAATAGAGCACATATAAATACTTCTAACGGCTCATCCTCCGGCAATCCTGGTTCTGTAACTTTACAGGCAAATCGCAACATTAATGTAGATGTTATAACATCACAGAGTTTAGGTGGGTCGAAAGCAGATGCTGGAAATATCAATATTACAAGCGCAAATGGCACTATTGAGACTGGTGAGATAAATGCTACTTCTGAAAGCGGTAATAAAGGTGGTAACCTCCGCATCTCTACCATTAATGGGAATATTACAACAGGTAAAGTGTCTAACCACGGCACATTGCGGGGCGGACAGGGGGGGATAATTAACTTTACTAGCACTAACGGCAGCATCACTACAGGTGACTTAATTTCAAGCAGCACTCTTCAGTCTGGATCGGATATTTTTCGCCCTGTAAATGGCGGTTCAATTACTTTAAATGCTGGCAGCAATATTACGACGGGCAATCTCAATGCACTGGCGAGTTTAGATGGTGGCCCGATCGCACTTACGAGCGGCGGTACTATAGATGTCGGAGCGATCGATGTCAGGGGCGATCGCGCTGCTGGAAATGTCACGCTTCAAGCGGAAAGCGGCATCAAAACATCGACTGTAGGAATTACAATTACAGGTTTTTCTGAGAATGGCAATGGCAGCAACGTTACTTTATCTACTACGAAGGGTGATATTAATATAGGTGATGTGTTAGTAGGAGGCAAATTACAGGGTGGAAATCTTGAATTTACCAATAAAAATGGCAATATCACTACAGGTCAGTTAATTACAAGTTATGACGCTGAATCTGGGGATTTTACAACTAAAAAAGGTGGCAATGTTAATTTAAATGCTGCGGGAAATATTACTACCAGCGACATCCGGGCGATCGGCAATCAAGACGGCGGCTCAATCACGTTTAAAAGCGGCGGTTCTATAGACACTACCGCCGGAATCATAAATGCGATCGGCGGTAACAGCGGCGGCAATATTTCCCTCGAAGCTGGAACCAACATCAGTACGGCAGGAATTGGTAGCGCTCTATTATTAAGCGGATTCAACGCCAATAGCGGCAATCTTCGCATTCAAAGCGGCGGTAATATCGACACAACTGCCGGCCCAATTATTACCGCTGCGGCAAATGGCAAGGGCGGAGATATCACCATAAATGCTCGAGGAACTGTTTCAACCTCGGATATTAATTCCCGCACTTTCGCTCCCAGTATTACTGTGACAGGCGGCAATATTGATGTCAAGGCAAATGACTCTATTACTGCCAGTGGCGAAATCGAAACTAACCGCAATAACATTACTTTTAACGCTCCGCTAACATTAGGGAACGACCTCTCGGTCAAAATTTTAGAGACTGGCGATATTACTTTTAAGTCTACAGTTGACGGGCCTTACAGTCTGACTGTTCAACCCGATGCCGGAAGTGTTGACTTTGGTGGTGCTGTTGGCAAAATGACTGCCCTCAACAGCGTCATTATTCAAGATAATATTCCCAAAAGTTCCGCTGCAATTAACATTATTACTACGAATAATATTACCGCCAAAAATATTAAGTCAGCGACCGGAATTTCTTTGTATAGTGAGAATGGAGAAATCACCACAGGCGATCTCGATGCGACTTCCCCTAACAATGGCGGTAATATCATTTTGAGCGCTGGAACTAATATTACTGCGGGCGATATCAATACCTCGTCTGCTGGTAATGGCGGCAGTATTTTGCTCGATGCTAACGGCAATATTAATGCTGGAAAAGTTGACTCTTCTGCTAAGGGGAATGCGGGCGATGTTATCGCGATTAACCCCAGCACTACCGGCAATATTGTTGTCAGTCAAATTGATGCTCAGAGTCAGGACACGGGTACGGGGGGAAATGTTTCGATTGTGACTGAAAGCTTTTTTCGATCGCTCAATTCCTTCACAGACAGAAACGGCATCAATGCTAGCATTTCTACGGCTGGAAGTCCTGGAGATGCTAACGGCGGTACAATAATTATCCGCCACGGAGGCAAGGGAATCACGCCTTTTATTGTCGGCAATTCCCAGACAAATGGAACGGCGGGTGCACTTACTAGGGGCAATAGTAATCCCATACAAACAATTTTGCCCGATCGCGAATATCCCCATACTCACACACAAGATCGCAATCTCGCGCAAAATCGCGATCGCATTCAAATTATTTCCGTACCGCCGCCAATAGTTGCACCGACACCCGCAGCTACTCCCACGCCCGCAGCTACTCCAACGCCCGCACCGACACCAGCAGCTACTCCCACGCCCGCACCGACACCCGCAGCCACTCCCACGCCCGCACCGACACCCGCAGCCACTCCCACGCCCGCACCCACAGCCGCAGCTACTCCCACGCCCGCACCTACAGCCGCAGATACTCCAGCGCCTTCCCCAACACCGACTCCAGCGCCCGCAAGCACACCCTCACCGCAACTCCCACCGCCTTTACCCGTCGCACCTTCGGCAACACCCGAAAGCTCGATCGCACCATCGCCAACTCCCGAAAGCTCGATCGCACCTTTCCCAATTTCCCAAATATTTATCCCACGATCCCCAACTCCCCAAACTTCGATCGCACCTTCGGCAACACCCGATCCGATACCTGGTTTTCCCCTCAACTTCCAACTACCTGAATTGCCCGGTTCATTCGTACTGCCACCCCGCGCGCGCCCCACACAGCCCTCAACGCCCACAACCCCAAACGCTGCTGCCCGCCTAGCTTCTACACCTACCCTTCCCTCGGTTTCCCAAATCCTCTCCTCCCTCGCCACTCAACCTGCGATCGCCACTCAACCTTCAAACGCGCCAACTCCAGCCCCCGCAGCCCCTCTTGCCTCCGTAACCCAGCCTGTAGCTCAAATTCAGCCAGCACCTGCAAGTGCGATCGTACCCGCGCCTGCAAGTGCGATCGTACCCGCGCCCGCTGTCAGCCCAAGCCAAACTCCCCAACGGCAGTTAGCTTTTTTAATTGGCGATTTATTGGGTGCACAAACCTCTTTCGAGCTAAATCCTGAAACGGGAAATACCGAATTAGATTGGAAGCGTAACAACGAAACAATTATCTCCCTAGAACTTCCTGACACCCCGCCAGTTAACACCATTGCCGGAGCCGAAGCAAATAACCCGATTTCCACACAGACATCTACTGACAATTTAACTGTTTCAGTCGCAGAAACTCCGCCCGAAATAATTGTTCAAACTCCTAGTGCACCGATTGCTACTTCTGAACCATTTGATTTCAATCTTTCAAATATATGGAATCGAATAGCTGCAATAAATCCAGAGCAAGTTCAAGATTCACCAGTACCCACTCCAGCGCCCGCACCAATTCCCGCACCCGCACCAATTCCCGCACCCGCACCAATTCCCGCAGCAACTCCAGCCCCCGCCCCAACTCCCGAATCAACTCCCACTCCCCCTCCGATCGCAGAAAATCCCGCACCCGCAGACATCCCAAATCTTTTTCCCTCAGAAATTAGCCGATCGCTCGTCGAACAAACTTTAGACCAAGGCAATGCTAACGATGCTGTCGCTCTCATTGACCAACTATTTGAACAAGACTACGAAAATTATTATGGGGAAAATTTCACCGATAAAAAAATCAACGTTCAATATCTAAGAGAAACTCTGAAAACAATTAAGGAGGAAACCGGAAAGCAAGCTGTAATTGTTTACGCTATCGTGCGGCTCAAAGAAGTGTCGCTAGTGTTAGTAGTTCCCGACGGGCCTCCTATTCTCAAACAAGCGCCAGTTAACAGCAAAACACTGCTAAAAACTGTGAATATTTTTCAGAGCTATTTGGCGAAACCACAAAATTCCCAAGATACAGCATATTTGGAAAACGCGCAGCAACTTTACCAATGGTTAATTTCACCAATATCTAAAGAATTGGAATCGTTAAATATCGATACGCTAATTTTTTCATTCGATGCAGGTTTGCGCCAACTGCCACTATCCGCTTTGCACGACGGCAAGCAGTTTTTAGTAGAAAAGTACAGTGTAGGCTCAATTCCCAGCGTCAGCCTGAGTAACACAAAGTATCAAAGTTTGCAAAACGCTCAAGTTTTAGCGATGGGTGCTTCCGAATTTCCACACACTGATAAACTTCCTTTACCTGCGGTGCCGCTCGAATTATCTGCGATCGCCGGCAGGAGAACAGAAACGCAAAATTCAGCAGCATTTCCCTTGTGGCAAGGCCGCTCTTTTCTCAATCAAGAATTTACCCTGCAAAACCTGAGAAAACAGCGAGAACAACAGGCATTTGGAATCGTTCACTTAGCTACTCACGCTAGCTTTCCTCAAGACGAAAACGGACGCAAGGAAGCTGAGATTCATTTGTGGAACCGTTCTTTGGCGCTGCATGAATTTAGATCGGCGAAGTGGTACGATCGCCGACAAGTAGAGTTATTGGTGCTGAGTGCCTGCCAAACTGCGATCGGCGACAATACAGCAGAAATGGGTTTTGCTGGACTGGCCGTCCGCAGCGGTGTAAAATCAGCTTTGGCGAGTTTGTGGAAAGTTAATGATATCGGCACTTTGGGGTTGATGACCGAGTTTTATGGCAATTTGCGATCGGAAAACATCAAAGCTGAAGCCCTCAGAAAAGCGCAACTGGCAATGATCCGCAAACAAATTGTAGTCAAAGACGGTCAATTGCTGGGAACTCAAGGCGCGATCGACATTAATCAAGCCACAAAAGTAGCAAATGCAGATCTCTCTCACCCGAACTTTTGGGCAGGATTCACAATCATTGGCAGTCCTTGGTAATAGGCGATATCTGTAAGGAAACAACACAGCGCCGTGTCGGATGCGATATCTGTACGAAAACAACACGGCGTCCCGTGCGGCGCCCAGAGTAATGACGACTACCATCTTTGGGTTTTCCAGTTAAGCGAGATATCGAAGCTTTGCGGGTAATTTCAGTGCCAGCAACTGTACTTTTAAACCAGTACCGATGGCTGCGGTTGATGCGATCGGGCGGCGTGCCGTTGCAGCAGGCGATAATTTACCCTGATAAATTGTAAGCTTCGGCAAGGTATATGTGACTGTAGCTGCGGTTAATGCCAACTAGCAGCGACAAGTGTTTGCTGCCATTCATGCTGATTGTACTGGAATCTTGACTGATGCTATGCAATAATCGAACGTTCATATCTTCCTATCGGCAGATGCTTTCCGTTAAGGCATCTGCTTTTAATTCTAGGTTTGGTTTTGCTTGCGATCGCATAATTTTAGCTGCATGAAAACTGGCCAACATATCGCTACAAGCATCGGCCCCACCCCCAAGAGCACACAGATTGTCATCTCGAATTCCAAACTTAGGAAAAATCATGTTTTCATAACATGAAATTTTTTGTACGCGCAATCGTTTGATACATACCGCGAAGCTGCTGCTACTGCTTAGGAGTCAAGGTTTGCACGATATATACCGATCGACTTTGAGTATTCCTTCGATCTTTAATAGGGTCATTTGATAATTTGCTGCTGAAGCTTTGTTACGGTAATTACTTAGACGGGAATTGGGCAGGAACGCTACATATACTCTGCCCCGCAGTGGCAGTGTCTTTTCGGAACTTTTTGGCAGCGATCGCCTTTTATTAACATCTTTAAAACTCACGCAGCTAATTAAATTTATATCGGTGAAACTCTATGTTCTGTAGCGCGATTGGGAAATCTCTTTTTTCAAACAGCAGACGCATCAACCAGGTTTTTTCAGGAACATACGACAACTGAGGGCGAGGGAGATCGCTTGAAAAATCCGCTTTCTCCCCTCATTTGCACGTCCAAGGCGGTGATTCGGGCGATCGCGCCCCTGCCGCTATCTGAGAAAACCGCCATCTCTGAATCTTGACCAAATAGGATATTGTGTCAATCAATACCGACAGCACAGTTACCAAAAAATCACAGCCACTAATTAGTATTTCTATCTATTATATTTATCGGCAGTCAACATTCTTAAGGTAATAATTTCCCTTTTGAATCCAGTATAAAATTTTGCAAAACTACTGCATCTTGTTACAAATGCTACCTTGATTCCCCATGATAAGTAGGCTGATATTCGGTTTCCCGTACATCCCTGCCGATTGAATAGCAAATGATGTTATCTTGAACAGAGGGTGTTGTCTAGCTTGGTGTTTGTCGCGAAAAAAGCTCCGATTTGATGAGGGATCTATCTTCAGGAGGAACTTTCGCTTACCTGCAAATTATCCCTAGAGGAACTGTTTCTGGCTCACATCAATCCTTATTATCAATGCAACGACATTGAAGTTTTGGCAGATAGATATTAGGGTGTTGCGAACAGTCGATCGGTTGGATTATATGTAAACACCAGGAAAGCGGTAATTAATATTTCACCCGCCCCCCTTTCCTTTTGGACTCTAACATCAGCGCTGGTAGCAGCGCCGAAAGCGAGTTAAAGTCGTCAGCGGGACTTAAAAATGAAAATCACCTTTGTTCTTCCTACTCTGTCTCTAACTGGTGGAATACGAGTAATATCTATTTTCGCAGAACTTTTGAGAAAGCGAGGACACTCCGTGTTCGCGATCTCTGTAGCCCCTCCCCAGCCGAGTATGCGCCAGCAAGTCAAGTCGCTGCTGCGGGGAGGGGGTTGGATATCCCCACCTGAAAACGAGCCCTCATTTTTCGATAACTTGGGTGTAGAACACAAAATTACCGATCGCTACCGCCCCGTAGAAGACAAAGATGTACCTGACGCTGACGTAGTAATTGCCACCTGGTGGGAAACCGCCGAGTGGGTAGCCAAACTCTCTCCTAGCAAAGGAGCAAAAGCTTATTTTATCCAGCACCACGAAATTTTTGACTATCTACCTCAAGGAAGAGTAGAAGCAACTTGGATGCTGCCCATGCACAAAATTACGATCTCTCAGTGGTTAGTTAACCTAGCTCGGACTAAATATGGCGATCGCCAAGTTTCCTTAGCTCCTCCTACCGTGGACACGAAGCAATTTTACGCCCCTCCTCGCAACAAACAATCGGTTCCTACAGTTGGCCTGATGTACTCCAAAATCTACTGGAAAGGAACCGACATCGCCCTCAAAGCTTTTTCCCTAGCAGCAGAAAAGATCCCCAACCTGCGTCTGGTTGCCTTCGGTACAGAGGCCCCATCCTCGGAATTGCCCTTACCGGCCAATGCCGAGTATGTAATTAAACCCGACCAAGACAAAATCAAAGACTATTACAGCAAATGCGATGCTTGGCTGCTGGCGAGCCGCTCAGAAGGTTTCGGCTTGCCAATTATCGAAGCGATGGCGTGCCGCACTCCCGTCATCAGTACCCCAGCAGGTGCGGCTCCTGAAATTTTGAGCGGCGGTACTGGCATACTTGTAAGACCAGAAGATCCAGAAGAAATGGCAAAAGCCATAGAGTCTATGTGTCAGATGCCAAATTCCAAGTGGCAAGCCATGTCCGAAGCAGCCTATGCCAAGGTGAACAGTTATACTTGGGAAGATGCCACGGATCATTTTGAAGCGGCACTGAAAGTTGCTGTAGACAAATCTAAAGACCGCAACGTTAACATTGATTCCTCTTCTCCCTACTATGTGGATGACTGTGTGGAGGAAAAAATTCCGGTTGGATGCTAAGTGCCCCGCCGCCATTTGAAATTAGGTGCTACGGGCGTTTTCGGTGCGAGATTCTGGGGAGAAACTCAATATCGTTTCGTGGGGTTTTTCTCCCACAACTAAAATCGCCCGTGTCCTATTTTCTACGCAGCAGTCTCGACACGAGTTCCGATCGCAGCGACGAGGGAATACAGGTTATAAATCGATCTGCCTGCCAAAATCTGAACCCGAGTTCAACCGAGGTTTTAAGGCTGGCTCCGTTACAGGTTAAACTTGTCTTGTCATCAAACATCTCCCAATTTGTAATTGGGAAATGTCCCTGACGACAAAGTTAAGATCGGCTCGACGATCGAGTTACGATACGCCTCCTGCAGAAATCTGCACCCCGCAGAAAAGCCAAACAGAGACTGGTAAGTGCGAACTTGCTGTTACGGAGGAGTTTTAACCAGTATCAATCTTCAGCATCTATTACTTTTGTCCTTCCTACCCTGAGTATTACAGGTGGTATGAGGGTACTGAGTATAATAAGGAACCTACTCAAGACCAACTAAAAGAATTTTACAGCAAATGCGATGCTTGGCTGTTTTCCAGCCGATCCGAAGGCTTCGGCTTGCCAATTTTAGAAGCGATGGCTTGTGGCACTCCAGTCATCGGCACTCCTGCTTGCGCCTCCGGAACTACTTGCTGGCGGGGGTGGCATACTTGTTAAGCTAGAAGACCCAGAGGATATGGCCAAAGCGATCGAGCAGATTTGTCAGTTGCCTGATGCCGAATGGCGCGCCATGTCCGAGGCAGCTTAGAGAAGGTAATAAATTATACTTGGTAGGATGCAACTAATCTCTTCGAGGCGGGACTGTGCGCTGCATTGGAACGTCAAGCAAAATTAACGCACAAGACGTAAAATTGAGGTTGATTTAAAAGATTGGGGTTGGGCGATCGTTTAATCGAAAATTTTTATCGGGCAATTTGAGTTGTCTTTCTATAATTTTTCTGCCAAAAAAGACCTATGGTTGCATTAATCCCACTGGCTATGTTCGGCTTTATTCCAGTCGTTTTTTACCTGTTTGTGAGGTATCCGGCTCAGCGGGCGGTAATTATAAGTTTTGTAGCAGCGTGGCTCTTTTTACCGCAAGCTTCTTATCCCATCCCCTCATTGCCACCGTATACCAAAATCTCGGCAGCTTGCTACGGCATTTTGCTGGGGACTCTGATCTACGATACTGCGCGCCTCACCTCTTTTAAGCCCGGTTGGCTGGACGTGCCAATAGTAGTTTACTGTTTGTGTCCAATTGTTTCACAAGTTAGTAATGGCGGCAGCCCGATTTCTCCGACTATCAACCAAATCGTTACTTGGGGTCTGCCTTATTTTTTAGGACGCTTGTATGTGGGTAATTTAGAAGGGCTGCGACAATTGGCGATCGGCATTTTTGCAGGTGGGTTAGCCTACATTCCTTTTACTTTAGTTGAAGGGGTTAGGGGCCCAATTCTGCACCAAATGATTTACGGCGTCAATGCCTTTGAGGACTGGGGTCAAGCAAGGCGTTTGGGCGGGTGGAGACCAGTAGTGTTTATGCAGCACGGTTTGATGGTGGGCCTGTGGATGATGACAGCCGCCTTAATTGCTATTTGGCTGTGGCAAACTGGGACGCTCAAAAAGTTTATGGGGCGTAACATCAAGATTTTAGCAATTATATTAACTATCGCTTTTTTCCTGTGCCGTTCTACTGGCGCCTACAGTTTATTTGGAATGGCCTTGATCGTATTATTCTGTGCCAAGATTTTTCGCACCTCTTTGCCTTTGCTCTTGATAATTGGATATATAGTGTTTTATCTGTACATAGCTGCATCGGGTCAATTTTCGAGCAAAGACGTGATTGGATTCATCAATCAAGTATTTGGCGAAGAACGAGCCGCCTCTTTAAAGTTTAGATTCGACAATGAAGAGACATTGGGGGAAAAGGCGCGGCAAAGATTTATGTTTGGCTGGGGAGATTCCGGCGGAAACCGCGTGTATAACGAGTACGGTGAGGATATCTCGGTCACCGACAGCTTGTGGATTATTGCATTTGGCATCAACGGTGCAGTCGGTTTAGTTAGTTTATTTTCTTCATTGTTACTTCCTGTTATCGTCTTTTCCTTGTTCAAGTATCCCGCCAGAACCTGGTCTAATCCCAAAGTAGCACCCGCTGCCACCCTGGGAGTAGCCTTAACTATGTACGTGTTTGACTGTGTGTTGAACGCTATGACTAACCCGATTTTTGCGCTGATTGCTGGAGGAATATCGGGCCTGGTCTTAAAAGCTCCAGAAAGTCTTAAGGCCAAGAAAACCAGTTCGCCCCCAAGAAGACAGTCGCTGGTTCACCAAAAATCACGGTGATTTTCCCGAAGGCGATCGCCGCTTCACTTCAAGTTTAAGACTATCTTGCCTTCCCTGGAGACAAAAACTAAAATATCTACCACTTTTGGATGAAATCCAGTTCCGCAGTTGCCAGATATTCGCCAGTAGGTTAAAATTTAACCCTCATAAACTCTTTTTTACATTCATTTGCAATGCTTCAAGTATTAGCACTGGATGGGTTTTTTATGGAAACTGTGTTGCGAGTTGTAAAATTTAAAATGGGCTTTATACACTTTTTCTAAAACGAGCTGACTCTTTACATAATCTTTAAAAAACCTGACTGGACAGGTAAGGTATAAGAGGATATACTGGTACAAGTAGGTTTGCTGAAGCGCCCAGGTAGTTAAAACACGAAACTGAATTGTGGGCTATAATAGTTTGAGTTGTAGTTTAATATAAAGCGGGAAGGGCATCATAAATGAAAACAGTTAATTTATTGAATGTCTCGATAGATAACTTGTCAATAACAGAGTTGTTTGAGAAACTAGACTCCGAAGGTGGTGTCGTATTTACACCAAATGTAGATCACTTGATTAAGTTGCAGTACGACCGCGACTTCTATGAAGCTTACAATACATCTACTTATAGAGTCTGCGACAGTCAAATATTGATGTATGCCTCCAAGTTTTTGGGTACTCCTCTCAAAGAAAAGATTTCTGGTTCTGATTTGTTCCCTGCATTTTATATGTATCACAAAGATAACGAGAAAATTAAAATATTTTTGCTAGGAGCTGCTGAAGGTGTTGCTAGGAAAGCCCAGGAAAAAATTAACCAAAAAATTGGTAGAGAAATAGTGGTTGAATCACTTTCTCCTTCTTTTGGCTTTGAAAAAAATGAGGAAGAATGTGAAACAATAATTGACGCGATCAATAAATCAGGAGCCACTGTTCTGGCTATAGGAGTGGGAGCGCCCAAGCAAGAGAAGTGGCTGGTTAAATACAGGAGCAAGTTAACACACGTCAAAATTTTCTTAGCCGTAGGTGCAACCATTGATTTTGAAGCTGGTTGCAAAGCAAGAGCTCCCAAATGGATGAGCGAAGTCGGCATAGAATGGGCGTACCGACTGTTAAGCGAACCGAGAAGGTTGTGGAAAAGATATTTGATTGAAGGTCTGCCTTTTTTCCGATTAATCTTAGAACAAAAATTAGGGTTTTATAAAATGCCTTTCCTTGACAGCAAAACCAGAAAGCTAGAATGGGAAGGCGGTTCCTAAAAACTGTGGCGACAAATTTATAACGTAAATTAAGCTGAGTGTGAGAGAAAGTGCGTTTGAGTCCAAGGCAAGACGGATGCAAGCTGTGGATAGTCCGATCGCACTTTCTCTCAAAATTATTCATTTTTGCTTTCAAGTCCAGGTAAAATCGGAAAGAAACCTTTTGTGGAAAATCCTAATTAGGGATTTAAATCATGAATCTGCCTTCTTTCTTGTGGTTGTGGAAAATAGCGGCTTGGTCAATGGGTATTTCCCTGTTGGCTTACCTGTTGCTGGCCGTTACTGGAACCTGGATGTTTGCCGCCCGCAGTACCAAACAACCGCGCCCAAAATGGCTGCGTCCCTTTCATTTGGCGACTGGTGCGGGGATGGCGACTTTGGTAATTTTACTGCTGGGAATTGGTGTAGTCGGTACGCTGGGATACTACGGCAATTTGGGTCACTCGGCTCATTTACCGGCGGGGTTAGCTGTTGTAGCTTTGGTATTGGTTTCTGTTGGAAGCGGCCTGCAAATTGGTCCTAAACATCCTTGGGCGCGCCCCCTCCACATCGGCACTAATTTAGCCTTGTGTGGGGGATTTGTGACTGTGTTGCTGACAGGATGGACTATCGTACAAAAGTATTTGCCGAAAGTTTGAAACCTGTCTATTTGACCTCACACTATGCAAAGCAAATGCACAAGGAAAAACATATATGTAAGGTGCCCCGCAGCGCACCCTAGGTTTAAAGGTTTTTCGTGAGTCCGCTTTTTGTGATGAATTCTAAAATATGCTGCGCGGTAATCTGGGGCTTTTCTAAGTGGGGAACGTGCCCGCAGTCTGATATCCAAATTAGTTGAGAATTTGCGATCGCCCTTGCAAACTTTTCCGCATCCGCCGTCCCCAAAATCCGGTCTTGTTTTCCCCACAAAATCAGCGTCTGCTGCTGAATTTGCGATAATTTTTCCCCAAAACCTCCGTAACCGCCGCTTTTGGTAAACGCAATTAAAGCTTGATTCCAGTTAGGCATTTCCAAGTGCAAAGCAGCACAAGTTTGAGCGTCAACAGAAGCCAAATTTTTATCGAAATAAGCACTGACACTAATTCGCTGGCGAATTTTTGGATTGCGTAAAAATGAAGTTGCCAGATACCCTAAAGGAGGAATTAAAAACTTTCCCTTATTAGAACTGATGGCCAAACCTGCGCTATCTATTAACACTAATTGTTTGACAGCTTCGGGATAATTGAGAGTGAAATCAATTGCTGCTGCACCTCCCATTGAAGCACCGACTAAGATTACAGGCTGCGAAATTAGCGTTTTCCAGAAATAGTAGAGGTGACTTTCAATTGCCCTCGCGCTGAATGCCAAACCCGCCGCTCTTTCTGTAAACCCGAAACCCAACAAATCAACCGCCCAAGTTTCATTTTCGGCAGCTAGCAGCGGCAACAGGCGGCGGAATTCAAACAAGGAACTGTCGAAGCCGTGAAGTAGCAAAATCGGTGTTTTTCCGCTGCCTTGGCGCACGTAGGTTGTGGCAATCGGCTCAGAAGATAGGGGAGTTGTAATTGCCTCCCGTTGAATGCTTTGGGCTAAGGCAATTGAGGTAGATTCTGTGAGTTGTGCGATCGACTTTGGGAGAAAACTTGCTGGCATAATTCTTGATAAATTGTGAATCGGTAGGGGCGATGCCACTCTGTCCGCCCTAACACTTAAGTATAGATGCTTGCTCGATCGCTATTTGAGGAGTTGGGGCGAGTCATTAAAATTCGATCGATACTCACTATCGCTCTGCCCAGGCTAAGGCTGAGTTTGTCAACCCGATGTTAAAATATTTTATAATCCTTGCCAATAATTCCTTTTTAATCTTCTCTTACCTTCCTCTGGATCGAGAACGCCTCTGCGGTTCATGCAAAAAAACTAATTGACAAATCCTATAAAATAGGCATATAGCGGTTCGATCGAAAAATGAGGTACGTAGTTGGGATGCGAGCCCTATACGTTTAAGTGGTTATACAAGCTATCAATCATACCCCATCTTTTTGAGAAAGGCTATACCATTTACTCAAACATCTGAATATATGTTAAATAATAGGTACTGCTGAATCCAAGTAGGATTTTGCCTGATGAAGTAATTCTAAGCTTACGCTGTCAGCGGTGGGGCAGCCGCGGGGGGATTGCCTACAAATTTCATACCCCAATTCAGCAACGCCAAATAATTTGTACAATTTTTCTAAAATCTCAAAAATATACTGATGATGAGTCAAACTCCATCCCTCAAAACCCTACAAACTAAAATTGGCGGAATAAACTGGGAGAACTCCGCCAAAACAGTAGAAGCAGGTCGGCAAAAATTGCCCTGAATTACTGGCATCAATGTAGTCTCGGTCACAGAAAATTTCGGTGTCAATTGAACGGGGAATAGCAATTGCCCCCTAAAATCTAAAAGTTAAAATTGCTTGCCTGCTGTGTAGAGATAGCCAAAAATCCAGTATTTTTTCGCCCACTTGTTCGGGATAGAAGTGGTGAAAAAAATGCCTGCCGTCTTGAAATTCCAAAAGTCGATCGCCTTTTTTAAGAAATTTCGACCAGCCGCGCATGACAACAGGAGGCACCACAAAATCTGTTTTGCTGCTGCATAACAACAAAGGTACTTCTACACCCCCATCGGATAAATTTATCGTACTAAATAACGAGTGAGGCGAAGGCGAAAGTGCTAAATCTTTTTCAAAATATGATACAAATCTTCGATTGACATACTGATTTTGTTCTCCCAGCATATCGCCAACCATTTGAGTTAAAATTTGTTCGCGACTCCAGGAACAAGTAGAAAGATGTGTATAGTAATGAGCTTGCCAATTAATAGCAGATGGCAAGCCGACAGCTAAGAGTCCCAAAGAGCTGACTTTGTGAGGATAGCGGCGGGCATACATTAAACCAATTAGTCCGCTGGTACTGTGACCGATTAGATGAATTGGGCGATTCCGCGCTTTCAAATAGTGATGTAGTAGATTAACGGCGACATCTAAAGAACAAGCTTCATCTTGCGTTTGTTCGTATTCCCAGATTTGTATTGGTACTGACTGATTTAAGTAGTTAAGGAGAGAAAGATCGAATAATTGCAAACTCGGACTGGCACTTAGCCACAGCACATCATCTGAAGTAGATATCATCACTTTTAAGTTGGAAAATGGATCTATTAATAATTTTAACTGGTTCCCAGGATCTTCTTGGGAACCGATGTCCAAAGGCTTTGCCTCGCAAAGTAAAATTGGAGGCAGAACTCCCCGATTTGCGTTACCAGGCCGATCCTGGTAACGAGTAATTGCAAAACCCGCCCACCATTAATCCTAGATCCCAAATTCTGTCTTGAGTTGAGATACCCAAGATTGGATGCGCGATTCCGTCAGATCGGATTGGTTGTCTTCATCAATAGCAAGACCCAAAAATTTGCCATTAACTACCGCTTTAGATTCATTAAAATCATAGCCGTCTACCGGCCAACAGCCAACAGTTTCGCCGCCCTGTTCCGTGATTTTCTCAGCCAAAATCCCCATTGCATCCATAAAATTATCCGGGTAGCCCTCTTGGTCGCCAGTTCCCACATAAGCCACCTTTTTGCCGCTAAAATCAATATCGTCAAGTTCTGGGAAAAAGCCTTCCCAGTCGCTTTGCAGTTCGCCGATATTCCAGGTTGGACAGGCGATAATCAGACATTCGTATTCAGCAAAATCATCATTTTCAATGCTGCCTATCTCGTGCAAAGTCACGATATCGCCACCAAATTCATCCCGAATCATTTCAGCGACAGACTCAGTTTTGCCAGTTGTAGTTCCGTAGAAAAGACCAATTGATTTCGACATTGTTACTCCGAAGGTGAAAGTTGACAGGGTTTGAGATTTATTTTTTTTGAGTCAGGATTTGGCATTTCCTGCCTGCAATTCATGCAAAAACAGTAGACGCGATTGTGGCAAACCTGAGAAATCAGGGAGTCAAGACAGCAAGGACACTGTTTTTTCATTGGGTTAAATTTGAAAATTCATCAACCAAGCTGACTCGATCGTGTCTGGGTCTGCTTCGCAGTCAATTAGTAACAGATTCAACGTCGTTTGTACTTTTAGACTGCGCGGGATGCCGGCGGGTACAAACACAAATACTCCGGGTTTTAAAGTGACTGTTCGATCGCACACCGTGAGTGTTCCCCCTCCTTCTAAGACGGCGAGGGTTACATCTTTGGAGTTATCGAGGTCGGGTATTTCGGAATTTTTACCCAAACTCATCAGTTTTTGGCTGTCGGCGGGTTGTCCGTCGCTGATTCGATCGGCGGATGCGGAAACTATTGCTGCTGTCACGGTGATTGACCTCCAGGTACTGTTAACTTCCGGCAGTTATTGCAATTAATATTCAATAAGCTACCATGCAATTTCTATAAATTGTCAAGAGTAAATCATTAAGATTTGTTACAAAAAGCGCTAAAACTAGGCTGACACTCAGCACAAGCAGCCCCTGATTCAGACTGGGCGGTGTTTTTGGACGCTCGGACAGGGCGGTGCCGGGGCTTAACCTCAAAAATAGTTGGTAATTATTTGCAGTTAGTTTTTGAAATTACCTTTGTAGTGCGATCGCCAATATAGCAATTCTCAAATGCCTGCAATACAGTAAGGTGCACCGCTGCGCGCGCGCCCTACAAAATGCAATAGAGGCGGGTTTTAGCCGGATTTGTCGATCGCAAAAATCCGTCTCCAACTCGCCCCTAATCACAACAGTCAACAATTAACCGACTAATTCTTCGCCCCTACGCCAACATACATAATCGACGTATCCTCATTAATTTTGATTTTAAACGAGCCCGACTTTTTGTAATCAAAATAGTTAGCTATATTAGAAATTAGCACTTGAGAAACTTGTTGGAAACTTTTCCTTGAAGGAAATAGCTGCTTTCCACTTTTAAAATTCCCCCAAAAACCGTGCATCTGGGCTAAAATAGAACCCATTTCTCCAAACATATCGAAACCTTTAATTTCAATATTCCCAAAACCCGTATCTCGCATTACCGCAGACAGTTCATCCGGGGTAATAAACTTTTCCCAATCGTGAACGCCCCGCCTAATCTCCTGCAAAATATTTTCCATCAGCCCAATCATCACAATTTGCGAGGAAAAAGTTCGGTTGATTGTATCAAAAAAGAACAGTCCCCCAGGCTTGAGAATCCTGTGAACCTCAGACACAACTTTTTTGTAATCGGCCACGTGTTCCAAAACATCCACGCAGATGACAACATCAAAGGTATTGTCGTCGTAAGGCATATTTTCGGCAAAACCTTGCCTGTAGTCAATCTCAAAACCGCTGGTAAGTGCGTGATTTTGAGCTGCTACAATACATTTCTCCGATCGATCTATTCCAGAAACAATAGCGCCTCTCTCGGCCATAAACTCGCAAGAAAAGCCGCCGCCACACCCCACATCTAAGGTTTTCAGCCCTTGCCAATTAGTCGCGTGTCTGTCGAAAAACTCAAATCTGGGTTTGTTTAGATGGTATAAGGCATAAATTTTAGCATTTTCGTCCCACCAATTATCGGCATTTTCATCATAAAATTGTAAATCATTTTTTACTTCGGTTTTCGGCACGATTTTCTCAGTCCTGATTAGTGGGAAATATAGATAGTGATTGCACTTTGGCTTGATTTTCTAGGAAGCCCATCAACCTAATTTTTGTGAAAAATCTGAGGTTTCGTGACAAGTTCGCAGGCAGACAGCGGGTTGCTGAATCCGCGCGCCTAAGTTCTATTTTCTCGTTAGTTGCGAATCGCCACAGCTTTTTATTATAATACTTTTGGCACAAATTTCAACGAGATGGATCGCGTTTCTATTATCATCCCAGCCCTCAACGAAGCGACTTGTCTGGAACGCACCCTCCGCCAACTCAGCATTCTCAATCCTCCGGCTTGCGAAGTGTTAGTGGTAGACGGCGGCAGTCATTCGATTTTAGATTTTAGATTTTAGATTTTGGATTGATTCCACGGATAAATCCGGGGGCTTGAGGATTTTAGATTTTGGATTGATTCCACGGATAAATCACGTGGCGGGTACCACCTTTGAAATTCTTGGTCAAGACGAAACAGTGGCGATCGCACTTTCCGCCGCCACCCGCGTTATTTCTAGCAGTACAGCCGGACGTTCCGTGCAAATGAATTTAGGTGCTCAAGTCGCCACCGGCGAAATTTTGTGCTTTCTCCACGCCGATACTTTAGTTCCCGACGACATTGTAGCAGTCATTCAGAAAACATTATCCCATGCCGAAATTTCTGGCGGCGGGTTTATCTCCCTGATGGCTGGTTCGCAGCAAACAAGATGGGGTTTTTCCCTCCACAATTACCTGAAAACTTATTACGCGCCGCTGTTATTTCGACCTCATTTATTTTTCCGAGGATTGCGCCTGCTGTTTGGCGACCAAGTTATTTTTTGTCGCCGTACCGATTTTTGGGAATGCGGCGGTTTCGATGCTGCGCTGCCAATTATGGAGGAAGCGGATTTGTGTTTGAAGTTAGTGCGACGGGGGAGACTTAGGTTAGTCAATCGGGTAGTGGAAAGTAGCGATCGTCGAGTTGCGAATTGGGGCGAATTTAAAGCTATTGCGATCTATCTTTCGATTGGTTTTTTGTGGGGTTTTGGTGTTTCCCCAAGGTATCTCAAGCAGTTTTATGAAGACATCCGCTGAAACACAAAATTTGATTAAATTCCCAGAATGTACTGGCTGTTATTTTTGGGCATAACTTTCTGCAACAGGTAAATAATCGCCCGACAACCGAACAAATTGCCTGTCAGTAAAAAGCCGAGCTTCAGCAGCGGATGTACGGGGCTAATAAACTTATAATATCATGTCCGATCGATTGACCATAATATCCCGGTCGGGCGGGTTTTTGAGATTGTCCATTGTTGGCAGATCTTGTTGGTGAACCCGCCCCTACCTGATTGCGGGTAATCGACCGGACATGATATAAAACGCTCACAACACCTATTTCATTACTGTCGAATCTAAGAGATATATAGGGAATGAATAAGCAGCCAATATTTTGACTAACTGAGATACTCTACTGGGAAGTGCCATACTTTTAGAAAATGCGAGGGAAGAAGAAAGACTATAAAGACTATTCCGAAAAAAAATCTACCTAAATTAGGTAGATTTTTATCAAGGTTCAAGCAATGAGTTAATTCTTGGCTAACCGTTGCTGTGATGAATGTGCGACGTAGAAACACTATCCAACCGATCGCGCCCGTTGCGGATCACGCGCAGCATATCGCTCAGCTTGTGCTCGATATTATCGAGCACTTGGTCGGCATAATCGTCGGCTCCGTTTTGAATTTCCTCGCATTCAGCCATCGCCCTGACTCTCATCTCTTCCAATTCCTCTTGAGCCTGGTAGCGAATTTGTTCGACTTCCGCCAGCGTGGCCTGCTGAATTGCCTCGCAGTCGAGCAAAACTTGCTGCCGCAACTGATCTGCCTCTATCTTCGCCTGCTGGAGCAGGCCCATATCGTTTAAAAGTTCTGCAGCTCGCTGTTCTGCTGCTTCTATCACTTCCTGAGCGTAAAGTTCCGCCTCTTGAAGCAAGTCGTCCTTGTGCCGGATGATCGTCTCGGCTTCCTGAAAGGCGATCGGCAAATTTAGCCTCACCAAGTCTAACTGATCGAGCAACTGTTCTTCATCCACCAGAGTGCGTCTGGTCATGGGAATTCGCGGGCTGTCGAGAACAATTTCCTCAAGCCGGTTCAATTCCCGCTGGATGTCTACTCCTGCGGTTCGGGTGGGGTCTCCGAAGGCGGCTGTGTTCTGAGGTGATTCGTTCTCAGTGCGGAGGCCGTTACTATCGGGTTCGATGCGAGTTGGTTCCTGCTGGCGTAACATTTGTAAATATCTAGGGCGACGTGTTTCGGAACAAGATGATCTACGGAGCCACCAAACTTGGCTATTTCTTTAACTACACTACTACTTAAAAAGCTGTACTCGTTAGAAGTTGCCAAAAAAACTGTTTCAATTTCGCCCAGAAGGGTTTTATTGGTGTGGGCCATCTGGAGTTCCATTTCAAAATCTGTTAGTACCCGGAGCCCCCGCAGCAGCACTTTGGCTTGTCGGATCTTAGCATAGTTTACTGTCAAACCCTCAAAACTGTCTACTTCTACGTTTGGCAAGTGTTGGGTAGAGCGCCGGATCTGCTCGATCCGTTCCTCTACGGTGAAGAGAGGGGTTTTGCTGGGGTTTCTGACTACGGTAACAATTACCCGATCGAACAGTTTGCAGCCCCGCTCGATAATGTCTGCGTGACCGAAGGTAATGGGGTCAAAGCTGCCTGGATAGATTGCAATCACGAGTTTGGCTCAACCGAGTGGGAGGGAGTGGGGGAGTGAAGGAGTGGAGGAGTGGGGGAGTGGGAGAGTGGGAGAGCTATTATCCTTCTATCCGTGTTAATCCGTGTAGTGCCTTCCTTCTGACAACTGACAACTGTCAACTGTCAACTGACTTCTACTTATTCATGGAATGAGCTTTGTAGAAAGTTTCGAGGCTTTGCTTGTCGCCCACAAACCGCCAGTGCCAAGGCTCGTAACTGACACCTTGGCGATTGTTTTTGGGGAAGGACATTTCAAAGCTGAAGGCGACGGCGTTGGCTTCTAACCACTTGAATGCTTCGGTATTTTCAAAACTGGGGCTGAGGTTGTGTTCCGGGGCGGTGCCGTCGCCGATGTCGATCGCGTAACCGGTGTGGTGTTCGCTGTAACCTGGAGGGGCGCTGACTTCGGCTCGCTTGGTGGCGTTTTGCCTGCGTTCGGCTTTCACGTCAAAAAATACGTGCTGTTGGTCTTGCAGGGAGCGAAAGCCGGATATGGGAGCGAAATAGATGCCTGATGCCGCTGCGGCGTTGACCATTTCCTGATATTTGGCTGCTGCTGAGGTGCGGAGTTTGACGCTACCGTCGGGGGTGACGCTTACCAAGTCTTTTGCTGGTGCTTCTGGGTACGGCAAGTGTCCCAGCAGGTTTTCTGGGATGGCGGGGACTTTTGGGGTGCTAGCTGGACTCGCGACAGACGGAGACGCGGAACTTGTCGGCGCTGAGTCTTGTTGAGTTTGTTCTGCCTGACTGGTGGCTGGGAACAAGTTAAAGTTGAGGTGCAGCCAGATGCTGACCCCACAGGCTAAGGCGGCCAACCCTAGCAGTTTCCAAATCAGCCCTTTTTTCTTGGACTGACTCGGCCCTGCTTCTAGGTATGGGTGGTCTCGCACTGCTTCTGGAATTTCGTCGGCGACAAGCTCCGAGGCTTGCGGGGGTTTTCTTGACAGACTAGCGTTATCCAAGCCAGCTCCACTCCTGCACTTCAATAAGGCTCAACGTTAAAAATTGTAGACCGATATGGGCGATCGAACAGCTACAATTGCCGCTGAGAATATATCATCTCTTTCTGACTTCGCCCCGTCCCATCCGCCAACTCTCGCATCTGTTGCTTGGGCCCACAGTCGATCGTCCCTGCGAGGTCAAACTGGTTGGCGCAGGGGGCGCTGGTTTATTTTAAGTGTAATTTGTTACTGTTGTCCGACAAAATCCAACAATTCTTCGATCGACACATCAAACGTCCGCGCCAATTTTAGCAGAGCACCGATGTCAGCCATTGCCGTACCGGGCGATCGGGCATAACTTTTAACAGTATTGTAGGATACTCCGGAGCGATCGGCTACTTCCTTTGGCGATGGGGGTTCGATCGCCCTCAATGTCTAATTAGTAGCTTAAAGCTCGATCGACCCCCATCAAACATTACCAACTTCCGCCAATTCAGCAGCACTAACAGAATCTTCCTCTTCCCCTTTATCCCCTGCATCAACCGCAACTGTTAACTTCAATCCCAAAACCTTCAGCCAATTAGCAAAAGCATAAATTGTCGCGCTTCCATTCTGCGACAACAAAAGATCTAATTTTTCCAAATGCAATGAGGCCTCTCCAGCAGACATATTTGGTTCGCCAAGAGCCTCAAATACATTGCTAAGTGCGAGTTCCAGCAAACCAGGTTCAGGCTCTTCGTCTTCCAAATGCGCTGTTAGATAAGCAGCAGCGTGTATTTTATCCTTGAGGGCTTCAATCAGATAATCCTGGTAACTATCGCTTGTTGGCATTTTCGCGTTCTCCATATTCTTTCCAATACTCATACGCTTTGCGAATATCTTGTTCTTGGCTGCTTTTATCTCCACCGCAAAGGAGAAGCACTATTGTCGATCCAACTTGCCCGAAGTACACGCGATACCCCGGCCCAAAATCAATTTTTAATTCGCAGACTCCTTCCCCAACAGACTTGCTGTTGCCTAAATTCCCCAAGCGAACTCGGTCAAGCCTTTGCTCAATTTTAACTACCGCATTCAAATCTCGCAGGGAACTAAGCCACTCTGCAAAAGGATTTCTACCGTCTGGGGTAATATAACGTCTAATTTCCCTCGGTTGTACTTCCATAAGGTCGATCGTACTTGCACCCCGATCTTAATACGGGCGAGCGACCAAAATCAAACATTACCAACTTCTGCAAATTCAGCAGCACTAACAAAATCTTTCTCTTCCCCTTTATCCCCTTCATCAACCACAACAGATAACTTCAATCCCAAAGCATTTAGCCAACTTGCCAAAGCATAAATTGTCGCGCTTCCATTCTGCGACAACAAAATATCTAATTTTTCCAAATGCAATGAGGCCTCTTCAGCAGACATATTTGGTTCGCCAAGAGCTTCAAATACATCTCGAAGTGCTTTTCGCATGATTCCTAATTCCAAATCTCCTTCTTCCTCCTCAAGTATCTCTGTGAGGTAAGCCACAGCAAATAAGGGGTCTTTAAGAGATTTAATTTTGAACGGATGGTAAGGTACGCTTTTAGGCATTTTCTCTGCTCCTGTATTCTCTCCAATATTTCTTAGCTGTGCTAATATCTTGCTATTGAGTGCTTTTATCTCCGCCACACAGCAGAAGCACTATAGTTGTCTCTATTTGTCCAAAATAGACGCGGTAGCCCGGGCCAAAGTCAATCCTAAATTCCCAGACTCCCTCTCCCAGCGATCGAGAATCTCCCAGATTGCCATCGCTAACCCGCTCAAGCCTTCTCACAATCTTAGGTTTGCCCTTAAAGTCTCGGAGAGATTCCAACCACTCCGAAAAAGGAATTTTGCCATCAGGTATCTTATACTGCTGAATCTCTCTCTCGTTGTACTTCCATAAGGTCGATCGTACTTGCACTCTCATGTTAATACCGGCGATCGCCCCAAAATCAAACCTTACTAACCTCAGCTACTTCTGCAACATCACTTTATCCCCTTCATCAACCGCAACCGTTAACTTCAATCCCAACGCCTTCAGCCAATTAGCCAAAGCATAAATTGTCTCGCTTCCATTCTGCGACAGTAAAACATCTAATTTTTCCAGATGCAATGAGGCCTCCTCATCTGACATAATTGGTTCGCCCAGAGCCTCAAATACATCTTGAAGCGATTTTCGCATTATTCTCATCTCTAAATCGCCTTCTTCCTCTTCTTCAAATATCAGTGAGAGGTAAGCAGCAGCATAATTTGGGTCTTTGAAATTAGAAATTTTAAAAGAATGATAACTATCACTCGTCGGCACTTTGGCGTCTTTCATAATCTCTCCAGTATTCCTGAGCTTTAACAATGTCTTGGTCTTGAGTGCTTTTATTTCCACCGCACAAAAGAAGCACAATTGTAGCTTCCGCTTGTCCAAAGTAGATTCGGTAGCCCGGCCCATAGTCAATCTTTAATTCCCAGACTCCTGCGCCAACCGAGCGATAGTCTCCTAAATTGCCACCGCTAACCCGCTGAAGCCTTTTATCAATCCTAATTTTAGCGTTAACATCCCGCAGGGTTGTAAACCTTTCTGCAAAGGGAACTGTGCCATTTTGTCTGATATAACGCTGAATATCTCTCTCGTTGTACTTCCATAAGGTCGATCGTACTTGCACCCCGATCTTAATACGGGCGATCGACCCCAATCAAAGCTTCTTCAACGGGGTCAACTCAAAATCGCCGATCGAAAGGAACTCTGCCGTCAGGGGTAGTGTAACGCTCCATTTCACGCTTGTTGCGCTTCCACAATCTTGATTTTAGCGACGATACGCCCTCCCATCTTACAGCCGCGCCCGATCGCCCCTTGACTCCATGCGCTACAATTATTAAGAAATCTTTAGTTAGATCCGTTTAACGTTCCAGACGCATTATGAGTCTTCCCATTCGCAACGTCGCCATCATTGCTCACGTCGATCACGGCAAAACCACCCTTGTGGACGCTCTCCTCAGACAGTCCGGGATCTTCCGCGAAGGGGAAGAAGTCCCGGATTGCGTCATGGACTCCAACGACATTGAGCGCGAACGCGGCATTACCATCCTTTCCAAAAACACCGCCGTCAGGTACGGAGAAACCCTGATCAACATCGTCGATACCCCCGGACACGCGGACTTCGGCGGGGAAGTCGAACGAGTTCTCGGCATGGTTGACGGCTGTTTGCTGATCGTAGACGCCAACGAAGGCCCGATGCCGCAAACCCGCTTCGTACTCAAAAAAGCCCTAGAAAAAGGACTGCGCCCGATCGTCTTTGTGAATAAGATCGATCGACCCCAAGCAGACCCCCACAAAGCTATTGATAAAGTTTTAGACTTGTTCTTAGAACTCGGCGCCGACGACGATCAATGCGAATTCCCCTATCTTTTCGGTTCCGGGCTCAACGGTACTGCTAAAAAAACTTTGGAAGACGAAGCAGTGGACATGAAACCGCTGTTTGAAGAAATCCTAGACCACGTACCGCCCCCCGTAGGCGACCCCAACAAACCGCTGCAACTGCAAGTCACCACCTTGGATTATTCCGAATACGTGGGTCGCATTGTCATCGGCCGCATCCACAACGGCACAATTAGAGTCGGCCAACAAGCCGTCTTAATCACAGAAAGCGGCGCGCTTGTCAAATCAAAAGTCAGCAAATTGATGGGCTTTGAAGGCCTGAAGCGGATTGATATCCAAGAATCTTCCGCTGGTAATATTGTCGCCGTTGCCGGTTTTGCTGATGCCTATATTGGCGAGACAATTACCTGTCCGAACGACCCGCAAGCGCTGCCTTTAATTAAGGTTGACGAACCGACTTTGCAGATGACTTTCTCGGTGAACGATTCCCCGTTCTGCGGTCAAGAAGGAAGTTTGGTGACATCTCGGCAAATTCGCGATCGGCTGATGCGAGAACTCGAAACAAACGTCGCCTTGCGCGTCGAAGAAACCGACTCTCCCGACAAATTCCTCGTATCAGGTCGCGGCGAACTTCACCTCGGCATCCTGATCGAAAATATGCGCCGCGAAGGATACGAATTCCAAGTATCCCAGCCGCAAGTAATCTACCGCGAAGTCGGCGGGACTCCTTGCGAACCCTATGAATGTTTGGTGTTAGACGTACCCGAAGAAGCAGTCGGCGGCTGCATCGAACGCCTCGGTCAGCGCAAAGCAGAAATGCAAGATATGCACGTCAGCAGCACCGGCCGCACCCAAATAGAATTTTCAGTTCCCGCCCGCGGTTTGATCGGATTTCGAGGCGAGTTTATGCGCTTGACTCGCGGCGCTGGAATTATGAATCACAGCTTCCTGGATTATCGCCCCCTCAGCGGAGAAATTGTCGCCCGCCGCAACGGAGTATTGATTTCTTTTGAAGAAGGAGTTGCGACCTATTACTCCCTGCAAAATGCTGAAGACCGAGGCGTATTTTTCATTACCCCCGGTACCAAGGTTTACAGAGGAATGATTATCGGAGAAAGCAACCGAAATCAAGATATGGAGTTGAATATTTGCAAGTCGAAGCAGTTGACAAACCACCGTGCATCTGGCGGTGAAGAATTGGTGCAATTGCAAGCGCCGATCGACATGAGTTTGGAGCGCGCTTTGGAATACATCGGCCAGGATGAATTGGTGGAAGTAACACCACAATCAATTCGTTTGCGGAAGGTTTCTAAGAAGTTGGTCAAACGCTAACACAAAAGATTTTTAGGGTGGGGTGTCAATCCCCATCCTAAAAATCTCGCGCGACCTCTGTCAACTGTCAACTGTTTGAGAAGGTTGGTTTGAGGCAACAAGAGCTTGTTGGATGGGTTGTGAGAATTCAAGTGGATATAGGGCAGTTGATTGAGGTTGAGGTTTAGGTGGTGGCTATGCTACATTTATCAGGTCATTAGACTAAAAACTTTATAATTATCGCAATCAGAAATATAGCCTTTCTCAAAAAGATGAGGTATGATTGATAGATTATATAACAACAATAACTAAGCTGTGGAGCATTTAAAATGGTATTGTATGGTGCGTCAGTTTTAAAGCGTTTTCCATGTATAGTCAGTGTTCACTTCGCTTCGCACCCGGAGCGGCCTCGTTAGTGGTTTAAATGCTCGACAGCTTAAGAGGGCTCGCATCCCAACTACGTACCTCATCTTTCTGAGAACCGCTATAGGTAAAAACGATGTCAACAGTTTATCGTTTAAAAGCCAGCGAACTAGATCGTAACTTTTTAGAACAAATCAAAGCGATTTTTGGAGATAAAGAGATTGAAATAATTGTCTCAGAATGCGATGAAACCGAATATCTTTTGAAATCGGAAGTAAGGATTCAGGTCTGAAAAAGGGGAATGAGCGAGCGGCATAGCCAAGTCACAAGAATGGGCATTCATAGCCTCACGGAAAAAAGCCATTACTGAACGAGCTTGAAAACGACAGGTTTGAATCACACTGTAAGGATTCAGGTCAGAGGGTATTGACAAGTCTGACATTCTAGGCGGAATATTACAATTATGGAAAAAACCTGCCTCTTGAACTAGACCGTGAAATCCTGATAAAGTTGGCTCCGGAACAACTGGTGGAAATCATTGTCGAGCTCTCAAACGCCACAATTAAACTAAACTCCAGAATTTTAGAGCTAGAACAAGAAATAGGAAAACTTGCATGGGAGTAGAGATTTAGACAGCAAAACATCATCAAAACCACCATCTGGGGACATCTTAAAAAAATCAGAAAAAAAACCTGAGTTCGAGGATGGTGAAAGCCAAGATCCAAAACGGAAACCGGGAGGACAACCAGGGCATCCGGGAAAAACTCTTAAAGGGTTTGGTAGAGTAGATAGCTTTGAAATTTTACGTCCAGAGTGTTGTTGTGGTTGTGGTACGGGATTTTTCACTCGAACCAATAAAAATTGAAACACAGCAAGTAGCACAGTTACTAGAGCGCCCAATAGAAATAGTTGAGTATCAGCGCCATACTTGTGTGTGTGAGCATTGTGGAAATGTACAAGCATCCGATTGGTTCCCATATCTAGTTCCAGGACAAGATATATGAGTCAGGCTACAAGCTTTTTTAGGATGGATAAATAACTACGGGCATCTATCCTATGAAAAACAACAAGAGCTTTTGTGGGAACTCGGTAACATAGAAATCGGGGTGGGAACCTTAGTAAACACTAATGAAAGAATAGATGCCGCCGTTGACAAAAGCGTTAGCTATTAAGTCCTCTATTGATAAGTGGATTGCACAGGCAGGGGAACGCTAGCCCGATTGTCCCAGACACCACCCGCATCCGTGAGGCAACTTATTTGACACTGCCACGGCTGCACTACGTTAAAGCCGAGGGATTCTCCCGTCTAGCCCAGCTATATGTCTACGAGTGCAAAAGGAAATTCAGCAGCCAGTACAGCGCAATATTTATTGAAGTCATTCTTTCGTATCTTCCTTCTCGCCAAAGCATCTATCTTAAGGCAGATTCTTCTGAGTGAGTAACTCAGGTTCAATAGAGAAGACCGTGTATGTATACGGATGAATCTTCATGAAGCGCGACGCCACAGGCAAGTTTGTTAGCAATTGGAACTCGGAGATGAAACAACGAGTCAGCGTATCTCTGACTAATACAGCATGGCGATCGCTGGATAAAGAGGCTCACAGGCGAGGAATTTCTCGCTCTGAAGTCATTGAACGCTTTGCTCGCACTCTTGAAGGCGAACAGTTGTTCGCTGCCCGAGAAACTGAGCGCAAGGTGGCAACGATTCTTGAAAGCATTACGGATGCGTTTGTCGCCTTCGATCGCAACTGGCGCTACACCTACGTGAATCGGGCGGCGGCTAAACTCCTGGACAAAACGCCAGAAGAGCTACTGGGAAAACACGTTTGGAATCAGGTTTTTCCTGAGTTGGTCGGTGGAATTGCCTATCGGGAACTACATCGCGCAGTGGCACAACAGGTTCCTGTTTCTTGGGAAGAATTTGGGGAACCTATCCAGTATTGGATAGAGGCAAATGCCTATCCCTCGAGCGCAGGGGTAGCCGTTTATTTTCGAGATGTGACCGATCGCAAGCAAGCGGAGGCAGAACGAGAACGCTTGTTGCACGAGCTGGAAATTGAACGTGCCCGATTTGAAGCCGTTTTACGACAAATGCCTGCTGGAGTAATGATTGCTGATGCGGCATCCGGTAAGTTAGCTCTGGCGAACGAACAAACCAAGCAACTGCTTGGGTATGGCTGCGAACAGTTGCTCGAGCTTGAGGAATATGCACTAATTATTCCATGTGAATTCTTTCGCTTAGACGGTCAGCTATATGCCCCTCATGAGTATCCATTGGTGCGATCGCTAAAAACAGGTGAGGTCGTCACCAACGAAGAGATAGAAATTTATCGAAATGATGGTAGCCGCATTTTCATTAACGTCAACTCAGCACCGATTTTAGATAACCAAGGGCAGATTGTTGCAGCCGTTGTTATCTTCCAAGACGTGAGCGAGCGCAAACTTGTAGACCAAGCCTTACGCGAAAGCGAATCGCGGCTGCGAGGTTTATTTGATGCAAATCTCATTGGCATCATCATCGGTGATTTTCAAGGCAATATTTTAGAAGTCAACGACGCTTGGCTTGCCACTTTAGGTTACACGCGAGAAGAAGTTTTATCGGGAAAGGTAAACTTCCTTGAGATTACTCCACCGGAGTTTCGGCATTTAGACCAACAAGCAATGGCACAGATGAAACAAGTTGGTCACCATGCGCCGTTTGAGAAGGAATACATTCGTAAAGACGGCAGCCGAATTCCCGTTTTAATTGGGACTGCCTATTTAGGAGAACCTAATGATTTAGGTATAGGCTTCTCGATCGACTTAACAGAGCGCAAACGCTTGGAATCAGAACTGCAGCAGCGAGAGCAACAGTTCAAAATGGTGGCTGAAAATGCCCCAGATATTATTAGCCGATTTGATGCAGAATTTCGCCATATTTATGTCAGCCCTTCTATAGAAATGGCAACAGGTATTCCATCAGAGCAATTTGTTGGCAAGACCAATGTTGAGCTAGGAATGCCTGAAGACCTCTATCGTTTTTGGCATGATAGTTTAGGGCAAGTCTTTGCAACGGGGCAGGAACATACGATTGAATTTAGGTTTCCGACTTCTTATGGTATTCGATGGTATCAGGCGCGTATTGTCCCCGAATTTGCCAGTGATGATTCTGTTGTATCCGTACTGAGTATTGCTCGTGATGTGACCGATTACAAACAGGTTGAACAGGCATTACGAGAGAGCGAAGAACGCCTGCAGTTAGCAGTGGCAGCAGCGCAGATGTTTGTCTGGGATATGGATTTGCAGACCAATCAGATCGTGTGTTCTACCACTGCTCTAGACGTTTGGGGTGTTCACAAAGGCACAGGAGAAGAGTTTTTTGCGCTCATTCATCCAGACGATCGACAACGGATGATGCAAGCGGCGGCAGGGGCAATAGCTGGAGAACAGTCCTACGTGCAGGAGTACCGGGTAATTAGTCCGGACGGAGTTGTGCGCTGGCTCAACAGCCAGGGACAAGTCTATCTGGATGCAACGGGACTAGGAGTTCGCATGATTGGCGTTTCGGTTGACATCACCCAACGCAAACAGATCGAAGCAGAGCGCGATCGCCTTTTAAAACGAGAACAATCTGCCCGACTCGAAGCAGAAACCGAACGCCAGCGGTTGCATGACATCCTGATGCAATTGCCTGCCATGATTGCCATTGTTAAAGGTGTCGATCTTGTGTATGAATTTGCCAATCCAACTTATTTAGAAGGGACTGGGCGCACTTCAGAAATTATCGGCAAATCAATACGGGACGTTTTCCCGGAGATAGAGGGACAAATTTACTTTGAAGCGCTCGATCGCGTTTACCGGACGGGAGAAACGTTCATTGTGAATGAATCGCCTACTTACTGGGATCGGAACGGCGATGGGGTGTTGGAAGAAGCATTTTTTCACTGCATCTTTGCAGCTTGGCGGGATGCTGAGGAAACCATTCAGGGCGTGTTGATTTATAACATTGAAGTGACAGCCCAGGTGCGGGCAAGGCAACAAATTGAACAACTACTCGATAACCTCCAGCAGAAAGAAGAAATTCAACAATTCCTAATCGAATTGAATGAGGAGATTCGTGCCATTCAAGACCCACAAGAAATTATGTGGCAGGTGGTTTGTGCTACAGGACAACACTTTAGTGTCACTCGCTGTACCTACGGCGAAATTGATCCAACGCAGGAATATGTCATTGTCGATCGCGACTATTGCAATGGTGTAATCAGCGTGGTGGGCAGACATCACATGGATTCGTTTGGCCCTAAACTCATTGCTGAATTAAAGCAGGGCAGAACAATCGTCGTGGATGATGTCGATCGCGATCCTCGGACTGCCGGAGCGGGGGCGGCTACCTTTGATGCAATCCAAACCAAGTCTCTTCTGTGTGTTCCCTTGGTGAAAGAGGGGAAATTTGTCGCATTGTTCGTGTTGCACCATGTCTCTGTTCGCCGGTGGACTGAGGAAGATGTGGCGGTGATGGAGCGAATTGCTGAAAAAACCTGGCTAGCCGTGGAGCGCGCGCGGGCAGAAAAGGAATTGCGCGAAAGTGAAGCTCGCCTGCAACTGGCGCTGAAGATCGGACGCATGGGAACGTGGGACTGGGATATGCAAACAGACGCGCTTCAGTGGTCAAAAGGGCATTTCACCGTGCTGGGTCTGCAACCCCACGAGTGCGAACCCAGCTATGAGGTTTGGGCAAATCGGGTTCATCCTCATGACTTAGCAGAGGCTGAGGCGACATTTCAGCAGGCTATAGCTGACAAGAAAGAGTATCACCACGAATATCGCCTGCGTTGGTTAGATGGTTCTATTCACTGGGTTGAAGCGAGAGGAAAGTTTACTTGTGATTTTCAGGGAAATCCCAAGCACTCGATCGGAGTTGTCATTGATATCACAGAACGCAAGCAAGCAGAACAAGAACGAGAACAACTGTTAGAACGCGAGCGCCTTGCACGGTCTGAAGCGGAAGCCGCACAGCGCCAACTGGCAACTATTTTTGACACGTCTCCGGTTGGACTTGCCCTGTTAGATGCCGAGCAGAGATTTATTGCCATCAACGAAGCATTAGCAGAAATTAATGGATTAACCCGCGAGCAACACTTAGGCTATTCAATTCCAGAACTTTTTGGTCAATTCGAGCCCAAATTAGTTGAAGTCTTTCATCATATCTACACCACGGGCAATCCTTTCATTTCACCGAACTTTGCGGTCAATGTTCCCGGACGCAGCGATCGCCGTCCCGGTTATTACAACGTTTATTATCTTCCAACTGTTAACTCAAATCGCCAGGTAGAAGGCGTTCTCGTTTATGTGGTAGATGTCACGGAACGGGTGCAGTTAGAGGGCGCCCAACGCTATCTCTCTGAGGCAAGTGCCGTGCTTGCATCCTCACTCGATTATCAAACAACTTTGGAGCGAGTCGCGCAGCTTACAGTGCCGGAATTAGCTGACTGGTGTACGGTTCACATGATAGAAGAAGATGGTGCGATCGAGCAGATTGCAGTTGCTCACATCGACCCGGCTAAACTCGAATGGGCATATCAGATGAGAGACAAGTATCCTCTGAACCCGGATGACCCTCGCGGTGGTGCCTTCACACTGCGAACTGGACAATCCGACTTGCTGCCGCATATTCCCGATGAACTGTTGGTACAGGCAGCGCGTGACTCAGAGCATTTAGAGATTCTGCGGCAAGTTGGATTCAGATCCGTAATGACGGTGCCGCTACGAACTCAGGCACGAATTTTAGGGGTCATTTCCTTTATCTCAGCCGAATCTGGACGGCGGTATACCTCCGCAGATTTGCAACTGGCAGAGGAATTGGCGCGTCGTGCTTCTTTGGCGATCGACAATGCTCAGCTATATCGGTTAGCTCAACGCGATCGCGCAAAAGCAGAAGCCGCTAACCGGATTAAAGACGAATTTTTAGCCGTATTGTCCCACGAATTGCGATCGCCCCTGAATCCGATTCTGGGCTGGACAAAATTGCTACGAGGTGGGCGACTAGATGGCACAAAAACCCAGCAAGCCCTCGAAACGATCGAACGCAACGCCAAGCTGCAAGCCCAATTAATTGAGGACTTGTTGGATGTTTCCCGCATTCTCCAAGGAAAAATGACGTTAAATGTCGCGAGTGTGAATCTAGCGGCAATGATTGAAGCCGCCCTGGAAACGGTACGACTGGCAGCCGAAGGCAAACACATTCAAATCCAGACCACGTTTAATCCTATTTCAGGAACGGTTTCAGGCGATACCAATCGCCTCCAACAGGTAGTCTGGAACCTCCTTTCCAATGCCGTGAAGTTCACCCCAACCGGAGGACGAGTCGAGGTGCAACTAGACCAGGTTGGCATGTATGCTCAGATTCAAGTCAAAGATACTGGAAAAGGCATCAAACGAGACTTCTTACCTCATGTGTTTGACTACTTCCGTCAAGAAGATGGCACAATAACCCGACAATTCGGCGGATTGGGATTGGGGCTGGCGATCGTCCGCCATTTTACCGAACTGCACGGAGGAACCCTTCAAGCAGACAGCTTAGGACAGAACTTAGGGGCTACATTTACCATCCGGCTACCGTTAAACATTGTTGAGCCTGAACCCTCTTCTAATGACAGACACCCAGAAAGTGCGACAGACTTAGCAGGTGTTCGTGTCTTGGTTGTGGATGACGATGCAGATATGCGGGAGTTGGCAGCATTCACGCTGATGCAATCTGGCGCACAAGTTACGACAGCCGCTTCCGGTGCACAGGCGTTGACCCTCCTGAATCAATCTATCCCCGATCTGCTGTTATGTGACATTGGGATGCCAGAGCTCGATGGTTATGCCCTGATTCGGCAAATTAGAAAGTGGTCACCTGAACAGGGAGGCACGATTCCTGCGATCGCACTTACTGCCTATGCCGGAGAAATCAATCAACAGCAAGCCCTAGCTGCCGGATTTCAGAGGCATATCTCCAAGCCTGTTGAACCTGATGAATTGGTAGAAGCGATCGCCCGTTTGCTGAGACACTGAAGGACTTGAGTTTTGGGCGCGTTGCAGGCACAGTAATGGCATTATCAACTTAAGCTGCGATTTTTAGCTTTATAGCTGTTGCTAGTTTCAATAGGACATAGACTATACAGTAGTAGTTTCCCTGCAACCTGTCATGGCAAAACCTTACAGTTATCACTTGGGCCAGAAAGCGATGCAAGCAATAGAAGTTCACAGTCTCCAGAAAAGCCTGTGTCAGTAATTCAGGTCAACGGAATTGATTTGTACTACAACATTCAAGGTTCTAGCGAAAACGAGCCATTACTGCTGATAGCGGGGTTTGACAGTGACAGTTCAACTTGGGCTGCAATGATGCGATCGCTAGTTAAGCAGTATCAGGTGCTTCGCTTTGACAACCGAGGAGTTGGGCAAAGTGCAGCGCCAGACAGTCCTTACAGCATCAAACAAATGGCGGCTGATGCAGCCGCGCTGTTGGATTACTTGAGCATTTCTCAAGTCCATGTAGCAGGTCATTCAATGGGCGGACAGATTGCTCAAGAACTGGCTTTGGCATATCCAGAAAAAATCCAAAGTTTGATACTTCTATCATCTTGGGCAAAGGGAGATGAAAAGTTTAATTCACTCATCAAATTGTTTGGCGACTTGACACAGAAATTAGAGGGAACGCTTTATCAGAGGGTTATTTTGCCTTGGCTGTTTACCGATGCGTTTTACTCGATTCCAGAGGTAATGGAACAACTCATCACCTGGATTGAGAATCAACCATTTGCGCCGACACCTCATGGACTGTATCACCAAAGCCGAGCTATTCTTGGCAGTGATACCAGCGATCGGCTTGCAAACATTCATTGCCCTACATTCGTTATGGTTGGCAAAGCAGACATTCTTACTCCGGTCAGATTTTCGGAGGAACTAGCTCAAGGTATTCCCAATGCTGAACTAGCTATCATCGATCAAGGCGGTCACGCCTTTGTGGTAGAGTCGGCGGATACTGTAGCGAAGGTCTTGCTTGATTTTCTGGCGAAGCACAGACGAAAACGCATCCTACGATCGACACAGGAATAACTACTGCCCAGTTGCTGGAAGCGGATGGTGCCCAAATTGTCTATCTGCCCCGCTATTCGCCTGAGTTCAACCGCATATAGAAATGCTCGGCTTGACTTTTAAGTATTTGAGGATTAGCCTAATGCTGCTTGGCATAGATTTAGGAACAGGCTCTGCTAAGGCATTGCTCCTAGCGACAGACGGAACCGCAATAGGTGAAGCATCAAGTTCTTATCCTGTTAGTGCACCCCACCCTGGATGGGCTGAGTCGGAACCAGAAGATTGGTGGTTAGCTGTTGCAAAGGCTGTGAGGAAGGCTGTAGGAAATCACGCTGACCAAGTACAGGCGATCGCACTTTCAGGGCAAATGCACGGTGTTGTCCTGGCTGCGGAGTCGGGTCAGCCCCTGCGTCCTGCTATCCTCTGGGCAGATACTCGCTCCTTTGCCACACTCAATACTTATCATGCGATCGATCCCGCTATTCTAGAGCGGTTGGGCAACCCGATTACGGCTGGAATGGCCGGCCCCACTTTGTTGTGGCTGCGAGAACACGAGGCTGCTGTCTGCACCGAAGCGCGTTGGGCACTCCAGCCCAAAGATTGGCTGCGGTTGCGGATGACTGGAGAAGTTGCAACGGAACCATCGGATGCTAGCGGTACTTTGCTTTACGATGTTGTGTCGGACAACTGGGCAGAGGATGCCATCTGGGCGCTGAATCTACGCGGTGATTGGTTGCCAAAAATTATCCCCTCTAGTGCGATCGCAGGCTACCTAACAACTCTTGCTTCAGAGCATCTTGGCTTACCTGTTAACTTACCTGTTATCGCTGGTGCTGCGGATACCGCAGCGGCGGCACTTGGCAGCGGACTACTAGAGCCTGGTTTGGTTCAACTAACCGTCGGCACAGGCGCTCAAATCATTACACCTCGATCGCAACCCATTATCGATCGTCACGGTCGTACACATCTCTATCGGGCCGCCGTACCTAACCAGTGGTACGCCCTTGCAGCAATGCAAAATGCCGGGTTAGCGCTTGAATGGGTGCGAGGTATCCTCGGCTTGAGCTGGCAAGAAGTCTATACTAAAGCGTTTTCTGTTCCCCCAGGATGTGAAGGGTTGACATTTTTACCATACCTGACAGGTGAGCGAACTCCGCACCTCGACCCCTATGTACGCGGGGCATGGGTGGGGCTGGGACTTCATCACACACAGGCGCACTTGATGCGGGCAGCTTTAGAGGGAGTTGCTTTTGCCTTGCGACAAGGTTTTGAGGCACTTGAGGCAACAGGTTTTAAAGCGACAGAACTGCGTTTAGCAGGCGGTGGAACGGCAGAAATGCCTTGGAAACAATTACTGACTGATGTATTGAGAATACCCCTCTATGCAACTACAGTTGCTGCTGCTTCCGCGCGCGGTGCTGCTCTGCTGGCAGGTATAGGAATTGGCATATACGCAGATGCTAATGACACGAGCAAACTGGCAGCCACACCAACGCTTGCTGCAACTCCGCAATCAGTCGATCCAACCTTAGAAGAGGCTTGGATGCGATATCAATCGCTTTATCCGCGACTTAAAAAAATCGGATAGGAGTTATAGCCTTTCTCAAAAAGATGAGGTATGATTGATAGATTAGACCTCTTGCAAAATAATTTTGTGCTATTATCGAAAGTTTAGGCAATTTTATAATCTAGCAGGTCCGGCAAGTTTAAGGAGATGCCAATCAACCCAATAATTCAAAGTTTTACCTAAACTCGAGCAAACTCTTAAGGATAACACATATTTTTTTTGCAAGAGGTCTATTATATAACCACTTAAAGTAAGAGGGCTAAAGCCCAACTACGTACCTCATCTTTCTGAGAACCGCTATATGGCTCACTGCATTGATGTTTTTATCATGGTGAGGCCGGCATTAGGATATTCCCACTTTCTGATATGCAATGAAAGCCTATTTGCAGCAGATTGCCAGCTTATAGACGACAATAGCAGCATTGAGAAATCCAGTTTTTTAGATATTGAGGATTAATTAAATAAGCGTGCGAAGTACGACGCGGATTTGGTATCAGATGGAAAGAACTTAAGTTAAATGATGACATAATCTTCGCCCAAAACAGCTTGACTGACCTGTGGTTCCGGCTCTACTGGGTCGCTGTAATGGGTGTCAATGTATTTGATAAAACTTTCCCGATAAGCTTTGAGATGCGAGTTAAGTGCTTCGATATCCTGCTCTCCGGTGGCGAAACCGCTATTTCTTCTGAATTGACCCGATTCTTTAACAAAAGCCATATCAACTTGCCACAAAGCTGAATCTATCGGGCGATATGCCAAATCAACAATATCATAAGCAGCGAAGCCTTGGGAGTTCATAAAACTCATTACATCATACATCTGACCGAACAAAGTAACTTCTACAATCACATATTCAGTCTGCTGCAAAATCTCAGTTGCTCCCGCTAAAACATCTAATTCCTGTCCGTCTACATCGACTTTAATTAAATACGGGCCTGACAAGTTTCTTTCCCTGCATATTCCATCGAGGGTAATTGCTGGTATGTTTCTCAAATAAGGATTGCTGCTGTCAGTAACGCGATTTTCAGAAAGTGAAGAATGCACCATACCGGGATTGACGTTGAGGGTTAAAATTCCCGATTTTTTGGTCGCTGCTGCAATAATGTATTCTGCACTTTTGAGATGGCGGCAAATTTTGGCGAGGTAAGGTTCATTTTCGGCGATCGGCTCAATTAGCAAATGTCGCGCATCGGGGAAATTTTCGTAAAGGTTAAAAGTTCCCAAAGCGGCACCGACATCAATCACAGTTCTTGGTTGAAAACCTAATTTTTTAGCCAGCAGCAAGCTGCCTGACATCGAGTTTCTGAGAATTCCTGTTTGTTGTTGGCTCACAATTTTTTCCTAATTTCGATGTGGATCAAGTTAATAGTATGTCTTGCAGCAGAGTTATTGTATGTCCGAATCAAGAAACGAAGCAATCGCCGAGGTTTGCGATTGCTTCGTTTCGGATCGCAAGGACAGAAATAGGTGTCTTCTCAGAGGTGGCACTATTGTCAATAAGCTTTTTAGGAACAGGCTTTCGGGCCTGTTCCACGAGTGAATTTTCTCGCTTCACAGGCCGGAAAGCCTGCGCGAGCGAGAATGGTGCAAGATGTGAGTTGAAACTCAACCTGCTACTATTTCGCCGACTTCTGCGCCTTGTTTTCCGGTTCGACTGATTGCAAAGCTTCGTCGAGAATAGCCCGCGCTTCTTCGGCTTTACTTCTAGCTTCTCGATAGCGGACGTTAGCTTGAGCGAAGTTTTTGAGAACCTTGAAACCATCTTTCAAACGAGCAATTTCCTCGGCACTCACAGCCTCATCTGTAAACAAAATGTCGATCGCCGCCCGGATTTTGAGTGCTTCTTCGCGGGATTCCATGACTTTCAATTTGAGACTTGCCAAATTGCTCAAAATCTGCACGGCTTCAGTAATCGCGTCCTCGCCGTCAGATGCAGCATCTTCGATATCCTTAACTTCAACAAACTGCTTGGGCCCAAATCCCTCCACGAGTTCCGTAGGCAGCTTGCCCTCATCCATGAGATCCATCAGCCGATCCATCGCTTCTTCCCGGGCTTTGGCTGAATCTTTTCCTTTGACAGTTAAAATAATTTCGGGGCTTTGAGGAAGTGTATAGCGAACCATATTTTGACAGCCTGTGCGCGAAAACAATTGAATGATATTTTATCTTTATTCGATCGCCTGTTGCAGCTATCAATCTGCTCCCTTACCAACTGCTGGCCAAAACTTCACACATATACACTCAAAAGGAACCCTCGACAATGAAAGATAAATTTCTTAACTTGCTCAACTTGCTTTTAGTAGCTGATGTATTTTTCGTCTTTGCCATTTTTGGGTGGTTTGCGATCGCAGTAGCAGGTCGATCGACCGGGGTGAATCTCGGTTTTGATTTGTGGTACAGTCTCTGGCAACCCGTATTTAATCCCGCCCTGGGAATTCTTATGGGCGGTGCTATTCTCAGCGGTATAATTAACCAAGTTTCTAAACGCCTCAATCCGAAGTAAAATTGATGTTTTGTTGGAGACGGTGATTGGCGGTGCTACTTAGTTGGCGATCGAACTTGTAGGGTGCGTCAGAGATGAGCCACTCAATTAGGTCGATGAAGCTTGAAAATACATAAGTAGTCCAAAACGAGTGAAACGCTCCCCAAAGGAGCGAGATCTTATAAAAGCAATCACAAAAGTTATGATAGCTTTACATTCTGTTACAGAGTAAAGTTGATTTTCGCCTAGCTACTTAGGTCGAAAATCAGGATAGGACGATCGGGCTCTAAAAATATCAACTCATATTCGGAGTAACAAAAGTCGGGCAATTATGGGAGAACAAAAATGTATCGGTATCCTCACTAGCGGAGGTGACTGTGCAGGCTTAAACGCAGTTATTCGAGCCGTTGTCCACCGCGCAACGGGAACTTACAATTGGAAAGTGATGGGCATTCGTCAAGCCACCAAAGGATTGATGAGTCATCCCCCTCAAGCAATTCCCTTGGATATTGAGAAAGTAGACTCGTGGCTCACCATTGGCGGTACGATGTTAGGCACGACAAACGAGGGCAACCCTTTTGCCTTCCCGATGTCTGACGGGACTCTGCGCGATCGTTCTGAGGACATCATCGAAGGCTATCATCAGCTAGGTCTGGATGCCTTAATTGGCATAGGTGGCGATGGCAGTCTTGCCATTCTCAGGAAGATTGCCCAACAAGGCAATTTGAATTTAGTTGCTATTCCTAAAACTATTGATAATGATGTCGGAATTACCGAGCGTTCTATCGGTTTTGATACTGCTGTCAATATTGCTACTGAAGCACTAGATCGCTTGCATTTTACTGCGGCCAGTCACAGTCGCGTCATGATTGTTGAAGTCATGGGGCGCGACGCCGGACATATTGCGATTAGTGCCGGAATTTCAGGGGGAGCTGATATAATTCTGATTCCAGAAATCCCTTACAAAATTTCCAAAATCTGCGCCCAAATCCGAGAACGCCAAGACCGGGGAAAAAACTACTGTTTAATTATAGTAGCGGAGGCAGTTCGCACAGAAGCAGGCGAGTTAGTAATGCACACAAACCGCTTAGGTCAAAGTCGATTAGGCGGAATTGGTCAGTATTTAGCCGATACAATTTCTGACTGCAGCGGTGCAGAAACTCGCGTCACCGTTTTGGGACACACTCAACGCGGGGGAACACCTTCACCGCTAGAAAGATTGATTGCTTCTGCTTTTGGCGTGGCAGCAGTTGATTTAGTTGCCGAAGAGAAATACGACTGCATGGTATCTTGGCAAAAGCGGGAAGTTGTAAGCGTTCCTCTGGAAGATGCGATCGCCAAATACAGACCTGTAGAGTTCAATGGTACTCTGGTTAAAACGGCCCGCGGTTTGGGAATTTGTCTGGGAGATTAAACAATTACCCCTCCGATTTCTCAAAGATTAACAGTTTGTAGTGAGGACTAAAGTCCTTTATTTCCCAACTCAATAGCAAAGACTAAAGTCCTTACTACAAACATTTGGCAATTCTGGAAAAGGTTTAGGGTGTAATCCGGCCAAAAGTCGAATCGCCCGCCTCCCAGTTTGGATGTCGCAGAGGTACGATGGAATATAGGGAGGGAGGCCAAGCCCGCGAAGGTTAAGCTTGGCGACAATACCCACAGGAAGGGAAAAATGACACTTAACTTGCGACGACCGATTTTGATAGGCGGAATAGGACTTTCAGCAGCGCTGTGGCTGCTGGAAACTCTACAGCATTCGGGTTCAGAAATGGGCGAAACGGCACTCATCGGCTTGGCGGCTGCCGGTGCGGGGTATTGGTGGTGGAAGCAACAATCCCCCAAACTCGAACTCGCACTCCCGGAACCCTTGGCGAACCGGGAAGCAGCCGAAAAAGCGATCGCGGCTTCGGAAGCCGCCATTAAATTGCTGGCTTCAGAAGCTCAAAACTCCGCAAATCCTGCTAATCTAACAGCAAAGCTCGATCGGCTCAGAAGCGAATTAGACAGAGAAGACTTGCGGATTACCGTCACTGGCGGCAAAGCTGTCGGCAAAACTGTCTTAATTAAAGTTTTAAATTCTAATTGGGCGTCTCAACACCCGCAAAAGTTGAGTTTACAAGAAACATCACCGCTGTTTGCCAATACAAATGCCGATGCCAAAATCGGCGGTGATTTAGTGTTGTTTGTGACAGCGGGCGACATCACAGATTCCGAATTTAAAACATTATCTCAGCTAGCTTCGGCAGGTCAGCGGGTGTTGCTAGTCTGGAACAAACAAGACCAATATTTGCTAGAACAGCAGTCGCAGGTTTTGCACTCTTTGCAGCAGAAAATGCAAGGAATATTGGGAACCGAAGATATAATTGCGATCGCAGCTTCTCCCAATTCTATTAAAGTGCGGCAGCACCAAGCTGACGGCACCGTTCAAGAACGGATCGAAAATCAAGTCTCTCAACTCGACGCGCTGACGGAAAGATTGACTAAAATCTTAACGGAAGAACGGCAACAGTTGGTCTGGGCGAGTGCAGTGCGCGAAGCTGCAAGTATCAAATTAGAGGCGAAAACCTTCTTAAATGCAGTCAGGCGCGATCGGGCAATTCCCATTATCGAACAATATCAGTACATCGCCGCCGCCACCGTGTTTGCCAATCCGGTTCCCGCTTTAGACTTGTTAGCAACAACCGCCATCAGCACCCAACTCGTGATCGATCTCGGCGCTATCTACCAGCGAAAGTTTTCCTTAGACCAAGCTAAGACAGTAGCGGCTACTTTGGCCAATCAAATGTTCAAATTGGGATTAGTAGAACTGTCTACCCAAACTATTACTGGACTGCTGAAAAGCAATGCCGTCACCTATGTAGCAGGAGGCGCGGTGCAGGGAATTAGTGCAGCTTATTTTACCAGAATAGCAGGACTGAGTTTAATTGAATATTTCCAAAGTCAAGAACTGGAAAATGCTGCCAAAGGCATTTTCAATCTCGACCAGTTGACTAAAACTTTGCAAGCAGTATTTACGCAAAGTCAGCAAGTTTCCTTCTTGCAATCTTTCGTCAACCAAGTGGGGAGTCGCCTTTCATCTCAGGTATCTGGACCCGAAACCGTTAAGTCGGCTGCCAATTAAGTAAAATAAAGGAACAGGCTCTCCGGCCTGTTCCACAAGACAGTTTTTCTGTTGTGGAACAGGCCGGAGAGCCTGTTCCCCGGCAGAACCGGGCAACCAGTTAATATTTTTCTTCTTCCTTCTGTTATACAATCAAAGAAAGTTTGCACGATGATACAAACTCAATCAAAAATACTAACCTTTGAACAATTTCTAGAAGACAAACCCGATAACAGATGCTACGAACTGCACGACGGGGTAATGGTTGAAATACAGCCAACAGGAGAACACGAAGATATCACAGCATACCTTGTTCAAGAATTTACCCTGCTCTACACCCAACTGCAACTTCCATACCGCATTCCCTCGAAAGCGCTAGTTAAGCCACCAGCTAAAGATACAGGATATATTCCTGATGTTTTGCTATTAAACCGTGAGGCTTTAGCGTCGGAACCCTTATGGTTGAAGTCAGCAACAATCACCCAAGGAACATCTATCCCGCTACTTGTTGAAGTTGTCAGTACCAACTGGCGCGACGATTATCTCAAAAAGTTGGCAGATTACGAAATGATGGGAATCCTCGAATATTGGATTGCGGATTATGCTGGATTCGGCGGTATACGTCATATTGGCGACCCCAAAGAACCCACGCTTTCGGTTTGTCAGCTTGTGGACGGAGAGTATAGGATTACACAGTTCAGAGGGAGCGATCGCATTATTTCACCTACATTTCCCAATATGGACCTGAACGTCGAGCAAATTTTCCGAGGCGGAGCCTAGTGTTAGGGAAAAGAACAGGCTTTTCGGCCTGTGCCACAAAAATTTTTTTGTTATTGTGGAACGGGCCGGAAAGCCCGTTCAATATTTTTTGGAAAACTCACAACAAAAAAATTATAAATTTATGAAAAATTGTATTAAAATAAGAAATAGGATTTATAATTCGACGATCAATTATACCTGCTTAAAAAAGCCGATCGCCAATGGCTGACAATTCCCTTCAAGAAAATCGCTTATCCCTTGCCCGCGCCAGTTTGCGCGAAGCCCTGGCGCGCTATTCCCACCTGCGCCAAGGAAAAAAAAACTCGAATAATACAGAATTAGAAGCCGCGCTGCAATATCAGTTAGATATTTTAACTTCCACCTCAGAAAAACTAGACCACAACATAATCCGCATTGCTACTTTCGGCCTAGTCAGCCGCGGCAAGTCCGCCGTATTAAACGCGCTTTTAGGTCACAAAATTCTGCAAACAGGCCCTCTCAACGGCGTGACTCAGTGGCCGCGTTCCGTGCGCTGGAGTGTGCCTTTATCCTTCCTTGACAGCGACGAATCCCCCCAACCCCCCCTTGGCAAGGAGGGGAAAGGAGGGGTGCAAGTAGAATTAATCGATACTCCCGGACTTGATGAAGTTGGCGGCGAAGTGCGCGGCGAAATGGCGAAACAAGTAACTCGCCAAGCTGACTTAATTCTGTTTGTCGTTGCAGGCGATATCACCCGAACGGAATATCAAGCACTGTGCGAATTGCAAACAGCTCAAAAACCGGTAATTTTAGTTTTTAATAAAATTGACCTTTATCCAGAATTAGACAGAAAAGCTATTTACCAAAGTTTGCAAGCGCTGGCAAATTCTGAAGAGTTAGCAGCCGCTGCGGTAACAGAGGAAACAGATAGCGAAAATTTGTCCGATCGCCCAAACAACTTATCTGATGATAAATCTACTGCAAAATCACCGCCTAAAACTGCCAAATCATTAGAAATAGTCATGGTCGCCGCCGAACCTGCACCGGTGCAAGTGCGGGTGGAATGGTCTGACGGAAGAGTAACTAACCAATGGGAGTCCCCGCCCGCGCAGATAGACGAACTCAAACATAAAATTCTCACAATTCTTAACAGAGAAGGTCGATCGCTCCTCGCTCTAAATGCTTTAGTTGAAGCTAGAGATGCCGAAGCAAACATTGCCCGTCACGTTCTCAAATTGCGACAAACAGAAGCCGAAGATTTAATCTGGCAATTTGCAAAATATAAAGCTTTGGCTGTCGGTTTAAATCCGCTGGCATTCTTGGATGTAATGGGAGCAACTGTAGCAGATTTAGCCTTAATTCGCTCTTTATCCAGACTTTACGGTTTACCCATGACTGGTTACGAAGCCGGGAAACTTTGGCAGACTATTTTCTCCAGCGCTGGCGGCGTACTTTTGGGAGAATTGGGTAGCAGTTTTCTGTTGGGATTTGGCAAAAGTGCTGCGGCTGCGGCCCCGCACATCGGCTTTTCTACTTTTGCCGGAGTCGCTGTCACTCAAGCTAGTTTAGCAGCTTACGGAACCTACGCTGTCGGTCGCGCCGCCCAAGTTTACCTAGAAAAAGGCTGCACCTGGGGCCCCCTAGGACAAGATACGGTAATTCAAGAAATTCTCGCCACCATCGAGCGCAATACAATTATCGATCGCTTGCAGCAAGAGTTTAAAATATGACACCAACCACAGCCATTGTTGCAAGAAGGGAAAGCTCTCAAATGACAAGAGTACCCCCGAACAGCCGCGTGCAAGAAAACCTGCAAGCACGGTTGCGAATGGGAGGGAGAAGATAGTAATATCAAGTCCGGTTAATTACTTATAAATCCTATACGGGCATCTGCCAAAGAGGGCATCGGGGATGATAGGAGAAAAGTATTATAACTATTCAACCGGACATGATATAATATCTTCTCTAAACCCTATTTCATGCTAGAACATTCAGTTAGATTGTCGAGCCAGTACCTCAAATTTCACGCTGTTTCAGTCCCGCAGCGATTCATATCTTGATTCAGCCACACCGAGTTTTTTGATCGGGCTATAAAAGCAATGGTTAATTCGGCTGTGCAGGCCCCATCTTTAATCCCTCAAGTTGAGGTCTGAATCCTGACGTTGATTTTATCTTCTCTTTTAGATTTTACCGTCTGAGTCAGTTAGTTATATGATACCTTATCTGCCTGAAAAATGCTATATAGCCGTTCTCTGAAAGATGAGGTAGGTAGTTGGGCTTGGGCCCTCTTAGTTATTGTGGTTATACAAGCTATCAATCATACCTCACTACGCTTGAAAAATGCTATATATAGCGGTTCGAGCTCTCATATTCGCGGACGTTGTTGGGCCGAAAGGGCCCTATACGTTTAAGTGGTTATATAATCTGTTAATCATACCTCACCACGCTTGAGAAAGGCTATATATAACGACTAAAGAAGAGGGCTAAAGCCCAACTACGTACCTCATCTGAAGAGGGCTCGCATCCCAACTACGTACCTCATCTGCCTGAAAAATGCTATATAAATTTTCTGCGCCACGGACTGAGAGCGAAAAAATAAAATTGAAAGATTTTGGTTTTGTTCCTCAGCCTAACCTACACTATTAATAATTTGTCTAAGCGGAATGTTTATTACAAGTTCTCATTATTCACGACATGGAAGTTAACGAAATACGGATAACTGTTGTTTTCCTGATTCCTTCTTCTTTCAACCTCCCAATTCCTCGTTACTAATTCCCAAATGACTCGCTTAGCCACAACAATAGAAGCCATACTTTACCTAAAAGGTCAGCCAGTGTCGATCGCAGAAATTGCCGAGATTGCCAAGTGCGATCGAGCCGAAGCCGAAGACGCCATCATCGAACTTATGTCTGACTCGTCCCACCGCGACAGTGCATTAGAAGTCGTCGAAACCCCTACAGGATACAGCCTGCAACTCAGAGAAGAGTTTGCCAGTTTAATGCAAACTTTAATACCTCCCGAATTAGGTGTGGGAGCTTTGCGGACGCTGGCTGCGATCGCCCTCAAAGGCGGCATCGCTCAGCCAGATTTAGTTAACTTGCGAGGTTCAGGAGCTTACCAACAAGTGCAGGAACTTGTAGAAATGGGTTTCGTCCGCAAACGGCGATCGGCTGAGGGGCGGTCTTATTGGTTACAAGTTACCGAGAAATTTCACCGGTACTTTCAAGTAGACCAACTGCCAAAACAATTACAACTTGACTTTCAGGCAAATTTGTACTCAAGCAATGACGAGTAGTTTGAAGTAGAATGTAACCAGCCAGAAATTAAGAATCGCCAAATGGTTTTTCACCCTGACTTTGACACATCCAATGCCCAACAAACCGCAGTCAATCCACTGCTGAAGTACCTCCAACACCAATCCCCGGAGGTTCTAGCCCACGTCGCCAAGTCCGTCAGCCCCGACATCAGAGAAATCATCTCTCATAACGTTCAAGGACTTGTCGGCGTTTTGCCTTCAGAAAATTTTAACGTCGAAATTACCACCGATCGCGAAAACTTAGCAGGTTTGCTAGCTTCAGCGATGATGACAGGCTATTTTTTGAGGCAAATGGAGCAAAGGATGCACCTCGAAGAAAATTTAGCAAGCACCAGCTCGATTAAACCAAACTCATCCAAAGACAAGTAAAAAGATCGACGGGTTGGGGAAGCCAGAAAGATGAAAGTTGTTCAGAAAAATCCATAATCCTGAATCGTGGAGGCACAGGGAATTAAGACACCGGGCTGTTAACCGGATATCCCTCGCGCTACACCGAGGATTTTGGTCAAAAAACTCGGTTGGTTACTGCTTCCAAGACTATAAAGCATCAGATTCATCTTCCATCCTCCACCCTTGCAACTAATACCAATTGCAAAAAAGAATGCAACTGCAGATCAGCTCCAAATCCTTATGCAGTAAGTCATTCTTAATTATTTAATCGAAAATCGAAAATCGAAAATCGAAAATGGTATTACCCACCGGCGGAGCTACCCGATAGGGGAAAAGCACCCGGACGTACTTTTATATTCTGAACTTGACCCAAACGGTTAATTTCCAGTTCGAGTTCTTTGCCCACAACAGTGTTTTCCACCCGTTCTTGCACGTCGCCGGGAGTGTCAACCGCAATTCCGTCAACTTTTTGAATGACATCTCCGGCGCGCAAGTCGGCTTTTTGAGCGGGGGAATTTTCCACGACTCGCGTCACGGCTACGCCTCGATCGAGGGTAATTTTATTATTATCGAGCTGTTTGTTGAGTTCGGCCTTGGTGGCTGCAGTCAAGCTGACCATTTGAATGCCGAGATAGGGATGTTCGGCTTTACCTTTGGCGAATAACTGATCGGAAACTCGTTTGGCGGTTTCGATCGGAATTGCAAATCCCAAGCCCTGAGCGTCCGCGCGAATGGCGGTATTGATACCAATTACTTCGCCTTGGTCATTGAGTAGCGGCCCCCCAGAATTGCCGGGGTTGATGGCGGCGTCGGTTTGGATGAAGCGGACTCGCTTGTCGGGGATGCCGACTTGGGAACTCGATCGACCCGTAGCGCTGATAATGCCCACAGTCACGGTATTGTCGAGACCTAAAGGATTGCCGATCGCGATCGCCCACTGTCCCGGTACAATATTGTCCGATCGACCCAAAGCCACCTGCGGCAGTTCCTTAGCATTAATCTTAACCACAGCCACATCCGTCAGCGGATCGACTCCCTGCACCTTACCCTCAAACTCGCGGCCGTCTTTAAGCGTCACCTTGACAGTATCCGTCCCGGAGACAACGTGAGCATTAGTAACGATGCGGCCGTCAGGAGTGAGAATAAACCCGGAGCCCGTACCTCTCTTGACTCGTTCTTCCGGCTGCGGCAAATTCTCCCCAAAAAACCGACGAAACAAAGGATTTTTGAATGCTTCCGGCACTTGATTCGCCACCTTGCTCGAGGCGTCAATCCGCACTACAGCCGGGCCGATTTTTTCGGCTGCTTCAGCAATAAAATTGGGATTGCTGCGATCGACCGCCCGATTTTCCAGAACAGGAGGAGACGCATAGGGGGGGATTTGCTGGCGTACTACTGGCAAAACCAATCCGGTTTCCAGATTGTTTGAGCCTTGCAGATAGCGATTTCCCAACCATCCCATACCTCCGCCGATGGACAGCAAAGTCACATAAAGGGTCGCTTGCTTAAAAGATAAACTCATTTAATAACTCCCGCTAAATACCTCATCCCCGCAGACAGGTTCCGAATCAAGCATTTTTGTCTTGGCGACGGGAAGGAAGCGGGGCGGGGCGTACCGCTTCCTCAACAACATAGCTGTTAACAGGCAGGCGCCCACCAGCATCACAGGCAATTTTGCCGGATTTGCCAAGAGCGACTCAAAGTAATAATTCTCATCCTAACTTGGCTTAGCCTGGGATTTACAGTCTGGCGGGTGGCTAGAGCTTTCAAATATGCACTTTCACAGGATTTAAAAATTGTCAACTGTCCGAAATGAATACTTTTTTATGTACGTAATGACTTTTAAACGCTTATTTCCGCTGATTTCTGCACTAATTTGGTCGATCGCACCCGTTGGGAAAACGGCGGCAAATACCGAGCTCCCACCTGCAAATCTTCCTTTAGGTACACCTGTCGAAAACCCCGACCCCGCCCGCGATTGTCCGAGTCCGGCTATGTCTCGGTTGCGCCGCCACACTGCGGCCCAGGGCGAAACAATAGAAAGCATCGCGCGGCAGTACAGTGTGAATCCTGCGGCGCTGATCGGGATCAATCCGATGTTGCGGGGCGGTGGAGTATCTGCTGGAAGTGCGATCGTCATTCCTCCGTACAGTGGCAGCGAGGTAGAAGTGCCTGCGGGCTGGAATTGGCAAAAACTGGCAGAACGTTATAAAGTGCCCGCAGATTTGCTATTTGAGGCGAATGGGTGCAGGCCTTTGGGGAAAACGGTGTTTGTGCCAGCGGTGAATAGGTCGATCGGGCCTTCTATCAATCCCGATGCAGCGCCATCGGTGCAAGGATTTCCGCTGCCGGCGCCAGCAGTGGAAGCTTTGCGTTACGGGCGGCAATTGCATCAGGTGCGGCGCGAATTTTTTTTCCACAGCGGCGTAGATTTTTTGGCGTCGGAGGGTACGCAGGTTTTGGCTGCGGGCGAAGGGACTGTCGCCTTTGCCGGGCCGCAGGGGGATTACGGGAATTTAGTGGTGGTGAACCATGAAGCGGGGAAGCAAACGCGCTACGCTCATTTGAAAGATATTGCGGTAAAAGTCGGTCAAAAAGTGCAGTCTGGAGAAGTTTTGGGAACTGTTGGGATGACGGGAAAACGGGACATTTCGCCATCTCATTTGCATTTTGAAGTTCGGTACAATTCGGGTTTGGGTTGGGTTGCTGAAGACCCGCTGCTTTATTTGCAAGCGACTGTTAAAAAATAGGATTGTTAGTGTGCTGGGGGGGTAACAACCCGCCCCACATCCAGACGGGGTAAGGATTGAGCTGTGTTGTGGTTAAAAAAGATAGGCAGCAGAATTATTACACGATTGCCTATACCAAAAAATATGTTACCAACCTTTTACCAGACTCACTTACAAAAACAACTGACGCGAACCCCGTTTATTTTACTCACAATCTTTTTGAATCTGATAGAATCCGAAAAACAAGTAACGATCGCACTAATCGGGTTGCCATTAATCACTTATTGGTGAACAACTTATTGCCCGATCGCACATTTCTCTCAAATGCGATCGCGCGATCGACAAAAAACCCGATCGCACATAAACCCAAAAACCCGATCGCACATAAACCCAAAAACCCGATCGCATATTTCTCTCAAATTCGATCGCCTTGAAACCGACTGAAAATTTGTCTGCTTTGTGACACAGCCCGCCGGGGGTTGAAACCCCCGTCTCATAGAAGACAGTCGGTTGAAACCGACTGAAAATTCGCATGAAACCGATACACATCAACTAATTCTTCAGTCCTCTTTCAGAGGACTTTCGCTATGAGACAGGGGTTTCAACCCCTGGCGGACTCGGCAACGAACCAACTAGCCCCTGGCGCGGACTAACTAACGGACTAACAAATCAAATTCGATCGCCCCCATCAATCCAAAAAAACCCGATCGCCCATTCATCCAAAAATGCGATCGCCCGTTTCCCAAAAAGTCGAGATCCCTTCCCATTCTCCCGCAGTTGGGTAAATTTGACAAAATTTGATATTTTTGCTATAATTTCCTGAAATTAATCACAATTAAAGCTCAACTATAAATATATGGAAGCTGTAATTGAAAGAATTGTAAGTAAGCTGCGTTATTTAGGTAAACCGCAGCTAGAAGTTGTTCTTAATTTTGTAGAGTTCCTAACTTGGAAGTCAGCACCGGGATCGTCATCAAAGGCAAGTGATTCTGATGCAGAAATCAGCGATCGCGAGTTTGAAATACTTTTAGATGAATTGGCTGATGAGTTCATTAAAAACATGGGATTAAATGTCTCTACGGTCTCGGATTTGGCGGCGAGTCGTGCTGGTATCTATGAGGATAATCCCTAGCGCGGAATGAATCATTTAACTAGCAGCGTATTCGGTAAACTTTCTAGTAAAACCCGACTTAAAAGCAAGTACGATATCAGTTTTTGGCACTCCGAATTCGACCAATTCTTCAGCTATTCCTGTATCCGTCCTATCCTGCTGAATCCAGATTTTATCATCTTTAAGCTCAATGTGAACTGAAACGCCGTAGACTCTTAATTGGTCGTTCCAGCCTGCGAGAATAACCAGGTAATTACCGCTTTCGCGATCGCGAATAATTTTAACTTCTGTTCCTTCTCGTACAACCATGTCTGAGAAGTTGTTCAGAATTTTGTCTATCGCTTCAGTATAGTTTAATTTCTCCACAAGACAATTTCCTCCGAATCTGGACGAAAAATAATTAGCTTGATATCGTATTCTTCGACACGTCCTTGAATGAATTTTAATCTAAATAATTCATCGTAGGTTTCTAAAGGAACTGCTAAATACACGATAAAATCTGGCATAATATCTCTCAATGCCGATCGACAGTTGAGAAATTGACCGAGGGCTGCATGAAACTGGTAAAAATCCGATCGCTCTCGAAAGCTCTTGACTTCCACAGCTATTTTGCGACCTGCTTTTTCTGCACTGATTAACTTTTCAGCGGTCAAATCGATAAACATTGCTAAACCTTCGTCATCGACTTGCACCCGAAAGTTTTCACGGATAACTATCCATCCATCTTTTTGTAAGGCAGCTTTGACAGTATCGTGAAAAACATCTTTGGCAGGCATTTACAAACTCCGTTGCTCTTACTCTCTATTTTATACCAATTATTAAAACCCGATCGCCCCAATTAACCCAAAAACCCGATCGCACATAAATCCAAAAACCCGATCGCCCATCCACAAAAAACCCGATCGCACATTTCTCTCAAATTCGATCGCCCTGAAACCGACTGAAAATTTGTCTGCTTTGTCGCACAGTCCGCCGGGGGTTGAAAACCCCCGTCTCATAGCGAAAGTCGGTTGAAAACCGACTGAAAATTCATCCTTAAATCCATCTAAATCTTCAGTCCTCTTTCAGAGGACTTTCGCTATGAGACAGGGGTTTCAACCCCTGGCGGACTCGGCAACGAACCAACTAGCCCCTGGCGCGAACTAACTAACGGACTAACAAATCAAATTCGATCGCCCCCATCAATCAAAAAAAACCCGATCCCCCATTCATCCAAAAATGCGATCGCACATTTCTCTCAAATTCGATCGCCCGATCGACAAAAAATCCGATCGCCCTTAAACCAACTCCACATCACACACCGCTCTACTGTCGAATTGAGTAACGACCTGAGTTAATCCACCAGTGAGAAAAAAATTAGGCAAAGCCCCGAATGAAGCGAATGCATTAGCGTTGTCTCTTATACCTGTAATGGCAAGACTACCAGATATTCCTGGCCTACCAGTGGCTGCAAAACCAAGGTCATCACAGTCCCCAAAAGCGTTTGGCTTGTTTCGGATCTGAAAACTTACCGTACCACTCGGAGAGGAAATGGGAATGTTTTTGGTTTGTGTACCACTGCTTGTACTAAGTTCTACCAGTATGTTGTTTATTTTGTCTTGTGGATCGCAGTAGGTAATTTTGACTTCTGCTGCTTGTCCATAGTTGAGAACTGAAGGGATGACTTCTGCCTTAAAGACTTGTTCCGAACAAGTTGGTGCTGGTTGAGGAGTAGTCGCAGGTCGATCGCAAAAGTCAAATGGAATACCCGTCTTATCAGCAAGAAACTTTCGGATCTGAGGCAAAAAGTTTGTTTTAGAAGCTGTCGGTTCCTTTTTCTGAAATGAATCAATGAGTCCAGCACCAGATATAACTAGCTTTGAAATAGCTTCTGTCCCTCCTGGTAAGTCTCCTGCGAGTTCTCCTGATTTGGCAATTCCTTTAATTGCATCTTTGCCAATATCTTTTATCAGAGCAGAAGCTAATTCACCATCACTACCAGTAAGCGCTATACAACTGTACTTAACAACTTTTAAAGCCTCCGATACCTCCTTTAGTTCGAGACCAATAACGTCAAGTGATAGGCTAGTTCCCCCACTAGGAATAGCAAACAATAAACCAGTAACTAACGCAGCGTTAGCAGCAAAATCAACTACCTTACGCACTTTTTCTGTTCCTTCACAAAATTCTTTAACTGACGCACAATCTTTCGTAAAATCTGGCTCGCCAACGGTCGGAGGAGTAACTGGTGGCTCAGGAGGAGGAGTTACTGGTGGCTCAATTGGCAGAGGAACAGTTACAGTGTCAAAAATCTGACCATCTTTGAACCGCGATATCACACCTTCCTCTTGGTTTCCATTTTCAGCCTTCTGGCGAGACTCAACTCGTACAGTTTCATTAGAGCCTTCAAGAGTGACATCCGCCTGTGTACCATCTCGATTCAAGCGCGTTGTACTACCACGAACACCTGTTGTAGGATTGGGTACAAATACAACTGATTCTACGAAACGTCCGTCAGCATCATCTTGAAAAACAACTGTATATTTGCTACCATCACTCGCCGGAAATTCCATCTGGAATCTGTTGTCAGATAGCTTTGTCACTTCCGGTAAATCAATTGTGACTCTATCTTCAGAACGCTCTGGTTCCACATCATAAGGTCTGAAACGACCTCTTAAATCATCTGGTGTCACTCCCAGAACAGTACCTAACAATGACCCAGTTGCAGCCACCTTAATATCCACAGCCGAACCACCAGACGGCTGCACTTTCGACTCCAAAACAATATCGGATTCCCGAAGATTTGTACTAAGTCCGATAAAATCGATCGTTCTTTGAAAGTCAGTAATTAAGTCAAAAGTAGGAGATCCTAAAGACTGTTCATAACGCAGAAAAAATATATCTTGACCCGCACCACCAGTCAGGGTATCGTTGCCCAAATCGCCAATCAGGAAGTCATCGCCATCTTGCCCATTGATAATATCGTTACCGCGACCACCCCGCAAAAAGTCGTCTCCGCCTGCACCGAAGATTGCGTCATCACCTGCGTTTCCGTTGACACCATCAGCACTTTCACCACCCTGCAAGGTGTCTGCACCATCACCGCCAAGGAGGCCGTTTTGGCCCGCACCGCCACTCAGAAAGTCGTTTCCCAAGCCGCCGTAGAGCAAATCAGCACCACCGAGACCCTCTATTCTGTCATTTCCTTCGTCGCCATAGAGGATATCCCCAGATTCCGAACCAGTAATCGAATCCGCACCGCCTAAACCCCGCAAACCGCCCAAGAGAGTATCGAGCAAGCCAAGGGGAATTGTAAATGTGTCGCTTCCCTCAGTTAAAATGTAAGCACTACCATCGCTCGAAAGCGAGCCACTGCTGACTTGAGAAGTCGATCGCCCGATATCCCCAGCAGAACCGGAGATAAAGTCGTTTCCTGTGTTACCATTCAAAAAGTCTTGCGCGATCGAACTTTCTAGCGTATCGTTGCTTCCCAAGCTATAGATATTCTGGATATTCTGAGCATTCGATACCGTCTCTTGAGTCGTGGCTTTTTTCGAGCCACAGCCGCAATCCGCTTGATTCTTGGCGCTGCTACCGTTCAATATGTCATCGTTCTTGTCCAGCAAAGCTAAATTGTCAGGCATACACTGTTGCTTTGTGTTGGTGATTTAAGAAATCTACCTCACCTGTCTCATCTATGTCATGGCTGAAAAAGCCCGAAAAAGACTGAAAAAGCCCGAAGTTTCCTTAACTTTATATTTCTTCACTTAACCCATGCAGCCCAACGACGATCGCCCGTTGCAAGCCGTCCCTGACGATAACGAATTGCTAAAAATGGTCGATGGTCTAATTTTTGAGAAAACTGGCAAACATCTCAACACGCTGCAACGGCTACTGTTTCAGGGAATGTATGATGGTAAAACCTACGAAGCGATCGCTCGTGACACCCGCTACACTACCAAATACGTCCGAGAAGTCGGCTACAAGTTACTCAAAACTCTCTCGATAGTGATGGATGAAGAGATGCAAAAAGGCAATCTCAAAGCTGCTGTCGATCGCAGAAATATTAGCAATACTTCAAACTTCGGCAGAGATTATATTCAATACGTCGAATACGTCCACACCCTCAACCTCAACCCCTGTCTTTCTGAACCTAGCAAATCTGACAACAAATACGCCACTGAATCCAGATTCAAAACTCAGATAGAACGGCTCGAAATTGATGTTGCTGATGTCGTTTGTAAGTTGCACAGTCAAGGTATCGAACCATGCCAAATAGCTCAGTTGCTCGGTCTGCCAGATGTGACGGTAGAAACAATATTGCGTGAATTATCATAGCTAAGATGCGAGATATTTGTAGGGTGCGTCGCTGCGAAAATTTCAAGTTGATTTAGAGATTGTCGCTCGCGACGCACCCTACGATATAAAGTAAAATATAATTAATTATCTCGAAGTTATTTTTCTTGCAAAAGTTGGGTAGCCCAAACCCGATCTTCTTCCGATAGAGACGGTAGGGGTTCTTGATTATAGTCGATCCGATAGTCATAGCCAGCGCGATCGTAAACACCGGCAAATAATTCTGGTAAGTTAACAATAGGTTCTACATCTTCCTCGCGCAAGGGCAGCGGAAATATAGGTAGAGAATCGCGGAGATTAAAAGCATAAAGTTCGGCAAACGGACGGCGATTACTGGGACTGACTAAAATCCGATAATCGCTTTCAATAGAATTATTAAGAATGGGCATAGATTCCCATTTTCGCAGTAAATCGATTTCGACTAAGTTGGTTAAACTACCTAAAATACTCTGGCGTTTTTTGAGATAAGTAATTCTTCCTTCTCCACTACGTTTGTTCACGGGAGAAAGAATTTCAATTGCAGTGACAACTTGTTTCGTTGCCATTTCTCGCACTTCCAGGTAAGTCTGTTTAATTTTTTCAGGAGCAGGCACTTTAACGGTAGTCGGAAGTGTTATAGTTAAAGTGGCAACTGAACCTGTAGGAATATTCGGGTTATTAGATTGACGCTTAATCGCGACATCGGGGATACCTACTAAAAGGGAGTCGCTGTTACTGTCATTTGGATCGGTAATTTCATAGATGCGTTTGTCGATTGCAACCTCATATTTAGGGCGAATTTGAGGGACTAAGGATGCCGCGATCGCAGAAATTAACCAATGATGAGTTTCCTGCCAGAAATCGGGGTGTTCTAAGTAGGGGTCCATTCCAGGAAAAGGTGAAGGCATAGGACTGTTCTCCGATGTATTGACTTTCAAATCATTTTAGCATTTTTAATTTGGTAGGGTGCGTCGCTTTAAAGCGAGGCAGAGCCTCTGGATATATGTTCCCAGGCTGAGCCTGGGAAGCAGTTAAAGCTTTTCAAGAACAGGCTTTCCGGCCCGCCCCACAATAAATTTAATCTACTGTGGAACAGGCATCTTGCCTGTTCATAAAATCAGAGACAAATATCAACTACAAAACAGCAGCAACAGTTGCCATCAACAACCCTTGAAACAATTTCACCCCATCAGTTTCGCCCAACATCGGATCGGAAGCTCTCTCAGGATGCGGCATCATTCCTAACACATTGCCTTGACGATTGCAAATGCCTGCAATATTATTTAACGAACCGTTGGGATTCCCAGCCTCGCTAATTTTGCCCGCCTCTGTGCAGTAGCGAAACAGCACTTGCTCGTGGTCTTCTAGTTCTGCTAAAGTATCGGCATCGGCATAATAATTGCCTTCACCGTGGGCGATCGGCAAATCGATGATTTCACCCGTAGTATAAGCCGCCGTCCAACGAGTATTACCCCGTACAACTTTCAAAGAAGCGCGATCGCAAATAAAATTCAATCCCGCATTCCGTACCAGAGCACCGGGCAATAAACCAGCTTCAGTCAACACCTGAAAACCGTTGCAGATGCCCAATACAAGCTTTCCTTGTTTCGCGTGTTCGGCAGTAGCCCGCATCGCCGGAGAAAAACGGGCGATCGCGCCGCACCGCAAATAATCTCCGTAACTGAAACCGCCGGGAATTACAATGATATCGATATCCGAAATATCGGTATCTTCGTGCCAAATCATGCGCGTCGGTTGGTGCAGTAACCCTTGAGTCACCCACACCACATCGCGATCGCAATTTGAACCAGGAAAAACAATAACTCCAAATTTCATAAGCTGAAGGAAGTTCGGCAACAGATTTTGTAACGGATGTAACGGATGGAAGGAAGAAGCAAGAAGTGTCAACTTAAGACTAAAATCTTATGTTTCTCTCGCTTGTATCTAAGTCTAGATCCCCCTACATCCCCCTTAAGAAGGGGAGTAGGGGTTGACTTTGAGTGTTCCGAGTTTTCGTGTTTTTAACGAAGACTTTGAATGCTCTTGTCCCCACTTTTTAACAAAGACTTTGAGAACGCTCTTGTCCCCCCCTTATTAAGGGGGGTTAGGGGGGATCTCCGGGTTTAAAAACACCCTAGGGACGATCGCATTTATGCCGCCGCTGTCTCCACGGCAACAGGAATTTCAGTCAAATCAAAGCGATAATTTTCAATCACTGGATTGGCCAAAAGTTGGTCGCAAACGCGATCGAGTTGTTCGCGGGCCTGGGACTCACCAGCAGCAGTCAGCGTCAATTCAACGTATTTCCCGATACGCACGCGCTCAACATTGTCGTATCCCATGTGTTGCAAACCAGACTGTACGGCAGTGCCGGCGGGATCTAAAACAGAAGGGCGGAGGGTAACATAGATTTGGGCAAGATATTTCTGAGTCACGGGAATGTTGCGGTAGGTGATGTGAAAGTTAGCCCCATTGTATTCTACAACCGAGCCGCGCGCCGATCGCCATTTGGTTAGCCCAAGTAAGATAGCCTAGAAACAGCAACAGATTTGATTCCAGCAGATTACACAAAAACATTATGAGAACCAACCGCACCCGCAGTCAGGAGCGTATTTTAAACTTGCTCAAAGTCCTGAATCGATCGCTCTCAGCGCAAGATATCTACTTAGAACTGCGTAACAGCGACCACAGCATGGGCCTAGCAACCGTTTACCGCTCCCTCGACGGTTTAAAGCGAGAGGGGTTAGTTCACGTCAGAACCCTTGCTAGTGGCGAGTCTCTCTACGGTGCCGCCCACCAAGACCAACATCACTTAACTTGTCTCGAATGTGGCGCATCAATTACGATCGAGGAATGCCCCGTCCACCACTTAGAAAGCCAACTGCAACAATCTCATTCTTTCAAGATTTATTATCACACTTTGGAGTTTTTCGGATTGTGCGATCGGTGTACTTTGGCTCAAGAATCTTAGAGAAGTTATTAGTCATTAGATACCAGGCGATTTCAAGAAACTGTTGGCGAATTTAAAAAGGTAAAACCAAATATCTCACAATCATCGCAAAAGAACTGCAGCGGTTCTCAAAAAACTGAGGTATGCCCTATGCCCTATGACCTATGCCCTCTAGTACCTCATCTTTCTGAGAAAGGCGACACCATATTCCATGTAGATGTGGTACACACAATAAAAGCGATCGCCCGTGTAAGGTGCGTCGCCACCCCTCAATCTTTAAATTTTATCCACAAATATGGAGCAGCGACGCACCGTACAGATTAACACTATAATGCGAGTACCTCAGAAACAGAAGTATCATTCGCTAGAGAGCTAATCCTTGACTGCAGCGATCGTGGACTCCTGATAGTGCCACCATCGTTTCAGGGCTAACCTGGAAAACCTATGAAGCCTTGCTGCAAGACTTGGGAGATAATCGCCCAACTCGCATTGCCTGTGACCAGGGAGTATTGGAGATCGGGATTTCAGGATAACCTCACGAAATCGTCAATCGGCTGCTGGCAAAAATCATTACTATGCTGGCAATGGAGTTGGGGATGGAGGCGAATGATTTTGGTTCGACTACGCTGAAGTGTGAAAGCATCTGAAAATTAAAGTGTGCCATCATTATACTACACCTACTTTTATAGATATGCAATCCACAAATGAGTATCCCGACTTTAGTTCTCAAGGATATCAGGTTGACCGAGTTCTAGGGGAAAATCGATCGGGAGGTCGAGTTACTTACAAAGCAATTCAAATAAAAGATCAAAAAGCTGTTGCGATCAAGCAATTTCAATTTGCAACCAGCACAACCTCTTGGGCTGGGTATAATGCTTATCAAGCAGAACTTAAGATATTAAGATCGCTTAATCATCCTAACATCCCGCTCTATCTTAATTCATTTGAAACTGCGAACGGGTTTTGCTTAATTCAGGAATTCAAAAAAGCTGTTCCTTTGTCTCATTCTCAACATTTTGAGCCGCAGGAAATTAAGCAAATTGCTGTTGAAATATTGAAAATTCTTGTCTATTTACAGCAGCACTCTCCCTCTATTATACATAGAGATATTAAGCCAGAAAATATTCTGGTTAATCGTTCACGACGACAGATCGCAGCTTATCTCATAGACTTTGGCTTTGCCCGCACAAGTGACGATACAACAGTTAGCAGTGTTGTTAAAGGCACAATGGGATTTATGCCACCAGAACAACTATTCAATCGTGAACTGACAGAATCATCCGATCTCTATAGTTTAGGAATGACACTAATTTGTTTGTTGACAAAAACAAAATCAACGGAGATTGGGAATTTACTCGATGAGCACAGTCACATTCAATTTAAAAAGAAGCTACCGAGATTGAATTATCAGTTTGTTAACTGGCTAGAGAAAATGGTATCTACCAGCATTAAAACCCGCTATCCTAATGCCGCTATTGCGTTGAAGGAACTTCAGCCAATTGACATGGGTCGTGAAAACGGTATCCTTGGAAAAGCCTTGAATTTCACAAATTCCAAACCAACAAAGGTTATATTTGGCAGCCTAGTCATTTTGGGAATCATGGCATCGCTTGGAACACTGATTGTGCCTCAACAAGATCCTATGACTAGATACATAGGGAAAAACCTTGGCTCTTTGTCTGCATCAGAACCCAGAGTTTCGCTACCGCAAGCTAATGACTCACCCCCATCCTCGACTAGAGACTCTTCTGATGTGAACGAAATATTTTCGATGGTGAACAACACCCTGTGGCGAGTGGGGGCAGAACCTGGATTTTACCATCCAGTTCCCTGGAGATTTTCCGCCGACGGAACTGTGAGTGCCAGTAATTTGTGGCGGGGTGTTTGGAAAAAAAGCAATGTTAGGGCACGATCGATTGAAGTTCGCATATTGATGCACGAAAATGGTGATACAGATAGTTTCTCTGTAATGTTTAGCCCTGACGGGCAAAGTTTTACCGCCTTTAAGGAAGGCAAAGAATATCGCTTTGCTGAAAGGATAATGCCCTAGGAAGGCAGAGTTTCATCCCGTGACTCAAGCAATCTGTGTGCGTAATCCTCGCACGGGTGAGGTGGATGACTGGATTACACAATGGTATATAGCGGATCGAGCTCTCATATTCGCGGACGTAGTTGGGATGCGAGCCCTCTTACTTTAAATGGTTATATAATCTATCAATCGTAGTTCATCTTTTTGAGAAAGGCTATATGTCATATCATGTCCGATCGATTGACCGGGATTCCAGCAGTAGGTTGGGTTGAACTGGCGTGAAAACCCAAAACCTATGGATGTTGGGTTTTCACTGCGTTTAACCCAACCTACGTATATTATAGTAATCGACCGGACATGATATCAGATTGATTTAGGACAACAGAATACTCAAATCCCAGACTTCTTCAAGAAGTCTGGGATTTAATAAATTCTCACTTGTTTAAGGATGCAAAAACTCTAAATGGTCTCCTGGAATCGATCGCAATTTTGCAGCCGACCCTTGCATTTTCAACCTGCCGCGTTCTAACATGATAATCCAATCGGCGCGATCGATCACTCGCGGCCTGTGACTGATAAAAATCGTGGTTTTCCCGTGCCGGTACATCAACAAATTTTCTAAGACTTCCGCTTCGCTTGCGGGGTCAAGCCCTGCGGTAGATTCGTCTAAAATCAATACGGGTGGGTTGTTGAGAATGGCGCGGGCGATCGCCAATCTTTGTCTTTGTCCGCCAGAAATATTCGCTCCAAACTCCCCTAAAACAGTTTGATATTTATCCGGCAATTGGCTGATAAATTCATCCGCCCCCGCAATTTTGCAGACTTTCACAATCTGTTCAAAGCTGATATCTGGACTGCCCAAACGAAAATTTTCGAGAATCGAACGGCTCCAAAAATGCGCTTCTTGAGGAACCAAAACCACCTGCTGTCTCAGACTTTCTAGAGACAAATCCTGCAAGTTGTAACCGCCAATTCTAATATTACCAGATTGCAGCGGGTACAGACCCGCAATTACTTTAGCTAGCGTACTTTTTCCGCAGCCGGAATAGCCGATCAAAGCAATTGCTTGACCGCCGGGAAACGTGACGGAAAAATTTTCCAGCAAGTCAAGTCTGCCGGGGTAGTGAAAACTAACACCCTTGCAAACAATACCGTCGCGGTCCTGAACGGTTACAAAAGGTTTATTACTATCGTTTTTAGTTTCCGGTTCAGCGTCGATGACTTCCGAAAGCCGTTGAGTTGCTGTCTGGACGCGAGTCATTTCATCCGAAAATCCGACTAAGGAGTTCACCCAAGTAGTAACGTTTTGATTCATGCTAATAAACGCTAGCAACTGACCGATACTCAATACCTTGTCAATCACCAAACCGCTGCCCAACCACAGCAGAGTAATGCTGCCAGCCGAGGCAACAAAACCCGAAAATATATTGTTGAGAATGCCGATTTGCGTAGTGCGGAAAGTGAGATTTGCCAAGCGGCCGAAGCGGGTTTGGAATTCTTCCCAAAGTTCCCGGGCACTGCTAGTAGTTTTGACTGTCAGCGCGCCTTTAAAAGTTTCTACTAAAACGCCTTGAGTTTCTGCTTCCAGCACAAACAAACTGCGCGTTTTGTGCTGCAATACGGGCAGAAACACGACTGTAGAGGCAGTCATAAACACAGCAATTACTGTAGCTGCTAGCGTCAGTTCCTTGCTGTAAAACAGCATAAAAATAAAAGAAACTACAGCTATAAAAAATTGACTGGGCAAGCTGATAGCGACTTGAGAAACTAATTTATTGATTTCTTGGATATCTTGTAATCTACTGACGATTTCGCCGCTGCGTCTAGTTTCGTAAAAACTCAAAGGCAATCGCAGGAATTTGCGCGCAAATTCCATCACTAATCCCAATTCTAAACGCTGGGAGAACTGAGCGATCAAGTTGGACTGTACCAATCCTAAACTGCTGCTAAACAGGTTCGTAACTATAACTGCGATCGCCACACTCGCCAGGAGTTGTCTGTCGCCCCGCACCAGGATATCGTCGGTGAGCAGTTGAACTAGAAAAGGCGAAGAAATCGACAGCAAACCCAACACCATATTCAGCAAAAATGCTTCCATTAAAATCTGGCGGTAAATCCCAATCCGGCGCATCCATTTTTGTAAGGAATTGGCGGGTGCTTGACCGTCTGCTGCTGCAAAAAACCGCTCCGCATCGGGTTCTACTAGCAAGCACAGCCAATCTGTCCAACCTGCTGCTAATTCTGCTTTAGAAACGTAGCGCATACCGACAGCCGGATCGCCGATCGCATATTTGTTGCCCTGTTTGCCGTACAAAACAACCCAGTGATAGCCGTTCCAGTGAATAATCATCGGTAGAGGGGCATCATCGAGCTTGTCTAAAATCGCAGCGGCTGCTCGCACAGATCGCGCATTAAAGCCGATCGCCTCAGCCCCTTGTTTCAAGCCCAGTAAAGTCGTCCCTTGTTTGCCGGTACCCGCAAATTCTCGCAAACGGCTAATTGTAATATTCTGTCCGTAAAATTTCCCTATTGAAGCCAGACAAGCCGCGCCGCAATCTTCTTCGCTTTGCTGGAGAACAACCTGATATTTGCTAAACCTCTTTACTTGTCCGAATAATGGCATTTTGCCGATAAAAGGGATGTTCTTTAACATTTTGAAAATTGAATAATGAGTAGAGCATAATGAACACTACTCCTCACCCACTACCCAATCAGTAAAAAGCACCCATAAAGTTATAGGTGCTTTCTAAAACCACAGTTATAGAGCTAAATACACATCACTAAACTTTACCAGTAGCGGTACACTGCTCTAAAGGAACCGTCACAATTCCGGGGGTACACAACGTGACGAGTACGCCGCGGACGGTAGCATTTATAGCGTTCGGAATAATAGTAACCGCCGTTGACGCTAGCTGATTCTTCAGGGGTGAGTTCAGCAAACAGTGAAGTTTCCTTGGTTTATTGCATGATTTGACTCCATTTAACTTGAAAAATTTTTAACAGAAACTAGAAATTATCTGAAATTTCTAGAGCCTCGTTTAAATAAAGCACCATAACATTATGGGTGCTTTCTCGCTCTACAGTTGGAGAGCTGAATTGAGATCGCTAAACTTTAGGAGTAAGAGTAGCGGACTACTCTTCTGAAGGAACCGTCGCAATTCCGGCGGTACACGACCCAACTGCGCCGCTGAGTACGGTAACAGTTGTCGCTATTATTGGCATAATAGTAACCGCCATTGACGCTAGCTGATTCTTCAGGGGTAAGTTCAGCAAACAGTGAATTTTCCTTGGTTTCTTGCATGATTTGACTCCATTTAACTTGATAAGATGGAACGAGAACTAGAAATTTTATAAATTTCTATAGCCTCGTGTAATTACTAACTAATAGTTCTTGAAGTGCTGTGCGAGTTCCGGAATATTACCGAGATATTTTCCAAATTCATTCCGATCGCACAACCTGACTCAGCTATCTAAACCACTAGGGTTTTGTAAGGGCGATGGCTGTTGGGATCGTAAAGATAAAGCTGGTTCGGCTGCGGCAGGAAAAACAGCATATTCAGGTCATCGCTGCTGCTGTTACCGCCGCTGCTGTTACCGCTGGTAATGCTGCCACCGCTGACAGTAGCAGATTCTCGATCGGTGAGTTCGATGAAGAGTGAACCTTGTTGATTTTTTGACATAAATAACTCCTCTTAATACCTATGTACTTACTTACTACCTACGCATACAGGAAAAACCCGGTAACAGTGCCAAAACTCATGGCGGAAACGCCGTATTTTCATCACAGTAGCCCTCTGGCTTCACTCCTCTTGATATTTGGCGAAGTTTGTGGGTGGGAACGGCAAAGCTGTGCGGATTTTTACCTTTACCCTGTGAATTTTGATTTAGACTTCTAAACCTATTCTTTGTTTCCGGAAAGGTGAGAGTAAAGGTGACAAAACAAATCAGCGATCTCTGCCTCTCCCCCAACTCAAAACTCAAAACTCCAAACTATTCCCCTCTCCCCCAGCCGCCATGTCTCTCACTCCCGAAACCACACCCGCTGAAACCTTTGATAACGACCAGTTTTTGCCCCCTGTCAGCCGCTGGACGACTTTGGGGGGCATTTTGATGGTGGCGACCTTTGGCGGGGCGATCGCCCTTGCTAGCGTCACCAAATACAGCGCTACAGTCAAAGCAGACGCGATCGTCCGTCCGGCCGGAGAAGTGCGCGTCGTGCAAGCAGCAACCGAAGGAACCGTCGAAAGCATTGCTGTCAGCGAGAATCAGACAGTAAAAGAAGGAGATGCGATCGCAGTTGTAAACGCTTCACGCTTGGGCGCTCAACAACAGCAGTTACAAGAAATAATTAACCAGTCTCAAACAGCAGCACAGCAAATCAACCAGCAACTGCGCGACTTAGAAAATCAAATTTTGGCCAGCGCCCAATTTAAAACCATCGAAAGTGAAAGTTCCGCCCAACAGGAATTAATCGAATCAGCTTTAGTAAAATTCGCCACATCGCTGCCAGATGTCGCCGAAAGACTGGGCCGAAGTCGGCGGGTTTTGCTAGTCAAGCAATCGTCCCTTCAACAACAATTAATTCAAGCTAAAAAACAACTAAATCAAATTGACTTAAAACTCGAAAATAGCGTGATCCGCACGCCTGCGGATGGTACAATTCTCAGATTGGAAGTACGAAATACTGGTCAAACCGTACAAGCCGGCAGCGCGATCGCCCAAATCGTCCCCAGCGACGTACCCCTGGTAGTCAAAGCCAAGGTGGCATCCCAAGATATCGCCCGCATCCAAATCGGCCAACCCGTACAGATCAGGATTTCCGCTTTGCCTTTCCCCGATTACGGCACATTAAAAGGAACTGTCAGCGAAATTGCCCCAGATGCGATCGCGCCTCAAAATCCCGCTAATAATTTAGGTGCCGCTTATTACGAAGTGGCAATTAAGCCAGAACAAACTTATTTAACAAAACTCCAATCCGCCAACGGCCAATTCTTCGGAAACTCCCAGGCTAATGTTCCCCGCCAGTATTCGATTCAATCGGGAATGGAGGGCAGGGCCGATATTATTACCGGCGAAGAAACTGTTCTGACATTTGTTTTGCGGAAAGCGAGGTTGCTGACAGATTGGTAATTAGTCAGTTGTCAGTTGTCAGTTGTCAGCAGTCAATCGATTTTAGATTTTAGATTTTAGATTGTTATCAGTCAACAGTCAGCAGTCAACAGTCAACAGTCAGCAGTCAGCAGTCAGCAGTCAGCAGTCAACAGTCAACCGCCAGAAAATTAGAAGCTCTGAAATTGAAATAACGTGTCAATATAGAAATGTGAGTTCAATTCTATTCTTTCCTCATGGGCAAACAGCGCGTTCTTTCAGGAGTTCAGCCAACCGGCAATCTTCACCTCGGCAATTATCTCGGTGCCATTCGCAACTGGGTAGAAGGTCAAAGTCAGTACGAAAATTATTTCTGCGTAGTCGATTTGCACGCAATTACCGCACCGCACAATCCAGCAACTCTAGCCTCCGACACTTACACGATCGCCGCACTGTATTTAGCTTGCGGCATCGACTTAGAATATTCTACCATTTTCGTGCAATCCCACGTCTCGGCGCACACAGAACTAGCATGGCTGCTCAACTGCATTACGCCGATTAACTGGCTCGAAGATATGATTCAGTTTAAAGAAAAAGCAGTTAAACAAGGCGAAAATGTCAACGCCGGTTTGCTAAATTATCCCGTGTTGATGGCAGCAGACATTTTGCTTTACGATGCCGACAAAGTGCCAGTGGGAGAAGACCAAAAACAGCATTTGGAACTCACCCGCGATATTGTCATCAGATTAAATCACCAATTTGGCACACCCGAAAAGCCAGTATTGAAACTTCCCGAACCGTTAATTCGGACTGACGGTGCGAGGGTAATGAGTTTGACTGACGGCACTCGCAAAATGTCGAAATCTGACCCTTCCGAACAAAGTCGAATTAATTTATTGGATTCGCCAGATACGATCGCCAAAAAAATCAAGCGCTGCAAAACAGATGCCGTGCGGGGTTTGACTTTTGACGACCCCGATCGGCCCGAAGCTAGAAATTTGCTGACACTTTATCTCCTGCTTTCCGGCAAATCTAAGGAAGAAGTAGCAGCGGAGTGTGAAAACATGGGTTGGGGAGATTTTAAACCCTTGCTGACAGAAACGACAATTAATGCCCTCAAACCAATTCAGGATAAATACAAAGAAATAATGGACGATCCGGGATATTTAGAGTCTGTACTGCGTCGCGGAAAGGAACAGGCAGAAGCTATTGCCAACCAAACTCTAAATAAGGTTAAAACCGCTTTCGGTTATTCTCTGCCTAATTAGTCAGTAGTCAGTAGTCAGTAGTCAGTAGTCAGTAGTCAGTAGTCCTGCCGTCATTAGTTATGGGTAAAGAATGACAACTGCTTTCCTGTCAACTGTTTGCTGTCAACTGTCAACTGCTTTCCTGTCAACTGTTTGCTGTCAACTGTCAACTGTCAACTGTCAACTGTCAACTAACTATGAACCGTTTTCGCACAGCCTGCACCACCCCCGGAGAATTTATCATTACCGCCGAAGTTGCCCCGCCAAAAGGCGGCGATATGACTCACACAATTCAAATGGCCCAACGCCTCAAAAATAGAGTTCACGCCATTAATATCACCGACGGGAGTCGCGCAGTGTTGCGAATGTGCCCCCTAGCAGTTTCGGCGATTTTAGTGCAGCACGGAATTGAGCCAATTTGTCAAGTTGCTTGTCGCGATCGCAATCTAATTGGCTTGCAAGCCGATCTCATGGGAGCCCACGCTTTAGGCATTCGCAATGTATTAGCACTTACAGGCGATCCCGTCAAAGCGGGCGACCATCCTAAAGCAAAAAGTGTATTCGATTTGGAATCAGTTCGGCTGTTGCAAGTCATTCAAAAAATGAACGGCGGCCAAGACTGGAATGACAAACCTTTAACAGACGGAGTTACCGATTTATTTGTCGGTGCTGCCGTCGATCCGCAATGCCCCAGTTGGTCTGGTTTGCAAAGTCGATTTGAGAAAAAAGTAGAGGCGGGAGCACAGTTTTTTCAGAGTCAATTAATTACAGATTTTGAAGTTTTGGATAAGTTTATGCACCACGTTGCTGCGGGGTGCAACAAGCCAGTTTTAGCAGGAATATTTTTGTTTAAATCAGCTAAAAATGCTGAATTTATTAAAAAATACGTGCCGGGAGTTCACATCCCACAAGAGACGATCGATCGTTTGGCTAAAGCTCCAGAACCCTTGCAGGAAGGCGTAAAAATTGCGGCAGAACAAGTCAAGCTAGCGCGGCAGATTTGTCAAGGAGTTCACATGATGGCCGTCAAACGAGAAGATTTAATTCCTCAAATTTTGGATCTGGCAGGAATCGAGCCGCTGAGCTAACATTAAACCGTAAGGGCGGGTTTTACAAACTATCAACGCCTAACATTAACGCTCTCATAAACCTGCCCACCCCCGCGCTACCATTTTGAATATCAAACTGTAGATACAAGGGGCGGGTTTGACCAACCATCAATGTATCAAACTAATGATCTCGTAAACCCGCCCACCCCCGCTGTAGATAATCCAATAACTTCTGAGTTTGATTAATAAACTACTTTGAAAAATGCGCGATCGACTAAACAGTTATTACATAGGAGCAACTGGCAATGACTGACTCAGAAATCCTTAATTCTGATACCATCAAAACACTAGATACTAGCATATCAGAAGTTACAGTTTACACCGATCGCGCTTTGGTGACGCGCCGCGGTACGGTATCTCTGACGGGAAACGAACGAGAATTGGCGATCGCCTCTGTACCCGCAACCCTCGAAACAGAGTCAGTCAGGGCCACCGGTGCGGGTACAGTTGCAGTGCGATTGCTGGGAGTGCGTAGCGAAACAGTGTTTAGCAGCGAACCAGTGGGCGATCGTACTGCCGAATTAACCCAACAAATCCAAGAATTAGAAACTCAAAAACGGGCAATTAATGACAAAATAACCGCCCGAAAAATTCAGCTCAAATTTGTGGAAGGTTTGAGCGAAAAAAGCGTCGGTTTCTTTTCCAGCAGCATCGCCAAACAGCAAGTAGGTTTAAACGAAACAGACAAATTGCTCAACTTTTTAGGAACCAATTACCTAAAATACGTAAGTGCGATCGCCCAATATGAAAGACAGCAGCGCGAATTAGACAAGCAAATAGAAGCTTTGCGCCAGCAGTTGTGGCAAGTACAAACTCCCCATTCCCAGCAAACTTTTAACATCATTGTCACCGTAGAACCCAGCGGCAGCGGCAATTTTGAACTAGAAGTTTCCTATGTAGTCATGCGAGCCCGTTGGACTCCCCTTTACGACTTGCGAGTCAACACTACCAACAACCAAATTAATCTCAATTACCTAGCCGAAGTCAATCAAAATACAGGCGAAGATTGGACGGGAGTAGCGCTGACTTTATCTACAGCAAAACCCGGAATGGGAACTTTGCCACCAAAACTCGAACCCTGGTTTATCGATATTGTTCGCCCAAAATTTGCTCAAACCCGAGAAGTTTCGATGAAACGCAGCCGACAGCCTGCGGAAGCAGAAATGCCAACAGACTTGATGGAATTAGAGATTGAAGGCGAGGCACCATTGCCAAGGATGGCTATGAGCCGTCCTGCTGGCGCACCCGAACCTATAGACGCTACAACAGCTACAGCCCAAGTATCTAAAGAAGGCGGCACCGTCTCATTTCAAGTAGGGGGAAATACCAAGATTCCCAGCGACGGTACACCGCACAAAGTGACGATTTTTAGCGAAAATTATTCGTTTAAACCTGAATATATAGCCGTCCCGCGATTAGTCAGTTTTGCCTATTTGCAAGCAGTTGTTGTGAATCCGCTGACAGGCGCAACTCTACTTCCCGGGAAAGCAAACATCTTTCGCGACAACACTTTTGTCGGCACCGTAAAATTGGATAATGTTTCGCCTGGTGAAGAAGTTAAACTAAATTTAGGAATAGATGAAGGGCTAAAAATAGAGCGGGAATTAGTGGAAAGACAAGTAGATAAAAAACTGATCGGCCAGCAGCGGCGCATGAGTTACGCTTATCGCTTAAATGTGACAAACCTGCATCAGGTGCAGGTATACCTGACACTAAAAGAGCAATTGCCAGTAAGTCGCAACGAACAAATTAAAGTGCGATCGACTCTCACCAATCCGAAGATAGTAGCAGGTGAAATGGGACTGCTGGAATGGATAATGTCTCTGCCACCGCAAGCAAAGCAAGAGTTATATTATCAGTTTGTTGTCGAACATCCTCCAGATTTAGCAGTCACGGGTTTAGATATTTAATTAGGATTTAGACTCTTAATCTGTAACGCCAGCTACAGCTTATACTAATTATGAAAAATATTGCTACATATCAATTAGAGACGAGCATCTGTATGGAAACGGCACTGCTCTGTCCGGCGGGGGGTTGTGCAAATCAAAGATAATTTGTATAAGATTGGTAATTGTAGCAGGACTATTTTCAATTGGTATTACTTATCACAAATTTGACAATCTGACTATCAACAAAAAACCAGGATGAATTACAACTGGCGAAAAGTCTTGTCTAACGGTATAATCTCAGCTTCCTCAAAAAACGCCCCGATTTTTCAACAATTTGTACTCCAGCGATCGCGCCCCTGTTGTTTAGCATCGTACAAAGCTTTGTCTGCATAGGCTACCAGTGTATCTGGTTTAACTTCCAAGGTGGGTACGAGTGAGGCAATACCCAAACTGACTGTGACAATCTCCTTCACGTCAGACTCTGCATGGGGAATCGCCAGATCGTGAATTCCTTGCTGAATGTTTTGTGCCACCTGAATCCCTCCTTTTAAATCCGTATTCGCCAGAAGTACCACAAATTCTTCTCCACCGTAACGCGCTGCTAAATCGGTGGGACGACGGACTACTTTTTGTAATGTTTGCCCTATTTTAATCAAGCAATCATCCCCAGCCAGATGACCGTAGTAGTCGTTGTAGGATTTGAATTTATCAACGTCCAATAAAATTAGAGAAAGTGGCTGCTTTTCTGGCGCTAGGCGTTGCCATTCACTTTGAAGGCGATTGTTGAAACAGCGACGGTTAGCCACCTGAGTCAAACCATCTAGATTTGCCAGTTCTTTTAATTTTTGATTGGCATCTTGGAGAGCCAATTCTATTTGTTTGCGGGCGGTGATATCACGGATAGTAATGGAAAAACCATCTCCTAGCTTGACTGCTACGAAGTGCAACCAGCAAGATTTTCCTGATTCATAGTAAAAATCCTGTTCTAAAGATTCCCCCGTCTCGACAATATTAACGAAGCAATTAAATAGTTCTTGATCGATATTAGTCAAAAACTTTTTTAGTACCAATTTGCCAATCATCTCTTCACGAGTGCTTTTAAAAGCTCTAGCAATCACGGGGTTGACGACTAAACACCGAAAATCCTCAATCTCCCCTGTTTCGGTATTGCGAACAGCCTGCATTGCCGCAATACCATCAAGGGAACTATTCAAAACACTAGCCAGTAAAGCCCTCGATTGATAAAGTACCTCTTCTGCTTCCCGGCGCTTAATGTTTTCTTGTTCCAGAAGCTGTTGCTGGCGTTGAATGGTTAACTGATTTTCCAGACGCGCCACTACTTCTTCGACATGAAATGGTTTGGTGATGTAGTCTATAGCCCCAGACTCAAAGGCGGTTACTTTGTCGAAGACATCATCTAAAGCACTAATGAAAATCACTGGAATGTGGCTAAAATCTGCATCCGCTTTAAGAGTTCTACAGACTTGATAACCATCCATTTCAGGCATCTTAACATCTAAAAGTATCACATCTGGTCGCTTTACCTTCACCGTTTTTAGTGCCATCCGCCCACTGGTGACGCTGCGAACAGTGTAGCCGAGTTTGAGGAGCGCATTGCTTAGTAATTGTAGATTTTCTGGCAGGTCATCTACTAATAGAATGTTACCTTTGTTTTCGATTTGAGAATTAAGATTCATTGCCGATCGGGGGTTCTACTAAATCAAGAATCTGCTCAAACTTAAATTGACTGGCAAGTTTGGTCAATGATTTTATCAAACGAGTTTCTGTTTGGGGAATTTCTCCTACAATTTGTAACACGAGGTTAGTATTAGCCTCAAGTGCCGCTTCGTAGAGTTGACTCATCCATTCTTGAGTCATACAGGTTAAATCTGCCGATGTCAAGGGGCGTGTTTCTGTATCATCCAAGACAGGAGATTTTGTTTCTGCATAGATATATTTGACTCCCAAATGCTTGGCTAGTGCGTCAAAAATGGTGTGTTCAACGAAGGGTTTGCGAAGGAAGTCATCACAACCGGCTGAAAGCACGATCGCCTTTTCTTCTTCCAACACACTCGCCGTTAACGCGATTACAGCCGTAGCATTGCCTTTGGTGGTAGATTTGATGTATTTTGTCGCTTCGTAGCCATCCATAACTGGCATCCTCATATCCATCCAGATTAGGTGCGGTTCCCATTCATCCCAAATGGCGATCGCCTCTTGTCCGTTACTAGCTTCTTTCACCTCAAATCCCAAGGGACTGAGCAACTTAATTAGTAATTGTCGATTAATAGATTTATCATCGACTGTGAGAATTTTGTAACTAAGTTGACCTGGCACCAGTCCCAGCACTCTTGAATATTCTCCTGTACTCTTGCTGTTTGTTTCTTGACCCAATTTTGTCTGAATATAAAATTGGAAACTTGTACCTTTTCCTAATTCGCTTTCTACCGAAATATCCCCACCCATCAATTGCACAAATTTCCGGCTAATTGCTAAACCTAAACCAGTTCCTTCCTGCATATCTTTTCCAGCTTGAGCTTGACTAAAGGCATCAAATAGTTTGGGCAGTTCTGCTGCTGCAATACCCACCCCTGTATCGCGAATACGGAAATGCAAATTAAAAACATCTGTGGTTTCTTGTTCTCCCAGAAAGACATTCAAAGTGATTTGACCCTCGGAAGTAAATTTGATGGCATTGCTGAGTAAATTAATTAAAACCTGACGCAGTTTTACTTGATCGGTACAGATATAGCGCGGAACATTTTCGGTTCGCTGGAATACCAACTTCAATCCGGCATTATTAGCCCGCAGATGCAACATATCCTCTAAATCATTCAGCAAGATATGTAGGTCAAAGTCTGTAGGATTGAGGGTGGTTTTACCTGCTTCGATTTTTGATAAATCGAGTACATTATTAATTAGCGTTAATAGATAATCACCACTGCGATAGATAATTCCGGCATTCTCGTATTGTTCTGGGGGAATATTTGTGGCGCGTACCATCAACTGCGAAAAGCCGAGAATAGCATTGAGGGGCGATCGCAATTCGTGGCTCATATTGGCAATAAATGTACTTTTGGCTTGATTTGCGACTTCTGCTCTTTCTTTGGCAATGACTAACTCTGCTGTTCGTTCCTCTACCCGTTGTTCCAAAGTTTCAAAAGATGTTTGTAACTGTCCAGCCATATTATTAAAAGCTCGTGCCAGTTGAGCTGTTTCATCTTTTGAGTTAATCTTAACCCGGATATTTAAGTTACCCGCAGTAAACTCAGCCACGATATTAGCGAGATAAATTAATGGCTTAGTCAGTAGTTGCCCAATGCCAAAGGCGATGATTGTTACTACTCCAGCGATTAGTGCAAATAGGAATAGTGCATCGCTAATTTGCTTTTCCACAGGCGCTAGAGCCACAGCCAGCGGTTGTGCGAAAAGCACAGACCAAGGTTTATATTGTAAACGAGCGATCGCGATCAAATTTGCCTGATTATTATTCTCCGTAAATGACGCTATCAAAGATGATTTTTTGGTATCTAATGCTTGCTTAATTATAGGTAAATTTGTACCAGTTTCTTTAGTTAATTTTTTAGATAAACGCCCTTCTATTTGGAGTTTATTTGCCACGTCATACGGTAGAGGGACAAGGGATTGAAAAAGCAGTTTAGGAGTAGTGCTATGGGCTAGATAAATATAATTTTCATCTAAAAGAATTGCTGATGATTTTGCCCCGGATCGCTCTGTTTGTCGAGTTACTAATTGCTGAACAACTGTCGCATTGTAGGATACCCGCAATATCCCTAGTATCTTTCCCTTTGCATTGCGAACAGGACTACTAAAAAACAGTTGAATTAGATCGGGAATTGTTGGCGATCGCTTCATACTAGAGACAAAAGGTAGCTGAGTTTGCAGCGGTTCTCTCCAGTAATTTTGACTGGATTCATCTCGACCAATATCCGGTGTATTCGTATCTAAAACATTCCGTCCATTTATATCTAGCAAAGCGTAAGAGAGAATATTAATCATATCTTTACGACTGAGACGGATTAATGTTTCTGTCGCTAACCGCTTTTCAGGACTATCTTTTCGCTGTTCGACCGTTTGGCCCAGGTAAGCAGATAAACCTGGTAAAATCGCTTCTACGCGCACGGCATTGAGATTAGCATCAATAAACGCATCTATTCTGTTAACAGTTTCCTTGGCGGCCGCAGATAGAGCTTGTCGTGCGTTGTCAGTTAGTGCCTGTTCTGTTGTCTGTTTATTGAGATAAGCTAACAACAGTAAAGGGATGAGAGCAACCATGAGAAATGATACGATTAACTTAGTACGGATACTGTTTAAATTTGAGTGATTCATGGGTGCACATTAGCAGAATATAAGAAAGATGAATTAAACAAAGTTTTGATATCAGGCATACGTGTAACGTTGCCAGATTGAATAAAAAAGTCTGTATATATCTTAGCTGTTTTGTAGATAGACTGACTGCTGCTAGATTCAAAAAAATTCTTATTTTCCTCAAGATCGGTGAGGTTTATGCCCTCTAGAGATAGTGTATTGCTAGGAATATTTAATGCTTTACTAATGATAGCGTTTCCTTCCTCAACATTTGCTTCCCAGTAGGTCACGGCTTGCAACCATCCTCGAATAAATGCACGAATATCTTCAGGACGTTCGCGGATTGCTTCACCGCGAAAGGCAACCACATCTAAAATCAAGCCAGGAGTTTGTTTGCTGGTAAATAGGATGTGACCTCCTAATTTTATGGCTTTAGAAAGATAGGGTTCCCAAGTGTGTCCTGCTTGGATGGTATTACTTTTTAAGCCTTGGGGAAATTTTGAAGGATCGATTTTGACTAGGCTGACATCATCGCTAGTTAAGTTAGCAGTTTTCAACATCTCAGTGACAAAAACTTCACCAAATGCGCCTAGATTTGCGCTCACCTTTTTCCCTTTCAAGTCAGCTACGGTTTTAATTTGTGATTGTGCGACTACCGCATCTGCTCCTGCGGTTTCATCTACAACCATGACAGCTTGCATATCGGGATTTGTGGCACTCAAGATCATAAAATCTCCCAAGGCAGATGCAACACCATCATACTTCCCGGCACTGAAATCTGCTTGTTCTAATTGGCCGTAATCTTTATATGTTATTTCCACGTCCACTCCTTGTGCTTTGAAGAATCCTTTTTTTTCGGCAATGATAACTGGATTACAGCCAACAAAAAAGGTAACTCCTACTTTCAAGGGAGGGCGTTTTAATTCGGTTTGTCTTGGAGCATGGCAAGCAAATAGCAGACAGGAGGTAATGAGAAAAATACTAACGTATCTGAGTAGTTTAGACATTGCGGTTTGGGGGTTCTACTAAATCAAGAATCTGCTCAAACTTAAATTCACGTGCAAGTTTGGTCAATGATTTTATCAAACGAGTTTCTGTTTGGGGAATTTGTCCTACGACTTGTAACACTAGGTTAGTATTTGCCTCAAGTGCTGCTGCGTAGAGTTGACTCATCCATTCTTGAGTCATACAGGTTAAATCTGCCGATGTCAAGGGGCGTGTTTCTGTATCTTCCAAGACAGGAGATATTGTTTCTGCATAGATGTATTTGATTCCCAAATGCTTGGCTACTGGGTCAAAAATAGTGTGTTCAGTAAAGGGTTTACGCAGAAAATCATCACAACCTGCTGAAAGAGTAATCGCCTTTTCTTCTTCCAACACACTCGCAGTTAAAGCAATTATAGCCGTAGCATTGCCTTTGGTGGTAGATTTGACGTATTTTGTGGCTTCGCCGCCATCACAGACATCCTGATGTCCATCCCATCTTTCGGCAGCTAAATAGATCCAGTTAAAACAACGTAAAATATAGTCGTGGATGCAGAAACCGGGTTTTCCATCGGCAGTCAGCGCCGCAGGATTTACGTCGGTTTAGTGCGACCAACTTGCAGCAAGTGCCGATAAAATTGAGACTAAAAGAGTAATTCGATTTTAGATTTTAGATGCAAGGATTTTGGATTGACTTGCGCGAGACAAATTCGGGGGATTGAGGATTTTAGATTTTAGATGCTTTCGATTGATTCCACGGATAAATCACGTGGCGGGTATTATCAATAAATTCTCGGTCATGAGTTTAGATATTTAATATCAATTTCGATCGGATATTGCTACACAATTAAATTTTCTACCAATTATTCAAATTCGCCGATCCGGCTAGGGAAAGGGCAATACCGTTTCCTTACAGACGATCGCATAAAATATACAGCAGATTCTACGTTTATGAAGTACACCCGCCTATCCTTCGATTCCCGGTTAGACACGGCGCCGTGTCCCTACTTCATAAACACACCAGCCACATGGTAATATCATGTCCGATCGATTGACCGCAATATCCCGGACGGGCGGGTTTTTGAGATTGGAGATTGTTGGCAGATATGGTTGGTGAACCCGCCCCTACCTGATGAAGGGTAATCGACCGGACATAATATAATTCGGCACAAAAACACTGGAAAATCGGATCGGAACGTATCTGTCAAACACTTCTTGCATTGCCAATAACGGTTGGCAATTCGGTATCAGGGGGTTATTTTTCAACCCCGCGCTGCTACTTGGAGGTTGTAGCAAATCGCGAGTACCAATTTGCAATATCACAGCCTCGCTTTCAAAAGTGCCAAACTTGCAAATATATCCCAATTGATTGCCAATTCCTCAAAAGCCCGCAGAAGCATTCAACACGTGAACCTGCTTTTCGATCCCCAACAAACGCGCTGCCAACAATTCTGTAATAGTTTGTATCCGATCCGTGGTATTATTCCTATCGATCGCCGAATCTCCAGTCATCAAAATTCTGATAGTAGCTTCAGGCTTGGGTGAATCGATTTGTTCAGACAGTTGAGAAAACTGATTGTGCTGAAGTCTATTGCCAAAGCGATATACAAGTTGATTTGGTGCAAATATCTAGTCAGCATCAGCATCAGCTTGCAACAAAGCAAGATTTCCGAATCCCAGCCAGCGCAGCGCAATTTCTATCGCACTCAAAGAGGCGATCGCACAACTGGGAATCCCATACTTAGCTTTCAAAAATTTACCTGTAATTTGTAAACTGCAAAGCCACCGGATAATCTTCTTGCTTCAAGCGTTGAATCACCAACTGCAAATCATCTTTATCTTTAGCAGAAACCCGCACGGCATCGCCTTGAATCGAACCTTGAATTTTTTTGAATTCATCGCGGATTAACTTAGTAATCTGTTTCGCGATTTCCTGACTAATTCCTTTTTTAAGTTTAATTTCTTGACGCACGCGACTGCCACTAGCCGGTTCAACTTTGCCGTAATCAAAAATTTTCAAAGATAAATTCCGCTTGGCGGCTTTTGTTTGCAAAACAGTGTGAATTGCATCGAGAGTAAATTCGCTGTCCGTATTGACAGTAATTGATTCTGCACCCAATTCCACGGTAGTTTTGGTATCTTTCAAATCGTACCGGCTTTGAATTTCCCGCACAGTTTGGTCAACAGCGTTAACTAATTCTTGCCGGTCGAACTCGCTGACAACATCAAATGAATAACTAGCAGCCATAAATTAGTAATTGGTAATGGGTAATTGGTAATGGGTAATTGTAATTAGTCATTAATTAAGCGTCTCTTAACTAATGACTAATGACTCATGACTATTGATTACTGACTAATAATAATAATTAGCCATTAACAGCCATTAAACTGAAATAGAATAAAGTAGCTGTGCAAGAAGAACTAATCGCAAACATGAGCGATCGCCCCAGCGGCACATTCAGAATATAGAAAACCGAAAACAACAACCGGGCGATCGTAAAAGCGATCGCAGCCCAACCCGCCGGTTCCGAATCTACCCCCGTCACAAAAGCCATCAAAGCTGCCGCTGAAAACAGCATAAACGTCTCAAACGAATTTTGATGAGCCCAAGTTGCCCGCTGAGCGTAAGCAGGCAACTTATCAAACATAGCGCGGGGGGCTGCTTGGTCATAGCCTAGCTGCCAGCGAGCGAACGCAACCACCAAAAACGGTGCGTAAACCAGCGCAGCAGCAGCAGCAATACAATCAAGCAGAATAACCGACACAGGCAATCCCAACAGCATCATCCGCCTCGCAGTTCAATCAAAATAGAACAGAGTAACTACCTTGCGCTGTTCCTCCGCATCCTGGCAAGTTTTCAGCAAAGTGTTGCTTTCGTGAAAAGCAAAACAGATCAGTTGCTGACAGCGAGAAATAATCTCCTGATTGCACATGGCGCTTGCTTCCGGGAGAGACAAACTGTCATTTTTGGGATTTTCTACCAAATGTATCACTTGTTCGAGCTGGTCGCGAGATTCCCGGGGCTGGCGGCTCATGCTTTGCGGCAAAATCACTGTCAGCAGATTAGGATCTGCTCGCATTGCCCCCCGAATTGCGGCTGAATTGGTGCCTGTAGCGCCTGAAGTGATGAGCTGATTGCCTCCCAGAACTATGGCGTAGCTCAGCATCTCAATTAGCTGCTGGTGGGTAATAGGAACGTGGCGAGAACCCAAAAGAGCAATCCGCTTGGAGCTGGTTTGCTGGATCGCCGCAAGTTCTTGTAAAAAATCATCTACTCTGGGTAGCTCAATTGATTGACTCAAAGAATTTATTAAATTAAATAAAACTACGTTGTGGATTTTAGCAGACTCACTAGCAATTGCCACCAAAAAGAAGTTAAGAATTGCTGATTTACCGGATCGGACTAGAGGATCGGGAGACTTGAGGAAGCCAGAAGGCAGAATTTCTTCAGACATTCGGCAGGCGCAGCTCAAGGTAGAATTCCAGAAAAATTGAGAATTTAAGAATTTTGGCTTTTTATTTATTTAAACAAAAAGTTCTCTCTGCTGAATACCTTCTTTCCTCAGCTCCGGCTCTCTTCTTAATGGACTCGATCGCTCAGGCCCAAGGATGCCATCATGCCATCAAGGTCAAAATGTTCTGCCATTAGCTGAGTAACGCATTCCACCTTGATCGGTTCGTGCAGGCGCACGCTGCCAAAGGTGCTGTCGATAATTTCTACCGTGGTTAAGGTATCCAAATCAACAGACAAAACCGGAATTTCCATTTCTTCTGCCCTGCCAATCACCAGGGGAGAAGGAGGCAAGTGGCCGGTCAAAATCAAGCACTGAGTCGAGCTCTCCAGAGCCGCTAGCTGAATGTCCGTGCGATCGCCCCCCGTCACCACCGCCATATTTCTCGCTTTGCGGAAATACTTCAGAGCCGAACTAACATTCATCGCGCCAATTGTCAAGGTTTCCACCATCAAGTCCAAACGGTCTCGACGGCACAGCACATCAGCTTTCAATTGGTGCACCAATTCTTTGACGCTGACACTTCGCAGCAAAGCACTTCTCGGCAGCATTCCCAAAACTGGAATACCTGCAGCCTCCAGAAAAGGCCGCACAGTTGCCGTTACCGATTCGAGTTTGTCCGAGGGAACGTCGTTGAGTACCACGCCCAGCAACCGCGAACCCAAACGCTGTTTAGCCGAAAGCAAACCGTCTATATAGAGATCGATCGGGCGGGCCACCAACAGCACAGAGGCATCAACTGCCTCAGCGATTTGAGCCAAAGACAAGTCAAACAGACTGCCTTCCTCCAAATTAGCTGGGCCCTCTAACAGCACCAAGTCTCCGCTGGGATCTTGCAAATATTGCGCTAAAGACTGGCGGTAATCTGTCTTGTCTTCTCCCCGCAAACGCTTGTGAACCGTCTCTTCATCCAAATACAGCAGTGTTGACGGCATCTGACTTTCTGAAAGCTTCAGCGTCTCTACCGCGAACCGCACGTCTTCGTCCTCGATCCCAGCTCCTGGCGAGCTAAAACAGGTTCCCAGAGGTTTGCCGTAGGCGACGGCGAGTCCTTTTCCCCGGAGTCCGAGTGCCATCCCTAGGGCGATGGCAGACTTGCCACTGTAAGCTTTTGTGGAACCGATCAGCAAATATTTAGTCAATTTGGGTACGCCTTCAATCCTCAATTTGCACCTGTCTATTTCAATAAATTTAGTTTTTCAACAGTATTTTTGAACTGCGACTCAATTTAGCAATACTATATTATACTCGATTTTGCCGCTTTTGCGCCGATTATTTTTTTGATTGAAACTTTTATGCACCTGTTGGCAACCCTTTTCTTCGCTTTCTTTTCCACATATTTTTTTTCCAATTGGGCTTTTTTTATATTATTTTTACGCAGTATTTGATAATTATATCATCTCCGATCGATTGACCGCGATTAAAGGTCGGGGCTGGTTTACAGATTTTTTCGTTTCTATTCAATATCTCGGCGATACCGCCGCTACATAAACCGGGTCAATTGAGCGGACATCCTGATATTATTCATAGGCAGCGATTATTTTAATAACCGTTTTTGGGGTTGACAATTGTCCTCAAAAGTTATTGCTTATTTTAGAGCTATAGCGGTTATCAAAAAGATGAGGTATGATTGACAGATTATTTAACCACTTAAACGTATAGCGCTCGCATCCCAACAACGTCCGCGAATCTTTCGCTACCGCTATATAGCAATCCTAAATGATTTTCTCTGTATATGTGTACTGATGGATTTTGGGAAAATAAAATTGGGAGCATCCCGGTTTTGTAAATATCCGAATAAGTGTAAAATAGTTAAAATCAATCAATACTTCGGACAGTTTTGGAACAGGGACGCTCCCCGAACAGAGACAAAAAATCCCTGGAATTTTAACCGAAACTCCCAAAAAAAGGCACTTTTTAGATTAAGCTCAAAAAATAGGCGAACTTAAAAAAATGCCTGATGAATATTCTAGAATCAATTTTACAACAAATGTCAGGGATTAGTCAATCCCAAAAAAAGTTTATGGTGACCTTGTTTTCCACCATATTGCTTGTTTATGGCAAGGTAAACTTTACCAATCTGAGCCGTTACAGTTCGTTGAGTGAAAAAACTTATCGTCGGCATTTTTTGAAAAACTTTGATTTCGCAGAATTTAATCAATACTTTATCAATAAAGCCTTGGATTCTGAGCAAACTATTATTGCTGTAATCGATTGTTCATTTATTGACAAGAGTGGCAAAAAAACTGAAGGGAAAGCTAGCTTTTAGTAAAGATTCAGGTAAAAATAGTTCCGCAGAGAGCCGAACAATATGGTAATGTAGTCAGATGAGCGAAAAGTCAGAGTTATCAGCAGCACTAAAATTAGAAATAGTTGACCAGTTGAGCCACCAGGAGCTGGTCAAAATTGTGCTCACCCAACAGAAGCTGATTGAAAAATTACAACAAAAGCTCGAAAAGCTCCAAGAGAGACAGCCCAGTAATAGTAAAACATCATCAAAACCACCGTCGAGCGATCTGATACAGAAATCAGAGACAGCCAAAGTTGACAATTCAAAAGAGTCAGAGTCAGAGTCACAGTCCCAACCAAAGCGCTTTCCCAGGAGGACAGCCGGGACATATCGGTAAAACCCGAAAAGGATTTGGGCGAGTAGATAGATATCAAATCAGCACTCCTGAGTATTGTGAGCATTGTGGTAGCCCTGAATTAAGTGATGCGATTGGTTATAGCAAGCAGCAGGTAGCCTGTTTAGTGGCCTTACCTATTGAAGTGGTGGAATATCAACGAGTCAAATGTCAATGTAATGAATGTGGAGCAATGGTGATGGGTGCACCAGCATCAGGGATAGTTCCAGGGCAAGACTTAAGCATCGACCTACAAGCATTATTGGTATGGTTAGGTAATTATGGGCACATATCCTATGAAAAACAACAAGAGTTCCTGCGCGAACTAGGTGGAATCGAAATTGGAATAGGGACATTACAAGCAACAAACGCGCGGGTAGCTGATACTGTAAAGCCTGCCGTTGAAGAGCTATGGCAATGGGCACCATTGCAAGCCAACGTCCAAGTGGATGAAACTCCCCCGGTGTGTCAAGGGAGTCAAAGAATGGTTATGGACAGCTACGGGTCAAGATTTTTGCCTGTTTCATGCCGCAGACACTCGCAGTAGAGCCGAATTAGAGACAATGCTGGGGCATGAATTTGCTGGTGTGTTGAGTTCCGATGATTTTAGCGTATATAACGGTGTGATTGTGGGAGGGCAACAAAAATGTCTAGCCCATCTACGGCGACATTTTAAGAAAGTTCTGCTTATACGCCAGGGTAATAACAGTGTCGTCGCTTCTGCATTTTTGGAATTAATTGATGAGGCATTTCGACAACATCGAAAATGGAGGGAACACCCCCAAGAGATTGATTATCAGACTTGGGCGAGGGACTTTAAGACGAGATTGGCAGAATTGTTAAATACGGGGGCTGGGTCATGTTGGTCATGCTGCTGGACTGTTACTGCGCTCGTTACGTGAGAAAGCACATCAATGGTGGTACTTTTTAGACCACCCGGAAATTCCCCCTGATAATAATTTGGCAGAACGTTCTTTGCGATTAGCCGTGACTAAACGTAAGGTATCTGGGGGCTCCCGGTCAATGTCTCGGTTTGAGGAAACTGCTGATTTGTTGTCTGTGATTCAGACTTGTCGGTTTCAAGGTAAAAGCGCAATGGCTTTTTTCCGTGATGCTCTATCTGCCCATTGTTGTGACTTTTTCATCCCTTCTCTTATTCCCCAATCAAAGACCTGAATCCTTACAGCTTTTATAATGGTGTAGCTGGCAGACCAGAAGAGGGATTAGAAATTTCTGTAATTTCTGTGGTCGAAGTCGAAACTCATTTGTCTTATAGTGTGAGTGTACAACAAACACCCTGGCGTCCTCCCACAGAACTACCCAAAAATCCCCTCACTGCTCAAACGAAAAGAAAATCAAAAAAACCAACTAAAAAAAAAGCACGACTATGCTCAACGCCTGAAATAACAAGAGTTGACGACTATGCTCGACATTTAAAAAAAAACCGTTCTTTATTGCCATAATCTGTACGCTATTTGGTAGCTGATGGTTATTATTGCCGCGCTAAGTTCTGGGATGCTGTACGAAATTCAAATTTAAATTTGATTAGTAAGTTACGCTCAGATGCCAACTTAAAGTACCTCTATACAGGTGAAAAAAATCAGATAGGTGCACCTCGTAAATACGATGGCAAAGTAGACTGTAATAAGTTAAAAAACTTAACCTTCATCAAAGAAGTTAAACCGGGAGTTAAGCTTTACTCATTAGTAGTATGGAGTGTTTCTTTAAAATGCAAAATACGTTTAGCTTGTCTTTCAGAACTCCAACCCAATGGTAAAATCAAAAATATTTTATTATTCAGCACTGATATCGAGCTGACAGGTGAGCAAATACTTGAGTATTATCAGGCTCGTTTTCAGATTGAGTTTATTTTTCGTGATGCCAAACAATTTACGGGCTTATCCAATTGTCAATCTCGTAGTGGTCAATGCCTTGATTTTCATTTTAACGCCAGTCTAATTGCTTTAAATTTAGCCAATATGAAGCTTATAATCGTCATTCATCTCCCAAGCCATTCGTGTTTTCCATGACCTCTTATAAACGCCGTGAATTCAAGCTTGCATATACTTTACACCTTTATTGATAAGTT
>JAUBST010000003.1:0-125976 GCA_036702215.1 Microcoleus sp. F6_B6
ATCTTGATTTCTTTGACGAGGTTAATAGTGCTTTAAGCTTTCAAACTATTCTTTTTTCTAGGTTCAGTTTTTGACCTTCCGGTTGTGGTTCAGTGAACCGCTTCCCTTCTGGCGCTTTATTAATATACTGATTCCGCAAGATGTTGTCAAGCGTTTTGTGAAATTATTTTTGATTATTTTTTGAAGCCATACACCGTCAGGGTTTGAGCTGTTTGTTTCCGATCCTGGCTCCGCTGGCTGACTCCTCTTTCCGGGAAGGGGTCTTTTTTTTGGGCAAGATTGGACTTTTGAGGGGAGTATCTACCGCGCATGGGTAGAATATCTCTACGTGTAGATGTTCTATATATAGATGTTCGATCGCCCGCTCATGAAAAAACCTACAGCCCGCCATAGTGGCTTATTCATTACCTGCGCTTTACTACTGCTGGCTTGCAGTCAGACGAACACTCCCCAAACCTCTACTACAGCATCTCCGGCGACTTCGCCATCTCCCGGTGCTTCGCCAGAGGGTTCACCTGGGGGGAGTTCCAACACTATATCTATAGGTATTGGGGTGGCCCAAACTAGCAATGTGGCTTTACTGGGTCAGGAACAGGTGGCAGGGGCAAAAATTGCTGAGAAATATTTCAACGATAAGGGCGGTGTGGATGGGACGCCGATTAAACTGGTATTCCAAGATACGGGTGGAGACGAACAAGGGACGATTAATGCTTTCAATACTCTGATCAATCAGGATAAGGTGGTTGGTATTGTGGGGCCAACCCTGTCACAACAAGCTTTTAGTGCCGATCCGATCGCCGATCGAGCAAAAGTTCCTGTACTCGGACCATCCAACACCGCTAAAGGCATTCCCCAGATTGGCGATTATGTCGCCAGAGTCTCCGCGCCTGTCGCCGTGGTAGCACCTAATGCGGTTAAGGCGGCCCTGAAGCAAAATCCCAATATTAAGAAAGTAGCCGTGTTTTTTGCTCAGAATGATGCTTTTAGCAAATCAGAAACTGAAACTTTCCAGACAACGGTTAAAGATATGGGACTGGAATTGGCAACAGTTCAAAAATTCTTGACTACTGATACAGATTTTCAATCTCAAGCCACTAATGCGATAAATGTCAATCCCGATTTGATAATTATTTCTGGGTTGGCCGCAGATGGAGGCAATTTAATTAAGCAGTTGCGGGAGTTGGGATACAAAGGCGTTATCATTGGGGGCAACGGTCTGAATACTTCTAATGTGTTTGCAGTTTGTAAAGCACTTTGTGATGGAGTTTTGATTGCCCAAGCCTACAGCCCGGAATATGAAAATGAAGTTAATAAGGCTTTTCGCGATGCTTATCTCGCTCAATTTAAGAAGGAACCGCCTCAATTTAGCGCTCAAGCTTTTACTGGCGTACAAGTTTTTGTTGAGTCATTAAAGGCACTGAATGCTAAGTCGAAGGTTAGCGAAAAGCCTTTGGCAGAATTGCGTACAAATTTGAATCAGCAGTTGTTGGGTGGAAAGTACGATACTCCTTTGGGGGAAATTTCTTTTACGCCTGAAGGTGAGATTAATCAGAAACAGTTTTATGTGGCACGGATTAAGATGGAGGCGGATGGCAATAATGGTAAGTTTGAGTTTTTGAAATGAAGGCACGACACTGATTTTGACGCGGATACACGGATGAGTTATTGAGTGTGAGTCTGAGGTTAACCCCGCTGCCCCCTTGGGGGAAGTCAGAAATCAGAGTAAAAATTGTATGCTGTTTGTTTTTGAATGATTTAATGTTGATGCCGAATCTCTAACTGGTGATGGACTTAACTCTGTTTTTGCAACAATTTTTGAATGGTTTGTCGATCGGCAGCGTGTATGCTATTTTTGCCCTGGGATACACGCTGGTGTTTTCTATTCTCGGAATTATTAATTTTGCTCACGGTGCAGTATTTACGTTGGGTGCTTATTTCACCTATGCGCTGATGGGAGGTGCTTTCGGTTTTAATGGGTTGTGGGCTAACGCTCGAATTCCCGTGGATTTGCCTTTTGCTGTGGCGTTAATTTTGGGAAGTGTCATGGCTGGTTTGGTAGGAGTAATTGTTGAACGAATTGCTTTTTTGCCTTTGCGCCGCCGACACTCTGATTCTCTGCTGACTGTGGTTTCTAGTTTGGGTGTGGCAGTTGCGACCGCCAATATCATCCAATATCTTGTCGGTGCAGAAATTTACACTTTTCCTGCTAACACTTACGGTTATTTACCTGCTGCCATTAACTTTGGGACTGCGGATAAACCTATTCCGATTCGGACTGTTCAAATAGTAATTTTTGCGGTATCAGTTGCGATTGTAGCTGTCTTAACTTACTTAATAAACTTTACTAAATTTGGCAAAGCAATGCAGGCTGTGGCTGAAGATGCGACAACTTCTAGTTTATTGGGGATTGATACTGATAGGTACATTGTGTTGACATTTTTTGTAAGTAGTTTTCTGGCAGGTTTGGCGGGGAGTTTGGTGGGTTCTAGTGTGAGTATTGCTGGGCCGTATTTTGGTATTGCTTTTGGTTTGAAAGGTTTGGCGGTGATTGTGCTTGGTGGGTTGGGAAGTATTCCTGGGGCAGTTTTGGGAGGTTTTATAATTGGTTTGGTGGAGGCTTTTGTGCCTGGTGATTTTTCGGCTTATAAGGATGCTGTGGCTTTTGCTATATTGTTTATTATGCTGTTGGTTAGACCGCAGGGTTTGTTTGGACGGCGTTTAATTCAAAAAGTTTAGGATTATTTGCAATAACTGTAGTGGATCAGTCGCTAAAGGGAGGTTATATGAAAGTGGAAGTTCCATTAATTGTAAGCGCTCGCCTTTTTTTGCGATTAGCAAATCAAGACGATATCAGCAAAATTATTAAATTTTACAGTGAAAATCAAAATTTTTTTACTCCCTGGCACCGACATTGGGCGGAAGATTTTTTAACGGAAAGTTATTGGCAAAAACAAGTGGAGAAAGATTTCCAAGGATTTGAGTCTGATAAATCTTTAAAGCTGTGGATTTTTGATAAGGCTAATCCTGAGTATATTCTCGGCAACGTTAACTTTGATAATTTTGTACGAGGTGCCGGTCATTTCTGCTTTTTGGGATATAATCTGGCAGAAGCGCAACAAGGTAAAGGTTATATGAGTGAATCTGTGCAAGTTGCAATTCAATATGTTTTTGAAGAGTTAAATTTACATCGCGTTATGGCAAATTATATGCCTCACAATCAGCGTAGTGGTAATCTACTTAAAAGATTGGGATTTGTGGTGGAAGGTTACGCTAGAGACTATTTGTTCATAAATGGTCGGTGGGAAGACCACATTCAGACTAGCTTAATCAATCGTAATTGGAAACCAAGTTAACCAGATTTTCCCTAATAAATTCCAATCTAAAATCAAGTTATGGCTACATTTTTTATTACTTACGGGTTTCTAATCGTTTCGATGTTGCTGGGTGCGATGTTGGGAATGTCGCTATATTTGCCTCTAATGACTGGACAGTTGTCTCTGGCTAGCCCTGGTTTTTATGCTTTGGGTGGGTATATTGCGGCGATTTTATCAACGACGGTGTTTCAACAGACAGGGGGTTTATTTCCACTGCCGTTGTTGTTATTGGAGATGATAATTGCAGGGATTGTTTCAGGGTTGCTGGGGATTTTGGTGGGAATTCCGGCGCTGCGGTTGAGTGGGATTTATTTGGCGATCGCAACTATTGCTTTTGTGGAAATTTTGCGGGTTTTATCGCTGAATCTGGACATCACTGGGGGGGCTGTGGGCATTTTTGGGATTCCGCAACCGTTTGCGACGCCGATCGAGTATTTGTGGATTGTACTACCTTTACTGTTGGTAAGTATGGCGATTGTGTATCGACTGGAACGGATTCGGGTGGGGCGGGCTTTTGCTGCGATTCGGGCTGATGAGTTGGCGGCTGATGCGATCGGCATTAACCCAACTTTTTATAAGGTTTTGGCTTTCACGTTAGGTGCTGTTTTAGCTGGGGTTGTGGGTGCAGTTAGCGCTCATTTCCTGAATACTTGGAACGCCCGTCAAGGTACTTTTGATGCTAGTATTATTTACTTGACTTCTGTGTTGATTGGTGGTAGCAGAACTTTTCTGGGAGCAGTTTTGGGCGGGATGGTGTTTACTGCTTTGCCGGAGGTTTTGAGGGGGATGGCGACTATTCAAGGATTGCCGATTTGGTTGGCGCAATTTCTGCGGGATGGACGGTTAATTGTGTTTGGGTTGCTGATAGTTTTGGGGACGATATTTTTTCCGCAAGGTTTGGTTACGCCGGAGTTGTTGAAGAGGTGGAGGAAGGGCGATCGTACTTCTGTTTAAAAACAGATAGCGTTAGGATTTCGCCCCATCCTCATCAATGGCCCTGTCAACGATGTACAATTGTTAAGAATTTTATTATTTAGTTGGGAAGAATCATATTAATTTTACTTCACTATGGCGTTATTGTTGGTGGCATCCGAAGCTTCTGCTTTGAACCGATCGCATAGGTGTTGTGCCATCAGTTGACCAACTTGCTCATGGCCTTGACTATTCCAATGACCGTCACAGTGCATAGCATTGGGAAAGCCATGTACGCAAATTTTATTTTTTTCTGCATACTCTCGCAATTGTGGGACTGTATCTAATGTCGTAATATTGAGGCGATCGCCAAAGGTTTTGATTCTCCCATTAGGATAATACAAGTCCTTAATGCCAAATTTTTTCATATACTTTTGACGAAGTATAGGCTCGGGATTGACTTGAACTCCCGTACTGACAATCAAAACCATAAAATCTGCCTTTTTTGCCTTGACTTCCTGACTCATTAGTGTTATTAATCCTTCTGTTACTTGCCAAGCCTCTTTCCATACGGGATCGATAGGTTCTTTAAAGTTATTAGCGGCTCGTTTTTTGTCTACGGCATCGAGGAGACGTTTCTTATTATTTAAATCAACTTGTCTGACTACCCGCAAAATGCGTGAATGATTGACCAACCAAGTCGGAAGATAATCAACAGATGAAAACTCCAAATAGTTATGTTCTCTTGGTGACAGTTTCAACCCTGACATATCTGGAACTAATTCCCCCTTTTGATAGACAAAAAATGGCTTACGTTTAGAAAAATCAAGTTTTTTTGAATTATTAATAATATCGTTGCCAGGAAGAAAAGCTAATATCACTAAATCTGGAGAATATTGCCAGACTTTATGGCGCAGAGTAATTAGTTCTTGATCCGTCCCATAGCCCTGAACCCCAAAATTAATTACCTCAACTTTGCGATCGCCTAAAGCAGTACATTGTTTATTGAGTTGCTTTCTCATTTTCCACCAAAAAGTATTTTCCATCGGCACTTGTAAAGCTTCGGCAAAGGAATCTCCCAACACTGCGATCCGAAAAGTTTTTGGTGGTTTCTCCTTGGTATGTTCGCGATCGCGTAAACCATCTTTATTTGCGCGAATGAAGGAGCGATCGCCTTCACCCTGCCACTCGAAATACGCGCCCGGTTTCAATGACCAACCAGCGGGGTCGTCTAATCTGTAACTATCAAAAGAAACAAGATCGCTGGGCTTTTTTATACCTTGAATTCCCGCCTGATGAAGAGCTAATTCTCCCAGAAAAACACCCGCCATAATTCCCCCAAAAATTAGGGTGAGTTTTTGCGCCCATAAACTTAGTTTTTTCATCTTAGTTTCCTTTAAAATAAAAATTATGTCCAAAGCGTCGCGACTATCTGAAAAAGACAATCACTACAGACAATTAATGTTTTTCTTACGAAGCTAATTTTATGCTTTTGAGCATCATAGACTGATCGCCCAAAACTGAAAAGGGAAAAAAGACGGAAAAAGACGGGTATTTCTACAATTGGACGCAAGGCGGAAAAAGACGGAAAAAGACGGAAAAAGTCGGCTATACTAACTGTGGTTCTCTAACACCCCTACTGATGGACACTGCCCATATCTTGCAATTTGTAGATGAAGTGCTCACGGCGAAGACAGGCAAACATCTAAATGACTTGCAGCGTAAAATTATCGAGGGAATACTGAAGCGACAAAAATATTCTGATATTGCAGATACATACGGTTGTACGGCGGGTCATGCTAAGGATGTAGGTTACAAGCTTTTGCAAATGTTATCTGATGTTTTTGATGAACCAGTTGATAAAGGTAATCTGGAATCTGTTCTAGAACGGCAATTAAATCTGAATATAAATTTTGGCAATCGCAACACTACTAATTTTGGGGATAGCCACACAATTAACTATATTAATGGTTGCTCAGAACAACCCACTCCTACCCCAGATAAAAGTCAGCCTGCGACTCCTGACTACCATAATGGCACTAATCAAGTTAAAATTGAAATGGTTGGTAAATTACGGCAGTTGGGATTAAAGGATGAGCAAATTGCAGAGGTGTTAGGGTTAGCCTTGGAGGTCGTGAAGCAGATGGATTGAAAAAAATGAGTTTATTAAAAGTGTAGTAAGGGTTCATCAGATCAATTGTTGTACGCCAACCGCATCTGTATTTCTGTAAATAATTTCCGCTACCCCTTTTAAGTATGCTTTTAGCTGCTGTTGCTCTGAGGGTGTCATTGTCTATATCTCATCCTTTTTTTACGGTTTTACTAGATTTTTTATTTTAGCCATTTTTTCAGGGATTTGCCAAACTGATATCATATCCGATCGATTAACCATAATATCCCGGTCAGGGCGGGTTTTTGAGATTGTCCTTTGTTGGCAGGTATTGTGGGTGAGGGGAGCCCCTACAAAAATCGCGGTCGCTCGACCGGACATGATATGAGATGCACCCTTTTTGGATTTTTGGATATTCGATCGCTCTTCTCAACGCAATCGCTAACTTGGACTCATTGAGAAGAGCTTTGTATTGTTTTCAGGAAGCAGATAGAAAATGCCTAACCTTGATTGACTGCGCTGGGTTCCATGAACACAGTTTCCCAAATGTGGCCATCTAAATCTTGAAAGCCATGACCATACATAAATCCGTAGTCTTTCGGTTCATTGTAGGTCGTTCCGCCAGCAGCGACTGCTTTGCCAATCATTTGATCCACTTCTTCTCGGCTCTCGGAAGACAAGCACACCAGCACTTCTGTACTCTTGGTGGCATCGCAAATTGGGTTGGGTGTAAATTCCTTGAACTTGGCTTCTGTCAAGAGCATGACGAAGATGTCTTCGCTCACAACCATACAAGTGGCAGTTTCGTCAGTAAACTGGGCGTTAAAACTGAATCCAAGTTTAGTAAAAAATTCGACAGACCGATCGAGATTTTTGACGGGTAAATTCACGAAAATTGTAGTAGCCATGTTTTCTCCTTTTTAATTTCGATCGCAAGGTGAAACATTAACGATTTTTCGCTAATGTTTGAATTGAAGGGTAAAGCCTGTGAGCAAACTTGAAAGGGTTAGGTAGCTGGCTGGACATCAATCATCCACGGTGTGCCAAATCGATCGACAAGCATTCCAAAACGGGTAGACCAGAAGGTTTCTTGGAATGGCATCTTTACCGTTCCGTTTTCTGCCAATTTTTGAAATATCCGCTCCGCTTCGACCAAATCGTCAAATTGAAGATGCACAGAGAATCCCTGTGGTTTTTGAAAGTCATCGGGTGGAGTGTCAGAACCCATCAATACCATTCCACCAACAGTTAAGTTGGCGTGCATGATTCGATCGCGCTGTTCGGAGGGAATTTCCTCAGACATCGGCGCATCCCCATAGGTCATCATCCCGTCGATTTTGCCACCTAAACACTGTTCGTAGAATTTAAATGCAGCTTCGCATTCACCGTTAAAAAAGAGATAAGTATTCGATTGCATCACGTACTCCTTTGGTTAATAGTCGATCGAGCAATCCATTCACGCGAAATGATGTGGCTGCCCGACGAAAAGTTAGGCAGTATTTATGCCCTCAAGAACCCTGGAGTTGTTCTGCCCCCGCCCGAATGCGTTCTTCCTGTTCCCTGAGTTCGGGCGTCAAGGATTCGCCGAAGTCCTCTGCTGCAAAGATCGGGCGAATTTCGATCTCGGATTCTCCTGGCATCGGGTTGGGGCAGCGTTTGACCCAGGCAATGGCTTCGTCCATCGACTGCACTTGCCAGATCCAGAATCCGGCAATCAGTTCTTTTGTCTCTGTGAACGGCCCGTCAATCACGCTGCGATTTGTGCCTGAAAACGTCACCCGCGCTCCTTTTGAGCTGGGATGCAGCCCTTCGCCAGCGAGCATAATTCCCGCCTTGACCAATGCTTCGTTGTACTGCCCCATTTCCGTCAGAAGCTGTTCGCTGGGCATGACGCCTGCCTCTGAGTCTTCGGTAGCTTTGATTAGAACCATGACTTTCATCGTGAAATCTCCTTTTGTTTGTGGTTGTTGAGCTGGGCTAAGGTGCGGTGGTAAAAACGGCTTTAGACGTTTCTGGATCGAAGGGGACAGAGCAATGCTCGTGCACAATCTGCCACCTGCCCTGTTTCCGCTGGCACGCAGAGGTCATTCGCATCCACATCTGCGCCCCTGGGTGATCTTTTGGCATCCCTGTGAAGTGAAAAAGCCAGTGCGCCATTGCCAAATCACCGCTCACGGTGAGGCTGAGGTCTCGCATCTCAATCCCGAAGGAGTCCGGGAAGCAAGGCAGGCACGCATCCCACGTCCGTCGAAATTCATCTGCACCTTTGGTTTGGAACGGCGGTATTGCATCGAAAATAATCACATCTTGGGCGTAGTGCGCCATGATGCGATCGAGGTCTTTGGCGCAGATGGCACTGGCGGTATCTGCGATGATTTGTCGAATCTGGGCTTCGTCTCGTGTTTTGGTGGTTTCGGTGGTTACAGTCATCGCGGTCTCTCCTTATTAATGTCGATTGGCTTTCCGGGCGCAGATTGAAAACTGCTAACCCTTGCTCTACCATCTAGTCGAATAGAGGTGCGCGCGATCGACAAGTTGAAGATTTTTTCTGGAAAAGTTTGTCAGTGCGGATGTGGAACTTTGCGTTGAGGGGTATTGGCGACAACTACTGGTCTGATGGCAAGCCCGACAGTTCCACGAGCGGGCGAATTTCAACCGTACCTCTACTGGCGCTTGGTATGCGCGCTGCGATCGCGATCGCTTCGTCAAGATCGTTGGCCTCGATCAGAAAGTAGCCGCCGAGTTGTTCGCGCGTCTCCGCAAACGGCCCATCGGTGACAAGTTTTTTGCCGTCACGCACTCGAATACTGGTTGCTGTGGCGATCGAGTGCAGCGGCGAAGCACCCAAATATTGATTGTTCGCTTGCAGTTCTTGGGTTAGCTGCAAAGACTTGGCGTAGCATTGCTGCAGCTCGCTTTCAGTCCAGGCATTTTCGTCGCTGTAAATCAGCAATATGTATTTCATCATTACTCCAAAATTTGATTTGAGATATAGTCTTTCTCAGTAACATGAGGTACCCGACGTGCATAGGGCATAGGGCATAGGGCATAGGGCATACCTCACCACGCTTGAGAACCGCTATAGTCGCCTTCATGTAGTAGTCGTTCGGCGAGGCTGCAAATCGACAGCGGAGTAAAAAATTTTTTCACTCTAACTCGCGAAGGCGTTTTTCGAGAAAACGACGCTCTGGTTCCTGTTTCACGATCGCCAGCGCCTTTTGGTAGGATTCTCTGGCATCAGCCGTTCTGCCCAGTCGCCGACACAAATCGGCTCGCGCGGAGTGTGCCAGATGGTAGTCTGCCAAATCGCCACGCGCTAATATGTGGTCGATCGATTGCAGTCCCGCTAAGGGGCCATCCCGCATTGCCACTGCCACCGCCCGATTTAAGGCAACAACCGGCGATGGCTCTAATTGCACGAGCAGGTCGTATAAGCCCACAATCTGCGCCCAGTCCGTTGCAGCAGCACTCTGGGCCTCTGAATGCACCGCTGAGATCGCAGCCTGAAGCGTGTACGAACCAAACCGTCCCGATGATAGCGATTGCTGCACCAGTAACCTGCCTTCAGAAATTTGTGCTTGATTCCAGAGCGATCGATCTTGGTCTTCTAGAAGGATGAGGTCGCCTGTGGAGGAAGTGCGGGCTGTGCGCCGCGATTCTTGCAGCAGCATCAGCGCCAGGAGTCCAATTACTTCGGAGTCTGGCAACAGTTCCATTACCAGCCGTCCCAAACGGATCGCTTCGCCCGCGAGATCGGCCCGCGTCAGCGATCTGCCAGATGAGGCCGCGTACCCTTCGTTAAACACCAGGTAGATCGTTTGAAGCACGGTGTCCAATCGATCGGGCAAATCGGTTTTCGACGGCACTTGATAAGGAATGCGCGCGGATCGGATCTTCGCCTTGGCCCGCACGATCCGCTGCGCCAACGTGGGGGGAGCAATCAGGAAGGCGCTGGCAATTTCCTCGGTACTGAGTCCGCAGACTTCCCGCAGCGTCAACGCCACCTGAGCTTCTGGCGACAGGGCCGGATGACAGCAAGTGAAAATCAAGCGCAGGCGATCGTCCTCAACGTCCTCGTCATCCTCGATTGCGGTGTCGCTCGGATCGAGTTGTTGAGCGAGTTCTGCCAAGTGCGTATCAAAGCGGGCGCGACGGCGGATGGTGTCGATCGCTTTAAAGCGACCCACTGAAACCAGCCACGATCGCGGGTTAGCCGGAATGCCGTCACGCGGCCATTGCGCTACAGCGGCAGCGAAGGCTTCGTGCATCGCCTCTTGGGCGCGATCGAAGTCACCGAGCAAGCGGATCAGGGTGGCTAAAACGCGACGCGACTCGGATCGGTACACAGCATCCACCTGCTGACGGATTTGATTGGCTGCTGTCTCATTCATAAAGCGTTCACAAAACAAAAATATATAGCGGTTCTCCGAAAAATGAGGTATTCACGAATTAATTAACAATTCCCCAATCCCCCAATCTAAAATCTAAAATCTAAAATCTAAAATCTAAACTTGTACCCGATCTATCTGAGAAAGGCTATATTATTGGCCGTGCCGCCGAGTACGATGCTCCCATTGCGCCCGTGCAATCCGCCAATGGACCTCGCTCCAACCGCGATCGGACATCCATGATGACCCTGGGCGGGTAGCAACCACCTCTGCTCCTATCCACTCGGCCAACCGAGCGATCCGGGTATTTGCACTCACGGTAGACCCGGAGATCGCCTTCAGATCGAGTTCTGTGAACCCAAAGTCGAGCAGCGCGCGCCCCACCTCGATCGCGTAGGCATATCGCCCCCAATAGGCTGGTGCCAGTTCAAGACCAAATTCCATCTCGCCAGTTTCGCACGACTCTCCCCGCAGTCCGCAGCAACCGACAAGCGCGTAAGGTTCCTGTCGCTGTACGATCGCCAGTTGGTAATTGAGTCGAGGGCGATCGTCAGCCCATGCCTGAAACATCTCGAATAAACGTGCGGCACGGTCGGGACTAGATCGATCGGGTTCGTAAAATGTCTGGTTGCGCGGATCGGCTTGATACTCCAAGAATGGCGATCGATCGGCATCTACAAAGTCACGCAGCAGAAATCTTTTGGTTACAATCTTTATCATAACTTACAACTTTAATTATGGAGACTTAAACAAACATCATATTCTGCCAAATCTTAATACTTTTGTCGCTGCTGCCGCTAGCCAAAAACTCTCCTTCCGGGCTAAAATTGACAGAATAGACCGAGTTATTATGACCTGCAATATTACAAATTTCTTGACCGTCTTTCACTCGCCAAATCTTGATAGTTTGATTGCTGCTGCTAGCCATAATCTCGCCATCTGGACTAAAAGCAATAGAATCAACATACCAAGAATGTCCTGCGATCGTTAAAACTTCTTGCCAATCTTTCACCCACCAAATTTTAATAGTATTGTCATGACTGCCGCTAGCCAAAAACTCTCCATTAGGACTGAAAGCAACGCAGCGAACGGAGTCTGTATGACCTGTAATTGTGCGAAGTAGCTTCCCATCTTTAACTCGCCAAATTTTTACTGTTCTGTCCCAACTGCAGCTAGCAATAGTTTCGCCATCAGGGCTAAAAGCGACAAAATAAACTAAATTGGTGTGACCCGCAAGCGTGCGAACTTCTTGCCCGTCTTTGACTCGCCAAATCTTGATTGTTTTGTCCCAACTGCTGCTAGCAATAATTTCGCCATCGGGACTGAAGGCTGCGCCGTAAACTGAGTTACTGTGACCGATCAGGGTGCGGATTTCTTGTCCGTCTTTCATCCGCCAAAGTTTGATAGTTTTGTCGTGGCTGCTGCTGGCTAGCATCTGTCCGTCCGGGCTGAAAGTTACTGTATAAACCGAGTTAGCGTGTCCTGTGAGGGTGACAATTTCTTGCCCGTCTTCAACTCCCCACAGCTTGATTGTTTTGTCATCGCTGCCGCTGGCTACAACTTCTCCGTTGGGGCTGAAAGCAACAGAGTAAATTAAGTTTTTGTGACCTGTGAGGGTGTGAAAACATTGCCAGTTATAGGTTTGCTGTTGGGGCTGGGCGGCAGTTTTTCCGGGTTTAACTAACTTGGAACTTGTTTGAGGAATTGCTAGATCGATCGCCACTTGGGGATTAATTTCCTTTAATACTTCAACAGCCGTTTGATAGCGGCGGTTGGTAGCATTTGCAATCATTTTGTCTAAAATTTTACCCAGTTCTTCACTGACTGGGTTCTTCGCTAAATACTGCCGCCATATCCAGGCATCTTCACCAGGATCGAATAGGTCAAAAGGGGAAACTTGAGTTAGCAAATACAAACAAGTTACGCCTAAACTGTACAAATCGCTGGTAAAAAATGCTTTGCCTCTAGCTTGTTCGGGGGCGATATATTCGGGGCTGCCGATGCTGGTTCCTGTTTTGAGTAAGGCTGTACCTGTAGCAATTTTTGCGGCGCCAAAGTCTACTAAAACTAATTGTTTGTCGGCACGGCGAATGATGTTTCCGGGTTTGATGTCTCGGTGAATAACGTTGTGGGAATGGATGAAGTGAAGGACGGGTAATAAGCTATTGAGTAAGTCTTGAATTTGATGTTCTGTAAATGTGCCTTCTGTTTCTACAATTTGTGCTAAATTTTGCCCGTCGATAAATTCTTGGACTACATATTGTCTGCTGTCTTGGATGGAATAGGCTAAGAGTTCGGGAATTTGAGGGTGTTTTCCCAATTCGTCTAATCGCATTGCTTCTTGTTCAAAAAGTTCGGCTGCTTTTTTGCTGTTGCGATTGCTTGCTGATGGAATGAGTGGAGTTTCTGGGGGTAAAAATTGTTTGATGACGCAGCGGGGTTTTGAGGGTTTGTCTTCGTCAACGGCGAGGAATGTTCTGCCAAAACCGCCTTGTCCGATCGCCTTTATGGCCCGGTAGCGATCGCGCAGCAGCAGTTTCGACCGGCAATTTTTGCATAATTTGACTGCAGGGGGATTTTGCGGCTTTGAACAGTTAGGATTTAGGCAGTAACTCATTCGATTTTAGATTTCGGATTTTAGATTTGGGATTTTAACTTTTTGAATATTTCCACAGCGCAGTAAATATTATACTTCTTGCACAAGTCACACTCCCATCGACTGGTAGGGTGCGTCAGACGAATTTTTAGGATGATTATCTAGGATGTAGATTCTGACGCACCTTACTATATATGCCAGTTGCGTCAGTTCTGTTTTAGAAGTTCCACATTACGGGATTGTCATCTAGATGGTCGGTTACGGTGCGCCCGATCGCGTCAATTTCTTTTAATTCCTCTTCACTCAATTTTACCTCAGCAGCTTTAGCATTTTCGGCTGCTTGTTCCCCGTCGCGCGCGCCGACAATTGCATTTGTTTGCGGTTGGGAAATCAACCAAGCTAAAGCTAAATTTCCTAAGCTTGTCTGGTGGCGATCGGCAATTGGCCTGAGTTGATTTAATGCTGTTTGCACTCGGTCGTAATTTTCTTTGATGAACAGCTTATTTTTGGCGCGGTGGTCGCCTTCTTCAAACTTGTGTTCCGGCCCGAATTTACCTGTCAATATTCCTTGAGCTAGAGATGAATAGGCAATGATGGAGATATGATTGTCCGCACAATAGGACATAGCATCTTTTTCTACCCAGCGCCAAAACAGAGAATATGGCGGTTGCAAGCTGTCGATGCGTCCGTATTGGGCGGCTTCTTCTATTTGGGCGCGGGAGAAGTTGGAAACGCCGATCGCCCGAATTTTTCCCTGTTCTTTTAATTTGTTCAGGGCGTCCATTGTTTCTGCAATTGGCACTAATTCACTATTCCAAGTGCCGGCGGGCCAGTGGATTTGGTAAAGGTCGATATAATCGGTGTTGAGGTTTTTTAGCGATCGATCGCAGGCTTCGATTAACAAATCTGGTTTCAGGTGGTTGGCGAAAACTTTGCTAGCATAAACTACTTGCGATCGCACATCTGAAAGTGCTTGACCGATAATTTGTTCCGAATGCCCTTCTCCGTAAACCTCAGCCGTATCAAAGGTGGTAATACCTGCCTCAAAAGCGGCGCGCATTGCTTTAACAGTTTCAGCATCCTCAATTCCCACCCACATCCGCTTGCCAGCTTGCCAAGTCCCCATAATTATCGGGGTTATCTGAATTTCCGATGTCCCCAATTGTCGCTTTTCCATACCCTAAGTCCTTATTGAAATTTTTAGTATCTACCCTCAAGCTATCTAATTTTAACAGAAAAAAGTTGGGTAGTCATGGACAGTAACGACTCAGAATAATAGTACAGGACAATGGCCCCATACACCGATGTCATGAAGTCCAATAGTTATGGTCACAGTGGGAAAGCCAGGGTTTATACATCTTCTTTTGACCCAAATATTGTTCAGAAATGACTCCAATTGAATTGGAGTAGCAATCCCTCAAAAAAGAGGAACTAGCAGGGCAAATATTGAGGATGAATTAGAGCACGGGCTTATGCCGTAATTGATGGGTAGGGGCTAGAGAAAAAAAGGAAACTATCGTAAACAACGTATTAAATCTAAGTCTCATCACCTACTTGATGTTTTGTTAGACAATTATATTTTTTCCCACCCACCTACTTAAAAAATTTATTTTATCTAAATATATAGCGATGCTAAATCATTTGTGAATTTCTTACTCCCTCCCCGCGAGTTCGGGGAGGGCTGGGGTGGGGTAAAAAAATTACGACTCCTGCAAGGATTGCTATATATAAGAACATTTGAGTTGCAAAGTACAACCTTTTACTAGCAATTTATCAATCCCTTCTAAGGTAGCCTCAAACTACCTTGTAAAGGAATAATTGAAGACTCTAAAAGTTGTTTTGCATTTTGTGTTGTTTGAGAACTTTAGCGGGACTAACAAATGAAATGCCCTGAGAAAAAGAGGTACTGATCATGACAGCTTCAATGACAGGCTCATAAACCGTTTTTTCTGCAACCCACTCCACAATAAAGTTGGCACCTGAGCCTCCACTTGTATCATTTGCTGCAATGAAAAAGTCTGTGGAAGCAAGCGGCTTGAGTTCTACAGGACTCTTAATATCCTGTCTAATCAATTTCCCATCGGTATCGTAGTAACGCACAGAAGTGATAATAATCGAATTTGTAAGATCCGTATTGCGAATACTGAGCGTGGCTGACAACTCCATCACCTCATCTTGGCTGTTGTAGTGATAAATATGCGAGTAAATAGGGACATATACGGTTTGTCCCATCACAACTTTTGTTTTATCTAACGTGACCGATCTCAGTGAGGTTTCACGTTTTGTATCAGGTTGTTGCCTTTGTGAGGTAGTTTGCTCAGAACAAGAGGTAATGACGATCGCGGCGATCGCCCAACCTACCCAGAAATGCTGTTTCAGCTTCATCGGCATTCATCCAAATACACCACATAGCTGGTAAAAGTATAGTCATCTATGACATGACATGGGAGGCATTGAGTCCCTCCCCTTTCGCTTTCACTTCGAGCGGATTAACCCGCCTCGGCTGAGCTACGCAGCTCCCTATCCCATCGCCAAAGGCATTTGGGATTGCTTTTCTCAAAATATTATAAGACCCGTTAACATCGGCGTTAATCAATCGACCCGACGATGTTCTGTACAATCCTCTCTTAATTCGCTTCCCACTAAATGTGACATCAGAGGCTCCAATATTCCCGTAGACTGGAATTGGATCTAAATTCATGAAATTTGATTTTGAAGTATAGGATTCTTCTTGCTCTATTACCTTTATTCCGAGCAATTGGGCTTTGTATCTCAACATTTCAATTAGTCGAGCATGAGGAATGCTAACAAAGTTTTGATTGGTTCTCTTGCCTAAATCAATCTCATTTTTCCATTGTAGGTTTTTGCCAATTACTAGCGTTCCAATCTTTCGTGATGCGAGCAGATTGACTATCTGTCGGCTGCTGTGGTGCAAGTAATTATCAACTTTTTGATTGCGGCAACGAGTCAGGCGCCCAAGGCGTGATGAAGAGGAGCGATTTCCTTGTAATTGAGATTGCAGTTGTGCCTTACGCTTGTTGTAGAATTGATTAATTGATTTCAGTGGTCGTCCGTTAATCAGTAAAGGGACAAATCCCGGCTGATTTGAAGTTAACGCCACTAAATTATTCAGCCCTAAATCGATACTAGCTACTAATTGTTTTGGGTTTTCGACGGTGGACTCCGGCTGAGTACAGGCATTGTAAATTACCTCAATTACATAGGAATCACATTTTGGCACTAATCTAATTTGACAAATTCGCTCTGGTTTTACCTGGGTTTTAATTAAAATATTAGTACCGGAAAGCTTGATAATTCCTTTCTTTAGTTGCTTGCTACTAATAGCTTGAATTGTATAAACAAGAATATTCCGACCCTTGACTTTATCTTTATACTTCGGTAATTTCGGGCGACCCGTGAATTTTGTGGGGTCAATTTTGTAAGCTTTGACTCCTTCAAAAAAAGACTGCCAATTTTTTTCTAATATCATTAATATTTGTTGACTTACCTTGGCTGGTAATTCCTTGTATGCTTGATGAGATTTCATCAAACGATTTATTTCGTTGTAATTTATATAACCCCATCCATAGACAAAACTCTGACGAATAACGTAGTTGGTGGCGTTGTACAAATTTTTGGATTTAAAGGCTAATCCGTCAATTTCAACAAAACGATTTTCGGTGGATTTAATGATGTGTCTCTCTGCTAGTTGCATTCAGACTATCCATTTTTTAACAAGGGCAATAACTGTCACTTGTTGACCTTTATAACTATATGATACTACCATTACTTACTAATGCCTACAAACTTAATGAAGTTTTATAATACATTGCAGTTACGCCTAAAGCAGAGTGCACCTTCTCTCTCGTTTGAGGCGGCTTAGCGATAAGGTTTGAGCGGCAGTTCAATCTGAAACGTTGAGCCTTTGCCCACTTCACTCGTCACATGAATTTTTCCACCGTGGGCCTCGACAATCTGTTGGACGATCGCTAACCCCAGTCCAAATCCACCACTATCGAGCGATCGCTCAGTGTCCACCCGATAGAAGCGATCGAAAATATAGGGCAAGTCCGCTTCTGGAATGCCGATGCCCGTGTCGAGTACCTGAATGATTGCCCAGCCTGGATGGGAAATTAAGCGTAATTGTACCATTCCTCCAGCAGGCGTGTATTTACAGGCATTGTTGAGCAAGTTTTCGACTACCTGCCGTAGCAAATCAGGGTCAGCCCACAATTCGCTCCGTTGCTCAGAGGGTTTGTAAGTTAGTTTGAGGTTCTGAGATTGTGCAAGCGGAGCGAACTGGGTTACTAAATTGCTTAGCAGATCGTTGAGATTGAGTAACTTGAGCGATTCAGGCACAAGCCGTCCTTGATGACGGGCCAACAGCAGCAAATTATTCACCAGCAGTCCCATTGATTTGGCACTGTCTACAATGTTTTCCAAGGGCGGGTGGTAGCGCGAGTCATCAGTCGCAATCATTAACCCAAGCTGGGCATTGGTGAGGATGGCAGAGAGGGGCGATCGCAACTCGTGAGAGGCATCGGCTGTAAAGCGCTGAAGCTGTTGATAGGCTTGCCGAATCGGTTGCATGGCCAGCCCGCTGAGAAACCAACCCGTGAGGGCAATTAAGCCCAGTGTCAGCGGGACGGCGAGAGTTAGGACAATCTGAAGCTCAGTGAGTCTGTTTTGAGTTTCTGTCAGGGGAGTTGCCACCTGAAGATAACCGAGTACCCCAGTTCTACCTTCAACGGGTAATGTCACCTGACGCAGCCAGATTCCTTTTCCCAAAAGTGGATCGGTCGATCGAACTGTGAGATAACCAAAGGGCGTATTTAACTGCTCTGATGAAGGAGTCCCAAAAAAACGAACGAGCCGCCTTTGTGCATTGTACCAGCGTACATAAATCAGATCTTCTGCAAGGGGATGAGACCCACTGCCTAACAAGGAGACATGACTCAGATCGACCTGGCTCTGGTTTTGGCGAACTTCATAATACACGCTGGCAGCCATGACTCTACTTTTGTCATATAGCAGTCGATCGAGTGCCTCCAATTTATCTTTCACCTCAATCTGATATATCGCCCCAGCAAACAGCACGAGAATGCTTCCCATTGAGAGGGCGAACCAACGAGCCAGATTGCGACGACTTTGATTGAACACGGCTTGCCTTGACGATCGTTACTTTTGAGGGGGGTAGTAACTGTAACCTAATTCCTCAACTCTACAGCAATGTCTCTGTGTAACACCAGCCAGGTTAGCGCCCGATACGTTAGCGCCCGATACATAGCACCAGTATCAAGATAAAGAAGTCCCAAGGTTTGGGCAACTTGGCGAGTCACAGTTGACTTGCCAGCACCCGCAGGGCCGTCAATCGTTACGATGGGTTGACGGTTGTGCAAGTTCATGAGTTTCAGTACGGGTAATTCCTTCAGAGGAAGCGTTACTGCGTCGGGCGATCGCCAGCTTTAAGACTTGTGCCAAGATACCGAGTTGGAAAAGCGCAGTGGGGGGGTTGAGCAGATGCACGATTTCCAGAAAAACTTTGTACACCTCGGCCTTCTCGCCAGCCGCCCACATTACCCGATCGAAATACCAGTGCATCAATCGCGTAAAGAAGCCTGATTGCCCTCCCTCGGTGGTTGACCAGCGCAAATCGTCGCTGGTTGCCATCAGCCAGGGGACTGTGTTGACTTTAGCCAACTGTTTTTGAAAGCGCCGAACCAGACCTGTTAGCTCCCGATGAGCGCCTGGGTGATGGTGTTGCTTGAGGCACTGGTCTAGGGTTAAAGCACCTAGAGCCGCGACAGTCATACCCTGACCATAGACAGGATTGAAGGCGCAGACAGCATCACCTACCACTACAAAGTTTTCCGGGAACCGAGACAGTTGTTCATAGTGACGCCACCGATTTTCTGTGCGCTGGTAGCCATAGATGGGGGAGAGAGGCTGGGCATCTTTAATCGCTTCATAAATGTCTGGGCTGTGCAGGCTGTGGGCAAAGTTGAGAAAGCCAGCTTCATCAGCGGGGGGATGATAGTCTCGACCCACACCGATGAGGGTGACTATCCAGCGACCCTCTTCAACTTGATAGAGTACGCCACCCCGAGGGGAATGCGGAGCCTTAGGCATCAAGTACAATATCTTGCAATCTAAGAGGCTGCTACTAAGAGACTGATACGAGCGACTGGCGTAACCCAAAAAAGAGTTGATCGTCGTCTCCTGGGGCATCTCATAACCCAGAGTTTGCAACCACTTCGGTGCTTTGGAACTGCGTCCGCTCGCATCCACCACTAACTGGGCAGGTAATTCTGCTTCTTTGCCGTTGCCATCCCGTACCCGCACACCTGTAACTGCAATATTGCCAGTATTAGCTGACAAGCCTGTGACTTGGCAAGCGTCTAAAAATTCCACAGGGCTGTAATTGACCAGACGCTGACGTATGATGGCTTCGAGTAAAAGTCGGGTGCAAGTACAGGTAGTTATCCTAGAGGGAAACCGAGGTACCCATCTGCCTAACAACAGCCATCGCACATCTGCTGCCATATCGACGGAAATTGCTCCTTTGTCAGTCAGTTCCTCTGTTAGCCCGGGAAATAACTGCTCTAGAATCAGTAGCCCTTTGCTCAGCAGCACATGGAGCTGGTGGGATTGGGGAACGCCTGGGCGAGGCGCTGGTGTTTCGGGAAAGCGATCGCGTTCCACGATCGTCACTTTCTCGAAGTAGCCTGCTAGCACCCGTGCAGCGAGAAGTCCAGCAATACTCCCACCAATGACAATAGCGTGCCTGCTGTTGTCAACGCCCCGTTGTACGAAAGTGTCAGTAGTTATTTTTGAGTAGGACATATTTTCTGCTCGCGACCCGTTGACAGTATCTAAGAGCAATATTAAGCCACAGCAGTCATACATTTGCGCTAACCAAAATTGCTATAACTGTGGGGACTTCCAATACCAAGAAGACGCCCAAGACTTCTTTAGTGCGTTTGTTAATGACCCATCAGGGTTAGACGGGCGACCGGGGCAAGCAACAGCAGGTGTACCTCATGTAGTCTGTCAAAAGCGTCCGCATAGACCAAACTCCCAACGCTAATCTTTCAAGAAAAGCAGAAGCCCTGGTCGCAACGCCAGGGCTTTGTTCTATTTAGCGCCAGGGCTTGCCGTAAATTTCTACCAAGATGGCGGCGGCGACTCTTCGGTAAAGGGCGATTGCTGACCCACTTGCAGCGCTTTGAGAATGCGATCGCACCGTTCTGGAGTGAGGGCTTGCTTCTCCAATTGCTTGATTTGTCTGGCATAACGGTCAACGTCATCAAAGAAGTCATCTCGTGCGGCTTCACACTCAGTTAAAAAACCAGTTAAGCAAGGAGGTCATCGTCTGTGAATAAGCTAATAATTTCTTGAATTCCCTCAACTGCGTCAACAGCATCACCAGCTATTGGCATTAGGAGTGTGCCTATTGTTGCAAACATCAAAGTTCTTATGCCTTTTTTTGCAGCAAATTTCAACAGAACTTCAGCAATCTTCTTTGCTTTATCTGAATCCACAATCAACCTCATCTAATAAACTATCCATTTCAACTATCTAAGGTTTTCGTGGAATAGAAGCTGGAATCCATGAAAATGCGTTTCCCGGCTACTGACTCCAAAACCCTCTTCACCTCAACTTATCACTATACAAAGTCACCACACTACTTGCCAAGAACCACGGCGTAATAGTAATTGAGGATTTAAATGTATCTGGAATGTTGGCAAATCACAAATTAGCTGCTGCGATTGCTGATATGAGCTTCTTTGAGTTTCGCAGACAATTGACATACAAATGTCAATTGTACGGTGCCAAGCTGGCGATTGTCGAACGCTGGTTCCCCAGTTCTAAACTTTGCTCTAATTGTGGTTCTAAAAAAGAAACACTTTTGCTCTCAGAAAGAGTGTTTGAATGCAACAGTTGCGGTCACTGTCAAGACAGAGATTTGAACGCCGCAATTAATCTGCAAAAAGCCGTCAGTTAGGCGGTGTTAGTCTGTGGACTGGAGAGTGCCGACACGATCGCGAGCCAAGCAGAAAATAAGCGTCAAAGTCCATATCTGTATAGACATGGGTAGCTTTGGGTAAGTCTTATGTAACGGAAGTGAGGCGATAACCCATACCGTAAATGCTCTCAATCCAGTCTGCTGCTCCTACAGCCTGCAAGCGTTGGCGGAGTTTGCGAACTAGAACCGTAATTGCATTGCTCTCTGGTTGGGTTCCCCATTCCCACACCGCTTGTTCAATCTGATTCCGAGTCAAAACTTGCCGGGGATGACGCATAAAATACTCCAACAACTGAAACTCGCGACTGGAGAGGGAAACGGTTGCACCTTGTCGCTCGACGGTAAGAGTATCGAGGTGGAGGTGCAGATCCTCAAGGCTGAGCGTATCTCCTTGCCAAAGGGGCGATCGCCGTCTTAATGCCCGGACTCGTGCCATGAATTCAACCAAATCGATCGGTTTCACCAGGTAGTCATCTGCGCCTGCGTCCAACCCGGTCACTTTTTCAGGCGTGGTGTCTCTTGCGGTGATCATCAAAATCGGCGCTGTTTTCCCTGCTGCTCGATATTGACGGCAGAGATTGACCCCGCTGATATGTGGCAACATCCAGTCCAAAATCAACAAATCATATTCTTTTTCTGATAACAGCCACTGTGCCGTCTCTCCATCTTTTACCCCATCCACGCTATGTCCTGCTTGAGACAGCACTGTTTGAAGCGGCATCAGTTGCTTTGGGTCGTCCTCTACCAGCAAAACTCTCATATTTCGGCTCGCCTCCTTCGCAGCTTGCAGTTTTCAAAATTATTAGAGTTTGAGGCGATTCGCGCATCTTCTTTAAGCTAGATTTTAGGAGAGATCGAGTTGTATTAAAGTGCCAATACATAGTACGATCCTCGGAATGGATGGGAAAGAATAGCGGATGATTAGACGCTGGCTAAAAGCATCAGGCGCAGAATTTTGGTTGCCATTGCCGTTTGTGGCGATCGCGTTTTGGGTTGGTTCTAGTTTCCTAATGGCTCAAGAATTACAACAACCCAAGATCGCCAAAAATAAACTTCAGGCAGATACCCAGCTTAAAGCAACGGTGTCTGTAAATATATTGCTGATCAACGCGGTGATTAACCGAAAACAAGGAACAACCCTGGTTGCGGTAGAAACAGCAGAACCCATTTTGAAGCGATTGGAATTAGAATTGCCAATGACTGATGCAACCCAGATAGAGGCAGCGATCGCGCAAGAACTACAGTTATCGCGTCAAAATGTTCGCCAGTTAGTCCGTTACGAGATCGTTGAATAAGTTTCTTGTTTCAATTTATTATGTGGTAGGGTGCGTCGCAGGGTAATATTTGCCAGCAGCGAGAGTTGTTCGTGGCGACGCACCCTACGCAATCGAGATGATAAAGGGCTTTTCTTCCCCGGATTTGGTATTACCCCCTGAAGTCGTGTCGGAAAAGTGCGCCGCTCTTAAATCTTTGCCAGCATCGAGAGTTACTCGTGGCGACGCACCCTACGCAATCGAGATGATAAAGGGGATATCTAACCCAGATTTAGTATAACTACTGAACGACGATTTGGTTATTTATGGAAACATTCGGTGCAGTTTGCCGAGCAATTTGTTCTGCCAATGCTTTTTGTTCTGCCGTTTGAACGCGCCCTGTTAACACAATCGAATTATCCCGATCGTCTGCGTCTAAATCGAATGGCTTGAGGGTGCTATCCGACTCTAAGGCATCTTCTACGCGATCGGCAATATCGTCAAGGTCTTGATTCTGAGCCGTCTGTGCGGTCGTGGTTGCAGGCGCAGCAGGGGTTGGAGCCGTCGTATTTTCAGTGGCAGTTGTGGGAGCAGAAGTAGATGGAACAGTTGTCTGTGAAGTATTGGGGGGGGTGCAAGCACCTAAACCCAAAATTGCAACTGTGCTGACACTGATTCCTTCCACAAATAGCTTTAATAATTGCATGTTCTTTGTTTGTTTTGTTTGCTGTGAAACGCTATTTTGCCAATAAACCTCAGCATGAAGTCTTTTAGTGTTTCAACTTAACAAGTGAATGTACGATAGTTCATCCATCAAAAGGAATGCTTTTTACAATTCAATTAATAAAAGGCAACAATAAATCACATCTAGTGAACTAAGGTTGTCAAATCTATAAGTTATCTCAATCGGTTCTCTGCCTAAGTGTAGGAAGCAAATGTGATCCAAATGTGATCGACAGAAATCTATCGATCATTTTTCCCTCACTTTCATCAATGACGCTAGAAACAAGACGAAATAACAGAGAAGCACTTGGCTTGACAAGAAACGTTATGACTGCAACCAATGTAGAAAAATTACTAGAACACTCTTGGCATCACCTCTCTGTCGAGAAAGTCGCCCGGATTTTAGAGACCGACCTGGAAATAGGCCTATCTTCCGACCTGTCAGCCCAACGGCGCGAGATCCTCGGCCCCAATCAACTAACGGCTCAGAAGCAGAAAAGTGCCTGGTTGCGATTTTTTGAGCAACTGAATCAGCCGCTAATCTACATTTTGTTAGCTGCTGGGATAGTTACAGCATTTCTGAAAGAGTGGATTGATTCAGGTGTAATTTTGGGGGTGGCTCTAACTAACGCCACCATTGGTTTTGTTCAAGAATCAAAGGCAGAAAATGCGATCGCCGCTTTAGCAAAATCTGTTGCAACCGAGGCAACCATTCTCCGCAAAGGTCAAAAGCAAGTGGTTTCATCCAGCGAACTGGTTCCTGGCGATCTCGTCTTGCTGTCTTCTGGGGATAAAGTGTCTGCGGATCTGCGGCTGATCGAAGTCCGTGACTTACAGGTGGATGAGTCAGCGTTAACGGGAGAATCTGTTCCGGTCCAGAAGCAATCCCGGGCGCTAGAGACAGACACTCCACTGGCCGATCGCACGAACATGGCGTATACCGGCAGCCTGGTAACGTTTGGACAGGGGCGCGGACTGGTCGTCAGCATTGGCGAGATGACCGAAACCGGACACATTTCCCAACTGATGCAGCAAAGCACCACACTGGAAACCCCACTGAGTCGCAAACTTGACAAATTTAGCAAAACCTTGCTCTATGCCATTTTAGGTTTGGCTGCGTTCACCTTTGTCGCAGGAATTGCTCAGAGATTTTCTTGGGTTGAGGTGTTCAAGGCATCTGTGGCGCTTGCCGTCAGCGCAATTCCTGAAGGCTTGCCCGCGATTTTAACGGTGACGCTGGCGATCGGGGTTTCCCAAATGGCAAAGCAGCACGCCATTATTCGCAAACTTCCGGCAATTGAGACACTCGGCAGCACCACCGTGATTTGTTCCGACAAAACCGGAACCTTGACAGAGAATCAAATGACTGTTCAAGAGATCGATGCCGGTGGCAAGCGATATCGGGTTAGCGGTGGAGGATATGCACCAGACGGGGAAATTTCTGTAAACGGACACTCCGTTGACCTGGCGAACGCGCCTGCCTTATACGAATGCCTGCAAGCAGGATTGTTGTGCAACGATTCTTATCTAGACGTGCAAGACGGGAACTGGACTGCGATCGGCAGTCCGACGGAAGGGGCGCTCGTTGCGGTAGCCCAAAAAGCGGGGTTAATTGCTGAGAAACTGGAGGAAGCGCTTTGCCGGCTCGATACACTGCCGTTTGAATCTCAGTTTCAATACATGGCAACCTTACATGACGATCGCCCACAACGGTTGATTTATGTCAAGGGTTCGATCGAGGCAATTCTCAAGCGGTGCCGCCAGATGCTCGATGAAGAGGGAGAGGCGATCGCCCTCAACCCCGCGCCGATCGAGCAAGCCGTGGAGAGGATGGCAAAAAAAGGGCTGCGAGTTCTAGCACTTGCCAAGAAAGTTGTACCCGCTGCTCAATCTTCTATTGACCATTCTGATATTGAGCAAGGGTTAACTTTTCTGGGGCTGCAAGGCATGATCGACCCGCCTCGCCCCGAAGCAATTCAAGCGATTCAAGCCTGTCGGTCTGCTGGAATTGAGGTCAAAATGATTACGGGCGACCATGCCAAAACAGCAGCAGCGATCGCGCACCAAATGGGACTAAATCAAACCCAAGAAGCTCCCGTTTTTACCGGTCAAGAACTCGCTCAAATGAATCAGCAGCAATTCGCCAATGCTGTGGAACAATGCTGTGTGTTTGCTCGTGTAGCGCCTGAACAAAAGCTCCGCATTGTCGAAGCACTTCAGTATAAGGGCGAGATTGTGGCGATGACTGGAGATGGGGTTAACGATGCCCCCGCCCTGAAGCAAGCTGATATTGGGGTAGCGATGGGCATCACGGGCACTGAAGTGACAAAAGAAGCCGCAGATATGATTCTGACGGATGACAACTTTGCTTCGATCGAGAAAGCAGTTGAGGAAGGGCGCACGGTTTATAAGAATCTGCTGCGGGCGATCGCCTTCATCCTGCCCGTGAATGGTGGAGAGTCCATGACCATCTTGATTGCCGTACTTCTGGCAACCCCGCTACCCATTTTGCCAGTACAAATTCTCTGGCTGAATATGGTCAGTTCAGTTGCGTTGAGCTTACCGCTGGCATTTGAGCCGCCCTCTCCCGATGTCATGCAACATCCGCCTCGACCGGCTAACGAACCGCTGCTGTCTCGCAGGCTGACGGCTCGGATTCTGACAGTTTCGGTATTTAACTGGATTGCGATCTTTGGGATGTTTGAATGGATCGTCCAAACCACAGGCAATGAAGCTCTAGCCCGGACGATGGCAATTCAAACATTGGTTGCGGCCGAAGCTTTTTACCTGTTAAGTATCAGTCGCTTCGTTCCGGCGATCGTCGCCAAACTGCGCGGTAAAGATGAATCAGTTGGCTATGCTGTGGCGATCGGCATTGGAGCTATTTTCATTCTCCAATCCCTGTTTAGCCAATGGGGCATTATGAATCAGTTATTCGACACTGAAGCTTTGACATTAATCCAGGCTTTGATTTGTATCGGATTCGGACTGCCAATGATTGCTTTGTCAGCTTTGCTAAAGCGTTTTGCACCTCTGAACTAAGTAGTTTTTGTGATGCGGCTATTGACAGCAGCTTTAGCAGAAAGAATTGGTTTAAAGCCCCAAGCCTTGTAGGGAGAAATTAAAAGAAGACTATTCATTACTCCAATCCTCTTCCTTCCAGGTAGAGGTCGTCCTCTTACGGTCAACTGTCAACTGTCAACTGAAACACTATTTACCAATTTTGTAGCGTTGAATATTAAATATTTCTCATGAATGACCAAAATCTCAAACGTGCTAGCGGCCTATTTACCAATCACCAAAACGCAAAGCAGGCGCTAGTTGAGCTAAAAAGCCGGGGCTTCCCCATGCACAAGATTTCAGTGATTGCTAAACCTTCTGACAATGACGATTTGGACTCTCTGGGCGTGCAGCAAGTTTTAATCACAAGAGCAGCAGGGGCACAATTAGGCGCGATCTCAGGCAGCATGCGACTAGGTTCAGTAGCCTTAATTGTTGGACTCAGCAGCCTGCTAATTCCCGGTATCGGTCAGGCATTAGCGGTGGAAAGCATTTTAGCAACTTTCTTTGGCAGTGGGATTGCTGCAACTGCTGGCGGTCTATATGGCGCACTTCAAGGATGGTTGATGCCAGAAGAACAAGCAAGAATTTACAATGACAGATTTAACCAGGGAGATTATTTGGTCGTCATGGAAGCCAGAGAAAATGAGATCGTGATTGCTGAACCTGTCCTGAAACGTTGGGAGATTCTGACGTGGCGTGTCTGTGATGCTGCCTAAATTCAAGGTAAAAAAGGACGAGGGAGCATTTCAACGAAAGCAGTTAAGCTAGAAATTGGAGTTGGGAGTCAGGAGGCAAGAGTCAGAAGGAAAGAGTCAGAAGAAGTGTTTTTACGAATATGAGATACTCCCAAGCGCAGGTGCAAGGCAGGTGCATTTCAGACCTAGTTGACGATCGCTAAAATTGTAAAAAAAATTAGCGGGGGGCGTGAATTCACGCCCCCCGCTGCTGCTGGTTGAGTTTTTTCTTAACTCAACATCTGAGCATTGTGTCGATCAAACTTGGTTTTGGTAGCACCAGCCCAGCAGCGTACCCGCGACAGCCAACTTCAGGGCTTCCAATGCAAAATAGCCTTGGTGCAGTAGATTCATGCCGGCGGGCACTTCTGCTGCGGAATCGAACAGATTTAACTGTATTCCCAAGGCGCTCATTTGGGGTGTCAGGGCGTAGGTGTCCATCAGGGCGATCGCCAGAAGTACCAATGATAATACAATTGCTGTGCGGCGGCGCTTGCCGAAGTCACCGACTAAATTGCTCAAAACCATCAAACCCGTTGCCACCATGCCCGAACAGATTAACTCAACGCGGTTGAATCCCCAGAACATTAAATTTCCGGCCGTTGCAAACTCGGGTGATGTCATCATGCCAGATACGTAGAGACTGGGCATAATTACTAGATCCAAAATCAGGCTAACGCTGAGCCAGAAAATTAGAGCCACCATGACAATTGCTTGCCAGCGCGGTTTGATTGATTCCACTCTTGATGTTGTAATAGCTGTCATATAATTAGACCCTCTAAAATTTTTGTTCTGCCTTTTCTAGAGTTTAACTAACTTTTTTCTAAAATTCTGTTAAGTATTTTTAAATTAATGGTAACTTTTGTGTAACAGACGCTGAAGAATTGTTAAGCTCACTTGTGTTTGTCAGCACCTGCGTTAACTAATACTAATTCGGAAAAAGTACGGAATAAATTAATAATTACTCGCAGAACTTACGCACTGCGACCAAAGACACCGGGTTTTTGACCGTGATTAAAAGCTATAACGTATGTTCATCAAAAAAACCGGGTTTCTGCGTCCAGAAATAACTCCTAATTTAATTGTGTATGCCTAAATTTCAATTATCCTCTTGGTTTCCCCGTCTCCCCCCTCAAGTCTGGATTCTTGCAGGTGGCAGATTCCTCTCCCAAAGCGGCACCGGTTTTACTTTATTTTACGCGCCGATATTTTTTGTCGATCGCGTCGGTTTATCTGCTACTGCTGTTGGGATTGGTTTGGGTAGCGGTTCTGTTTCGGGAATATTGGGCAGAATTTTGGGCGGTTCTTTTTGCGATTCCAAATTTTGGGGAAGGCGGCGAACTTTATTGCTGGCTGCAGTTATTTCGGCGGCAGCTTCTTTTGTACTGGCGGCGACTAATGATTTCGCTGGTTTAGTTGCGGGCAATTTACTGATGGGTTTGGGCGTGGGTTTGTATTGGCCTCCAACCGAGACGATGGTGGCGGATTTAACCGAGGGCGAACAGCGACAGGAAGCTTTTGCTTTGACGCGGCTGGCTGATAATTTGGGTTTGCAAGTTGGGATTATTTTGGGCGGTTTATTGATTGAGGTAACGGGTAATTATCGATCGCTCTTTATTATTGATGGTATCTCGTTTGTAGTGCTGTTTGCAGTAGTTGCGATCGCGATCGCTGAAACCTACAAACCAGCTAATTCAGCGGATAGAGACAGCAAAAATCGGGAAAATGGCTGGATGGTGGCGCTGAGCGATCGAAGGCTTCTAGTTTATGCTTTAGTAAATACTCTGTTCACTCTATATATTTCCCAAATCCAAACCACCATGCCGCTGTACTTTAGCAAGTTTGTCGCGGTGGGGACATCGGGAAAAGGCTTTGCAACAGGTACAATTACCGTTTTGTTTGCTTTTAGTACGTTTTTAACTGTGGCTTTACAACTGCCGATTGTTAAAGCTTTGAGGCCGTTTTCTTGTGGGAAAGCTTTGATGATTTCTGCGCTGCTGTGGGGAATGGGATTTATCGCGATCGGCTTGACGGGAATGGCTGCCACTGGCAATCTATTTTTAGCTGTTTTAGGCTTAAGCTTTTTGTCGGTGGCGACTGTTGCTTATACGCCTTTTGCTTCGGCTTTGGTGGTGGATTTAGCGCCGGAGTCTTTGCGGGGCGTGTATTTGGCGGTTAATTCTCAGTGTTGGGCGATCGGCTATTTAATCGGGCCGCCGCTAGGCGGTTTGGCTTTGGATAGAGGTAAATGGGCGGCGGATAATTTTTGGTTGGGTTTGGCTCTGAGTGTGATTGCGGCTGTGGTTATTTTGCAAAAGCTCGATCGAATGTTAAAAAAATAGTTGCTAAAATACAACTTTTGTGATATTAACGTTTGCCCGATAAATAACTAACTCGCAAAAAATGCCTAGCAGTCTTAAGCTCTGATAGCAGGCGGTTGTTTTACTTATTTTATTAGACCCATAAAAAATATTAACTCAAAACTTTGTGGTTGGCGATACCAAATAGCTTTACAATTCCTAGGAAGCTAATAGCAATTTACAATCAAATTTGTGAGGAGTTCTAGTGAAAGCACATCTACTATTTAGTGCGGGCGCAGTAGGTTTACTGTATATACTTGCCAGTTCTTTACCATTGGCAGCGATGCCTCCCGTCGCCGAAAAAGAAAGCTTAGGTACTGAAGAGTTAAAAGAGTCAGAGGCTAAAATTAGCCTGAATACAACTGTTGAAAATCACGTCAAAGCCCCTGAAACCTCCGAGTTAAAATTAGTTGAGGGGCTGCAAGTTGACAACACCGTCTCAACAACCAATCAACTCGCCAATCTCCCCCAAGAAACTGCCAACCTGAATCTGCCCGAAACAGCAGCATTAACCGCAGAAAATCCAGGGGAAAACTCATTAAACTTAGCCGAAAAACCAGCAAACCCAGCCCCAGCCGTCACAGAACAAGTATCTGTTGCCCCTTCCCAAAACTCGCAGACACCCGCAGAAGTCACAGAAAAAACATCTGTCATTCCCGCCCCTAACCCTGCACCAGTAATTGCCCAAACAGAAACTTCTACTTCCGAAAACTTAGCTGAAATCGAAAACAGCGCTTCCTTAGAACCCGCAGCAACCAACAGCGAAACTTCTGAATCCAGCGAACTCCAGCAAGTAACATCTGTATCTCAACTCTCCGACGTGCGCCCGACAGACTGGGCATTTCAAGCCCTGCAATCTCTAGTAGAAAGATACGGCTGCATAGCAGGATATCCAGACGGCACATTCCGAGGCAATCGGGCAATGACTCGCTACGAATTTGCCGCCGGTTTAAACGCTTGCTTGGATAAAGTTACTGAGCTAATTAAATCAGGTACAACCAACTTAGCAACCAAGGAAGACTTAGCCGCATTGCAAAGATTGCAAGAAGAATTTGCAGCAGAATTAGCCACCGTGCGGGGTCGAGTCGATGCTTTAGAAGCTCGTACTTCCGAACTAGAAGCCAATCAATTTTCGACAACAACTAAACTCAGCGGCGAAGCAATTTTTAGCGTTGCCGACACTACCAAAAACAATCGCAGGGAGACTGAAACAGCCTTAAACTACCGACTGCGCTTGAATCTGCTGACCAGTTTTACAGGCAAAGATACGCTGATCACTGGCTTGCAAGCTTACAACATTCGCAGCTTCGGGCCTAATTTAGGTTTGTCAACAGGGGCATTTAGCGGTTTGTCAGACAGTCAAGCAAAACTGAGTTTTGAACCGCAATTTCCCGGAATTAATCCTCAGACTCTATCTAGCATTGACGCCAATGCTGTTGAACTTTACAAGCTGCTTTACGTCTTTCCAGTTTCTAACAGCATCACTTTATTTGCCGGCCCGAAAGCCGAAACTTCCGACGCTTTTCAAGCAATTACTCCCTTTGCGGGAGAAGGGCAAGAAGCCGTCTCTAGATTTGCAGCTTACAACCCTGTAGTTCGCGTATCCGGTGGCACTTCTGGCAGCGGTTTGGCATCGGCAGGCGGGTTTATTTGGAACATTTCCAAAAAGGTCAATCTGACAGCTTTGTACGGCAGTGTAAATGCTGCTTTGCCCAACGATTTAGGCTTTCCAGCCACGCCTTTGGGAGCAGGTGCATTTGACGGAAGTACCGTTGCTGCGGCGCAGTTAACTATTAAACCTACCAGCAGTATCGACATAGGTTTAAATTACGCTTACAGCCGCCACCAATTGAATATTCTGGCTACAGGATTAGGTGATGCCGATTTGGGTTCTATTTTGGGACCAGATAGAGAACCTGTTAGCGGTGGCGTGAGGCTTAATTCGTTTGGCGGTACTGCAACTTGGCGGCTTTCTCCGAAATTAGCGGTTTCTACCTATGGAGGTTGGATAATTGCTGATGCTGAAAGAAGCAATGCTTCTACAACTTTCAACAGTTGGATGGTAGGTTTGCATTTCCGAGATTTGTTCGCACAGGGCAATAATGCAGGTATTCTGTTTGGACAGCCACTCGATCGCGATTCAGTAAGTGGCGGTGCTCGGTTTCAGCAAAACAAAGCAACTCCTTACCATTTAGAAGCTTATTACCGCTTCAAAGTCAACGATAATATCAGCATTACACCCGGAGCTTTTGTGCTGTTCAATCCTGAAGGAACAAAGGATAATGACACTGTAGGAGTGGGAGTCCTGCGGACAACTTTTACCTTCTAAAGGGAGTTGAGAAAATATAGCCTCTTCGTAGGGTGGGGGCGGGTTTATTCAGCCTATCTGTGAGCGGTTAATATTGTTGGTGAACCCGCCCCTACCAACCCATTGTCGATTATTGATTACTAATTACCGATTATTTTCGCCGATCGCCCAATTTGCGGTAAACCGCCCTCAAATCAACTTGATGGTGAGCCAAAGCAACCAAAGCGTGATAAAATAAATCGGCAACTTCCCCAGCAATCCCTTCTTTGTCATCATCTTTGCAAGCCATCACAACTTCCGCCGACTCTTCGCCAATTTTCTTGAGAATCTTGTTGTCGCCGCCCTCGAACAACTTGCAAGTATAAGAACTTTCGTTAGGATGGTCGCGCCGATCGCAAATTACCTCAAATAATTGAGATAACATATCCCCTGACGGCGGTGAAATTTCCCCGTCAACTTGGTGAAAACAACTTCTTTCTCCGGTGTGACAAGCAATATCTCCGACTTGTTCGACAGTGACTAGCAAAGCATCGCTATCGCAGTCGTAACGCAGCCCTTTGACATTTTGAACGTGTCCCGAAGTCGCGCCTTTAGGCCACAATTCCGAACGAGAACGACTCCAAAACCAAGTTTGGCCGGTTTCCAGGGTTTTTTGCAGCGACTCCCGGCTCATCCATGCCATCATCAACACCGTACCGTCCAAATAATCTTGGACGATCGCAGGCACTAAACCGCGATCGTCGTAACGAATCTTTTCAATTGGGATCGATCGGCTCAAACTCGATAAATCAGTAGTAGACATAATTTTATTTCAACTTGGTAATATAGATTAACGCTTTCCTGTCGGAGATTGTTTTTTTATTAACCGCAGAGAACGCAGAGGAGGCAGAGGAAGAGAGAAGATTAACCAAGTGATGGCTAAATTGTCAAGAACTATTTTACAAAAAATTACATTTTAGGGCGATTCCCTACCGGATAGCTTCGCTTCACGGTGCTAGTGCGACAAAGCCTAAAAAACCCAAGCTAGTATTGCTACTGATTGGTTTGTACCCTAAAATCTACTAGAATAGTTTCCTTGAATCGACCTAACCTTTATGTTGAACTGGCTATAAAATTATTCTACCAACAACAGACGTTCACTAAGGAGAAAACATTGGTTTCCACAACCTTGAAAACGACCAAATCAGAAGAAATTTTCGCAGCAGCCCAGAAGTTGATGCCAGGTGGCGTTAGTTCCCCCGTCCGCGCCTTCAAATCCGTAGGCGGACAGCCCATCGTCTTTGACAGGGTAAAAGGAGCCTACATTTGGGATGTTGACGAAAACCAATACATTGACTACGTAGGCACTTGGGGCCCGGCTATCTGCGGCCACGCCCACCCGGAAGTCATCAAAGCCCTGCACGAATCTTTAGAAAAAGGTACGAGTTTCGGCGCACCGTCGCTGTTGGAAAACGTACTCGCCGAAATGGTCATCGATGCCGTTCCCAGCATTGAAATGGTGCGATTTGTCAACTCCGGCACCGAAGCCTGTATGGCCGTTTTGCGGCTGATGCGAGCTTTCACCGGACGCGATAAAGTGATTAAATTTGAAGGCTGCTATCACGGGCACGCCGATATGTTCTTGGTAAAAGCCGGTTCCGGCGTCGCAACTCTGGGCCTTCCCGACTCTCCGGGCGTCCCGAAATCCACTACCGCCAACACCCTCAACGCTCCCTACAATGACTTAGAAGCAGTCAAAGCTTTATTTGCCGAAAATCCCGGCGAGATAGCAGGCGTAATTCTCGAACCAGTGGTGGGGAATGCCGGTTTTATTACCCCCGATGCAGGTTTTCTCGAAGGTTTGCGGGAAATTACTAAAGATAACGGTGCTTTGTTAGTTTTTGATGAAGTAATGACCGGTTTCCGCATCGCCTACGGCGGAGCTCAGGAAAGATTCGGTGTCACCCCGGATTTGACTACTTTGGGTAAAGTTATCGGTGGCGGTTTGCCGGTGGGAGCTTACGGGGGAAGGCGGGATATTATGGGGATGGTGGCTCCTGCTGGGCCGATGTATCAAGCGGGTACGCTTTCGGGAAATCCTTTGGCGATGACTGCTGGGATTAAGACTTTGGAATTGCTGCAAAAACCCGGCACTTACGAACAGTTGGATAAGATTACCAAAAAACTGTCTGACGGATTGCTAAACATTGCTAAGGAAGCCGGACACGCTGTTTGGGGCGGGCAAATTAGCGGGATGTTTGGCTTGTTTTTTGCGGCTGGCCCGGTTCACAATTACGAGGATGCGAAGAAGTCGGATTTGACGAAGTTCAGCCGCTTTCACCGGGGAATGTTGGAGCACGGAATTTATCTTGCTCCTTCGCAGTTTGAGGCGGGATTTACTTCTTTGGCTCATACTGACGAAGATGTCGATCGAACTTTGGCTGCAGCGCGTGAAGTGATGGCAAGTATTTAACGTGTGTAGTAAGGATGTTCGTCCTTAAAACTCAGGAATAAATAATTAAAGTCCTTGCTGTTTTTTGGCAGTAAGGACTTTAATTTTTAACTGCTTTCTCAAATAAACTCCTGAATTGTACAGACTATTCAGGACTACCTCTCAATCAGGTTTACAGGCTTTTTTAGTAGCTTTTCACGGGGTAATTCCTGTTTGAGAGTTGTGAGGAAATTCAAAATTAGTAATTATAGAAGCTCTCTACTTTGCGGTAGCAATCCCTAACTTAGCTCCCTTAATTTGGCGCAATCGATCCATAACTTCCACAACATTTCCGTGATAGACGCTTTTATCCGCATTCAGCACAATTAAGGCGCTCGGATTTGAACCCATCACCTGTCGCACTGTACTCTCAATCTGCTCTAAGTTGACTAACTTTTTATCAACCATTAATTTTCCCCGAGCGTCAATGGTGACGGTAATTTTAGCAGGCGAGTCCTGAACTTGAGAGGTTGATGCTTTCGGTAAATTTACTGGCAGACCTTCGGATTTGGATAAAGACAAAGAGGAAACAATGAAAAACGTCAATATGGCGAAGGTTACATCAATCAGTGGCACGATGTTGATCTGGGGAATACTATCAGGTTCATCGGGTAGGCGCATAGTTAGATTCTCTTGGTAGTTGTTCGTAGTGGTGACGGTACAATAGCTCTAGCTGGCCTCCGGCTTCCTGTATAAAAGCTATTTGCTGTAAGTAAAACCCGCGAAACATATTGGCAAATACGAGCGTAAAGATTGCCACCACTAACCCCATTGCCGTAGAAACGAGGGCTTCGCTAATCCCCCCGGTAACGCCTGCGGCATTGGTGCCTGCAGCATCTCCCAGTTTGAGGGAGTCAAAGGTGGTAATTAAGCCCAAAACTGTTCCGAGCAACCCAAATAGCGGGGAGAGGGTGATAATGGTGTCAAATATTGTATTGAATCGCTTCAAAACGGGGATTTCTGCCTGAGCTGCACTCTCTAAGACCAAACGAAATTCTTCGATGTTGGGCGAGTCTAATTCTAATGCTTCCAAAAAAATTCTGGCTAACGGCAAATCAGCGTTTACTTGTAACTTTTTGATGGCGGAATCCGGGTTTTGACTGTAAAGTTTTAGCACTTCCCGGACGACACGCCGCTGTCGCCGATTCACTTTAAACCAAAAGACAAGACGCTCTAAAATCAGTGCGACTGCTGCGATTGACGAGGCAAGCAGCGGCCAAGAAACAATGCCCCCAGCGCGAAAAATGTAAATGAAATTATCCATTAGTTTGTATTCTCGTTAGCTGTGTTGAGTGATCGCAAGCTGCCTAATGGTGCAATTAGCCCGATCGAAGGCTGGTAGAGTTTCTGCGTCAAGTCGGCACCAGTGATTCAGACTGCGAATTGTTTCACTCAAGCGCGATGGCAAGCGCGATCGCACTACCTGTATCTGACTATATTCGTCTGTACCCAAAATGCTCCTACTGTGATCCCGACCGAGATCGCGACCGATTGTTCTGCCAGTGCTTCTTTGCTAAAGATTTGCGTTAGGACTTGACAATAATCTTCAATAATTTTAAAGATTCTCAACTAGGTTTCCACAAAATTCAGGGTTTGTCAAGTCATGAGCCACACGTTTGGATAACGATTACCTATATATTGTGATAGATCAATTAGTTTTAATTAATAAAATAAATTTATGAAAAGCTTGAGAATGTGGAAATTTGTTGGTAGATTACGGGCTAGAGTATTGCAGTTAAGGCATTTTGGAACCTTGCCCTACCAGAATCAGAACATTGACAGCGCCCATAAGAGCAAGGTAGACGTTCCCAAAGGAAATGCTAATTGGTAGCCTCTAGTCGCAATCTCAAAATTAAATAATGAAAATTAATTGCAAGAGTCTTGAACAGGGTGACAGTCTTCTTATAGGATGGGTAAGTTCATCAGTGATAGCAAGCTCAACCTGCTGTTGGTAGCTTGTTTCGGGTGATGTCGGGGAGCCAGCGAGGATGTTGCCATCCATAAAGGAGAGTAAGAAGGCATGAGTTTTTCAAATAGTTCGGCGACGCAAAGACAACAACAAGAAGAAGCTCTTAAAAAAGTTCTGGCGATCAGTCTGTTAGCCTCAAGCTTATTGCACGGCGTCGCGCTACCGTTGAGCTTCAATTTGGTCAAACCTGCTGAATTTGCAGAGGAACCCATTGAAGTTGTTGTGCTTGATGAGCCCAAAGTAGAGGAAACCCAGCCAGAGCCAGTTATTCCAGAAAAGGTATCTCCCCCACCTGAGACGTTCAAACCAGAACCGCCACCAGAGCCAGCTCCCCCAGAGGAGCCACCCGTAGCGGTAACGCCCCCGCCGATTCCAGAGGAGCCACCCGTAGCGGTAACGCCCCCGCCGATTCCAGAGGAGCCACCGATTGCGGCAACGCCACCGCCGATTCCAGAGGAGCCACCGATTGCGGCAACGCCACCGCCGATTCCAGAGGAGCCACCGATTGCGGTAACGCCTCCGCCGATTCCAGAGGAGCCACCGATTGCGGCAACGCCTCCGCCAGAGATTAAGAAAGAGCTGCCCTTAACGGAAACTCCGCCACCCACTTCTCGAGAGCCTTCCCCCCCACCTAAAGAAGATTTCAATTCCCCAGAAACTCCTAAAAGCCCGATCGCCCAGGAACCCGAAACCCCCTCGCCCGATCCTCCAAAAAGCGAACCACCCGTTAGCGACTCCCGCCCCAAGGGTGCTGCGAGTCTCCCAGACTTTACAAAAGATGCTGGAAATCCCAACTCCTCCGACAGCCCTGAAAAAAATAAGCCGCTCTCGTCATCTGCTTCCGCAGGTAGCGGGGAGCCTTCCTCAGAGCCATTAAATCCTTCTTCCGGCCCCATACAGCGATCGCCCGGGGCTGGCTCGCCAGTCACAGCTACTAGGCCAGGAGGCGGTAGTAACTCTGGAAATGCGATCGGAGGTTTAGGAAACCTTGCCTCTGGTGGCCCCGGAGGCGGAAGCCCTGGAGGCGGAAGCCCTGGAGGAAGTGGGTCAAACTCACTATCTGGCGCCAGCGAAAATGGCGACATACCTTCCTCAGAGCCATTTGGGGATGGTTCGGGGCGATTGGGGAGATCGTCCACGGCTGGCTCACCTGGTCCTGGAGGCGGAGGCCCTGGAGGCGGAGGTCCTGGAGGCGGAGGCCCTGGAGGCGGAGGCCCTGGAGGCGGAGGCCCTGGAGGCGGAGGCCCTGGAGGCGGAGGTCCTGGAGGCGGAGGTCCTGGAGGCGGAGGTCCTGGAGGCGGTTCGGGGTCAGGGCAAAAAGCGACAAATCCAGTCCGAGGGGGGAGTCCTTCGCGCCCTTCCGGCCCGCCTCCAGGCACTTGCATTAGCTGCGGTAAACCTGAATATCCGAGCGCAGCCAGAAAACAAGGGCGGGAAGGGCGAGTGGAAGTCATGTTTGACGTTGACCCCACCGGTAAGGCATTCAACATCGCGATCTTGACTTCGAGCAAGCACGACGACTTCGATCGCGAAGCGATTAAAACAGTAGAAAAATGGAAATTTGCCACATCCGAGAGTGGCATTCAAGGAAAAACAGCATCCATTACCTTCCGGCTCAATGACTAGGAATTTTTTTGAAACTCTAGCAATTTGGCTGGGAATTCTATAGAACCGTCCAAGGAACAGCAAAGTTAAAAGTTGAATTTTTTGTTAATTATGAATGTGGGAATGTCGTCAGCAATATTAAGTAAACTTCAGGGACTTGGATTCGCTCTATTACTTGGTTCCAACTTGGGAATGGCTGTCTTGTTTGCCAACCCTCACAGCGCAATAGCAGGAGTAATTACTTTACCGGATGGCGGACGTTGCGAGGGAGAATTGAGTGAGGGAAAACTCAGCGGCCCCGGCAGTTGTCAATATGCCAACGGCGATCGCTACGAAGGCTCTTTTCTCAACGGCAAACCTCACGGTAAGGGCACCTACAGCTTTAAAGAAGAAGGTCGATATCTAGGAGAATTTGCCGATGGAGAATTCAACGGTCAAGGTGTCCGCGAATTTGCCAACGGCAACCGCTACGAAGGTACTTTTAAAAACGGCGAGTTCGACGGTACAGGCACTTTTACCTCAACTAACGGCATTCGTTACGAAGGCTCTTTTACCAATGGTTCTCCCAGCGGTCGCGGGGCTTTTACGTTCAGTAACGGCACTCGTTGCGAAGGAGATATTAAAGAAGGAAAACTTAACGGCAAAGGCGTCTGTCAATATGCTAATAAGAACCGCTACGAAGGAGAGTTGCTGAATAATGTGCCTCACGGGCAGGGAATTTATACCTTTGCTGAAGGAGGCCGTTATGAGGGGCAATTTAGTGAAGGGCAATTTCACGGTAAAGGGGTTCGCGAATATCCGAACGGCAACCGCTATGAAGGAGAGTTTGTCAAGGGCAACACTCAAGGTCAGGGGTTGTTTACTTTTAAAGAAGGGGGACGCTATCAAGGGCTGTTTGAGAATGGAGAATTTAGTGGTGAAGGTGTCCGTGAGTTCGCCAATGGAGATAGCTATAAAGGCACTTTTGTCAAGGGTAAAATGAGCGGGAAAGGAGTTTACACTTTTAAGAATGGCGATCGCTGCGAAGGCGAATTTAGCGAGGGTCAGTTCAACGGCAAAGGTACTTGCATTTACGCCAATGGCGATCGCTATCAAGGTGAATTCCTCAACGGTCAGAAACACGGTCAAGGTTCCTACATTTATGCAGATGGAACGAAGGTAGAGGGAAATTGGCAGCAGGGGCAGCTCCAAAAATAACTCTTTGATATACTCACCGTCTTTTCAGATGGTGATTCTTGACGCTTAATAAAAAGATGTACATAGCACAATTAAACCTATCTATCAGTGATATTACTGGCATTGTTCAGACTATTGCAGTAGTTGTATCACTGATTTATTTGGCAATTCAAGTTAAAGAAAGTACAAAAGCAACCAAGGGTGCAACCTATCAATCAATTATTAGCGCTTGTGCAGAGCTTGAGTCACGTATAAGCCAGGATGATGAAGTGGCGCGGATATACAAGTTAGGCATAACAAATCTGGAAAAATTAAATGAGAATGAATTCACCCGGTTTAACGAGCTTATTTGTAGTTTTTTTAATCTGTATGAAAATTTGTATTATCAATATAAAAATAAGTTGTTAGAAGAAGAATTATGGGCTGGTTGGTGCCTAAATATGCGGAATGACTTACAACAAAAAGGGGCAGCAGCTTGGTGGAACTCAAAAAGTCATCTTTACAGTAAAAGCTTCCGTGAATATGTTAATTCAGGAAAATGTCCTAGAAATTAATTTTGCTTGTATAGCATAAGCTGTGGAGCATTTAAAGGACGATAGTAGGGTGCGTCAGTACCGAAGCTTTTCGCATTAAGCATAAGTGTTCTGGCTGACGCACCATACAAGCCCTAATTAGTGGTTTAAATGCTCCACAGCTTAACCTATCAACTGATATCAATATAATATAGCGGTTCTCACCAACATGAGGTACACTTTATTCTGTGAATGCCAGGATTTTCGAGGCTTTTTCTGTACCCCACCTACCTGAGAAAGGCTATAGTATGTTTCTACCAATCAAAAAACAATGGCGAAATATTGTCTCGTTATTGATGAGTTTTATTTTAGTTTTGCTCCTCAATAATTGGATTCAAGCAGCGCCTGAAACAGGCACTCAAATTCTTTGGGATACCTATGGAATTCCACACATTTACGGAGAAAATAGTAAAAGCCTTTTCTACGCTTTCGGGTGGGCGCAGATGCAAAGTCACGGTAATCTGATTTTGCGTCTTTACGGGCAATCTCGCGGGCAAGCTGCCGAATTTTGGGGCGAAGATTATTTGGAATCCGATCGCTGGGTGCAAACTATGGGAATTCCTAATCGCGCCAAGGCCTGGTATGAAGCACAAAATCCCATTTTTCGCAACTATATCGATGCTTTTGTTGGCGGAATGAATGCCTATGCAAAAGAACACCCAGAGGCGCTCACCGCAGAATTAAAGGTAGCATTGCCCCTCAAACCCGTAGATGTATTGGCACACGCGCAGCGCGTCATCAATTTTACTTTTGTAGTCGATCCAGAGCGCGTTGAAAATCTCGCTGAAAATGATACCCCCAAAGGCTCTAATGGTTGGGCGATCGCTCCTTCCCGTTCGCAAAGCGGCAATGCCATGCTATTGGCAAATCCTCACCTGCCTTGGTCGGATTTATATTTATGGTACGAAGCGCAACTGGTTGCCCCAGAAATTAACGCTTACGGAGCGACTCTCGTCGGATTTCCTGTATTAGCGATCGCCTTTAATGACAACTTGGGATGGACTCATACTGTCAACACTCACGATGGCTGGGATGCCTACGAATTGCCCCTCGCTAACGACGGTTATCGCTTCGATGGCAAAGTCAGAAATTTTGACAGGGAAGAGAAGGTTTTAAAAGTCAAAGAAAAGAATGGGAATTTGCGATCGGAATCTCTAGTAGTGCGGCGTTCCGTTCACGGGCCGATTCTCGCAGAAAAACAGGGCAAAGCGATCGCCCTGCGCGTTGTCGGACTCGATAAACCAGCAGCCCTTCAGCAGTGGTGGGATATGGCACGTTCCAAGAATTTTTCTGAATTTGAAGCTGCTTTAAAGCGCTTGGAAATTCCCATGTTTACCGTCATGTATGCAGATCGCGAGGGGCATATCATGCACTTGTTTAACGGTCAAGTCCCCATACGCAAAAACGGAGATTTTAAATACTGGTCGGGCACGATTCCAGGCAATACGTCAGAGACTTTGTGGAGCAAAAATCATCCCTATGCGGATTTGCCGCGCGTTGTCGATCCGCCCAGCGGCTGGTTGCAAAATACCAACGATCCGCCCTGGACGACGACGTTTCCCAGTGCGATCGCACCGGATAAATATCCGGCCTACATGGCACCGCGCGGCCCGATGGATTTGCGATCGCAGCGATCGGCAAAAATGCTCTTAGAAGACGAAAAAATCTCTTTTGATGAATTGATGCAATACAAACATTCCACTCAGGTAGAACTCGCAGATCGCCTCCTTGACGATCTAATTCCCGCCGCACGGCAAGGCAGCGAAAAAGCGCGCCGCGCTGCGGAAGTTCTCGCCACTTGGAATCGCAAAGTCGATGCTGACAGTCGCGGTGCAGTGCTGTTTGCCTTTTGGAAACAAGCGATGGATGCCGATCGGTTATTCGCCAAACCTTGGCGCGAAGATGCGCCGCTGACGACGCCAGACGGGCTGGCAAATCCTGCGGAGGCGGTGCGGGTACTGGAAACGACAGCAACAAAAGTTGAGGTAACTTACGGCGCGTTAGATGTGGCATGGGGGGAAGTCTTCCGATTGCCTGGGGAGGCGCATCTGCCTGCAAATGGGGCTGAGGGTGCTTTGGGGGTATTTCGCTCAGTCTGGTTCGCTCCAGGGAAAGACGATCGCTTTCAAGCGGTTGCGGGCGATTCTTTTGTCGCTGCGATCGAGTTCTCGAATCCTGTGAAGGCGATGGCGCTAAACAGTTACGGCAACGCCACTCAACCTGGTTCGCCCCACGCCGGCGATCAGTCGCAGCTCTTTGCTCGCAAGGAATTGCGCCCTGTATGGCGATCGCGATCGGAAATTGAAGCTCACCTGAGTTCGCGCCAGAAACTTTAGGAGAAGGAAGTTCGGCAACGGATTCTGTAACGGATGTAACGGATGTAACGGATGTAACTCACATCTTGCACCATTCTCGCTTAACAGGCTTTCCGGCCTGTTCCACAAGAAAATTCACTCTTTGTGGAACAGGCCGGAAAGCCTGTTCATAAAAAGCTTATTGACAATGGTGCAAGATCTCAGATGTAACGGATTGAAGGAAGAGGGAAGAAGGAAGAAGTTAAAAGACCTCTTTCTGTTTCCCCTTTAGGCATCGCGCAGCAGCCGGCAAGCATACCCACCGACTGCAACGAGCAATAAGCCCAGCGAGGAGATAGCGTATAACAAAGCCATGCCAGCACCGGCACCGGTCCCCAGAATTGGGCCAAAAATAGCTGCTAAAAAACCGGACGGTTGCATGGCGGGTTCAAAAACCCGATCGGCAAGCGGCCCAGCGATCGATAAACCGATCGCTGAGGCCAATTGCACGATAACTGCTCTGGTTGCAAAAACGCGCCCTTGTACTTCTGGTGGGACTTTCGCCAGCCAGATCGCCTCGTTGGAACTGCCGAGGATGGGGAAATTGAAAGACGAACAAAATTGAGCGGGAATCCAGATGGAAAGCGCCTGACCGAAAGCAAAAACTATTTTACTCAAACCTGCGCCTGCCATGCCGAGCACAAAGCCCTGGATTCGGCGTTTGGAACCGCCCCAAATACTGACGGTCGATGCTCCTAAAACGCCCCCTGCGCCGGCGGCTGAAAGGATAGTACCGAGGGTTCTGGCATTGTTGTCGGTGCGCGCCAGAATCATCGGTGAGTACAGGGCCGCGCCGATGTCGTGAGCGAACCAGAATAGCGAAACCGACACCAGCAAGGCAAGCAGGCTGGGACGCTTGACGATGTAGCGGAATCCGAAGCTGAGTTCTTGCAACAGGTGGGGGCGAGTCGGCTGGGGATTGGAGGCGATATTGCTCCGCAACGCTGGCGCGATCGCGGGCTGGGGTATTTTGACAGATACTAGGGTGGCGATCGCAATTGTAAAAGTTGCTAGGTCGATCGCAAAAATCCCCCTCAACCCGATCGCAGAATACAGAATCCCCGCCAGCGTCGGAGCAATAATACTCGCACCGTAACTTGCCAGAAAACTTAAACTGCTAGCGCGGCTGTAATGCTTTTCTGGCATCATTGTGGCAATGGCTGCTGAGTAAGCTAACTGCTGAATTTGGTCAAAAATTCCGTTAACCGCAGCCGCTACATATATATGCCATATTTGCAGGTTTTGGCTGATATAAAGTAATAGGATAGCGACCGTTAACAAAGCTGAAACCGTATCGCCGATTCCCATCAAAAATTTTCGATTCCAGCGATCGACGAGAATGCCAGCAACCGGAGCCAGCAAGATGCGCGGCAATTGAATAAAAAGCATCAACAAAGCCAAAGCCGTCGCTTGACTGGTGGACTCCCAAATCCAAATAGTCAGCGCAAACGCGGACATAGCGCTGCCAATCATCGAAGCAGTTTGTCCCAGCCAGAGTTGAATAAATTTTTGCATAAAATACGCGATTGATGGGATTTAGAATTTAGAATTTAGAATTTAGAGGATAGTTGACAGTTGACAGTTGACAGTTGACAGTTGACAGTTAACAGTGAAGCGTGAGGTTTTAGGGTGGGGATTTAAACAGTTGACAGTGAAGCGTGAAGCGTGAGGTTTTAGGGTGGGGATTTAAACAGTTGACAGTTGATGGCTGTTGTGCATTTAAACCGTTGACACTTGACAGTTGACAGTTAACAGCAAAAATCTGAGCGGGTTTTTTGTTGTCCATTGTTCACTGTCAATTGTCAATTGTCCACAATCCACCTTCTAGGTGGGGGAGTTAAACCCGATCGCGGACAATTGTCAATTGTCAATTGTCAATTGTTAAAACCAAGGCCATTGTTGATTAATTGGAGATAATTTTTCATATTGCTGCCTCGCCTCCTTGCGGTAAAATTTCGCCAAATGCCGCTGCCTCCACATCAGTACACCCGTCACAAACAGTACGATCGCTGCTAATCCTGCGATCGCGTGTACCAGCCGCAAGTAAATTCCGCCATAGCTGCCAATATGTAGCGGATAAAGCGAGTTGAGAATTCGATTTGCTACAGAAGCTGAATTTACACTGTCAGCCTGCAATATTTCGCCACTGTATTGGTCGAGATAAATAGTGCTAATCCCGTTTGGGTGCGGCTCGTTGGGAAATTTTTTCCTTACTTGAAAAGTGGCTTCAGGCGTCAAAGGTAGAGAAATAAAAGTGGTTTTAGCTTCCGGCAAAACCGTATTAACTTGGTGTAATATTTCGTCAATGTTTTGCCTCAAACTGCCCGATCTGGGATGAGAAGTCAATGCTGGCTGTGGCTTTTCATTCGTCAGCCTATACAGAGTCGATTCAACCTGCGCGTAAAAAATTATCGCTGTTCCTGTAGCGGCGATCAGCATGAGAAAAGCGACCGATACAATGCCAGAAACGTTATGTAAATCAAATAAAGTCCGCTGCCAGTGAGCTTTCCAATTAATAGCAAATCCCCGCGCCAAATTGCGCCAGCCCGTCCACAACACCAAACCAGTGCAAGTTAGTAATAGCATTACTAGACCGCAACTACCTACAACTAAATGACCAAATTCTCCTCCTGCTAATTCTGCGTGTACCGTCAAAATAAAACCTGTAAAAGTTTCGTTTTTCAGGCGCGCACCCGTAATTTCTCCGCTGTAAGGATTGACATAAACGCTAACTATTTCCTCACTCTTTGACAGCATCCAAACTTGGCAAACTTCCTTCGCTTCTCGGGGCAGCAAGATACTAAGAGCTTGATTTTGGGGATAAGCTTTTTCGACAATTTGCAGGACATTTTCCAGCGGTATCCGTTCGGCTTGAGGAATTACTTGCAGGAGTTGGGGATTGAATAACCGCTCGATTTCGGGACTAAAAACCAGCAAGCTGCCCGTTAAAGCAATTATTGCTAGAAATATTCCTACCACCAACCCCAAATACAAATGCAGTTTGAATGCGAGTTTGCGGAAATTCATCTCGAAATTTTCCTCGAAGCTGTTAACTATTCTAATTCAGGTAAAACCGATAGTCCGACAGGGAATGAATTCCCTGTCTCAAAGCTAAAGTCCTCGCTATGAGGACTGAGAAAAACACTTTTCAATTCATTAGTCCTCTTTTAGAGGACTTTAGCTATTAGACAGGGGTTTCAACCCCTGGCGGACTGGCGGACTAGCGGGTGGCCGCGAGGACTGGCATACTAACAGCTTCAATTGACACCAATGGGTTCTTGGAGTGTCCCTACGGGGATATTGAATCTACCTCATAAACCTGCAATCTGCTGTAATTACCAGTTAAGGCGGTAATTAACACTGAGAGTCAAACCTCGGCCTGGATAATTAGAACTGTCCACGCCAAATCCAGCTAAGTATTGGGAGATCACGGGAAAATATTGATTATTCAATAAATTCTCGACTTTGACTTGTAGCAGCCCAGAGCCAATTTTAACCGCGCTGACGTAATCCAATGTTAGATAGCTGCTAATTGGCCCGCCATCCGAGCCGTCTTTGAATGCCCGATCGCGATTTCCAGAATATAATAACTGTAACCGATTGTTCCATCCCGGTAAAGTTTCGTTTTGGAGATAAGCTGTTAGCTTGAGCGGTGGAATTCGGCTGCTATCGAGGGCGAGAGAACGGCCATTGTCGTCGTCATATTCGCCTTGAATATAAGTAGCAGTCCCGCCGATCGACCATGCTTGTGCAGGTTGCCAATCCACAGTCCCTTCTAAGCCGTAAATGCGTTCTGGGGCGCGGGTGAGTTCCAGGCGACCTGTGTTGCCAACTGGTGTAAAATTCACTCCGAGATCGGAGGTATTGTAAAAAGCGGCAAGCGACATTTGCACGGATTGCCACCCTCCTCGAATGCCAATTTCGTAGTTGTTGACTTTTTGGGGTTGAGTTACTTCTAACGAAGAGTTAATTCCGACAAAATTGTCGGGGGGTTCGCGGAGGATGCGACCGAAATCGGGAACTGAGAAACCTTGAGAAAAGTTGCCAAATACGCTGAAGTTGTCATTGATTTTATAGACAGCCCCTGTATTAAATAGGGTGGCGTTAAAATTGCGATCGCCTCCTTCGATCTGGCGATCGTTAAAAGTGGTATAGTCATCGACTTTTAACCCGGCGCGTTCGTGACGTATCCCGCCACTTAGAATGACGATATCGTCAATATTCCATTCCAATTGCCCGAAAAGGCCAAGGCTGCTGTAAGTATAAGTAGGAACGAAAGGACGCTGGGAGATTTTTCGGTAAACTCGACCCCCACTTGCGTCAAATCTCTCCGGGTCGTACAAGTCGAAACGCTGACTGCTATCTTCAGTAACATAGTCAGAACCCCATGTTAATCGAAGATTTTCGGCACGGGATAAAGGAGTGGTGATTCCCAGTCTACCTCCTATCTGTTCGTTCTTGGCTCGCGAACCACCAACGCCGATAAACGGGCCAAAGAACTCGGACGTGCGAAAATCAGAGGGAACACTTACATTGGAATTCGTTCGATAGTAAATTTGGCTTTGAAGGCTGCTGCCAAAAAGGTTTTGGTTGGTGTAACTGAGGTTGACCTGTGTACTTTTATTTCCCGGTGTTTCCCCGTCGATATCCAAATTTCCGGTTCGGATGCCGCGGGCTTTTTGCCGTCCTTCTTGCTCGTCAACGCTAAAGTCTGGAATCACATTGGGATCTTGGGTTTCCCGATAGTGATTGACAGTTAATTGCAGCCGCTGTTGGGTGTCCAAATCTACCCCGACTTTGCCCATCACGTTGAAGAGGGTGCTGCTATCTCCGCCGAGTTCATAAAAGGGAATGCGATCGCCTCGGGCATCGTAAAAAGATCCATTTCTAGCGAGCGAGACAGTGCCAGTGAAATCGAAATTGCCACTTCGGCCAGAAATCGTCTGCTGAGCGTTAAAGCCTAGGGCATCATCTGTGTTTGTTAAAGCGCTATTGACGCCCACTTCAGTAATAGCAGTTAGCCTTTCCTCAGTTGGCCGGCGAGTAATAATATTAACCACGCCACCTGTAGCCTGAGCGCCGTAGATTGCGGTAGACCCCCGCACTACTTCAATGCGTTCGATCGCGCTGGGATCGATGTTTCTATAATCTCTGCCAAAAGATTGAAGATTAGTCGTTTGCGGCACGCCGTCAATCAGAACGGAAACAGCGCGACCCCGCAAAGTTTGTCCGTAAGTGGCCGTACTTTGAGTTGGCGGCGCGAAACCGGGAACCTGATTTGCCAAAGCTTCCCCGATATTTCTCGATGGCCCTGCGTCCTGCTGAATTTCTTCTGAGTCTACCACCGTTATAGAGCGCGGCACGTTCGTCACTCTTTCTGCGGTTCGCGTTGCAGTGACGACGATGTCAATCGAGTCTCTCCCCGCCGGTCGCGTTCCGGGCGGCTGCGCTGTCGGCGGTAAGGGTGCTCCGGGCGTTCCGGGCGGCTGCGCTGTCGGCGGCAAGGGTTCTCCGGGGGTTCCAGGCGGCTGCGCTGTCGGCGGCAAGGGTTCTGCTGGTATCTCTACCGGCTGCCCTGTCGGCGGCAAGGGTTCTGCTGGCGTTCCTGGTGGCTGCACTCTAGGAGCCGGTGCAGGCGTGCGAGCAGTCGTGCCCGAGGTGGGTTGTAAGCCCAGAATCAGACCCGCAGCGTTAGGAATCACCCGTGCCACTGGTTGACCCCTCTCGCCAATGACTTTGATTCGGATGCTGTAGCTATCTAAAGGAGTAACGCTGACAGAAGCAATACCCGCCACCGGCTGGTTTTGACGAAACTCATTTCCCCCTGGCAATCGCAGTTGAGCGGTGATGACATCAGCTTGTACAGTTTCGCCAAAGCTGGTGGTGAAGACTTCCAGGGCTCTGCCATCTTCAGTTTCTAGAATGATTTCAATGCCTTCTGGCGTCGGGTTCAGCCGAACCGCAGTCACCTGCGCGATGTTGGAAGCGCACGCTGACTGAGCGATTAGCGCCGACACGACTCCTGCCAGCCCAAGGCTGCTTAGTAATTGCTGGGATCTGTTCATTACTCTTGAATCTGCAATTGATAGAACTTCGGATATGTGGTTTGCGTTGCTTGCACAACATGATTGGTGGCAGCGTTGCTGCTCTTGTGTACCTCTTTAAACTGACCTGCGGAAGATCCGGCCGAGTTGTCGGGCGCAGTTCGATCCGATTCTCCCGTCGCTAGCGCCCTTTGTCTGGGAATGCAAAAGGCGCGTGAGGGCGAAATCCTCAGTCCGGTGGCGCTCTGGACGATCGACCGCGGTTGACACCTTCCTCGGTTAAAGGAAGTAGTCTCTGGGGGCTTAATGAGAAAGTGCCTTAATTAGATAACAGAGCGCTTACATCTGTCAAGAGTTAACTAATGAAAACTAATTGCATTTCAAAATAGGGGGTCACACCCCTCTAGCTACTTGTACGCACTTCCTATAATGCTTAATAGTAAGGGCTAGACAAACGCTCGCCTGCAATGCTACGGCAAAAGTTAGAAAAGATTGTCATGTAATAAACGATAGGAGTCAAGAAAATTATTCAACAACTCTTGACAATCAATATCATCTAGCCTACTATGCTTAAAGTCGATAGCCGTAAAGCTCTTGAAGCTGATATCGAAGCTGGCTCGGACTGAAAATCGCCGCGGAGCCATTGCCCAACAGCGCGATCGACCACAAAACGTGAAAACAAGCGCTAATACCCGAATTGAAGACTCAAACGGCTGATGGGAGACTCGTAACGCCCGACAACTGTTCACAGAAAGTCTATGTGGAAAGAATTTGGCGGAACTGGTTGGCGTACTGCAAACAAGATTTATAGGTAAAAAGAATTGATGAGTGACGCAAGCATTAAGGGAAACCAAGTCACCGAAAGTTGTACCAACTTAGTAGAACTCCTGCAAAACAGAGCGCTACACCAACCAGAGCAGAAATATACATTTCTGTTAGACGGAAAAACAGAAACCGCCAGTTTGACTTATCGAGAGTTAGACGCGATCGCCCGATCGCACGCCGTGCGACTTCAGACATTGGGAGTCACAGGCGAACGAGCCTTACTGCTTTTCCCGCCAGGATTGGACTATCTCGCCGCCTTTTTCGGATGCTTGTACGCCAAAGTTATCGCCGTTCCCCTCTATCCGCCGAAGCTGAAACGGAATTTAGCGAAAATTAGCGCGATCGCCCTAGATGCAGGAGCAACAGTTGCGATCGCTCCCGCGCGACACCTGGAAAATTTAGAACAGCTATGCGAACAAGCGCCGGAACTCAAAAGGCTGCGCTGGCTGAGTGCAGAGATTCTTGCCGGTGACGGCGAAAAGTGGCAGCAGCCACCCATCCATCCCGACGAAGTAGCTTATCTTCAGTACACTTCCGGCTCAACCTCCACCCCCAAAGGCGTAATGGTGAGCCACGCCAACGTTTTGTACAACATCGAATACATTCACCGAGGCTTTAACCACGATGCCGAAAGCGTTGCGGTAACGTGGCTTCCCCACTTTCACGACATGGGGTTAATTGACGGATTGCTCAAACCTTTGTATCTGGGAATTCCCTGTTACTTCATGCCGCCAGCGGCGTTTATTCAGAACCCGATGTGCTGGTTGGAAGCGATTTCGCGCTACAAAGCTACCCACAGCGGCGGGCCAAATTTTGCTTACGACTTGTGTGCTAGCAAAATCTCCCACGACGGTCAAAAAACCCTGGATTTGAGCAGTTGGCGCGTGGCTTATAACGGCGCAGAACCCATCCACAAAGAAACCCTAGAAAGATTTACCAAAGCTTTTGAACCCTGGGGTTTTCAGGCGGATGCCTTTTGTCCTGCTTACGGAATGGCAGAAACCACGCTAAAAATTGCCACGGTTCGCAGCGGGACAACACCAACTTTCTTACCTGTTGACGCTGGGGCGCTGGAAAACAATCGCATTGTAGAAGTTGCCGGAGGCGATCGCGACGCGCGAACTTTAGTCGGCTGCGGTTTCCCTGAATTTGGCACTAAAGTTGCGATCGTCAATCCCGAATCTCTGACGCAGTGCCAGCCGCAGGAAGTCGGAGAAATTTGGGTAGCTGGCGAAACAGTGGCGCGAGGCTATTGGAATCGCCCAGAAGAGACAGAAAAAACCTTTCAAGCATATCTTTCAGATACCGGGGAAGGGCCATTTTTGCGAACAGGAGATTTAGGCTTTTTACGCGAGGGAGAACTGTTTGTTACAGGGCGGCTTAAAGATTTAATTATCATCCGAGGTCGCAATCTTTACCCCCAAGATATAGAAAGAACTGCAGAACGCAGCCATCCCAGTTTGCGGCAAGGGGCGATCGCGGCATTCTCGGTGGAAGTCGCAGGCGAAGAACAGCTCGTTATCGTGCCAGAATTACAATCTCGCAAAGCGCCGGATAATGCCGAGGAAATTATCAGTGCCATCCGCGAACGCATTGCTCGAGAATATGAAGTCCAAGTTTATGGAGTAGTGCTGATTAAGCCCGGAAGCATTCCCAAAACGACCAGCGGTAAAATTCAACGTCGCGCCGCCTGTGCTGACTTTCTAGCTGACAATTTGGAAGTTGTCGCCAGTAGCATTTTAGAGTTAGCTGATTCGGTGGAAATCGACGATCGACTAACGCGAGAAATTCTGTTGACAGCCGAGTTAGAAGAACGGCAGCCGCTGCTTGAGGCTTACCTTTGGCAGCAGGTAAACCGCTGGGGAATGAATTCCCCGGCTAATAGCCAAAGTCGGCTAAAGCTGACTGAAGAGGAATCTTCAATCCACTTCAGTGCCAGCGGGAAAAAACAAGATATTATCGATCGACCTCTCAGTAGCTTTGGACTAGATTCTTTAAGAATTTTTGAGTTAAAAAATCAAATTGAGAGTGACTTGGGCGTTACTGTATCGGTTGCGGATTTGTTTGAGGATAGGAGCATTGCTCGACTGGCAGTGCAAATAAGAGAGCAACTAACAGGAAATATCAAAGCACTCGTCCCAAGGCCAGTTTCTCGATCGCGCCATCTTCCCCTATCTTTTGCTCAAGAGCGCTTGTGGTTCTTCGACCAATTGGAACCCGGAAACCCCTTCTACAACCTCTGCGGTGCGGTTCGGATGACGGGGCAACTTAATGCAGAAGCACTCAGGCAAAGTATTGAGAAAATTATCGAGCGGCACGAGGTTTTGAGAACGGCGTTTGCCGCTGTGGAAGGGCAACCGATACAGGTTGTCGCTGCTGCAGGCGATTTCCAAATGCCGCCGATCGATTTGAGCGATCGCTCCCCAGACGATCGCCAGGCCGAGGTGCAAAGGCTGTCTGCGTTCTCCGCGCGAGAGCCCTTTGATTTGGGGCAAAGCTCTCTGCTGCGGGCCAAACTGCTGCGCCTCGACGCAACAGAGCACGTATTACTTCTAACCGTGCATCATATTGTTTTTGACGGTTGGTCTCTGGGCGTATTTCTCCGGGAGTTGGCAGAATTTTATCAAGCTTTTTCTAGCGATCGTTTACCCTTGCTTTCCCCGCTGCCAATTCAATACGCCGACTTTGCCGCATGGCAGCGCCAGCAGTTGCAAGGAGAAATATTAGAGACGCAACTAGGTTACTGGAAGCAGCAGTTAAGCGGCAGCTTGCCAATTCTAAATTTACCAACCGACTTTCCTCGCCCCGCCGTTCAAACGTTCCAGGGTGCGAGAGAAACTTGGGAGTTGCCCTCATATTTGAGCTTGGCGCTGGCCGGGTTGGGCCAGCAAGAAAAAGCCACCCTATTTATGACGTTGCTGGCAGCCTTCAAGACGCTGCTTTACCGCTACACGGGGCAGACAGATATTTTAGTTGGCTCTCCCATCGCCAACCGAAATCGCAGCGAAATAGAGTCATTAATTGGATTTTTTGTCAATACTTTAGTGCTGCGGTCTGACTTAAATGGAAATCCAACTTTTCGAGAGTTGCTAAGGAGCGTGCGAGAGGTGGCATTAGGCGCTTACGCGCATCAAGATGTACCGATTGAGAAGCTGGTCGAGGAGTTGCAGCCCGATCGAGATTTGAGCTACTCGCCGCTGTTTCAAGTGGCGTTTGCCTTGCAAAACGGTTTGACGCAGACTCTAGAATTGCCAGGGCTGACTTTAAATTCCCATGAAATTGATACCGGAACCGCTAATTTCGACTTGATGCTATTTTTGGAAGAAACCGAGCGGGGGTTGATAGCGACGTGGGAGTACAGCACGAACCTATTCCAACCCAGCACGATCGCGCGGATGCACGGGCATTTTCAGATTTTGCTCGAAGGAATTATCGCTAATGCCGATCGGCGTCTGGACGAGTTGCCATTGCTGAGCGATCGCGAACGGCATCAACTGCTAGTTGAGTGGAATAATACGCAAGTCGATTATCCAAAAGATTCCACCATTCACCAATTGTTTGAAGCGCAGGCCCAGCAGACGCCGGATGCCATTGCAGTCGTATTTGAAGACCAAAAACTCACCTACGGCGAACTGAATAAACGAGCGAATCAAGTCGCGCACTACCTGCAAAAACTCGGTGTAAAACCTGAAGTCCGCGTCGGAATTTATGTCGAGCGCTCCCTAGAAATGGTCGTGGGATTGCTGGGAATTATGAAGGCTGGCGGCGCTTATGTTCCGCTCGATCCGGCGTATTCAAGTGAACGCTTGAGCTTCATGCTGGAAGATGCCAAGGTTCAAGTGCTGCTGGCGCAGTCGCATTTAGATCGGGAGATTCGCGATCGGGCCGAGAGTGCAGTTTTCCTTGATTCAGACTGGGAAAACATCGCGCGAGAAAGCAAAGAAAATTGTTTGAGCGATGTAACACCCGATTGTCTCGCTTATGTAATCTATACGTCAGGTTCGACAGGGAAACCCAAGGGCGTTCAAGTCAACCATCGCAGCGCCGTTCATCTTTTTGCAGCCACTTACCCCCAATTTAATTTTAGCGATCGCGACGCTTGGACAGTTTTTCACTCTTACGCTTTCGACTTCTCCGTATGGGAAATTTGGGGAGCACTTGTTCACGGCGGAAAGCTGGTTATCGTCCCTCTCGAAGTGACTCAATCGCCCTCCGCTTTTTACCAATTGCTATGTAGAGAACGAGTTACCATTCTCAATCAAACTCCTTCAGCAATTCGCCAACTGATTGACGCTCAAAAAACAGCAGATTGCGAGCCAAAATCGAGCCTCCGCCTAATTATGTGCGGCGGAGAAGCTTTGCCTGCAGAACTCGCTTCTGAGTTGCTTGAGTTGAACGTCCCCCTTTGGAACTTTTACGGCCCCACAGAAGCCACTGTCTGGACAGCCATCCATCCGATAAAATCCGTTGCATCAAAGCGCGGTTCGATCCCGATCGGTCGCCCTCTTCCCAACACCCAGCTTTATATTTTAGACGCCAATTTGCAGCCGGTTCCTGTAGGCGTTTTGGGCCAACTGTATATCGGCGGCGCTGGCTTATCCAGAGGCTATTTGAACCTACCCGAACTAACTGCCGAAAAGTTTATTCCCAATCCCTTCAGTCAGGAAATCGGGGCGCGGTTGTACAAAACTGGAGATATTGCCCGCTACCTGCCAGATGGAACGATTGAATTTGTAGGCCGCAGCGACAATCAAGTCAAAATTCGCGGTTTCCGAATTGAACTGGGCGAGATTGAAGCGGTACTCAGCCAGCATCCAGAAGTGCGGGAAAGTGTAGTGCTGCTTGGGGAGGATAATTCAGGCGAAAACCGCTTGGTGGCTTATATCGTTTCTAGCTCAGAATTCAGCACTGGGGAGCCATCTTTAATTAGCAAACTGCGCGGCTTTCTCAAAGAAAAGCTGCCACAATACATGATCCCTTCAGCCTTCGTGCTGCTAGAGGCTCTGCCTTTAACATCTAATGGAAAAATCGATCGGCGATCGCTTTTAGCGATCGATGTAGAAAGATCGGAATTAAACGCCGCTTTTGCACCTCGCACTCGGGAAGAACAGTTACTGGCGGAAATTTGGAGTCAGGTTCTCGGCGTCAAACAAGTTGGAATTGGCGACAATTTCTTCGAGTTGGGAGGACATTCCCTGCTGGCAACGCAACTGATTGCTAAAGTTCGAGAAGCGTTTCAGGTAGAGTTGCCTCTACGCAGTTTGTTTCAATCCCCGACGGTGGAAAGTTTGGCAGAAGCGATCGCCATCGCTAAAGCGCAGCAGGCGATCGAATCTCGCCCCATTGCCCAACTGCCTGCAATCGTCCCCGATCCTCAAAATCGCTGGGAACCCTTTCCCCTCAACGAAATGCAGCAGGCTTACTGGATCGGGAGAAATAGCTTTTTTGAAATGGGGAATGTCGCCATTCACGGCTATGTAGAAATTGAAGGCGACGATATAGATTTAGAGCGGTTTAGCCTCGCGTGGCAGCGATTGGTGGAACGCCACGATATGCTGCGCGCGATCGTCCATCCAGACGGGCAACAGCAAATTTTAGAAACAGTGCCAGCTTATGCAATTCCAGTATTAGATTTGCGCGGACAAAGCCCAGAGGCGGTGAATTCCCAACTCGAAGCAATTCGCGAAACCCTGTCTCACCAAGTGCTGCCGCTCGATCGCTGGCCTCTTTTCGAGATTCGCGCCTCGCTGATCGGCGATCGCCGCATCCGCTTGCACGTCAGCATTGACGCCTTGTGCATTGACGGTTGGAGCTATCAAATTCTCTTCCGAGATTTGGTGACGTTTTACCGCAATCCCAACGCAGCGGTCGCGCCTTTGCAACTGTCATTCCGAGACTACGTTTTAGCTGCGATCGCGCTCCAAGATTCCCCATGTTTCCAGCAATCTTTAGACTATTGGAAAAATCGCCTTGCCACTCTGCCACCAGCGCCCGAACTCCCCTTAGCCAAGCATCCGAGTTCCCTGACACAGCCTCGCTTCAAGCGCTGGAGCGCTCAGCTAGAGCCGGAAACGTGGAAAAAACTTAAAGCCAGAGCCGCGCGGTCGGCGCTTTCTCCGACAGGCGTTTTGCTGGCTGCTTATGCCGAAGTTCTGGGCCTGTGGAGCAAAAGCCCTCGGTTTACCCTCAACGTGCCGCGCTTCAACCGCCTGTCGCTGCACCCGCAAGTCAACGACATTATCGGCGAATTTGCCTCGTTTACTTTGCTGGAGGTAGACAACTCGCGCCGAGAAAGTTTTGAAGTTCGGGCGAAACGCCTGACTCAGCAGCTTTGGCACGATTTAGAGCACCAGTACGTCAGCGGGGTGCGCGTTCTGCGAGAATTGGCGCAACTGCACCGGATGACATCGGCGGCACCGATGCCAGTGGTATTCACGACTAATCCGCAGAATAACCCCGGACAAAGCGATTCTTCGATACTGGGCGCGATCGCAGAAATCGGAGAGGTTGTTTACGTCGTCGGTCAAACTCCCCAAGTTTGGATAGACAATCAGTACAGCGAAGCTGGCGGCACTCTATTCTTGAACTGGGATGCGGTGGCAGAACTCTTCCCCCAAGGGCTGATCGACGATATGTTTGACGCCTACTGCCGCCTGTTGCAGCGCCTCGCAAGCTCGGAGGAAGCTTGGCAGGCAACGGCGCAGTTGCAGCAGCAAGCCGTCGCAAACGGCATCGAAGCACCCATTCCCGACGCACTGCTGCACGAGTTGTTTGCTCAGCAAGCAGCCAAGCGATCGCACGAACCCGCCGTGATTACGCGCGATCGCACCCTCACCTACGAGGAACTCTATCGGCGATCGAATCAAGTCGGTCATCGCTTGCGAAATCTCGGAGCTCGCCCCAACCAGTTGGTTGCCGTGGTGATGGAGAAAGGATGGGAGCAAATCGTCGCTGTCCTGGGAATTCTAGCCTCTGGATCTGCTTATTTGCCGATCGATGCGGCGCTGCCAAAAGAGCGGCTTTGGTATTTGTTGGAAAATGGCGAAGTTCAATTTGTACTAACGCAATCTTGCTTAGATGGAAGCTTAGAATGGCCCGAAACTGTGCGGCGAATTTGCCTCGATACCGACGAATTGGCAACAGAAAGTGACAAACCTTTAGAAACTGTACAGGAAGCGGAAGATTTAGCCTATGTGATTTACACTTCCGGCTCAACTGGCTTGCCGAAAGGCGTGGCGATCGCGCATCGCGGTGCAGTCAATGCGATCGCTCAGACAAACCAAGTGTTTGATGTGACCGAGTGCGATCGCGCGCTCGCAGTCACCGCACTGCACCACGATATGTCGGTTTACGATATCTTCGGCATCCTAGCAGCCGGGGGCGCGATCGTCATTCCCGATGCCGCACAACGGCTAGACCCCGCTCACTGGGCGGAATTGATGGTAAAAGAGCGCGTCACCATTTGGAACTCGGTTCCCCCGATGATGGAAATGCTGCTCGATTGCGCTGCTGGACGTTCTGAGGTGTTGCCAGAGTGCTTGCGCTGGGCGTTTCTCGGCGGAGACTGGATACCGATAACGCTCCCTGAGAGGTTAAGGGCGATCGTCCGTGAATGTCGCGTTGTCAGCGTCGGCGGGCCAACCGAAACTACCCTTTGGAACATTTGGTATCCGGTAGAAACTGTTGACCCTTCTTGGAAGAGCATTCCCTACGGCAAGGCGATCGCCAATACACGCTATTACATTTTGAATGAAAGGCTAGAAGACTGTCCCGTCTGGGTTGCCGGCGAGATGTGCTGTGCCGGAGTTGGACTGACAAAAGGATACTGGCGGAATGAAGAAAAAACTCGCGCCAGTTGCCTCACGCACCCCGTCACGGGCGATCGCTTGTACCGCACGGGAGATTTAGGGCGCTTCCTCCCTGACGGCAACATCGAATTTTTAGGGCGAGAAGATTTCCGCCTTAAAATTCGAGGATTCCGCATCGAAGCAGGAGAAATTGAAGCTGCTTTGAACGAGCACCCAGCAGTCAAAGCATCCATTGTCACCGCATTCGGAGAAAATCACAGTCAAAAGCGCTTAGTAGCATATATCGTTCCACAACAAAACGCTGCCCCTGCGGTTGAAGAATTGCGACAATTTCTGAGTGAAAAACTGCCAGATTATATGGTGCCGTCTGCATTTATAGTTCTGGACGCGCTGCCGCTTTCTGCCAACGGCAAAGTTAACCGCAAGGCACTGCCCGAACCGGATGCCGCGATTCCAGAAGCCAAGATTTTTGTCGCGCCGCGCACCCCTATTGAGGCAATGTTAGCGAGAATTTGCTGTGAGGTTCTAGGCATCGAACAGTTAAGCATTACCGATAACTTTTTTGAACTAGGAGGAAATTCGCTGCTGGCAATTCAATTAGCAGCAAAAATACGAGAATATTGTCAGATAGAATTGCCTTTGTGCGATATTTTTGCAGGACGATCGCTCGCCGTACTTGCAGAAAAGATTTCTGAAGCCAAAAACAAAAATGCGGCCGTTGAAGAACCCGCGATCGCGCCCGTTTCGCGATCGGCGTACCGCAGGTCACTGTCATCTTTGCGCTAAGCACAAACCAGTGATGAGTCGCGGGCGATCGGCCGATCGCCCATGAGCAATCCCCAATTATCGGCGGCAATCCTCTATTATTCCCAATTGCCAATTCCCAATTATCAGTTACCAATCCCATGACCGAGAATTTCTTGATGGTACAAGCCCCCTGATTTATCCGTGGAAGCAATCCCAAATCTCAAATCTCAAATCCTCAAGAAAGAGACTCGATCCGTGGGTCAATCCCAAATCTAAAATCTAAAATCTAAAATCTAAAATCCCATGACGGTGCATTTTTCCGAAAAACCTCCAACAGATACTCGCGACTCTGCGAATGCTTCCGAAGAAGAAGTATTTGCATTTCCCACCTCTTTTGCCCAGCAAAGACTGTGGTTTATTGACCAATTGGAACCGGGAAACCCTTTTTACAACCTGCCGGCGGCTGTGTTACTCAAAGGCAGGCTAAATGTAGTAGTGCTAGAACGAAGTTTCAAGGAAATTGTACGCCGTCACGAAGCTTTGCGAACGACATTTGCCACTGTAGACGGTCAACCCGTGCAGGTAGTTCGTCAGCAATTTAATTTCGGGCTGCAAGTTTTAGACCTGCAAAAATTGGCGGAAACTCAGCGAGAAGAAAAAGCAAAACAACTGGCTGCAGAAGAAGCTAGCAAACCTTTTGATCTAACCAAAGGGCCGCTGTTGCGAGCTAGTTTGCTACAGTTAGATGCTGAGGAATATGTCTTGCTGCTGACGCTACACCACATTATTTTTGATGGCTGGTCGATCGGAGTCTTTCTGCAAGAACTAGCAGCACTTTACGAAGCGTTTTCAATTGGCAAACCATCCCCACTTCCCGAACTTTCCATACAGTACGCCGATTTTGCTATTTGGCAGCGGGAATGGCTTGCGGGCGATCGCCTGCAAACTCAACTTAACTACTGGAAAAAGCAGCTAAGTGGCGTTCCCCCCTTGCTGGAATTGCCAGCCGATCGCCCCCGTCCCCCGGTGCAAACCTATCGGGGTGCAAAAGAATCATTCCTCATCCCCAAAACGCTAACGGCAGCCCTCAAAAAGCTCAGCCGCCAGGAAAATGTCACCCTGTTTATGACGCTGCTAGCAGCCTTTAAAACGCTGCTCTACCGCTATACAGGACAGGCAGATATCCCCGTTGGCTCTCCCATTGCCAACCGCAACAGAGCGGAAATTCAAGGGCTAATCGGGTTTTTTGTCAATACTTTGGTATTGCGAACTGATTTGTCAGGCGATCGCACTTTTCGGCAGTTGCTCGATCGCATTCGGGAGGTGAGTTTAGAAGCTTACGCTCACCAAGATTTGCCGTTTGAGAAACTGGTTGAAGAGTTGCAACCAGATCGCAATTTGAGCTACAATCCACTGTTCCAAGTTGCTTTTGTTTTGCAAACTCCACCTGTTGCTGCGGAATCAATCGCCGGACTCAATCTCACTCTTTTAGATGTTGAGAATCAGACAGCAAAAGTTGATTTAACGCTGTATTTAGAAGAAAAGCAGGAAGAAATTAGCGGTCAGTTTGAATACAGTACCGATTTATTTGATGCAGCCACAATCAATCGGATGGCGGAGCATTTTATCGTTTTACTGGAGGGAATAACAGCCAATCCAGATAGCCAGATTGAAGGGCTACCGTTGCTGGGGGAAAAAGAGCGGCATCAGTTGTTGGTAGAGTGGAATGACACCCGCGCCGATTATTCGAGCGATCGCTGCATTCATCAATTATTTGAAGCGCAGGTCGATCGAACTCCCGATGCCATTGCAGTCGTATTTGAAGACCAAAAACTCACTTACCGCGAGCTAAATGAACGAGCGAATCAACTCGCGCATTACCTGCAACAACTAGGCGTCAAGCCAGAAGTTTTGGTGGGGATTTGTGTCGAGCGATCGCTCGATACAATTGTCGGCATTCTCGGTATTCTCAAAGCTGGCGGCGCTTACGTTCCGATCGATCCAGCCAACCCGCGCGATCGCCTCGCTTTTATACTCGAAGACGCGCAGGTAAATGTGCTGCTGATTGAGGAAAAGTTGTTACCAATTCTTCCAGAATGTAGCGCCAAAATCGTTGGCCTCGATGGGGATAAAAGTGCATTCTCCCAACACAGCAAAGAAAATCCCGCCAGCGCCACCACTGCCGAAAATCTCGCCTATATCATCTACACTTCTGGCTCAACTGGCATCCCCAAAGGCGTTTTAGTTCCTCACTCAAACGTCGTCCGCCTGTTTGCTGCTACCAAATCTTGGTACAACTTCAACGAGGAAGATGTGTGGACGCTGTTTCACTCTTATGCTTTTGACTTCTCAGTCTGGGAAATTTGGGGCGCTTTACTCTACGGCGGGCGACTCGCGATCGTGCCTTATTCAGTCAGCCGATCGCCCCAAGATTTTTACAGCTTGCTATGCAAAGAAAAAGTGACAGTTCTCAACCAAACTCCTTCGGCATTTTACCAGTTGATAAAGACAGAAGAATCTGTCGGAATTGGCGAAAATTTCAGCCTGCGCTTAGTAATTTTTGGCGGGGAAGCTTTAGACTTGCAAAGCTTAAAACCTTGGTTCGACCGACACGGCGATCGACACCCCCAACTTGTCAATATGTATGGCATTACAGAAACAACTGTCCACGTCACTTATCGACCGCTGACTGCCGCCGATTTAAGTAAAAATGCCAGCCTGATTGGCCGTTCAATTCCTGACTTGCAAGTTTACCTGCTCGATCGCAACTGCCAACCCGTTCCGATCGGCATCCCTGGGGAAATTTACGTTGGCGGTGCTGGCGTCGCGCGGGGCTATCTCAATCAGCCAGAATTAACGACCGATCGGTTTATTCCAAACCCCTTTAATGACAGTTTGAAAGCGCGGTTGTACAAATCGGGAGACTTAGCTCGCTATCTGCCAAATGGCGATATTGAATACTTGGGACGAATTGACCACCAAGTAAAAGTGCGCGGTTTCCGCATCGAATTAGGAGAAATTGAAGCAGCACTAGGACAGCATCCAAATGTCGCCCAGGCTGTGGTTGTAGTGCGAGAAGATGTACCGGGCGATAAGCGCTTGGTAGCTTATATCATTGCTAACTCAGCAACACAAAATAAGCATTCAATACTGATTCACGAACTGCGCTGCTTTCTGAAAGAAAAATTGCCGGAATACATGGTGCCTGCTGCCTTCGTGACGCTGGAGGCGCTGCCTTTAACAAACAACGGCAAAGTCGATCGCAAGGCACTACCTGCACCGGATCGCGATCGACCCGAACTCGAAGAGGCATTCGCCGCACCTCGCACGGCTATTGAGAAAATCCTGGCAGAAATTTGGGCGCAAGTATTGGGGTTAGAACAAGTGGGAATTGACGACAATTTCTTTGAATTGGGCGGCGATTCTATCCTCAGCATTCAAGTCATTTCTAAAGCCAATCAAGCGGGGTTGCAACTTACACCAAAACAACTGTTTCAGCACCAAACCATTGCACAGTTAGCCACAGTCGCCGATACAACTGAGACCAAACAATCTGAACAGGGATTAATCACTGGCGAAGTTCCGCTGACACCAATTCAGCACTGGTTTTTCGAGCAAAATCTCTCCGATCCGCACCACTGGAATCAGGCGGTGCTTTTAGAGTTGCGGCAACCTCTCGAACCTGCATTAATTGAGTCAGTTTTGCAAGAATTGCTGAAGCACCACGACGCGCTGCGCCTGCGTTTTGCGCCAGGAGAATCTGGCTGGCAGCAGGCAATTTCCCATCCTGAAAATGTGGCTCCGTTTACCTGCATTGATTTGTCCTCCCTACCTCCAGAGGAACGAGAAGCCGCTTTCCAAACCGCCGCCGCTCAGTTGCAAGCCAGTTTTAATTTGTCAGAGGGGCCATTACTTCGCGCTGCCCTATTTGACTTCGGCAAACATCAGCCAAATCGCTTGTTATTGGCCATTCATCACTTAGCGGTTGATGGGGTTTCGTGGCGAATTTTAATTGAGGATTTCCAGACAGCTTGCGGGCAGATCAGCCGCGGCGAAACAGTCGCGCTACCGCCCAAAACAACCTCATTCAAGCAGTGGGCAGAACGCTTGCATGAGTGGGCGCGATCGCCCGAATTGCAGGAAGAGTTCGATTACTGGTTCGCGCTTTCTCACCAACCAATTTCTCGCTTGCCAATAGATTTCCCAAACGCAGGCAATTTAGTTGCATCTGAAAAGACAGTATCCGTTGCTTTGAGTGTGGAAGAAACCAAACTTCTCCTACAAGAAGTACCTGCAGCTTACCGCACGCAAATTAATGATGTCTTGCTAACTGCTTTAGGTCAAGCATTTGAACGCTGGACTGGCAATAACTCACTTTTACTGGACTTAGAAGGTCACGGGCGCGAAGATATATTTGAAGGAGTAGATTTGTCGCGCACTATCGGCTGGTTTACAGCAGTTTTTCCCGTTCTGTTAAATTTAGAAAAATCTGCCGATATAGGGGCGGCAATCAAATCAGTGAAAGAGCAATTACGCGCCGTGCCAAATCGCGGTGTGGGCTGCGGTGTTCTACGATATTTAAACCGAGATTTTTCTAAAAAAATGCACAAACTGCCGCAAGCTGAGGTAAGCTTTAATTATCTCGGACAGTTTGACCAAGTGCTGCCGAAATCTTCTTTATTAATGCTGTCCTCCGAGCCTAGTGGCCCCCTTCGCAGCCCGCGCGGAAATCGGCGTTACCTGCTGGAAATTAACGGATTTATTGCCAGCAACAAGCTGCAATTAGATTGGACGTACAGCGAAAACTTTCACCGACGAGAAAGCATTGAAAGTTTTGCAGCGGGCTTTATACAATCTCTGCGATCGCTAATTCAATACTGTCAGTCCCCCGACGCCGGCGGCTGCACTCCTTCTGACTTTGCAGAGTTTAAGTGGAGCCAGTGGAGCCAGGACGATTTAGACAACATTACCGCTATTTTGGCAGAGCTTTAATATGATAAAAGGCAATATCGAAGATTTTTATCCCCTCTCCCCAGCGCAGCAGGGCATTCTCTTTCATTCCCTTTACCAGCCAGAATCGGGCGTATATTTCGGGCAACTGCTGTGCGTCTTGCGCGGCGATCTCAATGTTTCAGCTTTTAGAAAAAGTTGGCAAAAAGTGGTAGACAGGCATCCCATTTTGCGGACTTGTTTCGTGTGGAAAAAATTGAAAGAACCCGTGCAAGCGGTGCGTCAAGAGGCTGCATTATCTTGGCAGCAGATGGACTGGCGATCGCTCTCGGCCTGTGCACAACAACAGCAGCTAGAAATGTTCCTAAAAGCCGATCGCGAGCAGGGCTTTGACTTGACATCAGCTCCATTAATTCGCATTGCACTGGCGCAGTTAGAAGCAGATACTTTTCAGTTTATTTTAAGCCACCACCACTTAGTTTTAGATGGGTGGTCGCTGGCGATCGTCCTTGATGAAGTTTTTGCATTTTATCAAGCCTTCTCCCAGGGCGAGGAATTGCACCTCAAACGCCCTCGCCCTTATCGGGATTACATCGCGTGGCTGCACCAGCAAGATTTATCTGCGGCTGAGTCATTTTGGCGGCAAACTCTCAAAGGTTTTGCAGCCCCAACTGCGATCGCCCGGGGCAATATTGTCGCGGGAAACCGTTTAGAAAGTAGTGGCGAACAGCAGGTGATATTTTCTGCAACAGCCACCGCCGCACTGCAATCTGCCGCGCGGCAGCATCAGCTAACATTAAATACCCTCGTACAGGCAGCTTGGGCGCTACTTTTGAGCCGGTACAGCGGCGAGGAAGATGTGGTTTTTGGTACGGTTGTCTCCGGGCGCCCGCCAGAGTTAATCGGTGCTGAATCGGTAGTGGGGCTGTTCGTAAATCCTCTGCCAGTGCGCGTAAAAATTAACCCGCAGGATAGTATTTTATCCTGGTTGAAACAACTCCAAACGCAACAATTTGAGGCGCGGCAGTACGAGTACAGCCCCCTCGTTGAGGTACAGGGGTGGAGCGAAGTTCCTCGGAGTTTACCTCTATTTGAGAGTTTGGTCGTTTTTGAAAATTATCCTTCGGATGCTTCTTTGCAGGAGAAGATTCAAAACTTAAAAGTAGAGAATGTTCGCTCTTTAGAAACAACGAATTATCCTCTAACCGTGATGGCAATTCCCGGTGCGGAATTGACGCTGAAAATTATTTTCGATCGCAGCCGCTTTGAGGACAGTGCGATCGCGCGGATGCTCGGACACCTGCAAACTTTACTGGAAGGAATAACTGCCAATCCTCACCAAAAACTATCGAATTTATGCTTATTGAGCGCTGCTGAACAACAACAATTACTTGTACAGTGGAACGACACCCAAGCGGATTACCCCAAAAATTCCTCAATTCACGAGTTATTTGCAGCGCAAACAGAGCGAACCCCAGATGCAGTGGCTGCAATCTGCGAAAATGAACAGTTGACTTACCGCGAATTGAATGCCCAAGCCAACCAAATGGCGCATTACCTGCAATCTCTAGGCGTAAAACCCGAAGTTTTGGTGGGAATTTGCTTAGAGCGATCGCTGTCGATGCTGGTGGCCATTTTGGGCATTTTAAAAGTCGGTGCCGCTTACGTTCCTATCGATCCTGCTTATCCCCAAGAACGCCGATCTTTCATGATGGCGGACGCAAAAGTTCCGGTGCTTTTGACTCAAAAAAACCTCCTAGAAACCCTCCCCGAACACAGCGCAAAAGTCGTCTGTATCGACGCCGAATGGCAGGAAATTTGCCGCCAGAGCGATCGCAATCCCGCTGTTAAAGTGGAAGCTGAAAACCTCGCTTACGTCCTCTACACTTCCGGCTCCACAGGCACTCCCAAAGGCGTACTCGGCACCCACCGAGGTACAGTCAATCGCTGTTTTTGGAACCCCTACCCTTTTATCGAACAAGATATTTGCTGTCAAAAAACGTCCTTAAATTTTGTCGATTCGGTTTGGGAAATCTTTGCTCCTTTGCTGCACGGGTTGCCAACTGTCATTATTCCCGATCGATCCGTCAAAGATATTAACCAATTCCTTCAAACCTTATCAAAGCAAAATGTAACCCGACTGGTGCTAGTTCCTTCTTTGTTGCGCGCTATCTTAGATTCCTTCCCCGATCTAGACAGGCGTTTACCTCAATTAAAATATTGGATTTGCAGCGGAGAAACTCTGCCGCTGGAACTTTGCCAGCAATTTCGAGAGCAGATGCCCCAGGGGGTATTAATCAATCTTTATGGCTCTTCTGAAGTAGCTGCAGACGTGACGTGGTATGATGCAACTAACTGTTCCGAGAAAGTGCCAATCGGTCGCCCGATCGCCAACACGCAAATTTATCTGCTCGATCGCAATTTGCAACCCCTTCCGATAGGAATTCCCGGCGAGATTTACGTCGGCGGCGATGGATTGGCAAAGGGCTACTTAAACCGCCCCGACTTAACCTCGGAAAAATTTATTTCTCACCCGTTTGGGCAACAAAAATTAGATTTTCTGGGTAATTATCATCAAAAAGTTTTGTTCAAAACAGGCGATATCGGTTGTTACCTGCCGGATGGTAATATAGAATTTCTGGGCCGTGGCGATTGCCAAGTAAAAATTCGCGGTTTCCGCATCGAACTCGGAGAAATAGAGGCAGCACTTTCTCAACATTCTTCTGTGTCCACCGCTGCTGTTTTGCTACAAGAAAATGCACCGGGCAATCAGCGCCTAGTCGCTTACCTAGTTCCTAACTCAGAGTTCAGAAATCAGCAGTCAGAACTTATTTCCGAATTGCGTTCGTTCTTGAAGCACAAACTGCCCGATTACATGGTGCCTTCAGGTTTTGTGCTATTAGATGCGCTGCCGCTAACGCCCAACGGAAAAATTGACCGCCTCGCCTTATCTCAAAGGTGCGATCGCGTTTCTGATGAAACAGCCTTCACTGAGCCACAAACGCCCACAGAGGAAGAAATTGCTGAGATTTGGACTGCTCTTTTAGGGCTAGAAAAAGTAGGAACTAACCAAAACTTTTTTGACCTCGGCGGTCACTCTCTGATGGCAACGCAGTTAATATCGCGAGTGCGATCGGGCTTTGGAGTAGAGTTAGCGCTGTGCGATTTTTTTGCCGCTCCCACTATTCAGAACTTAGCTGAACTAATCGAGGAAGAAATTCTGGCAAACGCCGATTCTAACCAGATAGATGAATTGCTAGACATCTTAGAAAAAGTGGATGGAGAGTCAGCACAAACTGTGATGGCGTCTGAGTAAATATAGCCTTTCTCAGTAACATGAGGTGCTTCTAGGGCATAGGGCATAGGGCATAGGGCATAGGCATAGGACAAAGCCCCCATACCTCACCACGCTTGAGAACCGCTATATCGGGTTTGGTAAAAAAGCACAAAAAGCCCTTCTCTACTTAAGGCTTCCTTGGGGGAGAGGAGATTAAAAAGCCCATTTAATAGGATTGATTCGGGATGATTCAACAAACAGTAAAAGCCCAAAATTCTCAAGATGTAATGGAGCAATTAAAAGCTTCTGTTACCCCACTTGAAGAAAAGTTGATGGAGCTATTCAGCGCCTCAGAAAAATCATTTTTGGCAGAAGAAGCAATGGAGGAGCGAATTTCTGCCCTAGTTGAAGATTTTTTGTACGCAAAAACCGCTAGTACAGATATTGACTTAGAGTTAATTATTCAGGAGTTTACGGAAAACAAAATTCCCGCCCTTCCTGCAGATGTTGGGAATTATATCGATGATTTGGCCCAAACCCTCGTTGCCCATTCCATTCACACATCTTCCCCCCGATATATCGGTCACATGACGAGCGCACTTCCCTATTTTGTGCGCCCGATCGCGAAGTTGTTAATCGCGATGAATCAAAATTTAGTCAAGATGGAAACTGCCAAAGTTTTAAGCCCCTGCGAGCGCCAGACTTTGGCAATGATGCACCGATTAATTTACGATTTTTCTGAGGATTTTTATAACCAGCACATTCAAAAAAGCGATAGCACGCTCGGTATCGTGGTAACGGGCGGCACCCTAGCTAATATCACAGCGATGTGGTGCGCTCGCAACGCTTCTTTAGGGCCAAAAAATAACTTTAATGGCATTGAAAAAGAAGGCTTTTACGCAGCTTTAGAGTTTTACGGCTACAAGGGAATGGCGATAATCGGCTCCAGTTTGATGCACTATTCTTTTGAAAAGGCAGCCGGTTTATTAGGCATTGGCGATCGCAATCTCCTAAAAATCCCCACCGATTCCAATCACCGCATGGATGTGGCAGCGCTGCGCCAAACTGTAGCCGAATGTCGCGATCGCAACCTGCACGTTCTGGCAATTATCGGTGTTGCAGGCAGCACCGATTCGGGAAGTATCGATCCGCTTCCAGAAATAGCCGCGATCGCGCAAGAAGCAAACGCTCACTTTCACGTCGATGCCGCTTGGGGCGGCCCAGTGCTTTTTTCCGAACGTCACCGGCACAAATTAGCAGGCATTCAACTAGCAGATTCCGTCACCATTGACGGACACAAACAAATGTATTTGCCAATGGGAATCGGTATGGTTTTATTCCGCAATCCCCAAACCGCCAAAGTTATTGAAAAACACGCGCCCTACACGGTGCGAAAAGACTCGATCGATCTAGGCAAGCGCTCTCTCGAAGGCTCTCGATCCGGTGCGAGTTTGTTCTTGCAAGCCGCCTTAAATATCATCGGCCATCAAGGCTATGAGTTTTTGATAGATGCAGGCATCCATAAAACCCAGCACTTGGTCAATTTAATTCGGGAAAATCCAGCATTTGAATTGCTCCTAGAACCCCAAATTAATATTCTTTTATACCGCTACATTCCAGAAAAATTCAGGGAAAAAGCAGCCAAAAAACAACTAACCGAAGCAGAAAACTACTTCATCAATCAATTTAACGAGCGCCTTCAGGAGGCCCAGCGGCAAGCCGGCGACACCTTCGTATCGCGAACAACCGTGCAAAACACCTGTTATGGCAAAACCATTCCGATTGTTGCTTTTCGAGCCGTCCTTGCCAATCCCCTCACCACTGAAGCAGATATCAGTTTTGTTTTAAACGACCAGCTAAAAATAGCAGCAAAGCTTTCCTTAACTATCGCAAACAGCGATCGCTCCGAAGAGGTGAATCATCATGTCTGCTAATCGTTCAGAACGACTGAAAAACCTCTCGCCCCAGCAGCGATCGCTCCTCCTCAAAGCATTAAGCAAAGAGGCAGTACAGGCCGAGCAATCTAAGCGCATTCCCAGGCGATCGCAGCAAAATTCGGCTCCCCTTTCTTTTGCCCAGCAACGGCTGTGGTTTCTCGATCGATTGTCTCCCGAAAACCCTGCCTACAACCTTCCTGCTGCTGTGCGTTTGCAAGGGCAATTGAATTTGTCAGCACTGCAACAAACACTCAATGAAATTGTCAGGCGTCACGAAGTTTTACGGACTGCTTTTGCAGAAGTGGACGGGGAACCTGTTCAACTGATTTCTCCTTCCTTGGATTTCGCTTTGTCGGTGGTAAACTTGCAACATTTACCAGAAACTGAGCAGCAAGCTGAAATTGAGCAGCGTACTCTTGAAGAAGCCCAACGCCCCTTTGACTTAACGCGATCGCCCTTACTGCGGGGCACTCTGCTGCAACTTAGTCCGGCAGAATATGTGTTGCTGCTGACGATACACCACATTATTTCTGATGGTTGGTCTATGGGGGTATTGGTGCGAGAAGTAGCCGCACTTTATGAAGCTTTTTCCACTGGCAAACCCTCTCCATTGCCCGAACTTCCCGTACAGTATGCCGACTTCGCCAGTTGGCAGCGGCAGCATTTCCACGGAGAGAAATTAGAAAAACAGATCGCTTATTGGAAACAGCAATTGGGAGGCACTTTAGCTGTGCTGTCAACAGATAAACAGCGCTCTCCCGTACAAACTTTCCGAGGGTCGCAGCAATCTTTTCTGATTTCTGCTTCTTTAACTGAAAGGCTGAAAACGCTCTGTCAGCAACAAGATGTCACCCTATTTATGACGTTGCTGGCAGCATTTCAATCCTTGCTATCGGGCTACCTAAAACAGGATAACCTCGCTATTGGCTCTCCCATTGCCAATCGCAACCGCCTGGAATTAGAGGAACTGATTGGATTTTTTGTCAATACTTTAGTGCTGCGAATTGACACCGCAGGCAATCCAACTTTCCGCGAACTACTCCGTCGAACGCGCGAGGTAGCGTTAGCAGCTTACGCTCATCCCGATGTCCCTTTTGAAAAGCTTGTGGAGGAATTGCAGCCGGAGCGAAATCTCAGCTATAACCCGCTGTTTCAAGTGTGGTTTGTTCTCCAGAATGCACCCATGCCACCCCTGGAGTTAGCTGGTTTGACCTTGAGCGTTCTGGAATTCGATGTCGGTATGTCCAGACACGACTTAAGCCTCACTCTCTGGGAGGTTTCAGAAGGAATTCAAGGCTTATTTGACTACAAAACAGATTTATTTGAGGCTGCGACTGTTGCCCGAATGGTGAGAGGTTTCCAAACCCTCCTCAACCAGGCAGTCATCCAGCCAGATATCAGGATCGACGACTTGGCAGCAATTCTTGCCGAAGCAGAAAAGCAGCACCAAATCGAGCAGGAAAAACAAATTCAGATTTCGGGAATTCAAAAATTAAAAATGGCTAAACGCAAAGTTATGAAAAGTTAAAAATGATGGATCAATCTCTCATGTTTTTTCTGGAAAATGGATAAAGTTTTCACAAAAACCAAAACTATGACAAATACAGAAACAAAGAATTTAAATTCCCAAAAGTTAGGATCGGTTAGGCGCAAAGCCGTCAGCCTCTCCTCAGAGGAATTAGTCAAAACCGCCTACCTCCAGCCCGAAAACCTTCTACCTCTAGTTGTTCAGCCAACAGTAGAAAAATTAAATCTCGCAGGTTGGGCGCAGAACAATCGCTCATCAATTGAAACGCAGTTATTGAAGCACGGAGGAATACTTTTTCGAGACTTTGAAGTCGGCGGGGTGAACGGTTTCGAGCAGTTTATTCAAACTCTTGCTGGCGACTTGTTGGAATATTCTTTTCGCTCGACTCCGCGCAGCCAAGTGAGCGGAAATATCTACACTTCCACCGAGTATCCTGCCGAGCAATTCATCCCGCTGCACAATGAAATGGCTTATTCTCGCAATTGGCCGCTGAAAATCGCTTTTTTCTGCGTCAAGAAAGCCGAACAGGGAGGAGAAACCCCGATCGCTAACAGCCGCCAAGTGTTTGAAAGCCTGGATTCAAAGATTAGAGAAAAGTTTGCCCAAAAAAAGGTAATGTATGTGCGAAATTACGGCGGTGGCGTAGATTTATCCTGGCAAAATGTCTTCAATACCGATTGCAAAATTGAGGTAGAAGACTATTGCCAAAAAGCGGGAATTGAGTTAGAATGGAAAAGTGGCGATCGCTTGAGAACGCGCCAAATATGTCAAGCTGTCGCCCAGCACCCAAAAACTCAGGAAATGGTGTGGTTTAATCAAGCTCACCTCTTCCACATTTCCAATCTCGAACCCGTCGTTCGCCAAGAGCTTTTAACTTCTTTTAAGCAGGAAGATTTACCCCGCAATGCTTATTACGGCGATGGCTCGCCCATTGAAGATTTTATATTAGACGAAATTCGTCGCTGCTATCAGCAAGCAACCACTGTTTTCCCTTGGGAAGAAGGAGATGTCTTGCTGCTAGATAATATGCTAACCGCGCACGGACGCACCCCATTTTCTGGTTCGCGTCGAGTTGTTGTCGGGATGGCAGAACCGTTTAGCTGTCAAGACATTTAGACCCATGAAAGGAACAGTAGATATGCAAAAGGAAACAATCGAAGGGTTTAGACTTTCTCCACAGCAACGGCACCTGTGGGGGTTACAGCAAAATAATCCTAAACATACCTATCGCGTTCGAGGTGCAATTTTAATTACAGGAAACCTCGATAAAGAGATTCTTAAAAGTGCGCTGCAAAATGTCGTGAACCGGCACGAAATCCTGCGGACTAGCTTTCACTGCTTGCCGGGGATGACACTACCCCTGCAAGCGATCGCCTCCACGATTGAACTCCCCATCTCGGAACACAATCTCAGCGGTTTGTCTCCCGAAAAACAAGAAGCTAAAATTGAAGCGCTTTTTCAGGAAGTAATTGCCTCACTTTGGCACATCTCTTTAGTCACTTTGGCACAAAATAAATACCTATTGCTGGCGAACTTCTCTGCCTTAATTGCAGATAGCGTCACCCTGAAAAATTTTACCTGCGAACTCAGCCTTTGCTATACAGCCTGCACGCGGGGGGAAGAACTTTCTGACGAACCCATGCAATATGCCGATATTGCTGAGTGGCAAAATGAGTTACTCGAATCAGAAGAAACGGCAATCGGCCAAGAATACTGGCGAAAGCTGAACATTGAATCTTTGGATTTATTAACGCTTCCTTGGGAAAAGAAGAATTCCGAAGGGGAATTTCAGCCGCTAGTAGAAAGGGTGGAAATTCGGGGTGATTTGTTCGACAGCCTGGAAGCGATCGCCCCAAAGCACAAAAGCGATATTTCTGCCTTCCTGCTGACTTGCTGGCAAATTCTGATTGCGCGGCTTACCAGACAGCCAAACCCGATCGTCGGCGTAACTGGAAACGGCAGGAAATATGAAGAATTAGAACACTCTCTGGGGCTGCTGTGCAAATACTTACCCCTACAATGCGACTTGCAAGACGAATTCAGTTTTGCAGAAGTTTGGCGGCAAGTTGAGCTAAATCTCAAAGATATTCACACTTGGCAAGAATATTTCACCTGGGAAGAAACTCTAGAATCCGATAAAAGTAACGCTTTTTTGCCCATCTGCTTTGAGTACGAAACAAAGCCAGAGAAATATGGCGAGTCTGGCGTTTCATTTTTCCTCGATCGGCAAGATGCCTGCGTAGAACCCTTCAAACTTAAACTTTCCTGCCTTTCACGAGGCAATTGCTTAATCGCCGAGTTTCGCTACGATTCGGCTTTATTTGAAGCTGAAGATGTCAAGCGCTTGTCGCAACATTTTCAGGCGCTTTTAGAAAGTGCGGTAAAAAATCCAGAATCTGCGATCGGTCAATTAAATATACTCAGCGATCGCGATCGCCACCAGCTTCTCGTCGAGTTCAACCAAACCCAGAAAGATTACCCGAAAGACAAGTGCGTTCACCAGCTTTTTGAAGAACAAGCCGATCGCACACCAGACACCATTGCCGTTGTCTTTGAAAACCAAACAATCACCTACAGAGAACTCAACGATCGCGCCGATCGACTCGCCCATCACCTGCAAAACTTGGGAGTTGAACCAGAGGCAATTGTCGGCATTTGCGCCGATCGTTCTTTAGAAACAATTGTGGGAATTCTGGGCATTCTCAAAGCAGGTAGCGCGTATTTACCAATAGATCCAGCAACCCCAGCAGATCGCAAGACACTGATGCTAGAAGATGCCGGAGTGCAGGTGCTGCTAACGCAACAGCAACTCGTCGAAAGCTTGCCGAAAACTCAGGCAAATATTGTTTGCATCGATACAGACATTCCCGCTGTTTCTGCATCTTACACGCCTCGCGTTTCTTCTGACAATTTAGCTTACGTCATCTATACTTCCGGTTCCACTGGCACTCCCAAAGGAGTAGCGATCGAACACCGGCAACTGCTCAATTACCTGTACGCTATTGAGGAAAAATTAAACCTGCCAGCAAATGCCAGTTTCGCCACCGTTTCCACCTTCGCGGCAGACTTAGGAAATACAGCGATTTTCCCGGCACTTTGTTCGGGTGGATGCCTCCACATAGTATCCCAGGAGCGCGCCACAGATCCAGAAGCACTGGCCCAATATTTCCGCCGCCATTCTATCGATTGCCTCAAGATTGTTCCATCGCACCTTGCTGCTCTTTTAACTTCTGCTGTCGCCGAGTCTATTTTGCCGCGAAGACGGCTAATTTTAGGCGGTGAAGCTGCTAGTTGGGAGCTAATTGAAAAGGTTCGTAAAATCAATCCAGATTGCCTTATTTTCAATCACTACGGGCCAACAGAAGCGACGGTGGGCGTACTCACCTATCAAGTGTATGGCGAGGAATTGAAAGGAATTTCCGAGACAGTTCCACTCGGCCGACCTATAGCAAATACCCAGATTTATCTACTGAATTCCCATTTGCAGCCAGTGCCAATAGGCGTGCCCGGGGAACTGCACATCGGCGGCAGCAGTCTAGCGCGGGGCTATCTCAACCGCCCCGAATTAACCGCAGAAAAATTTATTCGCCATCCCTTTGACGCGCAGGCACATCTTTATAAAACGGGTGATTTGGCTCGCTATTTGCCAGACGGAAACATCGAATTCATCGGGCGAATTGACAGTCAAGTAAAAATCCGGGGCTTCCGCATTGAATTGGGAGAAATTGAGGCGGCGTTAGGGCAGCATCCAGATATCGCGCAGGCTGTAGTGGTGGCGCGGGAAGATGCGCCCGGTGAAAAGCGCCTCGCGGCTTATTTGGTTTCTAACCAGAAACAAGCACCAAGCAGCAGCGAACTTCGCCGTTTTTTAGGGACAAAATTGCCTGAGTACATGGTGCCTTGGGCTTTTGTAACGCTCAAAAGTTTGCCTTTAACTCCTAACGGAAAGGTAGACCGGCGATCGCTCCCAGAACCCGACATTGCCAGAGCGAATTTAGAAGGAACTTTCGCAGAACCCCGCACGCCTGCCGAGGCAACTATCGCCCGGATTTGGGGGCAAATGCTAGAGGTCGAAAAAGTAGGAATTTATGATAACTTTTTCGAGTTAGGCGGAGATTCGATATCCAGCATTCGCATCGTCGCCAAAATCAATCAAGCCGGCTTGCGCGTGACGCCCAAACAACTGTTTGAGTGCCCCACGGTGGCGGAACTTGCAGCCGTTGCAGCCACAATTGAGACGACTGAAAAACTGCTGCCTGTTCTCCCCATACAGCAGGAATTTTTAGAAGAAAAAATTTCCGGGAAATGCCAGAGCTTTTTATTTAAAACAAACTCGGCAATCGCTCCCGAACTGTGGCAGCAAGCGGTGCAAAAATTGCTCGATCGCCACGACATTCTTCGCCTGCGATTTCTCCAGACAGAATCGGGCTGGCAGCAAATGTACTGTAGTTTAGATGAAATTAAAACAGAACCTTTCTCATACATCGATTTATCGGTGTTGCCAGCTAGCGAACGAGAAATTACTTTAGAAAGAACGGCAGCAGAGCTAAAAGAAAGTTTGAATCCAGCCGAGGGAATTCTCTGGCGATTGGCTTTGTTTAACATGGGAAACGATCGCCCCAATAGCCTGCTATTAACGATTCATCAACTGGCGGCAGATAGCGTTTCCTGGCAAATTTTGCTAGAGGAACTTTCGGCGGCGATCGCGCAGTTGAGTCAGGGGCAATCCGTAGAATTACCGCCCGCAACAGCAACTTTTAAACGGTGGTCAGAATTTCTGCAAGAGTACGCCAAATCGCCACAAATTCAGCAAGAGCGAGATTACTGGCTTGCTGCCCGTCAAGAAGTCTCGAAACTGCCGGTTGATTCTCCCAGCAACGATCGGGAAAACGCTGTATTAGTTTTGCTCGATGTTGAAGAAACTCGCACTTTACTGCAAAAAGTGCCAGCAGCTTATGGAACCCAAACGAGCGAAGTATTGCTGACTGCATTGGTGCAAACTTTTAATCAATGGACGAAAGCGGATTCCTTGCTGGTGGATTTGGAGGCTTCGGGGCGAGAAATTTTTGCCAAAGATATCGATTTGTCGCGCACTATTGGCTGCTTTACGGCGATTTTCCCGGTGCAGCTTGTTTTGAAGGGAATTTCTGGGCCGGGGGAAGCTTTAAAGGCGATTAAAGAGCAGGTGCGGGGCGTACCCAATCGAGGCGCTGGCTTTGGGGTACTGCGCTATTTGAGCGATGGCGCAGAAGTAGCGGCGCACCTGCAAGCCTTGGATCGATCGCAGGTTAGATTTAACTACCGCGAACAATTAGATCCGATTGTGCCTGAATATTTTGCGTTTGAGCTAGTTGAAAGTACGAGCAGCATCCTGCTAGGAAATCGGCGCTATCCGATCGAAATTGACTCCGGCGTGCGAGAAAATAGGCTGCAACTAGAGTGGAGGTATAGCGAAGCAGTCTACCGGCGAACCACCATCGAAAAACTAGCTAAAGATTTTGTGGATAATTTGCGATCGCTTGCCGCCCACTGTCAGTCAAAAGAAGCAGGAACCTACACGCCTTCTGACTTCCCAAAAGCAAATTTGAGCCAAAAAGACCTCGATCGCTTCTTAGCGAAAATCAACCAACGCAGGTAACAATATATGAGAACCGAAAACATTGAGGATATTTACGAACTTTCGCCGATTCAGAAAGGCATTCTTTTCCACAGCTTATTCGCGCCGGAATTGGGACTGTATTTTTTCCAAATGCCCTTTTTGTTGCGGGGCAATCTCAACGTTGACGCTTTCTCTAGCGCTTGGGAGCAAGTAGCGAACCGACACGCAAGTTTGCGGACAGGCTTTTTCTGGCAAGATATCAACAAACCGTTACAAGTTGTATATCAGCAAGTAACAGTTCCCTTAGAGCAATTCGACTGGCGGGGGCTCAATCTTGCCGAACAAGAGGAGCAATTAAATACTTTTCTGGATCGCGATCGCGCGTTAGGGTTCGACCTTTCCCAAGAGTGTTTGATGCGCCTGACTTTGTTTCGCCTCGCTGACAACTGTTACCAATTTATTTGGAGCAGACATTTTATCGTGATGGATGGGTGGTCAATCCCCACGATCCTCGCGGAAGTGCTTCAAATTTACGAGGCGATTTGTGAGGGAAAAAAGGTAGATTTAGCACCCAGCATTCCCTACCGAGACTACATCGAATGGTTGCAAAAACAAGACGTAGCGAAAGCCCAGACGTACTGGAGGCAAGCGCTCGGACAATTGCGATCGCCTACTTCCCTCGCCAATCTAGATGCTAGCAGCGCCTTCAATTCCGAGGAAAAATACGACGAACAGAGAATCTATTTATCGCCAGAAACTACAGCAGCGCTGCAATCTTTTTCGCGGCAGCACCAGCTTACATTGAGTACGATCTTTCAGGGACTGTGGGCGATGCTGCTGAGTTACTACAGCGGCGATCGCAAAGTCGTCTACGGATGTACGGTGGCGGGACGCCCAGTAGAATTACTACAAGACGAGCCGCTAATTGGGCTATTTGTTAACAGCTTGCCCGTATGGATCGAGGTAGCTTCTGAGAAATCTCTGCTAGTTTGGCTCAAGCAGCTTCAAGAACAATTGCTGGAAATGCGCCAGTACGAGTGGAGTCCGCTAGTTGATATTCAAGGGTGGAGTCAAGTGCCGCGAAGTATGCCTTTGTTCGAGAGTATCTTGGTGTATGAAAACGCGCCAGTGGATTCACTCTTGCAAAAATGGCAAGGCAATCTAGAAATCTCGAACTCGACGATTTTCTCCAATGCGCCGAATTTTTACAAGACTAACTATCCCCTGACTGTTGCCGTGTATCCGGATCTCAAGTTCTGCATCGGCATCAATTACGATTTCCGCCGCTTCGATCTAGCCACAATTACTCACATTCTGGAGGATTTCGACAGATTGATTCAGGGCATTTTGGCGCAACCAAACGCGCTCCTGAAGGACTTGCTGTTGCCGATCGATCGCGAGTACCCCATGACGTTAAGTCTGGAAAGAGAAGTAACGTTTAGTTTTGAATTGTCCGCCGCGTAACTAACAAATTAACTGGAGTGAGAAAGTTGCCATGCACCGCATCGCCCTACAAAAGCCAAGTCAGCAAGCAAATATTTTTGAAAGTCGCGAGTCTAATGTCAGAAGCTATTGCCGAAATTTTCCCGATATATTCCATCGGGCAAAAGATTCTATCATATATTCCGAAACAGGAGCGGAATATATCGATTTTTTAGCAGGGGCAGGGGCGCTGAATTACGGGCACAACAATGACTATATTAAGCATAAAGTAATAGCGTATCTGGAATCGGACGCGATCGCCCACGGATTAGATATGCACACCTCAGCCAAAAAAGAATTTTTAGAAAAATTCTTTTCGTTTGTCTTAGAACCGAAAAAGCTGGATTATAAAGTTCAGTTTTGCGGCCCAACGGGAACGAATGCCGTTGAAGCGGCTTTGAAATTAGCCAGAAAAATCAAGCAAAGACCGGGCATTTTCTCATTCATGGGAGCCTATCACGGCATGACGTTAGGCAGTTTAGCTGCAACTGGCAATATCTCCGCCAGAGCGGGGGCCGGCGTGAGTTTAAATAACGTCACTTTTATGCCCTATCCTTATGGGTTCATGGAAAGTTTTAACACTATCGATTATATCGAAGCAGTCCTAGACGATGTCAATTCTGGAATCGAAAAACCAGCGGCAATTATTTTTGAAACAGTGCAAGCTGAAGGGGGAGTAATTGTCGCGCCCGTCGAGTGGATGCAACAACTCAGAGACTTGTGCTCGCGCCACGACATTTTATTAATTTGCGACGACATTCAAGTCGGTTGCGGGCGGACAGGGCCATTCTTCTCCTTTGAAAGAGCCAATATCGTTCCCGATATGGTAATCCTTTCCAAATCGATCAGCGGTTACGGATTTCCGATGTCGCTCCTGTTGTTTAAACCCGAGTTAGATATTTGGGAACCGGGCGAACATACAGGTACATTTCGGGGAAATCAACTCGCTTTCGTAGGAGCTGCCGCTGCTCTAGAGTATCGAGAAAATATTCGCCTTGAACCAGAAGTACAAGTGAAAGAGTTTTTGTTAAAAAAATTCCTCGCTGAAGAAATCGCCCCCATCAGCCCAAAAATAGATATCCGAGGAATTGGTTTAATTTGGGGCATTGATTTCGTCAAGTTTGGCGGTGCAATTTTTGCTAAAAAGGTCACTTCCCGGTGTTTCGAGTTGGGATTAATCGTCGAAAGAGTTGGGAGAAATGATACCGCGATCAAAATCTTGCCCCCGCTAACTATAGAATGGCCGATTTTGAAAAAAGGCTGCCTGATTCTGCAACAAGCCTTGTCCGATTGCTTGAATTCCTAATTGCCCTAACTTTTTCCAATTTTTTTAATAATGTGAGGAGACGATCGATGATAGCCGTAGCCAATCAAATCAGGCCGCTGACCCCCATTTCAGATAACTTGTTGTCTCAAAAAATTTATTGGTTAAACAAGCTCTCCGGGGAACTGCCGGAGACTGCTTTGATAGCCGATTATGCAAGACCTGTGCTAGATAGCGGCAAAGAGCGAGAGGTCGCATTTGAACTGTCGAGCGAACTGTCTGAAGCGATTTTTAAGTTGGCGAAAAAATCCGATTTGTCAATTTATCTAATTCTCCTCGCTACCGCTAAAATACTGCTCCACAAATATACGAGCAATAGGGAGGTTATTGTCGGCTCGCCGGTTTATAATCCAGAAAAAAGCGATCGCTTAATTAATCGAGTGGTTCCGCTGCGCTCCACTGTAACTCCTCAATTGACTTTTAAAGAGTTTCTGCTGCAAGTCAAAGATACTGCGATCGCGGCCTACACCCACCAAAATTATCCGTTTCCTGAATTAGTGCGGTTGTTAAAACTTTCCGAAACTCAGAGTCGCTGTCCAATTTTTGAGGTAGCTGTCTTATGGGAAAACATTCACTCTGCAAGCGATCTCGCGGAACTCGGAAATGATTTAACAATTGCTTTGAAAGTCGAGGGCAATCGGATTGTCGGCAAAATTGAGTACAGCGACTTGCTTTTCAAAGAGGAAACCATCAGAAGACTGACGGCACACTATGTCAATCTGTTGGAAAACGTCACCAACAACATTCACCTTAAAATTGCGGATCTTAGTTTTTTAAGCAAATCTGAAATCCGCCAGCTATTAGAAACTTTTAACGACAATGCTAGAGAGTATCCTGTCGAGCGAACGATTCACGATTTATTTGAAAGCCAGGTCGAAAAAACGCCCGATCGCATAGCTGTTGTTTTTGAAGAAACTCAGTTAACTTATCGCCAACTGAACGAAAAAGCGAATCAACTCGCCAGATTTTTGCAGAGTTTAGGAGTCAAAAATCGACAACTGGTGGGAATTCTGCAAAAACGGAGTCCGAATTTTCTCATCGCTATTCTCGCTATTTTAAAGGCGGGGGGAGTCTACGTTCCCATTGACAGCACTTATCCTCCCGAGAGAATTCGCTATATGCTTTCTCACAGCGAAGTGCAGATTCTCTTAACAGACGCTTCATTTTTAGAGATTTTGGCAAGCCAAATCGACTATTGCCCTAAGTTAAAATATTTGGCTTGTTTAGATGTCAAGCCGGAGGGCGCGGCGATATCCGCCGAGGTTCAGATATGCGATCGCACAAGTTTCGATAAACTGCCCGCAGCCAATCTAGAAACTAACAATCGCGGCACCGATCCAGCTTACGCAATTTATACCTCGGGTTCCACCGGATTGCCCAAGGCAGCTATTATCCGACACGGCGGCGCGATCAATCACATTTACGCCCAATTTGAGGCGCTGGGATTGACTGAAGAATTTACCTTTTTGCAAAGCGCCCCCGCTTCATCGGATATTTCGGTTTGGCAATTTTTAGCGCCCCTTTTAATTGGCGGAAAAACCGTAATTGTCGGCGCGGAAACAATTTGCAATCCAGAAAAATTGTTTGAGGTAATTCAAAAACACAAATTAACCCTCGTCGAACTCGTTCCCACCGTTGTCCGAGGATTGACAGACTATCTTTCAAAGTTATCGCCGCAGCAACGAGCGTTCCCCAATTTAAAATGGATGATGGTAACGGGAGAATCCGTCTCGGTAGAGTTGGCGAATCAGTGGTTGCGTTTGTATCCCTCGATCGGCGTTGTCAATGCTTACGGCCCTACAGAAGCGGCTGACGATATTACGCAGGCAATTATTGATAAACCGTTGCCGGAAAATCAGCGATCGCTATCCATCGGCCAACCCCTCGCCAATTTAAATCTTTACATCCTCGACTCTCAGATGAAGTTAGTGCCCGTGGGAGTGCCGGGAGAGATTTGCGTGTCGGGATTTGGCGTCGGCGAGGGCTATTGGAAAGATGAAAAGAATACTCAATTAAGCTTTGTTGAAAATCCCTTTCCAAATACGGCAAAACCGCTGCCGGGAATTGACAAAGATTTAATGTACAAAACCGGAGATTTAGGGCGGTGGCTTCCCGACGGATCGATCGAATTTTTAGGCCGCATCGATCGCCAGGTAAAAATTCGCGGTTTCCGCATCGAACTAGGAGAAATAGAGGCTGTATTGGAGCGACATCCAGCGGTGCGGGAGACGGCAGTTATTGTCAGGGAAGATAACCCCGGCAACAAGCGTTTAGTTGCTTATATCGCTGCGTACAAGGATAGTTTTTCAGAGTCTCAATCGTCGAGCCTGGCAGATGAATTATGCGGCGATTTAAAACAAAAATTGCCGGAGTATATGGTGCCTTCAGCCTTCGTGCTGCTGGAGGCGCTGCCGCTTTTGCCGAATGGCAAAATCGATCGCCGATCGCTGCCTGCACCCGAAAAAAGCGCGCTCTCCGCAGTGCGATCGCCTGTGGAGGAAATGGTTGCTGGCATCTGGAGCGAAGTGTTAGGCATCGAGGGAATTGGCAGCGAGGATAACTTCTTTGAATTGGGAGGACATTCGCTATTAGCTACTCAGGCGATCGCGCGACTGCGAGAAGCGTTTAAAATTGAATTGCCCCTGCGCGTCTTATTTGAATCGCCAACAGTGGCAAGTTTGAGCGATTGCATTTCCCTTCTCAGCAGCAGCGAGCAAAAACTGGAAGCACCCCCCATCGATCGCGCACCGCGAGGCCCAGAATTGCCCCTTTCTTTCGCACAACAGCGGCTGTGGTTTCTCGATCGGTTGCAACCGGGCGATCCGGCTTACAATATCCCCGCAGCCGTGCGCTTGAAAGGTGCGATCGACCTAACAGCATTAGAGCGCAGTTTCCAAGCAGTTATCGATCGCCACGAAGCCTTGCGGACAACTTTTGGCGCCGTGGAAGGGCGGCCCGTTCAGTTGATAATTCCCGAACCGACTTTCGCCCTCTCAGTTATAGATTTGCAGCACTTTCCTCAATCTCAGCGAGAAGCAGAAGCTGTGCGACTCGCCGCCGAGGAAGCGCAACAACCTTTTGACTTAGCAAACTGGCCGTTAATGCGAGTCACTTTGCTACAGTTAGGCGACACAGAATTTATCTTATTGCTAACCATCCATCACATCGTTGCAGATGGCTGGTCTCTCGGGGTACTCGTGCGGGAAATGGCAACCCTCTACGAAGCTTTTTGCACTGGCAAACCCTCCCCACTTCCCGAACTTTCAATCCAATACGCCGATTATGCCGTGTGGCAGCGAAACTGGCTTTCTGGAGAAGTTTTAGAAGCAAAACTTGCCTATTGGAAGCAACACTTAGGCAATCCTTTACCAGTGCTGCAACTGCCTGCCAAACAACCGCGCGCCGCTGTTTCTACCTATCGCGCTGCCCTTAAACCTTTCCAGCTTTCCCCAAACCTTTCGGCAGCGCTCAACAAGCTGAGCCGCCAACAAAATGTCACCCTATTTATGACGTTGCTAGCTGCTCTGGAAACGCTGCTATATCGATCGACAAATCAGGATGACATGGTGGTCGGCACCGACCTCGCCAACCGCACCCAATTGGAAACAGAAGCTCTGATTGGTTTCTTTGTCAATATCTTGCTTTTGCGCGGCGATCTGGGCGGCAATCCTACTTTTATTGAATTGCTCGATCGCGTGCGCGAAGTCACCTTAAAAGCCTACGCTCACCAGGATTTACCATTCGACAAATTGGTGGAGGAATTGCGGCCCGATCGCAGCCTGAATCAAACACCGCTCTTTCAAGTCTTATTCGTCATGCAAAATATGCCCGTGCCTGCTTTAGAGCTAGGCGGGTTAACTTTGACTCCCATAGAACAAGACAGCGGCATTGCCAAATTTGATTTAGTTCTCTTCGTAGGAGAAACCGAACAAGGAATTGCAGGCACTTGGAAATACAACACTGACCTTTTCGAGGCCGCCGCCATCGAGCAAATGGCCAGCCGTTTTGAAACCTTACTCAACAGCATTGCGGCGGAGCCTGAGACTCGGTTAAATAACTTAGAAATTCTCACAGAAGCGGAAAAAGAACAACAAGCAATGCAAGAAGTCAAGCGCGAAAAGCTGAATTTTAGCAAGTTTAAGAGTGTTAAACCGAAAGTAGTCACTCTGCCAGACGGCGAGTTGATAAAAACCGAATTTCTCCAGCCTGGGGAACTATTCCCGCTAGTCATTAAACCCGCTGCCAGCGATGTCGATCTCATTGATTGGGCGAGAAACAACCGAACTGCGATCGAGACCAAATTGCAGCAACACGGTGCAATTTTGTTTCGAGGCTTCACCGAGCCCTTGGTTTCTACTTTCGAGCAGTTTGCCTTGGGGATTTGTCCGCAACTGTTCGGCGAGTACGGAGATTTGCCGCGCGAAGGAATCGGCGGCAAAGTTTACGGTTCGACCCCTTATCCCGCCGACCAAACCATCTTCTTTCACAACGAAAGTTCGCACCTGCACCGCTGGCCAATGAAAATCTGGTTTTTCTGCGTTCAACCCGCGCAGTCAGGCGGCGAAACTCCGATCGTTGATTGCCGGAAAGTTTACCAATTGCTCGACCCCAAACTCCGAGAAAAATTCGCCGAAAAGCAACTGATGTACGTCCGCAACTACACCGACGGACTCGATGTAAGCTGGCAAGAATTTTTCAAAACGGCGCATAAAACTGAGGTGGAACAATATTGCCGTCAAGCGGGCATAGAATTTGAGTGGAAAGACGGAAATAAGCTCAGAACTTGCAAGCGGAGACCGGCGATCGCCAAGCACCCCAAAACTGGAGAGATGGTATTTTTTAACCAACTTCCTTTGCACCACATTTCCTGCTTAGATCCGGCCGTCCGCAACTCCTTATTATCTGTCTTTGGAGAAGCAAACCTGCCTCGCAATGTTTATTACGGCGACGGCACTCCCATTGAAGACTCGGTAATGGCAGAAATTCAGACCGTCTATCAGCAGGCAACCGTTAGTTTCCCTTGGCAAGCTGGCGACATATTAATGTTAGATAATATGTTGGCGGCTCACAGCCGCAATCCATTTGTCGGGTCGCGCAAAATTGTGGTGGCGATGGGCGAAATGATTGGTGAAGCAGAGATTTAAAAGCTGACTTTTATCCCGCAAAAGTCGGCTAAATCTGACTCTGGTATGAATTTATAATTGCCAGTAGTCGCCACTTCAACGGAACAGGCAAGATGCCTGTTCCACAATAAAATTCATCTCTTGTGGAACAGGCATCTTGCCTGTTCTTGACAATGGTACAAGATGTGATTTTTAACGGACTTGAGCTATAAGCTTTGGACTTATATAGCCGTTCTCAGAAAGATGAGGTACGTAGTTGGGATGCGAGCCCTATACGTTTAACTGGTTGTATAATCTGTCAATCATACCTCATCTTTTTGAGAACCGCTATAGCTCTTCTCAGGTAGATGAGGTATGACTGATAACTTACTTATATAACGAGTAAAGAAGAGGGCTAAAGCCCAACTACGTACTTCATTTACTTGAGAACCGCTATAAGTCCCTAGCAATCCTAAAACATAAAGCAATATAACCAATGCAAACAATTAATGGATTTCGGCTTTCTCCTCAACAAAAATATCTGTGGCTGTTGCAACAAGATAGCCCCGCTTATCGCGCTCAATGTGCGATTTCGATCGAGGGCAATCTCCAAGCAAATGCCTTAAAAGAAGCGCTGCAAAAAGTTAGCGATCGCCACGAAATTCTGCGGACGAGCTTTCAGCGACGTTCTGGGATTAAATTTCCGATTCAAGTCATCAGCGATCGCAGCTTAATTTCCTGGAATACCGTTAATCTCGAATGCTTTACCCCGCCAGAACAAGCGGCTAAACTCTCTGAATTTTTTCAAAACGAAAAGCACTCAGCTTTCAACTTTGAGCAAAATCCAATTTGGCGCTTATCCTTAATTTATCTATCAGCAAACAGGCACATTTTGTTTGTCAGCCTGCCTTCCTTGTGCGCCGATTCCCGCACCATCAAAAATCTAATTCGAGACATTAGCCAGTGTTATGCAGCTTGCTTGCAAGGTGAGGAATTCGCCGACGAAGTGGTGCAATATGTCCAATATTCGGAATGGCAGAATGAATTGATTGAGGATGAAGAGGCGGCCGAGGGCAAAACATATTGGACTCAGCGGGATTACTCGACCCTAGCCAGTTTAAAATTGCCTTTTGAAAATAGAAATAGCAGCGCGTCCGCTCCATTTGCACCGAATTTTTTTGAGGTAAAAATAGAACTGAGTTTACTAACAGCAATAGAAGCGATCGCCCGCCGCTACAAGACCTCAATATCTGCTTTCTTTCTAGCTTGCTGGAAAACCTTGCTCTGGCGGCGGTTGGGAAAGGCAGAAATCATTGTTGGCACCGCCTTCGACAATCGCAAATATGAAGAATTAGAGCCAGCACTCGGTCTATTTACCAATTTTTTACCGCTTCGCAGCCAACTGCAAGAAAATTTTACCTTTCAGGAATTATGGCAGGAAATTCAGCAATCCCAAAGCGATGCTTATAAATGGCAGGAATATTTCAACCGGGAAGATATAAACGCATCGGCTGGATTTCCATTTTGTTTTGAGTTTGAGGAACAACTAGAAAAGTATGCGGCGGCTGGCGTATATTTTTCAATTTACCAGCAATATGTCTGCGGCGATCGCTTCAAAGTTAAACTCTCCTGCGCGCGCCGAGAGTATGCTCTCATCGCTGAGTTTCACTACGATCCGGCCTCGATCGGGGAACAAGCGATCGAATGTTTAGCAGAGCAATTCTACACCTTAATACAAAGTGCAGCTAATCACCCAGAAACAGCTCTCGGCGAGTTGGAAATTCTCAGCGATCGCGCCCGCCGCAAAGTCTTAATTGAGTTCAACCAAACACAGAAAGATTACCCAAAAGACAAGTGCATTCACCAGCTATTTGAGCAACAAGTCGAGCGCGTACCAGATCGCCTTGCGGTTATCTGTGAAAATCAGCAGCTCACGTACCGAGAACTCAACGCCCGCGCCAACCAAATCGCTCATTACCTACAACAATTAGGAGTTAAATCCGAAGGATTAGTGGGAATTTGTGCTGAGCGATCTGTGGATGCGATCGCCGGAATGCTCGGCATTCTCAAAGCAGGCGGCGCGTACTTGCCGCTCGATCCGGCCATGCCAAAAGAGCGGCTCGCCTTGATGTTGCAGGAGGCCGGAGTGGCAGTGCTATTAACGCAACAACAGCTAATCGAAAACTTGCCAAAAACTCAGGCAAAAATCGTTTGCTTAGACGCAGAAATTCCCTCTGTTTCCCCCTCTTCCTCTCCACCTCTCTCTGGTGAAAATTTAGCTTATGTCATTTACACTTCCGGTTCCACTGGCACGCCAAAGGGAGTGGCAATTGAACACCGATCGCTCGTCAATTACCTCTACAGCATTCAGGAACAGCTAAACCTGCCATCAGGTGGCAGTTTCGCAACCGTTTCTACCTTGGCAGCAGACTTAGGAAATACAGTAATTTTTCCAGCTTTATGTACGGGAGGAACCCTGCACATAATTTCCCAGGAACGCGCCACCGATCCAGAGGCGATCGCTGCTTACTTTCAGCAGCATTCCATTGACTGTCTCAAAATCGTTCCCTCCCATCTAAAAGCTTTATTAACTGCTTCCGATCCGGCGCAGGTTTTGCCGAAAAAGCGATTAATCCTTGGCGGCGAAGCCTTAAGTTGGAATTTGCTCGAAACTATTCAGAAATACGCCCCAGACTGTTCGGTATTCAACCATTACGGGCCAACAGAAGCAACTGTAGGCGTGCTGGCTTATCCCATCAAAGACCGAGAAAATTGCATTTCTGAGACAGTTCCTCTCGGTCGCCCTATCAATAACGCGCAGATTTATTTACTTGATTCGCACTTGCAGCCAGTTCCCATTGGCGTGTCCGGCGAGTTATATATCGGCGGTGCTTCTTTAGCTCGCGGCTATCTAAATCAACCCCAATTAACTGAAGAAAAATTCATCCTCAACCCCTTCGACGCCGAACCAGGAGCGCGTCTGTATAAAACCGGAGATTTGGCTCGGTATTTGCCGGACGGAAATATTGAGTTTTTAGGGCGGGCCGACAGCCAAGTTAAACTGCGAGGGTTCCGCATTGAATTGGGTGAAATAGAAGCAGCGCTATCTCAACATTCCGCTGTGCGCGAAGCAGTTGTTTTGCTACTGGAAAATGAACCGGGGAATCAGCGCTTAGTGGCCTATGTTGTACCCGCGAGGGAATCAGCGATCGCTATTAACGAGCTGCGGTCATTTGTCAAAGAAAAACTGCCCGACTACATGGTTCCTTCTGCTTTTGTCGTACTGAAAGCATTGCCCCTCACTGCTAATGGAAAAATAGACCGGCGGGCGCTGCCAGCACCGGAGGTGGCGAGAGCCGATTTAGCAGATACTTTTGTCGCTCCTAGCACTCCCGTTGAGAAAATGCTTGCTGAGATTTGGGCCCAGTTGCTAGGGCTGGAAAAAGTGGGAATTTATGACAATTTCTTTGATTTGGGGGGACATTCATTACTGATTACTCAGTTGCTAGCAAAGGTAAGAGATTCTTTCCAAAAGGAATTGCCCTTGCGCCGTTTCTTTGAAGCGCCTACCGTCGCTGCTTTAGCAAAGAATATTGAGGTGAAGCACGGGGCGGATGCTGCGGGCGATCGCACTGCAAGTTTCGATATTAACGCTGAAGTTGTTTTAGATCCGGCAATTCGCCCTGCAACTCTATTAAGCGAGGCAAAAACTGAACCAGCTTGCATTCTCTTAACAGGGGCGACGGGCTTTTTGGGAGCCTTTTTACTCCGCGACCTCTTGCAACAAACTCAAGCAGAAATTTATTGCCTAGTCCGTTCTGCAGATTCAGAATCAGCTAAAAAACGGATTCAAAGCAGCCTCGAATCCTATTTAATTTGGGATGAAACCAGCAGCGATCGCATTATCCCAATTGCTGGAGATTTGTCTCAGCCACTTTTGGGGCTTTCCGAGGAGCAGTTCCGAGTTTTAGCCAGTAAAATTGATGTCATTTACCACAATGGCGCGTTTGTCAAGTTTACTTATCCCTACTCGGTTCTCAAACCGGCTAACGTTTTGGGGACTCAGGAAGTTCTGAGATTGGCGAGTCAAAGTAAGCTAAAACCAGTCCATTTAATTTCTACGATTTCCGTTTTCTCGGCAATGGGAGAAGCTGGGATTAAAGTCGTGCGAGAGGAGGACGAACTCACTCCCGGAGAGGGTCTCAAAGGCGCTTACACTCAGACTAAATGGGTGGCAGAAAAGTTAGTAGAGGTCGCGCGCGATCGCGGGATTCCTGTTAGCATTTACAGGCCGGGCCGCATTTCTGGGGACAGCCAAACAGGAGCCTGCAATCCCAGCGATTTACTGTACAGGTTAATCGCTGGTTGCGTGCAACTTGGATGTGCGCCCGATGACGATAAGCTGATGAATGTAGCGCCTGTTGACTATGTGAGCAGAGCGATCGTTCATCTTTCGAGGCAAAAAGAATTGCTCGGAAAGACTTTTCATTTAGTCAACCCTCAGTCCTTTCAAATGAGTGAATTGCTTGGCTGGATTTGCTCAATGGGTTATCCAATCAAACGAGTTTCTTCTGAGACTTGGCAAGCAGAAATAATCGATCGCGCTGGATATTCTCCAGAAAATGCGTTGTATCCGCTTGTCAGTCTTTTCTCCGAAAAAGTTTCGTCAGCAGAAATGGCTAAATCTGCCACGCTGCAATTCGATTGCCAGAATGCGTTGAAGGGACTTTCTGGAACAAATATTATCTGCCCGCCAGCGGATGCGAGTTTGTTTCGGACTTATTTTTCCTATCTCGTCGATTGTGGCTTGATAGATAGTCGCAATTAAAACCTGTAAGGGCGCAAAGCATTGCGCCCCTACCTACCTAAGTCAAACTCTGGAAAATTCAAAATGAACGAACAATTACAGCAAAGACACATGAAAGCCCTGATAGAGCGCTACACAGCTCGCACCAAGACCTCTAAGAATTTCGCGCAAAAATACCGTCCGGTTCTCGCGGACAATCGGGCTTCTGATGGGTTTCGCTTTCCTGTCAAGGAGATGTTTTATCCGATTGTCGCCTCGCGATCGCTTGGCTCTAAAATGTGGGATGTTGATGGCAATGAATACATCGATATCACGATGGGATTGGGCATCAATCTTTTCGGTCACAATCCGCCTTTTATTAAAGAAGCCCTATTAGAGCAACTCGATCGCGGTGTGCAAATTGGTGCACAAGCAGAACTTGCCGGAGAAGTTGCAGAATTAATCTGCGAACTAACGGGAATGGAGCGCGTCGCTTTTTCTAATACCGGCACTGAAGCGGTGATGGCAGCTCTACGATTAGCTAGAGCGGCAACTAAACGCAATAAAATTGCTTTTTTTTCTGGTTCTTATCACGGTCATTTTGACGGAACTCTCGCAGTTGTAAAAAAGATAAATGGCGATTTATGCACCATTCCAAAAGCGCCAGGAATTCTCGCTAATTTTATTGAAGATGTTTTAGTTTTGGATTACGGAAGCCCTCATTCCCTGGAAATTATCAAAGCTCACCAGCACGAATTAGCCGCGGTTCTCGTGGAGCCGGTGCAAAGCAGCCGTCTCGATTTGCAACCCAAAGAATTTCTCCAGCAACTCAGGCAATTAACAAAAGAATCAGAAATTGCGCTGATTTTTGATGAAATGGTTAGTGGTTTCCGAATTCATCAAGGTGGCGCGCAGGCGTGGTTTGGCATTGAAGCAGATATTGCAACTTACGGTAAAATTGTCGGGGGCGGTATGCCCATTGGAATTATCGCGGGAAAAGCTGCTTATATGGATAAAATTGACGGCGGTTTGTGGAACTACGGTGATGATTCCTACCCCCAGGTAAAAACAACAATTTTTGCCGGCACTTTTTGCAAGCACCCACTTGCTCTGGCTGCTGCGCGTTCCGTACTGCGCTATCTTAAAAGTCAAGGCCCAACCCTTCAGCAGCAGTTGAATCAGCGAACTTCGCACCTCGTTGAAACCCTGAATGCTTATTTCAAAGAAAATGAAGTATCTGTCTGGCTTGTAAATTTCGGATCGCAATTTCGCGCTGCTGCATCCGTTGAGATAGATCCGCTACTTTTTCACTTACTCGAAAAGCGTATTTTCATATCCGAAGGTCGTAGCTGCTTTCTCTCCACCGCTCACACTCATGAAGACACAGATCGCATCATTCAGGCGGTTAAAGAGAGCTTTCAAGAAATGCGCGAAGGAGGCTTTTTCCCTATTCAGCAATAAAGTTGGTTTTTGATATCGCATTTTTGACGGACTCAGATTTAACTCACCTCCGCACCTCAATTTTCAGGAATGGAGAACTGGGCGATCGTTTGGGACAGAAATTATTGAATATAGCGGATCGAGCTCTCATATGAGGTACGTAGTTGGGCTTGGACCCTCTTAATTTCAGTGGTTATATAAGCTGTCATTCATACCTCATCTTTTTGAGAAAGGCTATATTTCTAGTTACCATTGTCTCGGATGATTCACTTCGATCTACTCAATCCATGTACGCTGCGCGTTGGGGATTGCGGAATGTGGGTTTAATTTTCAGTGCGTTGCATCTGCGCTTTCCTCGATCGAAGGTTGAGGCAATAAGTCTCAGGACTAATGGTTACTAACTACTGACTAAATCAATCATTAATAAATTCACCTTCACAGATAATCGACTCTCGGTTCTCCAAATCTTCTTGATTCCAGACCGCGTTTAATGCTGCGGAACTTAAAGAAGTTGACATCGTATTTAATGTTGTGTTGTAGTATTCGGCAGCATTATTAAGTTCTACCTGTGGCGCTTCCTTGAAGTAGGAATTAATATCAGGCGTACAGCGCTGGGCTTGGTAGTATAAATAAGCTTCAGCATTAATGCACATTACGTGATAAAAATCCTTATTTGCTGCCGTAACATCTCCAAGTTTATACAGCGCTAAACCCCGGTTGAGATAAGCTTTAACATAGTTCGGATCTAGTTCTACTGCTTTGTCAAAGTCTTCAATTGCAAGCTGCATTTGTTTTAATTTATAGCGAACGCAACCTCTGTTATAATAGGCATAAACATTTCGCGGATCGATAGCGAGTGCAATGTTGTAATCGGCCATCGCTTGCGTATTGTCTCCTAATTGGTGGTAACAGAGACCTCGATTTATGTAAGCTTTGATATATTTAGGATTCAACCGCAGCGTTTGGTTAAAGTTTTCCGTTGCTGCCTCTTTTTCTCCTAAAAGGTAGTAAGCGCGCCCCCGGTTGTAATAGGTTTTATAATTGTGGGAATTGATAGATAGAGCTCGATTGTAGTCTTCTATTGCTTCTTCGTAGTTTCCTAAATTAGCAAGTACAAGTCCCCGGTTGTTGTAGATAGCGTGGCTGTTAGGCTTATTTGCTAAAGCGCAGTTGAGATCTTCAATGGCTTTTTCGTGTTCTCCGAGATGACGCCAAGCATTGCCTCGATTCAAGTAAGCCTCGAAGAAATTAGGATTGATATCTAGGGCTTGGCTGAGGTCGGCGATCGCTTTTTGGTAGTCTTTCATGTAATAGTAAACCAAGCCGCGATTGTTATAGGCTTTGGCATCGGCGGGATTGAGTTGCAGGATGCGATCGAAATCGTCGATCGCCGCTTTATAGTTTCCTTTCTTGGCGCTGTGCAAACCGCGCTTGTAAAATTGTTTGAGGTTCATAGGTCAACTTTCAGGATTGCTTGATTCTGGGGGTTGATTCCTTTGCTGCCAGTTTTGAGTTGAACAACTGTTAAAGTTCTCTTTTTGTGCCACCCGTTATTAGATTACCCTCAAATTGATTGTAGGCTATCTACCGGAAACAGGATTTTAGGTTCATTTTAACAGCAGTTATATCCTGTGGAAAGAGTCTGCACCTCGGCTGGATTTACTTCGTCAGTTCCATTGTTTAGGCGATCGACTCGATCTTAAAAGCCTAGTTTTAGTTGGTGTTCTATGTCTCTTGATACGGCGGCGATCGGCTCGATCGGCCAATTAAGTTTGAGACCGCTACTCAGTATAAATTGTTGCCACCAGCCCTACCGAGTAAACTCTATATTTTTTTGACAAACTGCGTCTCAGTATTTGCAGCAGCACGTTTCTACAAACTTTTGTTGCCTAATTACCAATTAGCGATTGATTTCTTCTTCTACATAAACCCTCAATTTCTCCAAATCTGGAAGTTCGATCAATTCTTGTTCCTTTTCCTTAACCGACACGGGCATCATCACAGGTTGACGCTGTTCGATCCAGCAACTCGCCAGCGGTAAAGTTTGTTCCAAATCTTCCAAAGGCCTGGGAATTACCATCACCGCGTTCAACTCGCCAATTCGCTCAGCTTCGTACATCCCGGCCTCTACGGCTACTGCTACATCTGCAACTGCACCGCGAATAATGGCCGTGCACAAACCGGCGCCAATTTTCTCGTAAGCTGCCAAGTGTACGTCTGCGGATTTGAGCATAGCATCGCAAGCACCGACCATTGCCGGAAATCCCCGGGTTTCGAGCAAACCGATCGCTTGATGGCTAAGCCGAGAATAACTGCCGCTTTCCGACAGTTGAGTCAGGCGAAAGCCGATCGGCAAAACCACTTCCAAATTAGCCAATGGCCTAGGAATCACCAACTTAGAAACAAACTGCCCGAACTGTTCGGCAGTTTGAGCTCCAGCTTCCACAGCCAAACGCACGTCCGAAATTCTGCCCCGGACGATCGCGGTACAGTGACCGGAACCAATTTTTTCGTATCCTACTAAAATCACTCCTGCCGACTTCAGCATCATGTCAGCAGTCCCCACAATTGCCGGAAAACTCTTGGTGGATACCAAACCCAAAGCAGTGTCTTTGAAGTATTCCTGGCGCTGCGATCGCTCTTCGTGACTGTTACGATCTGTTTGTCCGTCCATCTTCTATTACCCTTAAAAACTTCCCAAAATAAAAATTCCTTGATAGTTTATAGTTTCTCAGATGAGAAGACAGACTGCACGAGCTACAAGACACAGATTGCTGCTGCAAGGCCTTACAAATTGCTGAGCTACCAATAATATGAGATTACCTATTTATATTCGATCTTTCTGCTTTCAGCATAGCTGGGTTTTGCCGAAATGACGGCTACCCGGAATCGCCCGATAGACTTTGGCCGTTTTCCTCCGATCGATTAAAAGCTTGTCGGTGCGGAAACAGCGTCCCCAACAGCCGATTGATGTGAGCTTGACCGTACAGAATAGTGGGCGTTTCCCCTGGTTGGGGCGGCTCGGCGGCGGTGGATTCCGGCGGGTCTGGGGCAGTCTCCGGCGCAGTTTGAGGCGGTGTTTGGGCCGGTTGTGGCGGCTCGATCGGCTCGATCGGTCGATCGACTGGTGGCGTAGTGGCTTCGGGGGTTTCTGGTGATGTTGGCGCTGCTGTTGGCGCTGCTGCGGTTGCTTCTTCTGCGGGGGCTTGGCGGCTGGTATCTCCGATTAGAGAACCTGCTGGCATAATTTGCATTTTGTCAATACAAGGATCGATCAGGGTCGTCCCGGCGCCAATACAGGCATTTTCCCCGATCGTTCCCGCACCTACCACCAGCACCCCTGCACCGAGAATAGCGCCCGCCGCGATTTCCAAAGTACCTTCACGGGCGTGAAGGATAACTCCCATACCGATACAGGCACCGGCGGCGATCGAGATTTGGCTGCCCGGATCTGCTTGCAGGATTGCTCCAGGGGCGATCGTCGCACCCTCATTCACAACTACATCGCCACTCATCAAAATCTGAGAGTTGCTACTTAATTGCAGTGGCGATAAATACATTCAATTTCACCATGACATGAGCTATAATTTTAGATACAAAAACTTTAAATTCTGCGTTTTCTCGACTGATAAATTTAACGCGGTCAATCTAAGAAACGAGAATTTACTATATTGAGAAGCTTGATGCTTTAACGTTTTCTAGAAACTTTCAGCAGATTCTAGATTGTGACCAACTGTTCTCAATCGAGTTCTCTAATATCTAAAATCCCACTTAAATTTGCTTGGGTTTCTCCCGCAGGCCCAGCGCGAGGACTTAACGGGAGAAACAACCTAAATACCTTGCAAATTAAGGTCGCTGGATAATTTCTTCGAGCACCCGGCGCTTGGCCTTGGAGTCGATACCCAGCAAGCGGACGTACTCGCCGCTGTGTTCTTTGAGACAGCTTTCGAGGGCCGAAATCACTTCGGATTCGCGGTTGGATGAGATCGGGGAGCAACTGCTCCAAGAACCTGTGCGGAAACGGCGCGCGTCGGCGTGTTCGGTACCAATTTTGTAGCCTTGGGAAAGCAGGTTGCGGATTTGGTCGATCGTCTTGCCGCTCAAACTTCCGCTGCTTGCCGAACCAGTCGAAGCTGCTTTGTATCCCGATGTTCCACCCGGCTTAGATGTTGCAGCCGGCTTAGCCGACGATTGACCAACCGGGCCGTCGGGACGCTGAATAATTTCTTCAACTATGCGCCGCTTAGCTTTCGGGTCGATCCCGATCAAGCGCACGTACTCGCCCGGGTACTGGTTCATCACATCTTCCAAAGCGGCGATCGCCTCAGATTCGTTTCTCACTTGCAGCGAAGCCCCGCTTTGCCAAGAACTGGTGCGGAAGCGGCGCGCGTCGGCGTGTTCTGTCCCCACCTTGTAGCCTTGAGCTAGCAAGCCGCGAACCTGAGCCACGGTTTCGGCACTCAATTTGCCGCTTGACACGGAACCGCTATTGTGGTCGTGGTGGTTGCGAGCTTGTTGTGCAACTTTACCGTTAGACTTGTGAGTTTGGGCGCCGTTAGAACCGTTAGAGCCGTTGTCTCCCGGTCTTTGGACGATTTCTTCGAGTACGCGGCGCTTGGCTTTGGTGTCAATTCCGATCAAGCGGACGTATTCTCCTTCGTGCTCGGCCATGCAAGCTGACAAAGCCGCGATCACTTCTGAGTCGCGGGTTGAGGAAATCGGGCCGCAAGTGCGCCAAGAACCGGTACGGAAGCGGCGTGCGTCAGCGTGTTCGGCTCCCACGCTGTATCCTTGGGCTAGTAAATTGCGGATGCTATCGGCAAGAGTTGAACTCAATTGGGTGCCGGCATGGGTAGAATATTTGGTTTGAGTCATATTGGAGTTTTTAGTGTGCTCGTTGCGAAGTGGTGCTAGACAGGCGATGTTCTCAGCGCAGCGATAACCCGCTCTCAGAGCGTCATTGATGCCGATGACATGGGTCGCAAATTCAATGTCAGAATCTTGAACGTCAGGCAAGCGATCGGCTTGCTTCTGATTAGTGATGATGGCTCCCGAAGGTACGTACTTACCATCGGGAATCTCCACATCTTTAATTAGTACGTGCATCATCACAATGCAGCCGTTGCCGACTCTGGCATTGAATACCGTAGAGCGAAAGCCGATAAAGCAGTCGTCGCCCACGTAGGCAGGGCCGTGAATTAAACTCATGTGGGTGAGGGAAGTATTTTTCCCCACCCACACAGAATAAGATTTGTCGTCGTCTCCTGTGACTCGGCCTTTTTCTAGGCCGTGAATCACTACTCCGTCTTGAATGTTGCTTCCTTGTCCGATATGAAAAGGAGTGCCTTCATCGGCGCGGATAGATGTCCCGGGGGCAATCATCACATTAGAACCGATATGCACATCCCCAATAATGTTAGAAAAGGAATGTACGAAGGCGGTGTCGTGAATTTTGGGCTCAGCCAAGTTTTTCGACCAAGGCGTCGGGGGAGCCGCAACGTTGCGGACTGCCATAAATTAAGTTCTCCTAAGCTGAAAATTTTTTTGTTAGTTGATTAGTTGTTAGTTGTTAGTTGTTAGTTATTCTTCCACTAACTGCTAACTGCTAACGGTTGCAACTAGCGGTACGGGTCGTCTTTTTTACTGTAAATGAGGCGGTTTTCTACATTGACAGTATCTATAATGCCTACTACCAGAGCATCGATCGGACGGTTTTCGCTCCCGGGCGCGATCCGGGCTGCGCTGCCTCGGGTTACTAAAACCCATTCATCTATACCAGCGCCCACACAGTCAGCGGCTACTTCATAGCCGGGAACTGGCGAACCTTCCTCATCGATGAATTGCAGCAGGAGAAATTTCGATCCTCTCAGCGTCGGCTCTTTTTGGGTACTGACAACTGTGCCGAGAACTTTGGCCATTTGCATTTTAGGTAATTGGTAATTGGTAATTGGTAATTGTCATTTTTTCACTGAGTCACTTGTCGTTTTTAAATTAGCTTTCTTCTGTCTGCTCGGCGCCTTTTAGAGTTTTTCGTCTAGTAGCTAATGACTCGCCAGAAACGGGTACAATCCCCCACTGAAGTGGATGCTCCCGAAATTTTAGACTAAGAGTTCAAGCTCCCCGATTCAAAGCTGCAAGTCAATCTAAAATCTCAAATCTAAAATCGACGGACTGATGACTTATGACTCATAACCAATATCCCATGCCCACCTCAATTAAAAATTAAAAATGCTAAATCAAAAACATCGCGATTTTTAATTTTTAATTACCAAACGCCCCTAACAGCCGTGAAGCGAAGCTATCCCGTAGGGAATCGCCTATCTTACGATCTGTTGAGAGGGCGAATGCCGCTGACGCCTTCGCGGAACTGTTCTACAGCTTCGGTGTAGCGAATCGGCAGCACGTACTCTAAGTTTTCGTGAGGGCGGGCGATAATGTGGGTGGACATCACTTGTCCGCCGTTAACGCGCTTGACTGACTCTACTCCGGCGGAAACGGAAGCTTGCACTTCTGAGACATCTCCTCTGACAATGACCGTAACGCGAGCGCTACCGATTTTTTCATAGCCTACTAAGGTGACGCGGGCTGCTTTGACCATCGCGTCAGCAGCTTCTACAACTGCGGGGAAGCCTAGGGTTTCGATCATGCCAACTGCAATTGCCATTGGTTTTACTCCTGATTGATTATTTGGGTAAACAGTTAATTTTTGACGGTCGCACAAATTTTCGTTCTACGTGCGCTAAGAACTTAGTAGCCTCGGAATTGTTCTACTGCTTCTGTATATCGAATCGGCAGAACGTATTCTAGGTTTTCGTGGGGGCGAGCGATGATGTGGGTAGAGACGACTTCTCCGCCGTTGACCCGCTTGACGGATTCCACTCCGGCTGCGACTGAGGCTTGGACTTCCGACACGTTGCCGCGCACAATTACGGTGACGCGGGCGCTGCCGATTTTTTCATAGCCCACGAGGGTAACGCGGGCAGCCTTGACCATAGCATCGGCAGCTTCCACAACAGCGGGAAAACCTTTTGTCTCAATCATTCCCACGGCAATTGACATTTTTGAATCTCCTTTGAGGATGAGCGAAATTACCGTTACAAATCTTTGAGAAATCTAAAAATTTGGACGGGGAGGCCCACATTCTTTAGTAATGCAGTGTAAAGCTTCCTATCCTATAAGAATAGGGGAAGCTGTCCACCTTGACAATATAAACTAACATCATAATGTTTAATAACAAAAATTAAAATTTTTTATGTTACTTAAAAGAATTTAATATTTATTTAATAATCTTAATAGAGAGAGGGGTAGATGCCGACGGCAAGGGGGGATAAAAGTAAGTAATAATACTCATAAAGTAGAGTTCGGTATGAGAAGCAGGAGCCGATCGCTGCCGGGAAACTTGGGGATTTCCAAAGGGGGATCGCGGGGAAATTGGCAATAAAGGCAGTCTTGACCCATTGGCAGGCATTTTTTTCTTTGAGTGCCTCGTCTGCTCAGCGAGTAATTTTGTCTTGAGATAATTATCAGTTTTGATGCTTTAATGTATAGTTAATCTGGAGTGCAAATTATTTTGCCACAGCTATACGATCGGGTTTAGTCAAAGTTTTAGGGTCTCGCGCGATCGCCCGCGACTGTTTTTGTATAAAGGCAGCCAGTAATTTGAAGTTTAAGGCATAAATTAAATGACTCAATTTCTCCTCCAAGCCTGTTGGTGGGTACCTTTATATGGCTTAATAGGCGCAATTTTAACTTTGCCGTGGTCTACCGGCACCGTTCGCAGAACAGGCCCGAGACCTGCTGCTTACTTCAATTTGCTGATGACGGTGTTGGCTTTCGTGCACGGGTCAGTTATTTTTACAGCGACTTGGGATCGACCGCCCCAACAGTTGCTCGTCCACTGGGTGCAAGCAGCCGATTTAGATTTGTCTTTTGCAATAGAAATCTCCACGGTCAGCGTGGGAGCAATGGAGTTAGTTACACTTCTGAGTTTGCTAGCACAAATTTACGCTCTCGGCTACATGGAAAAAGACTGGGCGCTAGCTCGATTTTTTGGGCTGATGGGTTTTTTTGAAGCGGCAATTAGCGGCATTGCCATCAGCGACTCGCTGCTTGTAACTTACGCTTTGTTGGAAGTGCTGACGCTTTCAACTTACTTGCTAGTCGGGTTTTGGTACGCTCAACCGCTGGTAGTAACAGCCGCTAGAGATGCGTTTTTAACAAAGCGTGTAGGAGACGTGCCGCTGCTGATGGGAGTAGTCACGCTTTCAACTTTAGCGGGAAGTTTGAATTTTTCCGATTTGGAAACATGGGCGGAAACTGCCACTTTGTCTCCCCTAGTGGCGACTCTTTTAGGTTTGGCTTTAATCTCCGCACCTACGGCCAAGTGCGCTCAATTTCCCTTCCATTTGTGGCTCGACGAGGCGATGGAAGGGCCCAACCCGGCTTCGATTATGCGGAATACGGTAGTTGTGGGCGCTGGGGCTTATGTTTTGATTAAACTTCAGCCTGTTTTAGCGCTGTCGCCCGTGACGGGTGGGGTGCTGGTGGTTTTGGGTGCGGTGACTGCTGTTGGCGCTTCCTTGGTGGCGATCGCCCAAATCGACCTCAAAAGAGCACTATCGCATTCTACCAGCGCTTCTATGGGTTTGGTGTTTATCGCAGTGGGGCTAAATCAAGTTGACATTGCTTTGCTGTTGCTGTTCGTGCACTCGATCGCCAAAGGCCTATTATTCATGAGCGTAGGGTCAATTATTACCACAACTAACACTCAAGATTTAACAGAAATGGGTGGGTTGTGGTCGAAGATGCCTGCCACGACTACCGCTTATTTAGTAGGCGCTGCGGGGATGGTCGCGCTGTTGCCTCTGGGCAACTTTTGGGCGATGCGGCGCTGGCTCAACGGTTTTTGGACGGTGCCTTTGTGGCTGGTAATAGTGCTGCTTTTAGTTAACTGTTTGACAGCGCTAAATTTAACTCGCATATTCGGTTTAGTGTTTGTGGGAAAACCGCAGCCGAAAACTCGCAGAGCTCCAGAAGTTGGTTGGCCGATGGCTTTGCCAATGGTAATTTTGACGGTGATGGGGCTGTTAGTGCCTTGGATGTTGCAGAAGTGGCAACTGTTAATTAGTTGGAGCGGGCCTTGGGTGGAAACGGGAGATATTGATGCTTTAAATTTGCTTTTGAAGACGCTGAATACGCCGCTGTTGATGTTATCTGGGTTGATTGGCTGTGCGGTTGGCGTGGCGATTTATTGGTACGGGGCGTTACCTCGACCGGTACGGCTACCTGTTCCGGTTTTGCAGGATTTGTTTGCTTACGATTTTTATATCGATCGAGTTTACCGCTTGACTGTCGTTTGGGCTGTGGCTTCTATTTCTAAAATCAGCGCTTGGACTGACAGGTATTTGGTAGACGGGGCGGTTAATTTGTTCGGTTTGGCGACAATTTTCAGCGGCGAAGGGTTGAAGTACAGCGGCACCGGTCAGTCGCAGTTTTATGTGTTGACTATTGCGGCGGGGGTTGCTGTGTTGCTGGCGTTGATTATTTGGCAGTTTTAAACTGTAGAGATTGGCAGATGAATTTTTTGGGTTTGTCTGCTTTTTGTCTGATGTTATTTAATTTTAAACCGCAGATGAGGGCGGATGAACGCAGATGAACGCAGATGATTTTATTCTGGGTTTGTCTGCTTTTTTATCTCATTTTACTCAAAATCGATGGGCCACAATTCTGTCACCGCAACTTCCCAACCTGGCAAAAGTTCGGGAATTGAAATCATGTCGCCGTCTTTCAATACCGCTGGCTCTGCTGTCGGAGTGTAAACTGTTACTGTGCGCTTGTCCGGGTCGATTAATATTCCTACTTTGGCTCCGAGTTCGATGAATGATAAAATTTTTTCTCGCAGGGGTTTGAGGCGATCGGACTGAGATTTGATTTCTACAACTAAGTCGGGAACGAGTTCGGCAAAATACCTTTTACTTTGTTTGAGGCGCGAGGCTGTAACAAAGGAAACATCGGGAGCTCTCAGATCGGAATTGGGGAGGATAAACCCGCCGCTGGACTCAAAAACTCGTCCGAGTTTGCGGGGTTTGACCCAGTTAAGCAAAAGTCTGCCAAACTCTGCCCCAATTTCGCTCGATACAATATCGGATGGTCCCATAACGATAATTTTCCCGTCTACCAGTTCGAGTTGGTAGTCTAGATGTGCTTCCGAGAGTATACCTTGCAGTTCTTCCAAGTCGGCAACGGTGAGGCGGGTGGAAGGAGAACCGGATTTAATTTGCAAATCTTCTCGATCTGTAAGACTTGTGGTCATAGGAGGATTCCAGAGACATTTGAATCTATGTTAACAAGAAAATGGGCCGATCGCTTTTATATGTAGTTGCTTTGCGTTAATGTTAAATATAGCTCTAAATACTGTGTAACAAAGGAAAGTTTTAATTGATGCTCAGTGCTTTAATCTGGATACCAATTTTGGCTGCTGCCCTGATAGGACTCTGGCCCGGTTCAGTGAGTTCTAAAATAGTTCGGAATGTCGCGATCGCCATTGCGGGTATAACTTTTATTCTCTCGGTGATTTTGGCAGTTCAGTTTGATGCCAGTACCGGTCAGTTGCAGTTTTCGGAATTTATTCCTTGGATAGATGCTTTGGGATTGAATTACAACCTCGGCGTTGATGGTTTGGCTCTGCCTTTGGTAATTTTAAATACTCTGCTGACAGGGGTAGCTATTTACGCTACGGATGAGTCGATCCGCAGACCTCGACTTTATTATTCTTTGATTCTGTTAATTACAGGCGGCGTAACAGGGGCTTTTTTATCTCAAAATTTGCTGCTGTTTTTCCTGTTTTTTGAGGTAGAATTGATTCCGCTTTACTTGTTAATTGCGATTTGGGGAGGCGAGCGCCGGGGTTATGCTGCTACTAAGTTTTTAATCTATACTGCATTTTCGGGAATTGTGCTGCTGGCTGCTTTCTTGGGGACTGGTTGGCTTAGCGGCGCTTCTAGTTTCGATATGGTGGGTGCAGCGGGCGGATCGCATTTGCAAGGAGGATTGCCATTGCCTTTGGTAAGGCAAATTGTTTTGCTGGCAGGGGTGTTGCTGGCTTTTGGAATTAAGATGCCTTTGGTGCCTTTTCATACTTGGCTGCCGGATGCTCACGTAGAAGCTTCGACGCCGGTTTCGGTGCTGCTGGCGGGGGTGCTTTTGAAGCTGGGAACTTATGGGATGCTGCGCTTTGGTTTGGGTTTGTTTCCAGATGCGTGGGCGGTGGCGGCCCCGACTTTGGCGAGTTGGGCGGTGGTGAGTGTGCTTTACGGCGCGAGTTGCGCGATCGCCCAAAAGGATATGAAAAAAATTGTAGCTTACAGTTCGATCGCTCACATGGGCTACATTCTGTTAGCTAGCGCCGCAGCTACTCCGATTAGTATGCTGGGAACAGTTTTGCAAATGGTTAGCCACGGTTTAATTTCGGGGCTGCTATTTTTGAGTGTCGGCGTTGTTTACAAAAAATCGGGCACCCGCAACATCGATGTGCTTAAAGGTTTATTCAATCCCGATCGCGGTTTGCCGATGATTGGCAGTTTAATGATCCTCGGCGTGATGGCTAGTGCCGGCATTCCGGGTTTGGCTGGATTTATTGCTGAATTTTTGATGTTTCGGGGCAGTTTGCCAGTGTTTCCCGTGCAAACTTTGCTCTGCATGATCGGCACTGGTTTAACTTCAGTTTACTTTTTAATTATGGTCAACCGCGCCTTTTTCGGCCGCCTTTCGGATTTGGTGGAAAATTTGCCGCAAGTCCGCTGGGACGATCGCATTCCTTCGCTGGTTTTAGCAATAATTATCGCCATCATGGGAGTGCAGCCGGGAGTTTTAGTTGCTTTGAGCGAGAAAACTGCGATCGCGATGGCAGCTCCTGGGCCCGCGCAAGTTAAAGTTTCTCAAACCTTAGACTGATAGGATGTCCGGTCGAGCGACCGCACTCCAATTCGTTTGTAGTGAGTATGACAGTCCTCAGAATTGTATGATGACTTGCATTCCTCACTACAAACAAACGCACCCCCCAAAAACCTAAAAAACCCACTTTTGTCGATATAGAGTGCGTCTGGGAGAGTAGGTATGTTTGTTATATCAAAAGAAAGTAAATATTTGTGTTTTTAGGTAGCAAACCTTGCTAAAAATGATATAATACCAGAGCTATAAGCGGTAAGAAAAAAGTTATTAAATTAAGGCTGAATCCAGATGACAAGTACCGTATTAAAACCATCTTCTCATCCCCTATCCGCATACATTGACATCTTGGAATCAGGCAAAGCTTTGCTGCCTGAATCGGCGGAAAATGTAGTAGAAGTTGTCGGCATTCTCAAAAGTTACGGTGTGGTTCTCGATGCCTATTCTCGCAATCTCAATTATATTGCAGAAGAACAGTTTTTAGTGCTTTTCCCGTTTTTTAAATATTTTAATGGGGAAGTCACTATGGCGAAGTTAATGCGCTATTTGTGGCACGATCGCATTAATTTTGAGTATGCGGAGTATTGCATGAGAACAATGCTTTGGCACGGCGGCGGCGGTTTGGACAGTTATGTGGATTCCCCGGAATTTAGCAGTTTGGTCGAAAAGGCGATCGCGGCTAAATTGAAAGGCAATTTTTTCATGCAGGCACTACACAAAGCATTTCCTGATTTTTTGCCCGAACAAGTGCGGATGCTGGCTTACTACACCGGTCTCGGTCAGTTTTGGCGGGTAATGAGCGATTTGTTTATCGACTTATCTGATTCCTACGATCGAGGGGAAACTAAGTCTATTTCTGATGTAGTTGATTTTGTCAAAGCCGGTTTAGTCGCTGCGGCCAGCCTGCCGATTACCTACAGCGTCAAGATTGGCTCTCAAGTTTACGATATACTGCCAGCGACGGCTAATTTGACATTTTTACCAGATGTAGCCGTGCCTTATGTAGAGGCTGTTTTCTTTCGGGGCACTGCGTTTTTTGGCACAGTTTCATACAATGCTCAAGCTCATCAAATCCCCGAAGAACAAAGAGAATTTGCCTACGGGGCTTTGTTTGCTGACCCTTTACCGATTGGAGGTGCAGGGATTCCGCCAACTCAATTGATGCAAGATATGCGGCATTTTCTGCCGGAGTATTTGCACGAAGTTTATCGCAGTAGCTGTCGGGGTGAAGACGATCTGCGGGTGCAAATTTGCCAGAGTTTTCAAAAGTCGATGTTCTGCGTGACGACGGCGACTATTTTGGGTCTAGCACCTCATCCCATGAATACCTCCGATCCAGAGGAAAAAAAGGCTAATCGGGCTTATTTGGAAGGTTGGATGGATCGATTTGGGAATTCTCGCTTGGATTGGGCAAATCAGCCAACTAACCGGGCGTGTCAGTTGTTTCCCGAACGGTAGAAGGGCGACTGGTTTTTAGGGCGCAATGTCTCTCGGAGTTGCAACAATATTACCGGAAGAAAGCAATTGCTTTCTTTTGGAGGGGGAAGCTCATCCTGGCGATCGCAATGATATCACGTCCGGTAAAATAGCCGTTATAAGGCAAGTAGTGAAAACTTCAGTCCTCAGACTTTTACGAGGACTGAAGTTTTCACTACCAAACAATTTTATAGTAGTCATTTTAGCGGACATAATATGACCTGGTGAACTGCTTGTTTTCGGCTCATTGTGATTGCTTTCATCATAGATATATCCGCTAACGCTTAGACTGGTAATGACAGGATAAAGCACTTCTTATTTCCGAACTATTTAGATTCGGACTAGAAGACTCAGGCCGTGAGAGTCCGTTCCGCAAGTTCCCAGCAAACCATAAGTTTCTGCTAAATCTTTGACTAAAGCAGTTTGTATGGGACTCGGTTTCCAAGGATTGGGATTACCGTAAGCATAGTAAATTTCTACACCGTCAATGCCGAAACGGGCTGCTTCTGGGATTAGTTTATCTGCTGTCGATCGATAGCGGCAAGGATGTGCTAGAACTGCTAAACCTCCTGCTTCATGAATAGCTTCAATTACCCTGGCTGCTGAATAACAATAAGTGCCTTCTGTACTTTTACCTCGCAAGTAAGGTTTGAGACTGGGATGTTGCGGATCGAAGGCGTAAGCGAGAATGTGTACCTCATTGTTGAGCAATTCGCCATTAATTTCAGCACCTGTCCAGAGACTGGGTGCTTCGCTATTTTTATCGGGATGGTTTAATTTCCAATTATCCAGCCAAATTTGAGCTTTAACGTAGCCTTGGGTGCTGTGGTGGTCGGTGATAGCTAAGCCTTTGAGACCTCCGGCTATGGCTTGTTCCATCAATTTCTCTGGCTGCAATCGCCCGTCGGAGTAGACTGTGTGCATATGAAAATTATAGGAACCCGGACAGCTATCGGCATCAATTGTCTGCAAGACTTGTTTGAGTGCTGAGATATTTCGGGCTTCAGGTTTGAGACTAGAATCGTGGCAGGGAGCGAGATTGACAGTCATAAGGGTTTCTATAAAAAAAACTAGCCTTGTTCAATATATCCAATAAATTGATATGTTGCACCGATCGCGATAGCCGCAATAGCGATTTACCGTGGCGCGGGGGCGGGTTTATGAGATTATTGATTTTAGGCAATTATGGTTGGTAAAACCTGCCCCTACAGGTTTGTTGAGAATGCCACAAGATATTAATTCAATCGCATTTTAAACCTGCGGCGGCGGCTGTGGGAAATTCGATCGGCACAAATGTAACTCCAAACTGTTCTCTAGAACACGGCACAATATGCGCCACTCGTTTAGGAGGGTTTTTCCGATTTCCAGTCTTGGAGTCAAACTCAATTATACCCGTGGCTCCTTCGGCTTTAAAGTTTGGATCGGCTAAGGTTTTTTGCATTCCTTCGCGGCTGGGTTCTGGCTGCATTTCTAGGGCTTGAATCAGCGTCCGAGCGGCATCGTAAGTTAAAGCCGATCGAGTATTGACCGGGCCTCCCCACAATTTTTCAGCGTTTTGGGGAAATTTTTTGTCAAAACTGATTAACGGATGCCAAAACACGGATACGCCCAGTTTTTCAACAGACTTTAGCTGTTTTGCTACTTCTAACGTTCTCGGCTCGTACAGCGTCCAGGGCCCGACAATCCAATTGCGATCGTTATTAGCTTTAATCATTTCGATCGAATTTTCCAGGGAATTAGTGACTTGACCGTCGGGAATGACAAGTAAGGCTGTTTTTCCTGCTTTCTCAACTTCTTTGATTGCTGCTTCGGCGTTAAAATTATTTTTAGATAAATCGTAATAATTCCTAATTCTAAAAGTCGAGCCTCCTTTGGCTTCAAATTGCTGTTTAAATTCTTCCCATAAAGAAGCGCTGAACGGACTGTTCGGATTGTAAAATACTGCGGCTTTTTTCTCGCCGATCCCGATCAGTTGATTTACTAAAGCTTCAGCTTCTATGCTAGTTGTCGGAGCCGTCCGAAAGAAAAATTTTCGAGGTTTTCGCGTCAGTTCTTCTGTTGTGCTTCCCGGAGAAATGGCGACCAGTTGATTTCGATCGTAAATATCTACTGTTTCAACAGTCATGTCGCTAGTATAGTGTCCGATGACTGCTAGAATATCGGGCATAGCGACCAAATTATTAGCCCTTTGAACCGCGTAGGATTTGATATTGCCATCATCCGCAATGATGACTTTGAGACCTTTTTTTCTAATAGCTTTTGGTTCGAGAAAGCCTTGACCGGGAAAATCTTTATTTTTCTCATTTCCAGCAATCAGGCCTAAATTAACTTCTGTTTGAGCTTGAGCAATGCCGCGCAGCAGTTCTTCTGCTAAATTTGCGTTGAGGATGCTGCCGTCCTGATTTCTGCGGATGGGAACAATAATTGCGATCGTGTAATATTCTGCATTTATTGCCTTCAGCAGAGCATTGTTGATGTAAATTAAAGTTTCTGGATCTCTGCGGTCTTCCCGCCAGGACTGTTTGAGCAATTTTAAAGCTTCGGGATAATTTGAGTCGGCAAACTCATTGATTCCCCTTTGTTTTGACCACAGGGCGGAGGTTTGCACTAAGAGTTTTTCGCCGGAACTTACACCATCTGGAGAGGGGGTAGGCAGCGTTTGTCGCGGGGAAATTGTGGGGATTAGCGGCGAAATCCTGGGGATTAAAAGTACGATCGCCCCACAAGTCGCAATTCCCGCAACAGCTAACAGCAGCCAGCGAAAGCGCGATCGCAACTTCCGCGAAGTTTTGGGTAACTCGGGGCTTTTGACGATCGGCAAATCCAAGTCTTGCAAAACTTCATCCACAGATTGGTAGCGGTCTTGAAAGTGGAAACGCACCATCTGGGTTAAAATCTTTTTGAGCTTGTCGCTAATCGGTTCAGATGTTAAATAATCCCAGACAATTTCACCAGTTTCGGGGTCTTGCGGCAGATTGGTGGGACGCCGCCCGGTGAGAACTTGAATCGCGATAATTCCTACTGCATAAATATCATTGTAGGGTTGCGGGAGAGACTGCGGCTTGTATTGTTCGGCAGGCATATAACCGCTGGTGCCGATCGCCTGCGAGGTGAATATTTCACCAGTAGAGTTAGAGGTAAAAGTGCTGATTTCTCTGACTGCACCAAAATCAATTAAAACAATTTTTCGATCGGTTTTGCGCCTAATTAAGTTAGAAGGTGTAATATCGCGGTGAATAATTTTTTCTTGGTGGACAGATGTTAATATTTCCAGAACTTCCCGCAACAAAGCAACAGTTTGTTGCTCATTCCATCGGTTGCCCGCAGTGAGTTCTTGACTGAGCGGATGTCCTTCAATATATTCTTGAACTAAGTAAAAATAATCGTTTTCTTCAAAGCTATCGAATAATTCCGGAATGCGCGAGTTTGTGCCGAGACGGCGCAAAGCGCTAGCCTCCCTTTCAAATCGCTTCCTTGCCCTCTCCAAGACGCGAGGATCGTTTGACGGGGGAAAAGGAATTTCCTTAACAACGCACAGAGGATTATTAGGTTTGTTTATTTGTGCAGCCGTGTAGGTTCTAGCAAACCCTCCCTCTCCCAACAAAGCGAGAATTTCGTACCTTTCATGCAGGATATGCCCTAAGTTGACACACATAAATTTTCCAACACCTCTTGACAGGCTGCGGCTTTTAATGTTTATTATAAGCTTTTTTTGTTACCAGATACAGCTTGGCAACATATCAATTTCGTCTGTGTATAGCGGATCGAGCTCTCATATTCGCGGACGTAGTTGGGCCGAAATTGCCCTATACGTTATTATGGTGATATAAGGTGTCATTCATACCTCATCTTTTTGAGAAAGGCTATAGCCGTTCTCAGAAACATGAGGTACGTAGTTGGGAAGAGAGCCCTATACGTTTAAGTGGTTATATAATCTGTCAACCATACCTCATATTTTTAAGAAAGGCTATATATATCTCAAAAACACTATAAATATTAGCAATTCGCAATTATACATTAGTGATGACTGATGTCTAATTCCCAATTATCTTTCTGCTAACTTGCTGAGTACAAAAGCAGCTAAAAAATCGCAGACAGTAATTAGTCCAGCAAAATGGCATTAACCCCTCAGAAACGCTGTTTTTATCAACGGGTGATGAGGGCTGCAATTCAAATCCGGTCTAGTTCTTAGCTATCTTTGTCACCCCCAGGATTCCGTCCATTTTCAAATGTCACAGTAAAGAGTATATTGACCGAAAGCTGGCTCTAAATCTGCAATTATAGACTCTCCGATCGAACTTTTAACATCAACGGCTATCTTGCGATCGTTGTTCTCAGCAGCTAATAGCTGTTCGGCACCAATATTGATAGGTTTCTCTTCGCCCGATCCAAGGGATACGGATCGCGGGTAATTGTCCGGCCAGCCTTAATGAGAGTCTGTTTGACAACTTGACGATCGATGTCTCTTGCTGGCACGAACGCTCTCTTTTACTTTCAAGCTTGACACTGACTATTATAGTCAGCAGAAGTCTCAACCATTATGCGAGAAAATCAATCTGAAACAACACGATCGCCCGTTAGCGAACCCCTCGAAGAGGATCGCCCCGCCCAAATAGTTTTGAACCCACATCGAGGCCAGAAACCCGGTTTCTTCCTATATCTCTAGCCCAGAATCTGGGATTTTTCATAGAAACCCGGTTTCTTCGCGTAAGTCCCACCAAATCCAAATCCAGCAATACGCTAAATATAATTAAAATTTGTTAAGATTAACTCGACCTCAGCGCCGGCATCCCATCCGCCGCTAAACCTCCCCTTCCCCAGTCCCCACAACAATGCTGCGACTCGAACACATCAGTAAAATTTACCCCACAGGCGTCGTACTCAAAGATGTCACCTGGGAAGTCAAACCGGGCGATCGTATCGGCTTAGTAGGCGTCAACGGTGCCGGCAAATCCACCCAACTCAAAATCATCGCCGGCGAAATCGAACCCACCGCAGGCGAAGTCATTCGCCCCGCCAGCTTACACATCGCCTACCTCTCCCAAGAATTTGAAGTAGATCCGACTCGCACCGTCAGAGAAGAATTTTGGCGCGCCTTCAGCGAAGCCAACGAAGTCCACGAATCCCTGATGCAAGTGCATCGAGACTTGGAAGCCTCCAACCCAGAAAATCTCGACGCACTGATTCACAAAATGGATCGGCTGCAACGGCAATTTGAAGGCTTAAACGGCTACGGTTTAGAAGCCCAAATCGAAAAAATTCTTCCCGAAATTGGATTTGAACCCGAAGACGGCGATCGATTAGTCAGCGCCTTCAGCGGCGGCTGGCAAATGCGGATGAGTTTGGGCAAAATTCTCCTGCAAAAACCCGACATCCTGCTGCTAGACGAACCTACCAACCACCTCGACTTAGAAACCATTGAATGGCTGGAAGTTTACCTCAAAGGGCTGACAACCCCGATGGTAATCGTATCCCATGATCGGGAATTTCTCGATCGGCTTTGCACCCAAATAGTCGAAACAGAACGCGGCGTTTCCACCACCTACCTCGGCAACTATTCCTCCTACCTGCTGCAAAAAGCAGAAGCCAGAGAAGCCCAACTCAGCGCCTACGAAAGCCAGCAAAAAGAACTCGAAAAACAGCAAGCATTCGTAGAAAAATTCCGCGCCAGCGCCACTCGCAGCACCCAAGCCAAAAGCCGCGAGAAACAGTTAGACAAAATCGAACGCATCGAAGCCCCCACAGGCGGATTAAAAACTTTGCATTTCCGCTTTCCCCCCGCACCCCGCAGCGGCCGCGAAGTAGCAATAATTGAAGATTTGGTGCACACCTACGGCGAAAAAATCCTATTTTTGGGAGCAGACTTATTAATTGAAAGGGGCGATCGCATAGCCTTTCTCGGCCCCAACGGCGCGGGCAAATCCACCCTGCTGCGGATGATTATGGGCTTGGAAAAGCCGACTGAAGGTACGGTAAAATTGGGAGGCCACAACGTCATCCCCGGTTACTTTGAACAGAATCAGGCAGAAGCCTTAGATTTGAATAAAACCGTGATGCAAACGATTCACGACGAAGTACCCGACAGGAAAAATGAAGAAGTTCGGACTTTGTTGGGCCGTTTCTTATTTACCGGCGAAACAGTATTCAAACAGGTTGGCGCTTTAAGCGGCGGCGAAAAAGCCCGCCTAGCTTTGGCAAAAATGCTGTTAGATCCCGTGAATTTGCTGATTTTGGACGAACCGACAAATCACCTCGACATTCCGGCGAAAGAGATGATGGAAGAGGCGATTCAGAACTATGACGGTACCGTAATTATCGTTTCGCACGATCGCTATTTCATTTCCCAAGTCGCCAACAAAATAGTCGAAATCCGGGATGGAGAGTTTCGCACTTATTTGGGAGATTACCACTACTATCTGGATAAAATAGCTGAAGAAAAAGAGCTAGCAAGAATCGCCAAACTTGAAGCTGAAAAAGCGGCTAAAAAAGCCGAAAAAGAAGCGAAGAAGAAAGCAACAGCTAAGCAAAAATAAAGCGGCAACGATCGCAGATCAACCTTACATCTGCGTTTATCTGCGGTTAGAAATAAAGATTTTTTATTTTTAACCGCAAATTCTATTAATCATCTGATTCGCCTGCGACTCATAACTTCCACCAAACAAATTAAAATGATTCAAAATGTGATATAGATTATATAAAGTTTTGCGCTGCTCGTAGCCTCCATCCAACGGCCAAACCTGATTGTATCCTCGATAAAACTGCGGCGCAAACCCGCCAAATAACTCCGTCATCGCGATATCAACTTCTCTATCTCCAAAATAAGTGGCCGGGTCAAAAATGACCGGTTCCCCCGCAGATGTCACCCCCGCATTTCCCCCCCACAAATCCCCGTGAACTAGCGAGGGTTGAGGTTCATAACCCGCTAACAATTCAGGAATCATCTCTAATAAACGTTCCCCTTGCGGAAAATGACCGCCCCGACGCTTAGCCAATTTTAACTGATAACCAATCCGATGTTCTGCCCAAAATTCGACCCAATCAGCCGTCCAATTATTAATTTGCACCGTTGAGCCGATCGTATTATTAATATCCCAACCAAAAACTCCCCTCAGCAAAGTAGAATTAGCCTCTTCTCCACCCCTTAGCAAGGGGGGGCTGGGGGGGATGTATTTGTGCATTTCGGCGAGTTTCCGACCCATTTCTTCCCAAACTTTATCGCCCCCGCGACTTCCCAAATCCAGCCATTCTAGCACAATATAAGCTGAATTCCCCTCAGTTCCCCAGCAAATCGGCTCAGGTACTCGAATCGTCTGGGTTGCGCGCATTTGCTGCAAACCCAAAGCCTCGGCTTGAAACATCGCAATTTGGGAAGCTTGATTGATTTTCGCGAAATAAGTGCGGGAACCGCTGCTAATAGAATAGCCTTGATTGATGCAGCCGCCGCTGACTGAACGGCGGTTGTCTATCAAAAATGTTTCTCCGCTTGTTTCAGAGATGTGCGCGGCAATTTTGTCCCACATAGTATCAAATCGTTTTGAGGCCGATCAAAATTAGTTTAGATGACTGCCGACACTTTACTGTTCATATTTTTAGTTAATTTGCCGATCTAATTTTCGCTCCGGGAACCAATAACTCACGCCACCCTCAAGTATTATATGGGTGGAACAGGGGTTAAGGGCGATCGTACAGGCTAAAGATTCAGCAATCTAAATTAGCCTGGAGAAAACTCCTGCTCAGTTTCATCTCATATCCAGTTGCTTCATTCTTTGAGCAGCGAAAATCTCCCAAGGGCAGGTTGACGCCCTGGGGGAGTGACAAAGAGGCTATTGAGATATAGCCTTTCGAGCTCTCATATGAGGTACTCATGGGCATAGGGCATAGGGCATAGGGCATAGGGCATAGGGCATAGGGTATACCTCACCACGCTTGAGAACCGCTATAGACCGAATCAGGGTTGCAGCCCACATACCTTGTCGATCGAAGCGGCGTTTATTTCGAGTTAAGCAGTAGGTTGGGTTAAACTTGCGTGAAAACCCAAAACCTATGGATGTTGGGTTTTCACTGCGTTTAACCCAACCTACGTATATTATAGTAATCGACCGGACATGATATAAAAGCTTAGTTCAAAAACTGGTCAAGCAACAAAAAATAGAGGGGAATTTACAGCCGAAACCCTGGGGAAAACCGAGATACAGTCATTTGAATAATTTCACAGCAGAGTTGAAAGTAGATTCAATTAAGCCCGTAGATTGAAGCGGTGGGTGCTTCTTCAGAACTTGCTTTATGCCCGTTTTTATCTGCTAGTGGGAGGCGATATTTTCTGACTCGTTCAACAAATAGGTTGGGTTGCCTCAAAGTTCAACCCAACCTATTTATTAAATGAAACTTAAAAATTTAGCCTTGATTTACCACAGTCGGTTTAAAACTTTCCTGCAACTTCGACGATCGATCTAAACCATTTTGCACTGCCACAGATTCCTTAATCGGTTTCCGGGCTTCAATTAAACTCAAAGCTTTGTTGACACTTTCAGGTAAAATCACTACCAAACTGCCGGCGTCCGCCTCGTCTAAAGCTTTGTTAACTGCTGTTGTTTCGTCGAGAATCAACTCGTATTCAACTTGAGATTTCTTTGCGGTTCCAGCAGAAATTGCCTCTGCAATTCCCTGGCAAATTAACTGTGCCACAACACCGGGTTCGCGCCCGCGCCGATCGCTATCTTCCTTGACAATAATGCGATCGAACATCTCGGCCGAAAGTTTGCCCAGCGTGACAAAATCTTCATCTCGCCGGTCTCCGGGCGCACCTACTACCCCGATCCGCCGTCCCGGCCAATTCAGCACGAAACTGCCCAAAGCTTTGTAGCTGTGGGGGTTGTGGGCGTAGTCGAGCAAAGCGTGATAGCTGCCCAATTTAAACAAATTCATCCGTCCGGGAGTTTGACCCACCGACGCTTGGAAGCTTGACAATGCCGATCGAATGTCTTCTATTTTCACTCCTTGGGCAAAAGCTGCCAAACAAGCTGCTAAAGCATTGGCAATCATAAACGGCGCCCGCCCGCCCATCGTCAGCGGCACGTTCACAGCCTGCTCAATTCTCAGCGTCCAATCGCTTTTCAAAATCGACAAATACCCATTTTCGTAAATCGCTGCCAGCCCGCCCGCAGCGGTATGTTTGGCAACAAGTTCGTTGTCCGGGTTCATCGAAAAATAGGCAATTTGAGCCTTGACACGCTGCGCCATTTGTGATACCAGCGGGTCGTCTGCATTCAAAACTGCATAGCCTTTGGGCATTACCGACTCGACGAGGACGCTCTTGAGTTTGGCCAGTTGTTCCACGGTGTCGATGTCGCCAATGCCCAAGTGATCGGCCGCGACGTTCAACACGACGCCGACATCGCACTGATCGAAGCCGAGGCCCGATCGCAAAATTCCGCCTCTAGCCGTTTCCAGCACCGCTACTTCTACCGTCGGGTCAGACAAAATCAATTGAGCACTCTGCGGCCCGGTATTGTCTCCGGTTTCGACCAAATAATCGCCGATGTAAGTGCCGTCGGTAGTCGTGTAGCCGGTAATCTGACCGGTCTGCTTGACAATGTGTGCAAGCAGGCGAGTGGTTGTAGTTTTGCCGTTGGTTCCCGTTACCGCTAAAATCGGCACCCGGCTGGGTTGAGGCGAGGGGAAAAGCATATCGAAGACAGCGCCGGCGACGTTGCGGGGCAAACCCTGACTCGGGGCGACGTGCATTCTGAAACCCGGTGCTGCGTTGACTTCGACGATGACGCCGTTGACATCGCGCAGGGGTTGGGAGATGTCGGGAGTTACTACGTCAATGCCGGCGATGTCCAAACCGATAATTTTGGCGACTCTGGAAAACAGCCAGACGTTTTCCGGGTGGATTTCGTCGGTACGATCGACTGCAATTCCACCGGTACTCAAGTTTGCTGTCGCGCGCAAAAATACTCTTTCCCCGGCGGGCACTACGGAGTCCATCGCGTATCCTTGTTTTTGGAGCAAATCCAGGGACAATTTGTCGATCGTGATCCGGGTGAGCACGTTGTCGTGTCCGTCTCCTCGCTGCGGGTCGCGGTTTACTTCTTCAATAAGCTGTTCTACTGTAGACCTGCCGTTGCCCACGACGTTAGCCGGGACTCGTTCTGCGACTGCTATGACTTGCCCGTTGACTACCAATACTCTGTGGTCGCGACCGGTGTAATAGCGCTCGACGATCACGCTTTTTGTTTTTGAGGCCGCGCTGGCTAAGTCGTAGGCTTCTTCTGCTGCTTCCCAGGAATTGATGTCGATCGTAATACCGCGGCCGTGGTTGCCGTCTAGGGGTTTGAGGACGATCGGATAACCGCCGACATCTTCGATCGCCCCTTGCAATTCGTCCAAATAATGAATCACCGTTCCTCTGGGAACCGGCACCCCGGCGCTGCCGAGGATATTTTTGGTCCCTTCCTTGTCGCAGGCAAGTTCTACCCCCAAAACTCCCGTGCGGTTGCTCAGAGTTGCCTGAATCCGCTTTTGGTGAACCCCGTAGCCGAGTTGAATCATAAACCGGGCGCTCAAAGGCATCCAAGGAATGCCGCGCGCTTCTGCTTCCTTGATCAGTGTTTCCGTACTCGGCCCGAGTGCCGCCGACGCAGCAAACTCTCTCAGGTCTCTCAAATCTTGGACTAATTCTGCTGCGGGATAAGTGCCAGTCTCGGCAATGCTTTGGCACATCCGCACGCCCGCCCGGGCGGCATAGCGACCTGCTTGTTCGTTTTGATATTCAATTACTACTTGGTAAATGCCTGGGGTAGCAGTCTCGCGGGTGCGGCCGAACCCGACGGGCATTCCTGCCATTTGCTGAAGTTCTAGGGCGACGTGTTCGATTACGTGTCCCATCATTGTGCCTTCTCTGACCCGTTGCAGGAATCCTCCCTGATGACCTGGAGAACAGTGATGGTCGTTCAAACTCGGAAGTGTGGCGATCAACCCTTCATAGAAGCCAGGAATTTCAGAGGTGGTTTTATCTGCCCACTCCTCTAAATCCAGACGCATCAGAACGAGTTTCTGGCGTCGGATGCTCCAGTAGTTTGGGCCGCGTAAGGTCTGGATTTTAAGTATTTTCATGGCAGTTAGAGGGGTATGGGGCGCGAAATCTTATAGATAATGGGAGCATTTATTCAATTTCGATCTAGATCGCTCGATCGACTGTTCGCTGCGAACAGTTTGGGAGTGAATTTCCAGTTATGGGCTACCCAATTGAAAATTCATGCCCCTGCGAGCTGCTAAAAACAAGTACAGGTCAATGGCTGGCAAAAACTCAAAGCCCGAAGCTAGAATCTTCTGTGGCTCTGCCTCTTGGCGTCAGCCCGTGGCTGCTTCGGAATCTATTCTATTGTTTTATCCATGATTCGGCCGGAATGCCGCCTAGTTTCTGCCGAATCAATCACAAGAGATGTTCTACGTTAGTTGGCTGTACGGCATTCGGGGGGCCAGCCCGACTCGGAACACGCTCCTGATGGCATTGGTTTGCCTAGGGGCATATTGTAGCAATCTCCGTGACATAGAACGTGCAAGCGCATATTGAACAGACTTAAGGGTTCTGTGGCTCCGACCATAGACTCATTGGTATAAAAATTTTCCCGAGAATCAACAATAGTCACAGTGCCTTTACCGAGAATTTTCATAGTATCGTCTCCCTCAAACAAAGCGCAGGTGTCCTCGTCAATACCAATAGCGAGGCGATCGGGATGGCAAGCCACAGCCGACAGCAAGCGAGCCATGCGGTTGCGGTTGTGAAAATGCTGGTCTACGATGATCTCGGGAATAATGTTAAGTCCGTTTGCCATGTCTACTAAAGAGCGGTTCGGCGGGGCGCCACTCCCGCCGCCTGCAATCATGTGATATCCCATCACCGCAGCACCCGCGCTGGTACCGGCGAGGGTAATCTTGCCTTCGAGAGTTTCTTTGCGAATTTTCTCCATCAGCGGGGTGTCCGCCAGCAGCCCGCAGAGCCGCAGTTGGTCGCCACCTGTGATGAATACGCCCGTACAGTCTTCTAAGTAATCTTTCCAAACGGGGTTTTCGCCTTGTTCGCGTTCGCGGATGTCCATTACTTTGACTGCGCTAACGCCCATTTCCTCAAATATTGTGCGGTAGCGGTTGCTAATTCCTTCGGGATCTCGCGAAGCGCAGGGAACGATCGCCAGCCGAGCGTTTGCACCCCCAGCACGGCAAAAAAAGGTGTTCAAAATCTCTCGCCCGTGAACTTTGTCTTCGGCTCCCCCGATGACCATAATCGAGGTTTTTGTGCGCTGGGGAATATTGTGTTCAAGGGCTTGAGATGTCAACTGCTGCATGGTGTGTCTTCCTCTGTTGGATGTGAAATTCAATTTTGCCGTGGCTGTGCGTAGAATAGGGCTTTTTAAGAATAAATATTTGTTGGTGCGAGCGAGGTGCGAGCGCCGATCGCGCGATACCGCAGTTGTTTGGCGGCGAGTTTGCTTGCAGTCGCTGTCATGAAAAACTGATGATTGTTGTACAAAACTGGTCCGCCGACAAAGGAAGAGAATTTAACTTGCAAAAATTCTCAGAAATTATAAGAAATTATAAAGAATAAAGCAATTACTGAAAACCGATCTGCCTCTAAGGGTCAAACTAGAGGTGATGTATCAATAAATTCCAATAATTGTGCGATTTGACGTTGTTACCCTATTTCCAGAATTTTTCCGGGCTCCCCTAGAGTCTGGACTGATGGCTAAAGCCTTAGCTAAAAATATTGCCGAGGTGAATTTTGTCAATCCCCGCAATTTTACCACAGACAAGCACCAGCGAGTCGATGATGAGCCTTACGGTGGCGGAGTGGGGATGTTGATGAAGCCGGAACCGATTTTTGCTGCGGTGGAGTCGCTGCCGGTTTTGCCGAGGCGGGAGGTGATTTTGCTGACTCCCCAGGGGGAACCGATGCAGCAGGCGATGTTTCGGGAGTTGGCGGCCGATCGCGATCAGTTGGTGTTGATTTGCGGTCATTATGAAGGTGTGGACGATCGAGTGCTGCACTTGGTAACTCGCGAGGTGTCTTTGGGAGATTTTGTGCTCACGGGGGGCGAAATTCCGGCTTTGGCTTTAATTAATGGGGTTTTGCGATTGCTGCGGGGAACTGTGGCGAAGGAAGATTCGCTGAAATTTGAGAGTTTTGAGGACGGACTTTTGGATTATCCGCAGTACACTCGACCGGCAGATTTTCGAGGATTGAAGGTACCCGACGTGTTGCTGTCCGGTAATCACGCGGAAATTGCTCGCTGGCGCAGGGAACAGCAAATTGAAAGAACTCGATCGCGCCGATCGGATTTGTACGATCGGTGGTTGGAGGAAAGGGGAGAATAGGAGAAGGTAGAAAGAATAAGTTATCCCATACGATCGATCGGGCAAACTCATAGCCCAATTCGATCTACAGCGCCGATTGTTGCAACACTTCTGCCGATCTCAGCTTTCAAACCTTCAGCAGCTAAAAGCTGTTTTAGTCGATTTGTCTCAGATTTAGTTCCGATAAAAACAGAACCAGGCATCTTCTTTTTTAGCTTCATAGCTTCAGCTAAGGACAGCGACATAGCGTCACGCAGAATTTTTGTTACAACTGTTGCACGTTGTTCTTTTTCCAATACAATCAAGTTCCAAGTACCTTCTTTTGCTAAAATTTCTTCTGTCATTTCGTTAGGCATAGCATCATTATCATCTAATTCGATTGCCTCCCCGCAATGATGGCAGTCATAACATAGATGCCAGACAACTTTTTTGTCAAAGACTGATTGACCGACCAACATCTGTACGTCTTTGTCACAATTCCTACACAGTCCGTCAATTAAAACCATACTTTTTCACTAATATCCGCATAAATATGAAATAATTGTCTTTCGATATACTTCCAAAACTTAAATTTTACATGAACATCCGCATCGGCAACGGCTACGACATTCACTGCTTAGTTCAAGAACGCCCCCTCATCCTCGGCGGCGTCCACATTCCCCACGAATTAGGCTTATTAGGACACAGCGACGCAGACGTGCTTACCCACGCTATCATGGACGCGATGCTCGGATCTCTCAGCTTAGGAGATATCGGGCTGTATTTCCCGCCGACTGACCCGAAATGGAAAGGTGCTGATAGTCTCGTATTGCTGGCACAAGTCAATCAGTTAATATTAGATAAAGGCTGGGAAATCGGCAATATTGATTCGGTGGTGGTGGCCGAACGTCCAAAGCTGAAACCGCATATTGAGCAAATGCGCGATCGGCTTTCTACTGTCCTACAATTAAAACCCGACCAAATTGGCATCAAAGCTACTACAAACGAAAAGTTAGGACCCGTGGGGAGAGAAGAAGGAATCGCGGCTTACGCTGTAGTTTTGCTGGGCAAAAAATAGAACTCGGGTTTGATAGTAGAAGTTAAATTTACTTAAACTTATACCCTAGGAAGGCCAAAACCATGCAAATTGAAACCTTGGAAGTAGAATTACCCGTAGACGCCGATATTATCGCATTGGATAAGAACGATCGGGTAGTCGTGCTAATCGAAGTCAAAATTATTCAAGCTCAAGAAAAGGCAGCCAAGCAGAGGATTGCTGACTACATGATATCTTGGATGAAAGCTGCGTTAGCGAAAATGTCCGAGCAACGCACCATCATTCCCTATGCGATGTTTGTTGACACCGAACAGATTCTGATTTTCAAATGGGACGGAGTAAATTTATCTGAACCTGTTTGTTCTCTAAACACTGCTGAGATACTTCGCCATTATGAGCCTGAATTTGGCAACAAACGGATATTTAAGCGATACCTAACTAGACTGGTTGAAGCATGGCTGCGCGACTTAGCTTATAATTGGAAGTCTGAGATTCCAGCCGCGTCAGAACAGATAGCAAAAATCGGCTTGCTGCCACTGCTAGCAGGTGGGACGACAAAATCAGGGGTAGAAATTGGTGGCAATTTTATATATCGAGACTAACTTTCTGATGAGCATTGCTACGGGACGCGACCCTGAAGCTAACAACTTGTTGGTGAGTGTACCGACATCAGTCAGCATAGCCATACCAAGTATTTGCTGCATGGAATCACTTTCGGCTTTAGAAGACGAAATCAAGCGACGCAACCGTTTTTTAGATGAAATGGAAAAACAAATTAGTCAGCTAAAGCGAGATAAAACTTCCCCCTCTGCCCAGTCTCTTGTCTTCCACTTAGAGCAATCACTCAATGAAAACGAGGCTCTGATAAATGATATTAATGCACGTCTTTTTGCAGCTCTTGATTTGTCAGCCACAAAGATAGAAATGATTTCCTTGACTGCAGGCATACTTCAAGCAAGTTTGAATTCAATTTTTATTGAAGAAGACCCTACAGACAATTTGATTCTGCACTGCATCTTGAATCACGCACACTTACATCCTCATGAAGTCAAGGTATTTTTGAGTAACAATACAAAAGAATTTGGTCTGCCCAAAGTTCGAGATGCTTTGCGGGAAGTAGGAATCAGAAAGTATTTTTCGCGCACTGAAGACTTTCTCGGTTGGTTGCAATCTCAGTCATAGTTGCACGCAGGTGGTAAACTAAAAAATTATGAAAATTTCTATGATGCTACATTCAAGACTGCGCTGGCTGGCGATTTTACTGGCGGCAATTGCCACTATAACTCTGTCTGCGTGCACTCCAGCCCGATCGACTAACTTAGCAAACAGGCTCATCGTTCCCACCCCCAGCGGCCCGGCTACCTTTAACTACCCGCTAAATCAATCTGCATACAGCGTTTTTGGCTATATGTACGATGGATTGATTAACGAAAACGGCTTGACATCGAAGCTAGAACCCGGTTTAGCCGAGTCCTGGGAAGTTTCTAAAGATGGCAAAAAGATTGTCTTCACCCTGCGAGAGGGGTTGAAATGGTCGGACGGGGAACCCCTGACTGCGGATGACATTATCTTCAGCTATGAAAAGATTTATTTCAATGACAAAATTCCTAGCGGTTTGAAAGATATTCTGAGGGTTGGCATCAGGGGCCAATTTCCCAAAGTCAAAAAACTCGACAGCCGCCGCGTAGAATTTTCTGTTGCAGAACCCTTTGCTCCATTTATTAGATATGCTGGGGGAATCCCGATTTTGCCAGCTCATATTTTACAGGAAGCTGCCGAAAATACAGATGCAGACGGCAAGCCTAAATTTCTGGCTACTTGGGGCACGGATACTGACCCTAAAAAAATTGTCGGCAACGGTCAGTACCGAATGCTGAGCTATACTCCAAATCAGCGCGTGGTTTTGGAACGAAATCCGTATTTTTGGCGCAAAGATGCTGAGGGAAATGTCCAGCCTTACATCCAGCAAATTGTTTGGCAAATTATCGAAAATACTGACAACCAACTGCTGAATTTTCGATCGGGCGATTTGGATACTCTGAATGTGGAACCGGAAGTGTTTCCCCTGCTGAAACGGGAGGAACAACGCGGCAAATATACGGTCTTTAACGGTGGCCCGGATACTGGCAGCGTGTTTATGTGTTTCAATCTGAATAAGGGGCGCAATGCTCAAAATCAGCCGTTTGTAGACCCGGTTAAATCTCGGTGGTTCGCGAGTAAGGAATTTCGGCAGGCGATCGCCTACGGCATCAACCGATCCGCCATGACTAACAATATCTATCGCGGACTTGGCGCGCCGCTGCATTCCCCAATTCCGCCGCAAAGTCCGTTCTACCTTTCCCCAGAACAGGGATTGAAAACTTACAGTTACGATCGGCAAAAAGCCAAAGAGTTACTGTTAAGTGCTGGTTTCAAGTATAATAGCAACGGCGAATTGTTGGATGCTGATGGTAACAAAGTGCGATTTACTTTGTTGATGGCTGCCGGTAAAAAAGTGCGGGAACAAATGGCAACGCAAATAAAGCAAGATTTGGGCAAACTGGGGATGCAAATTGATACACAGTTCCTGAGTTTTAACACTTATGTGGAAAAGCTGCGGTTGACGCGGAATTGGGATACTTACCTCGGCGGTTTTACGGGAGGTACCGAACCGCACAGCGGCTACAATATTTGGTCGGTCAATGGGACTTTGCACAGTTTCAACCAGGGCCCGCAAGCCGGAGAACCGCCGATTAAAGGTTGGGAAGTATACGACTGGGAGCAGAAAATCGATGACCTTTACGTGAAAGCTTCCCAGGAACTCGATGAGGCGAAGCGCAAGGAACTTTACGCTGAAACGCAGCGAATTATAGCGGAACAAGTGCCTTTTGTTTATATGGTGAATCCGCTGACTTTTGAGGCGGTGCGCGATCGCGTTTCGGGAATTCGCTACAGTGCCCTCGGCGGTGCTTTCTGGAATTTGTACGAACTGAAAATTGCAGAATAGGCAGTTATTAGTTGTTACTTATAATGCCCAATGCCCAATTCCCAATGCCCAATTCCCAATATTTATGGAACCTAAAATTTTACAGAAGTTACTCGAATCTGTGGCTGCAGGCGATATTAGCCCGATCGCAGCTTTGGATAAATTAAAGCATTTTGACTTTGAACAAGTCGGCGATTTTGCCAAAATTGACCACCACCGCACTCTCAGAACGGGTTTTCCCGAAGTAATTTGGGGCCCGGGGAAAACGCCAGACCAAATTGTTGAGATTATTGAGGCGATGCGCGGGCGAAATTCTGCGGTGATGGCGACGCGAATCGAACCGGAAGTTTTCGAGAAATTGCAACAAAAAATACCCGATTTGTGCTACTACCAAAAGGCTCGAATTTGTGCAATTTCTGGTAATTCCCCAACTCCGCAGCATCCGGGTACTGTGACTATTATCAGTGCGGGAACGGCGGATGTAGCTGTAGCGGAAGAGGCGGCAGTTACTGCGGAACTTTGCGGTTTTCAGGTGCGGCGTTTGTGGGATGTCGGAGTTGCCGGCATTCACCGCTTGCTGAGCAACCGGCACGTGATTGCCGATGCCGATGTGTTGATTGCGGTGGCGGGTATGGAAGGTGCTTTGGCGAGTGTGGTGGCGGGTTTGGCAGATTGTCCGGTGATTGCTGTGCCGACGAGTGTAGGTTACGGCGCTAGTTTTGGCGGGATTGCTCCTCTTTTAACTATGCTCAATTCTTGTGCGGCTGGTGTGGGCGTGGTGAATATTGATAACGGGTTTGGGGCGGCGATTTTGGCTTGTCAAATTCTCAGAAGTGCTGGCAGAGTGGGAAAAAGAGGAGAGGGGGAGAATGGGAGAGAGGGGGAATAGTTAGAAACCCCCTCTATCAGATAAGACTAAGGCCAACTGTCACTGTACGATCGATTTTTAGGGCGACTCAAAAATACAGGAGGTACTATTAAAGCCGAGTTTGATATTACTTGCTGCCCAGCCAAATCGGATAAGCAGAAGAATCCTCAGCTTTCAACTTTTGCGCCTGATAACTCTTGCTAGTCCAACTAGCTACTGTTTGCAGGCTTTCTGTCAAACAACTTTCGCTGCCAAACGCTTCAAATCCCAAAGTCCACCACGCGCTGCCGTTAATGTTCAACTGAGTAAGTTCCACGGTGCAACCTTGGGGAATTGGGGCTTCCACAGGGACAGACATCAGGACACCAGGGGCCGAAACTTGATAAAGACGCTGCGCTCGCTTTTTCTTGACTCCCACCCACTTTCCTGTCGCCACAATATCCGCCGGTATCGGTGCGATGGTGTCGGCACAAACCCATTTGAGCCACTTCTCGGCTTTGCCTTCCCAGCGGTTGCCGAACTGCATCGCCCCCAACTCTCCCTGACGCCACTTTACCTCCAAGGCTTTCCCGCGCAGCTTCACTCCCAAGTAGTCGCAGTTAGGTACTAGCAAATATATGTCTTCCCGCTCTTCTGGAGGCGAAAGATACCCGCCGAGACTGTCGCTTCCAAACCATTGACCGATCGATTTTGGCAGCGCACCGCTATAAAACCACCGCATTTCCAGACTGGCCCGCATAAATTTTTCCTCCGTTCCACAATTTTTGTCAAACCCAGACTGGATTTGCCACACACCATCGACTTTTGTGCCTCTCCACTCTATCCTCCCCCCTCCGGGGCCCAGAGTCTACCCACAGTCATACCATTTTAGATTTTAGATTTTGGATTTTAGATGTGGGAAAGACTGACTGTATAAGGGTTTAGAGCACGGGCCTACAGTTGCATTTTTTTTTTACTGGTGTCAGATCGAGGTATTTAAAAAAAATTTCTCACAATCCTTTACATATCTTCACAAGTCTGTTACGTTTATTTACAGTACACAAAAAACAATTTAGGAAAAAAAACATGAGTAACCGAGGTTTAATGCTGGACGACCAGGGCAAAATGAACAATTTTGCGATCGAGCCGACAGTATACATAGATGACGAACCCCGCACCGGCTTTACCCCCTACGCAGAACGCTTAAACGGTCGCCTTGCCATGATTGGCTTTGTTTCTCTCTTGGCTTTAGAAGTTTCGACCAAGCACGGACTGGTTAGCTGGCTGACTAACCTCTAATGATTTTGTTAACAATTAAACTATATGGCTATGCCTCGCGGGCAGTACACAAACCGCGAGCATAGCTTAACTATTTTTAGGGGCGAGGTTTGGTGAGACAATTAAAATTAAATATTTTAGTGTTACCATACCCGTAAAAATAATGCTCAAACGAATTGCGGCAATACTTCTGGTTGTTCTCAGCCTTACCTTGACCGGTTGTGTGTCTAAAGTCACCGGACTCAAAAGCTACGTTGATACTGGCGACGGCTATCAATTTCTCTATCCTAACGGCTGGCTGCCGATCGCGGTTTCTAACGGGCCTGATGTGGTGTTGCGCGATTTGATCCAGCAAACCGAGAACGTCAGCGTGGTAATCAGTCCAGTCCCCGATGGCAAAACTCTGGCGGATTTGGGATCGCCGACGGATGTGGGATACAAGCTCAGCAAAAGTGCGATCGCCCCGGCTGATTCGGGCCGCGAAGCTGAATTAGTCAATGCAGAAGCTCGCGAAGCGCGATCGAAAAACTATTACATTTTAGAATACGCCGTTAAGTTGCCAAACCAAGAACGGCACAACTTAGCGAGTGTAGCCGTCAGCCGCGGCAAACTTTTTACGCTTAACGTTTCCACTACCGAAGAACGCTGGCCCAAGGTAAAAGAAGCTTTTGAGAAAGTTGTTAAATCTTTCTCTGTTTATTAGGTTAAAAATGGGGCATGGGGCAAACAGGGCATGGGGCATGGGGCATGGGGCATGGGGCATGGGGCATGGGGCATGGGGCATGGGGCATGGGGCATGGGGCATGGGGCATTTGTTAGCTGCTACGAATAACAACCGTCAACTGTCAACCGTCAACTGTCAACTGTCAACTGTCAACTGACTTCCTAACTTATGAAAATTCCAACTTTTGTCTTAGCTTCAGCTTCCCCAGCGCGCCGCCGCCTGCTAGAAAATGCTGGCATTCAAGCAGTGATTTGCCCCAGCGACTTTGATGAAGGGCAAATACAAATGAGGGATGCCACTAAATTAGTGCAGGTTTTAGCAGAGGGAAAAGCTGAGGCTGTAGCTAAGTTTTTAGGGGCTAATTCTCACCCGCAAATCTCCAATCCCAAATCGTGTTTGGTGTTGGGATGCGATTCAATTTTGCTCGTAGATGGCGAAATTCACGGCAAACCCAAGGATGCGGAAGAAGCAATCTCGCGCTGGCAGAAAATGTGCGGTAAGGTGGGCGAATTATATACGGGTCATGCTTTAATTGATACTAAATTCGATGACTTTCATGAGGCAAGGTCGCGATCGCTCATTCGCTGTCAAGTTACCAAAGTTCATTTTGCCGAAATTACCTCCCGCCAAATTGCAGCCTACGTCGCTACCGGAGAACCCTTGCAATGTGCAGGCTGTTTTGCACTGGAAGGTAAAGGCGGCTTTTTTGTCGAAAAAATCGAAGGATGTCACACGAATGTGATCGGTTTAAGCTTGCCTCTGCTGCGGCAAATGCTCAGCGAAATGGGATATGATGTGGCGGATTTTTGGTCTTGAAATGCAGAACTTGGAAACGAATAAAATTTTTTGTAGTAAGGAGTAAAGTCCTGATAGAGGACTAAATTCCTTACTATAAACCTCACAGAATTATCCAAGGTCGATCGAGCTTTCAGACACCGAGGTAAACTGAAGTCGATCCGGCGACACATCTTTCACCAAACCCAAGATATTGCCGCTGCTAGCTTCCCGAATCACCGTTGCCTTAGTATTTAAAATTCTAAACTCCAGAGTTCGAGGCTGTCCCGGAGGAAAAGGGCCGCTGCTATCGTAATCTCTGGCATCGCCAATTGTTAAAAACCTTTCGCTCAAAACAATATCATTTCGAGTCAATCCAGACGCTAATCCAATTACATCACCTTCCGCAGGATTGTAATCGAGAATAAAATCGGCAGGCACTTCATCTACATCAAAATTGCCGCTAGGAGGCGGTTGCAGCGAACCAATTTCCCCCGAAGTTGTTCCCACATCTGTGCGGAGAACAAACAAATCGGCGCCTTCGCTTCCCCAAACTCTATCAATTCCAGCATCACCAATTAAGGTATCGTTTCCACTTTCTCCTACTAAAGCATCATTCCCTTTACCGCCGCGAATAAAGTCATTGGCAGTGCCTCCATAAACGTAGTCATCACCTTGATCTCCGCTGACAAAATCGCTGCCGCATTCTCCATAAAGAATGTCAAAATCTTGGCCGCCGCGAATAGTATCGCTGCCGCAACCTCCGATTAAAGTATCTGTGCCGCTGTTGCCGTTCATCAGTTCCGCACCACCGGAACCTCTGACAAAATCGTTACCAGCTAAGGCACGCAAACCTCCGGGAGTATTCCGCAGAATTCCATTTGCTAATTGAAATGCGTCGTCATTGGGAGTTAAGTCAAAAAAGTTGGGGTCGCTGCCTGGATTTGGCAATGGCCCTGTGAGTAATTCAATGTTTGGGGGATCGGCAATAATTGGGTCTGAATCTTCAGCTAATCCTCTAATGTCTCCGAGATTTGTTTCTAACATCTTAAGGTTCTCCTTTTGTGATTGACTTTGTTGATATTCTGATTTTAACAAAGGTTCCAATTAAGAAATCTGCGGGAATCTGGGGTTAAAACAATCAAATTACTGTCAAACTTGCCCTAGAACCTTGTTCAACAAGCCGAGGTTATTGACACCAATCTGCTCGTCCAAATCCGCAAATATTTTGAACTGTGCACCAATAATTCTGGGGATCGCGTACTCTATTACCCGTCAGCAGTCAGCGCGGGAAAACCCAGAGACTGCTAATTGTCAAGAAACCTTGAGTTAAGTGCGGAATAATTAATATGCTAGACACTGCGATCGATTCTATTCAAGCCAGAGAAATCCTCGACTCCCGCGGCCGCCCCACCATTGAAGCTGAAGTTTACCTCGCCAACGGTGTTGTAGGACTCGCCCAAGTCCCCAGCGGCGCATCTACAGGGTCTTTTGAAGCCCACGAACTCCGCGACGACGACAAAAGCCGTTACGGCGGCAAAGGAGTCCTAAAAGCCGTCGCTAACGTCGAACACAAAATTGCCCCCGCTTTGGCTAATCTAGATGCGATCGACCAAGCGCTGGTAGACAAAACCATGATTGAGTTGGACGGTTCCCCGAACAAATCCCACCTCGGCGCAAATGCCATTCTCGGAGTCTCCTTAGCCACAGCAAAGGCGGCCGCCGAGACTTTAGGACTCCCCCTTTACCGCTACTTGGGCGGGCCGTTGGCGAACGTTTTGCCCGTGCCACTGATGAACGTGATCAACGGCGGCGCCCACGCCGACAACAACGTAGACATTCAAGAGTTTATGATTGTACCGGTGGGAGCACCTTCTTTTAAGGAAGCTTTGCGCTGGGGAGCAGAAGTATTTGCTAGTCTAGCTAAAGTCTTGAAAGACAAAAATTTGCTGACTGGTGTTGGCGATGAAGGCGGTTTTGCTCCTAATTTGAAATCAAATCAAGAAGCTTTGGATTTGTTGATTGCAGCTATTGAAAAAGCTGGCTACAAACCGGGCGAACAAGTTGCTTTAGCTTTGGATGTTGCGGCTAGCGAATTTTACAAAGATGGGCAGTATACTTACGACGGTGTGGCTCATTCGCCTGCAGAGTTAATCGATTATTTGGATGGTTTGGTGAGTCAATATCCCATTGTTTCCATTGAAGATGGTTTGCATGAAGACGATTGGGACAGTTGGGTAGCGCTGACGCAGAAAATTGGCAGCAAAGTTCAATTGGTGGGTGACGATTTGTTTGTTACTAATCGCACGCGGCTGCAAAAAGGAATTGATTTGAAAGCTAGCAATTCGATTTTGATTAAGCTGAATCAAATTGGTTCTTTGACAGAGACTTTGGATACGATCGACCTGGGCAAACGGAACAGCTATCGATCGATCGTCAGCCACCGTTCCGGTGAAACTGAAGATACCACCATTGCCGATTTAGCCGTAGCGACTCGCGCCGGCCAAATCAAGACTGGTTCTCTGTGTCGCAGCGAACGGGTGGCTAAATACAACCGTTTGTTACGGATTGAAGACCAATTGGGCGATCGGGCAATTTATGCTGGGTCGATCGGTTTCGGGCCAAAATAACACTCGGTAATCGGGCATCGGGCATCGGGAATTGGGCATCGGGAATTGGGCATCGGGAATTGGGCATCGGGAATTGGGCATCGGGAATTGGGCATCGGGAAT
>JAUBST010000003.1:125986-379325 GCA_036702215.1 Microcoleus sp. F6_B6
CGGGAATTGGGCATCGGGAATTGGGCATCGGGAATTGGGCATCGGGAATTGGGCATCGGGAATTGGGCATCGGGAATTGGGCATCGGGAATCGGCAATTTACATCCTGTAGGCGGGTTTTACCAGAAATAATTGTCTAAAACCAACAATCTCGTAAACCCGCCCCCACCCATTACCAATTACCTGTTTGCCCCAGGCCCCAGGCCCCATGCCCCATGCCCCATGCCCCATGCCCCATGCCCCATGCCCCATGCCCCATGCCCCATGCCCAATAATTAAGGATAGAAAGCCAATTGTGGCAAACCCAAAGTTTCTTCCCAGCCCATCATCAAGTTCATGCACTGGATGCCTTGGCCGGCTTGTCCCTTAATTAAATTGTCGATCGCCGATAGCACAATCACCCTGTCAGTACGCGGATCGACTTCCACACCGATGTAACAAAGATTGGTGCCGCAAGCCCATTTTGTTTGCGGATAAACCCCAGCCGGCAACACTTTTACCCAAGGACAATTGCGGTAAAAAGCGCTGAAAATCGTGATTAAATCTTCCCGCACCAAACCCGGATCGCGCAAAGTTGCGTACACAGTCGCCAGAATTCCCCGCACCATCGGAATTAGGTGGGGAGTAAACTGAACTTTAATATCGTGTCCCGCTAAATCGCTGCAAATTTGCTCGATTTCTGGCGTGTGGCGGTGGCGGCCAACGCCGTAAGCGCCCAGAGAACCCTCTGCTTCAGCCAACAACAGATTTATTTCGGCTTTGCGGCCCCCTCCCGAAGCACCGGATTTGGCGTCGATAATTGCTGTTTCTGGCACGATGAGCCCTTGTTTGAGCAAAGGTGCCAGGGCTAACAAACTAGCAGTGACGTAGCAGCCGGCACAGCCTACTAACTGAGCGTCTTTAATGCGATCGCGATACAATTCTGGCAAACCGTAAACAGCCGTTGCAGCTAAAGCAGAGTCCGATCGCTCGCCGCCGTACCAAGCTTTGTAAGTGTCCAGATTTTCAAATCTGTAATCAGCCGACAAATCCAAGACTTTGCAGCCTTTTGCGATCAGCGTCGGTGCCATGTTGCAAGCTAAACCGTTCGGCAGCGACAGAAACACAACTTCACATTTTGCCGCTATTTGGTCTAGGTCGATCGCCTCGACTGTCAAATCAATGCAGTTAGTCAAATGCGGATAAAGGCTGGAAAAAGGTTTTCCCGCACTGCTATCCCCGCCCAAATAGACTACTTCAGCCGCTGGGTGATCCGCCAGCAGTCGCACAAGTTGCACGCCGCCGTACCCTGAAGCGCCGATAATTCCTACAGGCACACGTCCAACATCTCCCATTTTCCTTTATCCCCTCAGCCGTTGAAGTCAAAAACGCTTGAACTTTTGCTGCATTGTAGTACCAAACGCCAACTTTGGTGGCAAAGAATTGTGTTGTTTTCTTTTGGAGGTGCATTTTTGTTAATTTTCGGCTGTTTGACACCGCCCAAAAACCGATAGAAAGCCCCGACTCCTTTCCTGGAGATCCCAAAATTTTAGGCCAAAGTTCCATCTTCCAGATTCACTGCGCTGCAAGTAAATCTAAAGGCGTTGCATAATTTGAGGATGATTCTTGTGGGGAGTAGGGGTTAGGCGTCCCGCCTGCTGTGAAAATACACAGGACGGGCTTTCTGGCCCATCCCACAAAACAATCAAAATCATCCCGCAATTATGCAACGCCAATCTAAAATCTAAAATCTAAAATCTAAAATCAACTGACCGATCGCCAAAACCCTAAAATTAACAAACTGATGTGCGATCGTGCTATAAAAAAACTTACCTTAACCCATCCACAAACCGGAGATTAACATTTTTCCCTCTTGCCTCTTGCCTCTTGCTTCCTGTATCCTGCGTCTTGCCTCTTCCCTGTTCTCTCTTCCTTTTTCCTATCTATGGCCATAGTTGTAGAAAACGTATCAAAACAGTTTGGCAGTTTTCAAGCACTCGATCGAGTCAGCTTAGAAATTGAATCGGGTTCCCTAGTCGCATTGCTGGGCCCGTCTGGTTCCGGCAAGTCTACACTGCTGCGGCTGATTGCCGGTTTAGAAATGCCCGACTCTGGCAAAATCTGGCTGACAGGCCAAGATGCCACCAATACTAGCGTCCAAGAGCGTAAAATTGGGTTCGTGTTTCAGCACTACGCGCTATTCAAGCACATGACAGTGCGAAAAAACATCGCTTTCGGCATGGAAATTCAGAAAACACCACCCGCGAAAGTCAAATCGCGGGTAGAAGAATTGTTGGATTTAGTGCAATTGGCAGGATTGGGCGATAGATACCCGTCGCAACTTTCAGGAGGCCAGCGGCAGCGGGTGGCCCTCGCCAGAGCCCTGGCTGTGGAACCGAAAGTGTTACTGCTAGACGAACCTTTTGGAGCTCTCGATGCCAAAGTTCGCAAAGACTTGCGCGCTTGGTTGCGGCGGCTGCACGACGAAGTTCACGTTACCACAGTCTTTGTGACGCACGATCAAGAAGAAGCGATGGAAGTTGCCGATCGAATTACAGTAATGAATAAAGGTAAAATCGAACAAGTCGGCACACCCGCAGAAATTTACGACCATCCCGCTAGTGCTTTCGTAATGAGTTTTATCGGTCCAGTCAATGTATTGCCCAGCAGTTCGAGAATGTTTCAAGACAACGGCTTTGACTCAGCCAACCCAGAGATTTTCTTGCGCCCTCACGACGTAGTAATTGAAACTACAGAAAATAGTGCAACAGTGCCTGCAAGAATCAGTCGCTTGATTCATTTGGGATGGGAAATTCAGGTAGAATTAACCTTAGATGACGGTCAAGTAGTAAACGCTAATGTGACGAGAGAAAGATTCGATAGCTTAAACTTGCAGCCCCAGCAAAGAGTGTTCGTAAAACCGAAAGATGCCAAGTCCTTTCCACTTTTTTATTCCATCTAAGACTAATTCTGAAAACTAAAGCTAAAGCTAAATTTAGATTGGATACGGCCTTTCAAAGGAGGTGGCGCGGTGCGGTGTCTCTACAAAAAAAATTCTAGGGACACGGCGCCGCGCCGTGTCCCTAATCTTTTATACTGACAACTGTCGGTTGACTGCTGCGCGCTGAGTTAGTTTTTGATTTTACCAACAGCCTTTTTGACTTGTTGCTCAAAGGATGTAGCGCTTGTGTTAGAAGGATTTTTCATTTTATCAATGTCAGCGTCTCCCTGAACTTCGTTGGGCCCTTTGCTGGCTTTTTCTTGAGTTTCTTCCAAGGACATTGGTTTTTTCTGAACCACTTCTTGAGATTCTTTTTCTATACCCAAAAGTTTGTCTTCACCTTTGGTGGGGCTGCTGGTAACGGCAAAAGCCGGGAAAGCATTAGAAACAAACATCAAGGCACAAAAACAAACAGCTATTAAAGTGCGAACTAAACGCTTGGCAGGGAAGTTAAAGCTGATAAAAGACATACAAAGTTTCTCCGTTTTTAGAATTTTTGATCTGTAAGATTGTTAACAGGCTGAATCTCGCTCAAATTCTGCACAATCTTTAACTCAAGTTTGAGAAAAGCAACCGTTGCTTTCTTTCAAATTGAACTAATATATAATATGTAACTGAAAAAGCTGGTATTTGAAATCCTTCTCAGGGAATATTTCTAGATGACTGGCGCGGATCGCCCCAAGAGATTGATGTAGAAGGCACTTGTGCAGAATCAAAAAAATTCTACACAAGTGCCTTCGGCTGGGCCTCACATAGCGGTATCAATGTGACTGACGAGTTTTTTCGTGGGGTGGGGGGGTGATTTAGGCTGTTGGCATTGTGAGAGGGCGCTTGAGTGAACCCCCAGAGCGGTTTGTTGAAAATGTTCCAAGATATGATACGTGCCCCACTCTCCACGGACTAATGAGTAATAACTAATGGCTGCTGCTGTCGCACGGGAACTTGACATTTTGCTAGATAAGTTTTAATTTCTCCTACACTGAGTTGCCCGTAATGCAGCAGGGAAGCCAGCAGGGCTGCTTCTGCTTTGCCCTCTGTCATGGCTTCGTAGATGTGGTGGCAGTTGCCGGCGCCGCCGGAAGCAATGACCGGAATTTCGACAATTTCGGCAATGCTTCGAGTTAATTCCAAATCGTAACCGGCTTGAGTGCCGTCCGAGTCCATGCTTGTCACCAGAATTTCGCCGGCACCGCGCTGTTCGGCTTCTTTGGCCCAGGCGATCGCATCTTTTCCGGTATTCTCTCGCCCTCCGCGCACGTACACGTCCCAACCAGGATTATCTGCGTCTTGCCGTTTCCGGGCGTCGATCGCCACTACAATGCACTGATTGCCAAATCGATCGCTGGCTTTGTCAATTAAACTCGGATCGCGCACCGCCGCCGAATTAATACTCACCTTATCAGCGCCCGCCCTCAACAAACTTTTAATTGTCTCTAAAGATTGGATGCCCCCGCCCACCGTCAAAGGGATAAATACTCGATCGGCCGTTCGGTACACCACATCGATCATAATATTCCGGTCTTCGTGAGTCGCCGTAATGTCCAGAAACACCAACTCGTCAGCACCCGCATCATTGTAAACCTGAGCCATTTCTACCGGATCGCCAGCATCCTGAAGATTGACAAAATTGACACCTTTGACCACGCGACCGGCTTTCACATCCAGACAAGGTAAAATTCTTTTCGACAACATACAATTCTCTTCCAATTTAACTTACTCGGCGGGAAGTGCCCCGCTATAACTGTACTCATCTTAGCCGTGGGATGAAAGCCAGCGTTGTTTTTTGCCGTCATCTTTGTGGTCTTCACTCCTAGCTGGAGAACGAGTTGGACAGGCAAGAAATAACCAATCTCTCAGCTATCACAAGACGGTAACAATAAATAAAATTAGTTTAAAAAATTTGATAAATCATCATAAATGTTGCAGCGACTTCCACAACCAAGCAGTCAAAAGCGAGATATATAGCGGTTCGAGCTCTCATATTCGCGGACGTAGTTGGGATGCGAGCCCTCTTACTTTAAGTGGTTATTTATATAATCTATCAATCATACCTCATCTTTTTGAGAAAGGCTATATGGCATTTAGCACCTATTTTAGCAGAGAAGATTTTTACCCTTAGTGGTTCCCTACAGTCCTCACCAACAGTGAATCTCATAAAAACAGACCTTAATCAGTCCGATTCGGGGTCTGCTAAAAAAATATTAAAATTATTCAAAACCTTTCTGCTGGAATGGACTTTAACACGCCACAGCTTCTTGCTGTTTTGCCCGATTGCTTAAAAATCGCTGATGGTCAACCGATTTTAGATTTTAGATTAAAGAATTGAAGCATTGACAAGGCCCAAAAACGGATACCGTGCCACGTACTTAAGTCGTGGAAAGATAAAAATTTTCGACTCTCGTTCAAGATCCCAGATTTATCTCGCGCAAGTAAATCTAAAATCTAAAATCTAAAATCTAAAATCGACTGACTTGCGCGAGATCGAGTCGGGGGCTCCTTTATCGGATACAGGTTTTTTATTTCTGGACCGATCGATCGCGTGGCGGGTATCCTGAATGCTTGATTGTCATAAGAATGGCGGGATGTAAAGTACGCACTTTTCTAAAAATTGTTTTTTACAGTGCAAGTACGAACACAGGTTTTACTTGGGCAGTATCACTTCTTCTGGCAGTATAATAGTAAAAGTAGAGCCCTTACCAACCTCGCTTTCAACCAACGTATCTCCACCCATAATCCGAGACAAATTTCTAGTAATTGCTAACCCTAATCCAGTACCCCCATACTGTCGTGTAGTTGAAGCATCAGCCTGGGTAAATGGTTGAAACAGTTTTTCTATTCGTTCTGGAGCTATACCAACGCCAGTATCACTTATCTTAAATAAAATATAGGGAATGGCTGATTTCTCTTCTTCTCCCTCGGCTATTCCCGATTTTATATACTTTTTTTCTACTTTAACAGTAATTTGACCTCTTTTTGTAAATTTGCTGGCGTTACTAAGCACATTAAATAAGCTCTGACGTACCTTAGTTAAGTCAGTTTTCATATCTCCCAAATTGTCTGCACAGTCTACTACCAATATATTAGCATTCTTCTCCACCAATGGCTTAATCATCGTGATGACTTCCCTAATTAAATCTGAGATATTAACGGTTTCTAAGTAAAGTTCAACCTTCCCAGATTCAATTTTTGACAAGTCAAGAATGTCGTTAATTAGTCCAAGCAAATGTGTGCCTGCACGGTTAATTTTTTTCAGATCTGGGATAAAAAATTTGTGATCTAAATCTTCGGCTTCTTCTTGCAACATTTCGCTATAGCCAATAATCGCATTGAGAGGGGTACGGAGTTCATGACTCATATTGGCGAGAAACTGGCTTTTGGCAATGTTGGCTGCTTCGGCGGCTTCTTTAGCTGCTAATAATTCCACAGTCCGCAATTCAACTTTTTCTTCTAGTAGTTGCTTCTGTTGTTCTAGTGTTTTAGTGAGATTGTACAATTTTAAATGAATTCTAATCCTCGCTAAAACTTCTTCACTTTGGAAAGGCTTAGAAATATAATCAACTGCTCCTACAGATAATCCATTAACTTTATTATGTGAATCGGATAAAGCACTTAAAAAAATTACGGGAATTTCGCAAGTTAAGGGATTGGCTTTCAATCGCCGACAAGTCTCAAAGCCATCAATACCGGGCGGCATCATTATATCTAATAAAATTAGTTCTGGCGGATGATATTCTACTTGTTCAATCGCAGTTTCCCCATCAATAGCAACGGAAACTTGATAACCCACGTCAGTCAATATGTGAGCGAGAACTTCTAGGTTGTTGGGATTATCATCTACAATCAAAATAGATTGATTATCTGAGTTTTCAGTCATACATAATTTACTGGGGATGGGATACATAAATTTACCAAATTTTGGGGCTAGGGAGTATTTAGGTATTGCTCTATGTAAGTGCGTACCTGTTTAAGCTTGAAATCTTTAGCAAATTCGCGCAGATTTTGAATAAAAGGGGTAAACTCCTTGTCTATTAGTTCAATCCTCGTCAACTCTTGTACTAAATCGTTAATTAATCCCTTACGACTAAGATTATACAAGATTAGCAAGTCATCCTGCGAAGGCGGGACAATCTCAACCACTTGTTTGGTCAATTCTATTGTGCTTTGCAGTTGTAATTTATCTTCATATATCCATTCTAATTTCAGGAGAGATTTGATCGTATTTAACAGGCTATCAGCTTCGATTGGTTTGGGCAAAAATTCATTAGCTCCAATCTCTATACTTTTTTGGAGATCTGACTCGAATACACTGGCGGAAGACACGATAACTGATAAATTAGCAGATGACGCTAATTTTCGCAAACTTTTCACCATTTCATAGCCATCCATAATCGGCATAACAATATCTGTAATAACCAGATTTGGCTGAACCTCAGCAATTTTATCCAGTCCTTCTCGACCATTTTCAGCCTCAAAAATTATAAAGCCAAGAGGGCGGAGTAAATTGACAATAACAGAACGGTTTTCCCAATGGTCATCTACTACTATAACTTTGGGCTTATCGCCCTTTAAACCAATAATAACACCCCGATCGGAACTTGTAGAATTTTTTGCCCATTCCTTAGCTTCGGGTAAATCTATCTCAAACCAGAACACACTACCTTTTCCTAATTCACTTTCAACTTCCAAGGTACTGCCCATCATATCAACAATCTTTTTGCTGATAGCTAATCCTAGTCCAGTCCCTTCGGATTGCTTCTTTATAGTACCAGACTGCTCAAAGGGCAAAAAGATATTTTTAACGTGAGCGCTAGATATCCCAATTCCCGTATCTTCAACTTGGAAGATAATTCGATACAAGCGTAGTTTCCTGACCTCATCTTCCAATGGTTTTGATTTAATTATAAACCTTACGCTACCTCGATCGGTAAACTTAATAGCATTGCCTAATAAATTAATCAATACCTGTCGCAATCGTTTTTCATCCGCAAAAAGGCCAACTGGGAGTTGACCTTCGATGGTATAGATAAAATCAATTCCCTTTTGATCTGCCCTAATCCGACAAATTTCAACAACTGCTTGCAGAAAAGCGGGAAAATGAAAATCTGTAGCATGTATTTCCATTTTCTGGGCCTCGATTTTAGAAAAATCAAGGATATCGTTAATCAGAGTCAGTAGGTGGGAGCCACATTGGTTAATAATATTAATTCCTTTTCGATCCGACTCAACTATGTGTTTCGATCGCTGGAGAATTTGGGCATATCCCAAGATACCGTTGAGAGGTGTCCGTAGTTCGTGGCTCATATTAGCTAGAAACTCGCTCTTAGCACGGTTAGCAGTATCGGCAACTTCTTTCGCGTGTTTAAGCTCTACAGTTCTATCTTCTACTCGCAGTTCCAATTCCTCATTAGTTTTCGCAAGCGCGGCAAAAGACTCGCGGACTTGCTGAGCCATTTTGTTAAATAAATATCCCAAACGACCCAATTCATTGTGGCGGTTTACATTAACTTGAACATTAAGATTGCCAGCAGCAATACTTTCAGTTGCAGCCATTAATTTATTGAGTGGCGTAGAAATTTCTCGCCGTAAAATTAAGAACACAATAATAATTTCAATCATTAATGCACTTAACCCTAGCACTAGAATCATGCGAGCAGTAGCTAAGGCTTCTTGCGTCAGCAGAGATTTGGGGAAAACTGTGACCAAGTACCAATTTGGCTCATCAATTCTAGTCACACCCAAGTATTCATCATAGTCAGGATTGTCAACAATCATATTCTTCTGTTTATGAGCCGTGACTAATTCATAAATTCGCCGCAGATGAGCATCTCCTGATTGGGCGATGGAGAATTGTCCATTTCCCTTTTGAATACTTTGCATAAGTTCTGGGTGAGCTACTAGCCGGCCATCGGCTCGAAAAATCATGTTGTATGTGCCTTTCAATCCTTCATTAATAGTCCGTTTCTGCAAATCATCTATTAAAATATCATGCCCGATTGTAGCAATATGCTTGCCATCTACATCTAATGGTGTCACACAAGATGCCATCCAAGCTACAGCTACTTGGTCGTAATAAATACCTGTCCAGACTGTTTTGCGTTCAGGATCGTAGATAGGTCGGGTAATTTGGAATGACTCATCATCTGTGACGCGGAACGATTCACTAGAAGGTGCTTTTAACGACCAGGGATACTGGTGCATATACATGACCATACCATTCTCAGGAATTTGCGTATAGGTGTTAGCAAAGCGATTGCGCCATGCTGGACCATAAGCATTTATTGTTTTATACAAAGCAACTATTCGTCGCTGCATTTCAGTATCAACATTGACATTTTTTCCGAGGAACAAGCCCCCTGTCTTGTCGATCTTAAACAGTTCAGGGCGATTGCGAATTGAGCCATCTGGATATTTGACAAAGTTTCGATCGAATTCAGGTTTGGGGTCGCGCTCTGCTTCTGCTTTTAGTTGCTCTAATAAAGCTTGTTTAAGCAACTTGTGGTTATCTTCAGCTAAAGTAAATATTGCTCTTTCGCGTTTGGAACGCAATTCCATGTATTGCTCTAACTGCATGAGTGAATTAGCAGTAATCCTTGAGATTATTTGGAAATAGCTAATAGCGGTGGAGGCGATAACAACCATCCCCATGCCAAAAGCTATCTTCAATAGTGTTTGTTTGGTCAGCGACTCTTTTGGTTTATTTCTGTTTTTGCGAGTTTGGGAGAGGAGAGAGTCAGACAATTTTAAGTTCGGGAGGCAATTTCTCTTCATTTATTATCCTCTTTATAAACCTAAACTAACCTAGGTAAAATTATTATATAGCATTTATAGCCGTTCTCAAGTAAATGAGGTAGTTGGGATGCGAACCCTCTTCTAAGCGTCGTTATATAAGTTGTCAGTCATACCTCATCTACCTGAGAAGAGCTATATCAATAAATTCGGTAACTTTGAGTAGGTAATTCCCCTGTGGTTAACCCGATCGATGGGGTAGGCACGAATCACTGCCCTACAATAGTTGGACAAATCATTGAGTTTTACTAAATCACAAAAAACCTTGACGATGGAAATAGGATAAATAAGCCTTTAATACGGAATCATTAATGGGAGGACAGAGAATATCAGTGCCGAGCAGTCCATCCTGAGTGTTGCGATCGTCAAACTTTTGATAGACAAAGGATGTTGTCTCGATAAAAGTTTTTTGGCTATTAGATATTTTTTTGACAAATAGAGAAGCGATCGGAGTTAAAGCATTGTCGGGAGACATATTGAGTAGTTTTGCCTGCCACTGCGGGTAAGGAATAGAAGGGATGGCATAACCAAGGGTGTTAAGATGCAAGATCAGTGCGTTCATCGGTAATACATGGGGGCTTAATAGATGAAATGTCTTGTTGAGAGACTCTGGTTGATGCGATAAATACCGAATCGCCTGAACTATATAATCCACAGGAGCGAGACTCATCTTGATATCTAATTCAGGGCCATACCCTAATTGAATCAAGCCCTTGATTATCAAACAAATCGTATTACTGAGTTGAAAAGCACCTGTTTTGCTATGACCTGTGACCATTCCCAAGCGATAGATGGAAACTGGTAAACCGCGATCGCGGGCAGCCATAACTAATTTTTCAGCCACCCATTTACTTTGAGCATAACCATCTGAATATCCTTCCGCACTAAGTAAATCGTCTGTTTCCGCAATTAATGTCATACCATCATAGTTCGATGCTTGAAAGACATCCAGAGTAGAAATATAGTGGACAGGTGTAATTTTAGTCATGGTGGCTAGACGCAATATCTCTTTTGTCCCGCCCACATTGGCATCCCGTAACGCAGTGTAGGGATAAACCAAATTGACATAAGCACCACAGTGATAAATCACATCAACGACATCTGCTAATTCACTAAATTTTGGTGTCGAGAGTCCCAAGAATGGCTTTGATAAATCTCCAATTACGGGTATAATTCTCCTACTAAATTCTTCTTCCCAAATTTCGTAATTTTGTAGAGTGCTACGCAGTCGAGATGTCGCGGATTCCAAATTCTCAGCACGAACTAAACAATAAATAGTCGATCGGGGATTATGCAGCAACAATTCGTGCAATAGAAAAGCACCAACAAAACCCGTTCCCCCTGTCAAAAAAATGTGCTTTGGTCTAAATCTGGTAATTGTCAATGGGTGAATAGTTTCATCTAAGACTGCATCAGCAGATAATTCAGCAATATTTGTTTCAAAAATGGCCGTAGAGCCCGAAGACTGCACAGCCTCAATTACTTCAGCTAATCCAGCAATTGTCGGAGATTTGAACAGACAATCTAAGGACAATTCCACTGGAAAAACTTGCGATACTCGATTTAGTAATAAGGCGGCGCGTAATGAATTTCCACCTGACTCAAAAAAGTTTTGATGGATGCCAATTTGCACTCCTAAAACAGAAGCCCAAATTTCAACCAATTGTTTCTCTATTTCCGTGCGGGGAGCAACAATTTTTTCAACATTATCAAGAGTTGGTGCCGGTAGTGCCTGCCGATCTACTTTACAATTAGGTGTTAATGGCAAAGCATCCATAAAGACCACAAGCGCGGGAATCATGTACTCAGGCAATTTTTCTTTGAGCATTGCTCGAAAAACTGCTGAACTCTGCTTTAATGCTTGTGAATTTAACACCACATAAGCAACTAAGTAATCGTGCCCGTGAGCATCGTTACTAACAACCACTACCACATCCTTCACCGCAGGGTTATCGAAGCAGGCTGCTTCAACATCTTTTAATTCAATTCGGTGTCCCTGAATTTTGACTTGGTAATCACTGCGCCCAATAATGGCAATGTTACCATCTGGAAGATAACGAGCTAAGTCACCTGTTTTATAAAGGCGATCGCCCGGTTTGTTGTTAAAAGTATCATCAATAAATCTTTCCTCAGTTATCTCTGGACGGTTAAGATAACCTCTCGCTATTCCCATACCACCAATGTAAATCTCTCCATCAGATCCATCAGTAACAAGCTCGAGATTATCGTTGTGAGAATGGCGTGGATACTTGAACAGATAAATTTGAGTATTTAAAATGGGACGACCAATTGGTATGGTTTCCTCACCAGCTTCTACCTGATGAATGGTTGACCAAATAGTCGTCTCAGTCGGCCCGTACATATTCCAAAGGGAGGAACTTCGCTCTAGTAATTGATTAGCTAAGTGTCGATTGAGAGGTTCTCCTCCACAAAGAATTTTTAAATTGCGATCGCCCTGCCAATTAACCGCTAGTAGCATTTTCCAGGTTGCAGGAGTTGCCTGCATGACTGTAGCGCCAGATTCAGTGATTGTTTTAGATAACTTGATTGGATCGATGGCAACTGCGCGACTAGCAATCACAACGCGAGCACCAACTATTAAGGGTAAGAAAAGTTCTAAAACAGCAATATCAAAGGATATCGTAGTAACTGCTAGTAGTACATCTCGTTCTGTCAATCCTGGTTCTTGTTTCATCGAGAGTAGAAGATTGACTACGGCACGGTGAATAATTTGCACGCCTTTTGGTTTACCCGTTGAACCGGAGGTGTATATTGTATAGGCTAAATCATCAGGTGTGACTTCGCTATCTAAATTATCTTGGTTGAATTGCTCAATTTTTTGCCAATCTGAGTCTAAACATACCACTCGCATACCATTTCTTTTAGGTAGGTAGCTGAGAAGATGGGTTTGGGTAAGTAGTAGCGGAAGCTGGGAGTCTTCCAACATAAAAGCTAACCGATCTTCGGGATAAGTTGGGTCAAGAGGGACGTAAGCACTACCGGCTTTTAAGACTCCCAGAAGTCCGATTAACATATTCAACGATCGATCGACGCATACTCCAATAAGCGTCTCTGAATCAACTCCTAAGCTTTTCAGATAATGTGCTAATTGATTGGCTTTATTATTTAATTGTTGATAAGTTATTTTTTCGGTTTTAAAAATAGCAGCAATAGCATTTGGTGTTTGCCTGACTTGGGATTCTACTAACTTATGAATGCCGAATTTTTCGATGGGTCTCATGACAAACCTTGATAAATAAGTTATTGCGAACCTAGCTCACGACGCTCTTTAGGATTTTAAGGATTGATTAGGTAGCCATTGCTGGTGCTTTACGGTATTTATTTTGCTTGCAAAGGCGGTAATCAATGACATTAAACTTTCGGTCGTGGTATAGGCTTACATAATTTACTAGACCTAACTATGTTCATCCGGAATAAAAGGAAAATTTAGGTAAATTTATAATTGCCTTCCGCACCCTTAACTGTCACATCGGTTATTTCGAGTTGATGGGGTGAATCTATTTGGTATTATTAAGTAAAAATACTGAGAAAATCAGTTATTTTAGAATGATGATCGATCCGGGAAAGAATGGCGATCGTTACGATCGGACAATGCACAATAAAAGATATCAGCTCAGAGAGGGTTCCTTTAAACCATTGCCTGGTAAGTTTTCTAGCTTGCTTGTTACCCCGCTAGCTCAGTTTTGCTTCATAAAGTGATCTTTACCAGATGCGATCGCCCTGTCACCCAAAACTGTATGATTTGAGTTCACTAAACCTATGAAAAGCATTCATCAACTTCTTTGAAGGACGAGCATCTTTCCCGAAGTTTTAGTCAACCCATGACAAGCAATCAATTCAGTATCCACAAAAAGTACAAATAGTTGGTGATAAACTCCTCTATTGTCTACTTAAACCGTTTTAATTTATCAAAATTTATAATTATTTATAAAGCATAATTTAAATAAACTTGATCGCAAATATCAAGATTTAAATAGTTGATTAAACCGACCTATAGCGGTTCTCAAAAAGATGAGGCATGAATGACACCTTATATAACCATAATAACTAAGAGGGCTAAAGCCCAACTACGTACCTTATCTTTCTGAGAACCGCTATAGTGGTATTGCTTAAAAAAATACAAATGGCAACAAATAGTGAAAAACTTAAGTAAAAAAACTCTAAACTTGCAATTAAAGTAAATTATTTTTGTCAAAAAATGGCAGCAAATAATGCGACAACAACATGAAAAAAAAGTTAAAGTAATTAGCGATTGCGAATGGGCAAGTTTGACAAGACAATTGAAATACAAGGCTGAGATAGACGGTAAAACTTCCCTCGAACTTGGTCGGTGTTTCGCACCGTCGAGTAAGAGTTGCCACGTAGGTCTGAATCAAGTTGGTACGCAGCGGTTAGCAGTGCGTAGCTGGATTTGTTCCAATTGCCAAACTAAGGACGATAGAGAGGTGAATTCTGCTATCGTTATTGGCGATGAAGGGATTGGATTATGACCGTTAGGAACTAGCACTACTGCCCGTGGACTGAATGTAAGTTCGACGTTGGGAAGGAAGTCTTCGGTACGATCGGCTGTTCCGGTTGAAATTGGAAGCCTGCATCATAGGAAGTAGTGGACAGAACTCTGGATCTCGATACCAGCCCACACCCCCTACCCCCCGCCTAGCTCTACCGCGTACAGACAAGTCGATCGCTGACCCATGTTGTAGAAACCCTGTTTCCTAGAATCTTGATTTCTCGTTTTCCCGAATCAATAACTTAAAATTAATGAAAATAAGCTTCGTTTCTGAGATTCATGCGAAACTTGGGTTTCAGGAATGGTGTTGAAAGATTTAGGACTTGTGCGTACACGCTAGCCACCTAGCCAGATAGCCATTTTCCCACTTTTTTCTGGTCCATCAAAATAAATAAAAGTTGTCTTCGCTCCGGGGCAGGCAGTATGATCGGGTACAATCTTGATAGACAGTCTGTTTTTACGGCCTACTTTGGTAGATCGAATCATAAATACCTTCGGTCGCTCGATCGAATTGATGGTTCACAAATCCTGCAGGGGCTAGGTGCATCGACGATGGACTAAAAAATCTCAAATCTGAAGTCTCAAATCTCAAATCGGTTAATTTTGTGTCGTTTCTAGGACTGTTGTGACGAGTGCAACCCAATCCACATATGGTACTTCGCACAGAAGGCGGCAATCGCTACTTGCCGCTCTCCGGCAGCAATTGCTGGACAGTAGGGCGGAGCGATGACAATAATTTTGTACTGACAGATCGCTGGATTTCCCGCAATCACGCGATGTTACAGCAAATGGAGACAGGAGAGTTCTACCTGATCGACTTGGGCAGCCGCAATGGTTCCTTTGTCAACGGGCGGCGGGTCAGTATTCCTGTGACTCTCAGAAATGGCGATCGGATTATTTTCGGTCAAACGGAATTGGACTTCTACAACCCAACCGCCGGCCACCGACACGATCCAATACACGAAACAGACTCTGAAGATTTTACGGCGACTTTGACGGTGCGTAGCCTGATTAGCGTCATGGTAATGGACATCCGAGACTTTACAGTTTTGACTAGGCAGCTAGACGAAACCCTTCTCTCGGAAGTCATCGGCAATTGGTTCCGCAAAGCAGGACAGATCATTCGCGAACACGGCAGTTGGGTGGACAAATACATCGGCGATGCCATCATGGCCGTCTGGTTCCACAAAACCAGCGGTGTCAGCAGCGAGGAAATGATGCGGATTTGCCAAGCTTTGAGCGAACTGCACAAGGCAACAGACGAACTCAGCAGCCGTTACCCCCTGCCTTTTGCTTTGCGAGTCGGGGCCGGCATCAATACTGGTTATGCAATGGTGGGAAATTCTGGCAGCAGCGACCGATCGGACTATACCGCTTTGGGAGATACTGTAAACGCAGCATTTCGCCTGGAATCTTGCACCAAGCAACTCGGCAAGGATATCGCTGTGGGAGAAACTACCTACAAATACCTGACGCAATTGGGGGCCCAGGGCGTTTTCGAGCAGCACACCGTTGCTTTGAAGGGTTACGACCATCCCACCGTGACTTACGGCGGTACTTATGCTGATTTGAACGCTTTTCTCAAAACGAAAGGAAAGAGTTCTCTCTAGCTAGAAAATTGGGTGCAGGGCAAAAATTAACCCCTTAAAATCGCAGTTCGAGTTTTTCAGTGGCAGGGCCTTCTATAAACTTGTCTGCGATGCCTCAATTGCCGGGTATATCATATATAGTGTGCTTTGTCAATACCTAAATGTACATTTTATAACAGCCCTCTACCTATTGCGGATTTATCTGAAAAACTGCATAAGCAAAATGGTAGTCTCTACATAAATGCTGTGTATGAAATTGGGAGACAAAACTTCATGAAACGATTGGGTCGTCTATTGGCAGTATTGGGCTTAGTGCTGGGCTGCTTTGCATGGGCTGGAGACCAAAGCGCGATCGCGGCGTCATTAAGCCGTATCGTCTTGCCATCATCCTCGCTCCTAGCTGTTGAAGCTCCGGCTAGAACCAATCGCGCCGATGATAAGCTTGCCACAGAATACGGCAAAAAACTTGATTTGAACAACAGCGCCGTCCGGGACTTTCGGGAATATCGAGGGTTGTATCCCACTTTAGCTCGACTAATTATTAAGAATGCTCCTTACGAAAATGTTGAGGACGTACTCAATATTTCAGACTTGACGGAAGCTCAGAAAAAACTGCTGCAAGCTAACCTGGACAAATTCACCGTAACTGAGGTTGAATCAGTCTTTATTGAAGGAGACAACAGGTTGAATAATGGTCTGTACGACTAGGTAGCAGCGGACCTCATTTGAAGGCAGAAGTCATTGGGCAGAAGGCAAACGGCCGAAAGAAAAAATTTTTTTTTCTCTTAGGCTGATGACTTCTGCCTTTAATTTCTCAAGACTTACTTTCAAGCACCATTGGGCAAAAGCCGACCAAAATTCGCTAGATTGAAATAAGGGGGTTCCCCTGATTCATCTAAAATCTAAAATCTAAAATCTAAAATCTAAAATCCCTTGACTGACAGCAGTTCAAGTCCCCAGATTCATCTGCAGACTCAATTCTAAAATCTAAAATCTAAAATCTAAAATCTAAAATCGACTGGCGGCAGACTTATGACTGACAAATTTGACGTATTAGTAATAGGTGCTGGCGCGGCGGGTTTGTACACAGCACTTTGCCTCCCAGAACATTTGCAGGTGGGCTTGATCAATAAAAATACCCTACCTGTTTCTGCAAGCGATTGGGCTCAAGGAGGGATTGCAGCAGCGATCGCCCCTGAAGATTCCGCAGCGCTGCACGTTCAGGATACACTGGCTGCAGGAGCCGGTCTTTGCGATTTGGATGCGGTGAAATTTCTAGTTGAGGAAGCTGGTACTTGCATTGACTCCCTGGTGAAAATGGGCGTTGCATTCGATCGCACCGGTTCAGATTTAGCCCTCACCCTAGAAGCCGCCCACTCCCGCCGCCGAGTTCTCCACGCCGCCGACACTACGGGCAAAGCCGTTATCAGTACGCTGACAGCAAAAGTATTGAGCCGCAAAAACATTGAACTCGTATCCCCTGCCTTTGCTTTAAGTTTGTGGCTAGACGAAACCGGGCGCTGTCAGGGGATTAGTTCAATTTGCGGGTCACAAGTCAAGTGGCTGCAGGCCCAAGCCGTGGTGCTGGCGACAGGCGGCGGCGGACAGGTTTTTGCTCAAACGACCAATCCGTCGGTAAGTACCGGGGACGGGGTGGCAATTGCGTGGCGCGCCGGGGCGCTGCTGCGAGATTTAGAATTTGTGCAGTTTCACCCGACGGCACTCAGCAAAGCGGGCGCGCCTCGGTTTCTCATTAGCGAAGCGGTGCGGGGGGAAGGAGCTCATTTGGTTGACAGTAAGGGATATCGCTTTGCTTTTGACTCTCACCCCAGCGGGGAACTCGCGCCTCGGGATGTTGTCAGCCGCGCTATTTTCCGCCACTTGCAGAAGACGGGGGAACCTCATGTTTGGCTGGATTTGCGCCCGATTGCGGTCGATCGACTGCGCTACAGGTTCCCCAATATTATTCAAGTGTGCGCTGACTGGGGAATTGATATTTTTTCCGAACCGGTGCCGGTGACGCCCGCCGCCCATTACTGGATGGGAGGGATTGTGGCTGACAAGTTCAACCAAACATCCATTCCGGGTTTGTACGCGGTGGGAGAAACTGCGAGCACGGGGGTACACGGCGCTAATCGGTTGGCGAGCAATTCGCTGCTGGAATGTCTGGTTTTTGGGGCGCAGATGGGACTTTTGCAGCTAGAAGGTGGAAGATCCGAGGTATTCGCCGATCGGTTGGAGGCAGGGGAAATTTTGGAAAAATCGATTTCTGAAAAGGACATTGAGGCGATCGACAAGTTGCGGGTCGAATTGCCGAATTTGGTGTGGCAGAGTGCGGGCATTTGCCGGGGACAGCGGGATTTGGAAAGGGCGATCGTCCAACTTGATATCTGGCGGCAAGAATTTGCTTCGTTGCCTTTGAGTCAAACGCTTGATAATTTACGACCCGGACAAATTATTGATTTTACCCCTGCTGAGACGGAAAATAGCTCAATTTTGCGAAATTGGGGAGAAGTTGGCAATTTATTGGATATCGGCTATTTAATTGTCAAAAGTGCTGCGTTTCGCACTGAAAGTCGCGGCGGTCACTACCGGGTGGACTATCCCCTCACCGATCCGGATTGGTGCAGCCATACTTTAATTAACCAATCTAATTGGTACAAATCTCCGCGAATAGAAGATTGAAAATTTATTGCAAATTTGGGGTCAGCGCGTTCCCGTACCGTCACTTTTGGGGTTCCCGTTCGGATCTGGTTCGTATTGTCGGGGATTTCCAAACCTAGAGGTTGGTGTAACTGTCCCGACTTTGGGGGTCGATGGCGTCGGGAACTCGCCCCTGCTGCGGGCTTTTGTGAAATTGCTAGCTGAGTTGCTGGCAAGTCGAGCCGCATTTGCGGTGCCGACTACATTCACTTGCAGGCAGGCCGCCAGGGTTGCCGTTGTTGTGAGCTGAATCAATGTACGCATAGTATTCACAGCCTTATTCCAATCACCGCAATAGATCCACGTCTGTACCACCTATTATATCTATCAATTTCCGTATTTCCACTGATATTTTTACCTTTACTTTAATTAACTTTCATAAGTTTACACAAATTTGTTTACATTAAGGCTTTTGGCCGTTTAAATTTGGTTTCTGATTGTGACTTATTTTAATGTTTTGTAACATTTAGATGAGACGGCAAGTTGCTCTCGTAAGTTTTATCTTTTGCTAAATCTATCTAATGACAGATGACAGAGTAAAAAGTTATAAGTTATGTGATTTGAGATTTGAGATTTCATTACTTTGGACATTTTTTTGAACGGTTTCAAAAAGCTTAGAGGGCTTACGGCTTAAGGCTCGATCGAGCTATTTTTTTGAAGTTAGCTGCACGGGGAACGCCTGAAAATAATATCTACCTCACTACCCAATTAGGATTTGATATCATGTCCCGTCAATTAACCATGATTCCTGTAGGGGCTTCCCTTAACAAGGTATTGAATAGAAACGGGAAAATCTGTAAACCCTTCCTAAGCCTTGAATCGGGGTCAATTGATTGGACATGATATGAGGTCTAAAAATTGCTCAAATTTAGTCGGAACTATTGAGATTTTAGATGAAAAATTGAATAAATATAAATGACTTATCGAGCTAGGTGTGGGGAGTTTACCTACACTTGTATTAGGTTTTCCACTGGTCTTAATTAATAAAAGTGATATTGATTTTTCCCGCGTTCCTTAGCACGATACATCGCCACATCCGCATTCTTAACTAAAATCTCTGGCTCTCGAGCGTCAAGGGGATATAAACTAATGCCAATACTTGTAGTTACAGAAACTGTATTTTCTTTTAAAATAAAAGGCTGCATGATCGCGTCGCAAATTTTTTCCGCTACTTTCGCAGCTTCCTCGCGACCTGGAATTGCGGGCAAAATGACTGTGAACTCGTCGCCGCCCAACCGCGAGATACTATCGCTGCCGCGCAAGCACTTTTTGAGCCTACTGGCAACTGTTTTTAAGAGTAAATCGCCCACATTGTGTCCGAGAGTGTCGTTGATTGACTTAAATCCATCTAAATCTAAAAACAGTAAAGCTACCAATTCCTGATTGCTGCAGGCTCTTTCTAGAGACTGATGCAAGCATTCGTAGAACATTTGGCGGTTGGGCAAACCGGTAAGAGCATCGTGATAAGCTTGGTGGCTGAGCTCAGCATTTTTTTGTTCTAGGATTTTTGCCCGAAGTTGGCGCTCGGTAATATCTCTGATTGCTCCGACTAAAAATAGGTTGCCGGCAGCATCTTGATGCAGGGATCTTTTAGTCGCAATTAGATGCGTAATTCCGTGAGCGTCAGTAAAGTATTCTTCATTTTCTCGCGACTGGTGAGTTTGAAATACTAATTCGTTTTGCTGCCAAAATATCTCTGCTTCGGCTTGGGGAAATAACTCGTAATCGGTTCGGCAAGTTAAAATTTCTAAAGGATAGCCAATAAACCGACAATATGCCTGATTCAAAACTACGCAGCGGTGATTTCGATCTTTGACAAAAATGGGGTCTGGAATTGTATCGATTAGCGATTGTAAAAATTCTTTAGACCGTTTTAATTCTTCTTGCAAGTGAGCTAAATAACCCACAACTGCCATACCAGAACCCACAAGACTGAGGATGGGAGGAATTAACGGTAGCCACCAACCTGCTAAAAATGCTAAGTATAAAATGGCACTCAAACCTAGGCAAATACTTAATAAACAGTAAGCCGATCGACCAAGCGATCGCAAATTCCAACTCACATTTGCTCCCGCCCAAGACCACAGCAAAATCCACAGCAACTCCGCAGCCTCCGGCCAGACATTGATACCCCCGCGCCCGTCGAGGGCTGCACTCAAAATTTGGCTGGAGAAATGAGCCTGAAGCTCGACTCCCGGTATTTGCTGGGGAGGACTAAACCAACCTGAACTGTAAGCATTTTGGTAAAAGTCTCTGAGGCTGGGGGCATTTGAGCCGATCAAGACAATGCGCGATCGTACAAAATCAGCAGGTACTTTGCCAGAAAGCACATCGCCCATCGATGCAGTGCGAAAACTGCCTCGCGGGCCGCGCAGGTTGGTCAAAATTTGATAGCCACGGCTGTCCGCTCGAACGTAAGCACCGTCATTCGGTTGAAAAGGTCGAAAAACCCCCTTACCTAACTGCAAGTATTTAGGATTGACTCTTGCTCGTTGAGGGGAAATTCCTTCGCTTTTGAGGTAAAGCAAAGCCAGTCTGAGTGCGAAACTTTGATGAGTTTTGCCGTCTCCGGGCCAAGCGTAGAGCAAAGTTCGCCGCACTTTTGAGTCAGCGTCGATGACAACGTTGTTGAAACCGATTCGATCGAGCTCGTCAAGTACCGGAGGCGGGCGAACTCCGAAGCGGGTTTCGTCTGGCATCAACTCAATGCCGATTAAGTTGGGAATAGTTTTAAAAGTTTTGAGCAATTCGGCGTTACCCGGTTGAGTTGGCAAATCTCGGTAAACGTCGAGGCCGATCGCCCGCGGCTTGCCAGCGTGCAATTTTTGCAGCAATTGGGCCAAGACAGCATCCGAAATTGGGTAGCCGTATTTTTGCAAGTCAGCTTCCTTAATTTCTACAATCACGATGCGCGAGTCAATGGGTTCGGCCGGCCGCCAGCGCACAAATTGGTCGAAAGCAGCCCATTCCCACACCTGAAAACATCCAAACCAGCGCATTACAATGACCGTACTAGCAACGGCACTCGCAGTAATCAATACTCGGCGTTCTCGATCGACCCATTTTTTGATAGTTTCTAGCATATTTTGGGGATTTTTGCCTCGCCCTGCGAGCATCTAAACTACTACTACGTATCATTGGTGACAATTTAAGACTTAATTGCATTTGTCAATCAGTAATATTACTCAAAAAAACTGCTGTTTTATGAGTAGAAAATTCACGATTTGAGAGGGAGTAGATATAAATATCACCTTCGGCACGATCGCACGATCGCCCAAATCTCAGTTTTGGGCCCAAAATGCGAGTAAATATCGAGCATAATTGCTGATTGACAAATGCTTTTTTAGCTTAACTTGTTACCAATGACTACGTATAGGTTTTACATCCCCGGGGCAATCTGCTCAGTCGATTTTAGATTTTAGATTTTAGATTTTAGATTATCCAATTTTTGGGTTGTTCGGTGGGGGCGAGTCGATTTTAGATTTTAGATTTTAGATTTTAGATTATCCAATTTTTGGGTTGTTCGGTGGGGGCGAGTCGATTTTAGATTTGATATTATCCAATTTTTGGGTTTTTTGGTGCGATCGGGCTGCAAGAGTAGAAATCGGATTTCGCCACTAAAATGTGTCATTTTAACAATCATTCTGGAAGCATAAACCCGGTTTCTTGCATTTTTATATAGTTTTAGTAATTATTCGCCGCTCTAAATACATTTGTGACAACTTAAGACTTAATTACATTTGTCAATCAGTAATATTACTCAAAAAAACTGCTGTTTGAGGAGTGGAAAATTTACGATTTGAGAGGGAGTAAATATAAATATCACCCCCGGCACGATCGCACAATCGCCTAAATCTCAGTTTTGGGCCCAAAATCCGAGTAAATATCGAGCATAATTGCTGATTGACAAATGCTTTTTTAGCTTAACTTGTTACCAATGCTCTAAATACTAGAAACCCACAACTTGTTTTAAACTTTTTCGTTTTCACTACTAATTTTTACTATTTTTTTATATTATAGATGCAAGATTTTAGATTAATTTTGTCGCAGCACGAACACACGCTAAACCAAGTAAAAAACCGGATATTTCCTGCTGCTAAATCTAAAATCTGTCATCTAACATCTCCAACTTTCCTGTTAGTTTTGAAAGTTGCGCGGGCCGGTGTAACCCGATAAATCAGCGAGTTTATTCAAAGATTGCGTCCCCGAATAAAACTGACCGTTAATCTCCCAAGTCGGGAAACCTTTAACATTTGCAGCAGCGGCTTGGCAAATTTCAGCGCGGGAATTTTGCCCCCGGGGATCGCATTCAAAATAATCAATTATTTTGGCTGCTTCTTTGCCTAACAGCATTTTTTGGTCGTGGCAGTGGGGACACCAGTAAGCGCCGTACTCTTTAGCGCCGATTTGTCGGAGGTGGCGGGCCAAAGCAATTTCTGCCGGGCCGGAGGTTGTAGTGACGGCAGGGGGTACAAGTCCGGGGGTAGAGACAGCAGCAGGAGGTGATTTGACGCTGTTATAAAGTGCCAAGGCGCCGATCGAACTCACCATTGCCACCAAAATGCCTGTAAACACCAACTGTCCGATATCTTCCCACTCGCGCCCGACTAGCACCAGCACAAACAGCGACAGCGCAAATAAGGCAGAAGTGACGCAGTAAATGCACAAGTCCTGAATTTCAAAAGCCATCAAATACATCAAATAGCTGCTGAAAATTACCATCGCAGCGGTGATGATAAATAGCGCTTGCCAAGTTTTGTTTTCTAGTTGAGAGTGCAGTCCTTTATTGGTGGCGGGATTTACAGCTTTGGGAGCCAATGCCAGGATTGCTATGCTCAGGTAAGCCAGACAGCCTAACAAACTTAAAGGCACTGTGCCAAAGAGTGTAGCGTAGGGACTGTTGAGAACTTTGTCGCAGCCGCTGGTGGGACAAATGACCGAGCCAGTCGTGAATTTAGCGATCGTCAGATAGGCCGTTTCTACGACGCCGATGGCTGCGATCGCTGCCATCACAGTCCTAGACCAGCGATGAATCCAAGGGGTTGAACGTCGGCGAATCATTTTTTGATTGGGTAATTAATAATTGGGACGTTGAAAGAAGAAGGAATTTGGGCAACTAGCAATGTCAGGGTTTTAAGGGATTGAACGGATGGATGTTGAGGGAAAACGTCAGAAGTCAGAGAAAAGAAATAGCTATCCGTGTATCTGTGACTTCCGTGTCGTGAATCAAGGAAAGTGGGAATTGGTGATTGATAATTGGTTATTTTTTACGGTTAGCTCTTCGTTTTGAGCGATTACCGATTACCCGTTACCGATTACCCATTACCCCTTCCCATTTTACGTTTTACTTGTGACTTTGCCCGGTTCCGGTGTGGGCCCTCTTGAGCCATTAGCATCTCTATTTTCCTGTTCGCGCTCTTTCTGTGACAAGCTGCGGCGGGCGGCTTCTACAAACTGACTGACGCGGATCGGATCTATAGGCTGCTCGATGCGGCCGTTTCGTTTCAGGGAACTCGATACGATTACGCCGTCAGCGGCCTGCATGAGGGTGGAAATGTTTTCCCACGAGGCGCCACTACCGATGAAAACTGGAATTTCCGCCGCTGCTGCACTCGCGAGTTCTAAGTCTTCGAGATTGGGAGGGCTACCAGTTGTCCAGCCGGAAAGGATTACGGCGTCGGCTAAAGCTCGCCCGATCGTCTCTGAGACCGCTGCGGTCAAGTTGGGGCTGCCTAGGGGTCGCCCGTGCTTGACTAACACGTCTGCTAATATTTTGACATCGCTGCCCAACTCCCGGCGGTAGCGCAGTAGCTGGTGAGCTTGGCCTTCAATTAAGCCTTGGTCTGTAGCCATGATGCCGTTGAGGACGTTGACGCGGATGAATTGAGCTCCTGTGCAGGAGGCGATGGCGATCGCGCTGTGGGCGTCGTTTCGCAGCACGTTAACGCCGATCGGCAGCGTCACGAGATTTGTTAGCCTCTCAACTACCAGAGTCATGGCACTTACCACAGCCGGATCTACGCTGTCTTTGGCAAAAGGAGCGTCGAAAAAGTTCTCAACTATGATACCGTTTGCGCCACCAGAAGCCAGCGCTGTAGCCTCTTGCTCGGCTCTTCCGATAATAGCTTTGAGGTTTCCGCCCCAGCGGGGAGAAGTTGGCAACGGCTGTAAATGTACGACACCGATTATGGGATTCGGCGTTTTGAATATTTGTTTTAAGTCCACGGATTTTCCTGAAACCACCAAGTTCACTGACGGCTGACGGCGGATGAGTCACGGTATATTCTAGAATTCTATAGCAAATATGCTGAGAACCCCCTGTCTTTAGACCGGGGATGAAAGCTAGAGGAAGGCTTTAGCCTTCAAGTTACCTTCCATTGCTTTGCTTGTCGTTGACTCTACAAAATGCTACTCTATTTTGTAGAGCTAGTGAAAACGAGCAATGTTAAACCTTAGTTACGAGTACAAATTGAAGCCAACCGCAGAGCAAGCTCAAGAAATTGAGCGGGTTCTAACGGTTTGTCGCAAGGTTTGGAACTACGCTTTGCGGGAACGCAAGGACTGGATCAACTCTCGTAAATGTGCGGTCAATGCTTGCTCGATTTCTAAGGAATACATCATTCCGCTTGATGCAGCTTACCCAAATTATTTCCAGCAAAGCAAATCATTGACAGAAGCAAAAGAGCAAATCCCAGAGCTAAAAACTGTGAACGCTCAAGTACTCCAACAAATCTTAAGACGACTGGAGACAGCTTTTGTGGATATGCAGCGCAAAGGAATGGGTTTCCCAAGGTTTAAAAACCAGTATCGGATGAGGTCGTTTGTATTCCCGCAAATGCTTAAAAATTGCATCCAAGGGAATTCGATTAAGCTTCCCCAACTGGGTCAAGTGGAGTTCATTAAGTCTAGGGAGATACCAGACGGGTTTGTAATCAAGCAAGCTCGGATAGTTCACAAGGCTTCAGGGTATTTTGTCGTGATGTCACTGAGGTGTGATGTTAACGTGCCCGACCCTGTAGCATCGGGACATCCAATAGGGATCGATCTTGGTTTGGATCAATTCTTGGCAACATCTGATGGCGAAGTAGTTAAACGTCCCAAGTTTTTGAAGACCAAACATCGCAAGCTGAAATTGCTGCAACGTCGGTTAAAGAACAAGAAAAAAGGGTCTAACAACCGCCACAAGCTAAACAGAAAGATAGCTAGACATCATCAGCATATTGCCGACACCCGCAAAGATTGGCATTTTAAGCAAGCTAATCATATTTGTGACCGGGCCCGAATGGTATTCGTCGAAGATATCGATTTCAGGGTTTGGGCTAAAGGGATGTTTTGCAAGCATACGCTAGATGCTGGGTTTGGCCAATTCGTGTCAATACTGCAATGGGTTTGCTGGAAACGAGGGGTATATTTTGGCAAGGTTAATCAAGATTACACCTCGCAGGTATGCCCTCAATGCGATACGCACACAGGTAAAAAAAAGCTTAAAGAAAGACTCCACCAATGCCCTGAGTGTGGTTACACGACGCATAGAGACGTAGCAGCAGCTCAAGTTATCCGCAATCGCGGATTGTCTGAGGAGGGACGCTTCTTGGACATTAAAGAAAATGCTTGTGGAGACGGTCTGACGGGGACTGGCAACGGTCTAGTTAAGAGTCGCGGAAGCAAGAAGAAGAAAGCTTGAGGGTGTGGCCCCGGCCCACCCTCAAGCAGCCTTTAAGAATCCCCGCGCTGGTCTGCCGGGGAGTACGTCAACGAGGTTAAGTGGTGAAAGTTGTTCTCATAATTTTGGCTGTCACCGCAGGATTGGGGGCGGCAATCGAAGTGCTGCTGCGGGTGCTGCTGGGTTTTGGCAATCCCTTGATTTACATTGCCGATGCCGAGTGCGGCTATTTGTTGGCGCCCAACCAGAAAGTGCGCCGCTTGGGCAACCGGATTGAGATTAACGAGTATTCGATGCGTAGCCCAGCGATCGCCCCGACCGCCCCTCCAGAAACTCTGCGCGTCTTGCTGTTGGGAGATTCTGTCGCCAACGGCGGTTGGTGGACACATCAGACAGATACGATCTCGGAAATTACGGCTCGGAATTTGAGACTGCTAGTACAGAATCTGGCGAGCGCTCCACAATTAGGTTCACAAGTCAACTATTCAGATTTTGAAGTTCTCAACGCCTCAGCCAATTCTTGGGGGCCGAGGAATCAACTTGCTTACGCCAAGCGGTTCGGTGTTTTTGGGGCAAAGGTTTTGGTTTTGCTGCTCAATACGGACGATTTGTTTGCATCGGCTCCCTGCAATCTGGTTGTGGGGCGCGATCGCTCTTACCCGGATCGCAAACCCCGATCGGCTACGCTAGAGTTATTGAGCCGCTACCTGCTACCTGCCGTGCCGACTCCCCCATTGGCAGCACCCGGAGCCACAAGCGGCGATGTAGTAGGCTGCAACTTAGACGCTATTCGCCAAATCCAGAAAATAGCTGTATCCGCCAACGTCGAGTTTTTGCTAGCCGTCACGCCCAAGCGGGGCGAACTCGGCGGCCCGGGCCCTCGCGACTGGGAAGTCAATGCTAGAGCGCGTCTCGCCGAACTCGTAGAAACAGAGAAAATTACTTACATAGATTTTCTTCCCATTTTCAATTGTGCGGCCGAATTTCCAATTTTGTATCGAGACAGCATTCACCTCAGTCCTCAAGGAAATCAGCTAGTTAGCCAAACTATCAGTCGTCAAATAGTCGCTCTTTTTTGGCATAAATCGTGACTTCACCTAAAGACGGATACTTTGCCACGACTTCTGTTGCTGAGAGCAAAAAAGTTAAAACCTTAGTTCAAGCCCCCAGATTCATCTGCGGAGTCAATCGATTGCGCGATTTTAGATTTTAGATTTTAGATTGAAGCATTGAGCCCACGGATAAATACGTTCGGCAAGTTTCCTCGGATACAGGTTTTTTATTTCTGGACCGATCGATCGCGTGGCGGGTATCCTGGATGCTTGATTGTCAATCTCAAGTCTAAAATCGTTCGACGCTCGCGCAACTCGACGCACGCGCTAGCCGAACTTCTCAGGCCGAATTGTCCAATCTCAAATCGACTGACATCGAATCCGGTTGCATGGGAACAGTTACCCTCTTCAACCAACAACAAACCCAAACTGTAAAAGCACCCGGAAACGACACGATTTGTCTCGATTTAGCTAACTTGCAAAGTAGACTCTAGCTCTTTCGGATACCAAGCTTGACCGTCGAGAGCCATTTGCTCGATCGAACTCGCAAGCCGCAGAGCTTTGAGAGCTTGTTCTCCTCCCACAGAAGGCTGATTTCCACCCCGCACGCAATTAATAAAATGCTCCAATTCTGCGTGGAGCGGTTCAATATTGCTGGTGTAAACTTTCTCTATCAACCCATCTTGACGGTAAAGCACCTGACCGTAATCCGTCACGTAATTGGCGGTTGTTTGCCGGTGAATCAAGATTTCGTTGTTGAGAAAATCTGCCTCTGTCAGAGAATTCTTGCAGTGAGCCACGATTGAACGGAGTTTGCGGTGTGTCACCTTGCTGGCAGTCAGGGTGGCGACAATGCCGTTAGCAAAGTTCAACGTCGCTGTCACGTAGTCTAAATAACCTGAATCTGAGGCCCTGCTGCCGCTGGCCGTCAGCTTCACCACTTGGGAATCTGCCAATTCCAAAAGCAAGTCGATGTCGTGGATCATTAAATCCAAAACTACCGATACGTCGTTGGCTCGCTGGGAATAGGGACTCATCCGGTGAGCTTCCAATGCCAGTAACTCTTCTGTTTTCAGCACTTTGCCGAGTTCCTGAAAAGCTGGATTGAAGCGCTCGATGTGACCCACTTGTAAAATCCGGTTGGCCTCAGCAGCCGCATTGACCAAAGATTCGGCTTCGGCAATGCTAGCCGCGATCGGCTTTTCAATTAAAACGTGAACACCCGCTTGGAGACAAGACATCCCCACAGGGTGGTGCAGGCGAGTTGGAACGGCGACGCAAACTGCATCTACGTGGGCGAGCAAATCTCGGTAGTCTTCAAAGAAGCGAACCCGGTATTTGCTTGCTACATCTATTCCCCGCTCTACATTTATGTCTGCAACACCCACGAGTTCGATATCTTTTAGCAAGCTCAGAACTCGCGTGTGGTGCTGGCCCATATGGCCAACCCCAATTACCCCAATGCGGAGGGGTTCAGGTTGACTTCGCTGGGCGAAAACGTTTGCGTATCCCAATGACATCCTATCTAGCACTCCTGGATTCTCCTCCACCACCACAGGAATCAAGCCCCTTGGCTTCCCTCAGCTACTCACAGCCATCCAGATAGTACCACAGTCAAACTATTTGTGAAGAATTTCTAAGTTCAGTTGCGATTATCGCATCAGGCTATTAAGCAGTAGCTATTCATACACAAGGGCAGAATACTGGGATACAATGTCGGGCAATTGCTTATTGACAAAAACCATTAAGTGTGTTTCAGCACGGCGACAATCGCCCGCAGCATCGCCACCACACAAACCCGTCCGAATATTTGGCGATTGCGATCGAACATTTTCCTGGTTTCTGTTCAAAAGTAATAGTGACAGTCATAAATTATACAAATACAACAGATAACGAATCCGTATTACTTCGGTTATTTGGATTCGGCAATCTTTGACTTCAAAAAAATTTACTTTAAGAAGGGGGATAATTACGGGCGAGCGCTCGCTCAACTCAAATACACTAGACTTACGTAAAGCTTAATAAAAAACAATGTATCAAAAACAAAGGCTCAGATTAGGAAGTGCGATCGTTAGCACAATTTTAAGTTATGCAGCGGTCTCATTAGCAGGAGTCGATCGAGCACAAGCTGCCGTACTCACCTACAATTTCCAAGTGGAAAATAGTTCACGTACCGGCTTTTTTAAGTTGAATAACTCCTCGCTTACAGGAATAGGATTTGAATCAATTGCCGTTTCCGACGGAAGATTGGAAGGAGGCGAAAAATATTACAATTTGGCAGGGGCTACAGTTGGTTTTGAGCAAGGAGTTTTTCGCGGACTGTTTGCAAGCGGCGGCTACAATGTGATTAGAGAATATATCAGTCCTCCAGACGAGCCAGGAGGGGCTTTTTACTGGGTGCATGAGAGCTACGAATCTTGGTCTATAGGATTTACCTATTACTCCTCGACTAATGAGACTGTACACAGAAAGATCAACTATCAATCCTATATAGAGGATGGATCGATCGTCACCGATAGCTATGAGATATACAGTAGATATATCACCTCCGACGCCCCTGTTTCCTACACCCTAGTGGATACCGAACCAGAACCAGTTCCCGAACCTCTCACCGCAGGGGCTGCTGCTTTAGCATTGGCAGGTTTAACCTGGTTAAAACACAAGAAAAAAATGGCAGCTTGAGGTGCCCTGGCACCTCAACAATTAAGCACTCAGCAGTCACTTTTCAGAAAAAATTCTCGTGGCAAAATTTTGCTCTCGATTCGGAGACAGAGCTCTGGCTTTCAAAATCGCGGCTACCAAAAACGCATAGGACAAAACTCCCACCAACGCCAGCAAAAGTACGCTGACTGCTCCCGACGCATTCCACAAAGCGTGAAGTGCGGAAGCGCTGAAATAACCTACGCCCAAAATTTGCCAGCGCTTCCTGGGTTTGAGGGCGCTCAAACCGATAAAATATCCCAAATAGCCGCTGTAAGCCATGTGTCCGGCGGCGGAACCCAAAATGCGGGGAATTAGCAACTGCAACCCTACTAATTGTCCGGCGTCGGGCCCTGCTTGCAGGGTGACATTTTGGATGGCATTGGGAACGTACTGCCCCAGAGTTTCTAACAGTGTAAAGCCGACTGCCGAGGCACTTCCTAACAGAATTCCGTCTAAAGGTTCCCAAACGCCGATTCGAGCGCGCCAGGGATTTTTCAGCCAATTTCCCAGCAACATCGCTCCCAAAACGGGCAGGGCTTTCAGCAATTCTTCCATTAGACCCGCCCCGAAAAACATTCGGGTCAAAAAAGGCAAAAAACTGATTGTTTCGCCTTCGTTTGGCAGGCGGCCGGGCAAAATTTCTCTAAATACTAATATAAATCCAATTAATAAGGGGCTGATCACAATCAGGACTGTAGCTAAAGCCGAACCAAGCAATACCCACCAAGGCTTGTGTTTGCCGCATAGTTGATAGATAAAGTAGTAAGCCGCACCGGCGAGGTAAGCTGACAGCAGCAAGTTGAATGCTGCGGAATTTCCAACCGCGACAAACATCGAAACGACAACAATAACTGTGGCAATACCTGGATATAAGTAAGCTTTTTGGCTTAATTGTTTGCCCGTGGAGGCGATCGGGAATAATTGAGTTAAAGTGAGAGCGTCTTTTTCGCTCCCTGCAAAATTGCCAGTTTGCGGTGCTCTTAATCCGGGTTGATTTTGGTAAGGGGTTACGGGAGATTCAAATATAAATTCAGGGCCGTCAAGGCCGAGACTGATGCGATCGCCTGTTTCTAAAGTTTGGCAGCCAGAGAGCTTTTTTCCGTTGATATAAGTTCCGTTAGCGCTGTTGAGGTCGCAAATTTCCCATCTCGTCACAGTACCCTGAGTTAGGGGACGGATCGTGGCGTGGCGGCGGGAAACCATGCCGTGACCGATCGACTCTAAAGCTATTTGACAGTTGCGATCGCGTCCGATGACCAATTCCCCATCTTCAGAAAGTTGGTACTTGGATGCTGGGGTTCCCACAGCGTCTTTGGCTGGCACTTGTAGCAGAAATCCGATTTCATTAGTCATGAGTTATGAGTCATTAGTCATTAGTCATTAGTCATTAATCACGAGCTCGCGAGCTGTTAGCTGATGTTATTTTTGAGCCTTTATTCCACAGTTATTGGTTGTTAGCTGCTGACTAATTACTAATTACTAATTACTCATAACTGCTGACTAATGACTAATGACTAATAACTCTGCTTATAGATTTGCCCTGGCATCCTGAACGGCTGCATAGAAAAATATGCCAGTTAACGGTAGGCTCAGGGCGAGGATGATGCCCGTGACTAAATTGCCAAGTTGAGCTTCTCCCGATGACAGCTCAAAGATGGAGCCGACTGCGGCGATCGCCGCGATGCACGAAAGAGCTAATAGTAAACCACTTTTGGGAGTTCCTGCCATCATACTGATTTTACTGCCTTTGGCGAAAATTTTTGCTTGACTAATGCTTCATTCAGTGCCAGCTTGTTTTCTACTCTGTCTACAAACAGCACTCCGTTGAGGTGATCCATTTCGTGCTGAATTGCCCTTGACAGCAACTCTTTTGCTATCAGGGTTTGCGGGCGGCCGTATTCGTCGCGGTAGGAGACTTCAATGACTTCTGGGCGTTTGACTTCTAAATAAACTCCCGGAATGCTCAAACACCCTTCTTGCAAGATGCAGAGATCGCTGCTGCTACTTTTGATGGTGGGGTTGATCAAAACCATTGAGGGTGTGGCAGGGTTTTCCGGGTCGCAGTCGAGGACAATTACTTGTTTGTTGACTCCGACTTGGGGGGCTGCCAAACCGATGCCATCGGCACTGTACATGGTTTGCAGCATTTCTCGGACTAGCTGCCGAATTTCTGCATCGACGCTTTTGACGCGCTTGGCTGGCTGCCGCAGGACGCGATCGCCTAATGTGTGTATTGTTAGGGGCGGTTTTTCTAACTTTTTCTTTTCAATCAAGACCTGAGCCGTCATAGAACCTCGCGGGATGTTTGGAAACCCCCAACGAAAGCTGTTGGGGAATGAAATTGCAAGCAATACTATTATTTTCAATATTAATCTAATTTTCAGTAGCCATGACTGGAAACGCACCAAACCAACGGCCGGTTATTTCTCTGGGACTTACGCCTGTTTTAGTGGCAGTAGAGCTTTTAGCCGCGATCGCGCTTTTGCTGGCTGTTTTGCTCGCCGTCAAGTTTTGGGCGGTTTTGCCCGATCGAATTCCGATTCATTTCAACTATCGGGGGCTGGCTGATGCTTGGGGCGACAAGGTGACGATTTGGATCGTGCCGGCTGTGGCTGCGATTCTTTTTGCGGTTTTAACTGCGGTATCGCGCTATCCCCATACTTTTAATTATCCCGTACCGATTACTTCTGAGAACGCTCGCCGGCAATATCTGTTGGCGCGAGGTCTTTTGGCTTGGCTCAAGGCCCAGATGTGCTGGCTGTTGGCGTTTGTGGTGCGGCAGCAAATTCTTGTTGCTTTGGGCAATGCTCAAAGGTTTAGTATCGAGTTACTTTTAGGGTTACTTGTTTTGATTTTTGGGACGGTTGGCGTGTATTTATTCAAGGCTTATTCTGCTCGCTAGATGTAGCGCAAAAAACTTACATATACCTAAAAAATCAGTTTTTAGGTATGTTTTCAACCGCAGTTAATAATATCTAAGCTCTTAAAAGTAAATAAAATTATTTGACTATGATAATTTATACCTCAAATTTTTATCAGAATTTTATTTATCACTAGAAACAATTTTGATGGCTGGTAATTAACCGCGAATTTTCAAGGTGGTACCCGCCACGCGATCGATCCGTGGAATCAATCCAAAATCCAAAATATAAAATCCTCAAGAAAGAGCATTTATCTCGCGCAAGTCAATCTAAAATCTAAAATCTAAAATCTAAAATCGATTGACTGGACATGATAAGAATCACAGGCGAGATGTTTGTGCTAAGGTAAACGCCGATCGACTAACCCATCAGATATGTTTGCTGATTGTTCATCGGCAATACCCGCAACCGTCTATTTTTCAAATCGGGTTCTAAGCCTAGTTCTTCCATTGGAATCACCCCCAGCAAAACAGCCGAAACGCCTTCGGGTAACTCTAAACAATCAAATCTCCCTTCTCTCCCCTCTACAATAATTTGAGCGCCTGCAAAAATTCGACCTTTTTTGATGCCAGCCGATGTTTCAACATCTCTTTCTCCTACTTGTTTTAAACCTAGTTGGCTAATAATGGGAGCTGGCAAGGAGAGCAGAGTAGCTCCAGTATCGACAACAACGTTATCGAGGATAACAGAGCGAACTTCCTCAGCAGCAATGAATCCCCGTTCAGCCATAACTATATCGATGAAATTCGTGACCGTGATTGCAGTGATTACTTGACCCATTTGTTTTGCTTGCAGATTGGGGAGTAGCAGGGTCATAGTATGTTACCTGTTTGAGTGTCATTAGTGGATATTTCTATTGTAATATTATCTAGAATCATGCTTGGTTAGTTAAAATCGTTTTATTGACCAGCCACAGTTAGAATTTGCCTCAACGCATGACACCAGAACCAAACTCTTCTCAACCCAATCGCCCTGAGTCTAACGTGACTGTAGAAAGTCTCAACGGTGCAAGCCCTAATGTGCCATCAGAATCAGGGATAATCGTCGCTACTGCTGAACCGGAAAAACCGCTGCAGCCGCCCCCAACCCGCAAGGTTTTATTGCCGCCGCCCCAAGAACAAACGACTTCTGAGAAATCGGGGTCAGTGCTGACACTGGGGTTGATCGCAGCGATGATTTTTGGGCTCGCCAATGACAATATTTGGCTGGGCTTAATTGGCGCCGTCGGTGCGATCGGCATATCGCTGCGGCTGATGTGGCCGAGTTGGGGCAAAATCTGGGCGCAGGTAATTCCGCCGACTTGGCGCACGCTGATCGTCGCCTGCTTCGGGCTTTTATCTGGGATTGTTGGCTTGCTGATGCTCAGCGGTACTAATACTGAACCGGGAAGCCGCAACATCCAAATCAACTGGGAGGCAATCGGGGCTCTCGGCGAATTGATCGGTGCTTTGGGCCAAATTTTGATCGCAATTTTGGGTGTTTATGTGGCTTGGCGGCAGTATGTGATATCCAAAGATTTGACTATCCAGCAAAATCGAATTACGCAGCAGCAAACGATCGATGCTTATTTTCAAGGGGTTTCCGACTTAGCCCTTGACGAACAAGGGTTTTTGGAAGACTGGCCGCAGGAAAGGGCGATCGCAGAAGGTCGCACTGCTGCGATTATGAGCAGTGTAGATGCTGAAGGTAAAGCTAAAATTCTGCGGTTTTTGTCGCAGTCGAGATTGGTTACTCCTCTGAAGCGCGATCGGCTTTTAGGCCGCCCCATCCTTGACGGCGACGGCGGCTACGCTGAAGATAGAGATCACGGTATCCGCGTTATCGATCTCAATGTCATGTTAGCGGGTGCTGACCTGGCTGGCACCGATTTGCGGTGGACGGATTTGAGCGAAGCCAACCTCGTCCGCGCCAATCTCAGCAAGTGCGATTTAGTGAAAGCCAACCTCTCCCGCGCTGTCTTGTACGACGCCAATCTCGCTCGCGCCGACATGAGAGCCGCCGCACTATTCTACGGATCGGCACAAACTGCATCCCCCCGCAGCCGTACCGAATTTCCCAACTATCAAACAGGCGAACATACCGGCGCTGTGCTTGAACGCGTTGATTTCACCGGTGTCAAGCGGCTGTCGGAGGAGCAGCGCTATTACTGCTGCGCTTGGTGCGGCTCGAAGTCGAGAGAGACTATTCCCGGCGGCTGCGAAGGGATTCCCAATAAACTGGGACGTTAAAATTAGCAGTACCGCTATACCTACGTATACATTTGGCGATCGCGATCGCAGCGGACTATACTTTAATTTTAAATCTACAGTCTTGCGCTGTTGTAGCCATGACCGATAAGGATTTAGGGCCAGAAGTAATTGCGCGCTTGGATCGCTCCCAAAGTCGGGATGGGGTAATTTTTGTAATTGTAATGTGGTTTCTGAGCCGATCGATAATGGCGATCGGGATGCAGGTAATTGCTCGTATAATCTGCAAGAAACCGCCCGTGTATGGGATTGCCAGCATCTAGGTTTTGTAAGTGGCTGGCTCCCCAAAAGTGGCTGGGAATTGTTTTCGCATTGGGGCGGTAAATGGTACATCGAAATAGCTAATTTAGGCTACAGCTATGCAAATGATGAGCAGCAGCCTTCTATGGCTTTTTATCCGCTGTTTCCTTTGCTGATGCGCGACTTCCCGACTCTGGGAATACAAGTAGGAATTAGCAGGAATACTCCTTAATAGTTGGGCGTTTTTGCGTGCATAGTTGCTGGTTACAAGCTGTTAGTAAAGTGACCGTGATTTGGGGCAAGGACTACTTGTTGCGGTATTTGTGAAAAAGGCGAAGCATTACAGCCGTCTATTTCGGTTTTGGGTCTTTAGCGTTACCTATCGACTCCAGTGTTATGCAATCGGTTCATCCCTACGCTTACGGCTGTCTTGCTTTCGAGGGGAGTCGGTTTAGTGTTGATTAGTCAGCCTCGTTGGGAATATGCTGTTATGACACTATTGGCTGCATTCCTGCTGTACATGACTGTTAAATTTACTGCGTGTAGGTAGCTGAAGATAGTTGTCCCTATTTATTGCCCAAACTTAATTTACTCTATTTCCCAAGCTGCCTGAAAAAAGTCTTTTTCGCATAGCATAGCGTAGCGATAGGTTGCTTCTACTTCTGGTCCAGCCTCTGCGTAGCGATCGACCAAACTTTCCAGCCGTTTTGCTAAAATCTCAAAATCCGGGCTGCTATAGGTGAAAATCCAGTCGCTAAAGGCGTGTTCCGGTATACTAGGTTTAGCTAGCTGCTGTCCCAAAAAAGCATACAACCGCAAGCAAGGAGTCATGGCGGCTACTGTCAAACCTACGCCACTCCCCCAGGCTGTCGCTAATAAAAAATCTGTGTAGCGGCGAGTAGCGATTCCCGGTTTTGCCTCATGCAAGTTTACACCCCATTTGGCTGCATATCCTTGATGCAAACGAAGTTCTTCTAAAACGCCGCTACCGAGATTGTGGAGGATTTCAAACCCCTCCCAGTCGGGTGCTTTTGCCGCAGCGATACTGTAAGCGCGAGCGAATGCTTCCAGAAAAAATGCGTCTTGTGCAACGTAATATGCAAAACTATTTTGGGGAAGGCTGCCTTCAGCAATCCCTCTGACAAAAAGATGCTGTAGACAAGCTTCGCTTAACTCTTGATTTGCTTGCCAAAGATAATTTGAGGTAGTCATGCAATTTTGAATCGATGGGTTATGATAGTAATTTTTAGATTCCGACTCAACATCTATGATAACAGAGATTTTTACTTTTTTTGGGTCAGTCTTAATTGACATTTTCTTTTTCGTACTTAAGAAAATTGATAAGTTTGGCTAATGCTATTTAGTCAGCTACTGTTGTCAGGTTTAAGGAGCAAAACTCCGGATTAAATCTATTCCTTGAATCTACCCAGACATGGCAAAAAATAAATTTTTAATTTATTTAAACTAACATTTGCCAACTCTATTTAATCACCTAAAATTCGATGGACTATACACCTAAGTATTCGTTGGTAATTCCCATATATAACGAAGAAGAAAATTTAGCTGAATTGTATCGGCGCATTAGTGCCGTGATGGATCGAATGGACGGCCCAGTAGAATTACTTTTAATCAATGATGGCAGTCGCGATCGCTCAATCGAACTTTTGCGAGAATTGCACGAAAAAGACTCGCGAATTTGTTACCTCAGTTTTGCCCGCAATTTCGGTCATCAAATAGCTGTAACTGCGGGTTTAAACTTTTCTAGAGGCCAAGTTGTAGTCATCATGGACGGCGATTTGCAAGACCCGCCCGAGCTAATTATAGATATGGTAGAACAGTGGCGGCAGGGCTATCAAGTTGTTTACGCTCAACGCACTCAACGCCGTCAAGAAGGTTGGTTTAAGCGGTTGCCAGCTTATATGTATTATCGCATTTTGCGCCATCTTGCTGATGTTGATATTCCGATAGATACCGGAGATTTTTGTTTGATGGATAGGTGCGTGGTGGATGTACTCAACGCCATGCCAGAACGCAATCGTTACATTCGGGGACTGCGCGCTTGGATTGGTTTTAAACAAACGGCGGTTAAGTTTGAACGCGATCCGCGTTTTGCAGGTGAGGTTAAGTATACCTTCAGAAAATCTTTAAGTTTGGCGATGAATGGTTTGGTATCTTTTTCAAAAGTTCCCCTCCGACTTTCGATTTATCTGGGGTTATTTGCTGCATTTATATCTGTGTTAATGGCTTTTTTGATTTTGTATTGGCGGCTTTTTTATCCAAGTTCTGCTTTAACTGGTTTGACAATTGTGATGATGGCGGTTTTCTTTTTGGGTGCGGTACAGTTGGTGAGTATTGGAATTTTGGGCCAGTATATAGGGCGGATTTACGAGGAGGTGAAGGGCCGGCCACTTTATACGCTGGCAGAAGTGGCTGGTTTTGGCGACCGACACCGATCGCCAAAATAATTTTAGCAAACAACGGTTAACTCATCGTGCCTAAATTATCTAATTTATGAGATGATTTAAGAGCATAAAATCTTCTCAAGACCAATGTTTAAACTTTACGAATATTCCCCATCGGGCAATTGCTATAAAGTTCGCTTGCTCTTAACTCAACTTAATATTCCCTTCGATCGCACAGAAATTGATATTCTCCAAGGAAAAAGCCGCACACCTGAATTTTTGGTCAAAAATCCCAATGGCCGCATTCCGGTGTTAGAAATCGTACCGGGTAAATTTCTGTTTGAATCGAATGCAATTATGTTTTACTTGAGCGAAGAAACTGAGTTTTTCCCCACGGATAAATTTGAACGGGCTCAAGTTATGCAGTGGTTGTTTTTTGAACAGTACAGCCACGAACCTTTTATTGCTACTTCTCGTTTTTGGTATTTGACAGGGAAAGCACAAGAATATCAGGAAGCACTCCAACAAAAACAAGCACCGGGTTATGCTGCTTTGGGGGTGATGGAACAGCATTTAGCAGAAAATGAGTTTTTTGCGGGCGATCGCTATACTATTGCTGACATCGGTTTATTTGCTTACACTCACGTTGCGGGCGAGGGCGGATTTGACTTAACAAGGTTTCCGGCAATTCAAAGTTGGATAAATCGAGTAAAAAATCAACCTCGATATATCAGCATTACACAATAAAATTAAATTTAGCCGTGAGTGCCATTCCCGAAGGACTCCCAGCCGTGGTGACAGTGACGCTAGCGCTGGGGATGGAGCGGATGGCCAAACAACACGCGATTATCCGCAAACTCCCCGCCGTCGAAACCCTCGGTAGTACGACGGTTATCTGTTCGGATAAAACAGGTACTCTCACCTCCAAGAACAAGAGGGGCAGTTATCTGTAGCAGGCGATCCCACCGAAGGGGCACTGATTGTCTCGGCGCAAAAGGCAGGGACGCACCGTTTATGGCAACCTGCTGAAAACCATTGGGTTTATCCTACCCGTCAACGGTGGAGAGGCGCTGACCATAGTGGTGGGAATCTTGGCTGGTACCACCTTGCCAATTTTGCCCGTGCAGATTCTCTGGGTGAATATGGTGAGTTCCGTCGCCCTTAGTGCCACTCTAGCGTTTGAACCTAAATCGGCTGAGACTATGCAACGATCGCCCCGCCGTCCCAATGAACCCCTATTAACGAAAAAATTGCTGTGGCGCATCCTGATTATTTCCACCTTCAATCTCATTGCTGTACTTGGAATTTTTGAAGGGGCTTCGCAAGCTACAGGTAATATCAATTTGGCTCGTACAATGGCAGTCCATACGCTGGTTTCCGCAGAAACCTTTTACTTATTGAGTATTAGCCAATGTATTCCATCTCTGTTTGCATATTTAAAATATCGCTCTCAAGAAATTGCTTTTATTCCTGCGATAGGTGTGGCTTGTGTATTTATATCTCAAGTTTTCTTTAGCCAGTTGAGTTTCATAAACCCGCTATTTGCTACCCAACCGCTTATTTTTATCCAAGCTCTCATTTGTATCGGTGCAGGGATTCGAGTCATTTTCCCTGCTCTGTTTTTAAAGCGGTTTGCTCCTCTTGCTTAAAGTGATAACGCTCGCGTAGCACTCTCGTTACCTTAGCAGGAGCCGCAATGGTGTTAGATATGCCGACTGAAATTGCCCAACTACGGGCACAAATTAGGGAGGATCACTCTCTGTCACGGAACGAGTTATGACGTGTCAAAAGCAACCATAATCGTCGTTGGAGCCAGAGATGTAAAGTTTTGACACAAATCTTTGTTACTTGCTTTTAGAGTTATCTTGACTTATAATTTAAACTATTAACTACCGAAATTGCATCACGCTAGAACTCAATAAACGCAGTGGTAAACCTTGTCGGCAGGGCTTGCGAATTACGGTTTATGAAGTGCTTGAGTATTTGGCTTCCGAGATGACCGAAGCAGAGATACTTGACGACTTTCCTGATTTTACACGGGAAGATTTAAAAGCCTGTATTGCTTATGCTGCTGGCCGTGAGCGTCGGTTGACGATCGATCCAATGCCTGCATGAAATTACTTTGTGACGAAAACTTGCCCCCCAAGTTGCCACGCCTTTTGACTGACATTTTTTCAGATTATCTTAACGTTCGAGATGTTGGGATGAGAGGTGCTAGCATAGGCAGTTTTCTATCCTAGATAATTCAATAATTAACATTGAGTTAAAATCACCATTACTTAAAGTTATTTTAACAGTTATTGACCTCTCGAGTGCTAGTGGCTAATATTCCTCCCCGCCGAGCCAAAAGCCAATAGGTCATCATTTCTCCTCTTCCCTTGACCTCGATCGTACCCCTTGGCTCTAGTAAGTATTTATTCTGTAATTTAAGATAAGTCGCATTGGTGACTTGAATGTATCCAGGCTTACCGTGGGATTCCATTCTTGAGGCGACATTTACCGCATCACCCCACAGATCGTAGATAAATTTCTTGAGTCCAATTACTCCCGCAATTACAGGACCCGTATTAATTCCAATCCGAACTTGTAGAGATTCCCCAAAAATATTCTCCACCTCTTGCATATAGGCTTGCATATCCAACGCCATGTTGGCGATCGCTTCGCAATGATCCGGTCGAGAAACGGGTAAACCACCAACTACCATGTAGGCATCGCCAATGGTTTTAATTTTCTCTAAGCCATGTTTTTCTGTAAGTCGATCGAAGGCGGAGAAAATTTGGTTCAACCCTGCTACCAATTGCAAAGGCTCTATCCGTGCCGAGATATTAGTAAAACCTACGATATCCGCAAACAAAATCGTGGCTTCTTCAAAATGTTCAGCAGGGGATTCATTAGTTCTCATCAGGCGATCGGCAATTTCCGCAGGCAAAATATTTAAAAGTAACTGTTCTGACCTTTCTTTTTCTTGGCGCAGTTCTCCAGTTCTTTGCTCGACTCTAGCTTCCAACTCTTCATTTGCCAAATAGAGGGCATCGAGAGAATCCTTCAGTTGTCTGGTCATGCCATTAAAAACGTTGGCTAATTTTCCAAGTTCAACGATGGAACTAACCTCCACTTGTTGGTTGAGATTGCCCTTTGCGATCGCTTCCGAAGCAGTGGTAATCCGCTCCAAAGGACGGATAATCCAGCGAGCAGTCAGGATACCCAACAAAATTGCCAAAATCAAAGTTGCTAAACAGAGCAGGATTGTAGTCTGAGTATTGGCATTAATCTGATTCATAAAGTCTGCTTCTGGAATAGTCACCACCACCAACCAGTCAATACCTTTACCATCTCGAAAAGGATCGACTTGGACAAAATAATTTTTACCATCGACGGCAAATTTCAGTTGATGAGATGCTTGGATATTTTGAAAATTATGAAACTGCGAAAGCATTGCTTGACTCGTTTTTTGGGTGATGGCATTGCTACTATCGACAACCTTGAGTCGTTCAACTCGTTGCTCTGGTAGTTGGACAACCTTGTCTGGGTAATATTGAAAGGGCTTTTCCCCTGTAGAGGTGGCAATCATTTCTCCAGAACGTTCCAGAATAAAACTTTGCCCAGTTTTACCGATTTTGAGTTTGCTTAAAAAATTCCCAAACATTACCAGATTTAAGTTTGTAATCCAAACTCCTTGCAGATATCCTGTCTTGGTATATATGGGTTTGCCAGCCGCAATGTATAGGGCTTTACCTGTAATGTGGGGATACACTGTTCCCCAAACAGCTTTCTTTTGTTGGACTGGAATTTTATAGTAGGGGCGTTTGCGGGGGTCAAAGTTAGGTTTCCCAGCGTTGGTAATTTCCCGGCGTTCCCCCTCTGGACTGGCGGTATAGGTAGTCAAAGTGTAGTTATTTTCTTCTTCCGAAGTACGGATGACGATCGCGCCATCATCCTGCCGTTCAGCACCAAAAGACTCCTGATTGGCGGTAACAAAAGCTGTGGCACCAACAAGGGGAAAGGTCGGGAGTTGTCTCCATAGAAACTTCTCTACGTCTCTCCCATTATTAAGATCGATGCGGTTTTGGCTCAGAGTTGCATTATAGCTTTCAAAGGATTGAAAGGGAATAGCAACCAAATAAGTTAGATTTTCCTTGATGCGATTGCTAATATCATTCTGCAACTGAGTAGCTACATCATTTACTGCTTTTTGACCGTTTCTATAGGAAAGATAACCAACAACAGCCACTGCTCCAACTGTTTGGACAACAAATGGAACAATTAGCATTATTTGTAGGGGAATTGTTCTCAAAGATCCAGGTGATAAGGCCCTCCTTGATTTACCAAGCATAGTGACTTCTCCCGACATTGATACTTAGCATAAGTTAATAGGAATTTAATTTGCATGCGCCTACACCCTACACCTGATACCCCACAAACCTTTCGACAATTTCAATATGCAATTTATTGCTCTTGTGTCACTCTGATGGGAGTATAATATCCGAAAACGACCCAAACTCATTTGCTGTCTGTGGATGAAGCCCGCCCATCTCGATCCACCATCAATTTTATTGATGAATATTGTGTCTCCTGGGGGGGGTGACAACCCGCCCCAAACCCCTAGTTAGTAAGGATTGAGCCAACTTGTGGTAAAAAAAGATAGGCAGCAGAATTGTTACACGCTTGCTTATCCAAAAAAATAATGATACGAAGATTCTAGCAGACTCATTTACAAAAATACCTGACGCCATCGGAGTTTTTGGGGATGACAATCAAGTATCCTTGATGCAATCTGAAAAACAAGTGAGATTAGAACGGCACCCCGAGTATTTGCCTGTCTAATTACAGCCGAAAGTCGGCGATGTAAATTACAAAGATTTTGAGATTTACCGAACTTAACGATCGAATTAATTTGGTTTCCATTAATTACTTATTGGTTGACCACTGATTGCCGTGTTGGTACTCGCTTATCAATCGCAACCGAGCGCAGTCAATGGGGTGTATTAATCTCTTCATGGTTAGCTTAATCTGGGAGCGAAGAGCAATTCCATTATACTGGTCATTGTTGCCCAACTTGGGCAGCAGCAATTTCGAGGAACCAAATACAAATCTACAGCAAGTTTTACCATTATTTTCAGAAGATAAAGTCATCGTTTTAGGAGGTAGTGAATTTTGGGAGCTAGACTTAGGAAACTGGCTGAAGGAAAAGGGTGTGTCTTTTTGCTTAAGACTGAAGAGGAATCATTGTATCGAAATAGAACATTTAGTTTGGCAACGGTTAGATGAACTAGGAATCATGCTGTGGCATCTCTTGAGATTTTCAAGGTAAAAGATTGAGAAAAACTCAGCCTGCAACTGGATTTGATGTTGCAAGTAGCGTGGAAAAGAAACTCTGGGGAATGCCAGGTTGATGAAGCATGGTTTATTATCACAAATTTAGGGTCATTGCCGGCAGCGATTCCCTACGGGATAGCTTCGCTTCACGATGCTTGCAAGCAACGGATGGGCATTGAAGAAATGTTTCCAGATTGTCAAACAGGAGGCTACGCTCTGGAAAGAACTAGCTTAAAAGGAAACCGACTGATTAACATAATTCTGCTCGTGACACTCGCCTACAGTTCGGCAATATTTGAAGGCACTGAACTTCGGAAAAAGCAGGTAGAAAAATATGTATTTAGGCCTCACAAACCTAAAAAAATATATCGAAGACGGAGTACATTTGGTGTTGGCGCAAGATGGAGAAAAGTGGGTTAATTATCAAGGAACAATATTCTTTGGAGGTGGCACAGTTAATCAAGTTAACTCGAAATAAACGCGGCTTTTATCAACAAGGTATGCGGGCTGCAACCCTGATTCGATCTATCTCAATAGCCTCTTTGTCACCCCCCCCAAGGGTTTTCAATCTCGATTCTCGATCCTGTCACACAGAATCCATTCTGGCTCCTGAATTCTGAATTCTTCTGTAAACTGATAGAGATCGTCACCATAATTGGAGTGACTGTAAGTTAGGCGTTTGAGTGCGAATTTCCTAATGGTAGTGCTGGCATTAATGACTGTGGCACTGCGCTGTGGTTGACGGGAATGTTGATGAGCACGATCGCCTCTGATTACTTTCCGAAAACAGCCCGAGGGCAGGTGTTTTGTTTTTTACTGGCGTTGGGCGCGATCGCCCTATGTGGTTATTTGACAGCAACGCTGACCACATTTTTTGTGAGTCAGGATGCTGAGAGCGATCGAGTAGAAATGCAGAAATAGCGGCTACACAATCCATTCAAGCTGTGGAAACAGAAATTACTGCACTGCCAAGGTTCAAGCCTGCTTGACGAAAAGGTTTAGACCTGTGAATTGCTAACCTTGGATTTGATCGTGAGGTCGAGCGCTCTCGATGCGATAGTAGAAAAAATATCGTGTCTGTCCAATTATAGATTATATTCTCATCTAAACTCTTCCAAGCGAGAGAGGATATTTAAATTTTTTAATTTTACTATGAAACTACCGTACAACCACTCAACGCAAAAATCTTTAAGATGATAGGATAAACAAGCCGAATAAATTCATGACAGGGAATAAAAAGATGCTCCAGGATAAATTCCATATTTCACTGTTCAATAGTGCCGACAGTTTTTCTAGGGCCCAATGGGTCATTTTCAAGGATTTTGAGGCACTGTGAATAATTAAATTAATGTCATCTCCACTCCTGACTTGCATTTAATTCGACTTGTTTACGATCCTTGCCCTCTAAAGGTTGTAGTATCGTTCCCAAAAACGCCCGCAGTATTGAATCTTAACCTGGTTCTATTTATTACATTGACACGAGAAACTCATGGAAAACACATTGTTCGATCGCACATTCCGGGACAGCGAAGGCAAAATTGTTATAGCTCAGATGCCAAATCTACCACTGAGTGTCGGCATTGTAGCTAGTTTATTAACGCTGATTGTTACAACAGGTAAAATTAATTTAGGTTTGGAGCTAGTAGCCTTTGGGTCTTTGTTTACTTGGGCTTGGGAAGAATTATTTCAGGGCGTTAATTACTTTCGTAGAGCATTAGGTCTGATTGCGCTTGTCGGTCTGATTGCATGGAAACTTCAATAATTAGATAACCATAAATCAAATCAATAAGGTATAGCACAACATTTAATCAGGCGGATGAGGAACCGTGGAAAGGTTGACAGGCTGTAAGGCACAATCCAAAAATTAACACCAATCGGATCTGGGAACACCTGAACAAGGCTCCACTCATTCGCTACCTGCTACTATTGACGCTTGGCTGGGCGATCGTGCAGGTGTTGGCATATTTTGAAACGGTTCTGATTGTTTTTATTTTTGCAGCTATTCTCGCCTTTTTGCTGAACTACCCAGTCCAATTTGTATCTCGTTTCATCCCTCGTTGGGTAGCGGTAGTGCTGGTGTTTTTACTTGCCTTGTGGCTTCTAGGTGGGTGAATGGCAACGTAAGGATTAGCTACCCTTTCCCAAGCACAGCAGTTATTGAACAGGCTCCTCAATTTTTAGAATCGGCGATCGCACTGTTGGAAACGCTCCAATCGTTTTTGCAAAAGCGCAATATTACGGTCGATTTCAGCACATGTGAGACACAACTGCGCGAACAAGCCCTCGGCCTCATTGGCACGGGTTTTTCCACACTGCAAAATGTGTTATTCAACTTGCTAGATGTGATTGTGATTGCGGTAGTTGGCTTCTTTATGCTGCTAGATGGTAAACGACTGTGGAATCTGATTGTCAGGCTCTTTCCACCCGGCTTGCGCGATGATTTGACCGGGGCAATTCAAAAGAATTTTCTGGGTTTCTTTTGGGGTCGGTTGCTATTATCAATCTTCTTCGGCATCTCTAGCTTTCTGGTGTTTATTTTGCTGGATATTCCCTATGCACTGGTCGTGGCTGCGGTCGCAGGCGCATTTGACCTGATTCCCGGTATTGGCGCAACGATTGGGATTAGCCTCATCTGCCTGATTATTCTGCCTCAAGGAATTATGCTCAGTTTGAAAGTTTTAGTGGGTTGCATTGTCTTGCAGCAGGTTAAAGAAAATTTACTCATGCCCCGTATTATGCAAGGCTCCATTAATATAAATTCAGTCATTATTTTCTTTGCGCTATTAGTGGGGGCGCGAGTCGCTGGATTGGTCGGAGTTTTTCTGTCGATCCCGATCGCGGGCGTGGCGATCGGCCTCCTGGATATTGATGAAATGCGCGGCGAAAGGATAGAACAACCTTCTGGTTGAGGTAGAAGCTATAGCCTTTCTCAGAAAGATGAGGTACGACTGGGCATCGGCCAAAGAGGGCATCGGGCATCGGGCATCGGGCATCGGGCCTAAAAGCATACCTCACTTTTTTGAGAACCGCTATAGTTGGCTTGAGGTTTCGGTTAATATATTTTGTTTTCAATCTCTGGGAGATCAATTATGAAAGGTTTAAAGGGAAAAAACGCACTCATTACTGGAGCGAGTTCAGGGATTGGACAGGCGATCGCCATCCGTCTCGCTCAAGAAGGTTGCAACATTGCCGTTAACTATCGCAAAAGCTTAGAAGAGGCAGAAGATACTGAAGAAATGGCAATGCAAAAAGCCTGCGGTCAGGCAGCAGAATGCGGGGTTGAAACGCTGCTGGTTCAAGGAGATGTTTCTAAAGAAGATGACATCGTGCAAATGGTGAATCAGGTTGTCGAACAGTTCGGTCATCTCGATATCCTGATTAATAACGCTGGGATTCAAACAGAAAGCGCCTCACATGAAGTGCCAACAGATGAATTCGATCGCGTGATTGCAGTCAATTTACGGGGCGCATATTTGTGCGCCCGGGAAACCATTAAGCACCTATTGAGCGAGCAACGCCCTGGCGTGATTATCAATATTTCGAGCGTGCATGAAATTATTCCCCGCCCGATGTATATCAGCTATTCCATCAGCAAAGGCGGCATGGGAAATCTGACTAAAACCCTAGCGTTGGAATACGCAAACCGAGGCATCCGTGTCAATGCTATTGCGCCCGGCGCGACGATTACACCGATTAATGAAAGCTGGACGGACAATCCACAACAAAAGGCAGTAGTGGAAAGCCATATCCCAATGGGACGGGCAGGCACATCGGAGGAAATGGCGGCATCTGTTGCCTTTCTCGCATCAGATGAAGCCGCTTACATTACGGGACAAACCCTCTATATTGATGGTGGATTGACCCTCTATGCTGACTTTCGCGAAGCTTGGTCTGCCTAAATTAACTGGAAGAAACTATTTGGAGGAAATAGGCGATCGCTGTCATTTTACCTAAAAAAAGATTTGTTTGGGCGATCGCTTTCTTGACTCACCGGACACTAGACTAAACAGCACTCAGGTGTCATCCAGAGATGATTGAACGTGGCAACCAGGAAAGCCTTGCGGAGGAGTTAGACGGCAAAGATATCAAGTAGTGGTAAGCTGTCGCGCATTTCAATTGTACAGTCATTTCAAATAGGAATGATACTATTTAAAAATGAGGTAAAATCAATAAAAATAGTGAAGTCGCGAGGGAACTGTCTTACAGTATTGATTTGATGAGAAAAAGAGTAGTCGATTATGTAGAAAATGGCGGTCGTATCGCTCAAGCTGCCGGAAATTTTCAGGTAGGAAGAGCAACGATATATCGGTGGCTGGGTCGGACAGACCTGCTCAGCCACAAAAATAAAAAGACGTAAGAGAAAACTAGATTGGAAAGCCTTAGAAAAAGATGTAAAATAGAATCCCGATGCCAGATTAATCGACAGAGCCAAGAAGTTTGGGGTCAGACCAAGTACCAGATATTATGCTCTTAAAGAAATGAAAATGAAGGAGAAAAAAAAAGAACTTCGTTACCAGGAGAGAAACCGAGAATCAAGAATGAAATACTACAGGTATCTCCGAGACTTGATTAAAGTATCGGGAAGTCAAACTCTGGTTTTTATTGATGAGTCAGGATTTTAAGAGTTTCAAGATTGTGCTTGTGGCTGGTCAAAAAAAGGCAAAAAAATCTGAGTGAAAAGTCAGGAAAACGGGGGAAAAGAGAAAATCTAGTAGCCGTTCGATTGAAAGGAAAAAAGGACTTAATTGCCCCAATGGTTTTTACGGGCAGCCTCAAGGCAGAAGGTTTTGAAGGGTGGTTATCTTTGTATTTATTACCCTCTCTGACCACGCCATCTTAATCATGGATAATCCACCGATTCATAGAAAAACAGCCATTCGAGAACTGGTAGAGGAAACGGAGCATCAAGTTCTTTTTCTCCCAAAATATTCTCGGCTACCTGAACGATATTGAACACGATTTTAGTGCCAAGCAAGCCAGAATGTATGCTCCTCCTGGCACATCTTTAGATGAACTCATCTGTGCCTACTGCGCTCAACAGAGTCTCTTTTTTATTTGAAATGACTATAAACCTATAGGGCCCTTTCTGCCCAACAACGTCCGCGAATATGAGAGCTCGAACCGCTATAGCAATCCTTGCAGGAGTCGTAAATTTTTTACCCCACCCCAGCCCTCCCCGCGAGTTCGGGGAGGGAGTAAGAAATTCACAAATGATGCGAGCATCGCTATATATAGCCTTTCTCAAGCGTGGTGAGGTATACCCTATGCCCACGGAGGCCTATGCCCACGGAGGCCTATGCCCACGGAGGCCTATGCCCATGAGTACCTCATCTTTCTGAGAACCGCTATATATAGCCTTTCTCAAAAAGATGAGGTATGAATGACATCTTATATAACCATAATAACTAAGAGGGCTAAAGCCCAACTACGTACCTCATCTTTCTGAGAACCGCGATAAGTCAAAAAACTAATTAATATGCTTGACCTATTATTCTTCTTTTTGAGCGATTTTCTTGGCAGAATCTTCCCACTTTTGCCCTTTTTTTGTGGGCATAAAATGGTATTTTCCAGCGCCAAGACGCTGTGAGCTATAGATGCCCGCATGACCTGAAAAAAGGTAGCTCATCACACAAGCGATCGCCACAAACACCCCAGATTCTAGTCCAAAAAGTTCAATTCCCATTAAAGTAGCAGCGATCGGTGTATTTGCAGCGCCGCCAAAAACTGCCACAAATCCCATGCCCGCCAATAAAGGTGCTGGTAATGCCAAGATTAATGACAAAGCATTACCTAATGTGGCGCCAATAAAAAATAGAGGAGTAACTTCACCGCCCTTAAAACCAGCCCCTAATGTCAACGCCGTTAAACCTATTTTTGCCGCAAAATCCCAAGGCGGTAAGTTAGTATAAAAGGCATCGACAATGGTAGGAATACCAAGACCGATATACTTAGTTGAGCCGATCGCCCAAACAGTCAATGCGACAATAACACCGCCAATAGCCGGACGTAAAGGAGGGTAGGATATCTTGGCTTTAAAGAAGTGGCTAATTTGATGAGTTAGTTTCGCAAAAATCATCGCTACAATGCCAAAGGTTATGCCAGCTATCATTGCGGAAATTAGCCCCGTTGGAGTTATGCTTGGTACAAGCGGAGCGTGGCGGTATGCCGTATGATGCAACCCCAGATTTAAGGTAATGCGATCGCCCACAACTGCTGCAACTAAACAGGGAAAAAGAGCGCTATGCTTAATCGTTCCAATGGCTAAAACCTCTAAACCAAAGATAGTTCCAGCTAAGGGAGTTCCAAAAACCGAAGCAAATCCTCCACTAATCCCCGCCATCAATAAAATCCGGCGATCCCTGGGTTTAAAGTGGAATATTTTAGTCAACTGATCGGCAAGGGATGCCGCAATTTGTAGGGCTGTCCCTTCTCGACCTGCTGAACCTCCAAATAAATGGGTTAAATCTGTCCCTAACAGCACCATAGGAGCCATTCGTAAGGGAATAATACTTTGGGGACGATGAATCTCTTCGAGTAACAGATTATTTCCGGCTTCTACTTTTTTGCCATATTTATGATAAATCCAACCGCTGAAAAATCCACCTACGGGCAGTAAGGCGATCGCCCATAAATGAGATTCTCGCCAATTTGTTGCCCATTCTAAAGATGCGAGGAGAGCGGCGGAACCAAGACCGGAAAGCATACCAACGATACAAGAAATAATGAACCACTTGCCCAGTTGCGGAATGACTGTGAACTGCTGAAATTGAGGGAGAGCTTTCATAATAAATATTGTTTTTTGGATAAGTTTATGCTCGCTGCGATCGAGCCAAAATCTGCGTTAAATACCGCCTTGATTATCAACCGCAGAGGGCGCAGAGGACGCAGAGAGGGGAGAAGAGGTTCGAGGGGATAGAAAACCCATATTGGGTATTACTTGTAACTAGATTCCACCAAGATGACTGGAATAGGACTGGTTTCTAAGACGGCTTGAGAAACCGAACCTACTAGCACTTGTTCCCAAGGTTGATGACCTCGTTTCCCGATCACAATATCTGTTACTTGCCGAGCTTGCGCCACGCGGACAATCTCTTCAGTCACAGTGCCAGAAAGACTCAGGAACTCATAGCGAATATCTGATAAGATTCGTTGTGCTTGTTGTTGTAATTGGGCGATCGCCTTTTTATCTCCGAGATGATCCACATACAAAACAATCACATCCCCGTCACTGCGCCGAGCTAAGTCTGCGGCCTTAGTTAAAACATCTGTTGTGAGGGGGGAAGCGTCTACTGCTGCGAGAAAAACTGGACGACCGGAAATCGCTACTTTTGTCGGGTCTACTTCGCCTTTTTCTAATAGTTTGGGAGCAAAGGTGGGAATTGCCCATGCACCCAAGGGAGCGGTTACTAAAATTGAGAGGGCTGCGATCGCCAAAATCGTCTCGCCACCAGCAATGCCCCGAGCTAGGGGAATTGCCCCAATTGCCGCCTGTACCGTTGCCTTAGCGGAATTTCCTGCTAGCAAAAACAGCCGTTCTTTCCCAGTCCAATTACTACCTAAAGTGGAAAGATACCAACCGAGCGATCGCCCAATCAGAGTCCCGATCGCCAACACCAGCAAACCAACCAGCAAGGTATTGCCTAATACATTAAGTTGAATACTGGCTCCCAGCAGCACAAACAAAATAATTTCCGCGATCGTCCACAAACTGTCAAAGCCACCCCGCAATCTTCGTGCCAAAGGCGCATCCAACTCAATCAGGAAAAACCCCGCCGCCATGACAGCCAAATAGCCAGAGAAAACCGGAATGTGTTCGGCTGATACTACCAGCCCTAGAGCAAAGCCAGCAGCGACTAGGGAGTCCTGAACCGCAGTTTGAGTCCAGTTTTGCTTGACTAACAGTGACACCAAAATTCGAGCAGTCACCCATCCCAAAAGCACCCCCAAGGTAATTTGGATGATGATTTGAAATGGCAGCAATTGCAGAGGGCTGAGGGTGATTCCTCCCAGTAAAATAATGGCTGTAGCTTTCCCTCGGGACAGAAACGCTAGCAGTAGGCTAAACACCAGCAACAGCAATACATCTGACAAGGCACTTCCCGTCAGAATCGCATCGGGAATTCCTTTTTTTACTCCCCAACCTAAACTTTTCAACCGCAGCATTCCGGGAACAATTACTGCTGGAGATTCCGCGCCAATGATGCAGCCCAGCAGTAGCCCCGTCAAAAAATCAAACTGAAGCAGCCACATCGCAGCGACAGCAATGGCGATGGCCTCGCAAGCCGCAGGCAGAAAGCCTAATCGCAGCGCCACGGTTCCCTGTTGGGATAGCTTTTCGCGATCGAGTCCTAAGCCCGCCTTCATCAAAATCACCATCACGGCAATGGTGCGAAGGGAATTCGCTGCGCCCAAAACCTCTGGGCTAATGACATTCCCCAGTTGCGGGCCTGATAAAATACCCACCAGCACCATACCTACGAGTGCTGGAGCTTTCGTACGTCGAGCAATCTGCCCGACAAAAAAGCCCATTAATAAAATCCAGATAATACTTTCTAACATCACGCCACCTTGAAGCTGAATGGATGAACGTGACTTGTAGGGGAAAGATCGATCGAGGCATCCGCACCATCCTACCCTTCCGCCACAAGTCGGAACAGTAGGAGTTTAACTTAAGTGCCAAATAGTTTGCTAAACTTATTCATAGTTAATCACGCTTGAGGGAGTTTTATGTTTGCCATCAAACGAGCGCTAAAACTAAATAACAAGGAAGCGACGTTGATGGCAAAACACGCAGGATTTCGGCGCGTCGTTTTCAACTTTGGGTTGAGCCTGCGGACTCAGATGTACAGTGAAGGGAAATTTACCGACTCGAAGGTAATCAACGAAGTCAAGAAAGTTCTTACCAACTACGTCAAGAAAAAACCTGAATTTGACTGGATGAATCAGTTATCTTCTCGTGTTTATCAAAATGCGTTAATCGATTTGAAAGATGCGTTTAGTCGCTACCGTTCTGGTTCTTCAGGTCATCCGAAATTTGCTAGCCGACGCTCCGGTCAATCTTTCACTGTTGACTCGTCGAACGGTAAAGTTGTGTTAGCCGCTGGCAGCAAGATCAAGATTCCTACTTTGGGAACTTTTCGACTCTATGAACCATTAGAATGCAGTTTCATCTCTCAAACTTTTAGTATTTCAAAAGAAGGGAATCGCTGGTTCGTTTCCTTCTGCGTTGACGCAGAGCGCTTGCCCGTCGAGCACTTTGAAGGCTCCGTGGGAATTGATGTCGGCATCAAGTCGTTTGCTACGCTATCAACCCAGCAGACTTTTGATGCACCAAAGCCGTTGAAACAAGCGAAAACCAAGCTTGCCACTTTGCAACGCCAAGCATCAAAACAGGCAAAAGGCTCTCGCAATCAGCGCAAAACTTACACCAAAATTAGTCAGCTTCATGCCCGGATAGCTCGCATTCGTTTAGATTTCCTCCATAAGTTGACAACTTATTTAGCCAAAACTTTCAAGCTAATTAAAATCGAAAATTTGAACGTCAAAGGAATGATGGCGAATCACAAGTTAGCTGGAGCAATATCTGACCTGGGATTTTACGAATTCAAACGTCAACTCGACTACAAGTGCCAAATGTACGGAGCTAATTTAGTGTTGGTAGACCAGTGGTTTCCCAGCACCAAGACTTGCTCGAATTGTGGCACAAAAAAAGATATGCCGCTTAGCGTTCGGACTTTTGACTGTCCTGCTTGCGGCATATCTTTAGATCGCGATTGGAATGCAAGCGTTAATATTTTAAACTGGGAACCCTCGGCTTGAGGGAGATAGCCTACTTATCTTGGGATTAGCCGTCTACCCAACAGCGTAGGAAGTAAACTAAAAACTGTGTCTGAAAATGAGTTTAGACAAGTTTAGATAAGTTTTACGAAGCAGCCATCAGCCTTTTAAACGTTATGAAGATTATTAATAACGAAGGGCGGTTTCGGCGAGCTCCATCGCCATCATTACTTTTATACCACTATTGAAGCTGATAAGCTGTTCTACATTTAAATTGTCTGTTAAAAAACAATCAAATTCTTGTGGGGTGGGCGTCCCGCCCGCCCTCAACATATTAAATGCGCGACAGCTTATTCCATTTCCGTACCCCTTGCCGAAAAATTGGGTTTGGTTGAGTCGAGGGGGAGTATGGTCTTGCCTTTTTAAGGCTTTAGAGGTTTCACCGTCGTAGAGTTTGCTGTTACGTTCACTCCAGTAGGCGATATCTCCGTCAATCGATTGCGCGATTTTAGATTTTAGATTAAAGAATTGACTTGCGCGAGATAAATGCTCTTTCTTGAGGATTTTCGATTTTCGATTAAAGAATTGATTCCACGGATAAATGACGTGGCGGGTACCACCTGTGAAATTCTTGGTCAAATGGCGATTTCTCACCCTTGAGGTTGATGTGTTTGTTTTCGGAGTAAGGAACCGCTGGGAAGGCCTTATCCAGCAGTTTTTTGCTAGATTCACGATTTTGCAATATCTCAGTTATAGCCTTTCGAGGGAAAGATAAGGTACTCTCGGGCATAGGGAATAGGACATACCTCACTTTTTTGAGAAATGCTATATCTGGCATTTTTACCGCCAATAATCTAACCATTTTTTTGCTAGCTTTTTAGTAATTTATAAGTGCGATAGTTTGCCTAGATTCGCTCGACTGTCTCGCAGCATCTGCCACCTTCAAAGCATACAAACTACTGGTATTGTTTACGTACAAAGGCGTACTTTCTAACAAAAAGTTTAATACCATATCTGTGTCTTTGGCAAACAAACCGCGCCGCGTTCCTACTTTGATGTTGCGCCTATTTTCTCCCTGAATTAATTGACCTGATTCGGGAGTGAAAACCAGCGTTCCTGCTTCTCCGTAGATGGTAAAAATATTTTCAGACTGCCAAAAAGTCTCTCCTTTTCCATAAACAGCTTCAGCGACAAGGCCGTTGGCAAAGCGCAACTGTGCGTTGCACAAACAAGCTTTGTAGAAATCCGGCTGACTGTCCCAAAATTGAGCTTGACAGTTAACGCTTGCGACTTCCCCAAACAAATCAGTAAATCGGTGCAGTCGCGAAATTGCACCAACTAACGGAAAGCCAAAGAGGGAATGTTGATAAGTCCACCGCTGCGGGGCTGGATGTTGAGGAGTAACAGTAATGTAGCGGGCGTAAAAAACTTTACCGATTGAGGGCAAAGATTCTTTGATTGAGGAGTGCAAACCGCCTAACAGTTCGATGTGTTCGATGTGGAGGAGTTTTTGCTTTTGGGCGGCAAGTTCGATCGCCCTTTCTGCTTCAGATACGTCTAAAGATAGAGGATATTCTACCACAACGTGCTTGTCATTTTCTAGGGCTGCCAGGACGATCGCCCCGTGATCCCGGTTCACCGTACAGACGATTACCAAATCTAAATCGTCTCTTTCTACCAGCTTGCGCCAAGAAACAGCAGCTTCGGCCCCGAATGCCTGACAAAATGCAGCGGTTTTCTCTGGGTTGTGGCCAGCAATCGCTACTAAGTGCGATCGCCCATCAGCTTGAATTGTCTCGGCCCTCAACTTAGCGGCAAAACCAGTACCCACAATCCCCACGCGAATTGGAGAATTAAGGGAGAAACCAAAGCGAGTATCAATATTAGTCATGGGATTTGAGATTTAAGATTTTAGATACTTACAGACTTACAGTGCAGGGGTTTAGGGGTTCTATCGCCCCGATTTTAAGCTGTGGTTGTGGTGCGATTTATTCGATCGAGCCTTCAACGCCCAAGTCTGGATGCGATCTAACTATACATTTCACCGCCTGCTGGGACTTGCCTTGCAGCAAGTATTCCGAAAACTCGATCGGCGTACCGCCAACCAAAAAGCGGGTTTTTGGGTGTATTTAGCGACTCAAAACAGGATTTTTCCCAAAAACCCGGTGATTTCGCGCAAGTCCGGCCGCAACAGTATCCCACCGCTGAACCCCACATAGGTATAAGCAATCAAGATGAAATTAGAAAAAGTTATAACTAATCCCATTCAAATTTTTTGTCAACGAGTGTTGCAACCTTGCTTCTTTCCCCTACTATCATAGAGGGAACGAACCTAAGACCTAACCTCAAAGCTAATAAAGCCTTGAAGGTTGCATTAGGAAAAATTATAAAGTTTGTTGAATTTTTGAGAGGATTAGTGCATGGCAACTTACAAAGTTACCCTCGTCAGCGAAGCCGAAGGACTTGACCAGACCATTGACGTTGATGAAGATACTTACATTCTCGATGCTGCGGAAGAAGCAGGAATCGACCTCCCCTACTCTTGTCGCGCTGGTGCTTGCTCCACCTGCGCCGGCAAAATCAAATCAGGCACAGTTGACCAATCCGACCAATCTTTCTTGGACGACGACCAAATCGAGGCCGGAATGGTCCTCACCTGCGTCGCCTATCCCACGTCTGACTGCACGATAGAAACTCACAAAGAAGAAGAGCTCTACTAAAATGGGGGCAGTCAGCAATCTCGTCTAACTCCAAGCTATTGATTAATAGCACTTTGAGGCGATAGTTGACCGAATAATTTGAGATTTTAGATCGCAGATTTTAGTTGACTCGTAAAACCAGTCTAGAATCGAAAATCTAAAATCTCAAAATTTTAGGACTTGTGCTAAAAATTCCGAAAAATCCCGGATTGAGATTGCATTGCTCCTGCTTGCATTCGATAGTTTTTACGCAAGTCCTCACTCAATTTTGGGATTTGAATTTTATTGGTCCCAAAATGTAACGGCATCGCTGAGCGGCACAACTTGAGCGCCGGGAAAATAAAAGCTCAGAATTTGAGATCCGTTCCAGCCCAAATTAGCCAAATTGTAAGAACCAGTCTGACTCATTCCCACTCCGTGCCCGAAACCGCCTCCGACAAAAGCGTAACCGTTGAGAGTTTTGTCGGGATTGTAAATTGGTTCTAGGTAAAAAAGCGTGCTGATCGGCGGGTAAAAAGCATTGCGAATCTCGTCTTTGTCGATATCGATCGGGCCCAAGTCAGTTTGAACCTTCATTTTCAAAACTCGACCTGCAGGCGACCTTTCCACCACTTCCACCTGAGTTACAGTTTTCAAATTAGCCAGCGGGTGCTGTTTCTTCTGAAGGTACTGTTTGAGAAATCCACCAATCGCTGTCAAAGAAGCGGGTTCGCGCCACCGAAAAGTGTCTTCTTTTTCCTCGTTAAACCCTTTTTCCAAACTGATAAAGCGGCGGAAGTTGTTTTCGTCAGACAAACTCTGCTTTGACAAATCCCAGACATTGTTAGGGGAATCGACGATCGATCGCAAATACGGACGTTCCGGGCCGTGCCACACATCGCCAAAAGTCGCTGTCACGCCGCCGCTAGACGCGGAATAGAGCGCGTCTACTAGCTGATTTTGATAAGTTAGCACCAAACCGCTCGTTTGGGCGATCGCCTTATCGCTTTGCGGGTAAACCTCCGTCAAACCTTGATAAACTTGGCAGTTAACATCAGCGCACAACTCATAATTATCCACAGCAAACCGGCGCAAATTTCTCAGGGCGTAGGTTCTGGCTAAAATAGTTTGAGCGACAATCGCAGCGTAAGGCGAAAAAGCCCCAATTTCGTGAGGAACAACACCCCGCAAATAAGTTTCGGTCAGCACTTCATTCACCAAAGTATAAGTGCCGTAAGCATTTTTTTGCAGGCGCAAACTGCCGCCATAACGGCGAGTTTGTTGAATAGCTTTTTCTGGTTCAATAGCTGTCGCCTCTTGGGTGGTTTGTTCCAATACCTCGATCGCATTTTTCCCGGCCGTCACATCCAACTCATTGCGGTTGAAACGAAAGCCGTTTAAAACCCAAAATGCCTGGGGTATTTGTTTAATAACTTTGGAATCCAAAAAAGCTGTTTTGTTGCCTTGAGCTTGCAAACTTTGCAACAGCCAGCGCCGCACCAAAGGAGAGTTGTAAACATCTCTTTTCGCCCAAACTTGCCAGCGCAAAGGTTGAGCAATTTCTACTTCTATTCCCCGGGCGCGCCACTGGTTGGCGCTGTCTTCCGCACTCTCAAAACTGCGGTGAGAACTGAGTACCACTCGTTCTTCTACTATCGGCGTTTCCAGCGGTTTCGGGGCTATTTCTAACTTGACGCTAGCAGCAGTTTTGGTTTCTATGCCTTGAGGAGTTTTGTAACGCAAAGTTAAGCTGTCGCCCGGTAATGCTTTCAGCGTCAGTTTGTCGGTTGCTTTGGTACCAAACCGCTGCACCACGCCGATTTTGATGGGTCTATTTTGGGGACTTTGGGCGTATCCCGCAGCGCTGAAAATGGGTAACAAGCACAATGCGGCGAACACAGTGCTAGAAAGGCAGCTAAACCATTTGTAATTGGGAGTTGGAGGTGCTTGAGCGAACACGGTTATCTGTCTCGCGATAGTTGAAAATGGGGGATTTTTGATTGTACGTTAGCACATTTGACCGCTGCTATAGGGGAATTGCCGAAGATCGGCCAATACGCTTGGGCTAGCTAAGCGTGTCACGGCAAAATCGCAAGCGTTGCAATCGCCGAGACTATAGATGCAGGCGGCGGTTGAAATCGCACCTACAAAAACTGCACGCCGATCGAGTTTGTAGGGTGTGTAAGCTGTGTTGCATCGGATCGATCCAGGCGATTAACCGTTCTCCGGGATAGTCCGATCGAGGAATAATCTGGGTCGTTTTAGGGCGGGGAGTTGTCAGCAAGGGTACTTTATAGCCAAAGTTGTAGCCCCGTAGCTATTCATGTATCATTTATTTACACATGTGAAAGATTTACAAAGTAAAGAATGAAAGTCTTTATTTTCATTTGGTTCGGTCAGCTAATCTCCCTGATTGGTTCGACTCTTACCAGCTTTGCCTTGGGGGTAAGAGTTTATCAAAACACAGGGTCTGTCACGCAGTTCGCCCTGATCACTCTGTGCGCCACTCTACCTCTAGTGGTGGTTTCTCCTATAGCTGGCACTCTAGTGGATCGGTGGAGTCGGCGCTGGACGATGATTCTTAGTGATTTTGGTAGCGGTATGTGTACACTGGCGATCGCTGTTTTGGTAGCCACTGGTACGCTTCAAATCTGGCACATATATTTGATTGCAGCGCTAAATTCCTTATTTAGCACTTTCCAATGGCCTGCTTATACCGCCGCAACTACCCTGTTAGTTCCCAAAGAACAGTTGAGTCGCGCCAGTGGCATGGTTCAGTCAGGAGAAGGCGTCGCTCAAATCCTATCTCCCGCGATCGCTGGTGTTCTTCTAGGAACAATAGGATTGCGGGGTATTATTTTCCTCGACCTCGCTACTTTCATTTTTGCGCTATTAAGCCTACTTTTTGTCAGCTTTCCAGAGTTGGAGACCACTACGAAAGAAATTAGCATAAAAGCGCTTTGGGAAGAATTAGTCTACGGCTTCACCTACATTACCACGAGACCGGGATTAGTCGGAATACTGATTTTTTTCGCGGTTATTAACTTGTTTACGGGATTAATAACTGTCTTGTTCCCTCCTCTAATACTAGAGTTGTTCTCTCCTGTGGTGCTAGGTACTGTCGAGTCGATTAGCGGCATAGGTATGCTCGCTGGTAGCCTGCTGATGATTATTTGGAAAGGCCCGGATCGCCGCATTAATACTGTATTTGGGGTGGCTATATTTATGGCTGTGTCTATCATGGCCGTGGGATTGCACAGTTCCATATTCTTTTTATGTATTGGTGGTTTTCTCTTCTTATTTGGTTCCCCAGTTATCCGTGCTTGTCTCCAAGTTATCTGGCAAACAAAAGTTGCACCCGAGGTTCAAGGAAGAGTTTTTGCCCTTAGACGGATGGTAGCCCGGTCATGTCTACCCTTGGCCGCTATACTAGCCGGACCGTTAAATGACTATGTTTTTGAACCTTTAATGACACCTGATGGTCCTTTAGCATCAAGCCTTGGACAAATCATTGGCGTAGGAACAGGTCGCGGCATCGATCTCCTCTTGGTCTTCCTGGGCTTGTCGATGATATTGACAACCTTTTTGGCATACCTCTATCCTCCTCTGCGGCTTGTTGAAAGCCAACTGCCTGATGTCCCTTCTGCTGTGGAGTGTTCGCTCGACCCGCCCCAAATTCAGCCAGTTGCTCCTATCCTCTAATTTGTCGGTGAAGTGTTTAGTTTATTCTGGAGGAAAAGCTTCATAAAAAGCAATTTTGACCAAAGAAATGGGTCACAAGCCCCGTCCTTCTAGGACGGCTTTTTCTTAAACTTCAGGCTTCTAATCAACTCCCTCAACACATCTGTCTTGGTTCTACCAACAGCGTTGCAATACTCCTCTAAAATCTCAAATTCATATTTTTCAATCCTGAAGTCTAATCGTTTTTTCATGCTAATACACGGTAATTTGCTGTACAATATTAGCATGAAAGCAAGATATCAGTACCGTTTCTACCCGACCGACCAACAGCGACAGAGCCTAGCTCAGTTGTTTGGTTGTGTTCGGGTAGTTTGGAATGATGCCCTGGCAATCTGTAAGCAGTCTGAAAAGATGCCTAATAATAGCGACTTGCAAAAGTTGGTGATTACTCAGGCAAAGAAAACGATTGAGCGGGAATGGCTGTCTACCGTTTCTAATATTCCGTTGCAGCAGTCTGTTGCTGATTTGGGGATTGCGTACAAAAACTTTTTCGACTCGCTCAAAGGCAAGCGAAAAGGTAAAAAGGTAGGCTCTCCACGGTTCAAAAAGAAAACAGGGAGACAATCAGCGCGGTTCAGGATTGGTGGATTTTCAATCAAAGGTGAAGAGGTCTATCTTGCAAAGATTGGCAATGTTAAGCCGATTTGGTCAAGAGTTCTGCCGTCTGAACCGAGTTCAGTCACGGTGATTAAAGATGCAGCAAATCGGTACTTTCTCAGTTTTGTGGTTGAGATTTCTCCGGTTAATCAGCCTGCAATTAATCCGTCTATCGGGATTGATTTGGGAATCAAAGTATTTGCGACTTTGAGTACAGGTGAGAAGGTGTGCAGTCCTAGCTATTCCAATTTAGACAAACGAATCAGACGCAAACAGCGCCAAATTGCCCGTCAAGTCAAAGGAAGCAAGCGACGCGAGAAAACAAGGCTGCAAATTGCTAAGCTGCACAATCAGATATCAGATACTCGCAAGGATTTCTTGCACAAATTGTCTACCCGCGTGGTTAACGAAAACCAAGTAATTGCGCTGGAAGATTTGAATGTTTCTGCAATGGTTAAAAACCGCAAACTTTCCCGAGTTATCAGCTTGCAAGGTTGGAGAGAGTTCAGGGTTATAGTTGAGGGTAAATCCCAAAAACTAGACCGTGAATTCGTTGCCATCAATCGATGGGAACCTACAAGTCAAATCTGCTCAGAATGCGGTTTTAAGTGGGGCAAAATCGATTTGTCCGTTCGCTCTGTTCTTTGCATCAATTGTGGAACATCCCACGACAGAGACGAGAATGCGGCAAAAAACATAGAGAAAGTCGGGATAGGGCATTGCCACGACTCTAAAAGGACGGGGAGCGACCGTAAGACCTCTTCGGAAGCTAGTTGCTGTGAACCGTCAAGAATCACCGCTCCTAAAGGAGCGGTGAGTATGTCAAATGAGTATTAAGATTATCTTGAACCACACTAATCACTTTGGCATGAGGATAGCGCTTAACTACTAAATATGTCAGGATTTGGGCATTATTGTCACTTGAAGCATAAATTTGCCTTTGAGGCAAATTTATGCTTCGTAAGAGTGTTACTTAAACCAGAAGATGGCTTTTTTTAAGAATAATATCATGTCCGGTCGATTACTATAATATACGCAGGTTTGGTTAAACGCAGTGAAAACCCAACATCCATAGGTTTTGGGTTTTCACGCAAGTTCAACCCAACCTACAGCAGGAATCGCGGTCAATCGATCGGACATGATATAAGCGGCAAATGTAGTTTTTTTGACCGCGCCGATGACCGTTCTTACGTGGTAAGCTGTCGCGCATTTAAATTGTCTGTTGAGGGCGGGCTCTCCCGCCCACCCCACAAGAATTTGATTGTTTTTTAACACACAATTTAAATGTAGAACAGCTTAGATTCGCGAATTAAATAACTTACAATTTTAATTGTTATTGTGGGATGGGCGTCTCGCCCGTCCAAAAAGGACGGGCGGGACGCCCATCCCACTTTCAAGAGTGGAAGTTATTTAATTCTCATTCCTTAGATTCGCAATCAAAACACTTCATCCCTCTATTATGCAGCGCTCATCAATGCTGACAAGCCCAAGGATAGTTTACACACATTGGGATTGACCAAACAAAGCCCGTAGATTTTAGGTTTTTAAACAATTCAGGCTCAGGTGCTCCAACTAATGTAAGAACTCTTGCTGCGTGACCAGAAGCATCAATCCTTGCCTGCGCGTGGCAAGTTATACAAGAAGAGCCAAATACAGCGTTTTGTTCTGTAATTGAATTGCCCAACAGCGTTGGATTTCCTGTAGAATCAATAAAGTTGATTTGAGTTCCTTTCAGGCGGTAGTTCTTAAATTCTTCGCCCCATTCTCCTGTTAATCCGTAAGCAGCAAATAATTTTTCCAGTTCCGGGGTTAATTGTTCGGTAGCATATTTGAGATCGATCGTATTGTTCGGTTTGACGGTATGCGGAGTTACCCCAAAGTTATCGATACAGCCGATTTCATCGCAGCGTCCTAAGTTGTCAACCCATTCAAAAGTTGCCCAGAACCAGTTTGGCAACTCTTTGGTAATAATGTGCATGGCCCGCAAACCAACTAGAGTTCCATCTTGAGTGTAATTCCAGTGATATTTACTCTTTTCTGATTCGCGAATTGGCACCCAATCAGCTTTTACTTCAATAGCATCAGGAGGAAGCTCAATGTTTTCTTCACTAGCATAAGCCTTGACTAAACCATCCAAATTCCAGAGATTATGATTAATAATATAATCAAAGACAGCACGATTGCGACGGACTTCTTCTACTGAAGAGCTAACAAATTCGACTCCGGGAATTATCGGTTTTTCTTCTTCTTTAAGAAACAAGTTAATGCTGCGCTCTCTAAGCACCTTTAAACGGGGTTTTTCCGCAGTACCGCATACTTCAGGCCATTTTGGTTGACTGCCTGGGAACGTCTCAGCATTATCTGCCCAAGTTTCCCAAATAGTGTTATTGGTCTCAGGACATTGTATTGGTGCTTTCTGATTTAATTTGGCAAACAATGTCCAAGCATGCTTATCCATTAGATAGGTATTGCCAGAGGTGTTAAGCGAGTTAGCCTCAAACAAATTTGAACTAAAATCGCTTGGCATATCTGCGGCTAAGGTTGGAGCAACTTGAATCAGATAGAAGCATATTGCGCTCAGGCACAATGCTATGAATTGCAAAAAGTTAGTTTTTTTGAACTTCATGTTCACTATTTTTAGTTAGCTAAAACGTTACGGTCGCCAAGATTTTTAAGCCTTCATTGCCATCTATAGCCTTTCTCAAAAAGATGAGGTATGATTGACAGATTATACAATCACAATAGCGTATAGGGCCGGGGCCCAACTACGTACCTCATCTTTCTGAAAACGGCTATACTTGTAAGTTATTAAGTTAGATAACGCTTAAGTTTTTCGGCTAACTTTGGACTTTTTAGGATCTGGTAATGTCCTCCATGAATTAAGTGTTTCTCTAAACCTCCAATTGCAAGAGTATCCCAACCTTGAGATGAGTCTTCGGTCACTTCTTCAGCTTGTTCGCTAGCGCAAAACAAGACAATCGATCCAGTATACGGTTGGGGGCGATAGCGAAGCCGCGCTTGGATGTTTGCTTGGAAGACTTGAAATAAGCGACGGATTTGCGTTAGTCCTAGCTCAGGCGGTAAAAGTTTAGCTATCCGAGCCTGCTCTAAAATATAAGTCAACTGTGCATCTAAGTCTAGTTCTTGTAGTCGATCCACTGATATCGGCAGATCTTTTCCTAAAAGACTACCAAGGTCTTGGGCAAAGTAGTAGGAAGCTAAGGTGGCATCATCTATAACCTGAACGCTTGATTGGTGTGACAAAACGCGCTTGCGTTGGTCGGATACCTGGTCGATTACTTTTGGGGTGTAGCTGTCGATCGGTGCAAGCAACGCTATTTCTTGTCCTGCAACGGATAATTGTTGGGCAATCTCAAAGGCGATCGCACCTCCTAAAGACCAACCCCCTATATAATACGGACCAGTGGGCTGAATGGTTTGAATGGCTTTAATATAATGGGATGCCATCTCTTCAATATCGGTCATCGGTTCTTGTTCCCCATTGAGACCCACTGATTGCAATCCATAAAATGGCTGTTCGTTGCCGAGATTACGGGCTAAATCAGCATAGCAAAGGACATTGCCACCAACCGGATGGACGCAGAAGAAGGGCGATTTATTACCCTCTTGCTGAATGGGAACTAAGCAGGAGAATGCTTGGTCTTGACGCTGCTGTCCAATTGTTGCGGCTAAACCGGCAATAGTAGGAGTTTTGAAGAGGTTTTGCAAGGGTAAGTCTACAGAAAATTTGTTCTGCAAGCGATAGATGACTTGGATCGCCCGCAAGGAATGTCCTCCGAGTTGAAAGAAGTTGTCGTAAATACCGACATTTTCAACTCCCAGCACTTCTTGCCATATTTGTGCAATCTCGCGTTCTACATCGTTCCGGGGCGCTACCCGTTCGCCTTCTTTTTGAGGCGTAATTTTTCCTGCAAGCTTGTGAAGATCGATTTCACCGCTATCGGTAAGGGGCATTTCCTTTACTAAAGCTAACTCGCAGGCGGTAGGATTGCCGAAGCGATCGCATGGTGGTTGTGGCAGACTTGCGGGTACTTTGCCTGTAAAATAGGCTATTAATTTTTCCAAACTATAACATTCAGACTGATAGCGCTGTATGTTTACGTTACTGCCATCTAAACCGACGGTCAAGCGTGTGGGTCCCAAACTCATCCCTGCTAAAAAAGCGTAAATTCCTTGCTGTTTTTGAATTGGATAGTAACCGCGATCGCGACTGAGTTCTTTCATTTGATAGCCCCGACTCATGCCAGTTTCGTCCCACATACTCCAAGCTAAACAATAACTGTGCAAGGAACTGCGGGTTCTTTGGCAGTCAGAAAAAGCATCGATAAAACTGTTAGCTGCGGCATAAGCGCCAACAGTCGTCCCTCCAAAAAAACCGTTGACAGAAGAGAAGTTGATAAAAATACTATCAGGGTGATCTTTAATCAATTGGTGCAGTACCCAGGTGCCGGATACCTTAGAACGCAAGGCTGTTGCCAAACCTGACTGTGTTTCTGACTCTATTAAACTCTCACGGGCTACACCTGCTAAGTGAATAATGCCATCCAACTCGCCCCAAGTCGATCGGATGGCCTCCATACCTGGGCGATCGCTAATATCGACTGTTTCATACATGACAGTCCCATTTAGCTGTTGTAATTGCTCAAAAGCTGCGAGTTTTTCTGCCAGTAGCGGTGTCCGACCAACCAATATTAACTGGGCATGATAATGTTCGAGCAGGTATTTCGCAATTTCTACGCCAATTCCTCCCAGTCCGCCAGTAATGAGATAGCTACCGCCTGTTTTAAAAGGCAATGCTTGCTTAAATTCTTCAGACCAATTTACTCGTTCCAGACGCGGAACCAAACGCTGTCCCTTGCGGTAGGCAACTTCTCGTTCTTTTGTGATGTCTTGCATCTCCGCCAGAATACAATCCCCGTTTACCTCAACTCGATCCACAGATAAATCAATATGACGGCAGTTCAACCAAGGCATTTCTTGAGGGATTGTTTTCAGCAAACCAAGAACTGAGGACTTTTCGTATGCAATCTCGTCATTAGCTCCTGTAGACTGGGTATGACTGGAAATAAATAATAGTTTTGCTGGATGTCGATCGCCTTGAACCTTTGACAAAGCTTGTACCAAGAAGAGTAAACTGTAAACTCCGGTATTTTGAGCCGTTTCCAATTCTGCCAGACTGGAAATTTCTCCTTGATACTTGCTGTAATTCCATAAATGTATAATTTGCTCGATATATTTTTGCTTGACTGCTATGCTTTCTAGTAGTAAATAATAATCCTCGGCTTTTTCGGGATTTATACTGTAGCAATCGTCGCTGATTTTCACAAAAACCGCTCCTACCGATACTTTAATACAAGATTGGTTTTGCTGCTTCAGTTGCTCGCCGATACAATCGCCCAATCCTAATGGATCGATAAAAATTAATGTCGGCCCTGTTGACAAATCGGTTGATGGGCGTAATTGTTTTGTTTTCCAGATTTGGCGGTAAAACCAGTCTGGGATGGTTTTGGCATTCTCCAACAGAATATCTACTTTTTTGAGAATATGGTTGAATTTGCCTGCTGACAATTGCTGACTGAGTTGCGATCGCTGAATTTTGCCAATAGAAGTTTTGGGAATGGCTGTCTTGGCTACAGGCAGTAAATAATCAGCTTTAATGCCAATTTGAGTGACAACTTGCTGCTGAATTTCTTCTAATTTGTTCCGCAACAGACGATCGTTATCGGCTAGCGAAGTAGAGAAAAATATCGCTAATTTATCTCGTCCTACACATACCGCAGCCGTGTATGACACTTCAATATCTGGAAGTTTTTCGACAACGGCTTCAATTTCATGACTGTAATAATTAGCCCCATTAATAATAATGACATCTTTTTGCCGTCCCGTAATTGTTAAGCGTCCCGCTTGTATAAATCCAAGATCGCCTGTAGCGAACCAGCCATCTGCAGTAAAGACTTCGCGATCGAGTTGAGAATTGTTATAGTAACCCTGCGTGACCTGTTCGCCCTTTACTTGTAAATACCCGACTGTCCCTTCTTCTAAAACTTGATTTTCACCGCTTACAATTCTCAAAGACACGCCCGGAATGGGAAGCCCCAGTTCTGCAAAGGAAGTCGGGGTTTGGTTTTCTAACAAAAATTTGTCAGAAAAAGTCACGCCTGAAGAAGTTTCTGCCATTCCCCAAGAGGAATGCACAGCTTGGGCAGATAATTGGTGGGATTGAAATAGTTCCCAAAATCTTTGGGCTGTTTGCGGTACGATCGGTTCAGCGGTATTTAACAAAGACCTGACGGCAGACAAATTCCACGTCCGCTGTTTAATTTCTGCAGATTGCTCGTTAACGAGAGTAAAGGCAAAATTAGGACTCCAAGTGTTTGTCACCTGATAGCGTTCCAACAAGTCAAACCATGTCAGCGGCTGATGTAAAATCAGATCTGTGGGTACGTGAATTTGCTCGCAACCAATAAATACGCATCGGATACAGCAGCGAATCAGAGGTCCCGGATGGTCTAGAGGCAACCAATTGAGAGATATATCTTCTTGAGTCAATTGATTGACTTCAGAAGTAGCCGCCACGCTACTTAATAGATTCCAATGACTCAGCATGACTCCTTTAGGCATTCCCGTACTTCCGGAAGTTAAGAGTAAAATTGCTAAATCATCTGGCTGACTCAAATGATAATCAGGATCTGGGTCATATTCGTAAAGCCGATCGCAACTTTCCACTTTAAAATTCTCTAAACCGAGCATTCCCGACCAAGAAGCGATCGCCTCTACCAATTCTTTGCTAGCTAGAACGATCGGATTTTCCAACATCTGCCAGGCATTGTGCAATTTGTTCGCAGCATTATTGACTTCGCTGTAGGTAGGAGCGATCGCCAGGGGGACAGGTACAAAACCTCCCAGAATGCAGCCCCAAAATGCCGGAATAAAATCTTGCGGATTTTTGATTTGCAGTATGACTTTATCTTGGGGTTGGAGACCGAGTTCTTTCAAAAGAGCCTTGATTCGTTGTGCCTGTGTCAGTAAATCCCCATAGGATTGAAATAACTCGCTACCATCGGGCTGTATGTATAGAATATTTTTATTACTCGTTCTAGCCGTAACTTGCAATAGTTCTGCAAGGGTACGCGGCATATTTTCTGGATATTGTAGCGGTCTGCCGTGGCTGATAGCGTGCGATCGTGGCTTCGCGCTGGGTGTTTGGCCTTGGGGAACAGGCAATAATTGGCTATCACCAGAAACAGCAGTAAAGTCAACAGCCAGAGCTTCTGTCTGCGGTAATAAGTCAGATAAATGTAAAGGTGGTAAAGTATTAGTCTGAGATTGAACAACTACCGCCACTTGCTCAATTTCTGGCAGACCGCGCAGTTGTTTCTCCGCGCGTTGTAGTAAGTCGCGATCGATCGCAGGTAAACAACGGATAGCTGCTTCGTCAATTTCTCCTGTATCTGTCAGCGGTAAAGCCGATACTTGTACGTATATATCTGGTTTCTGGTAAGTAGCTAGTTGAGATTGCAAATAAGAATTTAGCTTTTCTGTAGCAGTCAATTTAGATGATAATACCACATAAGCAACTATAGTGTTTTCTCTTTCTAACACAAAACAATCTTCAACTTCAGGAGCAGACATCAATGCAGCTTCAAGCTGTTGCAGTTTAAGTGGTTTGCCCTTTTTCTGTAGCTTGGTTATAAATGAAGCAATTTTTTGCTCTTGATTCGTTGCGATCGCCTCTAACAAACCTTGTAAGTTTTCTCGGATCGATATGATTGTTTTTGACCCAAAGCGATCGCCATCATACTTGATGCGTACTGACAATTCTGGACCAGGACTGACCATTAGTGTCAAAGGATAATTAGTATGTCCAGTTCCTTTAATTTGACCTATTTTTAAGTCTCCCTGCCTTGTGGAAGTATCTACCGGATAGTTCTGAAAAATAACAATGCTTTCAAACAAAGGCATACCTTGGGGTACTTCACTCAAAGTTTGAATTTCCACCAACGGCATATAGGAGTATTGTTGTTGTTCAACCTGCTGTGCCTGCAAGTTTCTCAACCAAGGCAATAATTCCACTTCTTCGGGTACTTGCACGCGCACTGGTAAAGTATTAATCGACACCCCCACCATTGATTCTACTTTTGGTAAAGAAGGTGGACGACCAGAAACAGTGACTCCAAAGACAACATCTGACTCCCCACTATAGCAACTTAGCAGTAGCGCCCAAGTTCCCTGTAGAATTGTATTTAATGTCAAACTATTTGAGCGAGCTAAAGACTGCAAAGCCGCAGTAGTAACTTCTGTTAAATTAAAATCTTGCTCTGTGTAACAATCTTGATTTTTTGACCTTTTAATGCTTGGTAAAATAGTAGGCATTTTAAAGCCCTGGAGTGTTTGTTGCCAAAAAGCTTCAGCTTTGGAAAAATCTTGCTGTTGCAACCAAGCAATATACTCTCGGAAGGGTGTGGGGGGCGGTAAATATAAATTTTCACCTCTGGCGATCGCTTCGTAAGACTCAAAAACTTCCTTAAGGACGATCGCCATACTCCAGCCATCAAGTAATAGATGGTGCAGACTCCAGACAAATTCCCAGCGATCGGGTTCTAACTCGATCGAAGCACACCGCATCAGCGGCGCTTCGTCCAGATGAAAGCCCTGCTGACTGTCAGTTTGCAGAAAAGCCGATCGCTCTTCTTCTAATTCTAAAGGCGTCAGTCCCCGCCAAGAGCGATCGACCCAAGGCAACTCCACAGTAGAGTGAACGACTTGAAGGGGTTTTTCCAACTCTTGCCAGTGAAAAGAAGTCCGCAAAACCGCGTGTCTAGCTACAACTTTATGCCACGCTTGTTTAAAAGCATCTATATTCAACTTTCCTTGTAAAGTCCAAGCAAGTTGATGAAAATACACTCCAGAACCCTGTTCGTAAAGGCTGTGAAACAGAATGCCCTGCTGCATAGGGCTTAATTCATAGATATCTTCAATATCATCCATCTTTTATCTCTTTTACTTTTTTCTAAACTACACAAATAGGCAACTTCCCGCCAAGCGGTAACTTTTTGTACCCGCGATCCACCAAAAGAATACTGTTTAAAAGAGGCAACAGACAACAGGTTCTATTTCAGAGGATGTGTGAAAAATTTAAACAGGGTATATTTTATGGGAGCATCTCAGTTTTGCAAAAAGCATTTTTTTTATTATAGTGCGAGCGTCCCCGCTCGCGTATTCTACAAATCGCGAGCGGGGACGCTCGCACTATAAATGCAAAACTGAGATGCTCCCTATTTTATCATTCTGCGCGTAACGAAGTAAAGCGAAGAATCCGAGGATATGGTTAATTTTTTTTGACACGCTTGACTGCGCTATCGTTCGGTTGGACATGGCATTTTTGACTTCTCAGACATTTTCTAAGAGGTTATAGGGAAGCAGTTAAAATAGGTAATTTCCTCTTGGTTCGGGATGAACATAGCAATCCTTGTAGGAACTGTGAAGTCACCGAATACCAAAAACCCGGTTAATTCAAAGAAACCGGGTTTATCAAAATTCAGGAAAGATTTACGGTTTAATCCAATTGCATGTTCTCAATTAAGTAACGTGTTGTTTCATGCGAGATTTTGAGCTTGCGATCTTTGGCTTTAGGAGGTTTTTTCCCTGGTTTTACAGCCTTGCGGGGAGCGAGATCGGGACGAGTAAGAAAATGCTCAGCGGGTTTACCAGTTAATATGCTGCGGACTTGACTGTGTGACTCGTGGGAATGCAGTACATTGCGCCATTTCTTGAGTTGTCCGACTTGAGGCCCAATCATTTGAATGACTTCTTCCTCATCATCTTCAACAAACCAAATTTTAGCTGCTTCAAACACATCAAAATCAGGGTCTGAATCCTTTGCATCTCTAACCCTCATCACCCTGTGATTATTCGATGCTCCTATGTAATAAATGTGTAAGGGATCGTCTTTAGAGGGATACAACTCATAAATCCAGCCGTCTTTGAACAACACCAAGCTACGATCTTGGTCTAGCGCTAAAGTCCACCCGCCTTCATAATTACCGAGAAGCAGCTCCACATCGTCCAAATTTTCGGATGCGATCGTGTATGATGACACTTTGTTTGGAACTGTTGTTCTCAAATCATTCAAAAAATCGTTATAAAGGGCTTCATTGTCAATTAAGTTGTCGAGATCGGAGTCATAGAGCAACTTAAGCAGTTCTTGATTCATTTCCATCGTCAACTCACGACCAAAACAGCCATTGCTGAGGATGACCATGCCGACATTGTGTTCTGGAACTAGCATCTGCATACAAGCCCAGGATGGTAAAAACCCTCCATGATGCCGTATGGTGATTTTTTCGGCAGGATTAGATTTCCTGGGAATTTCTTCTACCCACCAACCCATTCCGTACCTTGTGGTTCCTGTAATACCCACATCATCAACATTTGTTTTAGAGGGTTTGCCTTCTACATTCCAAAGTTCCTGTAGAGTTTCAGCATTAACTACCCGCTGACCATCTGGGTTGACTCCGTTGTTCAACAAAGTTATCAGGTAACGGTTCATATCTTCAACGTTTGAAACCCCCTGACCTGCTGGACCTATACCATCGATAAAATTAATACTTATCGAACCTTTTTCAAAAATTTTTGGTATTCCATCCCTCATATCGAGGCCGTAACTGACAGCATAGTCACGACTAGCACTTGATAAAATAGCAGTGAGACAGGTACTTTCCATGCCAATAGGCTTAAATACTTTCTGGCGCATCAATCGCTTATAAGCTGGCAGCAATTGGGATGTAGGCTTTTGATTTTTTAAAGGGGTCAGGTAAGCAGCGCTTGCATACAGCTCGTTGTTATAAAGGTGTTTCCCAATATTTTCTGGAAAGCATGGCAAAAAAGGGATATTTTTGATAGTGTATATTGCAGATTGGTCATTCCAAAGCGTTGCATTAGCACCCAAGATCATATCTTCTATGTTAGCAAACGGATTAACTGCACCGTCTATGCCACTAGCCATCCCCAATAAATCTTTAACTTTTAGTGGTTCTGTGATTTCATCGGGAAATTTGTATTGCGAGCTAATTTCAGAGACTGGAGTATCCCAAGTATATAAACCCTCATCTACTTGAGTAGCAGTCATAAAAGCTGTCAGTGACTTAGTCATTGACCCCAAGGTAAAAAGAGTTTTTGGAGTAACTGGCTCCTCTGTTTCCAAGTCTCGCACGCCAAACCCCTGAGACACCAGCACTTGGCCATTTTGAACAATGCCCAATGATGCCCCAGGTATCATATAGAACTGCATCCTGTCTTCAAACTTTTTCTTAAAGTCTTCCAATTGTTGTGCAGATAAGGCTGAGTTTGGTGATGTTGTACAGTCTGTCATTTTTTTCTCCTAAAATTTGTTCTTTTTGATTTTGGCAAGAAAACTGTCTAACTGTTGTTGATTTAGTTTAGCCGCAGAGAAGTCGGAAGGAGTGTAGCCTTTTACCTCTGGTAATGTGCAGTGATCGATGAGCGATTGCAAAGCCTCAATGAAGGCGTCAGCCAGACGTTCAATAGTTGTTCGTTGATGAACGTTTTCGCTGTAAATGAAATCCATTTGCAGCTTGTTCTCAACTACTAATCCATTAACATCTAGCAGATGAGCGCGAGTAGCTAATGGACTGTGATTGATGCCGGCGGATTCTTGGGCCAGGCCCCATTTCATTGATTCTGATTGTAACGCGGTAGGAGCGCTAAATTGTCCTAGATAATTAAAACTAATTTGAGGTTGGGTTTGAGCTTCCAGTTTCTCGCGGGTGGCAGCATCATTGCTGAGATAGCGCAGGATACCATAACCAATCCCTTTAGAAGGTATGTTCCGCAACTGCTCTTTCATCGATTTTAGGGCTTCTGCGAGATTATCAACTGATTCCAGTTGCAAGTGGAGCGGAAAACAACTTGTAAACCAACCGACAGTCCGCGATAAATCTACACCTTCAAATAATTCTTCCCTACCGTGACCTTCTAAGTCAACTAATAATGAGTTACTGCCAGTCAATTTAGCAAAGCTTTGTACTAATGCAGTCAGCAGCACGTCATTAATTTGCGTATTATAAGCCTTGGGAACTTCTTGTAACAAGGTACGAGTTTGTTCTTCTGTTAAGGAGACTGATACTGTGCGACTGGATGCAAATATGTTGGCATTCTTGCCTTCGGGATAGTCCACCGGGATAGAGGAGATTTTCGAGGGAGACTGGGCAAGCCAGTAGTTTAACTCTTTTAAAAGCGTTTCAGATTGAGCGTATTCAGTCAGTCGAGAAGCCCAATCTTTGAAAGAGGTGGTTTTTGGTTGAAAGATATCATTTTGCTCGCTCTTTTGGTAAGCTGTTGATAAGTCTTCTATCAGAATCCGCCAAGACACGCCATCAACTACTAAGTGATGGATGACAATTAGCATTCGACCAGGACGATCGCTCCCCAACACAAACAGCACCACTCGCATTATCGGTCCGGCTGACAAGTTCAAACTAGCTTGTGTTTCGTTAGCGATCGCCTCCATATGTCCTGGCTGTTCCGCGATGGGAATATCTGAGAGATCCGCGACTTGGAAAGGTATTTGGTCATCTGGGGTAGCGCGATCTTGCTGCCAACCCGCCTCTGAACGTTTAAATCGCAAGCGGAGAGCATCGTGATGGATTAATATTTTTTGTACTGCTAGTTCTAAAAGCTTTGGCTGCAAGTCGGCCGGCACTGACAGCAGTACAGATTGATTGAAGTGATGAGGTGCGGGTAAATTTTGCTCGAAAAACCAATGTTGAATAGGAGTCAAGGGTGCGGAACCCGTCACCCAATCTTGTGTAGCTTGAATAGAGGTAGTAGTGCTGGCCACTGCTGCCAATTCGGCAATTGTCTGATATTGAAATAACTGTTTTGCTGCCAGATGCAAACCTGCTTGATTAGCTCTGGCGATAATTTGAATACTAATGATAGAATCTCCACCCAAGGCAAAGAAGTTGTCGCGAACGCCGACTTTTTTAACCCTCAAAATCTCGCTCCAGATAGCCGCTAAGGTTTCTTCTGCGGGAGTTCTGGGGGCGACATAACCAGAGTCGCGATCGCCTTCTGTGTCTGGTGCTGGCAGGGCGCGACGGTCTACTTTGCCATTGGGGGTTAAAGGGAATGCTTCCATAATGACAAAAGCTACAGGCACCATATATTCCGGCAGCCTTTCCTTCAGGAAGCCGCGCAATGCACTGCTAGTTGGTTTTTCTAAGTAAGGGAGTACATAAGCTGTTAAACGCTTGTTACCCGGTTGGTCTTCGCGGACTGTGACTACCGCTTCTCGCACTTGCTGGTGCTTGCTCAAAATCGCTTCTATTTCTCCGAGTTCAATGCGGAAACCGCGAACCTTGACTTGATTGTCGATCCGACCCTTAAATTCGATATTACCGTCTGGTAAGTAACGCACCAAGTCTCCTGTTTTATAGAGACGGGCATCACTAGCAAAAGGGTCAGCAATGAATTTTTCAGATGTTAATTCTGGACGGTTCAAGTAACCGCGAGCCAAACCGTCTCCGCCAATATACAATTCTCCTGGGACTCCTGTGGGGACAGGTTGAAGATGGCGATCGAGAACGTAAATTGTTGTATTAGATATAGGACTGCCGATGGGTAGGTTGGTTGCTTTTTCTGGTACTGATTCTACTAAATACCAGGTGGAAAAAGTTGTACTTTCAGTTGGTCCGTACACGTGTAGCAGTCGCTGTGGCGCTCCTTTTTTCAGTACCTCTGCTACCCAAGAGGGGTCAACTGCTTCACCTCCGAACAACAAAGTCCGCAGATGCTTGAATATATCTGGCACAACACTGACCAACTGATTAAACAGGGCAGTCGTGACAAACAAAATAGTAATTTTTTGCGCCTGTAGCTGTTGTGCTAATTGTTCGGGCGAAAGCATAACTTCTTTAGTAATGCCTACTAGCTTTGCCCCGTGCAGCAAGGCTCCCCAAATTTCAAATGTTGCGGCATCAAAAGATATATTGGAAGCTTGTGCTATGCAGTCATCTGATTGTATCTGCACGTAGTTAGTCTCAAACACCAGACGAATTACGGCCTGCTGGATCGCTGCTACACCTTTAGGTTTGCCTGTAGAACCGGAGGTGTAAATAACGTAAGCCAAGTTTGTGGGTTCGATCTCCACATTGAGGTTGTCGCTGCTTTCTTTGCTGATAGCTTGCCAGTCTGTGTCCAAGTAGACTATTTGCGCTTGATGTTCGGGCAAGTTGGCTGTCAATGCAGACTGAGTAATTAACACTGGCACTTGGGAATCTTCTAACATATATGCCAAGCGTTCTTGAGGATAGTCCGGTTCGAGAGGAACGTAAGCGCCACCTGCTTTGAGAATGCCTAACATGGCAACGATCGCCCCTACGGAACGATCGAGGCAGAGTCCCACTAGCACTTCTTTCCCAACACCCTTAGTTTGCAGATAATGTCCTAGTTGGTTGGCACGGGAGTTTAACTGACCGTAAGTGAGTTGTTCTTGTTCGTAGCTTACTGCTATGGCATCGGGGGTCTTTGTGACTTGCCTTTCAAATAACTCGACTATAGATTTGTCGGCAGGGTAGTCAGTTGTGGTATTGTTCCACAATAATAGCTGCTGAGTTTCCGCATCTGTCAGCAGAGGTAATTCTCCGATAGGGCGATCGGGGTTAGCAACAATTCCTGCCAGCAATGTTTGGAAATGCCCGATCGAGTTCGCGATCGTCTCTCGGTCAAACAAGTCACTGTTATATTCCCAGGCGCCTTCGAGCCCTTCTTCTATTTCCCATATCGATATTGTCAAATCGAATTTGGCTGTCACGCTGTCTACTGACAAGGGCTTGAGAGTAAGGCCGGGCAGTTCCAGTTCTCCCATAGGTGCGTTCTGCAATGCAAACATGACCTGAAATAGAGGACTGTACGAGAGAGAACGTTCCGGTTGTAAAGCTTCTACTACTTGCTCGAAGGGCACGTCCTGGCGATCGTAGGCGTCCAAAGCCATCTGTCGGACTCGATCGAGCAATTCTGAAAAACTAGGATTACCTTTTAAGTTAGTACGCAATACCAAGGTGTTGACAAAAAAGCCGATTATCGATTCAGTTTCTTCGCGGTGACGGTTGGCGAGAGGGGTGCCTATACAGATATCTTCTTGAGCCGTATAGCGATAAAGTAAAGTCGCCAACGCACTGAATAAAGTCATAAATAAGGTAGCCCCAGACTCTTGAGCCAGAGTTTGGATTTTTTTAGTTAATTCTGAAGATACTTGAAATTTCTGGCTGCTACCGCGATAGCTCTGAACTGGTGGACGAGAGCGGTCTGTAGGTAATTCTAATAGTGCGGGAGCGCCTAATAATGTTTCTTTCCAGTAATTAAGTTGGGTTTCTAAGACTTTTCCGCTCAACCATTGCCGCTGCCATACTGCAAAGTCAGCATACTGGAAGGGCAATTTTGGTAAAGAGGAAGGTACTTCTAATAAAAAGGAGCGATACAAAGCTGACAATTCGCTGATAAATATCCCCATCGACCAACCATCAGAGATGATATGGTGCATCGTCACCAGCAGCACATAAGACTCTTTCGACTGTCGTAATATAGTTACTCGAAGTAAGGGACTTTTTGACAACTCGAAAGGCTTTTGTGCTTCATTGGTTACTAACCGCTTGACTTCCTCAGACTGTTTCTGCTCGGACAAACCTTGCAAGTCTATAACTGGTAGAGTTAAAGTCAGTTCAGGGGCGATGTTCTGTACTGGGACACCATTGAATTGAGAGAAACTGGTACGCAGGACTTCATGACGCCGCACAATTTCTTGGATCGCTTGCTCTAAGGCTTTGAGGCTGAGGTTTCCACCGATCTCTACTACTGCGGGTATATTGTAAGTGGAACTGCTGCCTTCGAGTTGCTCTAAAAACCACAGTCTTTGTTGATTCCAGGATAAGGGAATTGGTTGTTCTCTAGAAACTGGGGCGATGGTAGGGACTTTTGATTTATCATTTGTTTTCGAGTTTTGTTTTTCGGCTTGCAGCTTTTTTAGTACAAGTTCGCGTTGGGCAGGAGAAAGTTTTTCTAAACGTTTTTGTAGGTCACTCATAATTGCTAAATTGTTATTAATTATTTGCTGATGGTTAACTTTTCGTCTGTATATAGCGGTTCGATCGCGTGGTGAGGTATGCCCTATGCCCTATGCCCTATGCCCTATGCCCTATGCCCATGAGTACCTCATCTTTCTGAGAACCGCTATAGTTCTATTTACGCATAAAATCTCTATAAAGTTGCTCGGCAATAATCATGTTACCATTTTTAGATAAATGACAAAAATCTATATAAGCAGCTCGATCTCGATTTAATAAATCTGTGTAGTCTAGTAAAAAGTCATAACCGCGTTCTCGCATCATAGATTGTATAATCGGATACACTGTTTTGTATTGCTTCCTCAATTCATCATTCCACCCTAAATTTAAATGTAAATCCCGATCGAGTTTGGGATTTTCCATAAAAGCAACTGGCTGAAGAATTCCTAAAAATTTAATTCCTTGCGCCCGAGCAATGACATGGGCTATTTCCCAATTTTTGATTAATGCTGATGCTATTTGTTGTGCTTTTTGAGGCCGATTATCGCAATTCATTGTCCGATCCCAGTAATCATCCGTTTTCACAGCATGATTGATTATTTCTTCCCTTACTAATTTTATTAAACTTCTTGTTCCCCGCAAAAATGTAAAATCTATATATTGCCAAAAATCATTTTCTGGAGATTGATTCCCATTACTTGCCAGCAGTTTCCTTATATAATCTGTATATCCATGTTCTCCTACTTTACTTTCACTTCTACATAAATTCAGGATATCGTTAACACCATCATAAAAGACTACTGAATTTATGGTTTCAGCCTCGACTGTTAAAAGATTAATTAATCTCTCCAAAGACTGGCGAGAGGTAAAGTTAGTCTCGGCTCTATTAAAAGTAGGAATTTTAGATATCTTATTAAACAAGGCGGGGATTGTCTCTGTATCGACTACTCCGGTTCCCCACATTGTTGACCCTCCAAAAAAATCTATTGACGTTACATCTGGAGAGATTGCTTCACTTGTAGTTTCATTTTTATGAATGCGATCGCCTTTAGCATTTATATTAATAGTCTCACCGTGAAACGGTTTTCTCGACCAACCAATAAATGGTTCAAATTGAGTAGATAACTGGTTAAATTCCTGAAAATGAAGTTTAGCTGTCTCTCTATCATCCGCATAATTAGGTAAATTAGCCCGTTCGTCAACCATTATCCTTTGCTGTTCTGCTAGTCCATAAATAAGCAGCACACCCTCGCTTAAAAAATTCAAAAATACGATGAACAGCAAGGTAACAGCTATATTGATAATAATGATTTTGCCAGGATTTTTCATAGTTTAGCTCAAAGAAGTGAGTGTACACACGGACATCAAAATTAAGCAAAAATCGGCTTCAGATAGAGAGTTGCTCAACTTCGGCCAAAATCTTTTCCAACGCATCGGCTTCCGCTTCTGCTAGCTGCATTTCTGTAATAAAGTTTGCCAATGCTGCGACTGTAGGGTTATCAAAAACACTACGCAAAGATAAGTCTATTTCAAAAGCGGCTCGCAGTCGATAAATCATTTGGGTTGCCAGCAGAGAATGTCCTCCTAAATTAAAGAAATTATCATCAAGTCCCACTTTTTCAACTGACAGCAATTTTTGCCATACCTCTGCAATCTTTTTTTCAGTATCAGTTTTTGGTTCAATATAAGTAATTTCATATCGCGACTTGGGGTCAGGGGGAGGAAGGACATCTCGATCTAGTTTCCCGTTAGGAGTCAGGGGTAGATCCTCTAGTAAAACAAAAAAGCTGGGTATCATAAAAATAGGCAGTTTTTGCTTTAGATAAAACTGCAAGTCATCGATTAATTCATTTGGTAAACTATCTGTTTTTAACTCTATTGGAACAATGTAAGCAACTAACTGCTTGTGTTTCAAGTCATCTTCTATCACGACAACAACCGATTTTTGCACGGCGGGATGTCCAGATAGTACAGACTCAATTTCTCCAAGTTCAATGCGAAAACCGCGTATTTTTACTTGATTGTCTATTCTACCTAGAAACTCGATGTTTCCGTCTTGAAGGTAACGAACTAAGTCTCCGGTTTTGTAAAGGCGACTTTGGTGCATGCTAAACGGGTTTGCTACAAACTTTTGAGCGGTTAATTCCGGACGATTTAAGTAACCCCGTGCTAAACCGTCTCCGCCGATATACAATTCTCCCGGAACTCCTATCGGGACAGGTTGCTCCTTAGAGTCTAAAACGTAAAGGGTGGTATTGGATAGCGGACGACCTATAGGGATGTTTGTCGCTCCGGCAGTCACTTCTTCTATTAAATACCAGGTTGCGAATGTGGTACTTTCTGTGGGACCGTAGGCATTCAACAATCTTTCAGGAGGTTTATTTTTTAGTAGCGTTTCTACCCACGATGGGTTGACAGCTTCTCCTCCCATCAATAGAGTTCGCAGGGATTGAAATATATCGACACGAATGCTGACTAAGTGATTAAAAAGAGCCGGAGTGACAAACAAAATGGTAATTTTATCTTTGTTTAACTGCTGATGAAGATCCTCTGGGGAAAGCATGACTTCCTTGGTTATTCCTACGAGCTTAGAACCGTTAAGTAATGCACCCCAAATCTCGAAAGTGGCTGCGTCAAAGTTCGCGTTTGAAGCTTGTGCAATACATTCGTTTGGTGTTATTTGCACATAATTTGTTTCTTTTACTAAGCGAACGATCGCCTGGTGAGGGACAGCAACACCTTTGGGTTTCCCTGTAGAACCGGATGTGTACATTACATAGGCTAAGTTGGTAGGTGTTACTTCATTTTTTGGGTTGTCACTGCTATAATTGCCAATAATCGAATCTGTATCTAAACAGACTACTTTGGCTCGATGTTCGGGCAAGTTAGCTGTTAATTGAGATTGAGTCACCAAGACAGATATCCCCGCATCTTCTAACATATAGGCTAGGCGCTCTTGGGGATAAGCGGGGTCGAGTGGTACATAAGCACCACCAGCTTTGAGAATGCCTAACATCGCAACAATCATGTCGAGGGAACGTTCGATACACACTCCCACTAAAACTTCAGTCCCAACTCCTATGCTTTGCAGGTGACGTGCTAGTTGGTTTGCACGGCTGTTAAGCTGTTGGTAAGTTAGATGCCTATCTTCGTAGATAGCGGCGATCGCTTCGGGGTTTTTGTCTGCTTGTTCTTCAAATAATGTTCCAATACAGCAATTATAAGGATAGTTAGTTTTAGTATCGTTCCATTCTACTAAAAGTTGATTTTTTTCTGCTTTCGTTAGCAGCGAAATCTCGAATAATCGCTCTCTAGGGTTAGCAGCGATCGCCTCTAGCAATGTTTGCAAATGTCCCAGCATTCTGCTAATAGCAGCAGCATCAAAGCGTTCTGCGTCGTAGCTGATTCGTATTAATAATTCTTTTCCTGGGACGGCGATCGCACTCAGAGGATAATTAGTTTGCTCAAATCCTGTTATATTAGCAATCTCTAAGCTGCCAAATTGATGCTTAGATGATTCTTCTAACGGATAGTTCTCAAATACCAACAGGCTCTCAAACAAAGGCATTCCATCAGAAACTTGACTGTTAGCCTGAATTTCTACCAGAGGGCTGTAGGAATACAAATCCCGCTCCATTTGTTGCGAGAACAACTGTTTGAGCCAAGGTAATACTTGTATATCTTTTGGTACTTGAATTCTAATCGGTACTGTATTAATGAACAGTCCTACCATAGATTCCACTCCGGACAAAGTAGGAGGACGGCCCGAAACTGTTACCCCAAATACGATATCCGATTCCCCACTATAGCGACTCAACAGTAGTGCCCATGCTGCCTGTATAATTGTATTTAAGGTGAAAGAATTTTGTTTTGCCAGTGACTGTAATGCTGTTGTAGTCTTTGCTGATAAATACTTTTGTTCGTATGCAGATTTCTCTAAAGAAATGCGGTCTGTCGCACGACGATCCACTATTAAAGGAGTAGGATTTGTAAACCCATCAAGGGTTTTTTTCCAGAATGTTTTTGCTTGTTCCAAGTCATATTTATTCAACCAAGCAATATAATCGCGGTAGGGACGAACGGGAGGCAAAGATATATTTTCGTTTTTGTCGATCGCCTGATAAAAAGCCAATACGTCTTGAAGAATAATCGACATACTCCAACCATCTGTCACCAGATGATGATGGCTCCATATTAATTCGCAGGTATCCGCTTGCAACTGAACCAACTTCCAGCGCATGAGTGGTGCTTGATTCAGGGGAATTTGCTGCTCTAATTCAGATTGCTTGAAAGCTTGCAAACGCTCTTGCTGTTCCCCAGAAGACAGGTGTTGCCAGTCTAAGTTTTCCCAAGGCAGATTTACGGACTTTAACACGACTTGCAGCGGCTTTTCGCGACCTTCCCACAAAAATAAAGTCCGCAAAGCTTGATGTCGTTCAACTACTCTTTGCCAAGCCTGCTGGAACGCTGGTACATTCAGATTCCCCTGCAATGTAAAGTTTAATTGCTGAAAGTAAATTCCTGATTCGGGCGCGTAAAGCGTATGAAATAGGATGCCCTCCTGCGTTGAGGAAAGGGGATATATTGCTTCAATATTTTTGTTTTGTTTGTTCATCTTGTTGTTCTCGATTACCAATTAATTTCTGAAACCAAATCATCTAGTTCTGACTGGCTTAATGCTACATCAGGAAAGTCTGAAGGTGTATAACTGCCCGTATCTGGCGAAACGCAATGCTCTATTAAAGAGTTCAATGCTTTCATAAAATCATTCGCCAGATGTTCAACCGTAGTTTTTTTATGGATATTTTCGCTGTAAGTCCAATCTAATTGGAATTTACCTTCAACTACCAAGCCGTTGATATCTAATAGATATCTGCGCTTTCCAGATGGGCTTTGAATAAAGCCTGTATTTTCTCGGGCAAATCCTAAGAAAATTGATTCCGATCGCAGAGAATCAAATTGACCTAGATAGTTAAAACTTACCTCTGGTTGAATCTGTTTTTTCAGTAGTTCTCGAATACTCGGATCGGGACTGAGATAGCGGAGTATTCCGTAACCAATGCCTTTGGTAGGAACATTTCGCAGTTGTTCCTTGATTATTTTGAGTGCTTCTCCAGGCTGGTCAATACTTTCCTCCAAGTGCAACATCACGGGAAATCGACTTGTAAACCAACCAACTGTCCGCGACAAATCTATATCTTCGCATAGTTGTTCGCGTCCGTGACCTTCTAGTTCTACAAGCAGTCCGCTAGCACCAGTCCATTTGGCCCAACTTTGGGCTAATGCTGTTAGCAGCACGTCGTTGATTTGAGTATTGTAAGCAGATGGAACTTCTTGCAACAAAACACGGGTTTGTTCTGCGCTCAGGGATACTGATACAGTTTGACTGGAAGCAACAGTGTTATTTTCTTTACTGTCTGGAAAATCTACTGGCATAGCAGTCACATCCGAGGTGTACTGTTGTTTCCAATAATCCATTTCTTTTAAGACTGTTGGAGATTGAGCATATTCAATGAGCCGATCGCCCCAATCTTGAAAAGAAGTGGTTTTTGGTGGCAATTGAATCGTTTCTCCCCGATCGCCTTGTTGGTAAGCGCTTTTGAGATCTTCGAGCAAAATGCGCCACGAGAGCCCATCAACGGCTAGATGATGGATGACTAAGAATAAGCGATCGGGTCTATCTTCGCCCAGCTTAAATAAAACCACCCGTATTATCGGTCCATTTGCCAAATTCAAGCTTGCCTGAATTTCAGTTGCAGCTTGGGCGATCGCCCCTGGCTGGTGTGAAATCGGAAGATCGGACAAGTTTATGACTTCAAATGATATGTCGTCAACAGGGGCGATCGCTTGTTGTCCTGGCAACCCGTTAGATCGCAGGCGCAAAGCATCGTGATGTACTAGCAATTGCTGAACTGCTTGCTTGAGTAACTCAGGTTTCAGCTTTGACGATACCTCTAACAGTATTGATTGATTGAAGTGGTGCGGTTCGGGTAAGTTTTGTTCCCAGAACCAATGCTGAATTGGGGTTAAAGGCATCACCCCAGTAATTATTCCCTGTTCGGCAACAGTCGAAATAGCAGTACCTGCTACTGCTGCTAATTTGGCGATTGTCTGATGCTCGAACAGTTGTTTGGGATTGAGTATTAAACCGGCCTGATTTGCTCTAGCAATCATCTGAATACTGACAATCGAGTCTCCACCCAATTCAAAGAAATTGTCGTGAATACTGACTTGTTTTAGCCTTAACAGTTCGCTCCAGATAGCTGCGAGGCGTTGTTCTTCGGGCGTGCGGGGTGCTGCCAAATCCGCATTCGATCTAGATGCTACATCCTGTGGTGCTGGGAGAGCGCGGCGGTCGATTTTGCCATTAGGCGTGAGCGGCATCACTTCCAGGCTCACAAACGTTGCAGGCACCATATATTCTGGCAGTTTTCTCTTGACGAAATCCCGCAGTTCGCTAGCAGCAGGCACATCGGATGAGTCCTTGGGAACAATATAGGCTACCAGCCGCTTGCGTTCGCCATCTTCGTCTTCTCTGGCAATAACTGCCGTCTCTCCTACGCCCTGATGTTGTGCCAAAATAGCTTCGATTTCTCCGAGTTCGATGCGGAAGCCGCGAATCTTTACTTGCTCGTCTATCCGACCGAGGAACTCGATGTTACCATCATCTCGGTAGCGAGCTAAGTCTCCAGTTTTATAGAGGCGGGCGTGGGGTCGATCGCTAAAAGGGTTGCCGATGAATTTTGATTCGGTTAACTCCGGGCGGTTCAGATAGCCCCGTGCAATTCCAGCACCACCGATATACATTTCGCCTTTAATCCCGATAGGAACTGGTTGGAGATGTCGATCGAGAATATAGATTTGAGTGTTGGCGATCGGGCAACCGATGGGCACTGATTCTTCCTGTTGCCAATCTTGACAGTTATAAACAGTGCTCCAAACAGTTCCTTCGGAAGGACCGTATTCATTAAATAGATGGCAATGGGGTAGACTTTGGCGATGTTGCTCGATTACCTTCCCCGGACAAGTTTCTCCCGCCACGATCGCTGTTCGCAGTGTTTCTAATTGCTGTGGCGGAGCTTGCTCCAGAATGACAGCATAGAGAGAAGGAATGCTCAACAAATAGGAAATCTGATGTTTGGCAATTAATCTTGCTAGCTGTAGCGGTTCAGGCTGAAACTGTTGTGGTGGAAGTACAAGCGTACCGCCCTGGCATAATGTCCAAAAAATGCCTGCTACGGAACTATCGAAGGCAAAAGAAGATAGTAACAGGAAAGATTGCGGTGGTTCTTGATAGTAATGCCAACGGTTACTCGTCGAATGTACTAAATTTTGATGGGTTACTAAAACTCCTTTTGGCTTTCCGGTCGAGCCTGATGTATAAATCGCATAAACTAAATTTTCGGCGGTAACGTTACTGCTAGGACTGTCTTCGGGACTATCAGCTATTTCTTCCCACTCTGAATCCAGACAAATTAGCTGTCCCCAATGGGCGGGTAGTTCTGCTTCTAAATGCTCTTGGGTTAACAATACGGGGGGCTGTGCATCTGACAAAATCAAGGATACGCGATCGAGGGGATAGCTGGGATCTATTGGTATGTAAGCACCACCTGCTTTTAAGACGCCCAGTATTCCTACTACCATTTCCCAGGAACGTTCTACACAAATCCCCACTAGGACATCCGGCCCTACGCCCATTGCTTGCAAGTAGTGGGCTAGTTGGTTGGCCCGTCGATCTAACTCTTGATAAGTAAGCTGCCGGCCTTCAAAAACTACCGCCACTCCATCGGGAGTCTCCTCTACTTGCGCTTCAATTAGTTGATGAATGCACTTATCTTGAGGATAATCAATTGTTCTATTGTTCCATTCTGCTAGTTGTTGCTGTTCCTGTTCTGTTAACAATGGCAACTGCGCCAGACATTTTTCTGGTTCTGTTACCATGCTGGCAATTAAAGTTTGTAGATGTCCCAAGATGCGTCCGATCGCCCCTGACTCAAAACGGGCGCGATCGTATGTAATTTCTAGGTTTAATCCTTGCTCTTGATTCCATCGCGCTGTGATGGCGATCGGGCTATTTGTTTCTGACCAACTTTTAATATTGCTAACACTTATGCTCCCATACTGGGTTAGCGTCAAAGCTTGTTTCTGAGTATCCTCAAAATCTATATAGCTGGAGAATATGGGTAATTCTATATTACTCCAAGCCGCAATTTGTTGAATCGAATTATATTCGTATTGCTGTAAATTAATTTGCTGTGCTTGTAATTCTTGCAGCCAAGATTTTACAGATACATCGGGAGAAACGCGCACTCGTATTGGCAGCCTGTTTTGAAAAGCCCCTACTATCGATTCCGATCCAGGTAGCGCTTTCCGACCAGCTACCTGGATACCAAATACTACCTCTTCTTCCCCACTGTAGCGACTTAATAATAGAGCATAAGCACCTTGCAGGAGAAGGTTTAAGCTGAACTGATATTCAGTCTTTTCTAGCCACGACGATACTACAGTTGCGGAAATTTTGATGTGCTGGCGATCGCAACTCGTCCCAGATGCAGCCCCCGAATATTGTTCTATCACCAATGGCGTAGGTTCAGAAACCCCCTTTAACCGCTGACTCCAAAAAACTTCAGCCTTTGAATTATCCTGTTTCTTTAGCCAAGTAATATAATCCTTGAAAGGCGCACTGTCTGTTAATTGATGATTTTCATAACAACCTTGATAATTAGCAAATACCTCGTTTAAAAGCAGATAACAACTATGTTTATCTAAAATTAATTGGTGATATGTCAGAACAAGTTGATATACCTGTTTTGACATCCGACAAACCGATAGCCTAGCAAGAGGTACCGTAGAATCAAACTGGAAACCCTGCTGTTTTTCGCTTTCTATAAAATTATCTAACTTCCGAACCGTTTCTGACAGTGATAAACTGCTCCAATCTTGTTTGAAGATTACAACTTTCAATTCTTTAATCACAACTTGCCGAGGACGTGACAAGTTTTTCCAAACAAACAAAGTCCGCAACACAGAATGCCGATTTACCGTCAGTTGCCAAGCTTGTTCCAATTTCTCAACATTTAGTTCTCCCTGCACCTCACAAATTAATTGACCGCAACCTTGCATATTATCCGCCAATACTGTTTCTTGTATGGGGGATAACGTATAGATATCTTCAACATTTTTTAGTTCCATTGCATTCTGCCTTTTGAAAATTCTAATTTACCAGCTATTATGACAAATTTTACTTGTTCAACAATAATTGTTTTTGACCGAACAATAATTCAGATTTAATCCCGCGATTTTGACAATCAGAGATTAATTTGTTTGCTTCAGCGAAAGCCCGAGTTTCTTCAGGAATTTCAAAAGACATCAGATAACTCAACCAAGGTTCATATCCCATTGCATACACATAAACTTCTTTCGGTTGTAAGCTGTCAATTAAAGCGATCGCTTTTTCGCAATCGCTACCACTCGATAGGCGGGATCGATCCATTTTTCGCGGTAACGGTTTAATTAATAAAGGTCCATAAGCCCAACTAAGGGGCGCTCCATCACATTGAACCCCCAGAAAAATTATATCTATTTTTCCCACAGCTTCTCGAATATTCTCGTAAATCTTGAATTCGCAATTACTTGAGTCTGCTCCCACTACGATCGCGTTATCTTGCAAGTTTACCAAATATGCTATTTTAGATCTAATTTTTAAATCTGCGTGTTCTCCCAAAAAAGGTAAACCTGTAATTTTTCCACCGGGTACCTCTATTGTTTCTATTTCGTCAATCTCAATTACTTGTTTAAAACCAATATTTTGCAACAGTAATTTCAGTGATGGATCTGTTAACTCGCCCCCATTATTCTTAGGTACAATCACTGTTTTAGTTTTGTGACGCAGTTGCAACAAAGCTTCCAGCATAAAGTGATCGTGGTGAGCGTGAGTAATTAGTATATAATCTATACTATCGGGTAGATCGGCATAGGTGTAACGGGAAATTTCACCATCATATTGATAGCTAATCAGAGGATCGCACAAAATGCTTGCATCTCTTGATTCAATCAAAATACAAGCGTGACCAAAATAACGAACCCTTACGTGTTCTTCTGTATATTTGCTTATTGGTAATGGAACTGACTCGGTAAAAAACGATTCAAACAAAGTTTTATCGCCGTTTTTAATATCTAACACTTCCTCAATAAAACCTAATGGTTGGGAAGTTTGTTTCATTTTAAACAACTCATCTAGACAGTCAGACTTGAAACAAGTATCGATCCGAAAACTATTTTCAGATTCAAGCCTGGGGGTACTGAAAATAAAGGGACGCTCGTCTTTGTCAACTAAACACAGGGACACACTTTGCAATTCTTCTTTGTAAAACTTGCTTTTATATAACAATCCTTCTATAAAGCGAACTGACGGTTGATTGTTAATATCGTAAGCAAGTTCTACGTAACCTTTTAAGACATCGGGTACATCTTGATAAAGAGGCTCGATCGAATAACCTTTAGCTTCATCCATTAACAATAAATTAAGGTTTTTAATTGCTTCTGCTAACTGTATTAGTTCCTTTCCATCTTCTTGAGTTTTTTGCATCAGATGTTTAATTTCTTCGACTCTACTTTCGTCGTAGTTAATGAAAGGCCCTCCTTTCATTTTGGGATTTTTCAAAGCTGAAACATGAAAATGGGGAGTTGCTACAAATGACTCCATGATCTTTAAATGCGAATTAACCATGTACATGGCAGCAGTGGTTGGCGAGATCAAGTAAGGCCAAGCATACCATTGATTAAATAATGGCTCTGGTTGTACATTTTCTTTTAAATAGACTTTTTTGTTACTCATTTTATCCCTTTTTGGCTTTATAACTTAAGAACGAAGTTTCCGAGTTGAAAAGTGGAATTTATGAAATCGGTGGCTGCAAAGTAGGTGCTGGTCAAGCTTTTTGCCAAACGCGACAAATTGTGTTTGCCAAGTTCCAGAATTGGTTAAAGTTAAATAAACTTAATTACTTAGCTCTCCACCATCAGGTTAATCTGATAATACTAGGCTTGACATCCTTACGAAAGTTCAACGGCAATTTTTCAAAGATGTTACCACACTTGCCGCATTCCTTAGAACTCGGAAACCATCGGTCAATCTTGACCAACGTGCGATCGTACCGGTCATATCGTGTCCGATGGATTAACCATAATATCCCGGTCGGGGCGGGTTTTTGAGATGGTCATTTATTGGCAGGTATTGTTGGCTCACCGGCCCCTACAAAAATCGCGGTCAATCGACCGGACATGATATCACACTTGCATTCAAGCCTGCAGAAGATATCGTACAAAACAGACTGTGTAAGGGTTTCAGGCATACTTGTCACCCCGTCAGGCATCCAGCAGGTCGATCGCCGTATCCTGACGGTGCTCGAAACAATGATATAACTTTTGGCAAAATTGCTGAAACTGGGCGATCGTCCGTTATAGTTCTTCTGGGGTCTGAAGCACTCCGAAGACGGGAAATAAATATTGCTACTCAACCGGACTTCGGGCAAATTGTCCAAAGTCCAATAAAGATCACCACTCAAGATCGTAGTTTTATGCCTAAGTCCGCTAAAGAAGATATCTTGCTGCCTTTGACTGATGCCCAAAAACAACACTGGATTTTAGCCCAACTAGAGAACGAGAATTCAATTGCCTACAACCAATCAATCAGCGTGCAAATGCGCGGTTCACTGAGCTTGTCAGCGATGCAGAGGGCAATACATAAAATCGCCGATCGCCACGAAGCTTTACGGACCAGGATTTTGCCTTCGGGAGAGCAACAACAGGTTTTGCCCGTGCTTAATTTAGAGCTACCCCTACTGGACTTTTCTCATCTAGATAGTAGTGAACGCAACCTGAAAGCGGCTGATTGGTTTGACAAGGAGAGCCGAAATATTTTTCAAGTGAATGAGAGACAACTTTGGCGTATTCAAGTTCTTAAGCTAGAAGAAGAACTCCATTGGTTAGTGTTGAGCGCCCATCACATCGGACTGGATTTTCGCTCAATGCTCTTGATTCTCCAAGAGTTAGGAGTTTGGTATTCAGCGGAGTGTCAGGGAGAAACTTGTCAATTACAGGAGCCAAAGCAATTTCAAGAATATATAAATTGGCAAATAGAGCAAAGCCATACTTTGGAAATGGCAAATTCCCAAGCTTACTGGTTGGAGAAATTAGCTGGGGAACTTCCGGTATTAGATTTACCGACAGACTGGAATCGTCCCGGTAATAGAGATTTTCATACAAACACTGAAACTGTAAATCTAGATGAGCAGGTAAGTCAAAAACTTAAAACATTTAGCAGGGAAAGAAGCTGCACTATTTTTGCAACTCTGCTGGCAGTATATTTTGTATTGCTACATCGACTTTCAAGGCAGACCGATATTATAGTAGGAGTGCCGACAGAGGGACGGTACTGGGAAGGCAGTGAAGAATTGGTGGGCTGCTGTGGAAATTTATTGCCAATCAGAAGTTTTCTGGAGAGCAATATCATATTCTCAGACTATCTCAAACAGATTGCAAATGTCTTGTCAGAAGCCGAAAAACACAAAAATTATCCCTTTGCCAGATTGAGCGATCGGCTGAACAATCAAAATGCCACGAGAAACTCGCCTTTGCTCGCAACAATGTTTAGCTTGAATCAGCCAATTGTTGTGCCGCAGATGTGGGGACTGGAAACAATTTTATATCCTCAGCCCAGCGATTTTAAGGATTATGACTTGTATTGGAAAATCACTGAAACAGATGGGCACCTAACATTGGCAGCCAGTTATAGTACGCAGTTGTTTGCATCTGAAACAATTAAGCGCTGGTTGGGACACTTTCAGACGCTGCTAGAGGCAATATTAGAAAACCCGCAACAGAATATCAACGAATTACCGCTACTCACCAGGGAAGAATCTCATCAGTTGTTAGTGGAATGGAATAACACTGAAACTGATTACCCCGGCGATAAATGTATCCATGAATTGTTTGAAGAACAGGTACAGGAGACACCGGATAATGTGGCAGTCGAACAGGGAAAAAAGCAACTAACTTATTCTCAGTTAAATGACCGGGCCAATCAACTGGCGCGTTACTTGGAAACCCTTGGCGTAGGACCGGAAGTATTGGTGGGAGTCTGTGTAGAACGTTCTTTCGACGCGATCGTGGGGGTGCTAGGAATTATCAAAGCTGGTGGTGCTTATGTGCCTCTAGATCCCAGTTATCCTCAAGAACGTTTGGCATATATGTTGAACGATTCTGGGCTGAAGGTTATCCTGACACAGGAAAAAATAGTTGCCTCGTTACCTGAAAATCAGGCTAAGTCGGTCTGTTTGGATAGAGATTGGGAAGTAATTGACAAATATAGCAAAGAAAATGGGGTAAATAGAGTTAAATCGAATAATCTGGCTTATGTCATTTATACTTCTGGATCTACTGGTAAACCTAAAGGTGTTTTAAACACTCATCTTGGATTGTGCAATTTAGCATTATTTCAGAGCAAAGGTTTTCATGTTAAATCAGATAGCCGCATTCTCCAGTTTGCTTCTTTGAGCTTTGACGCCTCAGTATGGGAAATTTTTGCGACACTCATTTCTGGTGCAGCATTGGTTCTAGGCACATCAGATACATTGTTGGTAGGACAGAATTTGCTACAGTTGTTGCGCGAACATTCGGTTACTCATGCCACAATCGGACCTGCTGCTTTGGCGGTGTTGCCTTCAGACCAATTGCCATCTTTAGAGGTCTTGATTGTAGCTGGAGAAGCGGTATCGAGTGAGGTGGTCAGGAAATGGTCTTCTGGACGACGTTTGTTTAACGCTTACGGCCCTACGGAAGCGACTGTTTGCGCTACGGTAGCCCAGGTGCAAGATGCTAGCCAGAAGCCGCCGATCGGTCGCCCCATTGCTAATGCTAAGGTTTACATTCTGGATGATTATCTGCAACCTGTACCCATAGGAGTACCTGGGGAACTTCATATTGGCGGATTAGGGTTAGCAAGAGGCTATCTCAACCGGGAGGAGTTAACGAATTCAAAATTTATTGCCAATCCTTTTAGTTCGGTTTTGGGCGATCGCCTATACAAAACTGGAGACTTGGCTCGCTATCTTCCTGATGGGAATATAGAGTTTATCGGGAGGATAGACCATCAGGTAAAAATTCGCGGTTATCGGATAGAACCAGGAGAAATTGAAGCATTGTTAAGCCGCCATCCCCAAGTGCGGGAAGCGGTGGTAATTCACAGGGAAGACCAATCGGGTGATAAGCGCTTAGTAGCTTATGTAGTTCCAGAACTTGACAAAGAAGATTTGGTGGGAGAGGGTAATGAAACCTCCGTTGAACTCTGGCCTTCTGTGGCGGAATACTACGTCTATGATGAACTGTTGTATTACGCCATGACCAACGATTACCGCCGCAATCAAAGCTATCAAGTAGCTATTAACCAGTCGGTCAAAGATCGGGTGGTTGTAGAAGTTGGGACAGGAAAAGATGCGATTTTAGCAAGATTATGTGCGGAGGCTGGGGCAAGAAAAATCTATGCGATCGAGCGAGATGCAGAAACAGCAAAGCTTGCGGAAACTTGCGTTGCCAATCTGGGGTTATCCGATCGAATCACGATTGTTCATGGAGATGCTACTGAGGTAGTATTACCAGAACTGGCAGACATCTGCGTTTCAGAAATTGTAGGTTCTATTGGCGGTTCGGAGGGTGCTGCTGTAATTATCAATGATTCTCGGAGGTTACTCAAACCAGATGGGGCAATGATTCCCGAAAGAAGTGTTACCAAGATTGCCGCTGTGACACTTCCCGATGAAATTTTGTCCGATCCGAAATTTACCAATGTTTCTGGGCATTACACTGATAAGATATTTGGGCAAGTAGGATATCCCTTTGATTTGAGAGTCTGTATTAAAAGGTTTCCTAAATCCAATTTGCTGTCTGACATACAAGTATTTGAAGATTTAGACTTCACTAAACCAGTAAGTTTAGAAGCAGCCCATGAAGTAGAGTTTGAAATCGTCAAGTCTGGAAGATTAGACGGTTTTCTCGTTTGGCTCAACCTGCATACAGTCAAGGGAGAGGAAATCGATATTCTGGAACACGAACATTGCTGGCTACCCATTTACTTTCCCGTTTTTGAGCCTGCAATCTCAGTGTCAAAAGGCGATAAAATCGAAGCAATTTGTCAAAGAACTCTTTGCGACAATCAACTGAATCCAGATTATGCGGTTAAAGGGCGATTGCTAAAAACAAACGGGGAAGCGATCGAATTTGAACATCAGTCTTATCACTCAAAGAAATTGTTCAAGCAAACTCCATTCTATCAGCGATTATTTGCTGATTTTTCTGGTTCTGTAAATTCCCGAGTTAACAGCGGGAAGCAAGCGGCGGGACTGGGAAACAAAATCGGGGAATATTTGCGGAAACATCTTCCCGAATATATGATGCCTTCCGCTTTCGCGATCGTGCCAAGCTTGCCTCTGACACCTAATGGAAAGGTAGATCGCAAAGCACTACCAGCTCCCAACTTAAGTACAATATCTGATGTGGATTATGTCAAACCAAATTCCGGAATAGAAAAAATTATTGCTGAGGTTTGGCAAGATGTGCTTGGGATAGAAAAAGTAGGAATCAACGACAATTTTTTTGAATTGGGCGGAAATTCCTTACTGGTGGTGAAGGTTTACAATCAATTGCTAGCAAATGCAGATGCTGAGTCACAAAAGCTTTCGATGGTAGAGTTGTTTAAGTATCCAACCATAGCGGCTTTGGCTAAACATTTGAGCGGGAAAATCAATAATTCTTCTGAGTCAGGTAAAGCTTATGGTGAGGCTCGCAGCGCCGCTCAAGAAGCCAGGTCACAACAGCGAGACCTCAGACAAAGACATCGTTCTCAGAAAAAATAGGAAGTGAGGAGTAGAAGTGACATCTATGTTAATGTTTGAGACTATCTCGCTTTTTTTTATTTTCAACAATCATGAGTAGAGAACTATTTTATAGCTTTGCGATCGCCCAAATACCCAAAATCTTAACCTTGCTCGATCGCAATCCGCACAGCCCAACTTACGGTTGTTGCGATCGCAACTTTTGGCACTACAAAATCATTGATTTTCCCAGCGGTATGGCGCAAGAATTTGTCTTGCCCCTAGCTTTGGCTTACGATACCAACGTGCCAGACAACCCGTTTTACCGCCAATCAACAATCCGAGAATGGGTAGAGGCCGGTATTCTCTACGCCGCCAAAAGCGCACACAAAGATGGTTCCTGCGATGATTATTTTCCCTACGAAAGAGCTGGGGGAGCAGCGGCTTTTTCGCTGCTAGCCTGCGTTGAAAGCTACACCCTCATCGGACTGAACAACCCTAAGATTTTAACTTTCTTTGAAAAGCGAGCTGATTGGCTAGCTCACCACCATGAAAGCGGACGGCTAACCAACCACCAAGCCTTAATTGTACTGTGTTTGGAACTGGTTTCAAAGCTGTTGTCTACTGCTAAATGGGATGCAATTAAACAGCAACGCTTAGAAAAGGTATTGTCTTGGCAAAACCCCGAAGGCTGGTTTCAGGAATATGAAGGCTGCGATCCAGGCTATCACACCTTAACAATTTCATGTCTGGCAAGGATTTATGAATTGAGACCAACAACAAAGCTAAAAGATGCGATCGTCCTCGCCGTTGACTTAGCCTCACATTTTGTTCATCCCGATGGTTCTTTTGGAGGTGAATATACCAGCCGCAACACCTACAATTTCTTCCCGCACGGTTTCGAGTTGGTCGGAAAATGGCTGCCCAAAGCTTTACACATTAATGACAGTTTTCTCATCGGACTTGCTAACGGTAAAACTCCATGTTACGCTGACGACCACATCATCGGTCATCATACGTGGAATTACTTATTAGCTTGGCGAGATTTTGTCCTCGATCGGCCCCTACTACCCCCACGACCTACAGGTCGCCTGTGGTTGCAAGAAGCGCAAATTTTGATCGATCGCCGCCACGACACCGAACTTTATTTAGCACTCAACAAAGGCGGAGTATTCAAACTCTTTCGCGGCTCTGAGCTTGTGGCTTCCGATACCCAATTCTCGTTGCAAGTCAGAAAAGGTAAAACCATTAAAAATGCAGTGGCTCATCTGATAGATTCTTATCAAGTCCATTTGACAGAAGACGAAGTTTCTATTCAAGGACAACTCGGTTGGGCTAAACAGAAGCAAATGACAACGATAAATTTATTATTGCTGCGAGTCGTTATGCTGAGTTTTGGGCGTTTCTTTCCTAACTTAATTCGCAAATTACTGCAAAGAATGTTGATTACAGATAAGAAAAAAGCCCCCTTCCATTTTGAACGTCAATTGCGCTGGGAAAATGGCAAGTGGCGCGTCACAGACCAACTGCAAGCAGAGTCTTGGGAAAACGTCGTTAGTGCAGGTATTGGCTGCGACCAAACCTCAATTTATGTAGTTATGAGCCGAACTTTCCAAATAGGTCAAATACAGCCTTGGCTTGACCTCACAGAGAAAATCAAACAAATAGCCCCCCGTCAACCGTTAAAATTAGAGCGCAATCTTTAAAAAAGATGGAATATTCCGTTTGAATATATAGCGGTTCTCAGAAAGAAGAGGTACGTAGTTGGGCTTTAGCCCTCTTAATTATTGTGGTTATATAATCTATCAATCATATCTCACCACGCTTGAGAAAGGCTATAGAATCCTATTTAGATACGTTGGTCAGGGGCTAAAATCTCCTTGAATTTGAGAGCTTTTGCGCTAAATCGGCTTTTCACCAATCTTTTGAGCGATCGTTTCTACTGCCAGTTGATATCATGTCCGATCGATTAACCATCATATCCCGGTCGGGGCGGGCTTCGCCGTGAGCGTCAGCCGAACGGTTTTTGAGATGGGAGATTGTTGGCAGGTATTGTTGGCGAACCCTCCCCTACAAAAATCGCGATCGCTCGACTGGACATGATATGATTTCCCATTAACCTAATCAGTTTATCGGTATATTATGAGACATTTTTTTCATGATTTTTTAACTTTTCAAACATCCTCTAAATATATGAAACAATCTCGGATAATTTTTTTTATTCTCGCGAGCATCTCAAGTTTATTGTTAGTATTCGTGGCTTTGAAGAATCCTCAGAGTCTTTATAGCGATAGTGCGTGGCAGATGAAGGCGTTACAACAGTTTATTGCTGGAGACTCCCCTTCGTTTAATCATCTAGTAAGACCTAGTTATAATGACCTTGCTGTTAATGAGGCTATATGGATTACTTGGTGGCCTCCAGGAACTAATTTGCTAACCTATCCACTGGTGGCACAGGGAATACCAGTGGGTATGAGTATCCGCATAATTGCGATCTCCAGCTTTGTTTTAGGTTCTCTAGGTTGGATCTGTTGGTTTTCTCTGTTCGATCTTCCTATGTGGATAGGGGTAATTTTGGCTGTTGCTATTCCTAGTCTGCGCTATGGCAATCATGCTTTGTTTCAGTATTCTGCCGAAGTGCTAGTTTATGGTTATGCTCCTTGGTTGCTGTTAGCTACTTATCAATTTAGTAAAATTTGGCAAAATGAAACTATTCATATTAAAAATTGGGTAAAATTTTTAATCATTTCTCCAGTCATGGGCTTAATTATCGGCTTTGCTTTTATTTTAAAATACTCACTCTTATTTATTGTATTAGGGGCGTTGATTTATCTAGGATTTCAATGTACTAATAACTCACTACAACCCAAAAATAGTAAATTAACAGCTTATCTATTAGTCTGCTTATTTTCTGCTATTCCCTTGTTAACTCTCAACTTAGTTAACCAAAATTTAGGGAAAACAGCAAATCTTGTTACAGCTACAGCTAAAATAATCAGCTTAAAATGGCAAACCTTTATCTATTTGATAGCTAATCCTGCACTAGCTATGACCGATGCCGAATTACTTGGGAAAACTTTGCTCCTTAATTTTCAACATTCGAGCGCTCCAAATTCGCTTTGGATAGGTTTAATCGGCCTTCCCGGAGGGATATTATTGTTATGGTTGATTTTACGCCGTCAGGAGCGAGCAGTATCAGAAGCCAGCTTATTAGCTAAAATTGTATTTTTTACCAGTATGGCAGCTATATTTGGTATTTGGTCAGTTGGCGCAACTGTTAGTTACGAAGCACGTCATCTAACCGCAGCAAGTCTAGCTATTTTACCTGTAGCTTTACAATCGGGATGCGAACTATGGAACAAAAAGTCTGATAGCTTTTTAATCAAAGTTTCTTTGTGTACTGCTGCCATCTTTTATCTTGCTATTCCTGTGGCTTATAGCAGTACGTCTATTTTGGTTAAGGCGCGGGAAACGTCCGTTAATTATACGCCAGCTTCCAGCCAAATATATAACCCTTGGTTAGCTTCTCAAGACTTAGCTAGGGTTCGGACAGAATTAGTCAAAGATTTTAACAACCAAACAGATATCTGGTATCTACCAGATCCGGTTGCGGCATTAGACTTACCAGGAAGAGCAATCATTACTCATGCTGATTTTTACGGAGGTTTACAAGATACAAATTTACATCGGCAAGCTTTTTATACTAGCATCCCTCTGCGCGTTCACGTTCTCTTGCCGCCTAGTTTTGAAGATAACGGTAAAGGTGCGGCGATCAGATCGTCTTTTCCCCAAGCAGATGAATGGATTTATCGGGAAATAGAGGAAAGTAATTACGTTAAATGGATATCAACCTTAGAAGTAAAATAAATGTTTCATTTTTTCCTTTTTACCCTTGAGATACTTCTTGATAATCTGGAGAGTCTTTTAGCAAAAATTCTCCCAAAAATGGCAAACCGCCCAGGGCAGGTAACAGATATCGCGAGGTACAAAGTAGGGCTAATGCCGCAGATGTAGGGGCATCGAAATAGGGCTGATAAAAAAAGATCAAAGCCGCGTCGCGAGTTCCAACTCCCGCAAAAGTTAAAGGCAGTAAACCTGCTAAAATTGCTAGGGGTGAAAGGGCTAGATTTGCTAAAAACGGTGTCCATGCCCCCAGTGCTAGGATAAATAGCCAAATTTGTAATAAATGTAGAAGCCAGATTGAGATAGAAACAATAGTTATCTTAGCTAATTGAGCTTTGTCGCTCCAGAAATAATTTTGCATTTCCAGCCAAGATACCTGCAAACTTTCTAGTTTAGGAGCAATTTTACTTGGGGCTATTTTAACGGCGTTTGTAAAAAAAATCTCAGCAATTTTTGATGAACTCAGTAATAAAATACCTGCTAACAGTCCGAAAGCAACGCTGCTAGTCATTAGCCAAAACAACCAATCTTTTGCAGGATAAATTATTAAACCAAATGCACACCAGAGTAGCAATGATAATAAATCGCAAGCTTTCTCAAAAACCACTAAAGATAGAGACAGGGAACCATCTAAATGTCCTCGCTGCTTCATAAAATAAGCTTTGGCAATGTCCCCCATTTTTGAGGGTAATAACATATTTAAGACGCTAGACGCTAGGATTAAGCGATTGGCTTCGCCAAATCCTAAAGTTTGTCCTCTTGGCATTAGTTGTTGTAGCCGCCAAGAAGTCAACATTGTTAGGGGAACAACCATGCCTAGGCTAACTACCATCCACCCGCCCTGACAATTCTTAAATACCTTGATTAATTCATGCAAGTCTATTTTCCAGTAGATGGCTACCAGAATCAATAAACTAACAATTAAAGATATAATTTTTGTCGCTCCTGTCTTCGATATAGATTGTTGTTCTGCCATTTTTTATTAACCTTTCCTTGTGAATTTTGAGTTAATTTAATTAGAGCATTTATTCCAACGACTTTGCCGTTGAATTTCTTCGAGTAGTTTCCGGTTAGCTGCTATTAAGTCGGCAACGAGACCAAAGATCCACAGTTGAAATCCAATTAGAATTAAGATAGCAGCAAGAATTAAGCTGGGAAGGCGGGTTCTTTCGCTCCCCATAAAGAAATATATCAGCCAGCGAATCCCTAAAACAGTACCAATGCTTAAGGGGATATTTCCCAATAAAAAAAAGAAGTATAGGGGCTTGTACAGCGTGAAAATGCGGAGAATGGTAAAAAACGATCGCACGACATAACTCCAATTGCTTCGCACTAGACGAGATGGCCGTAATGCCGGATTTGTTTGAATCGGTACTGAAGTAATTGCTATTCCTTGTTGCCCTGCTTGGATAATTGTCTCAATGGTGTAGGTATAATTATTAAAAACATTGATTTGCATAACGGCTTCCCTACTGAAAGCACGAAAACCGCTAGGGGCATCGGGGATATCGGTATTAGAAGCAATGCGTACTACCCAACTTCCAAGTTTTTGCAGCAGCTTTTTCAATGGAGAAAATTCAGTATTTGTCTCAATAGATCTAGCCCCTACTACTATTTCTGCTTCTTCCAGAAGAATAGGCTGAATTAATTTGAGAATGTCAGCGGCACAGTATTGATTGTCTGCATCTGTATTGACAATAATATCTGCCCCAGCTTGGACAGATGCTTCTAGCCCGGCCATAAAAGCTTTGGCGAGACCTTGGTTTTGGGGGAAACTGACGATATGATCTACTCCGTGGGATTTTGCTACTTCTATTGTGCGATCGCGACTGCCATCATTGATTACCAACCATTCGACGGTATCGACTCCAGATAACTGACGCGGCAGTTCTTTCAGAGTTATACCTAGTGTTTCTTCTTCGTTGTAGCAGGGAATTTGGATAATCAGTTTTGTCATTTGACTGGGGACTTGAGATAAGATTTTTTTTACTGAATCAGGACTGACACTGACCCTCTAAACTTAAAATGCCCAGTACCCATCTTATACTAAGTGGTAGTTAGCAATTTATAGCCTTTCTCAAAAAGATGAGGTACGATCGACAGATTATATAACCATAATAACTAAGAGGGCCCAAGCCCAACTACGTACCTCATCTTTCGCTAGAACCGCTATAACTTACAGCGGGGGCTCTGGGGAGAAGAAGTTACGCAACAGATCTGCCATTGGGTATTATACTACCTGTAGCTATATTTTTCACCGTCACAATCTGCAAATTATGTCCCAATACTAGGCGAACTGCCGTTTGCCCTTACTCGACTATACAAATGCAATTAGTAGTCGGGTTACGAGTAACGCTATTAAATAAAATTTATTGAAATGATGCAAACGTGTTATAGTTTAGGTTTTCCAAATAATATACATATAATATGTACGTCATGTACATTTTTAGGAAATTGTAAATATTTACTAAAATTTTTATAAGAGGCAGTCAGGTCTCATATAATTACTTCGTTAATCCTGTCGTAATAAAAATATGACTGGAAAAAAAATTGTTTGATTTTTTTATTGGTATTACATGAATGATTTAGAAATAGCAGTAATCGGCATGTCATGTCGTTTACCTGGTGCAAAAAATATCGAAGAATATTGGCAAAACCTGCTCTCTGGTGTCGAGTCAATTTCTAGGTTCTCAGATGACGAGTTGTTAGCTGAAGGTGTAAAACCAGAGTTGTTTAGTAACCCTGACTATGTAAGAGCTGGTGGAGTGCTGTCAGAGATAGATATGTTCGATGCCAGTTTCTTTGGTTTTAGTCCCAGCGAAGCTAAGTTAATGGACCCGCAACAACGTATGTTCTTAGAATGTGCGTGGGAGGCAATAGAGAAGGCAGGTTACAACCCAGAAATCTATGATGGTCTAATTGGCGTTTATGCAGGGGTAGGTATCAACACTTATTTACTTAATAATATTTATCAAAATCCAGAGATATTGAAGTTAGTCAATCTGCACCAACTTGTGACAGCCAACGATAAAGACTATTTGCCGACACGAGTGTCTTATAAGCTGAACTTGAAGGGACCTAGCATCAACGTGCAAACGGCGTGTTCTACGTCATTGGTAGCAGTGCATCTGGCTTGCCAAAGTTTGTTGAATGGTGAATGCGATATGGCTTTGGTAGGTGGGGTGTCGGCGCGAGTTCCTCACAAAGTAGGCCACTTGTATGAAGAAGGAATGATCTTATCGCCAGATGGACATTGTCGTGCTTTTGATGCCCGAGCAAGAGGGACTGTAGGCGGAAATGGTGTAGGAATTGTTGTTCTTAAACGACTGTCAGATGCGATCGCCGATGGAGACTGCGTTCACGCGACAATTAAAGGCTCGGCTATTAATAATGATGGTTCATTGAAAATAGGCTATACAGCTCCTAGCATAGACGGTCAAGCAGCAGTTATTGCGGAAGCTCAGGCCGTGGCAGGGGTCGAACCAGAAACAATTACTTATATCGAAGCTCACGGTACGGGAACAAATTTGGGCGATCCCATTGAAATAGCAGCACTTTCACAAGCTTTTAGGGAAAAGACCGATCGGAAAAACTTCTGCGCGATCGGCTCAGTCAAAACTAATATAGGTCATACGGATGCAGCATCTGGTGTCGCGAGCTTGATTAAAACGGTATTAGCGTTAAAAAACAAGACAATACCTCCTAGCTTGCATTTTGAAAAGCCCAACCCTAAAATTGATTTTGCCAATAGTCCTTTCTACGTTAATAATAGCTTGTCAAAATGGGAAACTAATGGTTTTCCGCGCCGCGCTGGGGTCAGTTCCTTTGGGATTGGAGGCACTAATGCCCATATTATTTTAGAGGAAGCGCTACCGACCGAAGCATCAGGAGAATCACGTCCTTGGCAAATTCTAGTCATTTCAGCCAAAACAAGTGATGCCTTAGAGCAAAGAACAAAAGATATAGCAGCCTATTTCCAGCAAGAACCGGAACTGAACATTGCGGATGTAGCATATACTCTGAGTATGGGTCGCCAAGCATTCAACCACCGACGGATGCTTGTTTGTCAGCAGCTTGATGAAGCGGCGATCGCCCTAAATAAATTAGAACCTACACAAGTTTTTACCAGCAATATCGAACCAAAAGAACGACCTGTCGTGTATATGTTTTCAGGACAGGGTTCTCAGTATGTTAATATGGGGCGTGAATTATACGACAGCGAATCAATCTTTAGGGAGCAAGTCGATCGCTGCGCGGAATTATTACTGCCGGAACTAGGAATCGATCTGCGCCTGGTACTCTATCCGAGTGCGGAAAAAGCGGAGGTTGCAGCCCGAGAACTCAAACAAACAAAAATAGCACAACCAGCTCTATTCGTAATAGAATATGCCTTGGCGCAGCAGTGGCAAGCTTGGGGAGTGCAGCCAGAAGCGGCGATCGGTCACAGTATTGGAGAATATGTAGCAGCTTGTATAGCAGGAGTTTTTTCACTAGAAGATGCCCTATCTTTAGTGGCAGCCCGTGGGGAAATGATGCAGCAAATGCCGATCGGTGCTATGCTTTCTATTCCTCTACCAAAAGAAGAAGTAAAAACCTTATTGGGAACAGAACTATCATTAGCAACAATTAACTCTCAGTCTAGTTGCGTAGTTTCAGGTTCGCTAGCAGCAGTCGAGGCTTTAGAAAAACAACTCGCATCTCAAGATATTCAATGTCGTCGCCTACAAACTTCCCATGCTTTTCATTCTTGGATGATGGACCCGATGTTAGACGGCTTTGCAAGGCGGGTAAAACAAGTTAACCTTCAGCCTCCAAAAATTCCCTACATCTCCAACCTGACTGGCAAATGGATTACAGTAACCCAGGCGACAGATCCTAACTATTGGGTAAGGCATCTGCGTGAAACCGTGCTATTTGAAGAAGGTTTGCAAAATTTATTGCCAGATCCCGATCGCGTATTGCTAGAAGTCGGACCGGGACGAACCTTGAGTACCCTAGCTAAAAGACATCCAGATAAATCTACAGCGCAGCTAGTATTAACATCGCTGCGTCACCCTCAAGAAGAACAGGCAGATTTAGCTTTTCTCCTCGATACTTTGGGCAAGTTATGGTTGGCTGGAGTAAAGGTGGATTGGTCTGAATTCTACAGTAGGGAGCGGCGCCATCGTCTGCCATTGCCTACCTATCCCTTTGAACGCCAGCGTTACTGGATTTCACCTCAAAAACAATCACAGGAGGTTGGTCAACCAAACCGGTCAGGTGAAGAAGGTAAAAAGCAAGATATTACCGATTGGTTTTACACCCCGTCTTGGAACAGGTCTTTGCCCGGGGCAGCTAAACAGGGCAAACTACCAGCTAGCGTCCTACTGTTTATTGATGAATATGGTTTGGGCGACCAACTGGCAAAACAGCTACAAGAACAAAGTCGAGAGGCGATCGCGGTTAAGATTGGCGAATCCTTTATCAAGCTGCACGAGGGCTTGTATGCTATCAATCCAAGAGAAATCAAGGACTATGAGAGATTGTTCGCAGAACTACCGGCCATTCCCAAGACAATCGTGCATCTGTGGAGTTTGGCAGGAGATGACCGTCCCCCGTGCGACTGGGAGGGAATCGAAGCAGTTTTAGATCGAGGCTTTTACAGTCTGCTGTTTCTCACTCAAGCATTAGGGAAACAGAACTTAAATGATGATTTTCAACTCGCCGTCGTCTCCAATAATTTGCAAAATGTGACCGGACAAGAACGGTTGCGTCCAGAACAGGCAACAATCATAGGGCAGGTGAAAACCATCCCCCAGGAATACCCTACTTTTAACTGTCGGAGTATCGATATAGAAATTCCTCAAGCAGGAAGCGAACAGTATCAGGAAACGATAGACCAACTGATGACCGAGTTGAAAATTCCTGCCTCTGATGAAGCGATCGCTTACCGAGGACAGCATCGTTGGGTACAAACTTTTACACCCATACCCTTGGAAGACAAACCAAATGAGGGGATACAACGATTAACCGCAGGAGGAGTCTATCTAGTAACAGGCGGAATGGGAGGTATTGGACTGGTATTAGCAGAATATTTGGCGCAGACAGTACAAGCAAAATTGGTTCTGATCGGGCGATCGGCTTTTCCAGAACGAAACGAGTGGTCAGAGTGGTTGGCGACTCACGACTCAGCAGAAAACGTTAGTTGCAAAATTCGGAAATTGCAAGAACTGGAAAAATTTGGCGCTGAAGTTTTACCTTTGCGTGCAGACGTTGCTGATTTTCAACAGATGCAAAAGGCGATCGGCCGCGCACAGCAACATTTTGGTAAAATCAACGGAGTTATCCACGCCGCCGGAGTGCCTGGTGGCGGCTTAATTCAGCAAAAAACGCGAGAAATGGCTGAAAAAATTCTTGCTCCCAAGGTAAGGGGTACTCTCATTCTCGACGCCCTTCTCAAAGATACTCAGCTAGATTTCTTTGTTGTTACCTCTTCACTAAATTCCCTTATCCCTGTATTGGGTCAAGTTGACTATTGTGCTGCCAATGCTTTTCTCGACGCATTCGCTCAGTATAAAAACTCCAAAGGTAAATTCACAGTATCTATCAACTGGGATGCTTGGCAAGAAGTTGGTATGGCAGCGGCGACGGCAGAAAAATCAACAGGAACAAAAGCCAATTACTCGCAGATCGCTCACCCGTTATTCGATAGCGTTATGGGAGTAGATGAAAGCAACAAAAAAATCTACATATCTAACATGAGTATCAGTAAAAACTGGATACTCCAAGAACATCTGGTCATGGGACAAGCAACTATTCCCGGAACTGCATACTTAGAAATAGCGAGATCGGCTTTTGAACACCTCACTCATAGCGAAACCGTTGAACTGCGGGAAGTATTTTTCTTGACTCCATTAACTGTGAAAGCAGACGAAGAGAAAGAAGTAAGAACAATTCTTACTAAAAATGGAAATGAGTGGGAATTCGAGATAGTTAGCAAATTGAATTCCGATTCACAGCAGTGGCAAAAACATTGTATTGGAGAAATTGTCAGCCTAGAAGTAGAGAAACCAACGCAACTTGCGATCCAAAAACTAGAAGCAAAATGTCTAGAACACCAACAAACACCCATTATAGTAGAAAAACCGCAAGCAAGTTTGATAGAATTCGGTCCCAGATGGGACAATGTAAAATGGGTAAAGTTTGGTCAAAATGAGGGATTAGCCTTTCTGGAACTGAACGAAAACTTTATAGCTGACATCAAAGACTATAAATTGCACCCAGCTTTATTAGACACAGCTACCGGTTTCATGGGCTTGAAAAATCAAGATGGCGCTTACCTGCCGTTTTCTTATAAAAAAGTCAAGCTTACTAGACCGATACCAGAAAAAGTCTACAGCTATATTACACAGCAACCAGTTGATAGTAAATCGTCCAGTTTGAAAATGAATGTTACCATCGCAGACGAAATGGGAGTGGTAATAGCGGACATTGAAGAGTATACTCTCAGGAAGATCGATGGCAGCAAATAATACCATCAAAATCTGGGGTAAGATACATTCCAGTACCTATTTGTTAGCAGGCTTATTCACACAAATCTAAAGTTGTTAAGATGCCTGTTCTAGGTATTTCAGCTTGCGATCGTGAGAGTGCGGCAGCTTTAGTCGTTGATGGTGAAATTGTTTCGGCTGTTCAGGAAGAACGCTTATTGTCTAAAACAGGCAAGCATCAACTTCTCAGATATCGACCAAATTGTGTTTTATGACAAGCCACTGGTCAAATTTGAACAGCTACTGGAAACCTACTTAACTTATGCGCCCAGAGGTTTTCGCTCATTTATCACTGCCATGCCAATCTGGTTGAAAGAAAAGCTGTATCTAAAAACGCTCCTGAAAAAAGAATTGGCTACAATAGCGGCGTGTAAAAGTTCTCAATTGTCCCCACTATTGTTTGCTGAACATCACCAAGCACATGCTGCTTCTGCCTTTTTTCCCAGTCCTTTTGAGCGTGCCGCCGTTTTATGTTTAGATGCTGTAGGAGCTTGACCGTCCCCGTCCCTATATGGTATTAGTAGTACCAGTTAAAAAGAATTTACGCATTCCTATGACAAAGGAGGAAGAACAACTATTTGGCATTGACAAGCTGAAAGCCAAGCGTTCCCAGCTTCCATCGGTGCCCCGTGTTGATTGCACTGCTCGCATTCAAACCGTTCACAAAGAAACCAATCCTCGTTACTATGATTTAATTTGTCATTTTGAGACACTAACTGGTTGTGCGATATTGGTGAATAGTTCTTTTAATGTACGTGGTGAACCGATTGTTTGTACACCATAAGACGCTTATTGCTGTTTTATGAGAACGGAAATGAACTATTTAGTTTTAGACAATTTATTGTTAACTAAACCCGAACAGCCACAGATGCCTGAAGATGATTCATGGAAAAAATTTTGACTTTAGATTAACCCAAGAGAACTTCAATCATGGAGCAGATAACAGAACTTGACAAAAAAGGTCTACGAGAATTCGGACTGATTGGCGGAGCAATTGTGGCGATTTTGTTTGGTCTTGTATTACCAATAACACGTCATCATTCTCTGTCGATTTTGCCGTGGCTGATTGCTGGAGTTCTATGGATTTGGGCCATAGTTGCACCCGCAACTCTCAATTTGGTTTACCAAACCTGGATGAGGATTGGACTGGTTCTAGGTTGGATACAAACACGAATTATGCTTGGGGTTGTATTCTATATAATCATTGTGCCAATGGGATTGATGAAACGGCTGTTAAATCAAGACTCATGGGCGCGAGGCTTCCAGTCAAACTTACCTACTTATCGCCAAAGCAGCCGGATAAGAACTAAAGAAAGTATGGAGAAACCATTCTGAGGTTAAAAGACAATTTGGAATTTCTGAAATACCGTAGTGAGTTCATCAAGCAGCAACAAAAATACTGGTTAATCCCCTTAATTGTGACTCTAGTTATAGCGGTTATCAGAAAGATGAGGTACGTAGTTGGGCTTCAGCCCTCTACGTTTTAAGTGGTTATATAAGCTGTCATTCATACCTCATCTTTTTGAGAAAGGCTATATCTTAGGAGGTTTGATTGTTTTTGCTCAAACTTCTGCGATCGCGCCTTTCATTTATACCCTTTTTTTAAAAACATAAAGGGATTGATAAAGAAATAAAAATTTTAGTTAATAATTATGAAGTCGATCGGTAAAAGGTTTGATTTGATGAAAAGATTTGATGAAAAGTGACGGCTGAATACTTACACTTAACTCGAGCTTGAAATATGATAGAGATAGAACCAAAAACGGAAAAAGAACAGTTTTTTCTGGAAAGTGAAAACCTTTGCTTGGAAATTGCCGAACTAGGACTACTGGACACTCTCAAATTTCAGTCAGTGCCCCGCGTCCCACCCGGGTATGGTGAAGTAGAAATAGAGGTTCTGGCAACGGGTCTGAATTTCAAAGACGTACTCCGAGCATTGGGGATGATGCCGGTGGAACCGGGTGTACCTGTTAGATTTGGCTTGGAATGTGCGGGAAAAATAGTCAAATTGGGAGATAAAGTTGAAGGATTTGAAATTGGAGACGAAGTCATAGCTTTTGGTTCCAACTGTTTTAGTAGGTATCTAAGAAGTTCTACAGAATTAATTGTTAAAAAACCCAAATTTCTCAGTATAGAAGAAGCCGCAACAATACCAGTAGCCTTTATGACTGCTTACTATGGCTTAATAGAATTGGCAAGGCTGCGACGTGGAGAGAAAGTTCTGATTCATGCTGCCACAGGAGGCGTGGGCATGGCATCTGTACAAGTGGCTCAGTGGGTGGGAGCAGAAATTTTGGCAACGGCTGGCAACCCAGAAAAACGCGCATTTCTGCAAGGACTGGGGATAGAATATATTATGGATTCCCGGTCTCTGGATTTTGCTGATGAAGTGATGCAATACACCAACTGTAAAGGTGTAGATGTCATTTTGAATTGCTTAGCTGGAGAATTCATAGCAAAGAACTTTGCGATTATGGCTCCCTACGGACGTTTCATAGAAATAGGGATGCGGGATATATACAGTAATAGTCAATTCGGTCTAGAACCATTTAAAAAAGGTTTATCTTTATTTGCGCTGTTAGTGGGGCCTGAACTTCCAAAATTTAGTTCTATTTTTCGAGATATCGTCCAAGAATTTGACAAAGGGAGTTTTAGTCCGCTTCCGGTTAAGGTATTCTCGGCAATGTCCGTGAATGAGGCTTTCGCATATATGGCGCGGGCTAAACATATCGGGAAGATTGTGGTGTCTTTCCCGGGGCTGGCGGAACATAAAAGTCAGGAAAGTCAGGGAAAAAATGGCCGGGTCTCTGTTCCGGATGTCAATTACCGCAGTCGTGAAAGAGAGCTCAGTCAAGGGATACTGCCGAAAGAAGGTTTAGAAGCTTTTAGACGAATTTTGGGCGCTAACCTACCCCAGGTTGTAGTATCTACCGTCGATTTGACAACAAGGCTAAAGCAAGCGACACAGACTGCCGGAGGTATTTTCTTAAGAGAATCAAAATCAGCAGCACCAGTATCCTCAGTTGCCCATCCTCGCCCCCAACTCAATAGTGCTTACATAGCCCCTAGCACCGATGTTGAGAAAAAGGTGGCTAAAATATGGCAAGATTATTTGGGAATTGACCAAGTGGGGGTTCATGATAACTTTTTAGATTTAGGTGGCGATTCTTTGCTGGCTACGCAAGTCATTGCTAGATTGCGGGAAGTTTTTTCTGTAAAATTATCTTTGGCTAGTTTGTTTGAAGCCCCTACGATTACTCAGATGGCTAATCATATTGAAGGCATGATTTCTGCCCAGCGGGGACTCAAAGACACAAGCAATATAACAGATAGAGAAGAAATAGAAATTTAATATGAAAAGCACTTCGGATTTTTTATTAGATTTGCAAAAGCAGGATATCAAAGTTTGGGTAGAAGGGGAGCGCCTGCGATGCAATGCGCCGAAGGGAATGCTCACACCAGAATTACAGGCTGAATTGACAGCTCGCAAGCAAGACCTGATAGCATACTTGCAGCAACAGGAGCAAGGGGCTTTAGAAGAAACATTTCCTTCTATTCGTCCAGTTTCCCGAACTCAAGAGCTACCTTTAAGTTGGACTCAGCAACGACTTTGGTTTCTAGATAGACTAGAAGGAGGAAGTAACGCTGCTTATAATTTGTCAACGGTCTTAGAGATAAATGGCAACTTAAATGTCAAAGCTCTAGAACAAACCTTAGCTGAAATCATTAAGCGTCATGAGATATTGCGTACTACTTTCAAGTTAGTAAATGGTACACCAGTCCAAGCGATCGACCCCGGCTCAACTGTAAGATTAGCTGTCATCGATTTGCAGCATTACTCAGAGGTGGAAAAAGCTTCCCAAGCCCGACGGTTAGCTATTGAAGAAATATCACGAACGTTCGATCTAGCCAACGGCCCGTTGATGCGGAGTAGTCTGTTGCAACTAGGTTCAGAATCTCACATTCTGCTCATTACCATGCATCATATTGTCTTTGATGGGTGGTCTACAGCAATCTTTGTTAAAGAATTGTCTACTTTATATCAAGCCTTTGCAAAAAACTTGCCTTCACCTTTAGCAGACTTACCAATTCAGTATGCTGACTTTGCGGTTTGGCAGCGCCAGTGGCTTAACGAAGATATCCTAAAACCCAAGCTAGACTATTGGAAACAAAAACTCGCTGGGACACCGCCATTGCTAGAATTGCCGACAGATCGCCCCCGTCCTCTAGTAGATAGTATGCAAGGAGATAGCGAGACATTTCAGTTAAGCGCAGAGGTAACTGAAAAGCTCAAAAATCTCAGTAAGAGGTCTGGATCTACTCTTTATATGATTCTGTTAGCAGCTTTAGCAACTTTATTGTTTCGTTACAGTTCTCAGGCAGACATTGTTATTGGTTCTCCGATCGCCAACCGTTACCCTAAAGAGACAGAGCCACTCATTGGACTATTTATTAATACGTTGGTATTGCGGATTAATTTGGAGGAAAATCCCACTTTTCTGGAATTATTAACTCGGGTGCGTCAAGTAACTTTAGAAGCATACGAAAATCAGAATGTTCCTTTTGAAAAGCTAGTAAAAGAACTTAATGTAAAACGAGATTTGAGTCGCAATCCTTTGTTTCAGGTATGGTATACTCTGCAAAATACGGCAGTTGAAGGATTAGAATTAACTGGTTTGCAAGTGCGATCGCTGGAATTCGAGAACCCAACTGCGATTTTTGATTTAGAATTTATTCTAGAATATATACCAGAAGGCATAAAAGGTCGGTTGAGATATAAAACAGATTTATTTGAGGCATCGACAATAGTTCAAATGCTCAAGAGTTTTCAAACACTGCTACAAAGTATTGTAGCAGAACCAGAACGCCGGCTAAGTCATTTAAGACTTTTGACAGATGAAGAAACAGGAGGTTACAGTACGGATTGTTTTCCTGATGCGGAGCTAAGTCAAAACGAGTTCGAGAAGTTGATGATGGAAATTGCAAAGATTTCTGTTCAGTCTCTGTAATAAGCTTGATATCGGGTGGAATAGCTTAAAATCGGCGTTGCTGATTCACGGTATGAATTACCTTTTCGCTTGAAGTTACAAAATTCACCCTCAAGCGGGCTTATCGCAATTGGGAAATCTTGAATTCATACCTCTCTTCAGCAACGCCTTATTCCCGCTACTATTCCGTTTAGGGTCGATATTTAGGACTTTTATTGCTTCTTTTGGCTCATTCATAGTTTTTCTCCCTTTCTAATTGACTTGATTATTTGACATCAAAAAAGCCTGAAATGGATTACTAGCTAATCATTTCAGGCTAAAGTTTTTACAATTTTGCGCTCGTTAAATCTGCTTAAATATCTGCGGAATGCGGGAGTTAATATTTGCAGGTGGATGACGCTCGTTATTAAGCTGTAGTTTTTGGTGAATAATCCACATTTATCAGTCAAGATAATTAGCTATTGGCGGGATTAGTTTTGGCTAAAAAGCTGAGTTATTTCGAGAAAACAGCGCCATAAAGATATTAAAAAAAGTCAACTATTTCAGTTGATTTGCTATCGGGAGATTTGACAGGCTCCCGTGACGTTAAAACCGCATAAGTTACACGGAAAAACTTTTTGGCTCCAACTTTTCACAACTGATAAAAAAATTCCACCCACATCTGCGGAATGTGGGTGTTAAGAATGTGGACATTTTGGCGTAAAATTCCGATTGGCTTGACTCGTGTATTTCGTTTTTCGGCTCTTTTTCCCTCTGCCTCATCTGAGTTTTTTTGCACGATCGTGGGATGTTTGGTTTCACCCTTTTTTTTATTCGCCAACAGTCTCATTCTATTCGCCGTCTTATTTCTTATTTCTGTTTCCAATATTGGTAGGCCGCATAAGCTAAGGTGACAGCGCCGGTGACGATCGCACTTTCATCAACCTCAAATTGCGGGTGGTGGAGGGGATAATTCGGTTTGTCAGTCAGTCCCACTCCCAAGCGAAACATGGTTCCCGGTGCGTGTTGTAAGTACATCGAAAAATCTTCCGCGCCGAGGGATGGTTCTGGTAAAATTTGGACGCGCGATCGACCTAAAGCTTCTAAAGCCGAAGTTTCGAGTAATTGCGTGAGTTTTGGGTCGTTTTGGACTCCGGGCACGCCGCGCTTGTAGGTGAGTTCGTACTTAGCGCCGTAAGTCGCGCAAACGGTGGAGACAATTTGTTCGATCCAAGCCGGCAGGTTTTCGTGGGTTTCCGGATGCAGCGATCGCACGGTTCCCAGCAATTTTACTCGATCGGCAATCACGTTCGGCGCTCGTCCGCCGTTAATTTGCCCGATCGTCAAAACCACAGGCCTCAAAGGATTTTGGGTGCGGCTGATTGCCTGCTGCAAAGTGGTAATTATCTGAGAAGCAATCCAAATTGCGTCGATCGCCTCGTGGGGACGCGCACCGTGGCCGGATTCGCCCATCACAATCAATTCTATGTCATCTGCCGCCGCCGTCAGTGCCCCGTGGCGGATACCGACGCAACCGCCGGGAATCGTCGGGAAAACGTGCACTCCGAGGATGCCGTCAACATCTTGCATCGCCCCGTCTTTAATCATCCATTGAGCACCTTGGGCAATCTCTTCCGCCGGCTGAAACAAGAAGCGGACGTGACCGGGCAATTTTTCCTCTAGCTGAGACAATATCATTGCTGCGCCCAAACCGACGGTGGTGTGGATGTCGTGGCCGCAGGCGTGCATGACTCCCTCGTTGCGGGAGGCAAATTCTAAGTTTGTGCGTTCTTGAATCGGTAAAGCGTCCATATCGGTGCGAATTGCCAGCCAGCGGGACTCGCTGCTGTTGCCTTTGAGTTCGCCGATGACTCCTGTTTTGCCGATTCCTTCGATCGCGCGGACTCCGCTGGAAGCGAGAACTCCGGCTACGTAGGCGGCGGTTTGATATTCTTGGCCGCTGAGTTCGGGGTGGGAGTGGATGTGGCGGCGAATTTCGATTAAGCGGGGTGCTAGGGTGGCGGCTAATTCTTGGATGCGGGGAAGCATGAATTTAGTTGGGGAGTGCGGTACAAGTTGTAGTCAACTAGGGTAACGCATATGTTTGGGGGTGAACCTACATCAAGCACCATTTTCCAGAACTGCATCCTGCCTGTTCCAGCGGATTAATCGTCTTTGGATTCATTAAACTTCCCTTCCTTCTGCGCTCTTTGGTGTCGCCCCTTCAGGTGTTTGACTCATCCCGTTTCGCCTCGGCTTGCTCTTGCTCTTGACACCAGTTTTCTATTAGTTGACCTCCGACGCTGCTCATATCCCTTTCCGCACGAACGCACAAGGCTTTGAACCTGATCTTCAATGCCTTGGGAATTACAAGTTTGATGGTGTCTTTTTCATTTGCCATAACTTTATTTTCACACGTAAACGTGTGAAAAGTTTAAAATTCCCTTAGTTACTTATTCCCATATTCCCATAGCTGTGCTAGACTGAGGATGTACAAACGGAAAAGCGATCGCCCCTGGCCTGGAAAACTTGAGGGCGATCGCAATTCCACTATTCGTGTAATTCAAAGTCTATGATATCACAGCCAAAGTCAGTTCCCGAGCTGCTCCGGGAAGAAATTCCTGATGTACCCGCTGGTAAAAAACCGATTCGTTTGCTGTTGTGTGGCGTTCCCAAAGCGGTAGAAAGTATCGTTAATCTGTTGCACGTTTTAGGTTTTGCAGAAGTTGGGGAATGGAGCCCGCCTCTACCATCGCCGATAGCGGGTGAGGTAATTCGGATTTTAACCCGTTACTGGAAAGAGTAATTGCTGAGGGCGATCGCACGAATTGAAAAAGTGCGATCGGTCTTTCTGTCTCATTTAGGGCTTACCCATAAATACCAAAGAAACCGGGTTTTTCACGACAGTTAAAGGCCCGGATGCAGTATTTCCGTAAAAAACCCGGTTTCTGACTACCCGCAAACCAAAGAAACCGGGTTTTTCGCCGCTTCTACAAGGTGTAGCGAAGTATTCTCGAAAAACCCCGGTTTCTGACTCCCCGCAAACCAAAGTTAGCTAGAATAAATTTAATTAAATAGCCTTAAAATGAAATAACCCGCTTTATTTCGTGATATAATGAAAACCTTAAATAAATACCACAAAAAAAGCAATGTCTGAAATTACTCTAGACGAAACCAAACTTAAAGAATTGCTCAAAGCAGCGATTTTTGAGTTATTAAAAGAACAAAAAGAAGTATTTTCTGAAATTTTAACAGAAGCCCTAGAAGATATAGGGATGGAAAATGCTATCAAAGAAGCCGAAAATACTGAAACAGTCAGCCGCGAGCAAATTTTCAAAATCCTGAAGAGGCAACCATGAATGTGGAGTTTAAAAAGAGCTTTGAAAAGGATTTACTCAAGATTCTTGATGCCGACTTGTTGCAAAGAATTCAGGAAGCGATAGAAGAAGTTGAGAACGCCGAAAAATTAAATGAAGTCAGCAATGTTAAAAAACTAAAAGGTGATGCAGACTACTATCGCCTGAGAGTGGGTGATTACCGAATCGGTATTAAAGTTAATGATGGCGTAGTCTATTTCGTCAGGATACTCCACCGCAAAGAGATTTACAGATACTTTCCGTAATCATTTCATTCTTCACCCCATCCTCACCAACTCAAACTCAAATTAATCTTTAATTATTGTCTGGTCGGAAGCGCAAGCAATTGAGCGATCGCACCCTCTGAATAGTTTCAAAATCGCGATCGTTATGAACTAGAATAAGCTGGTGTTCGATCGCCAATTGGGCAATGCAGCAGTCGATACTACTTCTAACCGTTAACCCCTGTCGTTGCAAATCGTAATAAATCCGAGCAGCCGCTACCCAAGTATTAGGCGTAGACTCGATATAGTCTTGTTCTTGGAGATAAGTTTCTAATAGTGTCCACTCCCGTTCATCTCGGCAACCTTGCAAAAGTTCCATCTGAGTAAATCGGTTCAAAAAAATACTTTCATCATTAATTATTGCTTCCAGGGATTGGCGTACTACACCTGTCCTGTCGCGGAAAACGTTGATCCAGACTGATGTATCAATCAGAAACATTTCGGTTTTCCCGCAAAGCTTTGTAGTCGTACTCAGTCGAAAATTGAATTTGTCCGCTTAAATCGAGTAAATTCCGCTTTTTCCGGGTGCGAATTAATTCTTGCAAAGCAAAGTCAATCAGTTCTTTTTCTGTCTTGAAATTGGTTAAGCGAAAGGCTTCTTTAACCAATTCTTCGTCAAGTTCAAGGGGGCTTTTCATAGTTCATGGTTCCTTTCACTTTCTAATTAATTATGGCATATCCACACCCTAATCCTCAACCTCGCCCAACTCCCCCAACTCACCGAAACCAAGCTGCAGACCTTCTATCCAACACCTCTGCATCGACGGCAGCAAATTCGATAACCTCGATCGCCCCGCCGCCGACATCTACCTGCAACTAATGAAGTCGCAATTATCAAGGTGTTTCATAATTATGACTTGGGCGTATAAGTCGATCGCACTTGCAACTCCTTCAACTGCTTCTCATCCACACCAGACGGCGCATTCGTCAGCAAACAAGCAGCCTGCTGCGTCTTCGGAAACGCAATCACATCGCGAATCGATTCCTCGCCAGCCAACAGCATCACCAACCGATCCAAACCGTAAGCAATGCCTCCGTGGGGCGGAGTTCCATACTCAAACGCATCCAACAAAAAGCCAAACTTATTGTAAGCTTCCTCAGTCGATAAGCCGATCGCCTCAAACACCTTTTCCTGAACTTCCCGCTGGTAAATCCGCAGAGAACCGCCGCCGACTTCTGTACCGTTTAACACCAAATCGTAAGCTTGAGCCCTCGCAGTTTTCAAATCGTCAATATCGTCGGGATGCGGCGCAGTAAACGGGTGATGCAAAGCTTCCAAACGCTTATCGTCAGCGTTCCATTCAAACATCGGGAAATCTGTCACCCACAGCAGATTCATCTTGTCTTTGTCAATCAATCCCAATTCGTTACCGACGAACAAACGCAATCTATCCAAAATCTTATTGACTGTTGTCGCGTCCGCTGCTGCGAATAACAACAAATGACCTGATTGCGCGCCCGTGCGATCGAGCAATTCCTGTTTTTGTGCTTCCGTCAAATTATCCTTAATTGCGCCGATCGTATCAATTTCGCCGTTATCCCGCACCCGAATGTAAGCCAATCCCTTTGCACCCGCTTCGCTGGCTTCCTTAAACAAATCGCCTTTTTTAATCCGCTCATTAGAAAAAACCTCATTCCCGCCCGGAATCGGCAAAACTTTCACAATTCCGCCCGCAGCAATCGCCCCGGAAAATACCTTAAATCCCGAATCTTTCATCAAATCGGAAACATCGACTAATTCCAAACCGAAGCGAGTGTCTGGTTTGTCGCTACCGTAGCGATCCATCGCTTCTGCGTAAGTCAAGCGCGGAAAAGGACGAGGCAATTCTACGCCTTTGACACTTTGGAAAATCTGGGAGACCAAACCTTCGTTTAATTCGATAACTTCTTCTAAAGACATGAAACTCATTTCCATGTCTAATTGTGTGAATTCCGGCTGTCTGTCGGCGCGCAAATCTTCATCGCGGAAACAGCGGGCAATTTGATAATATCTGTCCAAGCCCGAAACCATCAACAATTGTTTGAACAATTGCGGCGACTGCGGCAAAGCGTACCAATTGCCCAAATTGACGCGGCTGGGCACTAAATAATCTCTCGCACCTTCAGGAGTCGATCGCGTTAAAATCGGTGTTTCAACTTCAATAAAACCTCCCACATCTTCCAGGTGGCGGCGCATAGCTTTGACGACTTGGTGGCGAAGCTGCAAATTGCGACTCATGCGATCGCGCCGCAAGTCCAAATAGCGATATTTCAGCCGCAAATCTTCCCGGACGCTTTCATTTTCCGCCGTCGCCACCTGAAACGGTAACTGTTTGCGAACCGCATTTAACAACTCAATTTCGTCAGCGTAAATTTCTACTTCACCTGTAGGCAATTTCGGGTTGAGGGACTCTTCGGGGCGGCCGGTGACTCTACCCGTAATTTTAACCACGTATTCGCTGCGTAAAGCCTCAGCCCCGTGATAGGAATCGGGGGTACGTTCGGGATCGCTGACAATTTGCACGATACCCGATCGATCGCGCACGTCCAGAAAAATGACCCCGCCATGATCGCGGCGGCGATCCACCCAGCCGTAAAGGGTGACAGTCTCTCCGATGTGTTCGCTTCGCAGTTCGCCGCAGTAGTAACTTCTCATAATTGGGGGTTGTGGACTAAAAATAAAGCTTTTTAATTATGCAGTATGCCTGAAACTTCTGCTGAATGCAAATGCACCCACGATCGCCATTAGCTTTGGAATTAATTCCAAAGCTAACTAGCCTAACAACCCGCTGGGAGTTCCAAACCCCCGGCTGGCCCTTCTAGGAATCTGGGCGATCGCTGTGAGACTTGTCAAAAAACGCCGTCAGCGCGTTCCATGCAGACTTAGCTGCATCCGTCAAGCGAGTGCCGATCGACTCAATTTGCCTCACAATAAGGTGCCAATTCTTTTCAGCTTCCGTCTGAATGTGGTCAACAGCTTGTTCGACGCGATCGCGTTCGATCAATTTATTTTGTTCCACCGCTTCTCGCGCTTGTCGCACTGCTTTCAAATAAGCTTCGCGACTGACTTCGCCTGCATCTTGCACCTGCGCTTGCGCCCGCGTTTTAATCGCATCTACCACCAGCCAATTTTTCTCAGTTTCTTTTTTAATCAGGCTGACTGCTTCTGTGAATCTCTCGTGGGCGAGATCCTTATTTTGTTCGATCGCCCCGGACGCCTTATTGACAGCTTTTAAATAAGCTTCGCGGGTGAGTTCGCCCGCTGCTTGCACTTCGGCGGCGGCGCGTTTTTTAATTGCTTCAAACAGCGCCGCAGTTTCTGCGATCGCCTCATCAGTCGCGTCGGGCATCTCTTTTTTGACGAGTTCCGTCGTTTCGACAGTTGCCTCTAAAATTGGTTCCTCAGTTACTTTTGGATCTGTCATATCAATCTTCTCCTTTGGTAGCAAACATTTTCAAAAAATCTCACAGTCCCTGGATGCAGACTTTGTATGTGTAGTAGTCCCAGATTAATTCTGGCCGACTCTGTTAATTTAGCACTTGTTTGCATTGTAGCTGCACAATCATAACTCATGTGGAGGATACCGCCTATTTTTAGGTACGGTTTAGCGCACCTCAGTCATTAGTCATTAGTCATTAGTTATTAGTCATTAGTTGGTTTCTATTATCAACGCTTTTCGATCAAAGTCCCTATTTCCTATTTCCTATTTCCTATTTCCACTAATCTATAAGATCGCTCGCATCTAACAATCTAATAATTTTCCGTAATTTTTTTATGCTACCAGACCCTAATTTTCGAGTTCCGATCGCAATTAGTTTCGGTGCCGTTGCCAGCGCTTTGAGCCGCTATTATATCACCTTGTGGTTTGCCAGCCGTTTCGGTACGGCTTTTCCCTACGGAAGTTTTTTGATTAATACCATTTTTCGATCGCACACACCCTTAACCCAATAGAGGCAGAGCTTTTAACGGGGTTGCTACCCTGTCAGGTTTAAGTGTGAAGATGTGTACTGCACCGTGTTTTCCGGCCGAGGGGCTAAAGTCTGCAAGCTGTTTCCCTATCTTGTTTTCAGTTTACTCTTTCTCGGTTGAACTTACGTTTAATAAATAATGCTTATGGCGCTCGATATCGCTGTTCTCAAAAGAACGGTTGAGGATTTAAACAGCGTTTGCTGCTTTTATGCTCGTACATTAGTTTGTCAGCCTTTGCCAGCAATTTTTCTAATAAAACTTCATTGTTTAAATCCCCAAACTCCACACCAAGACTTATTGATAGATAAGCTCGCTCGGACTGTTGATTAAAGCGATCTATATTTTCTTGCAGCCGAGCATGGAAATTAATAGATGAATTACCAGAAAAGTTAGGAATAAACAAAGCAAATTCATCTCCTCCCAGTCGAGCCACAATATCCGCCTCGCGAAAGGTTTGCTTCAATATTTTAGCTGCATCAACGATTACTCTGTCTCCCATTTCGTGTCCTAAAGAGTCGTTAATGTTTTTCAAACCATCTAAGTCAGCGAACAAAATAAAATAGGATGTTTGGGTGCGTCGAGCAATTTTTAGTTGTTGCTCTGCTAGTAAAAAAAAGCCCCGTCGGTTATATAATCCAGTTAATTCATCGGTCACGGATAGCTGCCTTACTTCTGCTTCTGCCCTCAGACGTTCTTGGATTTCGTGTTCTAAACGTTGATTTTGTTCGAGCAGTTGTTGGCGTTGCTGTTGGATGAGTAATTGATTTTTTACTCGCATCAGCACTTCCTGCTCTTGAAATGGTTTGGTAATATAGTCTACGCCACCCAGTTCAAAGGCTCGTACCTTGTTTTCCAGTCGTTCGAGCGCACTGATAAAAATAACCGGGATCTGAGCACTCGCTTCCGATGCTTTTAACTTTTGGCACACTTCGTACCCATTCATCTGGGGCATATTGATGTCAAGTAAAATCAGGCTCGGAGGGTCGCGATGAACACCTTGGAGTGCCATTCTGCCGTTGAGGGCTTTACGCACAATATAGCCCTGTGACTCTAGAATTTTGGATAACAAGCGCAGATTGTCTGGGGTATCATCCACGATGAGAATATTCGTTTGGGCCGCAAGTTTCAATAGAGTTTTCATGGTCTTGTTCTTAAATCTGGGTGAGAGTTGCGATCGCTTCAAGCTGAAAGTTATCGACCAAAGAAGTCATTGCCTCGATGAAATCTTGTCGATCCTTGGGAATTTGAGCGATAAGTTGATAAAGCTTATTATCACTAAGATCGAGTGCTGCTTCATGAACTTCTGCAATCCACTTGGTTGGCATGGTTTTCAAAGCAGGAGTAAATATCTTTGGTGGCGAAGCTGATGACTCTCGCGGAACTTGTTCGGCCCAGCAGTAGCGGACACCCAAGTGATGAGCTATTTTGTCGAAAAGCGTGTCTTCAGTAAACGGCTTGGTAATGCAGTCATCGCAACCGACTTGCAAACTGGCGGTGCGATCGTCTTCAAAAGCATAGGCAGTTAGGGCAATGATGCGTGTCCTCGGTGTGTTCTCCTGTGGAATTTCCTCTCTCGTGTCTGCTGATGACGAATGACGCATAACTAATGACTCTTGCGATCGAATCTGTCTCGTGGCTTCAAAACCATCCATGACAGGCATTTGAATGTCCATCAAAATCAAGTCAGGGTGCCATGCTTGCCAACGATCGATCGCCTCTGCCCCATTTTTCACCGCACACACATCAAACCCAACTGACTCCAGCAGCGTTACCAGCAGTTGCCGATTTTCTGAAACGTCTTCTGCTACTAGAATTCGGTAGATAGGTTGCCCGGGTTCGAGCCCGATAATCCGACGATCGCTAATTTCAGGTTCCTCTAAATCAACAGAATCTGGTAGTTCCAAAACGACTTGGCAAGTAAAAGTCGAGCCTCGATCCAGGGTGCTTCGCACGGTGATATCGCCGGACATCAGACGCGCAAACTCGCGACTGATAGACAATCCTAAACCCGTTCCCCGATCGTGACGGCCGAGATTCGTTTGCGTGAATGCGTCAAAAATTGATTCTAAATCAGAGGGAGAAATGCCCGATCCGGTATCCTCAACTTCGAGACACAGGGTAATAGTTTGTTTAACATCCGGTGGATGAGCGGCGCGATCGCAATTTGTACCGGATCGCATATCATCTGAGGAAAAAGCTCGTCCGCGCAGGGCTATACTTCCTGTTGTTGTAAATTTGAGCGCGTTCCCCAACAGATTAATCAAGATTTGACGAAGTTTTGCTCGATCGCCGCAGACATAACAGGGGACAGTAGCATCCCACTCGCTGCTCAGATGTAACCCTTTCTCAAGCGCTTTGAGGGTGAACATCTCGTTAATAGAACCCAGCATTCGATGCAGATTAAAACAGCTTTTACTCAGTACCAATTGCCCTGGTTCAATCCCAGACATTTGCAAAACATCGTCGATCAATGTCAGCAAGTGTTTTCCTCTGCGGGTAACGATTCCTAAATGCTCTTGAAATTCTTCTGGGATATAGGGGCTGCGGTTCATAAGCTGGGTAAATCCCAGAATGGCGTTGAGTGGCGTTCTGAGATCGTGGCTCATGTTGGCAAGGAACTGGCTTTTGGCACGGTTAGCTATTGCTGCCCTTTCTGCAGCGTGTTCTAGGGCAGCTTGCGAAAATTCTAACACCGCCAGCATGAGGATATGTCTCATTTCGGCGGCAGCTTCTAACTCTGCCATCTGCCACGGACAAGACATCTCCCGCACTGTCTCTTGCCACAGTTTAAAGGATTTGCGGGGACACAGGTGCATTTTTCCCATTTCGTCGATCGACACAGAGTCCTGTGGATTACCTGCCCAGTTTATGGTTTGAATTTGTTCGGGTCGGAACCAAAGGATATGGTATGACTTTTGTTTGGCGTAGGGTAGGAAGATTGAGATTGTTAAAACACCGCTAGCTCGATGTTTGAATTGCTTCGCTTGGGGATACAACTGAGGCAAAGAAGCTGTTGCAAACACTCGTTCTTTGTTTTGTTGCAGCAGCCACTGCACGAGTTTGTCAACCTCAGCTTCTGATGGTGTTTTACCCACCAATGTCAGACTGCCGTCGAGCAAAATTGCAGCGCCCCGAGCGTGAACTAAATCTAGCAATTGAGAAGCATTTTCGGTCAATACCTGTTCGATAAAATTAGAATCTCGCCGGAATGCCTGCTGAAGTCGATCCTGAATAGTTTTCGCCTGCGATCGGTAAACGTTCAATTCTCGCTCTTGCTGATGCACCAGTTCGATCGAGGCCAATTGTCCTAAAAATTCACAGGTTTTGCGAGTTTCGCAATCTATCAATCGCGGGCTGTAATGGTGACAGGCAATTAATCCCCAGAGACGCCGATCGTCAATTAACGAAATCGTCAGTGTCCCAGCAACTCCCATATTCTGCAAATATTCAATGTGGTAGGGAGATACTCCCCTCAACACACAGGCACTTAGATCCTGGGGTTTATCGGTTAGGGGATGGTTGGTGGGAATTAGGCGGGCCGGGGTGTAATTGATATTGGGAATTTGGCGCACCCAATTGCGGTAAAACAATTTGCGGGCGGCTGCGGGAATGTCGATCGCCGGGTAATGCAATCCCAGGTAGCTTTCTAGATTGGTTTCTTTCTCTTCGGCAATCACCACCCCGTGATCGTCGGCTTCAAAGCGATATACCATCACGCGATCGAACCCGGTCAAGGATTTCATTTCAAGAGCAATGGTTTGAGCTAAATCAGAAAGACCGATCGCACTGCGAAAGTTGAGGATAACTGTTTGCAGACGCTGATAAAAATCGATTGCATGATTATTTTCAATAGTCAATTGGGGTTCGAGTTCCAGAATCAACTCATCTGGTAGCTGATGCAGCGTGCTTCTAAATATTTGAATTTGGCCGTCTTTTAGAGGTATTTTCAGATCGAAATTATGAATATTGAGTTGTTCTTGAGTTCTATATCTAACAATTTCTTGTACTCGACCGTGACCCAATAACCCTGGCAATGGCTGACCTAGCAATTCTTCTGCCGAAATGCCAAAAAACTGTTCTATATTTTCACTAACTTGTAAAACATTGAGGTTTTTTTCTTGCAGCAATAAAACGATTCCGTGGGGCAGAATATGACCGGGAGCATACACGGATTCTTCACTGCATTCCTCTAAATTGTTTAAATTGAAAGGAGTTTTTGGGAAAATATTGGGTGTTTTATGAGGCATCTTAGAGCAGTAACTTTTAATAAAAGTTAATGAGTTTTTGTGCGACAATTACCAATAATAAAAAATAATTATTGTTGGCTGTGCCTAATTCCCTAGTCCTAATCAAGCGTTTAACTGCACAACAGCTTATAAATCCACTGGAGGAATTCCACTTGGGAAATGACTTTGAATTAGATTGAGGATTTTCTCAAATTGATACTGGTTGGCGAGTTCCGTCAGATAAATACCCAATTGAGCGAGGTCTGAGGAAAGTTCAGCTACCAGTTCAACGATCGCAAAATCATCCCCACATAAAGCAGCATCTTCCAACTCAATCACCCATTCTTGCGGTAATGTCGCCAGAAGCGTTGGATCGAGGGAATCTGGAACCCCAGAGGCAACAGCACAGAGGTAAGAAGGAAAACAATTTGTTCCCCGTTCCCCGTTCTCTGTTTCCTCTTCCTGATATACATATTCTAAACCCAGGTATTCGGCCATCTTAAGAAATAGAGTCTGTTCCCGGAAGGGCTTGCTGATGTAGTCGTTGCAGCCAGCAGCCAGGGCGAGGGCGCGATCGCTCTGGGAAGCCTGGGCCGTAAGTGCAATAATGATACTGTTCTGTCCGTCTTCCATTGCCCGAATTTGCTTGGTAGCTTCGTATCCGTCTAAAACGGGCATCCGAATGTCCATCCAGGTTAAGTCGGGTTGCCATTGTTGCCAAATCTGCACCGCTTGCCGTCCGTTGGTAGCTTCTTTTACCTCTAATCCTAATTGTGTCAGCAATCTGACCATTAGCAAGCGATTTTCTGCTCGATCGTCAACCACCAAAATGCGACGAGCCGGTTGATTGGGAGCCAGCCCAATCACGAGGCGATTATTCTCTTCGGGTGTAACATTAACTCCACTGATGGGGCTGACGGGAAGGGTAAAAGTGAAGGAACTCCCCTGTCCCAGAGTGCTGCTGACAGAAATTTTTCCGCCCATGAGTTCCAACAATTTGCGGCTAATGGTGAGACCTAGGCCAGTACCGCCGGTCGATCGCTTCCCAGCTTGGGCTTGCACAAACGCATCGAAGATGGTATCGAGTTCGACCGCTGCAATCCCTACACCTGTGTCAGCGACTACAAACTGGAGAATCGGCTCAGTTGTGGTTAATGCCCCTGTACCGTCCGCCTCAATGCTGACTTGCAAAATAATGCTTCCCCTCTCGGTAAATTTGATGGCATTACTCAGCAGATTGAGCAACACCTGGCGCAGTTTTTGAGCATCGACAAGCATAAATTGGGGAACTTCTGGCGCAATCTCGAAACAAAGTTCAAGTCCTTTAGAACTTGCTCGTTCCGCCAACATATTTCGGAGGGAATGCAGCATGGCAATTAAGTCAAATCCGCTCTTTTCAACTGTGCAGTGTCCCGATTCAATTTTCGAGAGATCCAGCACATCGTTAATCAAACTCAAGAGGTGATCGCCACTGCGACTAATTGTTTGCAGGTCTTTTTTTTGGTTGGGAGTTAGGGAGGAGTCGTGGGCCATCACCTGAGCAAATCCCAGAATCACGTTGAGGGGAGTCCGTAATTCGTGGCTCATATTGGCGAGGAAGGTACTTTTTGCCAAGTTCGCAGCTTCTGCTGCTTCCATTGCGTGCTGCAGTACCAGTTCTTTTTGTTTGCGATCGCTAATGTCTTTGTGGGTTCCAATCATCCGTAAAGGCTTACCGCGTTCATCGCAGGCAACGACTTTCCCGTAGTTGGCGATCCACTTCCACTCACCTGACTTGCAACGCATGCGATAGTCAAAGGCATACTTAACTGAGCTATCTTGCAAGTGACGGTTGAGAGACTCCAAAACCCAGAATTTATCATCAGGATGAATGATCCGTTCCCAGAGGTTCCAATCCATCACCAATTCACCCGGCTTGTAACCCAGCATCTCCTGATAGTAGGAATTAATGTAAACTTCTCCAGTTTCAATTTTCCAATCCCACAGTCCATCTCCAGAGGCTTCTAGTGCCAGCATCAAGCGTTCCTCACTCCGCTGTAAAGCGGTTTCCGCTTGATGCTGTCGCGTCACATCGATCGCCACACCACCTACTAGCATTTGCCCAGATAAGTCGGGGATGAGAAATTTGTAAACCAGAAACTCGCCCAGGGTTCGATCTCGACGGGACGCAATCTCGATCGTTTCAATTACCTCGTAGGTGTGAGCAACCGTTTGAATATTGTCTAGAAATTGTTGGGCGATGGCGGCGGGGTAAAGTTCAAAAATGGATTTTCCAATCACATTGTCAGTGGGTAACTCGAAGGTATTGAGATAAGTCTGGCTGGCATAGAGCATTACACCATTTTCATCGGTAATCCAGGCAGGGGCAGGGCTGTGATTCATGAAGGCTTGGAAGCGAGTTTCACTCTCTCGGAGTGCCTGTTCTGCTTGTTGGCGTTGGGCTTCGTTGCGTTTGCGATCGCTAATATCCCGGCAGATACAGAAGTTCATCATCTCATCTTCTAATTCCACCCGGTTCCAGCTAATTTCCACGTCATATACAGAACCATCCTTGCGGCGATGTCTCGTTTCAAACAGCGGAATAATCTCCTCTCTCTGCAGCATAAGTTGTAGTTGTTCCTCCGTCCATTGAGCATCCCAATCAAACACGCTCAGATTCAGGGTTTCTTCTGGGGTGTACCCCAGCATTTGAGCAAAACTGGGACTAGCTTCGACAACTTTTCCGACCCAATCCATGATCACAACACCGTCCAGGGATGTGTTGAAGAAGGCTTTACTCCGCAGGAGTTCCTGTTCTAGTGCAAGTTCGGCTTTTTTGCGATCGCTAATATCTGTCATGAAGCAGTAATGCCCCATAAATTGGTCTTTTTCGTCGTAAGTTGAAATCATCACCAATTGCTGATAAAAAACAGCACCGTCTTTACGAACTCCTCTGGTTTCAAATTCAACTCTGCCCTCTTGCACCATCAGCCCGTAGGCCGCAACCAGTTTTTCCAACTCATCGGGATCTGCGATTTTTTCCCAGGACATGCCCATCAGTTCTTCGGGCTGATAGCCTGTCACGTCAGAATATGCTTTATTGACATAAATGTAACGTCCTTGAGTGTCTATTTTGGAAATGCCGGACAGCGCATTTTTCATCACCTCACTCATTTCTCTAAGCTCTGCTTCTGCGTATTTGCGATCGGTGATATCTTCTGAAAAACAAAGCAGGTACTGGGGCTGATGCTGTTCGTCGTAAATTGGAATCTTCACCGTATGCAGCCAGCGTTTTCCCAGACACTGACTGTCAATGACTTCTTCGAGAATATCCTCAGTCTTACCTTTCTCAAAGGTTTCTCTATCCTTTTGGTCAAAAAAGATAGCCTGTTCTGCTGGAAAAAAATCATAGCCACTTTTGCCGATCGCTTCTTCGGCTGAAATGCCAAATAACTGTTCGCTGGTTTTATTCCAAAACTGAAATACGCCAAATCTTTGAGGCTTTGCGTCTTTCACAAAAACCGCCACCGGTAAATTATCCAGCAGTGCTTGTAAGAAGTTGCGAGTTTTTTTGATTTCCTGCTCTACTTTTTTGCCTTTACTAACATCAAGAAACGTAACTACAACTTGTGCAAGTTGACCGTTTCGATCGAATTCCGGGTAGGCATTAACTAATACCCAAACACAACTATCAATTTCTTTTTTAATTCCTAAAACATAATTTGTGAGGGAACTACCACTGGATAAAACCTGATTGACTGGATATTCCTCTAGGGGCATAACGCTGCCATCTTCCCGCACAAAATGCCAGGCCGGAGATATCGCAGTTTTTCCCAGCATTTGATCCGTTGAAAGCCCTAGCAATTCACCGGCAGTTTCATTGCATAATTGGATGCTGGTATCTGTCGCATGAATCACAAAACCCGCATTTAAGTTATCGATCAATTGCCGATATCTGGCTTCGCTGACCTGTAAAGCAAATTCAGCTTGCTTGCGCTCGGTAATGTCGGTGTGAGATCCAGCCATCCGAATTACGTTACCTGCATCATCCCAAAGTGCCTGACCGCGATCCAAAATCCATTTGTAGGAACCATCTTTGCAGCGAAGGCGATGTTCTGTGATGTAGAAAGGAGTTTTCTTGGCAAAATGATCTTGAACGGCTTGCATCACCAATCCCAAGTCATCTGGATGTACCAGATTAACCCATTCGTCTACAATGTTTTGGATTTCACGGTCTTCATAGCCCAACATTTCCTTCCAGCGACTAGAAAAGAAGACCTCATTTGTTTGAACATTCCAATCCCAAATGCCGTCATTATTCCCGCGTACAGAAAGTTCCCAGCGTTCTTCACTTTCACGTAGCGCGGCTTCTGCTTGTTTGCGATCGGCAATATTCCGGGCAATCTTTGAAGCTCCAATTATATTCCCTGCTTGGTTTTTAATGGGGGAGACACTCATCGAGACATCGATTAATGTTCCATCTTTCCTCAGCCTCTTGGTATCGTAGTGTTCGATCCGTTCTCCTCGCTGGATTTTGGTGAGAACTTCGTTGGCCTCATCTAGATAGTCTGCGGGAATCAGTTTTCTCCCTGATTGCCCTACTATTTCGACGGCTGTATAGCCAAAAATTGTTTCGGCTCCTACATTCCAACTTGTAACTACACCCTCTAAATCTTTACTGAGAATGGCATCTTCCGAAGATTCAACGATCGCAGCTAGTCGGGCGATCGCAATTTCTGCCTGTTGTCGCTGGTGAATTTCCCATTTCAACCGGCGATTGGCTTTTTTGAATTTATCGACTTTGCAATAACTAACTTGTGCCAGAAACATGACCCACACAAGCAGCACAACTAAAACTAAGCCACCAATTAATACAACTCTAGCCCAATAAAACTTGACATTTTCAACTAATTCTAAAGTTGGATAAACATCTATTCTCCAGTCTACGCCATAGGCTTTCACTACAACTGTTTTCTGAGGTGAATCTGGAGACAAAGACTCTTGACCGTAGAGCAAACTTGTGCCTCCATAGATAGCCACCTTGTACCCGGGCGATACTTTTAAAATACTTTCAAATAGAGTTTTAAACTTAAAAAATCCGACAATCAACCCATCAAAATTTTCACCTACAAACAAAGGAAAACTTGCTATAAATCCTTGCTCCCCTTGAACAAGTGAAATATTGCGACTTAAGATAGGTTGACGCAAATCACGAGCTACTTGCAAAGTAATTTTGCGACGCAGTTCCCCATTCAAATCTAGGTTTTGCGCTGCCTCGTTCCCTGCCGCTGGCGCAACCCATCGCACTTTAAATGATGGATCGACTAATTGGATCGCCTGATAACCGTAGAAATCCTTTACATAAGCCTCTGCATCGGCTTCCCAAAGAGCTTTTGGTGTACCGCCATTGGCTTGCCAGCGATTCGCCATTTGCCTAAGCGTCAACACCCGAATGGATAATCCTTCGGTGAGTTGTGACTGAATCGCATTGGCTTCCTGCTGAATTAACTGCTCGATGTGAATTTGTCCGTTGACGGTTAGCTGTTGCCACGTAAATAAAACAGCAAGAGAGGCCACCACACCAAGCAAAAGAGGCAGCAATCGCTTAAGTCGTGTTTGGCGTAAACTTATAATTACGTTGCGTCGAGGCATCACCATAAATTAAGCGATAAATGAATACGGCTGTCTTCCCTTTATTGGGCGATAGTTGGGTAATTTAATGATGCCATAAAAAAGTTTATATCGTGAAAACCAGTTAGCCATAAGACAATATCTAAACTTTATTCCCCCTACATAGAGCTATTATATTCCACTGGCAAAGAATGTTGTTCTTTAAGCCCTAGCCCTCTAACTAGATTTAGAGAGAGCGAGCGGCCACATCTGTTCAGATTGTAAATATGTATTGTTTGCCAACATGGGCGACAAAACCAGCAGATTTGATGCTTGCGAACGCGACTGAGCATTTGATTCGAGCAGCAGGGGGAGTGTGTCCTAAAGACCTATTTTTTAACTAAGGGGTATTTGATTCTTGTTGCAAAGTGCTGTAAGCTCGGTTGAAGCAACCATAACAATACCCTAGAAAATAAAAATAAAGATTTGGTAAAGAATATAAAACGGTTAAGGAAAAGATACAAGTTTAAACATTCCGTAATAAAATTAAAAGCGCCGAGAGTTTTTATCCCACAATACGCACCTTGTAAGGTCCGATCTGGTTTGTTATAATTCTATACTATTCAGATGCAGCTTTCGATCCCCGTTCCTAGATAAAATGGTTTTCCTGTTCCCTGTTCCCTCTGCCCAGTTCCCCGTTCCTTGATGCGATCGGAGACTCTAAATCCCAGCCCAACACATTGGCAGTTTGAACGAGAACCATAGCTGGAGCGAGGGGATTCACTATCACTTCTGGCAGGTGATACGGACAGTTTTAATTAATTGTTGACTGTAGCAAGGTAATAAGTTGTCAAACCAATTCTTGCCCAAAAGTTCTTTGTGTGTATAACCCGTGACGCAGAATAAAAAATAATTTACGTACTTAACATTTTGGGATCGATCGAGTCGGACGCCGATCGACTGCACGTTATCCAATAGCGATCGCCAGCTTCGTTATTGATGATAGCCGATCGCGCGGGCAAACCAATTAGATTATCGGTTCGGCTTGGCGATTTTGGCTGTGCCAGCTTTTTTGCGGCTGAGAGTGCTGTTGGTACTTCAGCGAATTGATCTCAATCCCCGCGATTTAGAAGCAGGAGTGTTGGAAATCAAAGGGGAAGCGCTGCCGGGGCTTTTTTGGGTTTATTTAGATGCTTTAGGACAGATTGAGGCTGGCTGTGGGGATTTTCCTGTTATTTCGAGTGACTTTCACGGAAGCGCGATCGCATTTGACAGCCCGGTTCCGCTATTTTACTCTCGGGCTGTGGGGATTGACGCGATCGCAGCCCTGATTTTTGAGAGGCAAGTTCGATCGCATCAACATCTTAACCCTGATGTTTGCATTGATTGTTGCTTCACTGTTTGCTCCATTGGTATTGTTCGGAAACGGGCAGAGGGGATTGCTAAGAATGACTTTATCGGGTATAGGTATGGGAGTCGAGGAATCGATTTTGAAAGCCGCCGTAGCTGGACTCGTGCCTGACGACAAAAGAGGTGCCGCCTGTGCGATATTTAACACAGGCTATGGCTGATAATGATTTCTGGGCTGTTGGGCGATGATAATTTTGTACCACCGCTCAATTACTTGGCTGGTTATATTTTCAGTTGCGCTCCAACTCGCTGCTTTTCGAGTCTTGTTGCTGGTGAAAAAGCGATCGTCTGTCACAGAAAATTGACCGAATACTCGGCAGCCATACCATTTTGGATTTTCGATTTTGGATTTTCGATTGAGAATGACTGACTATCAAGCATCCAGGATATAAGCCCCCGAATTTATCCGCGGGGTCAATCCTTCAATTATTTAATCTAAAATCTAAAATCTAAAATCTAAAATCGATTGACTGCATCATGGTTTGGGGCTTGCCTGCCGTTGCATTATTTTACGAAACTGGTATCAATAATGACTGCGGACTGCGGACTGCGAACTACTGACTACTGACTAAATTTAAACAACAAGCGAGGAGGTTTAGTTGTGGTAGTTAAAACAGCAACAGAGTGCCTGATTACCTTAGAAGGCGTTAGCAAAGCTTACTCGCAGCCCAACGGTCAAACAATCTCTATTTTAGAGCCAATTAATTTAGATTTGCGATCGGGCGAAATAGTAGCTTTGCTCGGCCCTTCCGGTTCGGGAAAATCAACATTAATGCGAATGATTGCCGGACTTATCCCGCCCACCGCAGGTCAAGTTCTCTACCACAATCGTCCTTTAGTTGGCTTAAATCCTGGAGTGGCCATTGTATTTCAAAACTTTGCCCTTTATCCCTGGCTGACGGTACTAGAAAATGTAGAATTAGGCTTAAAAGCTAAAGGAGAATTGGCCGAACCGCGCCGGCAAAAAGCCTTGCGGATGATTGATATTATCGGTTTAGACGGATTTGAAAATGCTTATCCGAAAGAACTTTCCGGCGGGATGCGGCAGCGGGTGGGATTTGCTAGAGCTTTGGCGGTGGAACCGGAACTGCTGTGCATGGATGAACCGTTTTCAGCTTTAGACGTGCTGACTGCAGAAAACTTGCGGTTTGAGTTATTAGATTTGTGGCTGGAAAAGAAGATTCCTACTAAAGCGGTGTTAATCGTAACTCACGGAATTGAGGAAGCGGTAATTTTAGCCGATCGAGTTGTAGTATTGGGCCGCAATCCAGGGCGAATTCGCGCGGAATTGACAGTGACTTTGCCGCACTACCGCGATCGCAAAACTGCTGAATTCCAAGCTCTCGTAGACCAAGTTTACAAAATTCTCACCAATCCCGACTTGAGCGACGAAACAGTGACTGCACCTGCTGAAAGTGCCGCTGCTGTGTCTCCACCTCAACCCCCTCAAAGCGCTAAATACCAATCTCTGCCGCAGGTGCGAATCGGTGCGATCGCAGGTTTGTTGGAACTCTTGGAAGACCGCAAGGAGCAGGATCTCTACCGCCTCGGTCAAGAATTAATGTTAGAGGTTGACGACATTTTGCCGATCGTGGAAGCAGCCAAATTAATGGATTTTCTGGTAATCCAAGAAGGCGACCTGCTTTTAACACCAGTTGGCATTGAGTTTATTGCCGGCGGAATAGACCAGCGCAAACAAATTGTTCGCACCCAAATTCTCAGCAATATTCGTGCAGTACAGCAAATTTATCGAATGCTTCAGGCCAAGCGCAATCACCGCATTTCTGAAGAGTTAATTTTGGATATTCTAGAAGCCCACTTTAGCCCCAAAGAAGCAATGCGGCAACTGAAAACTGCTATTGACTGGGGTCGCTATGCAGAGTTATACAGTTACGATGAACCGGGGGGCGAAATCTTCTTAGAATCTGAAGATCAACCTGAGTAGTTAGCGGTTAGTTGTCTGTTGTCTGTTGACTGTTGACTGTTGTCTGTTGACTGTTGACTGTTGACTGTTGTCTGTTGACTGTTGTCTGTTGACTGTTGTCTGTTTTCATTAGTTACCAATACCCGATGCCCGATGCCCCATTCCCGATGCCCCATTCCCGATGCCCCATTCCCAATGCCCGATACCCCATTCCCAATGCCCAATGCCCCATTCCCAATGCCCAATGCCCGATGCCCCATTCCCAATGCCCCATCCCAAATAACTAATTATTATGACAAGACCTCTAACACCCGCCAATAAAACTTTAGAAAGGTCACATTGGACTTGGCAAGACGGTTTGCTGATTCTAGCAATCTTATGTCTAATTTTAGTAATTGTCCAAACAGCTTCTAAATTCAGCAGTGACTACAACCCAAATTTTCAAATTGAGACCACGCTAAATGTCTTGCCTGAATATACAGCCCAGACTCTTTTACGCATGGCAGCCGCCTATTTTTTATCGCTGCTGTTTACCCTAGTTTATGCCTATTCTGCTTACCGCTTCCCCCTGGCAGCAAAAATTTTAATTCCCTTGTTAGACATTTTGCAGTCGATTCCGGTTTTATCTTTTTTGCCGGGAGTTGTTTTAGCGCTAGTTACTTTATTTCCCGGTCAAACAATCGGCGTAGAACTCGCATCAATTATTTTAATATTTACTGGGATGACTTGGAACATGACTTTTAGTTTCTATCAGTCGCTTTCCGCGATTCCGCGAGAACTTAAGGAAGCTGCTCGAGTTTATCGGCTCAATGCTTGGCAGCGTTTCTGGACGTTAGAATTGCCCGCTGGTGCGATCGGGCTGGTGTGGAACAGCGTTATGTCAGTGGCGGGCGGCTGGTTCTTTTTGATTGCGATCGAATCTTTTACCTTGGGTGACAAAAACTTTAATTTGCCCGGACTCGGTTCCTATTTGGCCAAGGCAGCTAATCAAGGTAATTTTGGGGCGATCGGCTGGGGTTTAGCAGTATTAATTGGTGTGATTGTAGCCATAGACTTTTTTATCTGGCAGCCTTTGATTGCTTGGGTAGAAAAGTTTAAATATCAATCCGTGGAAGCTACCAATGTACCGCAATCAAATGTGTTAGATTTTTTAAGGCGGTCGGCGACGCTGCGGGTTTTGAAGTTGCGTATTTCACCGATTGGTGACAGTTTCGATCGCGGTTTAGCAAGAGCTTTTGCACCTGCTAATTTACCAACAAATTCCAGACAAAAAAGCCGCATCGGAAAGTGGATAAATTGGATATTTGTCAGCGGGTTTGCCCTCATTGTCCTGTGGGGAACTTGGGAAGCGGTGCTGCTGCTGCGGTTGCTGAATTTGTCTGACTGGCAAAAAGTCATGACTGGTGCATTTTTCACGGCTTTGCGAGTCATTTGCGCCCTATTTTTATCGCTGTTGTGGACAGTGCCGGTCGGAGTGGCGATCGGTCGAAATCCGCGTTTAGCTCAAATTTTGCAGCCATTAGTACAAATAGCAGCTTCTGTACCGGCAACCGCTTTATTTCCCGTATTGCTACTAGCTTTAATTCAAGCTGGAGGCGGCTTGCAAATTGGTTCTGTGGCGCTGATGATGTTGGGTACAATGTGGTATTTGCTGTTTAATGTGATTGCTGGCGCTCAAGCCATACCTTCGGAGTTATTTGAAGCAGCGCAAGTTTACAAACTCTCCCTGATTCAGCGCTGGAAAAGTTTAATTTTACCGGGAATTTTTCCCTACTTAATGACAGGAATTATTACGGCAGTTGGCGGAGCTTGGAATGCCAGTATTGTCAGCGAATACGTGCAGTTTAAAGGTAAAATTGTTACTGCCGAGGGTTTGGGAGAAACTATTTCTCAGGCGACGGCATCTGGGAATTTTCCCTTGCTTTTAGCTGCTACTTCTGTGATGTCGCTGTTGGTTGTATTGACTAACCGTTTGGTTTGGCGGCCGCTTTACCGTTTGGCACAAGAAAAATATCAATTATTGGTTTAATTTTGGCAGTAAAATAGGAGTAAATATAGCAGTCAAAGCTGATAGAAATCCGCTGTAAATGCTTGGATACGGCGACTTAATTAAAACAGGCGACACTTGTGTGCGGCAAAACGCCCGAAACTTAATTTTAGAGGGTGCAGGTTGAATTTAGCCGATCGCACCACCAAAAACACCCCAATAGCCCAAAATACAAGCACCAAAATATATTGACAATATGGTTTTTTTGCGTATTATATTAAAAACCAGTAAAATATCTATTCGGATGCCGGACGAATGAACTCAACGCTAACCAAGAAAAACCTCAAGCTCGCAGCATTTACAGCAATATTTTCGATATTATTTCCCGCAGCTTTACCTGCAGTTGCCTCAGCCCAGACAGCACTGGAAGAAATTAGGCAAACCGGCATTCTCAAAGTTGGCATCAGAAAAGATGCCCCTCCCTTCGGCTACTTAGAAGGCGAAAAATGGCAAGGAGTTTGCATGGAAGGCTTAGAACTTTTCCGAGCTGACTTAGAAAAAAAATTAAATCGCTCCATCCGCTTAGAAAAACTAGAAACAGACCTCAACGAATCAGCGGAAAAAGGGCGCTTCCGCAGCGTAACCAGCAAGCGCGCTCACCTAGAATGCGGGCCTAATACAATCCTAAAAAATCCCCCCAGCGGGATTGCGTATTCAGTGCCTTTTTTATACAGCGGCACTTATCTGTTAGTCAAGCCAGAAAACAAACTGAAAGTCAACCCTTCGGGATTCCTGCAAGACTTGACAATTGGCGTGCTGAGCGGTTCTGTTACCCAACAATTTATTGCAGGCCGATATCAACTAGCCAACCAGCGAATTTATGAAGGTATCGCGGGCCGACAGTCTGGTGTAAAAGATGCGGCATCGGGAACAATCGATGCCTTCGCCAGCGACGGAATGCTGTTAGTAGGAGAAGCGCTGAGACAGGGTTTAACTCCAAGCCAATATTCTCTGATACCCGAGCAGCCTTTAACCTGCATTTCCTACGGCATGATCCTGCCAGCAAGCGATACTGAATGGCAAGAAACAGTCAATAATTTTATTCGCAATCAAAGTTCGACGAACCTGTTGGAAAAAGTGTTCGGGCGCAATTCTCCTTTCTTTCCGATGAGTGTTGCCGATCAAGATAAATGTATTTGATCGCAAATCGAGCCAAGTGCTCCGCGCGCACCAGAAGAATAGGGGTAAGATGCGGATATTGTCAGGGCAAGTCCGATCGCAACCAGTGGCGTCAATAGGCTCTAAACTGGATTCAGGAAGGCGCGCAGCACAGGTTTAGGAGGGTCATCAGTGACAGAAAAAAGTTATCAATCGTCTTCTCTACCCACCTACGCGCGGAAAGAACTGCGCGAATTAGTTCGATCGCAGTTAAGGGCCCTGTTGGAACAAGGAGACTTTAAAGGAGCAAAAGCGATTTTGCACCCGGTGCAGGAAGCAGACATAGCTGAAGCTATCGAAGGGCTGCCAGAAACCATGCAAGTAATAGCTTTCCGCTTGCTTTCCAAAGACGAAGCCATCGCAGTTTACGAATATCTCGACTCCAGCGTTCAGCAGTCCCTCTGCGAAAAATTCAAACGCCAAGAAGTCATTGACATTGTAGACAAAATGTCCCCGGACGATCGAGCTAAACTCTTTGACGAACTGCCGGCAATATTAGTCCGTCGCCTGTTGGGTGAATTGAGCCCGACGGAACGAGAAGCAACGGCGCAACTTTTGGGTTACGAAGCCAGTACCGCCGGCCGGATCATGACCCCGGAATACATTTCTCTCAAAGAAAGCTTTACCGTCGCCCAAGCTTTAGACCGAATTCGCTCTTTGGCTAAAACTACCGAAACAATTTATTCTCTTTACGTCACCGACGCCGGACGCAGCTTGACCGGTATTTTATCTCTGCGGGATTTAGTCACTTCCCCCCTCGACAAAACTGTCGGCGAAATTATGACCCGCGACGTAGTTTCTGTTCAAACAGGAACGGATCAAGAAGAAGTAGCTAGGCTGATCCAGCGTTACGATTTTTTAGCAGTGCCCGTTGTAGACCGGGAACAGCGTCTCGTCGGCATCATTACAGTTGACGACGCGATCGATATTTTAGAACAAGAAGCCGCCAAAGATATTTATACCTTGGGCGGCGTCCAGTCCGGCGGCGACAATTATTTTCAGACCGATTTAATCACCGTTGCCCGGAAAAGGGTCGTTTGGCTGTTTGTTCTGCTTTTAACTAATACTGTCACCGGCGCAATTATTAGAGCTCAAGAAGATGTTTTGAACCAAGTAGTCGCCCTAGCAGCTTTTATTCCCCTGCTGACTGGCACTGGAGGCAATGTCGGAGCTCAGTCCTCAACTGTTGTAATTCGCGGTTTGAACACCGATGAAATTACAGCAATGGGCCCGTTGCAAGTAATTGTTCGCGAGGGGATGGCGGGAGCGCTGCTAGGAGGTATATTGGGGACTGTAGCGACGGGCTGGGCTTATACCCTGCAAGGGAGTTTAGCAGTGGCACTCGCGGTGGGAGCGAGTTTGTTTGCGATCGCAATTTTAGCTTCTATTGCCGGTTCAGCTCTGCCGTTTCTATTTCGTTCTTTGGGTTTAGACCCCGCTTTAATGTCTGCCCCTTTTATTACCACCGCAGTTGATGTCCTCGGGGTATTGATTTATTTCACTTTAGCTCGAGTAATTTTGCAGATTTAATATATTTAATTAGATTGACATAAATAAAAAACCCATAAGTAATTTTAAATTCCATGATGTACAGCCTCCCAATGCCCAATGCCCAATGCCCTGTTTGGCCAATGCCCAATGCCCAATCCCCAATTCCCAATGCCCAATCCCCAATTCCCAATTCCCAACTAACTTATGTCATCATCCAATTCACCCACCAAAATCCAAAATCCCAAGTCGAGCAATTGGTTAGAAACTGCTGAAGTGGTTTTTATTGCTGCCTCTGCTGTGGGATTGGCTGCTAGTTTGGTTTGGGGACAGAGCGTTTATGCTCAAGTGCCTGTAGTGATTTCATTGGTGCTGAATTTTGTGAACCGGCAGAAGCTGCACGGGCAAGTTAAAGCAAGTACGGCGGCCGCGTTCGATCGCGTAAATCAACAAGCAGCTACTACCGATCGCGCGATCGAGCAATTGCAAATTGCTGTAAATGCTTTAGACGAAACTCTTTCTCAAACATCTCGCGAAAATCTCAATGTTGAGCCTGGAGACAACGTACACTCTCTAATTTCAGCAATTGAGAACCTGCGCCAGCGACTGATAATTTTAGAAAAAACTATTAAAATGATTCAAAGCGAGATCGAACTCACCAGCCGCCAATTCAAACAGCGACCGGAGTTGCAACAAGTCGAAACTTTGACAACAATAATTCTGGACTTGCAGCAGTTTATCAACGAACTGCCGCAGTGGGGCAGTTTGCAGCAGCGGCAGCTAACAGAACTTCAGCAAAAAGTAGACAATGCTTTGGCCGAACTATCTGAAGAAATTGCTGTGATTCCCAACCTGGTACAGGAGGCAGTGGGCGATCGCAATTCTCAACCACAGAGTTCTGCCCAGCGAAATAATGCCGCTCGACCTAAAACCTACGATGTTGAGAAAATTCGCCAGAAGTATCCCAGAGCTTATGTCAAGTGGAGTCGGGAAGAAGATGAGAAGTTGAAGAATGAATATGCTAGCGGTCAACAAATTGGTGAATTAGCAAATAAATTTCAGAGACAATCTAGTGCGATTCGTTCGCGATTGCAAAAATTAGGATTAATAGAATAATCGGAATTGTACAGACAAAAAAGAGTAATATTATGGATCGCGAATTAAATAACTTACAATTTTAATTGTTATTGTGGGATGGGCGTCCCGCCCGTCCAGAAAGGACGGGCGGGACGCCCATCCCACAAGAAAAAAGGGAACTTATTTAATTGACGATCCTAATTAAAGTAGGGTGCGTCGCCGCCAGAATTCTGATTGTTTACGACTATCAATGAGCGACGCACCATACCGCTATACTATCGCCCGAAGTCACAAAAGAGAAATATTAATTTAAAATCTCAAATCTAAAATCGGCAATAACAAAGCGATCGCCCTTTTTTTCAAAAGAGCGATCGCTTTGTTTCTGTATTTAGTACCGGCTGCCAACAGCGGACCACTAACATCACATATCAAGGCTTTTTAGCCTGGGTCTACCTGATTTTAGAAATCTTGGGGTAACAAAGAACTTAAACGCTCCAACAAAGGATCGGAATTCCGAGGAGGAGCAACTTCAGCATCAGACACTGCATTATCATCCGCTACAGACTCAGACTCAATCGGGTCAGGCTCTACTACTTTTGAAACTCGGGCAAAAGAAACTTGAGCAAACTTACTGTTAACAGTCCCCTGCAACTGATCCAACTGCGCGCCCAGTTGACTCAGGTGATGTTCCAGTCCCTCCAAACGGCTTAATTCCTCTGCCGAAACATTGTGCTCAAACTCAGCAAATTTGACCGCAAGTTCAGCAATACGCTGTTCCAACCGCTGAAAGTTCTGTGTAGAGCTAGCAGACTCAGATACAGACAAAAACTGCCACAAAGCTTGCTTGCAGAGATTGCTGAAAGTCTGATATTTCGTGAAAGCCAACTCTTTTTCAATAGCGGCCAGCAAAGTTTGATCGGCAGCATCTTCCGTAAACGCCACCGAGAAATTCGCCTTATTTTTTGCCCACAGTGCCATAGGGTTCAAGCCTTAATGCGTTACTTTATCGTGGCTAGTTGAGCCTCAGCATAAATAAACTGTCCCAAAGCATTAGCTTTGCGGGAAGGCTGAGCCAAGTGAGCCTTAAGATTGGCGTCTTTAAGCAAAGGTTGCAAAACCTCCCAGAAAAACTCGCCGCCGCCGCCAGTCAGAACCACATCCGTAACACGTTCAGGCAGCCACTGCACCAAACGTTCGGACAGTTCGTTAGCGAAAGCCTCCCGCAAGTCCTTAATAATCGGATCTAAATTAGTCGGCTTAGTCGCTCCTCTGGGACGGTAGAAACGCTGGCCCTCGGGTTTATTCACTGCTTCCAGTAAAGACAGAGATTGAGGGTCAGCTCCCGGAATCTTTGAGGCAACTTGTTCGTAGAACTTGTTCATTGCGAAGGAATCGCTCTTAGAAGCCGCCCGGGCGAACCGGAAACGATCGACCATTAACAAATCGGTAGTTTGGTGTCCGATATCAACAACAGCCACCGACAGTTCGGGCAACTCCGGCGTAAACTCCTTGTTATCTTGAGCCTCGCACCAAATCAGGCTGCCGAACCCTTCCGGCATCACCCACACGTGACTGATGTTAATATCCACACGCTCGCCCCGGTACACCACAACGTGGGGAGAGCGCAGTTGGCTGATAATCTCTTCCTTTTCCTTCTCAAACTGATCCTGCGAATAAAACGGCAAACCCAGCACAACTGCTATTTCGCCCTTCATCTGGAAATATCCAGCACAGGAAAAGACCTTAACCAAAGCATCTACTACTTTCGACTGGTCAGCGCCGCCGAGATTAGCGCCAAAATCTGCCGCCAATTGACCGATCGCGTAACCCCTGCCCTGGTATTCCAGCCACATATCCAACAGAGGGTCTGTTGCTTTGGACTCAAAGCTGCCACCCCGCACCTTTTCCACGGGCATAGTAGCCACGTTGGCAGGGATGAAAACAACACTACTAGGGTTGCGACTCACGCAAGCTTTAGTTGCAGTCCGACCCAAATCAGCACTAATAATCGATTTGTTAGAAGCGACTTTAGTCTGCTGGGTCAGCATAGCCGAATTAGGAACAAGCTGTCTAGTTGTCATTGAAATGTGTTACCTCACTGAGCCTCACCATTATCATGCCTTATCCCTTGACACTGCCACGCTTAAAGACAGTGGGTGAAAGCGGCGATTCTTCTAACTCTACCTAGATCGGTATCGAAATCAGCACCAAACATTATATTCGGGACGATCGCCCTTACCGTAACTAACCTAACTTTTTCTGGAGCGATCGTCCTCGAAGCTCTGTTGCCTGAGAGTGCATTGTTAAGTTAAATTTAGTTAAGATTCTGAGTGTAAACTTTTGTCGCACTTCTCCGACACCGCGATCTTACCCGATCTGTCCCCAATTCAAGGCATCCGCATTTATGAAAATTTCTTGGCGAACTATACTACTTTGGACTTTACCCGCCTTAGTCATCGGCTTTTTCTTGTGGCAGGGGGCATTTGCGCCATCCCCGGCAGAAATGACCAAGAACACCGCCAGCACCCGCCTGAGCTACGGTCGATTCTTAGATTACTTAAACGCCGGTCGAGTGACCAGCGTTGACCTTTACGACGGAGGTCGGACGGCTATTGTCCTAGCAGTCGATCCCGAACTGGACAATCACGAGCAGCGGTGGCGGGTAGACTTGCCCTCAAATGCCCCGGAACTGGTTTCTAGGCTCAGAGACTCCAAAATCAGCTTCGACACTCACCCACTACGCAACGACGGGGCTGTCTGGGGACTTTTAGGCAATCTAGTATTTCCCCTCTTGTTAGTAGGAGGGCTGTTTTTCCTGTTCCGCCGCGGCGGCAACGTTCCCGGCGGCCCGGGCCAAGCGATGAATTTTGGCAAGTCCAAAGCTCGCTTTCAAATGGAAGCTAAAACAGGCGTACTGTTCGACGACGTAGCAGGCGTTGAGGAAGCCAAAGAAGAACTACAAGAAGTAGTGACATTCCTCAAAAAACCCGAACGCTTCACCGCAGTCGGGGCGAAGATTCCCAAAGGCGTGCTGCTAGTTGGCCCTCCCGGAACCGGTAAAACCCTGCTGGCAAAAGCGATCGCAGGCGAAGCCGGCGTGCCTTTCTTCAGCATCTCCGGTTCGGAATTTGTGGAAATGTTCGTCGGTGTCGGCGCTTCCCGCGTTCGGGACTTGTTCAAGAAAGCTAAAGAAAATGCTCCTTGCATCATCTTTATCGATGAAATCGATGCAGTCGGTCGCCAGCGCGGCGCCGGTATCGGTGGCGGTAACGACGAACGGGAACAAACCCTGAACCAGTTGCTGACCGAAATGGACGGTTTTGAGGGCAATACTGGCATTATCATCATTGCTGCCACGAACCGCCCCGACGTGCTCGACTCAGCGCTGCTGCGTCCGGGACGTTTTGACCGCCAAGTTACCGTAGATACGCCGGATATCAAAGGCCGCTTGGAAATTTTGGAAGTTCACGCGCGCAACAAGAAGCTGTCTGCAGAGATTTCTTTGGACGCCATCGCCCGCCGCACTCCTGGTTTTACCGGCGCTGATTTGGCTAACTTGCTCAACGAAGCTGCTATTTTAACCGCCCGCCGCCGCAAAGATGCGATTACGATGCTCGAAATTGACGATGCAGTCGATCGCGTGGTAGCAGGTATGGAAGGCACTCCCTTGGTGGACAGCAAGAGCAAGCGCTTGATTGCTTACCACGAAATCGGCCACGCGATCGTCGGTACAATCATTCAAGCCCACGATCCCGTTCAAAAAGTTACCTTAGTTCCTCGCGGACAGGCCCGCGGCTTGACTTGGTTCATGCCCAGCGAAGACCAAGGTTTGATTTCCCGATCGCAAATTTTAGCTCGGATTAGCGGTGCTTTAGGCGGCCGCGCAGCCGAAGAAGTAGTGTTCGGCGATGCCGAAGTAACCACCGGTGCCGGCAACGACTTGCAGCAAGTCAGCGGCATGGCGCGGCAAATGGTGACTCGCTACGGGATGTCTACCTTGGGCCCGATCGCCCTGGAAGCCCAGCAAAGCGAAATTTTCCTCGGCCGCGACTACACAGCGCGATCGGAATATTCCGAAGAAATAGCCTCTCGGATTGACGGGCAAGTTCGAGCAATTATCGATCACTGCTACAACGAGGCCCGCCGAATTATTCGCGAAAATCGCACCGTGGTCGATCGCTTAGTTGATTTGTTGATCGAAAAAGAAACCATCGACGGCGAAGAGTTGCGCCTAATCGTCTCTGAATACACTTTTGTTCCTGAAAAAGAACAATACGTTCCTCAGCTTTAAAAAGTGAATATTGAGGGCGAATAGAATTCGCTGCTACACAAACAAAGTCCGCCTGCGCGGACTGAAGAAATTCAACCCGCGCAGGCGGGTTTTGTCTGTGTAGCAGGGAGCATCTCATATTTGTAAAAACACTTCTTCTGGCTCCTGACTTCTTCCTTCTGACTCTTTTCTCCTGACTCCTGACTCCTAACTCCTCTTTCTATCTTGGCTGCTTTCATTGAGATGCTCCCGTGTAGCAGCGGTTTCAACCGCCGAGTCAACAGAAACTTCTTCCTCCTGATATATGATTAAGAGTTCATCGATTTGTTTGATAGTAATTTCAACATTAATTTTTGGAATAAATTTGAGCGCCCGCGCCGAAAAATCAAGATGTTTTGTAGATATTTGCATCGACTCCAGCAGCGTTGAATTAAGCAAATCCGATATTCCCGGTGCTCCCTCTTATCCAGTCAGAACTATTTTAGTAACTCAACAGTTTAGTAACGATAAATTGTTGGCGCAAATGGAAGTTGACTGCCAGCAGCGACAGTTGAGAACTGTCAGAGTTAGCCAAGATGGCGAAAATTGGTCGAATTTCTCTCCGAGATGGACTTTAGTCGATGGCCACTCATCTTTGTCTCGGCTGGTTGACTATACTTGTCAGTTGACAGTTGACAGTTGACAGTTGACAGTTGACCTGGGATAGCGACCTCTACCTGGAAGGAAGAAGATTAGAGTAATGAATAGTATTCTTTTAATTTCTGCCGATCGGGCTTGGGGCTTTAAACCCATTCTGTCTGGTAAATTGGCGATCGCAGAACAAGAGAATAAATAAGTAGACCCAGAAAAAAACCGATCGCCTATATATATCTTCAACCCCGGGCTTGCGGGTGCAAGTCTGTGTCCCCGTAAACTCAGCGGCTTAAACCGCCGAGTGTTAATATTACACTCAATCTAAAATCTAAAATCTAAAATCTAAAATCTAAAATCTAAAATCTAAAATCTAAAATCTAAAATCTAAAATCGAATGAGTGTTAATATTACACTCAATCTAAAATCTAAAATCTAAAATCTAAAATCGAATGATCGACCCCACTGAATACCGGCAAAGACGCGAACAATTAATGGCAAAAATTGGCAGCGGGACGGCGATATTTCGCAGCGCGCCCGCAGCCGTCATGCACAACGATGTAGAATACGCATACCGACAAGATAGCGATTTTTTCTACTTAACCGGTTTCAACGAAGCTGCGGCGGTAGCAGTGATCGCGCCGCACCACGAAGAACACAAATTTGTTTTGTTCGTGCAGCCAAAAGACTTGGAAAAAGAAACTTGGCACGGTTATCGCGCCGGAGTAGAAGGGGCTAAGGAATTGTACGGCGCGGATGAAGCTTTCCCTATCGCCGAACTTGCGGAAAAATTGCCGAAATATTTAGAAAAAGCCGATCGCATATACTATCACTTCGGGCGCGATCGTACTTTCGACCAAACAGTCCTCAATCACTGGCAGCGCTTGATGGCAACCTACCCCAAACGCGGCACGGGCCCGACAGCAATCGAAGATTCCAACATCATTTTACACCCGATGCGGCTGGTGAAAAGCGAAACTGAATTAGCATTAATGCGAAAAGCCGCTAATATCTCAGTTGCAGCGCACAACCGCGCCCGAGAATTCGCCAAACCGGGCAGGTACGAATATGAAATTCAAGCTGAAATAGAACATACTTTTGGCTTAAATGGCTGTACTCCCGCTTACCCTTCAATTGTTGCATCGGGTTACAATTCCTGCGTCCTCCACTACATTGAAAACAACCGCCAAATGCACGAAAACGATTTGTTGCTAATAGATGCCGGTTGTGCTTGCGGGTACTACAACGCTGATATTACTCGCACCTTTCCTGTTAGCGGCAAATTTACAGCCGAACAACAGATAATTTATGACTTAGTTTTGCAAGCACAATTGCAGGCAATTAGTCAAGTATATCCCGGAAATCCTTACAGCAAAATTCACGAAACAGCGGTGCGCGTTTTGGTGGAAGGTTTAATGGATTTAAAACTTTTGGTGGGGGACATTGAAGAGATAATTAAAGAAGAGAAATACAAGCCATTTTATATGCACCGCACCGGTCATTGGCTGGGATTGGACGTGCACGATGTCGGCGTTTATCAGTACGGCGAAAATCCGCAAGTTTTGCAGCCAGGACAAGTGCTGACGGTGGAACCGGGGATTTATATTTCTCCTTATATTAAACCCGTTGAAGGACAGCCGGAGGTTCCTGAAAAATGGCGCGGTATTGGCGTAAGAATTGAAGATGATGTTTTGGTGACAGTTGATTGTCATGAAGTCTTGACAGCGGGAGTTCCTAAATGACAGTTGACAGTTGACAGTTGACAGTTGACAGTTGACTGTTGACTGTTTGAACAATACTGATGCAGCCGGAAACGGTATAATATCAAATTCAATAGCATCTGAATTATGCAGTGCGATCGTCTCGCTCGGACGCGATATCATCCAAATATATTATTTCGATGCAACCGTCCATGATATAGCAACCGCCACATCGATTAGGACATTCAGAAACTCATGAATATATCCTCAAACCCGCTATTATAAACAGTCTCACTGTTAAGAACCAACTGTCAACTGTCAACTGTCAACTGTCAACTGCTATATAAGTTGGCAGTAAAGGCTTGAGCTTTGTTAGTATTAACTTGAAAAAGCTCAAGTCCGCAACTGCAAAACCTAGAGCCATTATGTGTATTGATCCTACCAAGATCGATCGACCTCTGGAAACCTGCGAAGCATTAGTAGCAGAGCAAAAAGCAATAATTCGGCAACTAGAAGATGATTTGCAGCAGCAGAGAGAATTGTGCCAGAAATTAGAAGCACAACTCAAAGCAATTGAGAATGCTGGCTTTTCGGGTTCCGTAAGTGAATTTGAGATCGCCGAGGACGATCGCATTCGGTTAATCGCATCTCTGGAAAAAAGCCAGGAAATGTACCGAACTCTCATCAAACATTATCCGAATGGATCGGTGTTTTTGTTCGATCGCAATTTGCGCTATACTCTGGTTGACGGTCAAGGTTTGGCAGTAGTTGGTTTGTCCAAAGAACTGTTGGAAGGCAAAACATTGTGGGAAGTATCCCCACCTGAAGATTGGCAACTTTTTGAGACTACATATCGCGCCGCTTTGGCAGGAAAAGAGAATACTTTTGAATATAAATACCGCGATCGCATTTATTCAACAACAATTGCTCCAGTCAAAAACGACCGGGAAGAAATTTCTGCAGGAATGGTCGTTACTCAAGATATTACCGAAAAAAAACAGGCAGAAATAGCGCTAGAAGAAATCAAAAATCAGCTAGAAATTAAATATCAAAAGCGCACTGAAGACTTGAAAAAAGCCAACGATCAATTGCGGGAAGAAATTCTCTCTCGCTGGCGCGCCGAAGAAGCTTTGCGAGAAAGCCAGGAACAGCTAGAATTGTTTTTCTCTCAATCTTTAGATGGCTTTTTCTTTATGATGCTGGACGAACCAGTGCACTGGGATAATACCGTTGACAAAGAAAAAGTTTTAGATTACGTATTTGCTAACGGTAGGGTAACGAAGGCAAACGATGCTTTGATAGCTCAATACGGAGGTACTAGGGAAGAGTTGATTGGCCGGACGCTTTACTCTTTCTTTTCCCACGACTTGACTGGCGGCAGAGAGATAATCAGGCAATTCTTTGATGCTGGCAGAATTCACATCGAAAATGAGAATCGCAAGTTGGACGGGGTTCCAGTTTGGGTGGAAGGCGACTATATTTGCATTTACGATGCCCGGGGCAGAATTGTCGGGTATTTTGGCGTGCATCGCGATATTAGCGATCGCAAAAAAGCAGAATCAACCCTCAGAGATAGCGAAGAACGCTTTCGGGCAACCGTCGAACAAGTGGCAGTCGGCATTACCCACCCTGACCAAACAGGCCGCTATTTGCGAGTCAATCAAAAATTCTGCGAGATAGTGGGATATACTGCGAGCGAACTGCTATCGCGAACTTGGATGGACGTTACTTACCCAGAAGATATAGATGCAGATTTAGAACAAAACAAGAAATTATTTGCTGGGGAAATTGACAGTTTTAGAATGGAAAAACGCTTGCTGCACAAAGACGGCACTGTAGTTTGGGTAAATATTACAGTATCGCTCATCCAAGAACCGCTGAGCGGGGCAATTTACAATGTAGTAGTGACAGAAGATATTAGCGATCGCAAAAAAACAGAAGCAGCGCTGAAAGAAAGTGAAGAAAGGTTCCGACAGCTAGCAGAAAACATTGAAAGCGTGTTTTGGATGGTAAACGTTCAACCCCAGGAAGTTATTTATATCAGTCCGGCTTACGAAAAGATTTGGGGCAGAAGCTGCGCTGATTTGTATGCTAACGGGCGCTTTTTTGCAGATTCCCTCCATCCAGAAGATCGCGAGCGCGTTATTGCTAATTTAACTAGACGAATTGAGTCTGAAAACCAGATAGAATATCGAATTGTCAGGCCGGACGGCAAAATCCGCTGGATTCGCGATCGGGCTTTTCCGATTAAAAATCAATCTGGTAAAGTTTACCGCATCGTGGGCATTGCAGTAGATATTACCGCACGCAAACAGGCAGAAAAAACCATCCGCGAAAGTGAAGAACGCTTCCGCCAGTTAGCAGAAAATATCCAAGATTCCGTCTGGCTAATGTCTGCGGAATTCACCGATTTATTGTATCTGAGTCCAGCTTACGAACAAATCTGGGGGCGCAGTCGCGAAGAATTGTATGCTAATCCTTTAAAAATGATGGATTGGGTGCATCCAGAAGATAAACATTTGTTGCAACAGGCAATGGGGCGAGTGTTGCAGGGCGAGTCCACCAATACCGAATATCGGTTTTTTCGGCCAGACGGCAAAATTCGCTGGGTGTGCGATCGAGCTTTTCCCATTTACGACGAATCGGGCAAAATTTACCGCATCGCGGGTATTGCCGAAGATATCAGCGATCGCAAATTTACCGAGGCCCGCATTCAAGCAGCACTTCGCGAAAAAGAAGTATTGATCAAAGAGATTCACCACCGAGTCAAGAATAATATGCAGGTAATTTCCAGCTTGCTGCAACTTCAAGCTCAATATATTGAAGACGAAGCGACGCTAACTTTATTTGAAGAAAGCCAGACCCGCATCCATTCAATGGCTTTGATTCACGAGCAACTGTATCAATCCGAACATCTCGATCGCATCGACCTTCCTCTCTACGTCGAAAACTTGGTTGCTAATTTGTATCAATCTTTTGGTTGTGGCAACACTGCCATCCAATTCAATCTCAACCTTGACCCAATTTATTTAAACATAGAAACAGCAATTCCTTGCGGTTTAATTATTAATGAAGTAGTTTCTAATTCCTTAAAATATGCTTTTAGCCAAAGTTTGGCGGGTGAAATTAACATAAAATTTACTGAATTAAGTTCTCAGCGACTTCAATTAATTATTCGAGATAATGGTAGCGGATTTCCGCCGGGTTTCGACGCAGACAATGCTGAAACATTAGGATTGCGATTAGTGAGAATGTTGGCTTATCAATTAGAGGCGAGTATTGCCATTGACAGTCAGCGTGGAACCTGCTACACTCTGATTTTCCAAGAGTTAAATTATCGGCAGCGTATTTAACGAAAAATGAACCCTATACAAATTTTGGTTGTCGAAGACGAAATTATTGTAGCCCAAGACATAGCTGGTCGATTAAAAAAACTGGGATATGCAGTAACAGCTACAGTTTCGTCAGGAGAAGAAGCAATTCAAAAAGCTATAGAAAACCCGCCCGATTTAGTGTTGATGGATATCGTGCTCAAAGGTGACATGGACGGGGTAACAGCAGCCGAGAAAATCCAAACTAATAGGAATGTGCCGACAGTATTTTTAACAGCTTATGCCGACGATCAAACGCTGCAAAGAGCGAAACTTACAGACCCATTCGGTTATATTATCAAACCCTTTCAACAAAATGATTTGCGGGTGGCGATCGAGATTGCCCTGCACAGACACGAAATCGAAACCAAGATGCGAGAATCTCTCAAAGCAGCAGAAGCAGTCAGAGAGTCGGTGGAAGAAAGATCGCACCGCCAAAACCAGTATATTTCAATGGCCGCTCACGAATTGCGGAATCCGCTCAACGCCATTTTAATTTCTGCCGAACTTCTCGATCGAACTCGCAGCAGTGACGAATCCCAAGTTAGAACCCTGCGGCTGGTGCACTCAGCTACCCAGAAGATGAACCAGCTAATCGACGATATGCTGTTCATGGGCAGGGCAGAAGCAGGCAAACTCAAATGCAATCCATTACCGATAAATTTAGTCGAATTTTGTCAAGACTTGCTCGATCAATTGCAGTTAGGAAATGAAGCAAAGCACAAACTAACATTAATCCCCTCAGATGTTACCAGTGCAATATTGGATCAACAATTGCTGCACGGCATTATTTCTAACTTAATCGTCAACGCTATCAAATATTCCCCAAACGGCGGGCAAGTCACCTTGGAATTGGAATACCGTCAACCAGGCGAGGGAGACAAACAACCTATTTTTTGCTTGTCTCCTCAGTGTTTGTTTCCCAATTCCCAATTTACAAATATTAGCTCTCCCTTACTAATTATGCGTATTCGAGACGAAGGTATCGGTATCCCCGAAACTGAAGTAGGGAAAATATTTGAAATGTTTTACCGCTGCAAGAATACTGGAAAGATTAAAGGTAACGGTTTGGGATTAACAATTGTTAAAAAAGCTGTGGAATTGCAAGGAGGGGCGATCGCCTGCGAAAGCAAAATCGGCGTGGGTACAACCTTCACAGTGGCCCTTCCTTACGTAGCACTTTCCTCTAATACTCAACGAGAAACAACTTAAATGCCACTACAAACACTAATCAAAGTGTTGCAAAATCCACTCCACCGCCGCCGCTAAATTTGCTGCAATAAAATCCGGTTTAGTATGGTGCTGATACTCCCCGCTCAACACGCTTTCTCCGTAACCAGTCTGCACCAAAATACCAGTACAGCCGGCATTGTGAGCCATATCAACATCAGTCGCTTTATCCCCCACCATAAAACTATTCGGCAAATCCAAATCGTATTCCCAAGCCGCCGCTACCAACATCCCTGTATTTGGTTTTCGCCACGTTGTATACCGCGTGAATTCTGGGTTGGTTCCGCCTTCGGCTGCGCTTAAATAAGGACAGTAATAAAGAGCATCTAACCTCGCTCCGGCTTCATTTTCTAATAGCTGACAAAGGCGTTTGTGCAAAGCTTCTACGTGGCTAACCGGATAATAACCCCTTGCCGGGCCGGATTGATTGGAAACCAAACAGCAAAATATTTGTTGGTCATTTAAACGGCGTACAGCTTGGGCGACTCCAGGGATTAAATGCAAATCTTCTACTTTGTGAATGTAACCTGCTTCGATATTGAGGACACCATCTCTGTCAAGAAAGACTGCTCGTTTCATTGTTGTATTGTTTTTGATATAATATAAAACTCGGTGGCATCGGAATTGATATTACCCACAGTTAGGAAACGGCAATGCCCAAGACGTGTCAATTTAAGCTTTTCGTCCCCTAGTCCTCCCGCCTAACCGCCAGTCCGCCAGGGAATGAATTCCACGGGGCTTATAGCGAAAGTCCTCTAAAAGAGGACTGATATCATATCCGATCGATTAACCATAATATCCCGGTCGGGGCGGGTTTTTGAGATTGTCCTTTGTTGGCAGGTATTGTTTGTGAACCCGCCCCTACAAAAATCACGATCGCTCGATCGGACATGATATGAATAATTCATTAGACCTCTTGCAAAAGTCCTTTTCATCGATTTATTGGACGGGCTCTTCGGCCCATCCCACAACAAAAAATAACTCTTGTGGGATGGGCCGAAGAGCCCGTCCTAGTTATTTTTGCAAGAGGTCTATTAGTCCTCTTGAGCGAGGACTTCAGCTTTGAGGCAGGGGTTGAAACCCCTGTCGGACTGTCGGTTTAACGTGTTTGTTGACACCAAGGGACACGGCGCCGTGTCCTCATCATGATTCTAAAATAGATTGTTTGCCTAACCATTCGCGGAAACTATTATGATACAAACTATAACAAATTTCTCCTCCGATTTCCTGCAAATTCAAGAACTCAATCCAATTGTCTAACACTTTTTCAACATCGTATTCATCCCGATCGATTATATTGGATATAGCACTTACAGACAAACCTGTTGTGGATTGTACTAAAACATTCAGCACAGACAAGTCAACTTCGGATAAACCATCTCCTCTCATCCGCACCCAGTGGTTGTGATAATACGCTGTTAAACCGGGAGGAAGTTCAGAGACAAGTGAGGACTCTCCCAGATTAGCATCGGGGTGTGAATTCTCGTTAATGGCAGGTAACATCTGACTCAGATACATGAAATTGTTTTCGCTGACTGTGGCGAGTTGTTGGCAGAATTCAGGTTGAGTTAAATCCGGTGCAGTTGGTAGGTATTGCTGAATGTAGTTAAGGACATCTTCGCGATTTTGGGCGGGATAATCTCTTAAATCGAGAGTTTGAGAGGGGGTTTCAATTAACAAACCGGATTTCTCTCTCAAAAACGGGCGGCGGGCGAGGATAAAATAAGTACGATCGCCCAAATATCTCGGCAGATAGAACAGATTTGTGCTGGGAGGCTGACTCGTGCGGGCGATCGCGTCTACAGAATCAATGACAATTATCAACTTTTGGCGATCGTTTAATTTATCGCTAATTTGCTGAAGCAACAAAGACAGAAACCAACTCCCATCATGGGATTCGAGATTTTGAAGTTGAGATATTAGCTTGACAATTTCCGATGTTTCCCCATTGGCGGCCAAGTATTTGTCAATCAGTTGAGTGCAGACAGAAGCGAGAAAATCTTCAGCTCGATTTTTGCCTTCAACTGCAGCGTTGTAATAGATACTGCGAGGATGGGCGGTGACATATTGGGCGAGGATGGAACTTTTGCCGCAGCCGGGAGTGCCGACAATTGTGAAATAACCGCGGCTGTGGGAGTGCAGAAAGTCGGATATCGCAGAAAAAACAAACTTGCGGCCTGCAAAATTCTCGGTTTTTTCTCGCAGGAGTTGCTGAAATTCTTTTGGGTAAGCAGCGGTAGAGATGGGAGTTGGCAGAGGCGAGGAATTCATGTTAGTTCCTCCACCCCTTCTAGCCGCAGGAAATATACGCCGCTGGAACGACCGCCTGCGACAATTGTTACTCCATCGGGTGCAATAGCGCAAGACGTGATCGAACTTTCACCCGTGAAACTAGCAATGACATTTCCACTCGACAAATCCCAGACTTTGAGGGTTTTGTCATCTGAACCCGAAATCACCCGTTTGCCGTCGGGGGTGATGGCTACTGCTTTTACCGAGTTGCTATGACCTTTGAGAGTAAACTCTTCCTTTCGAGTTGTGAAATCCCAGACTTTCAGGGTTTTGTCCGATGAACCAGAAATTGCCCGCTTGGCATCAGCAGTGACGGTGACTGCATATACTGAGTCGCTGTGACCAGTGAGAGTAAATAGTTCGTTTCGAGTTATTAAATCCCAGACTTTGAGGGTGTTGTCCGATGAACCAGAAAGCGCCCGCTTGCTATCAGCAGTGACGGCGACTGCATATACTGAGTCGCTGTGACCAGTGAGAGTAAATAGTTCCTCTCCAGTTGTTAAGTCCCAGACTTTAAGGGAGTTGTCTACTGAACCAGAAATCGCCTGGTGGCCATCAGCAGTGACGGCAACTACATTTATCGCTTTGCTGTGACCAGTGAGAGTAAATAGTTCCTCTCCAGTTGTTAAATCCCAGACTTTGAGCGTGTTGTCCCACGAACCAGAAATCGCGCGTTTCCCATTAGCAGTGACCGCTACTGCATTTACCGAGTACCTGTGACCTTTGAGAGTAAACTGTTCCTTTCGAGTTGTTAAATCCCAGACTTTAAGGGTTTTGTCCCACGAACCAGAAATCGCGCGTTTCCCATCAGCAGTGACCGCTACTGCTTTTACCCAATTGCTGTGACGTTCAAGAGTAAACAGCTCATCTTTAGTTGTTAAATCCCAGACTTTGAGGGTGTTGTCCCATGAAGCAGAAATCGCCCGTTTTCCATCATCAGTTACAAATAGTGCTTGTACCGAGTTGCTGTGACCTTTGAGAGTAAACAGTTCCTTTCGAGTTGTTAAATCCCAGACTTTGAGTGTGCTGTCATAGGAACCAGAAATTGCCCGGTTGCCATCAGTAGTGACGGCTACTGATTTTACCAATTCGGTATGACCATTGAGCGTAAACTCTTCGTTTTCAGTTGTTAAATCCCAGACTTTGATGGTGGTGTCTGCTGAACCAGAAATTGCCCGCTTGCCATCAGCAGTGACGGCTACTGCAGTTACCCAATTGCTATGACCATTGAGAGTAAACTTTTCCTTTCGAGTTGTTAAATCCCAGACTTTGAGGGTTTTGTCCCACGAAGCAGAAATCGCCCGCTTGCCATCAGCAGTGACGGCTACTGCATTTACCAATTCGGTGTGACCATTGAGAGTAAACTCTTCCTTTCCCGTGGTTAAATCCCAGACTTTGAGGCTGTTGTCTTCCGAACCAGAAATTGCCCGCTTGCTATCAGCAGTCACAGCAACTGCATATACTGAGTTGCTGTGGCGATTGAGAGTAAACTCTTCCTTTCGAGTTGTTAAATCCCAGACTTTGAGGGTGTTGTCCGATGAACCAGAAATCACCCGCTTGCCATCAGCAGTGACGGCGACGGCATTTACTGAGTTGCTGTGACCATTGAGAGTAAACTGTTCATTTCCAGTTGTTAAATCCCAGACTTTGAGGCTGTTGTCTTCCGAACCAGAAATTACCCGCTTGCCATCAGCAGTGACGGCTACTGCATATACTAAGTCGCTGTGACCTTCGAGGGTGCGTAGCAATCCCCTGCGAGGGGGACTTAAACAGGGTGTCAAAGGACGCAACCAAGGTGCTGCTTTCCACTGCTTGGCTACTTCCAGCATTCCCTGAATCTCGGGCATTTCAAAGTACAGTAAGCGCCCTAAAAATTGTTCCGCCACTTTGGTTTTATCTCGCTCCAAAATATCGGCTGACATCCACAGTACCCTTTGAATCAAGTTCAGGGCTTTCACTTTTTCTGGGTTGTACTCTGGGTGAGTTACTGCTTCTGAATCGTCAACTAAATTAAAATCATCAATCAGTGCCTGCACCCCAAATTCAGGATGCTGAATCTTTGCCATCAGCCAGTTAAAATCTGTCAGTTTTTGATAATACTTTTCTAAATTGCCTGACTTGAGATAATTTGGGAGTAAGCTGCCCAGATAAGCACGTTGATAGAAAAGTGGTTTGGCCGCTAACTTGTCCGCAAATTCTCTTGGGTAAGCAGCGGTAGAGATAGGAGTTCCCAGAGGTGAGGAATTCATGTTAGTGCCTCCATCCCTTCTAGCCGCAAGAAATATACGCGGCCCGATTTGTCGCCGGCGACAATTGTTACTCCATCGGGTGCAATAGCGCAAGACGCGATCGAACTTTCACCCGTGAAACTAGCAATGACATTTCGACTCGACAAATCCCAGACTTTGATGGTTTTGTCAAATGAACCAGAAATTGCCCGCTTGCCATCAGCAGTGACGGCTACTGCATTTACTGAGCTGGTGTGACCTGTGAGAGTAAACAGTTTCTTTCGAGTTGTTAAATCCCAGACTTTGAGGGTGTTGTCCGATGAACTAGAAATCGCCCGCTTGCCATCAGCAGTGACAGCGACTGCATATACTGAGTACCTGTGACCTTTGAGAGTAAACTGTTCCTTTCTAGTTATTAAATCCCAGACTTTGAGGGTGTTGTCCGATGAACCAGAAAGCGCCCGCTTGCTATCAGCAGTGACGGCGACTGCATTTACCGATTTGCTGTGACCTGTGAGAGTAAACACTTCTTTTCCAGTTGTTAAATTCCAGACTTTGAGTGTGTTGTCATCTGAACCAGAAATCGCCCGCTTGCCATCAGCAGTGATAGCGACTGTATTTACCGATTTGCTGTGACCTTTGATAGTAAACTGTTCCTTTTGAGTTGTTAAATCCCAGACTTTGAGGGTTTGGTCCCACGAACCAGAAATTGCCCGCTTGCCATCAGCAGTGACTGCGACTACATATACTGAGTTGCTGTCACCTTTGAGAGTAAATTCTTCCTTTCGAGTTGTTAAATTCCAGACTTTGAGGGTTTGATCCCACGAACCAGAAATCGCCCGCTTGCCATCAGCAGCGACGGCTACTGCATATACTGAGTCGCTGTGACCTTTGAGAGTAAATTCTTCCTTCCCAGTTGTTAAATCCCAGACTTTGAGGGTGTTGTCCCACGAACCAGAAATTGACCGCTTGCCATCAGCAGTGACGGCTACTGCATTTACTGAGTTTCTGTGACCTTTGAGAGTAAATTCTTCCTTTCCCGTTGTTAAATCCCAGACTGTGAGGGTGTTGTCCGATGAACCAGAAATTGCCCGCTTGCCATCAGCAGTGATGGCTACTGCATTTACTGAGTTGCTGTGAACTTTGAGAGTAAACAATTCCTTATGTAATGAGTTGCTGTAAACTTTATTTACTGAGTTACTGTGAAATTTGAGAGTAAACTGTTCCTTTCCAGTGCTTAAATCCCAGACTGTGAGGGTGTTGTCCGATGAACCAGAAATCGCCCGCTTGCCATCAGCAGTCACAGCGACTGCATATACTGAGTTAGTGTGACCTTTGAGAGTAAATTCTTCCTGTCGAGTTGTTAAATCCCAGACTTTGAGTGTGTTGTCATCTGAACCAGAAATCGCCCGCTTGCCATCAGCAGTGACGGCGACTGCATATACTGAGTCGCTATGACCTTTGAGAGTAAATTCTTCCTGTCGAGTTGTTAAATCCCAGACTTTCAGGGTTTTGTCAAATGAACCAGAAATTGCCCGCTTGCCATCAGCAGTGACGGCGACTGCATTTACCCAGTCGCTGTGACCATTGAGAGTAAACTGTTCCTTTCCAGTTATTAAATCCCAGACTTTGAGGGTGTTGTCCGATGAACCAGAAATCGCCCGCTTGCCATCAGCAGTGACGGCGACTGCATATACTGAGTTGGTGTGACCTTTGAGAGTAAACAGTTCCTTTCCAGTTGTTAAATTCCAGACTTTGAGTGTGTTGTCATCTGAACCAGAAATCGCCCGCTTGCCATCAGCAGTGACAGCGACTGCATTTAGCGAGTTGCTGTGACCTTCGAGGGTGCGTAGTAGTCCTCTACGAGGGGGAGTTAAACAAGGTGTCAAAGGACGCAACCAAGGTGCTGCTTTCCACTGCTTTGCTACCTCCAGCATTGCCTGAATCTGAGGCATTTCAAAGTACAGTAAGCGCCCTAACAATTGTTCGGCCAGTTTTGTCCGATCTCGATCCAAAATATCGGCTGACATCCACAGTGCCGCTTGAATCAAGTTCAGGGCTTTAACTTTTTCTGGGTTGTATCCTAGGCTAGTTACTGCTTCTGAAGCGTCAACCAAATTGAAATCATCAATAAGTGCCTGTACCCCAAAGTCAGGATGCTGAATTTTGGCCATCAGAAAGTTAAAATCTGTCAGTCTTTGATAATACTTTTCTAAATTCCCTGACTTGACATAATTTGCCACTAAGCTGCCTAGATAAGCACGTTGATAGAAAAGTGGTTTGGCCGCTAACTTGTCAGCAAAGTCTCCCATCTCAATCCATCCCCTGTTCTAAATACTCAGCAATCCGTTGATTGACTTCCTTAAAAATTTGCCGCTTTGAATCCATCTCCCGTTTGGCTTTCAGAAAGTCAAGGAAACTAGCATGATAGATGGTGTAGCAGGTTTCTCCTTCTACATTCTGCTTTTTCAAATACTCAACCCACTCGTCTAGAACCTTTCCCACATTGCATTCATCCTTCTCGGCAATTCCAGCAATCATCTCGCAGGGAATCGGCGTGGCAATCTCTAGTAAAATATACAAGACAATCTCCATCAATTGCCCTGGCTTAGTTTCCATCCCCATTCGCACCCAATGGCTTTGATAATACTCTTGCAGCCCGTCTGGCAATTGCTTTAAATCCAAGTCTTTGTAATAGCCCTTAGCAATTGCTGGCAAAACATACCGCAAATACATAAAATTGTTTTCGCTTTTGTTAGCCACTTGTTTGACAAAATTTGTATCGCTAATGCTGCGAGTTTGAATCCAGTTTCTCAGTTGATCTTTATACTCATAATCTGTATTAATCATATACTCAATATACTTTTTGATATCCTTCTGATTGAAATGAACATAGTCGCTGTCTCTTAAATCTAACTCTTTTACCGGAACTCCCGGAGATACAGCCAGCCGCCTTTGACCGAGGTTAAAGGGTCGCCGCGTCAGCAGGAAATATACGTTATTAGGCAGAGTTGTCGGCAAATGTAAAAGATTTTCTCCCGGTTCTTCTTGTTCAACTTCATCCAGTGCATCAATTGCAATTACCAAACGATCGCCCGCCGTGAGTTTTCCCGCCACCTGTGCCAGTAAAGTTGGTAAATCGGCGTCTTCTGAATTTGGCAATTGATAGCGGTCAATTAATTGCCGGCGAATGCTCTTCAAAAACAATTCTGGTCTGTTGCGACGTTCGACGAGAATATTGAAATAACAGGGTGATTTATGTTCCCAGACGTATTTGGCAACGATCGAGCTTTTGCCCATTCCTGCATCCCCGACGATCGTAAAATAACCGTGAGGGTTGTCCGTGATAAATTGCTCAAACGTCTCAAAAACAAATTGGCGGCCGCCAAACCTCCGAATTTTTTCTTCTATTATCGATATAAATTCTTCAGGGTAGGGCGCAACTACTGGTTGTGATGGTTGATAATACTTCTGTATTAATCTAGCCCGCAGAATCCTCAACTTACCTGCACCTGCGTGGTGATCTAGTTCAGGAAAACTGGCTGAAAAACTACTGTAAATCTCTCTAAACCGCTGTTTTACAGTAGCTTCTGCTATGTTGAATTTTCCTGAAAGCTGTACGTGGTTGAGGGGTTCTCTTTCAGGAGAGGAGAGTGCTGCTAATAATGTGTCTGTGTGTTCCATCGATAATCCATGTGTCCCAGATTCGCCTCTAAGGAATTCTTGCCAATCCATATAGGTTAACCCCTAATTTAACTTTATTACAACTTGCGCGTCATGCACTTAAATCATCCTGAGCCTAGCCAAGGATCTCTGAGACGGCTGGGATGCTTCCCAGTCCTGAGCCTTGCGAAGGAGAGGGACTCTGCATGACAGTAGTTTAATTATACCTTGACTATACTTTGATTATACCGACCTCTAATAGACCTAACTTTATACCTCTGGTCAACTTCACTCAATTAAAGTGGTGCCATGATTTTATCAAGACACAAAAACAAGTTTTGATAAACAAGAGAGGTCAGTCAAATGAATTTTAACTTAGGCGGCAACTCGCACCGTGACGAAGATAACTTAGATGAAATTTATTCAGATGCGATAGGTATAAAACTTATTGGCAAAATTGCCGATGAGCTAAGTTATACCCGCACGTCTGAGGGGCGAAACTGTCTGTTAATTGTCAAATATTTTCAGCCAGCTTTAGTACCGCCCCAACATACCACTCAACCTAGTTTTTTTAAGCGTGCGATCGACCTTTTACACAGCTTTAACTGGCTTCAAGAGCAACGAAATCCCCAATCCGAGCCAAGCTATAACCAGCCACTTCACAAAATAAAGATTCAAGTAAGTAGCGAGTTCCAGGCTGTTATACCAATTTTATGGTGGGTCGAGCAGTTAGAGCCTCTACCCATTCCCGAAGAAGTTTTGCAGCTTTGTAAACTTGCTGCGATCGAGGGTTTTGCCCATGCTGTTCGCCACGCCCACAAAAATCAGTCAGTAGAAACTCCGAAAATCGAGCTGGCGATCGCAGTATTTAACGAACGCCTAGAAATCGAAATATGGGATTGGGGCAAGCCTTTTGACCTCAAGACCAAGCTGAAAGAAGAATTGCCCGAAAAAACTCTGTTTAGTTGGAACGACCTGGCCTTTACTCTTCACTAAAACTGTTCTGAAATTGCCACCCGTCTATTGACAACTGAAAGGAACTTTTTTGTGATGATTACTGATACTACTCCCAAGATTCTCGTTGTGGATGATGACCCATCCATCCGCACTCTAGTTCATCGTTTTTTAACTCAGAAGTATCAAGTAGATTCGGCAGCAGATGGCGAGACGGCTTTAGAATTGTTTGAGAAATTCAAGCCACTGCTAGTAGTTCTTGATTGGAATTTGCCGGATACTACAGGCTATCACCTCTGCCAGGAAATGCAGCGCCGTACTAATGTTTTTGTGGTAATGCTAAGCAGCCGCACCGACGAAGCTGATAAACTTAAAGTCCTGTCTGCAGGTGCTGATGACTATATCTGCAAACCCTTTGGTTTGGCCGAGTTAGCAATTCGTATCGAAGTTGTGTTGAGACGCATGAGGCCTGTGACTCCATCACGCATCGTATTCGATCGATTCGCGATCGATTCAGCACGCCGAGAAGCAACACTCAACGATCGCACGATCAAGTTAACCGCCTTGGAATTTAAGATATTGTATTTTTTGGCAAGTCATTCCGGTCAATCTTGGAGTCGCCAACAGCTAATCGAAAAAATCTGGGGGTGGAACTGCAACGACACAGGAGAAGAGAACGTTGTTAGCGTACATATCGCTCAGATTCGCAAGAAAATGATTCAAGCTGATGCTACTGGATCGGAGTTTATTAAAACTATTCGGGGTTACGGTTACAGGTTCGATCCGCCCGATCCCACTGCAATGGAAATTTCCTAAGCTCAGCACTTTCGATATTGTATAATTGAATTAAATCGATCGCCCATGAGGGACTAAAATGCCTTCTCCATTTCCAGGGATGAATCCTTATTTAGAAAATCCCGAATTTTGGCCCGAAGTACACCACCGTTTGATCGTTGCGATCGCCGATGACATAGAGCGAAATCTCAGTCAGCAATATCGAGTCGCGATCGAAAAACGCACTTATATGACTGGTGGGGAAGACTCTGTTGATATAGCGATTCCCGATGTATCTGTAGTCGCTGCCAGGACAACAACCGAAACACGATCGGCAGTGATGACTTTACCGCCCCGCACCGAATTTGTAACAGTAACGCTGCCAATTTCTGAAGAATGCAGGGAAGGTTATTTAGAAATTAGAGAGGTAACAACTGGCAGGGTGGTGACAGTCATTGAAATTTTGTCTCCCGCTAACAAACGTGCCGGTGAAGGAAGAACTGCTTACCTTAGCAAGCGGCAGAAAGTTTTAGGAACTCTCACGCATTTGGTAGAGATAGATTTGCTCAGAAGCGGAAAATATCTGCCGTTTGCCAGCGAAATTCCGCAGACAGATTACCGCATCTCGATCGGCAGAGCAAATCAGCGGCCGCAAGCGCAATTATATGCTTTTAATATGAGAGATGAAATTCCTGTATTTAGGATACCTTTGCAGTCAGGAGATGAAGAACCGGAGTTGAATTTACAGACTTTGTTAATGGGGGTTTACGATCGCGCCCGATTTGATTTAACATTAAACTACGATCGGGAACCTGTACCCCGTTTCAAGGAAGAAGATAGAGTTTGGGCTGATGAATTGCTTCGAGAAAGAGGCAGGCGTTCATTCAGTTGACAGTTGACAGTTGACAGTTGACAGTTGATAGAGACCTCTACCTGGAAGTCCGAGGATTGGAGTAAGGAATAGTCTTCTTTTAATTTCTCCCGATCGGGGAGAGGCTTTAAACCAATTCTTTCTGGTAAATTACAGCGCTTTTAGGGTGAGTAATATCCTATCTGAGCAATTACCCTAATAAAGAATGTTTGTAGTGAGGACCTTAGTCCTTTTTGGCCTGGGAAGCAGCTAAAAAAGAGAGGACTAAAGTCCTGACTGCGAACCTTTGTTTTTAGCCGCCCCAAACCTTCTTCAAAACATCTTGAGGAGAGATGTCTGCCATTTTGCCAGTAGGAGATTTAATGCCCAAAAATCGATCGCTCTTTGGCAGCAATTTCGCCGGTTCAGTCGGACCGAACAAAGCTATTGTATAAGTTTGAACTGCCACAGCTAAGTGCATCGGCGCACTGTCAGTACATATCATCAAATTAGCAGCAGCAATAGTCGCCGCCAACTTGCCGACATCATCCGGCGAGATAACTTTTACATTCGGACATAACTCGACTAACTTTGTTACGAAATCTGCATCTTCTGGGCCTTTCACAACAACAACGGGCAAATTCGGCTGCCGCTGCTGACAGTCTTCGATGATTTGCTTCCAATTGTCTGTAGGGTAAATTTTGTCAATACCTTTAGACACAGCTAGCTGACTGGAACCGCCGTGAATTAGAATGTAACCGCTTTCTTTGATTCCCAACCGCTGCTGTTCGGCTTCCGCCCACTGAATGTCCTGTTTTGGTACATTAATTGCCAGTGGCGGACAAGGATTTTTAATGTTAAATCCTTGCAGCAAATCGTGGTACATTGAAGCCGCGTACTGTTCAGTTTTCAGCGGTACGGGATCGGTGAGAAATCGAGCGCCGTTGGTTCCCGAATAGCCAACTCTCTGCGGAATGCCGGTCAGCCACAGCAGCAGCCCTACAGTCCACCGCTGGCCTAGGGAAATCACTGCTTCGTATTCGCGATCGCGAATTACGCCTAGTAAATTGCCCCAATCTGCCATAGCGTTGCGGTCTTTGAAATTGTACGTCAAGACTTCTTTGACGGATTTGCAGACTCGGTAAGCGCCCTTCGCCCTCGGTTCCACCATGACATCAATTTGCGCCTCTGGATAAGACTGCTTGAGGTCATCGAGGGTGGGGAAAAATAAAATTTGGTCGCCAATCCCGCCAGGGACAAGTGCTAGTATTCGCATCATAAACGATCGGGCTATTATTGATCGAGGTAGCTCTCAGAGATCGGCTCTCAACTATCAGCTTATAGTATTTCTAGACCTTAAAAGCTACTGGCTGACAGCTAAACAACTGACTCAAAAGTACAGGACGCTCTTATTATATATATCTAGTTGGGTTAAAAACGGTTAGTAAATGCACTTATTAATTCCTGCAGCGGGTTCGGGGCGACGGATGGGGAGTCAGCGGAACAAACTGCTGCTGACTTTGCTCTCTAAACCTTTGCTGAGTTGGACTTTGGCTGCTGCTGAAGCTTCGCAGCACATTAGCTGGATTGGCATCATGGGCCAGCCAGACGATTTTCCTGATTTTAAAGCAATTCTGAGCGATTTATCTTTGGTTAAGCCCGTGGAACTGATTAAAGGAGGCGCCACCAGGCAAGAGTCAGTTTACAACGGTTTGCAGGCTTTGCCGCCAAATGCCGATCGAGTGTTGATTCACGACGGCGCGAGGTGTTTGGCAACTCCTGAATTGTTCGATCGATCTGCAGAGGCCCTCTTGACCTGTCCGGGCTTGATTGTAGCCGTCCCGGTCAAGGATACGATTAAGGTGGTGGACGAGTCTAGGATCGTGCGAGACACCCCAGACAGAAGCAATTTGTGGGCAGCCCAGACTCCCCAAGGATTTGAAGTGAAATTGTTAAAGCAGTGTCACGAAGAAGGGCGACAAAAAGGTTGGGAAGTGACAGACGATGCGGCTTTATTTGAAAAATGCGGTTTACCAGTGCAGATTGTGGAGGGAGAAGAGACGAATTTGAAAGTCACAACCCCCGTTGATTTAGCACTAGCTGAATTTATTTTGCGGCAGAGATACGGGGAAGAGTTTTAAATTGTGTCAGGTAAAATTGGGAATTGGCAATGGGAATTGGTAAGCTAACTAAGTCCTCATAAAAACTCAGAATACCCAGATACCCGACTTTTTTAAAAAGTTGGGTATCTAATAACCCTCGCCTTTTAGATTTAATTAAATTGACCTACTTAGTAAGGGCTTGCTGTTGGTCGGACGATAATTTCGCTAACATCAACATCGTCAGGTTGTTCGATCGCAAATACAATCGACCGCGCGATCGCAGCCGCAGGAATAGCTATTTTGCGGAATTCTTGCATTCCCAATATTGCAGCTTCATCAGTAATGCTCTCGGCTAACTCAGACTCCGTTACTCCAGGAGAAATCACCGTCACCCGAATGTCGCCCCCAACTTCTTGTCTCAAGCCTTCTGAGATGGCTCTAACGGCGAATTTAGTAGCACAGTAAACAGCAGCAGTAGGAGAAACCGCGTGTCCGCCGATCGAGGAAAGATTAATAATCTGACCAGATTTTTGTGCTTTCATGACAGGAAGTGCCGCCCCGATGCCGTACAAAACACCTTTGATATTGACATCAATCATGCGATCCCATTCCTCAACTTTCAGTTGTTCGAGTGCAGATAGGGGCATGACTCCAGCATTGTTAATCAGGACATCAACGCGATCGAACTTGCTTTGGGCAAATTGAACGAGATCCTCCATTTGACTGCGCTGCGTCACATCTAGAGCCTGGTATTCGACTGTTCCACCCTCCGCACGAATGTCCTTGGCGATCGCTTCTAGGCGATCGGTGCGACGTGCGCCTAAAACAACTTTTGCGCCTTTTTTGGACAGCAACTTAGCGGTGGCTTCACCGATTCCGCTACTGGCTCCAGTGATGATAACAACTTTATTTTCTACGTTTAACATGGTTATTTTTCCTTTTCTTAAGGTTGACTTGAATTAAAGAAACTGACCGCCAGAGACTTCGATTCTCTGTGCATTCACCCATCTGTTGTCTTCCGATAGCAAAGCCGCGATCGCACCGCCGATATCATCAGGAAGACCGACGCGACCCAAGGCAGTTTGCGAAGCGATAAAGCTGTTAATCTCAGGATTGTCACGCACCGCACCGCCATTGAAATCCGTTTCAATTGCGCCTGGGGCTACCACATTCACAGCAATCTGTCTGTGTCCCAGTTCTTTCGCCATGTATCGGGTCAAAACTTCGATCGCTCCCTTCATGCTTGCGTAAGCTGCATAGCCAGGTAGAGCAAAACGGGCAAGCCCAGACGAAATATTAACTATCCGTCCTCCATCATTTATCAAAGGCAGAAGTTTCTGCGTGAGGAAGAAAACGCCCTTCAGATGAATATTCATCAAGCGATCGAAATCATCTTCCGTCGTATCAGCAAAAGACGCATAAACACCAACACCAGCATTATTGACGAGGAAATCAAAATGCTCTGTCTGCCATTTGTCTTGAAGTGACTGCTTGACTTGTTCCGCGAAACCGTCAAAGGTTTTAGTGTTTGAAGTATCTAGTTGCAGGGCAACGGCTTGAGATCCGATATCGGCGATCGCAGATACGACCTTTTGGGCATCCTCCTCGCTGTTGTGATATGTCACGATGACATCGACTCCTTTTCTGGCAAGAGTCAAAGCGGTATTTTTGCCAAGTCCTCGGCTCGCCCCTGTTACCAATGCGATTTTTTTCTTGTCTTGGGTCATTGCCTTATCCTTTTACTGTTGCATTCAGATGTGTTCATCCTATGAGTAAAAGCAAGGGTTTTAAATACACAAACCTCCCATTTCATTGCCTAATCCTCCAAACCCAGATTTTTGGAACGGATAAAAATGCTCTATAATGAGCGCAAGGGAATGGTTAAATCAATCAAAAAACTAGCATGGCGATTGAAATGCTCAACCAAGTAATAAATCAAGAGGCGATCGCAAATCAGTGTAAAGAATTGGCGGCATTAGTAACCAGGCACACCGACGGCAAGGGGAACGGTTTTCATAAAACAGCTATAGATAAGCTGGAATTTACGCGAGAATCTTCTGTTCCCGCCGCACTGCACGGTGTCTATCAACCTATTCTCGCCATCGTCATTCAAGGCAAAAAAGAAGCGTTGCTGGGTGATGAAACTTATCGTTATGGCGAGGCTCAATATCTTGCGATCTCAGTTGATTTACCTCTGAGTGGATTTGTTGTAGAGGCCACTCCAGACAAGCCGTATTTAGGATTCAAGCTGAATCTAGATCCGCGCCAACTCTGCGATATTATCACTGCCCAAACCAAGCCAAGCGCCAGCAAGAAAGAAAACTCTGTCAGAGGCTTATTCGTCAGCACTACCGATGCGCCGTTGCTCGATTGCGCCCTCAGATTGACACGCCTTTTGGATACGCCCCAGGATATCCCTATCCTCGCACCGATGATTATCCGCGAAATCTATTATCGTCTTTTAATAGGCGAACAAGGCGAAGCTGTCCGCCAAATCGCCACATCTGGCAGCAATATGCAGCGCATCGCCGAGGTACTCAAACTGATTAAAACTGATTTTGTAAAACCGATGCGTGTTGAGGATTTGGCAGGAAAAGCGAATATGTCTCCTTCATCTTTCCATCACCATTTCAAGGAAGTGACATCGATGAGTCCACTTCAATATCAAAAGCAATTAAGACTATTAGAAGCACGTCGCCTGATGCTTGCCGAAAACTTCGATGCGGCAAATGCTGCCTATCAGGTGGGTTATGAAAGCCCCTCACAGTTCAGCCGCGAATATTCTCGGATGTTTGGTGCACCGCCGATTAAAGATATTGAGCGTTTGCGTACTGCTTGAGCGTAACTGTTTCGACTATATTGGTTTTGTTCGGTTAATACAAGTGGAGGATGAAACGAATGCAATATAGCGGTAAATGGCGGATCGCAGAGATGGAACTGTGGGATAGTGATTACTTAGACATGGAAGTTGAAGCCTATATCGAGATTGAACCCACAGGTTCAGGAGAATTTCAATTCGGTTTAGTATCAGGTGAAATTGACGGCGAAGTGGTAAAAGATGGAAAGGATCAGCGATTTGAGTTTACATGGGACGGTAATGATGAGAACGATCCTGCATCTGGTAGCGGTTGGCTCAAATTAAAGGATAAAAACTCGCTAGACGGTCGAATCAAATTCCACCAAGGCGACAGTTCTAGTCTTGTTGCAAAACGCATGAAATAGGCAATCAGCGATCGTACTATTTTATGCGAGTTTTTTTAACTGCAGATGAACGCAGATAAAATCCCATCCGCGTTCATCTGCTGATATCTGCAGTTAAAAACCACAATCTAACCAACAACCAATAACTTAGGTTTCTTATGAAGGATTAATCGCCAACTCGCCCTCACTATCAACCTCTGCGGCACTTTTAACTAAATCCAAGAATGCAAACACGGCCGGAATCAACAACCCATCCCTCAAAACAGCCACCCCAATTACCCTTTCAAAATCGGCAGGCAAACTGCAAACTTTCACCGAAGTAGGTATCGGTTCCGCAGCCAAACGGGGAAGAATTGCTGCACCCAAACCTTGCATCACCATACTGACAATCGTTGAATCTTCGCTGAGTTCGTAAGCTATATTTAAGGGAAACCCCGAAGTTATCAAATATTTTCGCAGCGGTACAGAACAAGAATTTTCGACCGGCTGCAAAATCAACGGATAAGCCGCTAATTCTTTCCAGGTAATCTTATCGCTTGACAATTTGGCCGTTGGCGGCAGCAACACAACATATTTATCCCGCAAAATTTCCCTTGTTTCAAATTCCTCGGAGATGGGAAGGGAAACAAAGCCGATGTCTGCTTTGCCCGATCGCAAAGCCTCTTCCACAGCTTGCGTATAATAAACTTCGGTAATGCTGACCGTAATTTTGGGAAAGCAACTGCGAAATTTAGCAATAATACCCGGCAGGATATGAGTTGCGACACTCCGAAAAGTAACTATCCGTACCTGGCCTCCCTGCAAGCCTTTTTCTAAATCAGCTTCTTTGACCATCATTTCTAAGGCGCGGGCTATTTGACGCCCGTGACTCACTACCCTTTCCCCCACCGGCGTCAGTTGAGCACCGTGTCGCCCCCGGTGGAACAATTGCACTCCCAATTCTGTTTCTAAAGAGGCGATGGCGTGGCTGACGGCGGATTGGGACAGTTCCAATTGCAAAGCCGCCTCGCTAAAGTTTTCACAGTCTGCTACAGCTATCAAAGCTTGAATCTGAGAGAGTTTCATCCGCCGCGTATTGATTTCCTTCATAGCGTTTGTGCCAGTAGTACCCAAATTGTCACAAGGGCTTCGATATATCGATTTTATTCATACAACCTATGCAAGCAATGCTTTGATTGTCAATTGCCCCAGAGTTAAGGTTAATTTATCAGGTAACAGATAGACTTTTACAGGAATTGCACGACAACCATATTGTGCTGTAATTGCGATGAAAATATTGCAGTTAAAGGCTATTATTTGTACTTTTATTGGTGCATTTTTTGTAGGAGTTATCACTTTCAGGTGTTGGCTATGTCTACTTACAAAACTCGGATCTACCCCCGAATAATGAGTTTTTTTTCGATTGGCTATCTAGCTCAACAATCGGAAAAACAGAAAGGGCAATCTCTCTTTTCAGCGAGAAATCAAATTGGGCAGTTTTTCCTCTACCTCATTTCGGGTGAGGACGAACTGAGAATTTGGCAGACGTGCGATCGCTACGGTAACACTTGGTGGCACGGTTGCGATCGCGCGACTGGTCGTTCTACCTGCGTGGCGACGGATGATGAAATGCGGGCTTGGATCGATCGCCGTTATTGCCAATAGTAGTGTGTGGGTTGCGTGGAAATAAAGTGAAATACAGTCCTCTATTAGCAATTACCCCTTTGCAATTACCAATTACCAAGTAGGAGATGCTATGCTTCAAATATCTTCCGAATGTGCAGCGGCCGTTAGCGGAACCCTCGAAGAGGATCGCATTATTCTGATGGAAAACGAGGTATACAGATTGCCTCAAACTCATCGAGAAATTCAAGTTTTGTCAGGAATTGCTTGGATCACGCTTGACCAACAGGACATCATCTTGCAAAGGTCTGAAAAAGCATCGCTTCCACCCAGCAAAAACGTTGCTTTGATATCCGCTCTCAACAATATGCCGCTGATTGTGGCCGTCTGGCAAGACAAAAACCCAGTCATGCGATTTTAGATTTTAGATTTTGGATTGAAGAATTGGGAACGACTGATTATGTATGGGTTTGAAGCACGGGTCTACAGTTGCCTTCTTTTTTGAAACTGGTATCGGAACCTAGGGATTGAGAAAAAATTTGGCAGGAACACCCCAAAAAGCTCTATCTTAATAGTTATCACTTAGCTATTGGAGGACTCGATCGGTGCAGTGCCGCTCTTACCACTTCAGCTATCTCGCAGCTATAAGTATTGTCTTATCGCCCGCACTCAGCCTGCTGGCAATTTCAGACGCCCGGGCTTATGCCCCAATCATAAATGCGAGGGGCGCCCAAGCGATCGACTACGCTCAGGCAACTGACCCCAAAACGCAAGCAGACCAACTTTTTGAAACAGGAGTAAAACAGCACCGCGAGGGTTTGTTTCGAGAAGCAATCGAGACTTTTGAGCAAGTTTTGGCAATCCGCAAGCAACTCGGCGACCAAGCCGGAATCGGAGAAACCCTCAACAATATGGGGGAAGTTTATGGCGAAATGGGTTTGCGGCCCAAAGCTTTGGAAGTTCTGCAGCAAGCTTTAGTCATTCACCGAGAAATCAGCGGAGGGCGTCGTATCGCGCGCACTCTCAATCTCATAGGTTTCGTCAACCGGATTGGGGACAATTTTTCCGAAGCGATGAAACTGCACCAAGAAGCCTTGGAACTTGCCAAAACTACGGACGACAAAATTGAAATTGGAGAATCCCTCCACAACATCGCGGCCGTGTACGCAGAACAGGCAGATTACGCCAAGGCGATCGAATTTTACCAGCAAGCGCGGACGATTCGCACCGCCGCCGGCGATCGGCGCGATTTAGGCCGTACCCTCAATAACATGGGCGGCGTCTACTACAACATCGGCGACTTTAATAGAGCGATGGAATTTTACCACCAAGCTTTAGCAATTCGCCGGGAAATCGGAGACCGGGCTGGCGTCGGCCGCCTCCTCAACAACATGGCACTTACCTCTCGCAAACTCGGCAAAGATACTCAAGCGCTGATCTATTTTCAGCAAGCAATACCGATGTTAGAAGCAATCGGCGACAAGACAAGTATCGGACGCTTGCTCAACAATATGGGCGCAATTCATGAAAGTCTCGGTCAATATGCTCAAGCTCTCGAATCCTACGAGGGAGCTTTAAAAATTGCCCGCGAGGGCGGTGACAAAGCCGGAGAAACTACAGCGATGGAGGGTATTAAGCGGTTGTCTTCCGGTCAGCTTGTACCGCAATAATGACAGTTAAGCGGTTCCGCATCGGGCGTGAAAATTGGAAGCGATCGACTTTGGCGGCGATTTGGCATTCATCTGCAAGTCGCTGTATAATTGGTTGCCCAAAAAATATAATTAAAAAAGACGAAAAAGACTTCAGGACCGCTATAATTTGATTAATATCGCACTCGAAAGATAGAAATAGTTTCTGTAGTAATTCGTCGGCAAGCTCGGCTGCACAACAATGGTAAGGTGCGTCGCCTTCTACAATCTGCAAGTTTCATTGAATATCTGACAGCGACGCACCCTACAGGTAACTCACCTCACTTCATTCATAAAACTGCTATATTGCATTAAGGAGGCAGCAGTTTCATAAATCGATGAAGCAAAAGGTTGAGGATATGAGCGTTGTTGAATAAGTTATATTACCTGCCCATCTAAGCTATGAATATTCGTACTGAAAATCCCGAAGATGTAGAAGCTGTTCGCAACATTAATATTGCGGCATTCGGGCGAGAAAATGAGGCTAACTTAGTCGATCGATTGCGGGGAATTGCATCTACATTTTCCTTCGTTGCCGTGCAATCCGATCGCATTGTCGGACACATTTTCTTCAGTCCGGTTGTTGTCGAAGGAAAATGTTCTAGGAATTTGTCGATTCTGGGGTTGGCACCAGTCGCAGTTCTACCCAACTATCAGCGGCAAGGTATAGGAACGCTGCTGGTTCGGGAAGGTTTAAAAGAGTGCGGGCGATCGGGATTTCAGGCAGTGGTTGTGCTGGGTCATCCAGATTTTTATCCGCGTTTTGGGTTCATTCCTGCTAGTAGAAAGAATTTGGGATGTGAATATGATGTGCCCGATGAAGCGTTTATGGTGTTGGAGTTAGAAAGCGGCGCCTTGCAGGATTGCAGCGGAACGGTGAAGTATCGATCGGAGTTTAGTCTGTGCGAGTGACGAAGTAGTCGTAGGGTGCGTCGCCATGAAAAACCTCCAAAGAAATATGGACAATCTTACAGCTTTGCACCTAACAAACTCTCGTTCGTGCAAACAATCCTCCGTTTCACTACGCCCAACACTCCTTTTGTAGCCAAAATTTTTATAAATGGTATAAAATGGTAGGGTTTGGTATCATTGCCTAGATATAACATTAATCAGCCAGTGCCTCCCAACGATATTAACCGTATCAGAGAAAAATTCCGCCTCCGCCAGTACGATATAGCGGTTCTCAAAAAAGTGAGGTACGTAGTTGGGATGCGAGCCCTATACGTTCAAGTGGTTATATAATCTATCAATCATACCTCATCTTTTTGAGAAAGGCTATATGTCAGCCCACGCAATGGAAGAAATGGCGGAGGATTTGTTGACCATCTTGGATGTGGAAGAGGCGATTCTCAACGGTCAGATTATCCGGGTTGAAAAAGGCGACCCCAGAGGTACAAAATATGTAGTAGTGGGGACTGCACTGGATAGACAAACACCTGTTGGAGTGGTTGGACGTTTCGCTAGTAACGGACGTTATCTAATCATCACGGTTTATGAAGTCACTGAACTTGAGGCCTAATCCTATGTATCGATACCGATGTGAGTATTGCGAAGGAACTGTTCAACCCCGCACTGTCAAGCGCGAGGCATTCAAACATAAAAATGGATTTGTAATTCTTGAAAATGTGACTATCGGTGTTTGTGATAACTGTGGCAATCGATACTATTGGGCCGATATTCTTCATGCGGTTCATGCTGTCGCAACTGGAGCGAGATTGCCTGAAAGAACCGAACAAATTCCAGTTTGTCATCTAGAATCAGCATAAAGGGCGGCACAACTATTGCCCAGCCGAGTTATCTAAATGCCCCCTTTTCCCTTCTCCCCTTTCGCACTGTGCAAAATAAACATCGGAGTCAGAGCAGATTTCCCCTTCAGAGAAACAGCTCCCAAAGCCTCGCAAATAAAGTTTAGCTCGATCGACTCACACACCCTTTCACCAATCAAAATTTGGTTTTCCCCCGCCTTGCTCATCAACCGAGCTGCCGTATTCACCGTATCGCCGAGGATATTAAACTCCCTGCGCCCTCGCGGTTCCCCAACCTCAGCAGCAAACACGGGCCCCCGGGACAGCCCAATTTGACAGCTTACTTTTACTTCTTCACCCGCGATAATTACCAGAGGCAAGCCTGCAATGATATCTCGGATCGCAATCGCCGCAGTAGCGGCCCGGCTGGCGTCATCCGTATGAGCGTCGGGCACGCCAAAATAAATCAGCATATCCGAACCGTCTAAGTGCGCCGTTACTTTTTGCAACACGCCCCCTTTAGCTGAGACTACAGCATCGATCGACGCAAACACCCGAGAATAACTCACTACCAGATTGACTTCTTCCTGGGGCGAAGCTTTCTCCACAGACTCCGGTAAACCTATCAAGTTGACAAACATCACCGTCGGTTCGGGAAAATCCGGCGGTATTTTGCGCCTGTCTGCATTTTCCACCAGCAGTCTCAGGATAGTTTTGGGAATATAACTAGCAAGGGGTTCAAGCCGATTCACAGCTTCCCCGATTTCTTTTACCAAGCCCGCAACGCTGCGATCGAGCAATACCGAACTCGGCAGCCGCCGCCCAGTCAAAGTGATATCATACTCTCCGAGTCGATCGTCTGTGAAATCGTCCGCCACCAAAAAATAACCCGGGTTCCCCGGTTCAAAACGGAATTGCTCTCCCAAAGACTCTCTAGCAGTTTCAGTCACACACACCCGCCCCACAGTCCCAGAACCCTCAGCTTGCTTGGCTTGCTGGACTGAATGCCCCAGCAGTACGTGGGCCATCCGCTGCGGCGTACCGATGTCAGCACTAATGTAGCGGCCGCAGTGGATGCCCACCCGCATTTTCAAAGACAAAACACCCCGCGCCGTTTCAATATTGGCAAATTCAGCCATCGCCCGCTGCATCCGCAAACCCGCCCGCACCGCCCTCGCTGTATCCTCTCGGTAAACCCCTGACGGAAACTGCACCAGCATCGCATCTCCGGTAAACTCCAGCAAATCCCCGCCCGATTTGCTGACAATTTCAATCATCGAGGCAAAATAGTCGTTAATCACGCCCAGCAGCGTTTCAGCTCCCTTGCGCCCTTGCGCCGCGTTCGCTTCCAGCAGCGAGGTAAACCCTGCTAAATCCGTGAACAGCAAGGTGCCTGTTTGCCACTGGTAGCGCACCTCGCCCGGGTTGGGCTCAGATTCGGACACGGGCCTGGGCACGTAGTCGTGGAGGATGTAGCGCAGAGTTCGCAGGTGCTCGAAAACCCCCATCAGCGTTGCGGGGGACGGATCTACCCACGCAGCAGCGTAAAGTTGAGCGGAAAGGAGCGATCGCAGCCGCAGTTCGATCGCAGCTAAGGGAGGATTGTAGGTTAATCTATTAATAATTTCCACCTAAGTTTATTCTTAAAAAATAGGGTAAGTTCGATCGCTCTAGAGGCAACACCAATAGCTCGACTTAATACCATTATGATAAGTTTCCAGTGAACCCATACCAACCAAACCCAGAACCCACGAGAGAAACTTCCGCTCGTCACAGCTTGCTAGCTCCCGATTTGATCCGAGCTGCTCGATCGGCCTATGGTATGTATCTGAAAGTGCATTCCGAGCAGATGCAGCGTCCGGCGGGTGTAGTTGTCAGTCGAGGCAGCGATCGAGGTCAGGTAATTTTTGCTTCGCAGCCGATTTTATTGCCCGGTGAACGTTTTGTTAGTTTTGACGAAATTGAATCTCAAATGTATTAATTGGTAATTGGGCATTGGCCCGCGCAGGGCATGGGGCATGGGGCATGGGGCATGGGGCATGGGGCATTGACAACTAATATTTATGTTGGCTCGAACGAGTGTCAAAAAATAGGTTTGTAGTGAGAACTTTAGTCCTCAGAATTTTACTTTTGACTAAAGTCCCTACTACAAACCTTATGGGTAATTGACCGAACACAATCTAACAATTAATAAATAACCACAGACAACAGACAACAGTCAACAGTCAACAGTCAGCAGTCAACAGTCAACAGTCAACAGTCAACAGTCAACAGTCAACTTAATGGAAATAATCTTTAATTGCCTTGTCACGGCGATCGTCTTTATTGTCGGATCGGCTATTGGCAGCTTTCTAAATGTGGTAGTCTATCGGTTGCCTGCGGGTTTGTCGGTGATCAGCCCTCCTTCTCGCTGTCCCAAATGTTTAAATCAACTCAGAAATTACGAAAATATACCCGTGTTCGGTTGGCTGTGGCTGCGGGGACGCTGCAATCACTGCCGCAGTCGGATTTCTGCCCGCTATCCGTTGGTGGAAGCAGCTACGGGTTTGCTGTTTTTGCTAATCTTTTGGCGGTTTGGCGTAACAGTGCAAACTCTCGGTTTTTGGGCTTTGTTTAGCTGGCTGTTGGCTTTGTCTTTGATAGATTGCGATACAATGACTTTGCCTAATTCTTTAACTCGATCGGGTTTGGTGCTCGGATTGGTTTTCCAAATGGCGAAAGGTTGGTGGCCGACATTTAGTCCGATCGACTCGGTACACTATCTGGTACTTGACGGGATCGCGGGGGCAGTTGTCGGGTTGTGGCTGTTTGACGCGATCGGACTCGCCGGGACGATCGGGCTGGGGCAGAATGCTATGGGCGCCGGAGATACCAAATTGGCCGCCTTGATGGGAGCTTGGCTGGGCTGGAAATACTTGCTGCTAGCGGGATTTATCGCCTGTGTTGCCGGGGCTTTTGTCGGTGGCGGGGCGATCGCCCTCGGGTTGCTCGATCGGCGTCAACCCATGCCTTTCGGCCCGTTTCTGGCTCTCGGTACAGCAATTACTGCTATGTGGGGCGAAGCGATCTTATCTACTTACTTGCAGTTGTTTTTCCCGAATTTTAGTTTCTGAGCCGCAGGTAGTCAGGCGCGATCGAACATAGTATTGTCTCAAAAATTGGTAAAATTGTTCCGTGTCTTGGATTACACTTACAACCACCAGCTTTCGTTGGGAAGCCGAATTAATGCAGCAGCTCCTAGCTGCTCATGAAATCCCTGCCCGGATTGTAGACTTGGGCATAGCATCTTATTTGGGGGCGGGAAGTGCTACAGCCCTGCAAGTTCTTCCAGAACACCAGCGAACAGCATCGCTCCTCCTCAGTCCAGTTGAAGAGGACAATAGTCAGTAGTCAAGTCTGTTGTTTATTGTCAGTTGTTATGGGTTATTGGTTATTAGTTATTAGTTATTAGTTATTGGTAGCAGCTAACAACTCACAAATAACAACAGCCAACAGTCAACAGTCAACAGTCAACAGTCAACAGTCAACAGTTAACAATTACCAAGTTTTAATGTCTCTATTTGATTGGTTTGCAAATCGACGAAAATCAGTACCCAACTCCCAAGAACGACCGGAACGAGAAATTGCGGACGGACTTTGGAATAAATGCGAAGCTTGCGATGCCCTGAGTTATACCAAAGACTTGCGAGCAAATCAAATGGTTTGCTTGGAATGCGGGCATCATATCAGAGTTTACAGTGACGATCGCATCGAGCAGTTGATCGATCCCAATACCTGGGAGCCCCTTAACGAAGGACTGCACGCCACCGATCCGCTGAAATTTCGCGATCGAAAAAAATATAGCGATCGACTCCGAGAATTTCAAGAAAAAACAGGCCACTTAGACGCCGTACAAACAGGCGTCGGCAAACTCGAAAATTTGCCTGTCGCCCTCGGAGTCATGGAATTTCAGTTCATCGGCGGCAGCATGGGCTCAGTTGTTGGAGAAAAGCTAACTCGCCTCATCGAACACGCCACGCGGGAACGCTTGTCCGTAATCGTGGTCTGCGCTTCCGGCGGTGCAAGAATGCAAGAAGGAATGCTCAGCTTGATGCAAATGGCTAAAATTTCCGGGGCTCTGGAACGCCACCGGGAAGCGAAACTGCTTTACATCCCGATTTTGACCCACCCGACCACCGGCGGCGTCACCGCCAGTTTTGCCATGCTGGGAGACATTATAATTGCAGAGCCAAAAGCTACGGTGGCGTTTACGGGCGGCCGGGTAATCGAGCAAACTCTGCGGGAAAAGCTGCCGGAAAATTATCAAACTTCCGAATACTCCTTCGCCCACGGTTTTGTAGACTTGATTGTACCCCGGACTCAATTAAAGAAAACTCTCGGTGAGCTCATCAGCCTCCACCAGCCCCAGCCTTTCTTGGCAGACTCGGAATTCCCCGCCCTCGATGGCAGCGACAGCCGCGCTGTGTCCCCTCAGACTCACGCTTTCAAACTTTCTCCTTAAGCAGCAGCGCCGGAGAATTATTGTCTGTTGGTGAGTCTGCAGCACAGAGGGAAATTGCTGAGGAATTGCTCAAAACCCCGCTTCTACCAAAAATATTGAGTTTAGTAACGAGACGTTCACGCAGACACCGGGTTTTGAGTCCCGCCCGCGCAAGTCCTATTGGTAATAACGACGCAGCAGTGGGATGATATTGATCGGAAGTTGATTGGCCCCTCTGTTTGGCTGGGCAAAAATGCCTAGTAGCAGTTAGCGGTTAGTTAGCTTGCGATAGATCGAACAAAATCTCAGAACAAACTAACAGAACAAGCTAACAGCGCTTTCTAAAATTGTCCGGCTTCCAGTTAATAGCCGTCAACTCAATTTTGACCTGTCAGCGACCTAAAAAATATGGGTTTTGCAGACCTGTCCATCGCAGAAATAGCAGAGGACTTCAACGTCCCTGTTGAAGACGTGATCCGCTTGTGCGATGAGTTGGAAATTGCCTACAAGCACCCTCAAACCCGTTTGGCTTTGGAGGATGTTAAGGCAATTATGTCCACTCTCGAAAAAAGGCGCGACTCAAAACTTCTTGCAGATTAGAGCGCAAAATTCCTCTACCTTTAAAGGTATGGCTGCACAAACTTTCGCCAGTTGTTGCAGAATCAGGGAATTTTGAACACAAATCTGTTTGCCAGGTACGATCTCTTAGCGTTCAATAATTTGCCGGATTTTTTTAAGGAGAACCATGCTTAAAAGATATTTCATTGCTCTGACCGCTGTATTCTTGAGCTTTCAGTTATTTGTCAGCAGTGCGATGGCTGTCGAACTGAGTCCTGAACTTCGCACTGTGACTTTGAATGACAAGGGTGCTCCTGTAGTGCTGAGCCTCAAACAAGTTCAGCAAGGCAAACGCCTGTTCAATTCGGCTTGCGCTCAATGTCACGCTGCAGGCATGACAAAAACTGACCCGAACGTGAATTTGAGCCCGGAAACTCTGGCTTTGGCCAACCCGCCCCGGAATAATATTGAGTCGCTGGTGGATTACATGAAAAATCCCACCACTTATGACGGGTTTGAGGAAATTTCGGAACTGCATCCGAGTATGAAGAGCGCGGATATTTTCGCTGAGATGAGAAATCTCTCGGATGAGGATTTGTACGCCATTGCCGGTCACATTCTGTTGATGCCGAAAGTTGTCGGATCGCAGTGGGCTGGTGGCAAAGGCGCTCGCTAATCGATTTTAGATTTTAGATTTTGGATTTTGGATTGGGAAAGGGCTGAAGTTCGGCAAGAATTGCTGGCCGGTCGTTTTTCGCTCTAAAATCTGAAATCTAAGATTTACCTCCTGCTCATTGATTATCGCAAAAGGTTGTAGTCCCTCATGCTGCGTCGTGGTGCTTTTGTCTGCTTTCTGTTGGGGATGTTAATTATTTTGCCGATCGTGCTGTTGGCTCCTCAACCTGTTTTGGCTGCTGCCGATTCTTACGTGAATAGGTATTTACAAGCCAGCGAACCTGTGGCTCTGGAGTTGGACTCTGAGGGACATACTCGCTTGTTTTCGGCTCAGGATTTGTCTGCAGGCAAGGTATTGTTCGAGCAAAATTGCCTCAATTGTCACGTCGGAGGAGTTAATTTGCCCGATCCGACGATATCTCTGTCTTTGGCTGACCTCAAGGGGGCAACGCCTCCCCGCAACAACATCAATAGTTTGGTGGCGTATCTGAGAGAACCGATGACTTATGACGGTACTGAGGAGACTTTTTGGTGCCGCCAAGTGCCCGAAAGCTGGATGCCGCAGGCTGAGATTGAAAATTTAGCGGCTTTTGTGATCCGGGCTGCTCAGAAAGCTCCGGGCTGGGGCGTGGAGAATTTTGAGAGTTGAACTGCCACTGCCAAAAAGTGGTAAATTACTCGGAAGAAGGCGATACGACTGCGCGATCGCGCCTGTTTTAACTAATTTGGCGTAAGTCCCACGCTGTAATTGTACTCAATTGGGCGTCGGGATATAAGCTTTCGCAAGGTCTATGAAAAAGAGCGACAATTTACTGTTTCTCTAGCAAAAAAACCTGTAAGATATAAGTGGTTGCGACCCACCCACTCGACTGCAAACAACAGGCTACATTAGCAGTAATATGCTTGGCCCCGGACAACTGCGAGAGAAAAGGGGAAAGAACAGACCGCTGGTTGGTAAGGCACGTCCTACCATAAAATACAATCCAAGTTTGTTGTACGAAAATAGTTTTTGCCTTGGGAAACAGGGCTTCTGCGTGGGTTCCCGCCCGTTGGGATAAAGGGTGTAAAAGCCCAGAAATGCTGTGTAAGACTCGGATCGTCTTCAGTGACGAATCTCTGTAACGAGATACCCAACAGAGCAACGGCAAACGAGACACGAAGCCTACACTGTACAAAAGATCAGTACAAAAGATCAGTGCTAGGTATTTCACCAGGTAAAATATCTAAAGAATCACCCTTTGCGTGTCCATTAGAGGAGAACTGCGTTGAAAAGACTCTTATCGATCGCCCTGTTAGCGATCGCAATTTTTACCGTCGGCTTTGGCCGCCCTGCTTTGGCAGGAGATGCCGCTAAAGGAGCTAAAATCTTTAGCGCCAACTGTGCTGCTTGTCACATCGGTGGCGGCAACGTGGTTATGGCCATGAAAACCTTGAAAAAGGAAGCTCTTGAGAAGTACGGCATGAATTCTCTGGAAGCTATTACCACTCAGGTAACTAAGGGCAAAAATGCTATGCCTGCTTTCGGCGCCAAGTTGAAGCCCGAACAAATTGAGGATGTAGCAACCTACGTACTCTCGCAATCTGAGAAAGACTGGAAAGGCTAAACTGCCTCTTTGAAGTCGGACAAGCTGGGCGGGCTTGATTTAATTTAAAACTTGTCCTCCCTCACGCACCCTCTCTCACCCTTTGGCGAATAAATATCGGTTTTCAGCGATCTTAACCTATTGGGGAAAGCGCGCCAGAAATCTGATTTTTATGAGCTCAAGGGCGAGGGAGGGAAATTCTATTTTAGATTTTAGATTTTAGATTGAAGATTGGAGATTGGAGATTGGAGATTGGAGATTTTAGATAGAAGATTGGAGATTGGAGATTAAAAATTGGAGATTAAAAATTGAAGATTTTAGATTGGAGATTGAAGATTGAAGATTGAAGATTGGAGATTGGAGATTGGAGATTGGAGATTGGAGATTTTAGATAGAAGATTGGAGATTGGAGATTAAAAATTGAAGATTAAAAATTGAAGATGGGAGATGGGAGATTGAAGATTGAAGATTGAAGATTGAAGATGGGAGATTGAAAATTGAAGATTGAAGATTTTAGATTGAAGATTTTATATTGCTAAATGCTGATTTTGGAGAAATTGTCAAGCACTTTATATTAAGATTTATTCGGTTTGCGCTGCCTAAATTAAAATTGTGTGCTAGGATATAACCCCTTATTAGCAAAGCTTTGAAATCGAGATTAAAGTCGATCTGCAAAGTGGAATCTACATCTGCCATGAACGTAAAAACATCAGCAAAAGTTAAAACTCAAGTTAAAACTCTCGGAGACGCTGCATCTGGGGCGATTGAGAAATATTTCCGCAAAAGTGTAGCGCACGAGGCTGAAGTTATCAAAGACCAAGACGCGGAAGAACTTCATCAAATGCGCGTGGGATTGAGACGTTTGCGCTCGGCTGTGACTGGTTTTGCTCCGGTTTTAGATTGGCCAAAAGAGGCTTCTGAACGTAAAATTGGTAAGGTGGGGCGGATTCTGGGAACTCTCAGGGATTTGGATGTGATGCTCGAAAGTCTCCAAAACCGCTATTACCAGAATTTGCCGACTGAAGAACAGGAAGTTTTGGATAAGGCTTTGTTAAATTTGCTCAAACAGCGCCAGCGGGCTTTGAAAGGGGTGAGGGCGATTTTAGAGCACAAAAGCTACGAATCGCTGAAGCAGTCGATCGAGAATTGGTTGGAAAAACCGCAGTTTCAGGCGATCGAACATTTGCCAATTGCTGAGGTTTTGCCAGATTTACTGTTACCTCAAGTCAGCGAGTTTCTCCTGCATCCGGCTTGGCTGTTGGGTACAGAATATGAAGATGGCAAAGTTAACATTGCTAAGGATTTGAATGCTGAGGCTGTCGAAGAGAAGTTAGCAGCGGAGGGAACTATTCTGCACGATTTGCGGAAGCAAGCGAAGCGGGTTCGCTATTTGATGAATCTGTTTGGTGATTTTTACAGCGAGACTTACGAAGTTTATGTCGAAGATGTGAAAGCTATTCAGGAATGTTTGGGCGATATTCAAGACAGTGAAGTTTTAGGCGAGTTTTTGACAGATTTTGTCGATCGCGATCTGAAAAAAGAGTTGCCGAAATTGGCTGGTTTGTTGGCCGAAAATCGCTACGCCGCTTGGCAAAAATGGCAGGTTTTGCAGCGCAGGTATTTGAATTCGGAAGTTCGGCAAGGTTTGCGATCGGTTTTAATTCATCCTGTGGTTGAAGATGCTGCTAAGGGAAATTTGCCGCAGGAAAGTTAGGTTTTTCGGGCGGTGAAAATGCGCTCGACTGCCGGGAGGGTCTAAAAGAGGGATATTTGTAGGGACACGGCATTGCAGTGTCCTTCATTGTGTAACTCAATAAAGGGCGATCGATCTTGGGGATAGGTTCAAGAAAAAACCTTAACAATTAGTCTTTCCAGTAACGAGTTAAAATCTGAATTACTTCACCAGTGTGAAGTTAAAGAAAGGGCGATCGCGTTTTTTACCACAGCAAATCACGACTGCAACCACTTCATAAACTTATCCGCCGCCGTACCGATAGACTCACCGACTTGTTTCTTCAAACGCCACCGCTGAAACGCTTGTTCGTAATCTTCGCCTTCAGTTTGATAAACATTCCAAGCATTCAGCGACAATCCCAATCCCCAGGTTAGTAAAATGAACAGCGACCAAGAAAGCTCGTGCGAACCTGCTAGATTAAACAAAACTAGAAAAGTATTGATAATGCCGTACTTTGTCACATTTTTCTGCAATTTGCGGCGACGGTAAGTGTTAAAAACCAGCTTTTCTTGAACTTCTCCTCTAGTTGCTAACCATTGCTGTTCCGCCGCCAGAATATCCTGTTCGGAAATGCCCAATTCCGCTGCAATCTCGAAAAGCTGCACTCTGGATAATTCCCCTTCATCCTGTCGCCGCGCGATCGCAAGCTGTAAAATACCCTGAGCATCCTCTGAACCGTAAACTTGACTTATTTGAGTTTCATGAGTTGCCATAGCGAGTTTCCGATAATTCCTGACATCCTTTCTATGATAGATATAAGCGCCGTTAAACGGCAGGTAGTGACATTGGCGGATTTCAACACCCGGACATTTGAGCGATCGACACTCCTGACTGTGGGAGGGGAAATCGAAGAACCGATATATCACCTCAAATTGCAACTAATTAAGTTCCCGAACTGTGACTGAGTTTGCTATCTCGTTTCAACATAAATTGATAAAATATCCCAAACAAAATCACCGCAATCATTCCCACCACTAAAGAACCTTCACCCTCATGCCAATATTTAAACAAATCTAGGCGATTAGATGCAACTAACAATGCCATTGCAGCCACTCGAAAAACATTAATAATAAAACCACAAATGACAGCGAAACCTATTACCAAAGCCTTATTTTGTTTAGTAGGAAACATCAACAAACAAATTACAGCTAAACCTAATAAGTAATTCATTGCCTCTATACCGGAACAACCCCCATTTACCAAAACCCTCCCTGTCGGCAAAGCCACATAATTACCGTCGCGTGTTACATCAAAACCGACATACCACAAAGAATAATAAGCAAATTTAGCAGTAAGCGAGGTAACAAAATCCACTAAAGGTAACGTAAGGACACTGGGGGTGCCGTGAAAAAATAGTATGACCAATTCACGCCAATATAGTTTTAAGTTCTGAAAACCTACCGCAATTAGGCTCAAAGCTAAACCAGACAAAAAAGGTGCAAGTCTTAAAAAAGGATCGAATTTACTGGAAACCACCGCACTTTGAAAGAGAATAAAAGCTATTAATAGCGTCCCTGCTATTTTCGATAACAGGTCACTTTTTATATCACTCTGTTTGAGAATATCCTGGTTGTCCCACAGCAGGGAACCCACAGCGAACCAAAAAACTATACTCATCCAAAAATGAGCAACATCATCCAGTTTCCACAGGAGTGTCATATTCAGAGTTACTAAAGCTGTGGCGATAATGATGAGCCAAAAAAGTTTTCTCTTGAACATTTTAGATATTAGTTATTAGTTGATTGATGAGAGCCATACTTCGGACAGTTTTTGATTGCCAACCGTAGAATAAGGGTTTCAAGGCGATTCGGCAATCAAAGTACCCACGGAAAATCGAGGGTTTCAGACGCTCGATCTAAAAACAGTCCAGACTATTCTTAGATCGTATCATAAAAATAGTAGGTAATGCGGACAACTCAGTAGCTTGAACCCCTCCTGCAGAAAGAAATCGGAGGATTTTAAACGCCGTAAATCTTGGAGATGATGTTAGCAGACACTGTGAAATTTGAGGGTTGGTGAGATTCAGATGTATAGCCTTTCTCAAAAATATGAGGTATGATTGATAGCTTGTATAATCACTTAAACGTATAGGGCTCGCATCCCAACTACGTACCTCATCTGAGAGCTCGAACCGCTATAACGCACCGGCATTAGGACACCTAGTGAAAAGACTCTTACTCGAAATGATTGGTTGGGTGCCTAGCGCTTGCTTACTTACCCTCTGTAAGCAAAGACTAAAAAGCTAGTGAATCAACAAAAATTAAAAATAAGTAGCGTCAATGAGGCTTGCATTTGTTGAGAGCAGACGAAATTTTAACCGCGCAGAGTGTGACACTGAGGTTGGAGTAAATACTGCTGAGGGAGTTAGAATTCGAGCAATGGTGATTATAGCGGTTCTCAGAAAGATGAGGTACGTAGTTGGGATGCGAGCCCTATACGTTATTATGGTTATATAAGGTGTCATTCATACCTCATCTTTTTGAGAAAGGCTATATCTCCTTTTAAAGAATCTCCGTGTCTTTATATCTGAAATTATTAAGAAACAGCCTTACGGTAGTTCTTAAATGTGCTTTCTAGGGGCGACTGGAAGTTCAATACCGCTACCCCGGGGTGCTGTAATTACGCCAGCCATCCAGCGATTATTCGCCCTTTAACTGTTCCGCATCAATTCGGATGAGTCCGTTGCGGAGATTGCTCCCCCTCTCAGGGGTTTCCATGCCTAGTTGATAAATTTGATTCCCTGGACTAAATTATAGATATTAATAACAGCGGTAACGCTACAAATGCGTTTCATCTCGCCTTAAAAGTCAGGGGTTTTCACGGCTACGGGCTATCAGATAATAAGAAACCTGGTTTCACCAAGAAACCAGGTTTTAGCTCCTCCATAAAATAATCAGTGTGCCATCAAGCCAGGCTCGAAAAGCAGTGAAAACGATCGCCTATTCAGCTTTTTGAACCCGATCGCGTTGCTTTTTGAACATAGTACCAAACCCAACAGCGGCGGCGGCTGCAAGCATTGTTAAAGGTTCAGGAGTAGCTTCAGTGTTGCTACTGCTGATGGTGCTGATGTAAGAATCGCTTTTACCATTTGGTAAGGCTTGAACGTGCAACCCTAATTTTAAGGCACCGGTATTCAAAGCGGAAATGACATTAGCATAATTACCAGTAAAGCTGACTCCGAAAGTTTCGGTACCTTGGACACCCCATTTATTACCAGCACCAGTGTTACGCGAGAAGGCATAGTCTGTGGTGAAACCATTACCACCTTGAGGCAACTGATCGTTACCAGCACCACCACTAAAGGCTACGTCACCAACGTTACCAACGTTAGCCACGGCATTAGACAGGTAGCCACTATCATCAAACAGAACTTTACTGATAAACATACTAGAGGCATCAGCATTTCCCGAATTGGAAATCTTAAAAAGAACTGATGCGCCTTGGTCAAATACGTCAAATGTAAAGCTATTTGCATAGGCGTCTCCCCAGGTATCGCCACTAGCAATATTACCAAAGCTGAAGGCAGAAGCAGGTGCTGCGGAGACTGCACTAACAGTGGCGACACCGGCAACAGCTAAAATAGATTTGACTAAGTTTAATTGCAATTTCATGGTTGACACCTTTATTTTTTAGTTGAGTGGAAGCAGGTTTTTTCCCTTCACATATTCAATGTAAACTGAAGCACAAGTTAATGCAAGTAGGTTTGATAAAGATTCGATGAAGATTGAGAATGCGCTGATTTGATTTAGCCAAAATGCCTAAATTGATGAGCTCTAGCTAGCTATTTGCTGTGGGGTACATCAAAAAATAGGGGTGCTACCAACCGGATTTTAGTCCGGAGTTTTCTCTCTTTTTAAAAGCTATAAATCAGATTCCTCAACAGGGATTTCACACAGCATAATTACTGATAAGACTCTTTTAAAGCTCTAAATTATGCCCTTAAAAAGTATTTTTATCCGTTAATGTACGGTAGAAAAGTTTAAGTGAGACCTTGATTGCTGGGTAAAAACAGGTAAAAACCGATGGTGACAGTGGAAAGTGCGGAATGTGGGCTATATACCCTTTCTCAAAAAGATGAGGTATGAGTGATTGCTTATATAGCGGTTCTCAGATAAATGAGGTATACAGAAACCCTGTATTGTCAAGCTTTAGAGGTAAAAATTCGTACCTCACCTTTTTGAGAAAGGCTATATAACCAATTAAACTAAGAGGGCTCGCATCCCAACTACGTCCGCGAATCTTTCTGAGAACCGCTATAACTCAGGACAAAATCTTGGATCGTATTAGGTGCGTCGATTTTCGCTTTCGGATTCAGCAGCAAGCGCCATTTAGACTTATAGGTTGCACCATTACCAAGAACCGGCCCCAGGATTGGTTCCACAAAGAATGAGTTTTCTTGTGGGGAGTACGGGTTGGGCAGGAGAGGCCGCCCAAAACAAGCCGATCGATCGCGGTGCAACATCTCTGTCTAGAGACCGATGGTTTCGGTGCTCGTTACGATCTGTGACGCCGGAACTTTGGCAGACTAAAGGGACGACTCGACTTTCTGGGACATAGTTTTGGGAAGGCCTCTACCGTGAGGGCTGTTTCGGGGCAACCACGGGGAGTAGGGGTCGGATTGCCCCTACGGAAAACCAGCTTTTTTGTAGGGTGGTGCGCCGAATGCCGACCAAACCCATCCAGGATTTCTTAGGCATTTGGTGGGATTGGGGCAGCCCCTACAAAAGAATGAAACAGCCCTGCGTCTACCGTCGAAGGCGCGGTGGTCGTTATCTAAAAATGTTGGGACTAATATTTCTATTTCTGGGTCTGCTTTCGCTAAAAATTGGTTGATATTATTTTTCCGAAAAAGCTCGATTCCCAAATTTAACGGGCGGCCGACAAGTAGAAATACTTGACGCAGTAAGGGTTTGAGTAGCTTGTCACCAAAAAAATGCGTGGGTGCGATCGCTGATTTTTAGACTTTCTCCAGGGTCTAATCACGATTTTTCCTGTTCGCTACCATCAAAATGGTCAATAAATTTGTGATAATTACTATTCTCTCGAAGGAGGTTCAAGAGGCTAAACCTGATTAGGGGTAATCGATCGGACATAATATGACAGGCTTAGCCAGCAAAAGCGAAAACACGCCGAAAATTCGATCGACTGGTGGGCCTGGTGCGACAAAGCCTGAAAAAGGACTCGGAGGGAAAATAAACCGATTTTTCTCTCAATTCGCTACTTTAGCTGCCGCTGGTGCAGGGTGATGGAAGGTGAAGCATTTTGCGATGCGCGATCGCAAGCTGTAAAATACCTCGAGCATCCTCTGAACCGTAAACTTGACTTATTTGAGTTTCATGAGTTGCCATAAGGAGTTTCCGATAATTTCCGAAATTATTTCTCTGATACATATAACTGCAGTTAAACCGCAGGTAGGAATAGGTGGCAGATTTCAACACCCTTTTAAGAACAGGCTTTCCGGCCTGTTCCACAACAGAGTCTACTTATTGTAGAACAGGCCGGAAAGCCTGTTCCCGATAGAAGTAAAAAATACCAATAACTAACCCAAAGTATACATCCAGCCATCCCTCGCACAAATCCTCACAATTCCGTCCCAAACTACAGGCGTTGCCTCAAATGACAAACCCGGCTTAAATCTCCCCGATTCTATTACTTTCAAACGGTAAAACTCGCCTTTAGCATTTTTCAACGCATTCCGATCCCCCGACTTCGCTCGTTCCCAATTCAAATTGAACAAATATACACCGTTGTATCCCGCACTAATCAGTTTATTGCCATCGGTAAAAATAGGAGTAGAAATTGAAGAACCAATCGCTTTTTTAAACACTATTACCGGAGTATCGCAAGACTGGTTTCGCCAAGGCACAAAAGTTTTTTTGCCTGTAATCATATCTTGGGAACCGATGTACAAATTGCCGTCGATCGCATTTGTGGCAAACAGCGCCGGAAACTCCCCTGAATTGTACTCGTCATTCAACGCCACTGAGCCAATTATCCCGCCTTCCCAGCTAGAAAGTCTGCGATTTCCCGTCGGCAAAAACCATTCGACGCTGGCATTCGGTTCCTTGTTGGGATTCAGCTTCAGCACTCCGCCGTTGCCCTGAATGTATTGTTTTTCAATCGCACAAAACAGTTTTCCCGATTTAGAAATTACTGCACTGCCATCCAAATCTGAACCAGTATAAAAATCCCAAACTATCTTTTTAGTTTCAATGCTAATACCGTAAATATGACCGGAACCAGCAGCTACAAATATTCTATCTTTGAGCCGTGAGGGCGATGACTCCGCTACCAAGTTTCCGCCGTGCTTGCTGATATCTCCTGCTGCATAAAGCTGTACTTCTGACAAGATATTTGGCTGCTTGATGCCTTGTTTGATTTTTGCATTGCTTGTGGAACTATCGAGAAAATAGCCGATCGCATTTTCCCCCGCATTGAACAAAACGCCACCGCCGATGTCCAAAGCGCTGCTGTCATTATCCCGGCTGTAGCTGGGCGTTCTCCTGATGTCCAATTTCCAAAGTTCCTTGCCAGTTCTAAAAGATATTGCCCTAAAACTCGGCACGACACTTTTGCCGCCGCCACCGCTGCGGCTGCCCTGCAAAATAACAATTTTGTTTTCAGCGCTAGCTTTTTCATCGATATAAATTGTTGATGAACCTTTGATTATATCATCAAATTTATAGCGCCAAACTTCTTGATTAGTAGCAATATCTATTTTTCGCAAATTGTGGTCGTAAGCACCTATAATTAAATAAGTTTTTCCCCCGTCTCTGGTAATTGTCGGCTGTCCAGTCCAACCCGCGCCGCTCCAAACTACAGACCGCTTTCCCAGAAAAGTCCGGCCGCTGCCGAGTGGAAATTTGTCGATTAACTTCAAACTTTTCGGAACACCTCTGCCGTAGAAACGACGCTTGTCGTTACCTAAAAAAGTCGGGACTAATAATTCTATTTCTGGGTCTGCTTTAGCCAGGAAATTGTTAAGATTAGTTTCTAATAAAGCTTGCTCCGAGGATTCAGTTTGGCTCAGTTTGAGAAGTGCAGGAGGAACAGCAGCACTCAGCAAAAATTGTCCTAGCTGTTGATTGAAGGTTCTCCGAGATGATAAGCTCATATTAGATCGAGATAATCAGCCTTAATATTAAAACATAATTATCAGCAACAACTCAACTAAAACATCTCGCGCTAAACTGCTAGAGAACTGACAAGCTTACTCAGCACGAGTTAAAGTGGACTTGATTATGGTCAACCGTCTTGCTCAATCCCAAAGCCTTTACCTGCGGAAACACGCCGAAAATCCGATCGACTGGTGGCCCTGGTGCGACGAAGCTTTGGAAGCGGCCCGAAGCGAAAATAAACCGATTTTCCTGTCAATTGGCTACTCTAGCTGCCACTGGTGTACGGTGATGGAAGGAGAAGCATTTTCCGATCGCGCGATCGCCCAATACATGAATTCGCATTTTATACCGATAAAAGTCGATCGCGAAGAACGCCCGGATATCGACAGCATTTATATGCAAACCTTGCAAATGATGACCGGTCAAGGCGGTTGGCCGCTCAACGTTTTTCTCACTCCCGACGAGCGAGTTCCCTTCTACGGAGGCACTTATTTCCCCGTAGAACCGCGCTACGGACGGCCCGGATTTTTAGAAGTTTTGCAAGCAATTCGCCGCTTTTACGACACAGAAAAAGGCAAAGTAGAAGCTTTCAAAGGAGAGATTTTAAGCAACCTCCAACAGTCGGCAGCGCTATCAGGAGTAACCGCCGAATTAAATCGCGAAATCTTTCAAAAAGGCTTAGAAATCAACACCGGAATTGTGGCAGGCCACAACCCCGGCCCCAGTTTTCCCATGATACCTTATGCTGAGCTAGCACTGCGGGGAACGCGATTTAATTTTGAATCAAAATACGACAGCAAACAAGTTTGCACTCAGCGCGGATTAGACTTAGCATTGGGCGGCATTTACGACCACGTGGGAGGCGGATTTCACCGCTACACGGTTGACGCGACTTGGACTGTCCCGCACTTTGAAAAAATGCTCTACGACAACGGTCAAATTGTTGAGTATTTAGCAAATTTGTGGAGCGCGGGAATACAAGAACCTGCTTTTGAAACTGCGATCGCGGGGACAGTAGAATGGTTGAAGCGAGAAATGATTGCGCCGACAGGCTATTTTTATGCTGCACAGGATGCGGACAGCTTTAACACTTGTGAAGAAGTTGAACCGGAAGAAGGAGCATTTTATGTCTGGACTTATGCCGAACTGGAACAACTATTAACTGCTGAGGAATTGGCAGAAATTAAAGCACAGTTTACTGTTAGTCGCAGCGGCAACTTTGAAGGCAAGAATGTATTGCAGCGCCGCCATCCGGGAAGACTGAGCGACACGGTAGAAACGGCTTTGGCTAAACTCTTTGCTGTGCGTTACGGTGGCCATCCCGATTCTGTAAAAACCTTTCCGCCAGCCCGCAACAATCAAGAAGCTAAAAACGAAAGTTGGCCGGGTAGAATTCCCGCAGTTACTGACACGAAAATGATTGCTGCTTGGAATAGCTTAATGATTTCTGGTTTAGCCCGCGCTGCGGCTGTTTTTGGAAATTTGGAATATCTGGAATTAGCTGTGACAACTGCTAATTTTATTTTAGACAATCAGTGGACGGACGGGCGGTTTCAGCGGTTGAATTATGACGGACAATCTGCTGTAACCGCGCAGTCGGAAGATTATGCTTTGTTTGTGAAAGCTTTGTTGGATTTGCACCAAGCGAGTTTGGCTTTAGGCAACCGGGAAGAGGCAAAACAGTTGCCGAATTCTCAGTTTTGGTTGGAGAAAGCTCTGCAGGTACAAGAAGAGTTTGATGAGTTTTTGTGGAGCGTGGAATTGGGAGGATATTACAATACTGCTAAGGATGCTAGCGGAGATTTGTTGGTGCGGGAACGCAGCTATGTAGACAATGCAACTCCGGCGGCGAATGGAATTGCGATCGCCTCTTTGGTTCGCCTCGCGCTGTTGGGCCAAAATTTGGAATATCTCGATCGCGCGGAGCAAGGTTTGCAAGCTTTCAGCAGTATTGTGCAAGATTCTCCGCAAGCTTGTCCGAGTCTACTTTCGGCGATCGACTGGTATCAGCATTCTACCTTGATTCGCACGTCACCCGACCAGATTTCCGGGTTGATTTCGCAGTATTATCCGACTGCTGTCTGTCAGATTGAGGCTGATTTGCCTGAAGGTGTTGTCGGGTTAGTTTGCGAGTGTTTGACTTGCAAAGAACCTGCGAAAAGTCAAGAGCGGCTGTTGGAGGAAATTTTGCAAAGTCAAACGCGAGTTTAGCAGCAATACTGTCTAGATTATTGAACCGCGAAGACACTAAGGACGCTAAGGAAGAAGGAGGAAGCAGAAGGAAGAAAGCGATAGTTAGACTTCGGACACTACCTAATCTTAGTCTGTCCGCAGAATCGAGCGTGGCTTAAGCCCGCTTGAGTGTCAAACAATGTAGATACTTTCCGGCGGCACCGCCACTCGAACGCTGTCGCCGACTTGGTGTCGCTGCAAGTCATCTCTGTGCAAGTTTTGTCGGCGAAGGGCGATCGAACTTTTAGCAGTCAACCGCACCGTATAGCGCGTATCGGTGCCTATATAAATAGCCTCTTCTACTATTCCCGGCCAGCTATTTTCATCGTCATAATTAGCCGGGTAAATAGCAGCTTTTTCTGGTCGCAACACCAGGGTAACAACTTTCCCAGCGGGGATATCTTCGGCTGTTGCAACTAACACGGCTAACTGCTGGTCAACCAACACGATTATTTTACCGTTTTGCTTTTCTACTACTCGACCACTTAAAAAATTGCTCTCGCCAATAAAATCAGCAACAAACCGCGTTTTAGGATATTCATAAATATCAACAGGCGTCCCGACTTGTTGCAGTTTTCCTCCATCCATAACTGCAATTCTGTCCGACATTGTTAGCGCTTCTTCCTGATCGTGAGTTACATAAATAAACGTAATTCCCAGTTTTCGCTGCATTTTTTTTAATTCTAACTGCATCTCTTTACGCAATTTTAAATCCAGCGCTCCTAGGGGTTCATCTAACAGCAAAACAGACGGTTGTTTGACTAATGCTCTTGCTAGTGCTACTCGCTGCTGCTGTCCTCCTGACAGTTGGCGGGGATATCGTTTTCCTACCTCGGTTAACTGTACTAACGCTAAGGCTTCAGCAACGCGATCGCGAATTGTTTTCTGAGGCAAATTCTCCATTTCTAACCCAAAAGCGGCATTTTGTGCTACTGTCATGTGCGGAAATAAAGCATAGTTTTGAAATACCGTATTTACTGGGCGGTGAAATGGCGGGCGATTTTGCATCGGTTGGCCGTGAATGTAAATTTCGCCCGCTGTGGGCATTTCAAAACCGGCGATCATTCGCAAAGTTGTAGTTTTGCCGCAGCCGGAAGGGCCGAGTAAAGAAAAGAATTCGCGATCGTAAATTTGCAGGTTGATGTTGTCTACAGCTAAGAAATCTTGACTGCGGACACTTTTAAATACTTTGGAAACTTCTAAAACTTCGACAGCGTGCATTGTGTTAGTATGTCTTAGTTATGACTAATAAAAATTAGAGATCAATTCCGGTTAAATAAACATAAATTATCTGGGGGCTGGTTCATCAAAATCTCTAATACAAACTAAAAATTTAAGTAAACCCGCCCCGGCCGAAATCTGTTTTATATCGGTTCTCAAGCGTGGTGAGGTATGCTTGATGCCCTCTTTGGCCGATGCCCTCTTTGGCCGATGCCCGATCGTACCTCACGTTGCTGAGAAAGGCTATATATCTACTTTCCGGCCCCTGCTTTAACTTCCGTCCAAGCTCGATCGTACAATGCGGTTGCTTTCCCGACATCCTCCAATAATTTCATTTTACCAAACACATCAGCCGGCGGGTAAATTTGAGGATTTTTCAAATCGTTCGGGTCGATTAAACCTCGATCGATTGCTGCTTTGTTGGGCGATCCGAAGTGGATAAAATTGGAAATTTGGGCTCCTACTTCTGGCTCCAAAATAAAGTTAATAAATTTCTCCGCTAACTCTTTGTGGGGCGCACCTTTGGGAATTGCCATGTTGTCAGAAAAGATAATTGTTCCTTCTTTGGGAATAGCGTAACGGATATTAGGATTTTCTGTCATCACTTGGAAAATATCACCGCTCCATTCCATTGTCAGATTTACTTCTCCTTGATCCAGGAGATTTTGACCAGTGTCGGGGACAAAAGCGGCAATGATATTTTTACTTTTAATCAGCAAATCGCGGGCTTTGTTAATCTCTTCGGGATTGGTTGTATTTGGGTCAAATCCTAAATACATTAAAACTCCTGCAAATGTGTATCTCGCATCGTCTTGCCACGCCACTTTTCCGGTATATTTAGGGTCGAACATCGCCGCCCAACTGTTGATATCGCCCTTGGTGGTTTTCACGTTGTAGCCAATTCCCATTGTTCCCCACTGGTAGGGCAGCGAATATTTATTCCCAGGGTCAAAAGCTTGATTGATAAACTTAGGTTCTAGGTTTTTTTGGTTGGGAATATTGTTTAAATTCAGCGGCTCAATTATATTTTCTGCAATCATGATTTTCACCATGTAATCGGCGGGAAATATTAAGTCGTAACCGGGGTTTCCCTGTTTGAGTTTGGCATAGAGTGCGTCGCTGTTCTCGAAAGTGTCGTATTGAATTTTAACATTGTTCTCTTTCTCGAATTGGGCGATCGCTTCTGGGGCGATATAACTTGCATAATTGTAAATGCTGAGCACTTGCTGTTGGTTGCCACCTGTGGGGCTACAGCCGAAAGCCACCGTTGCACTCATCACGAACAAAATTAGGAAAGTCAGCAGGCGTTTCATAGGTTTTGTTAGTTGCAGATAAAAATAATTATGACACAGAAAGAAAATTTTTTAATTTTTTTGAACTTTTAACGATGATACAACCAGCAACAATGAAGCCAACAACATCAAAGTTGAAATAGCATTAATCGCTGGCGTCACTGAGAATTTTATCATGCCGTAAACAAATAATGGTAGCGTCATGGAACCGACGCCGGTGGTAAAAAATGTCACGACAAAATCGTCCAGCGACAAAGTAAAAGCCAGGAGTGCAGCGCTGAAAATAGCGGGCCAAATTAGAGGGAGAGTGATGCGCCAAAAAGCCCGCCATTCGTTAGCGCCTAAGTCAAAAGCTGCTTGTTCTAATTGAGGATCTAGTTCCGCCAAACGCGCCCTGACAGTAATAGTCACAAAGGAAATATTAAAGACAACGTGACCGATAATTACAGTAGGTAAGCCGAGATTGAGGCGAATTCCTGTAAGATTTTCTACGATCCGAAATACTAGGGTAAAGAAAACTAGCAGCGAAATGCCGATCGTAATTTCGGGCATAATAATCGGCAAAAACAGTAAAGCTTCTACTGCTTTGCGCCCCGGAAAATGAAAGCGTTCCAGTGCTAGCGCGACCATTGTGCCAAAAACGGTTGCCAGCAAAGTCGAAATAGCTGCAATTAGCAAGCTGTTGTTGAGGGCTGTCCAGATTCCGGCGCTGCTACTCGCAGCAATCGTCGCGCCTGCATTGCTAAACAAACTGCGGTACCAATCGAGGGTAAAGCCGCGCCAAACGGCATTGAATCGGGAGGCGTTAAAGGAGTAAATAATTAAGACGAGAATTGGCAAGTAAAGAAAGGCTAATGCTAGTACAGCTTGTACCCAAAGCCACTTTTTGCCGATCGCCCGCACGAGTAAATCTAGTTCAGTCATTAGTCAAAAATAGGTTCGCCTGTAGGGGCGGGTTTTACAGACAATCTGTGTCTAAGACCAATAATCTCATAAACCCGCCCCCACCCAACTGTCAATCTCAATCTACCTGTTTAAGTTTCGTCAGACACGCGGAAGTAAATTAACACAGGAATCAATATGATTACCGTCAACAGCATAGAAAGCGCCGATCCAAAAGGCCAATCGCGGGCTCTCATAAACTGATTTTGAATCAAATTTCCCACCATAACAGTTTTAGAACCGCCCAATATATCCGGTGTGATGAAAGCGCCGACTGCGGGAACAAAAACTAAAATAGAGCCTGCAACAATACCGCGAGTAGTTAATGGTAAAAAGACGCGCCAGAAAGTTCTGATATCATTAGCCCCTAAATCGTGAGCGGCTTCTACCAGTGAAAAATTGAAGCGTTCTATGCTAGAATATAAAGGCAGAACCATGAAAGGTAAATAGCCGTAAATAAGACCGATCGCCACAGCGAAAGGCGTAAAAAGCAAGTTTAACGGTTCGCTAATAATTTGCAGGCTTTGCAGGGCTGTGTTGACTACTCCTTCGCTACGCAGGAGTACGATCCAGGCGTAGGTTCTCACTAAAAAATTAGTCCAAAATGGAATAATTACCAGCAACAGCAAAGCATTTCGCCAGCGGGGAGAACGGGTGGCGATGAAGAATGCGAGGGGATAGCCGACTAACAAGCAAGCGGCAGTTGTTAGAAAAGCCAGCCAGAGCGATCGCCCAATTACTCCTAAGAAAAGTCCGCTGAACAAACGCTGGTAGTTGCTGAGAGTAAATATCCAAGTGACGCCGCCGTAAGTACCGCGTTCTAAGAAACTGTACAACAGTACAATTAGCACGGGGAAAATGAAGAAAACCATCAGCCATGCGGTAGCGGGAAATAATAGCAGCAACAGGTTAGTTTGCTGGCGGTTTTTGACACTCATTATTCACTCAAGCGAAATTTAGCACATAATTCAACACATTTTATATCAAATCCGTATTTTATGAATTATGTCATCATTAATAAAATATCAAGAGGTACGCAATGTCAGCAGAATCGTCAACCCCCAAAATAGTCGTCGTCGGTGCAGGATGGGCAGGTTTAGGCGCTACCTATCACCTAGCCCAGCAAGGCTATGATGTCACCTTGTTAGAAGCAGGCCCTTATCCGGGCGGCTTAGTTGCAGGGTGGAAAACCGCCGGCGGGCGTTCCGTAGAAGCTGGGATTCACGGCTTCTGGTATCCCTACCAAAATATCTTTTCCTTAGTCAAGCAATTAGGACTCGATCCCTTCACGCCTTGGACTCGTTCTTGTCAGTATTCACCGGCGGGATTGGAAGTAGAATCGCCGATTTTTCAGGACGAACCGATCCTTCCCACACCGTTAGGAACCTTTCTTTACACCAGATTTAAAAGGCTGCCATTAGTCGATCGGCTTTCAGCCTTGCCCTTACTCTACGCCGTCCTAGATTTCGACAATTCCGACGAAGCTTGGCGCAGGTACGATCGCGTCACAGCCCGCGAATTGTTCAAACAGTTTGGCGTTTCTGCAAGACTGTACCGCGATGCTTTTGAACCGATGTTGTTAGTAGGTTTATTTGCACCAGGAGAACAATGTTCTGCTGCCGCAGCTTTAGGAATGCTTTATTATTTCATATTAGCACACCAACCGAATTTTGATGTAGTTTGGTGTCGCGGCACAGTAGGAGAAAAAATCTTTCGCCCCTGGGTCGAACGCATTGAAAAACTCGGTGCAAAAGTATTGACAAAGCAGCGAGTTACTGATGTAATAGTTGACAGCAACAACCGAGCAACAGGCGTTGTTTGTGGCGAAGAAACCTTCCATGCAGATGCAGTTATTTTTGCTGTTGGCGTCACGGGAATGCAAAAAATTATCAGCAGCAGTCCAGCTTTGCAAAATCGCCAAGAGTTTCGGGACGCGATGAATTTGGATGCAGTTGACGTGTTAGCTGTTCGCCTGTGGTTTGACAGGAAAATTGAGATTTCCCTGCCTTCTAATGCCTGTTTTGGATTTAGCTCAACTACAGGTTGGACGTTTTTTGATTTGAATGCTTTGCACGACGAATTTCGAGACGAACCGGGAACAGTTGTCGAAGCTGACTTTTATCACGCAAATCAATTAATTCCCCTGAAAGATGAGGAAATAGTTTCCTTAGTTCAGCGGGATTTAGCCACTTGCATCCCCGCTTTTCGGGAGGCAAAAATAATTGACAGCAGCGCGATTCGGCTGTCGCGGGCGGTGACGCATTTCGCCCCTGGCAGCTATCAGTATTTGCTGCCTGCTGTAACAAGTTATGATAATGTATTCATGAGCGGCGATTGGGTTGTGACCCGTCACGGTTCTTGGTCGCAGGAAAAAGCTTATGTTACTGGTTTGGAGGCGGCTAATTTGGTAATTTCGCGTTTCGGAATCGGAAACAAAGCGACAATTATTCCCGTGGAACCTGACGAACCGCACATTCAAATTGGGAGAAAGATTAATCAGTTTACTCGGAGTGTGACTAAAACATTCATTCCCGATTTTTGGCTGCCATAAGAAGAAGGAAATTCGCCCACGGATTCGGTAAGGCATTTAACGGATGTCAGGAAGAAGGGGGATTCCCGTCTGGTTCGCTAACAGGCCGATCGCACTAAAATGACTGTACAGTCGCACCCGCGCGCCACAGCTTCCGGGATGTTCCCGTGAATCACCTGCTTGAGGAGCCCTTCACGGCTAGCTCCCAGGACGATCGCATCGCACCGATCGTTCTGAGCCAAATCAATTAAAGCATCAGAAACCGATTTAGCGCAAACCGAAGTCGCTATTATCGAACAGCTAACCCGCCGCTTGATAAACTCCGCTGCTTGCTTTAATTCGCGGCGATCGGGTTCTGCACCAGAAGGCTGGTGAACCTGACACAATTTAATCTCCGGTACAGCACTCGCAGCCACCAAAGCAGGTAGCAGCCGCAAAGCCGCAGCTTGCTTGTAACCGCCCCGAATTGGCACCAACCAGCGGTGCAAACCCATCAGCGTGTGCAGTCCCAATTCGGGCGCTGGAATGTCTGCATTCGGCGGGGCAAATTCAGTCTCAGAAGTCGCTGGTGAATCTGAGGATCTCGCCAATGTGGGATTATCTGCGCCGTCAACTCCTTCGGCATTTAACTGCCATTCTACAGACGCATATTTCCGCCCGCTCAAAGTAGCCGAAAACTCATTTTTCTTGCGGGTTGCTAATATTTTTTCGCTCCATTTCACCAAAATAACCTCGCAGCCGGCTTGCCGAATTACGGTATCTACCACATCGCCAAAAATGCGTCCTGCGTTGGATTTTTCGCCTTGCCATCCCATTAAAATTAAATCGATATGCCGCTCCTTAATTGTCTCCAAAATTGTGTTAGGCACGTCGTGAGCTACCCGTATTTGGGTGTGTACCGGCAAGTTCCAATTGCGAATAATTCGTTCTGCTTGTTGCAGCAGGCGGCGGCTTTTGGTTGTCCGCACTGCGGTTTCTGAGGGGGAACTGTTGCGGGGTACTAAGATGATTTGCAGGCATTCTAATTCGTAATTGCGATCGCGCGCGATCGCCGCAGCCAGCCGCAGCAAAGCGGGTGCTGTTTGGGGATTGGAAAGCGGCACTAATAAGCGGCCGTTTCCGACTTGCGGAGCTCTGGTTTGATAGACAACATAGGAAGGTTCTGGATGCGGGCCCTGGGTTGTTTCTCCGCTGAGGCGATCGGATTCAACTCGGATAATGTCGCTGCGGGTAATAATTCCCACCAAATGGCGGCCTTCTACGACCGGCAAGCGGCTGATATTGTAGTTGTTGAGCCTGTACAAAACCTCGCTTAAAGTATCGCTTGCTTTGACTGCGATCGGCTGTGCAGTCATAAATTCTTTGAGCAGCGAGTTGCCGGACAAATTGCGGTCGCGGGCATTTGCCAAATCGGTTTGACTGACAATTCCGACTAATTTGCCATCTTCAACTACAGGAAATCCTCGGTGGTGCGATCGCGAAAAAGCCTGCATCACTTCATCGAAAGTCAGCAAACTTGAAAGAGTTTCAACTCGGCGCTGCATCACGTCATCTGCGTACAAGTCGCTCAAAGTATTGCTCGCAGCCTTTGCCTTTGTCAGTTGAATGCCGTTAAACTCCAAAAGGCGATTGTACAAAGAGCCGCTGTCTACCTTTTCTGCGACTAAATAAGCCACTACAGAACAGATCATCAAAGGCAGCACTAATTTGAAATCCGCCGTAATTTCAAACACAATTACTACCGCAGTAATCGGCGCCCTAGAAACCGCACAAAAAAACGCTCCCATTCCCGCTAAAGCGTAAGTTACGGGCAAACCGATGCCCAGGGAATCTGCCTGGACAATGCCCACCATGTGGCCGAGTGCAGAACCGAGAACTAGGGCAGGGGAAAACAATCCTCCCGGAGCTCCAGAAGCAGCGGAAATAATTGTCAGAAAAAAGTGAGCTACAAAAGCAATTAAACTCGTTATCCCGCTTGCTTCACCGGTCAGCAGAAACTCCCGCAAACCCGTATTGTTGCGGAAAGTTTCTGGGAGCAAAGCTATTACCGAACCGCAGATTATGCCAGCTAGAGCCATTCGCGCAGGCAAAGCTAATTTGAGCGATCGCCTGTTAAATTGCAAGCTAGCCATAATCCCTTTAGTGAACAAAGCTCCCAGCCATCCCGCTAAAACTCCTAACAGAATGTAAAAAGGGATTTCCTGAGCATCAAAACTGGTTTGGTAGGCGCGAAGGTTCAAACTTAAACTATCGCCGCCCAATAGCTGCGAGACAACTGCACCGATAAATGAAGCGATAATTGCAGTCCCTAAAGTCAATCCCGAAACGTCGTGCAGCAGTTCTTCAACTACAAACAAAACTCCTGCAATGGGAGCATTGAAACCAGCAGCCAATCCTGCCGCAGCACCGCAAGCAATCAATTGTCGGCGGTAGTCAGGGGAAGTAGGCATCAAGTGACCGATCCAGCCGGCCAAAGATGCTCCTATTTGGACAGTCGGGCCTTGCCTTCCTAAAGTTAAACCGGAACCAACTGCTAAAATAGTCGTCAAAAGTTTGGCGACAGCTACTCGCAAATCTAAGGAAAGATTGACTCCGCCGAGAGCAGCTTTGACGTGAGGAATGCCGCTGCCTGCCGTTTCAGGAGCCAAACGTTCTACCAAAAAACCTGTTAGCAACCCGCCGGATAAACCGACGCCCGGCAGTAATATCCAAGCTGGGATTAATGTCGAGGTAGCAACTCGCCAACTGCCGAGCCATCCGACTCCTGACTTTAGCAAAACACCTGCCAGTCCGGCTACTAAGCCGATCAGACAAGCTTCAAAAATGGCTAGGCGTTTCGGCCGTAAAAAAAGTTGAGATTTGATGACCCTGGAAGGCTCCCTAAATTGTTTAGGGATAGTTATGTACGGCATAAATAGCGTAGATGGCCTGAGAATTGTCTGCTCGATCGCACTTTAGCGAAAAATCCTTCGACTTGGCAAAATATAACTAATTTTTAACCGGAGGTTCACGCAGATTAACGCAGATTAATTCTATATGTTTATAGAACCCATTTGATATCTTGCCAGCGATCGCTTCCAAGCAGTCGAAGAGCTCGCAGCAGTCCATTTACCATAACAAGTACCGAAGAACTACTTCCCTGATTTGTTGAGACTCACTTTGCTGAAAATTATTTCGCCCATTTGACCTCTTCAATTCCTGATACACAACAACCCTCAAAAGTCAACCCTCAACCCCCCCTCCGAGCCAAAGATCCGACTTTTCCGACTTTTGGGAGTTGAAGATCCGACTTTTCCGACCTCTACAAACAGCGGTCAGCATAAACAATAGAGATAGCGAAAGTCAACCCGCGATCGCTTGGGTTCTGTATGCGGTTGGATATTTGTGAACTGTAACAGGTAATTTTTATTCCCTGGGAGTTAGTTGGCGCTCGCTACCCATCTATGAAAAAATCTATCTTATGGGGGAAGCGAGGAGAAGGCAATCTTACCTAAAGGCCGATAAGATCGCCTTTTCCTCAGACCCGATCGCTTTCACCAGCAGTTAAGAAAATTATCAGGAGAGCCTTGTTATGACTACTAAATCCAGATTGCCAGACGACTTAACAGATCCCCTAGGCACAAAGCCCCTAGACAAAAAGCTGTTCACCGAAGACCAGTGGTGGCTGTTCAACAATGGGCAAAAAGTAAATTTCCAACCATTTGTAGGCGTAGACAAAGGTACTCCCGGTATCGACCTCAATGTACTTCCTCTGTGGCCGCAGTATACGGGCAAAGGCATCAAAGTCGCCGTCGTTGATGATGGCATCGATGGCACCCACGAAGATTTCGCAGGTAACTTCGATCTATCGCTGTCGCTGCCAAATGGCGACGGCGGCCCCTCTCCAGCAACAGCAGATGACAATCACGGTACTGCTGTTGCTGGGATTATCGCAGGTAGGAGAAACAATCTCGGCACAGTGGGTGTTGCTTATGAAGCAACGATCGCCGGTTACAAATCCAATTCTGAAGGTAGGCTTCCAAGTTTAGAGGCGCAAACTAAATTCGATGTTTCCAATAATAGCTGGGGATTTAACCAGAGCTTGGATTTTAGCAATACCTCCGGAATTGCAGCCATCAAAAAAGCCGTCACCGAAGGCCGCGGCGGGTTAGGCACTGTATTTGCTTGGGCTGGGGGAAATGAGCGGGAAAATGTTAACCCAAAGTTGCCCGCAGCACAACAGCGGGGGAGAAATGTCAACTCAGGGGATTACGAAAGCAGTCGTTATGTAATCGCCGTAGCTGCGATCGACAATAAGGGAGTTGTTGCCCCGTACAGCAATCCGGGTGCACCGCTTCTGGTCTCGGCCTTCGGCGATCGTCCTGCCACCATTGCCACTGTCGATCGTACTGGCAATGATGGCTACAACAAAAACCCACTTGACGCGGATGGGGATTACATAAATTTTCCAAAAAACAACTACCACAACGGGTTTAACGGCACGTCGTCAGCGACGCCGATGGTTTCAGGGGTTGTCGCTTTAATGCTGCAAGCCAATCCGAAACTCGGCTACCGCGACGTTCAGGAAATCCTGGCTTACTCAGCCCGCAAAAATGACCCGAATAACGACAAGGCTGACCAAATCATTGGTAAAGACACATGGAAATTTAACGGTGCTAAAAACTGGAACGGTGGCGGGCTCCACGTCAATCACGACTACGGCTTCGGATTAGTCGATGCCACAGCAGCAGTGCGGTTAGCAGAAACCTGGCAATTGCGATCTGGAACTGCAAAAAATGAAGCGGCAACTGCGGCAAATGAGAAATCTCAACTTGTCAATTTGACCCTGCCAGAATCGGGGGTGGTTATCGAAAACAATAATCCCGCAGGGATCAATCAAACATTCAAGATTACTCAAGGCATCAACATCGACAAGCTCGAACTAGACTTGAATATCGAGCACGGTCAATTTCAAGACTTAGTAGTTACGCTGACATCTCCTGACGGAACCAAGAGTGTAATTCTCGATCGTGTACCTTATTTCACAGAGGTAGGTGAGAAAAAAACCGATTACGGTTTCAAAGACACAACCGTTAACTACACCTTCACCAGTTCCCGCCACTGGGGAGAAACCGGCATTGGCGATTGGAAACTGAACATTTCCGATAATAGCGCCACCAACGACCCCAAAAATACGGGTCAACCGTTCATATATCAAGGCAACACAACTCCCACCAGCGGCAACAATATCGGCGTACTCAAAGGCGCAGCTTTGCGACTGTACGGCGACGACATCATTAACGACAACACCTACATCTACACCAACGAGTTCGCAAGTTTCACCGATGCTGCACGCAAAACTCTCAGCGACACCAACGCTGGCAACGACATCATCAACGTTGCCGCCATCACTGACAACGTTATTATCGACCTAGCGCCCAGTGGACAAAGTACCCTACCCGGCCGCACAGTTACCGGACAAGAACTCCCTCCTCAAACCCTGACCATCGCCCCCGGCAGCATCATCGAAAATGCCTTCGCAGGCGAAGGAAATGACTCAATAGTCGGCAACGATGCAGCCAACACCCTCTACGGCGGCCGCGGCAACGACACCCTCGTCGCCTCCGGTAGCGGCGACACCCTCATCGGTGGTGGCGGTAGCGACTCCCTAGTGGGAGGCAGCGGAGACACTACTTTCATCCTAGATGCCAAAACAGCCGCAGGCAGCAAAATTAAAAATGTTGGCGGTGTCGCCAATAATTTAATTCTCTACAACAGTACCCTGCCAAGCACCTTAGCAACATTGCAGGACTCGCAACTCCCGAAGCTTACTCTAACAAAAGAACTCGCAGCGGGACAGAACGGGATTGACAAAAAAGGCAACAATTTGCTGATCGATTTGAATGCCGACGGCAAGGTAGAAGTGGACAAGGATTTGACCATTGAAGACTTTTACTTGCCTACTAGCGGCCGCTTCCAAAACGTCGGCAACCTGCTTGGTAGTGACATTCTCTCCGTTCCAACTCCAACTCCGACTCCAACTCCAACTCCAACTCCAACTCCGACTCCAACTCCGACTCCAACTCCGACTCCAACTCCGACTCCAACTCCGACTCCAACTCCGACTCCAACTCCAACTCCAACTCCAACTCCAACTCCAACTCCAACTCCAACTCCGACTCCGACTCCAACTCCAACTCCGACTCCGATAACTCCGACTACCGGCGATGATTCGATCGAAGGTAGCGCAGGAAATGACATCATCGACGGCCTTGCAGGCAACGATGAAATCTTCGGCAACGAAGGCAATGACTCGCTATTAGGCGATGCCGGAGACGACTACTTAGATGGGGGCCTCGGTGACGACAGCCTGTTTGGCGGTGCGGGAAATGACATCCTAGAGGATGAATTTGGCAATAATTTGCTCTCCGGTGGCGACGGCGATGACGAAGTTTACGGCGGAAACGATGCCGACACCATTACAGGAGATGCCGGAGACGACTACTTAAATGGTTACGAAGGTAACGACAGCCTAATTGGCGGTGCGGGAAATGACATCCTAGAGGATGAATTGGGCAATAATTTGCTCTGGGGCGGCGACGGCGATGACGAAGTTTACGGCGGAAACGATGCCGACACCATTACAGGAGATAGCGGAGATGACTACTTAAATGGTTACGAAGGTGACGACAGCCTAATTGGCGGTGCGGGAAATGACATCCTAGAGGATGAATTGGGCAATAATTTGCTCTGGGGCGGCGACGGCGATGACGAAGTTTACGGCGGAAACGATGCCGACACCATTACAGGAGATGCCGGAGACGACTTCCTAGATGGTGGCGAAGGCAACGACTCCCTAGATGGCGGTGTCGGCAGCGATATCGCCGATGGCGGTGACGGCAACGATACGGTAACTGGCGGTGACGGCAATGACGAACTCAGCGGCGGCTTCGACAATGACAGCCTCAACGGCGGCATCGGCAATGACGAACTCTACGGAGATGGCGGTAACGATACCCTAGAAGGCGGTGGCGGTGCCGACTATCTAGAAGGCGGCATCGGCGATGACTTCTACGTGTTAAATGCTACTTCCGCAGGGGGCAGCATCATTGCTGATGACAGCGGCACTGATAGTCTAACTCTCAACGGTCTCACGCTGGCGATCGGCTTGGCGGCCGGTACGGCAGGCGTGACGCGGGGCGGCGAATTCGATACCGACTTGCTAATTGACCTCAACAAGGACGGAATTTTTAACGAGACTGACGACTTGTTAATTCTCGACTTCTTCGCCGAACCAAATCTCGAACAAGGAGACGGTTTTATCGAACAAGTTGGCAACCTCTCAGGGGCCGATATTCTCAAGAGTTTCCCGCTGAAGGCGACTCCTGAAGATGATTTCCTGCCAGGGGGCACTGGCGATGACAGCATTGACGGATTGGCCGGCGACGATCAAATCGAGGGCAATCAAGGCAATGACTCGCTGTTCGGAAATGCTGGCAACGACTTGTTGAACGGCGACGAACTCATTACGATTGCCGAGGCAGGCGGTGACGTAATTCTCGGTACGGGAGTTGGCAACGATTACCTCGACGGCGGTGGAGGTAACGACACTCTCGATGGCGGCGAAGGTAACGATACTTTGTTAGGCAATGCCGGTGATGACAGTCTCTGGGCCTATGAGGGCGATGACATTCTCAATGGTGGAGACGGCAACGATACTCTCGACGGCTATGAAGGGAATGACAGTCTCTTCGGCGGTGTCGGCAATGACTCTCTGTTCGGCGGAGAAGACAATGATACTCTCGACGGCGGCGACGGGGATGATTCCCTTGACGGCGGTTTGGGCAATGACAGTATTGTCGGCGGTGCCGGTATCGATACGGTGTCTTATGCTACTCTCCCCAGTCCTGTTAATATCAATCTCGCGGCGGGAAGTTCCACAGCCGAAGGTACTGATACCCTCAGCGGTATCGAAGTCATCATCGGTACAGCTTTCGCCGATACCATCACCGGCAGCAGCAGCGATGAAAGCTTAATCGGCAACGGCGGTGCCGACATCCTCACCGGTGGCGGCGGCAACGATACCTTTTTCCTCGAACCCACACAATCCGCCGGCAGCAAGATTCAAGCAGGTGCCGGCACTGACAGCCTGGTTGTCACGGATGTTACCGCAGCTTTATTTCTAAGTCCCGGTAAAGTTGGAGTCGATCGCAGCGGTACTAGCTTGCTAGTAGACATCAACCAAGACGGTAAAATCAACGCCGCAGATGACATCGAAATTCTCAATTTCTTCGATTCTCCCAGCAGCAATCGCCCCGGCAGCGGATTTATCGAAAATGTTGCAGGTTTGTCGGGAAATACTATTCTCGATCGCTTTGTTCCTCCATCTCTACCCCCACTCCCAACCACACCCACACCCACGCCAACTCCCACACCTGACGGCCCCCAAATTTTAACGCCGGCAATTGGGATTCCGAGTCCGAATACTACCGTTGATTCTACTTTCAGTGGCGGGCAGCTTAGCGATTTGTTCTTCGGAACTCCGCAAGCTGACGCACTGGATGGTTTAGCTGAAAACGATACGATTTCCGGCTTGGATGGTGCTGATAATATCCTGGGCAATGACGGCGAAGATTCGCTATTGGGCAATGCTGGTAACGACTTTATCGATGCTGGAAATGGCAACGATATTGTTTACGGCGGTAAAGCTTCCGACGGCATCTTAGGTGGTGGCGGTAATGATTCGCTGTACGCAAATAAAGGCTTGGATGTTGTTTTAGGAGGAGAGGGTAACGATATAATTCTTGGTGGAAAGGGCGATGATTCTCTCGGCGGCGATGCGGGAGATGACAGCATTTTCGGTCAGTTAGATAATGATTTCTTGTTGGGTGGCAGCGGTAATGATGTTGTCAGCGGTGGCGAAGGAGATGATACTTTAGCAGGTATCGATCCGATTGCTACTAACCCAGGAGTTGGGGAGTTTGATACTTTGACTGGCGGGGAAGGTAATGACCGTTTCTTGCTGGGAGATAGTGATAAAATTTACTACTCTGGTGATGGTAATGCTGTGATTAGCGAGTTTAATTCTGCTGAGGATGCGATCGTCCTTTCGGGAATTAAGGACAATTATTCGCTGTCGCTTTCGGGGGATGTTACTAGCATTTTCCTCAAACAACCGGGTCAAGCTGACGATTTAATTGCCACGGTGCAAGGGGTGACAGATTTGAATCTCGATGGAGCTTATTTCACTTTCATTTAGGATTTGAGGGATTGTTTAACCGCAGATGCACGCAGATTAACGCCAATGAATTCATTTGCGTTAATCTGTGCCGCGGGCGTCCCGCCTGTCACCTATCTGCGGTTATTTACCCTATAGCCTCCACCAAGGTTTTCAAATCCCGCACTTCCAAGTCTGGCTTGCCGCTGGCCGACAGTGTTGCCCCAGATCCTGTTTTGTCGTGTCGCCGATTTACCCACACCGTTGATATTCCCATTGATGCGGCGGGTACAATGTCGTGATATACACTTTGAGCAACGTGCAGCAGTTTTGCCGGTGCTATTCCCATTGTTTCTAGGGCTATTTCAAAGTTGCGAGTTGACGGTTTGTACGATCGCACTTGTTCCGCAGTAATCAACCAGTCGAGTTCAACTTTTAAGTGTTTGGCTGTACCAGCAAACAAGTCATCGTCAATATTAGAAATTACTGCCAGTTTGTATTTCTGCTTGAGTGCTGACAAGGCTGCAACGGTATCGGGAAATGGTTGCCAATTTTTGACGGAATCAACCAAACAGTTTATTTCTGTTTCTGTCGGTGCAAAATCAAATTGTTGACCGAAATTTTTCACTATTTCTTGCAAAATCTCCCGATATCTTATATAATAATTATTTTGGTTTTCTAGTTCGGATTCAAATTCAGCAAAAAGCTCTAAAATACCCTCATCGCTGAAATCAATTTCCCGATTTGACAGCAATTGTTTCAAGGCGGGCAATATCCCCCTTTCCCAATCTATCAGAGTACCGTAGCAGTCAAAACTCACAACTTCAAATTGATTGAATTCAAGCATAGTTCGCTCCTAGTTTAGGGTTGATATTCAGCAAAAATTTCAATTTTTCCCACAATGTTTTGATTGAATTGAGCCAATTCTTCTGCCGGAATCCAATATTCTTGGTGTATTGAAGTGGCCACATTTTGTACGGGATATTGTTTCAAGAATTCTGCCGCCACCCGAAAGCAGGTAACATAGCCGAAATATCCCGATGCTGCATCTTTTGTATTCCAATCTCGCGCGATTTGTATGGCATAGGCTTTTTGAAGCACGGGATAAAAAGTAGGCTGAAAAGATAAGCGCGGGGGAAATTCCCTAAAATCGCTTTCTTTAATCAGTTCCATTTCTTTTTTGCCGACGGCTCGGAACAGCGTTACTGTCTCTCGATCTGATATATTGATATTTTTAAACCACGCTTTCCAACCGTCCCAATTGTGCACTATTTTCGCTAATTCAGCGTAACCGGCGGCCCCCGGATGGCAGCCATCGTTTTCGGTAAGTTCTTTTTGCCAAATTTCCGAGTTTTGCAGCGGGGTGCAAACCTCTAGATAAGGCACGTTTAACTCGCTGCAAACTTGGGAAAACTGTTCGGATAAGTTGGCAATCCGCCTTGTGCGATCGGCATCGATAACTGGCGGTGGCCCTACCATTAAAACTGGGACTGTTTCTCGGGCAGACTTGAGAATATATCGCGCATTTTCAATTGATTTCTCAGTTTCAATGCGAATTTTTTCGTTTTCTATGTAAGTGTCGTTGACGCCAAAGGAAAATACTATTCTGCCGTCGCCGTAGTGAGGTAGGCGGCAAGAAACTTCGTTGAACCAACGAGTTTCTATATCGGCACTGGTTTCTCCCCTTATGCCTAAATTGTAGTAGGTAATATCGTGTCCTTGTCCGCAAGCGGCCGCGCAAATCCGTCCTGTCCAACCGAGACATTTGGGATCGCAAGTACCGTTTACAAAAGAATCGCCGATAAAACAAATACGCATACTATGTGTGGGAATGGGGAATGGGGAATGGGGCATGGGGCATGGGGCATGGGGCATGGGCATGGGGCATGGGGCATGGGGCATAGGGCATTGGGAATTGGTTATTTTTAATTAGAAAAACTACTAACAAGTAATCACTAACCACTAACTACTAACTACTAACTATTACCGATTACCAATTACCCATGCCCTGTTTGGCCGATGCCCTGTTTGGCCGATTCCTTTAATTCTTGCCGATCGCGGACAATCCCTCTACAATTACAGACGGTGTGTGGCAAGAACCATTCCACTCGGAGTCTCCTCCCAATTCTACTAATTGTTTGAGGACATTGTAGACGTTGCCTGCTACCATCGTGTCTTTGATTCTGCCGACTATTTGACCTTTTTTGACTCGGTAGCCGAGATCGACGTTTATTGAAAAATCGCCGGAAATTCCAGCACTGCCGCCAAGCATTTGATCTACTACAATTCCGTCGTCTAATTTAGTGATTAAATCGATTAGCGAAAGCGAACCTGGTTTAATCAAAACATTGAACAAACTCGGCGTCGGATAGCTGCCCAAACCCGGGCGAAATCCGTTGCCGGTGGTGCCGCTGCCCAAGGATCGACCGGTGGTGCGATCGGTATAAAATAGCTGCAACACTCCGCTGTTGATAAAGACGATCGCCCGAGTGGGAGTACCTTCGTCGTCAAAGGGACAGCTATAGGGCCCGATATCCGGCTGCTGCGAGAGGGTGACAAGCGGCGAAGTCACTTGTTGGCCCAATCGATCGTTCCAAGGCGAAGCGCCTTCGAGTACCTGTTTGCCGTTCAACGCCGCAGAGACAGTCCCCCACAGCAAGTCGGCTGCTTTGGCTGTAAACAGCACCGGCACGCGGCCCGTGGGGGGGGCAACATTATCTTTCGCCCATTCTAAACGCTGCAAAACCCGCTTGGCACTGGTGTTTAAGTCGAGGGTACCGCGTTCGGTTTCGCCTTCCCAAATGTTGAGGAAATCTTCGCCCCGCACTAATTCTGCTGACAAGTAACCGCTGAGGGTGGTGTCGGTGTGACTGGAATCCAAGCCTCTGGTGTTCAGCAAGCGGGTGCTTTCGATTTCGCAGTCGAGTTCGGCGGTGCAGAGGCTTTCGGGATAGGCTTCGCGGACGATCGCGATCGCCTCTTTTCCCCAGTTTACTAGCTGTTCGGCCGGCACCGACACTCCGCGATCGGGATAAACAACTTTCTCACCGGTGCCGAGTTCGATGGTTTCCCGTTCGTTGAGTTGCGAAAGCGCGATCGCCCTGTCCACCAAAATTTGCGGTTCCACGGGCCCGTAGGCCACCGCCAAACCCGGCCGCCCGTCCCGCCACAGCCGCAGGGCAATGCCTTCTGCTTGGGCGGTTTCTAGCTGTTTGAGGCGGTTTGCTTCAAAAAAGACCGGCCGCGAGAGCGATTGCGATTCCAATACCTCAGCAGCTTCTGCACCTGCTTTGGTGGCTAATTCTAGCAGTTGTTCTGCTGATTGGTCATTGGTCATTGTTGTCGGTGGTTGGTAATGGGCGATTCGATTTTCGATTTTCGATTTTCGATTTTCGATTAAAGAATTGGCAATGACTTACTGGATATGGGGTGGGTGCACGGGTCTACATTTAGATTCTTTTGGGAAACTGATGGAATGGGCCATAACAAGATTGTACGCATTTGTGATTGTTTGCATCTTGCCAAGGGCGTCAGTCGATTTTCGATTTTCGATTTTCGATTTTCGATTAAAGAATTGGCAATGACTTACTGGATATGGGGTGGGTGCACGGGTCTACATTTAGATTCTTTTGGGAAACTGATGGAATGGGCCATAACAAGATTGTACGCATTTGTGATTGTTTGCATCTTGCCAAGGGCGTCAGTCGATTTTCGATTTTCGATTTTCGATTTTCGATTAAAGAATTGGCAATGACTTACTGGATATGGGGTGGGTGTACGGGTCTACATTTAGATTCTTTTGGGAAACTGATGGAATGGGCGATCGCCAGATTTTACAGTCATCGGTCATCAGTCATTAGTTATTAGTCAATATAGCTGTTAACTCACTTTCTAAATGAGTAGATTAACTGCTGACTGATGACTGCTGACTGATGACTAAATTCTTAGTTCGTGCAGCAGCCAAAACCCTGCAAAAGATTCCGATTTAGGATTCGACTGAATTGCTAAAAAATGTACTTGTTTTGCTTGCTTTTTCGCGGCTTCAAATCCTTTCGCTTCTCTCTCAGTTGCTGCGTCTCTGAAATTAGCTAAAATCCAGCGATCGTTAGCTCCCGTATCTAATACCAGCCTGGCGGGCGGTCCGCTGTCAAATTTGATAAAAGCCAACTCCAAACCCGACATCCAACCTGCCAAAGCTGTTGCTCTCGACGAGTAGATAATCAGTCCCGGAATTTGCGTTTCCGGGCCCAGGCCTGTCATCGGCAGTCCGAAAGCCTCGCCAAATCCGATATCCCACTCGGACATTTCGTCAAAAGCGGCGATCGGCAAACTCACAAACGCCCATTTTTCGCCGATTAAAGCGTCCGGCAGCGCAACTGGCGTTTCGGGTACAAATTGAACGCTCGGGTTCACAACCGGTTGATAGCCCGGTTCGGCGGGATAAACGTTTTGCATCCGTTCTTCCAGCCACAGGCTGAGGGCGAGGGTGCGGCGGCTGCAGGCGGCGGGAATGTCCAACTCCTCGCAGGCTTTAGTAATCATGTTCCCCATTTGGCGGCGGAAAAAGCGGATTTTTTCGGGGCGTTTCGGCGCTGCGGCGATCGCATCTTTAATTGCACCCGCCAGCCACAGGGAATTCACGGTAGAACTGGAGCTCCATTGCGAATAGCGAAACAGAGATTCTGCCTTGTCGCCTACATTCAGCGGGCTTTCGCAGATCAACACTTCCCATTTTTTTTTCTCTCGCTCGTCTAGGATTGGACGGCTGTAAAAGTCGAGTTCCCAAATAGTAGCCATGCCGCGCTGTTAAAAATTAATCCTTTCTCATGTTACCGGACAGCGGGCAAGTTTCTGATTCTGACAATATCAGGCTGATTTTCAATCGCGGGTTATTTGGCGGGAATACGGCTGCGATCGGATGTCAGGCATCTGGCATTGCATCTTTGGTGCGCCGAACGCGCGCCGATAATAGGTTCCCAATTTGCGATCGGCACAAAAAGATTTTTAGCTAGTTAAAAATCTCATATATATGCAGCTTTTGTACTCCGCACCCAACAATAATCAGTAAAAATTTCGATGCGGACGGCACTCTAATAATTAGTAAAAACTAGGTTGATGCCGAACACCTACAATCAAATGCAGAAGTTTTGTTCGCAAACCCGGTTTCTGCTTAACCACGCATTTGAAAAAAGCCCACTATTATAAAAATAATAGTTTATTTTGTCAAAATACCATCTGTCAAACTTAATTTTTTTTCATTGTATCACCTCTGTCAAAAGACAGATCGTAAAACTTATTTAAGCAGTCATTATTGATTGAAATTGCGTAATCAAAGGAAATATTAAGTTTTTTAGGTTTATCTTACTTAAATAAACCTAATCTCAAGGATAGACAAGCTGAATGGCAAGCAAAACAGAATCCAGTTCCGGGACACTCAGAGCTTCTCACATCGGGGATATGATTCCCAACGAGATCCGGAAAAGTATCGACAACAGCAAAACAGGTGCAGACAACTTAGGAATGAAAATTTAATAACATCAGCGATGTATAATAAATAAATGAGTGAATATGAATAGGTTTATGTTTCGGTAGAGATATCAAATATTATACCTACTTGGTTCTTCTTATGTCGCCCAAGATTTTGTGATCAAAATCATTTCTTACTAACTTAATTTATGTGTTACTCACACGAAATTACTGATTTAATGCGAAAACATCATCAGTCTTTATCTGAAAAAGAGCAAAGAAAATATGCAGCTTTCTTAAGCCCTAAAACTTGGTCGTGGTGGAATTACTTACATAGCCCGAGTTTTGGGAATAGACAGGAATACAATAGCCAAGGGAATTAAGGAATTAAAAACTGAATCAGACATTACTTTTAATCAACAGAGAATTCGCCGACCTGGAGGAGGAAGAAAAACTAGGGAGTCTGAGATACCTGATTTAAATGAGCGTTTTTTAGAAGTCTTAAAAAACCACACAGCCGGAGATCCAATGTCGGAAAAAATTAAATGGACAAATCTGACCCAGCAACAAATAGTTGAAGGTCTGAAGGCTCAGGAAACAATAGTCAGTACAACAGTTGTTAAAAAATTGTTAAAAAAACATGGATATGTGAAACGTCAAGCTCAAAAAAAACAAACAACCGGAGTAACAAAGAATCGTAATGAACAATTTGAAAATCTGGTCCGAATTACGGCAGAGTATGAGTTACAGGGAAATCCAATTGTTAGTATGGACACGAAAAAGAAGGAATTTATTGGAAATCTATATCGAGCAGGAAGTCTATATACTACGGAAGCTGTTACGACATTTGACCATGATTTTTGGAGTTTGGCAGACGGAAAAGTAATACCTCATGGAATTTACGATCTGCAACATAACCGAGGATATTTAAACCTGGGAATCAGTAAAGACACGAGTGAATTTGCTTGTGAATCGATCAAATTATGGTGGGTTAATTACGGAAAATTTATCTACCCTCAAGCCGATTCAATTTTGATAAAATGCGATGGCGGTGGCAGTAATAATTCCAATCATCATATCTTTAAATCGGACTTACAAAAATTAGTTGACGAGCTAGGAATAGAAATTAGGATTGCACACTATCCTCCCTATACATCGAAGTATAATCCGATTGAACATCGTTTGTTTCCTCACGTAACCAGAGCCTGTCAAGGAGTAATTTTTACTTCTCTTGAGTTAGTGAAAAAACTCATGGAAAAAACTCATACTAAAACCGGGCTTTCTGTGGTAGTAAATGTGAGCGATAAAATTTATGAAACAGGTCGAAAAGTAGCTAAGGGATTTAAAGAAACAATGAAAATTATTTTTGATGAATATCTCCCAAAATGGAATTATCGTGCAGTTCCGACTATTTAGCAGACGCTAAAGTTATTAAATTTTCATTCCTTACCAGTTGTCCGCGATCGGAGCGGGCGAAATGTCACATTTATCGGATTGCGGCGACGGCGGGATAGCGACGAACACCCAACTTACTCGCAACAACTTGCAGGACTTTGCACCACTTCTGCACCACTTATTGCAGGACTTCCGCCCATACGGGATAAGGCTTTGCAGGACTTGCAGGACTTATCCCCTAACATTTTGGCAGAAAGTGAAAACACCGAGAAATCGGAAAGTGTAGGTCAAGAAAATCAGGAAACACTAGAAGTAAAGGAAGTTGCCCCCTTAAGTGGTGCAAGTGGTGCAAACCCCATACAGGACACGGGTTTAAGTCCTGCAATAAGTGGTGCAGAAGTGGTGCAAAGTCCCCCTCAAAGTCCTGCAACCGCCCAAAGTAAATTTTGTGGTGAAAAATTAGCCGATCAGATGCGGGACGCTATAGCTAAAGGTAGCCGGGAAGAAGCAAAAAAGGTTATGGAACGGGTCGCCTCATCCGCTCCTCAAGTACGAGGGTTTTTCAGTAAAAGTTTCAGCAAAGAAGAAAACCTGAATATCCGTTTTCTGAAATACTGTGGCTTGACTAAAGGGACATCGGTTAAGTATGTAGGGGAAAAATTTATTGAACAGTACGAAGGCGAGATTCTGACCGTGGACAACCTTAACGCTCAGAATGAAATTGCTTGTCTCAGACCCGATGGTACTTTTACAACTTGGCTGAGGTCTGAGGACTTGATGCGGATTTGATTCCGATCGCGCAGGTCAGGGGTTAAAAGTTTTCAATCGAGTCGTGTGCATAGTGTGAATGAAGCGATCGAACTCCCGTGCCGGGATAATAAGTCGCATTCCGCAGATGTGGCTGAAAGTAGGAAGCAATTTTTAAAAACCAATTCCGTGCAAGCTAAGAAAAGTAGGAAAATAGTTTTTAAAAACATTTTGCCTAATCCTTGACGAGGCTGGGTTCCAGCCTCTTGCTTTCGCATCAGCGGTTTGAGGGGTTTTGGGAGAAGTAACATAAATTGGTGTGTTACTTCTAAAAAGTATGTTAACTTGGTATTGTACTTAAAAGGTAACATACCGTGGCTACTGACAAGAAACACATTGCCGTATACCTCGACCCCGCTGTAGAGCGAGCCTTGGTTGCGTTCTGCGAACAGAAGGGGCTGAAATCCAAGAAGGGTACGATGTTCTCGGCGGGCGTGAACGCTGCGCTCACAGAGTTTTTTGGAATATCAGACAGCGAGGGCAGTAACATACCGGATACAGTGGATAACATACCTATTAAGGTAAATACCATACCTCAAAGGACTAGTAACATACCGTTGTCGGCAAGTATTGTACCTCCAAGCGTTAGTAACACACTTGTCTCTGATGACGGTAACATACCTGCTGAAACTCTTGAGGGTGAGGACTTGCCGGGAAAACTTCGAGCCTGAGTGAAAATGAGATTGAATCGCTCAGGCAGCAATTAGAAGCAGTACAGGCAGAAAATCAGCGGTTACAGAGTGGGTTAGGTAACTCTGAAAACGAAAGGGAAAAACTTGACCGACAGTTAGAGGAAGTCCGATCGCAACTTGAGTCGGTGCGAGCTAGTCCGCCAACAGCACCAGCGCACGGAATTGAGCGACCTGAGCCAGCCAGCTTACTCAACAGGCTGAAAGCCAAGCGCAAAAAGTCCAAGTGCGACCTAGCGGACGTAGAGGCAATCTTGGATATATTGGATGGTGATGACTTCCAGTAGGTTAGTATTTTCATTCATAGGCGGCTATTATTGCCGCCTATTCTCAGAAATACACTTGAAAGCAACCTAACTCACCCTACTAGGGATTGAAACCCGATGGCTCCGTAATTGATTACGGCAACATATAGCTGCCACAATCAACCAAACTCCCTACCAGGGATAAAATGACCACTAGAAAATTGATAGAAGAGTCCGCTTGTAAGCGAGTATCGGGTAAGAGACACTGGGGTAAGCAAACAGGTCACAGTAAGGGTTAGAACGACGTATATACCGTTTTGGTATATATACCAGTCCATATACCATTTTTCTCTTCCCGCTCTTCCAGTTTTCGTCTTATATCCTGTCAATCCCTTACTGTGTAATAGATGCGGAGAGGGAGGGATTTGAACCCTCGGAGAGGTTTTCACCTCTCTCCTGATTTCAAGTCAGGCGCATTCGACCACTCTGCCACCTCTCCGGGCGCATTCATTTTATCATACCAGCAATTGTCTCTAACTACAAATAGCTGCAGATTCAGCGCGCCGATAAAGAATTTGTTCTCTTTCTACCCCGAAATCTTGCCCTACCCATACCAGAGACACTTCCGACACCGATCCATTTTCCAGCAGGACGATCGAGAAATTCCGCAATTTCGAGCACTCTCTCTCCACAATTCGCGGTACGCTGGCGGCATTCAAATACACCGTACCCTCCGCACTCACCTCCAGCGACTTCCGCAACTCCTGCTTTTTGTGTCGCAGTTTGTGGTGCATATGACCAAAAGTTACCAGAGGTATGTGCTTTCCCGAACTCCGAGTTCGATCGATCGCCTCCGCAAAATCCGGGTCGCCCCAATCCCCTCCCAACGGCTTCCAATCTCGCCCGCAGGGGTCTTCGGGAGCCTCTCCCAGCCCCGTCGGCCCCGTGTGACCCAAAAAAATCACATTTTCGCAGTCCGCCTCTGCCGCAGCTTCTGCAATGCGCCGCGCCGACTCCTCAAAACTTTCTACCCCAAACCACTCCGAGTAAAAATCCCCGTACTTCCACTCCGATCCCCCCCAAGTAAACGGGCGGCTTCCCACGACTGTTACGCCCAATTCTGGAAAATCCCTTTTTCCGTAACCGACGTGAGCTTCTCCCATTAAATCTAACTGCTGTTTTACCCAATTTTCTTGAGTGCGATCGTAAGGGCACTGACTGCGGCCCCACTCCGTCGCCGTGTACCAAGCGTCGTGGTTCCCAAACACCGCTGCTTTCGGAACGTCCAATTGGGCGATCGCCCGCACCACCTCCACCGACTCATTGCCAAAATCCCCCACAAACAGCACCAAATCAACGCCCAGATGCTTCAGGGCCTCGCCGTCTTCAGGTTCCCACAGATCGTGAACGTCCCCCACCACCGCAATTTTGATAGATTTAGCTTTATTCATGTGATTTGTCATGTGCGATCGATCCCTAGCCCCTTCTTACTCAGCATAAGAAACAGCGACCAATTTTTGCACTCTCCCGCAGCATATTTTGGATTTTTGATTTGAGATGTGAGATTGGCTCCACTTTCTTCATCTTTTACTCCTAAGCGCAAAAATCCTCTCTCCCCATTGACATTGGAGGCGATTGCCCTGAAGTTAAGCCCGTTAATTACCGACTGCAACGCCCTAACACTCAACCGAGTAGGGACAGCAACCCTAGACTGAATTATTCCTCTAACTCTGGTTCCGCCTCCATTTGCTCATCTTCAATTGCAAATTCGCTGATATAGTCTCGCACAACTCGCTCGAAGAACAGGGTGGCCGGTAAGCTCGACCAGTCGCTGTAATGACCGAAACTATAGCGAAGAGATTCCACAAGCGCAGCAAGGCGATCGGGATTGTCATTTTCTTGTCGCAAGGTAACAACAATCTCAAGGGGATTGGGAGTTGTCCACTGACCCAAAAACGGCGGTTTGCTTGCGATTTGGTCAACTTTTAATTTAGCTTTATTTAAAAGTTTGCCTTGAGAATCATCAGCTTTCTTGGCAGCTTCGTCAACTTTTAAATCAGCATTATTTAAAAGTTTGTCTTGAGAATCATTAGCTTTCTTGGCAGCTACGTTAATTTTTGTTGAGCGATAGCAACTTTGACCGCGTAATTTACCTGGTTTTTCATTTCTTACAGATAGATAAGCAACACAACCCGTTTGATTAGTTGCACTTAGTCGAAATAATCCCTTTACACTAGAAGCTGAAGGAATTTCTAGGGTTGAAGTCAGTTCTTTTTTTGTCCGCGTATCTTCCAGAGAAGTTTCTGTTAAATATCGGACTTTTTTATCGATAATTCCAGGGGCGAGGTCTTGGCGAATCCGAATCAGCCGCGCGCCTTTCCATACTTGCTCCATGTGTTCGTACAAGGGGCTTCCAGACTGGGTTTCAAAATTAATCTGATTTGCATTCATCCTGGCATCGGCGAGCCAACGCCAAAGTTGCGCGCAGTTGGAAGAATCAATCATCACTAATGGTTGATTTCCCTCATCTACAGAATTGGAAATTATCTGCTTGACAAATTCCATGAAACTAATTTCACGCCCCTTTTTGTCAGTAGCCAGTTTCACGGGGGAGATTTGGGAAATGAAGGCGATCGCATCAGAAAACTTGCTCCAAGGACTGATTTGTAAACTATTACCCTTCTCATAGGCACTGCACAGTTCGCACTCGCCTGTTTCCACCTTGATGCGCATAGCAACTGGCAAAAATGTGTTGTCAATAAAACCGCGAGCGCGACCTTTCTGTTTGCGGACGATCGTAATCCCGATAATTTCTTTTGGTCTTGCTTCTGCTGGAATATCTTTTAGCCATTTGTCAACCTTTTCTTTGACATCATCAATGCGGCCAGAATGAGCAGAAAGTAAGTCTTTTAAAGCAGCTTGTACTCGATGGGAAAAATCACCAAGTTTGAGAAGTTGTTTCTCCTTAGTTTTTTCAATCGGTAGCAGAAACTGCACGCAAGAACCGGCGATTGTAGCCAGTGCTTGACGGGATGAGGGTTTATTCACCGAATCGTCATTTTTCTTGTCTGGATACCATTCCCGCGCCATTACGACGCAAAAAGTTCGCTGTTTGCGTAAAGCCAGTTGTTTGACGATCGACTCCCAGGCTTCTATGCGGTGGCGCGAGCGCTCTTTTGCTGTCAAATTTGCACCAGGCAATGACTCTTTGGGCCCGTGAGTCTTTGCTGGCAAACGATTAGCCATGAGTTCGATCGTATCACCCCAGAGAACGCGAATCATCGCTTGCAGCATTTTTAATTCGGTTTGACATTGTTCTTCGTAAAAGACAACAAGCAACAGTTTTCCGTTAGGGTATAGCCGACGCATAGCTTCTTGGTTTGCCTGAATTAAAGCTTGGAGTTCTTTTACCTGACACACCAATTCAAGGGCTTTTCTACCTTGGTAAATATTCTCTAACCTAAAATCGAGGTGTTTATTCAGCAAGCTATTTAACTCATCGTCCTTAAAGCTTTCTAGGTATTGGGGAGTAAAATCAGAACAGTCGTTTTTTTCGATAATTTCTAAAGCAGCACCTAACAGAGTAGGCAGATTAATCATGCGTGAAGCAGCTTGGTTATTTTTTAAATTGTGAGCTTCACCCTTCTTTAATTCCACTTCCGAGTAACTCTCAAAAGGTTTGAAGCCAATAGGCTGGAGAATTTCGGCAATCTTTTCAAAAGCTTCTAACTTATCAATCTCCGGTACGCCTACCTTAATCCCATGTTTCCCTTCTTGCAATCCGTTGCGGTAAGTTAACACTACTTGGCAGCTATCCGTTGAAGCTTTCCCCAATGCAACTTGAGAACCATCAATATTTTGACCGTCAGGCGTTTTCATCGGGAGTTTTAGCTTGCCGCGCAATGCTTCAAAATCTTTATCGATCGCCCAAAACCAATTTTTCTTTTTGTTCGGTTGATTTTTCTCCGGTTTTTCGGAATCGGAAAGCACCGTGTAGCGAAATGCGCGATCGCTGTAGTCATCAGAAAAGACAAATCCGCTAATATTTGCTGAGTTATAACTTGCAGGTTTTAATTCACTTAACCAGCGGCGTTTGGAAACATCTATCTTCAATAAAGGCTGGTGCAAAGAAGGATAGGTTACGACTTCTAAGCGTACCACCAGACTGAATTTTCCTGTGTGTTTGGGTAGAGTAATGGGATCGGTAATCAATTCTGCCATCCCAGTTGTGAGGCTACCACTGCTGGAAATAACCCGCTTCATTGTTCCTAGCTCCTGAAAAATCTCTTTTCCGGCGATCGCACGAGCTGCATAATCGACTAACACGCGATAATCATAATTGTTGCTGTGTTTTGTAGTTCCTGTATTTGGATTCCATTTCCAAGGTAAAACTTGAGACTCAGACGGAGTAATTGTTAACAACTCCTTTCGATCGTGCAAATCTTCCAAACGGTCGATAACTTGCAATAGCCCATGTTCTTTTTCAGCAAAAGGTTTTAGAAAATTTGTTATCCACTCGTTGATAATTGGGCGTAAAGCTTTCTGGATATCTTGTGTACTTTCGGAATTTAAGTAAGCAAATGGTTCCGGCTCTTTTACACTTTTGGAATTCAACGAAAACAAACTCAAACCTAAATTTGACTGAATCCGCGCTGCACTGTCAAGTCCTACTTCTAACAAACCTAGCAGCGAGGAATAAGGGAGATTTTTGCTAGCTGAATCGCCCTTGCAAGCAGCTTTTTGGATGGTCGAAAGCTCATGCAAAGCAGCTTTTGTCCAACCTAGCGTCAAGCCTTTGACTGTTACTGGCTCGATATTATCCGGCACGGTAAAAGCTAGGGGAATCTCTTTCAGACTTTTGGGCTTGCCGAGAGGAATGTAAAGTGTGTCTGAAAGCACAGTCGCTTCAGTTTCTTCGTCATCATCGGATTCGATTTCGTCAAAAAATTCGTCGTTCATGGTTGCATTTCCAATAATAGTAGTTTCCTTTGCTTCGCCGTCATAATCAGACTCAATTTTGTCAAAAATTTTGTCGTTCATGGTTACATCTCCAATAAAGGTGAAAAATCATCAAAATCGTCTTCTTCCTCTGTCAAACCTTCTGAATTCCGTAAACTTGGCGGGTAAACTACGCCATCAATGCGCCGCAAGGGATCGAGAAATGCACCGTAAAGTTCTTGATATATTTCTCGAATCACTGGATCGGGATGCTTGAGGCATTCTTCTAAAATAATTCGCATCTGAACAAGCATACTGTCCCGCCCGGAGTCGGGTTTATCTTCAGTGGATTTAATAGCCCAAGCTGCATCGACAAAGTAAACTTGTACCGCACACCCATTTCGCATCCCGCGCCCGATGGTTTGCAAAATTCCCACCATCTGATTTGCCGTAAACGGTTTAAATAAATCTTCACCCAAACTGCTAGCCATTAGAGGTTCGCGCAACAGCCGATTCGCTGTTTTCCACAGTTGTTTTCTCGACTGTTTCCAAGCATTAGAAATTGCTGGCAAGTTTTCTGGTTCAGTAAAAACTCGACTGTCAAATTCTTGGGTAGCTTTTCCGGCTAGGCTGTACAAAAGTTGTGTATCGTCAGTCGTGGGGTGGGGACGGGTGAGGAAATAAATTGTACCAATGGCTGCATCGAGTTTCCTGGGGCCTTTGGTGAAAACAATATTTACGCCTCTACCAATCGCCAACAGCGGAAAAATGATAATATCGCAAGTTTCATCATCTCCTAAAGCCTCGCACTGAGCCGTTGTGACGAAATCAGTGGGTTGCTCTCCGTTTTTGAGAAACTTAACAACTGCTTTGGTTCGTTTGCCGATGTCTGGATAATAATCGTTGATAAATTTCTTAATGTTCCGAGCTTGTTCGTAGCTGTTAACAATTAAGGCAGCTTTGCGGTAAATACCCTTTTGCAGGTCAAAGTTGCGGATAGATTTGTAAATTTCAGATTTCTGATTTCCTCCCCGCACCAGCGCGTCTACCATTTTTTCTAAATTGCGGTCGCGCCGATCGTTGCCAGCACCGCTATATCGGAGAGGTTCATCGCGGGATTCGCGATCGGGTAGCCATTTGAAGCGGTAAATGCTCTTTTTGGGATCGTGTTCGGTTTGGCGAGGTTTCAGCAGATAATCCGGCCCCGAGTTAATGTGATAAGCAGGACTTGCTTCGAGAAATGAGGTAGCTGAAGTCATTAAAACCGCCGGTCCTGTCAGTTGGCCATCTGCCTCAAATAACTGATGAAAACGGTGCATTAACATCCGAGGCGCGCCCACAAAAATAATATAAGACAGTTCCACATTTCGGGCTTGACTTCGAGTAGTTTGTGCCGATTGGAAACTGTATTTTACCCCAGAAAAAGACCCTAAAATATTCTCAGGAATCAGTTGTCGCAGTTCCGGCGTTGCCGTTGATTCGACGAGGGGTTCCCGAATCAGTCCTTCTGCTACCATTGTTCTCGTTTCCGGTACGATTCGCTGATAGCCTAAAATCACAAAAGTGACGCAAACAAGTAAGGTAATCGTATCCTGAGCTTCGCCTGATGCAGTGCCATCCTTAAAACACAAAGGCAAAAACAATTCGGCAATTTCTTTGACAATTTTGTCGCGCCGTTCGATCAGATTCTCCGCTAAATAACGGCGAAAATAAAGAATCTGAGTTTCCCACTGCTGTTTGAGGGTGTCGGGGTTGATTCCCAGGCTTTGAGCGCAGAAATCCAGGTTGAGCCGATCGTGCGCTTCAATGCCCGTGCGATCGTAAAAAGCATGGTAAGCAGCCGTTTCCCAGAATTGAGTTAAGGCTCGACTTTTGCTAAATCCCTGTTTGACTTCTACCTCGTCAAGGACATCGCGTTTAGAAGTTTTCTCATAGCCATCCAACAAATCGCTGACAATTCTCAGAACGGTTAATAACTGATTCTCATAGCGTTGGCTCACTCGCGATGAGGGCATATTTTGAACGGCAGTAATTAACGATGTGTTGCGGTCGCCAAATTCCGATAAATTGCGGCTGTAAAGTTCTACATTGCGGTCGAACAATCGATAGTTTTCTCCGCGAGCAAAAGGATTGTGAATTTGCTCTTGAATGGCTAAATGGATAGATTCTTTCGCCCCGGAAAGTTTTAAAGTTGCAGCACCGTAAGCATCCAGATTTGATTGCACCATATCTGCTTCGTCAAAAACTGCGACATCGAATGTCCGGGCAATTAATTCAAAATAACGAAGGCGATCGCGAATGGCATGACGTGGAACTTCAGTATCCATTGAGAGAACGTGACCGACCCAAATATCAGCATCTAGCAAATCGCGGGGTGCTTTGTGGCGGCCGCACATCGTCCAAACCGGACAAAGATACTTTTTCATTTGCCCTTTTTTGCCACCGCTTTGTAAAATTTCCTTGCAGGGTGCATAACCAAATCCCCACATCGAAGTATCAGCAGTAGAAAACGCAGGCAAGACGCAATTTAAGCCAAAAGTTTCTGCCTGTTCCAAACTATAGGCAAAGCCGCCATTTCCTCCTGATGCTGCGATCGCCTCGGCAATATTGTCAGCGTGTCGGCGGCGAGTTCCATCGCTTTGACCGACTAGCATTCCCACTTTAATTTCGTGAAATGCCAGTTCTGCCATGTACTGTCTGGCAACTTCAATGGAGGGAAATACAAACATCGCTTTATAACCGCGTTTTCCCAACCACACAGCTATCAATACGAGCAAAGTTGTTTTGCCCGATCCGGGCAGTCCAATTAAGTGCTTGATGCCTTCTAATTCGATGACTGTTTCTTCCCGCAAACCCTTGCCAATTTCTGGCACTTTAAGCGCAAAATGTTGAAACCGTTTTACCCAGTTACCCTGTCTTTTTTCTGGGTGTTTTGCTTCGCGTTCATCCATCTCAACTGCTAACTCGTACAGTTCCGCAAGGGGAATGCGGATTTTTGCTTTCGGGGCGCGATCGAGGGAATGAGTGCGGCGCGGCGCAAGCGGGGCTGCGATCGGCCCAATTGGCACTCTCGCGGCTGTTGTTTCTTCACCTAAAGCAACGGCCATTGGCTGGCGGGGATCGGCAAAGGTGGCGCTGTAAAATTGGTGTGCCAAAGGCTGGCCCAGAATCTGACGCGCTTTGGCAATTAAAGGGTCTTCTAGGGGGTCTGTACGTTCAAAGTGAAGTGTTTCTAAGTTAATTTTATAGGTTCCTTGAGTTTTGTTGCGGTAGTGGCGATCGTTATAAATAGCAACTGCGTGTTTCACTGACTGTTCTGTCACGTAAGCCAGCGACATCAGGCGCATATTGAAAATGGCTTGGCGGGCTTTTGCCAACGCGGGTGCATTGATGATACTCGCCATTCCCGATATCGTTAAAGGGGCATATTCTAGGGAATTAGTCTCAATAAATTCTGCCATCAAGACACACAGCCAGCAAATGCGATCTATTCCCGTCCAGAAATCCGGTTTAATTCTCATATTTGATTGCCTTTAACAACTGAATGACTTGTGAAACAGACATAATTTCGAGAGTAGCAGGATCGCCTTTTTTATCGATCGCTGACCGGAAAGTAAAGAGGTAATCTGGCCGCTCCTCAATTAATTGGTCGCTGACGGCAATGATGCGGCGGCGGTAGTGCTCCAGCCCTCCGATGCCAGTGCGGTTGAGGCGCAAAGCAAGGGAGACAGGACTGGTGTATGACTTAGCATCAATGCCGATATTGCGACCGTTAATTGCTACATCGCATAGGTCTGATTCTGGGTAAAGTTCGGCATCTAGTCCGTTTTTTATGGCTGCATCAAAAATTGCTAATTCGTCGATCGCCGGCCCAGTCCAATAGGTTAAAATTTGCGGTTTGGCAATCAGCAATCGGTCTTGGTTTGGGTCTAATTTCTCCGAAACTTTTGCTGTTGAGGAGTTGTGACCGAGGCATTGGCGAATCGGACATCGCCCATCGGGAAAAAGTTCCTTATTGGGATAAGGGCGCATCAGCGTACCGCAATACGCGCAGCGATGAGCGTGTCCGTCAATTAACCAGACATCCGGCACGCTATCAAAAAAGGTGTCAACAATCATTCCCTGTAAAGGGGTTAAATCGTTGTCACGTAAATACTCTAAGAGTTGGTGTTCTCCGATGAGCGATCGGCTGCCAAATAGCGATCGCAAAGCCGTATAAGCTTTGTGCTGGCGGCGAATCCCCAATCGTTCAGTTGCCTCGCGCAACCGTTGGTACAGGCGGTGTTCGATGATATTATCTTCGCCAAAAGTACCTTTACTGTTGGCAATTACTGCACAATCTGGGGTCGGCACTCGCAAGTCTGGATCGATGAGAATTACTTGACCCGAGTCAAAATCGGCGTGACAAAAAATATCTAAGTCCCACTTATTGAGGGGATATCTAGCACGTTCCAAAACGGTATGCACGCAAGCGGCGCGATCGCTTTGTCCGGATTCGATATACAGCCTGCCCAACTTGCACATGGCCCGATAAAGTTCCGATGGCATAGTATCGTCTTGGCGAACGATGTCTCGATTGAGAATTCTTGTGTACTGTCGCAGAATTCCCTGGGCCAGCAATATAACAGTATCTTCAGCGAAATCGATCGTGCTGGCGTGTCCTGTGGGTAATGGCAATGTCGTTGTTTGCATTTGTGGCAACCAGGTTGGGTCTTGACGATCGGCCTCGGCAAGAATTTGTTGCTCCAAAGTTGCGTCCGGGAATGAGGGTAAAACTTGAGCGATCGCGGCCAGTGTCCAGCCTTTCTTGAGCAAAAGTGCTGTTGCCAGTCCTTCTAAAATCTGCCGAAACCGAAATTCTTGACCTTTGGGCTGTGACAGGAGTTGCTTGGATCTCCACGATCGCACAGTTCTTAAGGCTGGTGGTTCCACAGATAGCCCGAGCTGCTCAATCCGTCGTTTTAGTTCTTTTGTCAGAAACTCAGCAGTTCCCTCCCACTGGCGATCGTCTTCAAAGTACATAGATGTATAAAACCAACTACTTTACATCGTATACTGATTACAGTAAACGATGTAAATAAAAGATGTCAATAGAGGCTACTCAAAATACTCGTGGCTCAAGGTAGTCATTTACCTGTGAATATCTTGCTGGATCGAGCTTTCAGTCTAATTAGAGTCAGGTAAAAACTTAGCTGAGTCCACTCTTGGATCGCAAAATCTTGCTCCCACTGCCAGTCAGTCGGTTAACCTATGGCAAATTTTCTACCTCTGGCCCAACTGCCCACCGTTTTTGGTGAAATCAACTATAATTCAAAATACACTTTAGCTGTCTTCGCCACCTTCCCCGGAATATTCTAACTGTGTTTACCACCGCACCTGCTCCGAACTTTACTCAAACCCGACTGCCCCACGACTTGTTTGCAGCCATTAACGCCCTCAAACAAGAGTTAAATGCCGTCATTCTCGCCCACTATTACCAAGACTCCGAGATTCAAGACATCGCAGACTTCATTGGCGACTCCCTAGAACTTGCCCGCAAAGCCGCCAACACCAGCGCCGATGTCATAGTTTTTGCCGGAGTTCATTTCATGGCCGAAACCGCAAAAATTCTCAATCCAGACAAATTAGTATTGCTGCCAGACTTAAATGCTGGGTGTTCCCTCGCCGACAGTTGCCCTCCCGAAGCCTTTGCAGCTTTCAAAGCCGATCGACCGGGACATTTAGTAATTTCCTACATTAATTGTACCGCCGCAATTAAGGCAATGAGCGATATAATTTGCACCAGTTCTAACGCGGTTAAAATTGTCAACCAAATTCCAGAAAATCAGCCGATAATTTTTGGACCCGATCGCAATCTCGGCCGCTACGTCATGGAACAAACGGGCAGAAACATGGAAATCTGGCAAGGAGCTTGCATAGTCCACGAAAACTTCTCAGAAAAAAAGATAGTTCAACTCAAAATCGAAAATCCCGAAGCCGAAATAATTGCCCACCCAGAATGCGAACCTCCCGTGCTGCGCCACGCCAATTACATCGGCTCCACCACCGCTTTGCTCAAATATTCTCAAGCTAGTTCCAGCCAAGCTTTTATTGTCGCGACTGAACCGGGAATCATTCACCAAATGGAAAAGCAAGCTCCGCACAAACGATTCATTCCCGCTCCTTCAACCAATAATAATTGCGCTTGCAACGAATGCCCGCACATGAGATTAAATACCTTGGAAAAATTGTATCTATCCCTAAAAAATCAAACCCCTGAAATTACTATGCCCCAAGATATTCAACTAGCAGCCTTGCAGCCCATCCAGCGAATGCTAGAAATGAGCTAACGGTTGACAGTTGACAGTTGACAGTTGACAGTTGACAGTGTTTTAGGATGGGTGGAATCCAGGGATTAAATTAGTAATCGTGGACGCGAAAAACCGGTTTCTCTGAAAAATTGCGGATGCTCGCCGCAGAAACCGGGTTTTTAGCCCCGCGTGCGTCTAGGACTGGATTAGGTCATTTATTGAAAAATTATGGACAATCGATGATTTTAGAAAAACTGATTGTTTTCACTCGTTATCCCGAACCCGGAACAACCAAAACTCGACTAATTCCGGTGCTGGGAAAAACAGGCGCTGCCAACCTTCACGGCTTGATGGCCCGACGGACGATCGCCTGCGCTCTCTCTCTCCAAAAATCCCGCCAATTATCGGTAGAAATTCACCGCACCGGCGGCAGCCAACAACTGATGCAAGAGTGGTTGGGAAGTGATATTTTTTGTGAAAATCAAATAGACGGTGATTTGGGCGCAAGAATGACAGCAGCGTTTCAAAAGTCTTTTAATTCAGGGGTTGAGAAAACTGCAATTATCGGCACTGATTGTCCTGGTTTGAAAGCAGAAATCATGGCACAAGCTTTTGAGGAATTGAGCCAGCACGATTTAGTTTTGGGCCCTGCAAAAGACGGAGGTTATTATCTGATCGGGCTGCGGCGATCGATACCGGAATTGTTCGGTGGCCTTCAGTGGGGAACCAGTGAAGTATTTGCTTGTACGCGGGCGATCGCCCAAAAGCTAGACCTCAATATTGCTTATCTTCCCACTCTTGCAGATATCGATCGACCTGAAGACCTCCTCGGTTTAGATATTAATATGTTGAAATAACTAAACTATATTTAATCTGTTTCAAGCATTAGTAATTGTCATATTTAATTAGATGAAACTACTTGATTTTGAAACCAGAAGGTCATAATATAGTAAGTGTATTTGTCTAACCAAATGCTGAATCTCAGTAGCAGTTAGACAGCGCTTGGGACAATAGTCCCAGGCGCGAGAAAACACCAAAAATTAGCAAATAAATTAGCAACTAATAGCTCAGCTTGCTAGGAAACCGCCCCTGCCAGATGAAAGCCAAATGTAGGCGCCCTCCCGGCGTAAAAAACGAGCAACTAACAGATAAGCTTTGTACAAAACTCGCCCTCCCACTTTAAGGCCAAATGTAGGGGCGAGTCCGGGGTCAGAAATGGGCAAAATCAGCTTTGTACAAAACCCGCCCTCTCTCTCACGGGCTGCTTGAGTCTGTATGTCTCCAGAAAATCCGAATCTCAAAATTTCCATTATCATTCCCGTCTTAAACGAAGCACCTACAATTGCCCCAGTCATCTCCACCGCCCTTGAGGCAAAAAATGTCGAAATAATTGTCGCCGACGGCGGCAGCAGTGACGGTACTGCAGATATAGCCAAATCTTTGGGGGTGCGAGTTATCTCCACCGCCCCAGGCCGCGCCACCCAAATGAATGCAGGTGCCGCCGCTGCTGCTGGAGATATCCTGCTGTTTCTCCACGCAGACACTCTTTTGCCTCGCGGGTACGACGATAGCGCGCGTCGGGTACTAGCTAACCCGCCTGCTGTAGCGGGGGCCTTTGAACTCAAGATTGACGCCCCCAGTTTCGGTCTCCGGCTGGTAGAGACAGGGGTAAAGTGGCGATCGAACTTTCTGCAAATGCCCTACGGCGACCAAGCCATTTTCCTCAAAGCTGCTACCTTTGACAAAATCGGCGGTTTTCCCGACTTGCCCCTGATGGAAGACTTTGAATTCGTGCGGCGGTTGAAACAACTAGGCCGCATCGAAATAGTACCCCGCCCTGTGCTGACATCCGCCCGCCGCTGGCAGCAGCTTGGGGTCATCAAAACCACCGCCATCAATCAAATAGTAATTATCGGTTATTTCCTCGGAGTGTCGCCCGATCGACTCGCTTTCTGGTATAAGAGGCAAAAGAAAAATTCTTCCCAAAACTAAAGAATAGTGAACTTTTCTAAAGCTCGCCGTTAATTATGTAAATAGGAAACACGTCCCTGCGTAAAATATGACTTGAACGCCTCAAATTTTACGCACAGCGAGGACAAACAGAATATGGCCGATCCCAGAGATGCAGAGCTTATTAAACCCTTTAACGGCGACCCCTTCACGGGTCATCTAGCAACTCCTATCAGTGCTTCTGATTTCACAAAAGCATTCATTGGGAACTTGCCCGCCTACCGCAAAGGACTCTCGCCCCTAGTTCGAGGTCTGGAAATCGGTTTGGCCCACGGTTATTTCCTCGTCGGCCCCGAAATCGTCTTCGGACCCCTGCGGGATTATCCAGAAGCAGCTAATCTCGGCGGATTAATTACAGCCCTCGTTTTAGTTCTGCTAGGTACAGCAGGTATGTCTGCCTACGGTTTGGTGTCTTTCAAGCAAGACAACACCAGCTATCCTAGTGCTAATCCCATGACTCCCGATTCCCTCAGAAATGCTGAAGGGTGGAGCCAGCTTACCGCTGGTTTCTTCATTGGCGGGATGAGCGGCGTCTTTGCTGCCTATTTCTTACTCGAAAACTTTAACGGCGTTGACGCCATTTTCCGGGGTTTAGTCAATAATTAGACTCCACTCGGAAATATCTCTGTTGGAACACACTAACTTTAGCTGGGAGAATTTGATATGACAGGTTCATACGCCGCTTCTTTTTTGCCTTGGATCTTGATTCCGGTAATTTGCTGGCTGATGCCGGTTGTAGTAATGGGTTTGTTGTTTATCTACATTGAAAGCGACGCCTGATCTGTACGCGCAGAGCAAGACCTAAGTTGGAAGACAGACAGACAAATGTTCTGAAAACTCTCTCATAAATCTAGGGAAAATCAGAAAAAATTGTTTTGAGATTGCTGGTAATTAGAAAAATTGATTTCTTTACCCCGACCCCCAGACTTGACTGTGTGGAGCAATCCTTCTGTCTTCTTGCATCTAAACTCGCGATCGCGAAAAATCCTCTGCCGTGCGGGCAGAGGATTTTTTTACAAAGATTTTTTTCCCGCAGGCACAAATCATCCCCTCGTACAACACAAATTGCGAAGTCCTGAGCCACAATTGTTATTGGAAACTATCTCATGAGGAGACAGCGATGCCATTTCCCCTCGCGCGCAAAATTTTAGCTCCATTTCTGATCTCGTTACTGCTGTTAGTGACCGCCTGCGGTCAAACCCAAGCTCCCTCCCGCTGGGACAAAGCCCAGCAGGAAAGCACTCAAAAACCTGGTAAAGCACAGCAGACAACTGCTGATAAATCAAATGCTAGCAATCAAAATCTGCCCCAGAAGGCAGTTGCAGGCGGTCAGTTAAATAAATACTTCCCCTCTTCTGGCGGTGGATTCGATCGCGTTTTTGCTCAAGAAAAGTCCGGCTTTGCTGAAGCTAAATTGAACAAAGGCGGTAAAAATGTCGCGATGCTCTCAATTAACGACATCGCCGGCAACCCCAGCGCAGGTGAAAAATTTAAGCAAAGTACCAAGCAAATCAGCGGCTATCCCGCCGTTAATCAGGGTGCTAATATCACTGCTGTTTTAGTGGCAAATCGCTATCAGGTGAAAGTTCAATCCCGCGATCCCTCTTTTACCGCTAGCGATCGCGAAGCTTGGCTGTCAAAATTTAACCTCGGTGGCCTCGCCCGCGTCAAGTAGCAATGTCTCTTGTCACAGTCCGCGCCGGACTCCAGTCTGGCGCTATTAGAACTAAGTCTGCCAAAATGAGACTGTGAAGTTTTGCCATCTGCTAAAAGTAATACCTTTGATTTTCGTTCCAGCATAAGGAGTTTTTTGTGAGCAAAACAGTCTTTGAATTAGTCGATCAACTGCCTAAAGACAACATGACTGTCAAAGCCCTCCGAGCGCTTGACTTTGTGGTTCCCGGTGAATGGAACAATTTAGTTGGCTTTGAAAATACCATTCGCACCGTTACTGGTGAAACTGACGAAGAACTGATCCAGCAAATTGGCGATCGCGCCATCTACCTCTACAACGATAAGTCTCAGGGCTATCAGCGCGCTCTCTGGCTGTACCAAACGATCGACAGTGCCTCTAGCGCCCTCGGTACCGCAGCCCTAGCTAACAAAGTCTCCCAAAATGTGCCGTTTTTGTCCCTGCTTGGCAATCTCACCCCCAAGCCTGAAAAAGCTCAAACGATCGACCTTTCTTTGAAGTTAGTCACTGAGTTGCTCGCTTTTTGCCAAATCAACGGCATTCCAGGCGACAGCATCGGCGATTTTGCCGGGGCTTTGGGCGACTACGGCGGCGAATCCCTGATGCGGATGGCTGCTTTGGTTTGTTTTGACGGTTTGATTCCTTTGGGCCCAGACTTTATCCTCGCCACTCAGTCTTGGATTGAGAAGCTCTCCCCCAGCGATTTGCAAGACAATCCGGCGTTTAAGTCGATCGGCGACGAGATTCCAGGGGGCTCTCCCGCAGGCAAACTCGGCTTCATCGGCGAAAGCTTTAACTCGGTTTCAGGCTGGATGAGCTCTTTTGTGAGCGATCGGGGTTTGACTCCCCAAAACGTACTCGGCCACTTGCAGAGTTTTGTGGAAATTTCTGCTGATAAGGTGGACTACGTGGGCGCATTCCTCGACATGACTACCAACTACTACGAACACACCGGTGTTCAAACTCTCGCCCGCCGTTTGATTGAACGAGCTGTCGCTGAGATTTAGAATAACCAAAGGAGTTGCGATCTTTGCGGGCGATCGCCCTGAGTGTGTTGAGTTCAAATTTTTTTGCATCGCAATTTTCTCAGGTTGGTTTTCGATAAAAAGTTTCGGCGATCGAGAAAGTCGATCGCCCGCACCTGCACTCACAACTCCTTACCGATCACTTTTAAAAGGAAGCGTTAATGCCAGAAGAACCGCAAAATCCTACTGCTGGAGAATCGGAAACTCCCAGTGCGATCGAGAACGCCCCGAGTTCCGATGCACCCGAGACAACCGACTTGCCCAGCGCTGACCAGCCTCAGCCGGCTGCTAAAAAACCCGCAGCTAAGAAAGAACCGAAAAATCCTACCGCTGGCGAATCCGAAACTCCCAGTGCTTCGATCGAGAACGCCCCGAGTTCCGACGAACCCGAGACAACCGACTTACCCAGCGCTGACCAGCCTCCGGCGGCTGCTAAAAAGCCCGCAGCTAAGAAAGAACCGAAAAATCCTACCGCTGGCGAATCCGAAACTCCCAGTGCTTCGATCGAGAACGCCCCGAGTTCCGACGAACCCGAGACAACCGACTTACCCAGCGCTGACCAGCCTCCGGCGGCTGCTAAAAAGCCCGCTGCCAAGGCCGACGGCGACAAGCCCCCAGCTAAAGCTAAAAAGGAAAAAGCACCTGCTGTTGAAGACAAGCCCTTTGCGGAATTTATTCAACAAGATTATTTGCCTGCTTTGCAAACTGCTTTGACTAAGCAGGGCGTTAAGGATTTAGAGGTGAGTTTGGCAAAGCAAAAACTCCCCGTTGCCGGCATGAGTTCCGCCGGGGATTGCTGGCAGGTTATTGGGAAATTCCAAGCAGGTCAGCGCCAATTTAACCTGTATTTTCCTCAAGAAAATATTCAAAGTCAAAGGGCGTTTTCCTGCGCTGAAAATAATACCAAAACTAGCACTTTAGAGCCTTTTTTGATAGATGAACGCAAGGTAACACTAGACCTCATGGTGTTTGGCGTAGTCCAGCGGCTTAACGCTCAAAAATGGCTGAATCTTAATTAGTTAATGGGGAATTGGGCATTGCGAATCGGGAATTGGGCATTGGTAATTGATAACATCATGTCCGGGTAATCCTGATAATTATTGTCCAGTGCGAGCGTCCCGCTAGCGAGCTAGAAGCTCGCACTGTTGCCGTAATCGATTGACCGGACATAATATAATTGGTAATTGCTGATGCCGATAAGATTGTTTTTCGGAGATGCCCAATGCCCAATGCCCTGTTTGGCCAATGCCCAATGCCCAATGCCCAATGACTAATGACTAATGACTGCTGACTAATGACAGATTTTCTTCTGATTTTGTCAAAAAATTGCGAGCTTCCATAATCCCGTAAAGGTTAACATCTGTTTCTAACAAACAAGCATGACCGCTGTTAGCCAGCAGCACCATTTCAGCATTGGGAATTACCTTGACTAAAAGCTTGGCTTCTGCTAGCGAAGGCAGCAGCCGATCGGCACCGCTAGCAATTACTAGCGTCGGCTGTTTGATGCCGCGCAACTGATTTTCGTCAACATTAAACGATCGCACTAACGCCAATCTCCACACAGACGTGTTTTGCGGTACCGCTTGCATCGCTTCTAGCAAAGCTCGGCGATCGTCGCGCCCGATCTTTCCTAATGATGCTAATATCGGCAACAGACCGATTACCGACAGCGGATAAAGGTTGGCCGGCAGCCACTGAGTCAGGTACGATCCCCACTGCACCCAAGGCTGCTGTCGAAACGAAGAAGCTGGATTGACTAAAATTAATCGATCGCACAATTGAGGAGCTTCTAAAACCGTTTTCATCGCTAAACAGCCCCCAAATGACTCGCCGCACAGATAAACCGGCCGCTGTTGATTTCCGACTTGCTTTTCTGCTTCAATTAAGGCAATTGTTTCGCTAACAAGTACCTCCCAACTAGCCATGTCGTCAGCCGGTATAGCCAAGCAGCGAATGTCGAAATGATTGGCTAATTTAGGAATTTGCGACCGCAGCAGCAAACCGCCCCCGTCCATACCGGGCAGAAATACAAATAAAGGGCGATCTGGTTTCGGCGGTTTGGGGGTTAGGAAACGAATCTTGTTGTTAGCATTTGCCATGATTCAAGTCAATCGATTTTAGATTTTAGATTTTAGATTTTAGATTGGAAATCTGACACCAGCCCACAGTCAACAGTCAAGCGGAAGGAAGAAGGAAGTTCGGCAACGGATTCGCTCCACGGATGTAACGGATGTAACGGATGTAATGGATGTCAGTCCGATGTCCCTCGGAAGAAGGAAGAAGGAAGAAGGAAGAGGGCAGTTAACAGTCAACAGTCAGCAGTCAACAGTCAACAGTTAACAGTCAACAGTCAACAGCCAACAAACTTACAAACAACCTCGTTGGAGTAATTCTGCAATTTCTCCCTGACAGTGGTCTGTGAGTTCAGCAACCACAGATTTGGCTTTTTTGCCTTGATATTGCTGCTGTCTCTCGACAGTAATCCAGTAAGGCCGGCCGATTAAAACATTAACTCGCTGATAAATTATTACAGGATGCCACCCCGATCGATCGAACAGCGGTTCCGAAGGATCGAACAAACTCAACAACTTGAGCGGTACACCCGATCGTACCGAGTGTTCCTCAAAAGAACTAATCGCCACCGGCAAAACCGCCAAATCCCGCACCGGAGCCCGCAAAGCCAAATGAGCAAATCCCCGCTGAAACTTCCCCACAGTATTCGGGTGAGTAAGCTTCACCATCGGTTCTGCACCCTCTGGAAACACCCCCACCATCTCCCCGCTTTGGAGTAGCGCTGTCGCTTGAGAGAAAAAATGCTGCTGTCGGTGCTCCGGTGCTTCTAAGGGGAAAGCGCCGAAAGTTGTGACAAGTTCCCGAATCACCGGGACTTGACCCATGTAATGATGACAAGCAAAGCGGATCGATCGACCCAAAGCCGCCGTCAGCAGCACAGGATCTAAGAAACTGCGGTGATTGCTCACCACCAGCACCGGGCTCTCTTGGGGAATCCGGTCTTCGCGGTACAGAAACATCTGCGTTCCCAAACCAGCCAGGAAACAGCGCGAAATCAGCAATTTGCTCTCTGAAGACATGGGCGAAAAGACAGGTGCGACGCTATAAAGTTGATTCTATTCCCACGCAGCTTAACATTACTTTACCAAGTCAGGGCTCCCTCAAAAAGTAGACTTTCCCCTTGTGCCTTGGTTTGGTAATCCCGGACGCACGGGCTGCCATCACCTTGATTGTTTCGTGCGTTTCCTTCTCGTGGGCCCGCCAAAACAGTAAAAAACCCGGTTTCTAGGCGTTGGAGGGCGTCAGCCAACTGTGTCGGCAGAAATGCCCCTCAGAAGCAAAAATTTATCAAGTGTTGTGGCAACTTATCAGGAAATTGGGTTGAAAACCCCGTCGTTATAGGACGGCTTTTTGATACAATAGACATGGTTGTAATTCCCAAGGTGGGCGGTTGTGAAGCGGCGCCATCGTCGGCACCCTAGAACCTGAAAGCTTTTTGAGAGCAAAAAGAAGGGTAGCGAAAACCTTGTAAAACAGAGCTAGGGAATCAACGCATTCTCACCAGAAAATCAATAATTTGTTTCAGTCAAGTAGGGTGGGGCACACCCGAACTCGCTTGCTCGTATCAAGCGTACGCTTTTGGAGATAGGCTCTCTGGGGTGGTTGTGAGTTAAGCTGGTCAATTGGTGCAATTGCACGGTTGAAGAGTTTAAGGATTGCCGCAAGGACACAGCGCTTAAAGGTCAGTCGATGAATTAAGAATCCCCGTGCGTTGACGCCGGGGAGTGTCAATAAAGAATGTTTACAACAACCCCAAAACCAAGTTGCGGCAGCTAAACTTAGAAATTTACAGTCGGCATTGACGCATTGTCATAGTATTTTTTCACAAGTCGTAATAGCAATCTCGCGAGGCATCAAATGAATAACATCCAAAACTATCGCCTTAGATGTACGCTCACCTTTGGCGACATTTACGGTCAAATCATTGTTTGGCTGATAGTCATCTTCCTAAGTCTAGCGTCGGCACTCGCCTTGTGGAGTAGCGCCCGTCAAATCTACGCCTTGGCTACCGTCGGCTTGATTTTAGTGCTGTCTCTGCCCTTCTTGCTGTTTGCTTTCGTTACAACTCTGCTAAATAACATTGAAGTGCTTGCTGTAGAACCCGGTACGGAACCTCAACCTTCTGCAACGGGAAATCAGTCGCTTCAGAACCCTGCCGAAAGCGCCGGCTAGTCCAATTTGAGATTTTAACTTCTGATTTTCCATTCAAATCAAAAGTTAAAAAACTTCCTGCTCTTTTGGTAGGAAGTTTTTTTTGCGTCACCATAAGTTGAGCACAACACTCAAAATAATTAAAAGAAATGCTAGAACACGACGTAATCATTGTAGGCGGCGGTTTAGCAGGTTGCCGCGCGGCTGTAGAAATTGCCCGGACTGACCCCAGTTTAAAGGTAGCTGTCGTCGCCAAAACTCACCCGATTCGATCGCACTCTGTCGCAGCCCAAGGTGGCATGGCCTCCAGCCTCCAGAATGTCGATCCCGAAGACAGTTGGAAAGCCCACGCCTTCGACACCGTAAAGGGTTCCGACTATTTGGCAGACCAAGACGCAGTAGAAATCCTCACCCGCGAAGCCCCCGGTGTAGTCATAGATTTAGAACACATGGGAGTCCTCTTTTCTCGCCTCCCAGATGGCAGAATTGCCCAGCGCGCTTTCGGCGGACATTCCCACCGCCGCACCTGCTACGCCGCCGACAAAACCGGTCACGCCATCCTCCACGAATTGGTCAACAATCTGCGCCGTTACGGGGTTCACATCTATCAGGAGTGGTATGTCACCCGCCTGATTTTGGAAGAAGGCCAAGCCAAGGGGGTAGTTATGTACCGCCTGCTAGACGGTCAAATTGAGGTTGTCCGCGCTAAGGCGGTGATGTTTGCCACGGGGGGTTACGGCCGAGTTTACAATACCACGTCGAACGATTACGCCTCGACGGGAGATGGTTTGGCGATGACGGCTTTAGCTGGATTGCCGCTGGAAGATATGGAATTCGTACAGTTTCACCCGACTGGTTTGTATCCCGTGGGAGTGTTGATTTCGGAGGCTGTGCGGGGCGAAGGGGCTTATTTGATTAATTCAGAGGGCGATCGATTTATGGCCAACTATGCCCCGTCGCGGATGGAATTAGCGCCCAGAGATATCACCTCGCGGTCAATTTCCATAGAAATTCGCGCTGGCAGAGGAATTAATGTTGATGGTAGTGCCGGCGGCCCCTTTATTTACCTCGATTTGCGGCACATGGGACGCGAAAAAATCATGAGCAAAATTCCTTTTGCTTGGGAAGAAGCCCACCGTTTGTTAGGCATTGATGCCGTAAATCAGCCGATGCCCGTGCGCCCTACCGTTCACTATTCAATGGGGGGAATTCCTACTAATGTTAGCGGGCAAGTTCGCAGCAGCCCTGACAGTTTGGTTGACGGTTTCTTTGCAGCGGGGGAAGCAGCTTGCGTGTCGGTTCACGGCGCAAACCGTTTGGGCAGCAATTCGCTTTTAGAATGCGTAGTTTACGGCAAAGTTACTGGTGCAACCATAGCACAATTCGTGCAAAATCGCAAGTTGCCTGCCGTAGACGAACAGCGTTATATTACGGAAACCCAAGAACAAATTCAAGCACTTGTAGAGCGTCCGGGAAAATACCGCATCAATCAAATCCGGCAGCAGTATCAAGATACTATGACTGAGTATTGTGGTGTATTTCGTAGCGCCGAGTTGATGCAGGAAGGTTTAAAGAAATTGGATGATTTAGAGCGACAATATGAGGAGGTTTACTTAGACGATAAAGGCAAGTTGTGGAATACGGAAATTGTGGAAGCTTTGGAATTGCGGAGTTTGATAATTGTCGGAAAAATGATTTTAACTTCTGCTTTGAACCGGCAGGAAAGTCGGGGAGCTCATTCGCGGGAAGATTTTCCGCAGCGGGATGATGGGAATTTCTTAAAGCATACAATGGCGTATTATTCGCCTGCGGGGATTGATTTGGCTTATATGCCGGTGGCGATTACGATGTTTGAGCCGCAGGAGAGGAAGTATTAATATATCGAAAAAAGCCAGGGATTAAAATCCCTGGCAAACTTGCGTTTTATTGACGCAGATGTCGCCTAAAATGAGTTATAATTAATTTGAAAATCATCTTAAAAATGACTGAGGCACGGCGAGAAAGAAATCGGATTTGTGATTTTTGAAATATATTGATCGAGCGTAATTTCTGTAGGGGCGGGTTCACCAAAATATTTAACACCCACTAACTAATTATAAAACCCGCCCCCACATCCAAAAATCAATAATTAAAGTAAACACAATCTACTGAGTTTGCCGTTTATTCAACTCTGGGATATAACTGTAAATAAGGCAGTGTTATACTTTTTTATGGGGCATAATGCCGAATCTTTTAGAGTTATAAGCTGTTGTGCATTTAAATTGTATGTTGAGGGCGGGCTTTCCGGCCCACCCCACAAGAGTGAAAATTTATTTTACCCTGCAATTTAAATACGGATTAGCTTACCGTACCGATAAGCGATTTTCTAAACTGTTCAAAATAATATATGACTAAAACAACACAGACATCTCAATTCCAGCAAGCTCTTGAAGCTGTAGAAGTTTTATCATTAGAAGATCAAGCCCTGCTTCTAGATATTCTTCAGAATCGTCTGCGACAACAGCGACGAAATGAATTACTCAAGGAAGTGGCAGAAGTTCGTCAAGAGTATGCTGAGGGCAATGTTAAATTTGGGTCGGTAGCCGATTTTATGGCGGAGTTGGATGATTGATGAAAATTGGTTGGACTCCCAAATCTATTCGTACTTTCAAAAAGTTAGTTCGTAAAAATCCTCAGCTTCGCCTTTTAATTGAAGCTACGCTTGAACTTTTGTCTGAAGACTGCTTTAACCCCAGCTTGCGAACTCACAAACTGACAGGAGATTTATCGGGTATCTAGTCGTGTTCAATAGATTATGATTATCGGATTTTATTTGAGTTTGTGACAGATCCAGAAGATGAGGAGGAAGCTATTTTATTGCTCAAAATGGGTTGTCATGATGAAGTCTATTAAGACCGATCGCCCTTTTCCCCAATTCTCTCTCACTATCTCACTCTCCAGCATTCTCCGTCACTTCCTCCACGGATAAACTTAACGCCTCCGCCACCTGTTCGGCACTCAAACCCATTCCCAACAACCGGGGAATTGCACCCCTTCTTGCTTGAAATTCAGCTTGTCGTGCCTGTTCTGCACTCTCGGCCCTTTCCCGCTGTTGTTCCCCTCGCAATCTCTCTAATTCTGCTCTTTCATCGCCGATCGACAGCAAATTACCTTCCTCGTCCCACCAGCGCAGCCAAAGCATGGTTTGATTTTGATAGCTGCCGTGCCAAAGTCCCAATTCTACGCCTAAAGGTGCAATTGGAAAATGACCGCGCTGATTCAGTTCTAAGAGTTGATAAAACCCGTCAATCAAGCGATAAACTTCTAATCTGCCATTATTAACTTGGTAGATGCCGTAATAGGGAATTCGCATCACCTGTTCGTATACCCAAAACTTGCCCGGTTTAGTGACTACCCCTTCATCGGTGCGAGATAAAGGAGTGCGATCGCGCTCTTCATCACCGTTCCCGCTCGCAAATTCCAAAGCAATTAACGGTGCTATGTGTTCTCGCCAGAGCACGTAGGAACGGCGAATTTGACCGTCTAAATTAGGAGGTACATTGGGAACATAAAACCAATCTGGAGCTTCTGCACCTTTTTCCGGTGGCTCGGTTTCTCGCCAGTAAATGCCGCAGTCTTGACCGATCGCATATTGTCCGTCTGGATGCCGCTGCTGCAAAATCGGGCCGATCGAATCTGTTAAAATTAAACTTTGCGGGTGCTCCTGAAAATTTTTTACAAAAGTACCGTCGGAGTCTGGTAATTGAGTGTGGTCGCCAAAAGCAGCAGGTTGAACAACGCGGTTAACGCTAGTAGTAATAATTCCCTCCGAGGTCTTACATAATTGGTAATTAGTAATTGGTAATCGGTAACAGGACGCTGGGCGCGAGGGCTTAGAAACCCGGTTTCGACCTGTATCTGTCGTCGTTCAACCAAGATTAATCGTAGAAACCCGGTTTCTTTTCGTAAGCCCTGCGTAATTAAGAAGAAAGCGAGTAGTTTTGAGTTTAAATTATTAAGTTTTTAACTTAATACTCTTTCACTGACAACTCAAAACTCTTTTACTTAAAACTTTCCTTAAGGTTTCGGTAGCGCACCTTCAGGACTAGGAGAAGCTGCAGGTTCCGGAGTCGCCGCAGCCGCAGGAGAAGGCGAAGGAGTGCCGCTAGCTAACTGATTAATTTGGTCTTTATAGTTAGGAGGAGCTAACTCAGTAGCTCGATCGAACAGCGTTTTTGCTTCATCTGTTTTCCCCTGTTCCTTCAGCACGATCGCCTTTCCTAAAGTCGGGCGAAAATCTTTCGGATTAGCCTTAGCAGATTCGTCGTAAATTGCGATCGCCTCCTCGTAGCGCTTCTGCACGGCATAAACCTGTCCCAAAATCAACTGCACTGAAGTTACATCCACACTTTCCGGTTTCGCCAGATTTGCAGCGGGAGCAGCTTTCAGCGTATCTTGCAGCAGTCCGATCGCAGCTTCGGGCCGCTGCTGCACCAGCAGCAAATTCACCAACCCCTGCAAAGCCTTAATTTCCCCAGGCTTAGAGGCTAAAATTGACCTGTAAGCCTGAGCAGCCCCTTCGCGATCGCCCGTGCGTTCCTTAGCCTGAGCCAGCAAAATTCCGTATTCAGCAGTCTCAGGATTCAGCGAAGCCAACTTTTCCAAAGGAGCGATCGCATCCTTAATGTTGCCCACTCCTTGCCCGATCAACTCCAGCCGCACCTGCAACAATCCCCGCAAAGCGGTTACGTTGTCAGGTTCCCGCTGCAAAACCAATTCGTACCCCCTCGCCTGAGCTTGCAGCAACTCTGATTGCTTCTCCCCAGACTGCGCCGTTTGAGTAGGCGTTGGAGTTGATTGACTTTGGGCTTGGCTGGCCTTGAGAATACTGTCCAAAATTGGCACAAGGGAAAATCCCAAAAAAGCGATGAGCGACAGCACCACCACCACAGTAATCAACCCGCGACGCTTGTTTGCTTTTTCCATAATTCAACTATCCCAGCTTAAAATCTACTATTTTCTAAGAATTAACGCATCGCCCGGGGGCGTCTGGCATTTAACTAGATCCATGCAACCATAAAAGTTCTTAACTTCAAAGTCCCAACTGACAAAGCAGCCTTTTACTTGCAGCTAATATGGTAACAGACCCGCAACTCCATGCTAGCTAAACAATGTTGGACGCTCAGACCCGCAGCCCCAAGGACTGCGGTGTCTGTCCAATTTAGTCTGGTCAAGCTAAAAATTACCGAAAATATGGCGGATCAGGCCGTTAGGTAATTGGATTAAGTAAAATAGGCAAGCTGAATATACTAAATGCTATTAGCCAGCAACTCCAGCTCAGCGCTATGGCTGGATCGATCGCTCAGCAACTCCCAAAGTTCTTGCTCGCAAGGATTTTAGCAGCCAGAGAACCGATCGGCATTCGTAGCGTTGAAAGTTGGCGTTGACGGGTCACAACCAGACCTCCGGGCGCAAGCCCGCCTGTCAGGTGCTAGTAGTTTTTAAAGCAGTTTCTTCAGTTTATTCCTAATTTCCCTTAAGGGATGTGTCTCCGCTGCAAGGAGTTTTTATGAACCCCTCTCCCAACCGGTCTTCCAAATCGTCCAAATCTACTTCAAATCGCAAGGCTCAGCCGAGCGAACTGGCCGTCAATCCGCCTAAAGATACAGATTCCCTTCCTGAGACACCAGACGAAAGTCCGGTGCCTCCGGCGTTGGCTGCACCTGTTGACCAAAATCAACCGCCAGCGCCAACAGACGCCCCAGCGTCCAAGGATAAGCTGCAACGACCCCGCTACAGTTCTGCCCTCGACAAGGACAAAACAAAGCCACAAGACCAGCCCGGCAATGCTCCTGCACCCCCGGCGCCAGCAGCGTCTTCGACTCCTGTCAGCGATACTCCAGCCCTAGCAGTCGCACCGCCGGCAAACGCCGAGCCTGCCGCTAACGAAAGTCAGGGCGCTGAGGACATACCCTCGGTCATGCGCCAACATCCGATTCCCCCGCCCAGCGAACCCAGACAGTACCGAGCTGTTGGTTTGGTGCGGGGCCGCTACACGCCATCAGAAGAGCAATTCACCCGGGGTATGCTGATAGCTGCCGACGGAACTGCCATCGACGCAGTTTTGCTGGGTAGAGTCATGAGTTTAGTCAAAAATCATCTGGATCTCGAACAAGAACACCTGTGGGTGGTCTATCCGCGCACCAGACAAGAAGACGGCAACTTGCACGCCCAGATTATGGGAGTTTGGGAGCCGGAAACGCTCAAGAAACCTCCCGAACCGTCCTCTGATGAGGAAAATCAGGAAGCAGCGGAGATTGAGACTGGCGGCGAAGCATCTACCGCATCTTTGCCACCCTCGGAACCTGATGTTGAAGATGGGTATTTTTCGATTCGAGGTGAGGTGATTTATCAATCTCAAGACGAAGACAAGTATGTCATCGTCAAAATCAAGCAAGCTCCCCGCAAGAATGACGACAAGATGAAGTTTTTTAAACTGAAACTCAAGGGAGATTTAGCAACAAAAGCGATCGGGTTTTTTTGGGATTTCCACGTCAAATTGAAAGCTGACAGTCTGATGATTGAGCAGGCTAATAATATTGGTGCCCTGCCGATTAAAAAGCGGAAATTCCCCCCTGGCAGCAAGCCGCCCGGTGGCTTCAAAGGAGGAGGGAAGCGTCCGTTTACTCCTAAGCCGAGCGGTGACGGTACTCCAGTAGGTCGTCCTACTATCAAGTCCGCAGCAGCAGCACCGCCGCCTGTCCCGAAGGAACCTCTTCCTAAGCCGATTAAGAAGCCTAAGCCGATCGAGGAATGAACCAATTTTAGATTTTAGATTTTAGATTTTAGATTAGTGTGTCCAAGACTAATTTACAACCGTTAAATCGCCAATCTAAAATCCTTTATTCGAGCCGGACTTGGGCGCCCCACAAATCTTGCGGGAGAAATACTTTGTCGGTGGGTAGGGGAGCAACTGGGGCCGTGAGGGTAAATTGACCCGCTTCAATTTGCTGCTTCAATTCCAATGCTACTTGCCGGGAGAGAAACATACTCGCAAGGGGGGCGGCCCGCACAGGTTTGCCCTCTATCAGGATGCGGCCAGTCTTTAATTGAGCGTAGCTGACTAAACCGAATGTGGGACGAACGCGCCGGGGGATAGAGAAATCTACCACCGGCGCTACTATTTTTTTGTCTGATACTGCACAGTTGGCGACGACTGTTTCGTTTAAGACGGGAAAGGGGATGCCGACTCCCAGCATCAGGGATGGGCCGTAGTTTTTGAAGTAGCAGCCGCGCACCCATTTCGAGTTCATCTGTTTCGCGTCGCCGATGAGTGCAAGGGTGGCGGCCGGACCGATGGGGGTGCGGTTGGGCTGGCGTTTTTGCAGCGGGAAGTGCTGGGTTCCTTCCCAGGTGATGTAGCCCTGAGCGCCTCCTAGGAAGATGCGGGTGCCGATGCCGATGATTTCGAGGTCGGGGTCGTTGAGCAGGGGGGACATGGCTCCAAGGTTCGAGTAGACGGCGTTGCCGAGGTTTGGTTGCAGGGGGCCGAGGTAGGTGAACAGCGGGCGATCGCCCCCGTTGACGCCAACAATAAAGTTTTGATATGCGTTGCGGGGATTGAATAAATAAAACTGGTTGATGGTATCGCGGGTAATCGTGGTTTCAAATGAGGCGCGCGGGTAGCAGTCTGTTACTTGCCCCAAGGCTCGCAACTGCACGGGTTTGCCGGCTATTAAGTCTTCGATGACGTGTCCGCCGCCCCGTTCGCGGGATTCTTCGCCGTCTTCGGCTACTTGGGTGGCTCCCAGATACAGGTCTACTGCCCCGAAGCCGGAGTAGGCTAAAACGCCGTCCAGCCAGCACTGGCGGATTTTTATCGGCGGGTCGGTATGGCCGAGGTTGATGATTGCACCGGAGGATTCCATGGGCTCGAAGGTGCCGGTGGTAATCACATCGACTTCTTTGGCTGCTTGGGTAATGCTGGTTTCTTGAACTCTAGTTTTGAGTTCTTCGATTGTCCAGACTGTGGCTTTGCCCTGGCTGATTTTATCGTTGATTTCGTCGATCGATCTCATATATTTTAGATTTTAGATTTTAGATTTTAGATTTTGAATTGATTGATTTTGGATTGATTTTGGATTGATGGAATGTCGAGCGAGCGAATGCTGTTTTGGCGATCGACCTCGGTTTGATAACACCGCAAAATGCTATAATAGATATCAGGATTATATTATAAATAAAATAAAGGGCGATCGCCATGACTCAAGCGATATTAAAACCACTCACCTTCGATGAATTTATTGACTGGTATCCTGAAAATTCGGTAAACCGTTACGAATTGCACAATGGAGCTATTGTTGAGATGCCTAAAGCAACTGGAGAACATTCAGAAGTAGCCGGCTTCCTCTGCCTGAAGCTAGGGATTGAAATCGAGAGGCTAGGGTTGCCCTACTTCGTCCCCAAAGAATGCGTTGTCAAAGCTGATAACGAGCTATCTGGTTACGAACCGGATGCGATCGTTTTGGACAGGCAAGGGACGGACAGCGAACCGAGATGGAAAAAGGAATCTATCATTACAATGGGTAGTTCTGTCCGGCTAGTTGTCGAAGTTGTCAGTACCAATTGGCGGGATGATTACGGCTACAAATTGGTTGACTACGAAGCTTTGGGCATTCCTGAATACTGGATTGCGGACTATTTGGGACTTGGCGGGCGACGCTATATTGGCAATCCTAAACAACCTACTTTTTCTGTTTATCAGTTGGTTGACGGTGAGTATCAAGTCAGTCAGTTTCGGGGTAGCGATAGGATTGTGTCACCCACATTTGGGGAGTTGAATTTGACGGTTAAACAGATTTTTAGCGTCGGTAGAGAGCCGGTAGAAAATGCGAAGATTGAAGATAGTTAGTTGATGGCGTTCTTCCCACAATTTTTTTGAGTTTGTAGTGAATGCTTGTGTCCTATAACTAGGAATGAATAAGGACTGAAGTCATTACCAACCTTAACTATTGATTTTCAGGAGCGTCATTTTCTAAATTATCTGGGATGTCGGGTTTGTGTTCTGGCAACTTTTCTGGTCGGCTTTCGGTGACTTCTATAGATTCATATTCTTCATGGATAGCAGAATCGATTGCTGCTAAGGTTTTAGGACTGGCACTCCACTGGTTGAGAATATCTTTAATTAGGGCTTCCCTAATCCAAACTTGAGCGACAACGGTGAGGGGGAGGGCTAGCAATAAGCCTAAAAATCCAAAGAAGGTGGCGAAGAATACTTGAGCTATTAAGGTAACGGCCGGCAGCAGCGATACTTGCTGCGCCATAACGTAAGGGGTGAGGAGGTTGCTTTCAAATTGTTGAATTAGAAAGTAGAGGATAAGCACAAAACCGGATTTTAAGGGAGAGTCTAAAAGTGCGATCGTCATTGGGGGAATGACGCTCAAACCAGGCCCGATATTTGGTATTAAGTTCAGCAAGCCGGCTAAAACAGCGTGGGCTAGAGCTAGGGGAACTTGCAATACTGACAAACCAATTAAACTCAGGAAAGTGATGACGCTCATGCTAATTAAAGCGCCGATTACCCATCGACCGAGGGCTATTTCGCATTCATCTAAGATGCCATCGATTCGCCGCCGATAAAAAGATGGAAAAAGTTGTATAAATGCTTTGCGGTAAGAGAGAGGTTCTGCTAATGTCATCAATGTCAAAACTATGACTAGCAAAAAGCTGAGAATAACACCTAATGTGTTGCCAACAAAAGCTCCGGCACTGCCGACGAGTTGATTGAATAGGGGTTGCAGTTGTTGGATGATGTCGTTAACATCAAGATTGGGCAGCCGCTGACCAAATTGTCCAGAAAAACGACCTTCAAATTGATCTATCCACTGATTTAATCTTTCTATTCCTTGAGGTGCTCTTTGGGTCAGTTGTTGAAACTGTTGGGTAAAGGGCGGTACAATTATCAGGAATAAGCCTACGAATACGAGGATTAGGAAGCTAACTGATAAGAGTACAGCGATCGATCTTTTAAGCCCGAATTTTTGCAAGTAGCGTGCTAGTCTGTTTAAGGCGGTGGCTAAGACGACGGCGGCAAACAACAGCAGTAGGGCTTGCCTGATTTGCCACAGTATGTAACAAGATGCGATGAGGGCTAATAAGCCCATCCACTGTCCTAGCTTCATTAGATTTTAGATTTTAGATTTTAGATTTTAGATTGAGGAATAGGGTATAGGGAATGGCTGCTGGGTAATTGCTCTGCAGCCCTGAAGCGATAAATCGCACCTCTATAAGATACCTTAGATGCGCGCGATCGCATCTTTAATCAGATACACCTACTCGGACATTAGCATAAGCAGCCTCCTCAATTCCCTTTGGCGAACACCTGCTGCGCTGTCAGCTTCAATTCCGGGAAAGTTGAAGACTCAATACCCTCGCCCCCTCGGAACAGTTTGACTTGGTACTCGCCGTCTACGAGTTGGTAAACCGAAAAAGTAGGTTGTTTTGGATTGCCGATAAACCGTCTGCCGCCCAATCCTAGATAGTCTACAATCCAATATTCTTGGATGCCCATTGACTCGTATGCCTCAAGCTTGCGGGCATAATCATCCTCCCAGTTAGTGCTAGTTACCTCTACGATTAGGGGAACTGATGAACCCATTGTGATAATTGATGATTTCTCCCATCGCGGCTCGTTGCCAATGGTTTGTTCGTTGAGTACAATGATATCTGGCTCATATCCCGATTCCTCGCTGATGGGTTTGATGACGGATTCTTTGGGGATAAAGTAGGGTAGTTGTAGCCGTCTGATTTCAAAGTTGAGATCGGCGATCAGAAAACCTGTCAGTTTAGAATGTTTGCCTGTTGCTTTTGGCATTTCAACAATTTCTCCGTTGTGTAATTCGTAGTGGTGTTCTGACTTTTCAGGATACCAGTCAATGAATTCATCGAAGGTTACTAATTCTGTTATGGTTTGAATCATTGTGAGTGCCTCAACTTTGGTTTTGATAAGCTGTACGGGGAATTAAGATTTGGGCAAAAACACAGTCTTTAGACCTAGTGTAGATCGCACTTTTTGATGGCGTCTCTACTGCTGCTGTTGTTGCGATCGCCAGCCGAGGATAGCAGCTAGGATGATACTGGGGGTAAAGACGGCGATGAGGGCGTTGAGGTCGGTAGAGGGTATGGATAAGCTAGGCCCTGCGTACTTGATGGCTAGGGAAAGGGCGGCCGATAGGGTGAATACTTTGAGGATGGGGCTGATGTTGGTGTTCATGGAGGTGGTAGTGGGTTGTATAATTAGGCATTGAGATTATTATCGCAAGTTTGTGCTAAGCCCGGAAGTAATAGAAGATTAGGAGAGGGGCAGGATTGAGAGCAAAGTACCAAACCTTTGTTTTTTTGCCAGATAGCCGATTTTAACTAAACTTACAATTAAATTACATCCCGTTAAAACACGATCTATGACCTACACCACACCCAAATTACTTAGCTTTGAGGAGTTTATCGCCCAATATGGGGATAATACACGCTATGAACTAATTGACGGAGAACTCAGAGACATGGAACCTACTGGGCCTCACGAAGCTGTTGCCGGGAGTATTGCGGGTAGAATTTATGTCGAAATCTTTCGGGATAACTTCAACTGGTTGGTTCCTAAAAATTGTCTAATCAAACCACTATATGCTGAAGCTGCAGCGCTGCGTCCTGACGTAGTTGTTTTAGATAAATCAGAACTCTGTCAAGAATCCCTTTGGCAAAAAGAACCAGTTATTTGTAACGGTAGTACCATTAAGCTTGTTGCTGAAGTTGTCAGCACTAATTGGCAAGATGATTATGCCAGAAAAGTGGAAGAATACGCTTTCTTGAATATCCCAGAATATTGGATTGTGGACTTTCGGGGATTAGGTGGTTGGCAATTTATCGGCAACCCAAAGCAACCGACTTTCACAGTCTGCCAGTTAGTTAATGGTGCATACCAGCAGCAACAATATCGCTTGGGAGATACTATTTATTCTTACCAATTTCCAAATTTACAACTGAGACTCGACGATATTATGCCGACTTGAAAGTTTGGTATCTACTGAGCGATCGCACCTCGGGCAAAAAAGGCAATCTAAACTTATCACAGAAATAACGTTAACAGTATTTAATGCTTTATGAATTTTGTTTTAAACCCAGAAATTGATTGAGGTTCCCATGATGGCACAGACACTCTTACAGCCACTAGACCAACGGTTCATTCAGTCCGGGATTAGCTGGGAACAGTTCAAGCTAATTGAACAGGGATTTTCTGACTCCCCAGGGACGAGGTTGTTTTATTACAAAGGAGAGGTAGAAATATTGGCAGTTTCCCCAGAACACGAATTTTTTAGTCGGACAATTTGTACGCTGCTGGCTATCTACTGCGCCGAAAATGAAATTGAGTTTGCCCCTACGGGAAGCTTTACCCAAGAAAAGGAAGGGGTAGTATCTGCACAAGCTGATGAATCTTATTTTATTGGCCGACGCATAACCCCAAATTATCCCCCAGATTTATGTATCGAAGTTATCTTCACTAGCGGTACTGTCAAAAAATTGCAGCGCTATCGAGTATTGGGAGTTGCTGAAGTCTGGTTCTGGGAAGATGGTGTACTGTCTATGTATCGCTTGGGTTCTGAGGGTTATGAAAAAATTTCTTCAAGTGTTGTTTTGCCAGATTTAGATATTAATTTACTGTGTCGCTGCTTGCTGATGGCTTCGAGTGTGGAAGCGATGAGGGAGTTTAGGAGGGGGATTTCTGGTTAGGGCGGGCGTTTCAGACTATTATTGCAAGTAGGTGTTGCGGCTGGGCGGGCGATCGGCTATTTTCTGAGATACTAGAATAATTTGCCAGCGTTGAGTGTAATTGAAAATGGATCACCAAAATTTAGAGTTAATAGAAAACATTCGCCAGCAATTTGACAATACTCCTTTTCCCAGAATCCCGCTGGAACAATCTCCAAAAGACAACAGTGAATTGCTATACCTTCATAATCTTGTAACTGCTTACTACTTCAGAAATAGAAGGGTTATTAATACAGAAGGTAAAGTTATCCTAGATGCGGGATGCGGCACCGGTTATAAATCCTTAGTCTTAGCTATAGCCAATCCGGGAGCAAAAATAGTAGGCATCGATTTATCTGAAGAATCAGTGAAACTAGCCGAGCAACGTTTGCAATATCACGGGGTTGAGAATGCAGAGTTTTATGCTTTGAAGATAGAAGATTTACCAAATTTAGGGTTAGAGTTTGACTATATCAATGCTGACGAAGTTCTGTATCTCTTGCCCGACGCTATTGCTGGATTGCAAGCAATGAAATCGGTTCTGTCTCCAGACGGAATTATCCGCACAAACCTTCACAGTTCAAATGGTAGAGCCGGAGTATTTCGCGCTCAAGCTGTTTTCAAAGCAATGGGATTAATGAATGGAAGTCCGGGAGAAGTGGAGATAGAAATAGTCCGGGAAACAATGGAAGCTTTACAAGATGAAGTAGGGCTTAAGGCATTCACCTGGAAGGCAGATCGCGCGGATGAGGCATGGATTATGGTTAACTATTTATTAGTGGGTGATAAAGGTTGTACCATTCCTGAAGTGTTTGCAATGTTGAGAGGTGCCGATCTAGAGTTTATCAGCATGGTGGCGTGGCGCCGCTGGGAGTTGATGGATTTGTTCAAAGATCCAGATGATTTGCCTCCGTTTTTGGCGATGAGTCTGCCAGAAGCTTCTCTGGAAGAGCGGCTGCATTTATTTGACTTGTTACATCCCCTGCACCGTTTGTTTGATTTCTGGTGCGGCAATCCCCATCAGGCTCAGGCTTTTGTGCCCGTTGCGGAATGGACGGAAGCTCAATGGCGGGAAGCACGGGTACACCTGCACCCTCAACTGAGGACTTCTCAGGTGAGGGAAGATTTGAGTAATTGCATTGACAGCCAGACGCCGTTTGAGATTAGCCGTTATATTATTGTGCCAACTGTAGCGCCGGTGGCGATCGAGAGTACAATGGCTGCTTGTTTGCTACCTCTTTGGGAGGGACAGCAGCCTGTGGTTTCCCTAGTCCAGAAGTGGCTACAGATTAGAGCCGAATCTGCTGTTAATCTAGAACCCGCAGCCCAGGAGACGGCCTTTGATGAAGTCAAGGAACTGTTGACTAGGCTAGAAGTCTTTATTTACTTGCTTTTGGAGCGTTAGCCGCCGAACCTCAAAAAAAAAATGGACGGGATGATAGCAAAGCGCGGGAAACTGGGTAAGTTACATATAAGAGTTAGAAACAAGCATCCCACCCCCTTAAGGAGAAACAAATTATGAAGACTGAATTTAAAGCCAAGTTCCTGCAACACATCAACAAAAGAAGACAGGATCAAGGTTTCACACTGATTGAACTGCTGGTTGTTATCATCATCATCGGTATTTTGTCTGCTATTGCTTTGCCTTCCTTCCTCAGCCAAGCAAACAAAGCGAAGCAGTCTGAAGCAAAACAGTACATTAGTTCCCTTAACAAGGGTCAGCAAGCTTTCTACGCAGAAAAGGGTACTTTTGTAACAAACATCGCACAGTTGGGATCCTTGGGTCTAGGTCTCAAAAGTATAACTAATAACTATACCTATGCTCTCGGGGGCCAGGCCGGTGGTGTTTTTGCTACTGCACAGGGAGTTAATGGTCTTAAAGATTATGCAGGCGGAGTAACTCTGGTTGTAGCACCAGGTGCGGACGCAGCTAGCACTCAAACAATTCTGTGTGAAAGTACAGATCCACCCACTACCTCTGCTCTTCCCACCTTCACAATGGGTGTAGATTGTCCTACCGCTAACTGGACTCCTGTTAAGTAGTAACTGAATGGTAAGAGTATAGATATTGAATAGAAATCTCTTACCAACCTAGCATTCAAATAGGTAAGCAGGTAGCGTTGTTTGCGCTACCTAGTTTATTTTTATACCCTCCTTAAAATATTTTTTTTCAAAATGGTTGTTGACTTCCTTTCCAGCAACACGCACAAGTTGCACCAGCGAATTACTGAATGTCTAATTGAACAAGACTACGCTCAAGCTATTAACTTATACGAGCAGGTAATATCAGTAGAACCTGAAGTAAAGTCTAATTACTGGCATTTAGGATTGATATTTCTCTTACAGGGACAAGAGGAAGAAGCTCAAACAACATGGCTGTTGGGAATGACAGAAGGCAGTCCATCGGAAATCGATGAGTGGACAGCGGAATTAACAAAAGTTCTGGAAATTGAAGCTAATCGGCGGGAAAAACTCGGAGAATACTCTGTTGCTTGGGTAATTCGCCAACATTTGCGGGAAATCAATCCAGCGGACATTAACAATCTTTTATATTTGATTTGGCTGTTTATTGAGCTGGAGACATATACAGGAAAAGAAGTCAAGGAATTAGAAATTATTTCTCTGCTACAGCAAACCAATACTAATGTAGATGTAGACTTAGATTTGCTGATGCAAGTAGTGCGGAATGTATTAACCTATGCGCCTCGACATCCGTCCTCCTTAGAATTTGCCGAAGCTTGCCTGCCTCATATTAAAGATACTCTAGCTTTTATTGATATTTTAATTCCTTTAATTTTTGCCATATCTTACTCGGGGCAGTTGCAGCGGATAGGCATAGCTTTGGGTGAGTTAGGTTTGCGTTTGGCTCCCCACCATTTAGAGCTTTTGCGTGCTTTAGGTTCTTTATATGCGGAAACAGGTCAATATTCTAAAGCTATTGAAACTTCTAAATTGTGCTACTCCCTTGTAGAAGACTTGCCCGATCAGGTTTATGCAAATCACTTGATTCTGCTGGCATTAATGAGTGCGGGTGGATATTGGGAATCAGTCGAATCGCACATCAAAGGACATGACTTACTGCTAAAGTCATTGCTGGAAAAGAAACCGGCAGTACGAGATTCAACTTCTACTCTACGCTTATACAATACTTCGTTCTTTTTGCCGTACTTTCGAGATCTAGCTGAGGCAAATCAAACAATTCGCAATCAATTAGGTAAGTATTGCCAATCTCAAGTTGAAGCTTATGCTCCCGAGGCAGTAGAGCAATATCGTCGGAGACACAATGCTACTAAAATAATCAACCCTTCAGCTAAACCTTTGAAGATTGGATACCTGTCTCATTGCCTGAGAAGGCATTCTGTAGGGTGGTTAGCGCGATGGCTTTTTCATTATTGCGATCGCAATCGCTTTGAAATTTATACTTATATGATGGCTTGCCAGCAACAGGACGATCCCTTACTGCAATGGTACGTCAATCATTCTACAAAAGCTTACAAACTCGGTCTCGATAACTTACAAGCTGCTGAACAAATTTACAAAGATGAAGTTGATATTTTAATTGACCTCGACAGTATTACAATAAATCTGGACTGTGGGATCATGGCGTTGAAGCCTGCACCAGTTCAAGTAACATGGCTGGGCTGGGATGCTTCGGGAATACCAACAATTGATTACTACATCGCAGATCCCTATGTTTTACCGGAGTCGGCTCAGGATTACTACACAGCAGAAATCTGGCGACTTCCTCAGACATACATAGCCATAGATGGTTTTGAAGTCGGTGTACCGAGTCTGCGCCGCTCTGATTTGGATATTCCTAGCGAAGCTGTAGTATATCTTAGCGTTCAAAAAGGTTTTAAGTACAATCCGCAGATGGCGCGGATGCACATGGATATTGTTAAAGAAGTACCCAATAGCTATTTGTTGATTAAAGGTTGGGGGGAGCAAGAACCTTTGGAAAAGTTCTTCATTCAAATGGCAGAAGAACAGGGGTTGGATGGTAATCGCCTGCGATTTTTACCAGGGGTTGCTTTAGAAGAAACTCACCGAGCCAATTTGGGCATTGCAGATGTGGTACTCGATACTTACCCCTACAACGGAGCTACAACCACAATGGAAACACTATGGATGTGTATTCCTTTAGTTACTCGGGTAGGACAACAATTTGCTAGTCGCAACAGCTACACAATGATGGTGAATGCAGGTGTAACAGAAGGAATCGCTTGGAGTGATGAGGAATATGTCGAGTGGGGAATCCGTTTAGGAAAAGATAGTGTTTTGCGACAACAAATATCGTGGAAACTCCGGCACTCAAGACAAACGGCTCCTTTGTGGAATGCTAAGCAGTTTACGCGAGAGATGGAGAAAGCTTATGAGCAAATGTGGCAAAGGTATCTTGACAGTCATGATTGATAGTGATTGTCGCAGTTAGTAATTTGTGCAGCAACTCGCTGCACAAATTATTAATCAGTGACTCTCCTGTATAAAAATGTCGGGCTCAAATGTAGGAATGTTTTGTGCTTTTGCCTGCACTATCGCCTCTGTATTCTCATTCTCCACCACAATTCGACCGTAAATTCGAGGTATCAAAGCTGACCACTGAATTTCGCTCAACTGTCCAATCAGTGAAATTTCCGGGCCGTCGGAAACATCTAAATCTTCTTCCATTAAAAGATTCATCGCCACGCTAGATAAAGCGAGATTAGCCTCTTCGTCAGAAATGTTACTGTTGTCTACTAAGAGGCTTATCTTGCTTTTGTCGGGGTGAGTTGCGATCGCCCTAACAACTCGTTCTATATCTACGCCAAAAGACTCTTCCGGTTTCGTCCAATCTGGAAAAACAATTAGATTAATCTCTTTCAAGTTTAAACGCACCAGAGTTGCGTCAATCAGTGCTGAACTAACCGTTTTCGCCATTTTTGACCAAGAAAACTTTTTAGCTTGTTCCAACCCAGCCGCGATTAATGAGTTGCGAATATTGGGTTTTTGTACCTCGCAAAGTGCATCGGCTAAACCATCAACATCCTCATCATTCACATATAAAGCTGCTTCTCCTGCCACTTCAGGAATCGATGCATTAGGACAAGTGATGACCGGACAACCGCAGGAAAGTGCCTCCAGTACAGGCAAGCCAAATCCTTCATATTTCGATGGATAAACCAGTGCAACAGCACCGGCATAAGCTAATCTCAACTCCTCATCATTGAGTTGAAGCTTGTGAACTACAGTACCTAAAGTATAATTTCTCAACTCTCCTTCTAATAAAACTCCACTCCCTGTACATACTATTTCAAAGCCTTGTTTACTTGCAAGTTGACCAAAAGCTTTAAAAAACAAGATACTATTTTTATAATCAGCGCCTGCACCTACTGAAATAAAGTATGATTTTGAGATACCATACTTATTTTTAAAACCATTAATATCTTCTTGACTAGCCGGTGAGAAAAGACTTTGAACTCCACATTTAGCTACAGTTAAAGGCTTAGAGGCAATCTCGGGAAAAAACTTTGCTAAGTCACTGGCTGTATTTTCAGAAATAGCAATATAAGCAGAGGCATGGCGGATAGCATGATGTTTCTCCTTCCACATTGGTTCATTCAAATTTCCTCCCACCACTTCGGGAATCATGTCATATGCCATGAATACAGAGGGAGTTGATAAAGGTGTTGTGTAGTAAGTGGATATAAATAAGTCTGCACCAGTTTCATCACATACTTGTTGTAACATTTGCCGATCGGCATCAGTTTTACTGTAGTCATAAGCAGGCACGGTGCAATACCTAATTCCCGGAATCTTTGGCGATGTTCCCACCCGATCCAATACAATTATATGCTTGGCAAAACCATTCTCTGCCCATTCTTCTAGCAATGATTTCCATAAACGGGCAATTCCTGTTCTATAAAGCTGAAAAAATACTCCATCTAGCAAAACTATAGGCTCTGCTGTTTCAACTGGCTCGTCTGCATTTCTCTGTTCTTGCTTTCCTTTCTGAAGACCAGGATTGACTCTGAGAAAGTCTATTTTTGGTAATATTCCTTGAGCAAGCTTAGCTGCTTGAGCAACATTTGATATTCCGACCTGCTCACAATTAATTACTAATGTAGTGGTTGAATAGTCTTTGTTAAAGATGGGCCCTTGGTAAGGCTCTGGTTGATTGTAGGCTTTGGGAGGAATATTTAATGCTGAAATTGATATTCCATGTTTTTGAGCAATTGCCGTAATCTCCGCCAAAGTCTGGTCATATGTTGCAATATCTCTATTGATGCGTGATGCAATTAAATTCAAGGTTTGTTTTATATCGATTTCTATCTCTTGATTTTTCTGAAAATATAGATATTTGGTACGAAATAGCACATCAGCCACAGATATTTCTTGATTTGTTGAGGGAATTAAACTAGGGTGCATTTCTGCTAAAATATCTGTTTTATATTCCTTCATATAATCTTTTAATGGTTTCGCTTCAAGGCTTGAATATGATCCCGATGTTCCTGTACTATGAGCGGAAAGCCCAGCAACTGAAATGGCTCGCAAAGAATACAGGTATTGCTCAGAAAAATAAGCATTAACAATGCCCGATTCAATATCAGGAATATAAGTCATAAAATATCTACCATGCACTGATTTGACTCTGGCAACTATATCTTTATGAATAAAAGAATTGTAGATCATCGGCAGATTTTCAAAAATAATTTGAGACCTATAAAATTGGATTAATTTTTCTCTTGAATCCCATATTTCAGCTAGTGGAAGTAAGTTCAAATGAAGCGTATTCCGTAGCCAAGGTACAATAGCTTTTGGCCACCAATACTGATATCTAAACCAAGAGACAATCTTGACATTATATTCATTGATTAGCTTGAAGCAAAGTTCTAGACCATCTGGCATTAAAGCATCATCATCTCCCAAAACAAAAATATATTCTCCTGTTGCATAAGATAAAGCTAATTCCCAATTATCAGACATAGAAAGTTTTTCAGGTGCACGATAATACTTGATTCGCTCATCATTAAATGAATCTACAACTTCAGCAGTTTCTGCACTACTAAAATTGTCCATAACCACCAGTTCAAAGTCAGAATATGTTTGATTAAGTACACTCTGAATCGAATGTTTTAATGTATCATGCCTCTGGCGTGTAGGGATGACAATAGAAAATAAATTGTTTGATGACATTATTGATACCTTGGATCGATAATAAAATTCATATTTCGCCGATTCTTGATTTAGCGATCGCCCTTTCCGCTACTTCCCCTTAGCCTGCGCCAACAGCGCCTTATAATCAGCTCTGTCGGGATATAGCTTCACCAACTTCTCCAAAGGCTCGATCGCCCCCACCTGATTATTCATCTGCAACCGCACATTTGCCAAGCCCTCCAGAGCCGTCTGATTCTGCGGTTCCCGCTGCAAAACCGTCTGATATCCCCGTTCCTGCGCCGCCAGCAAAGATTCCTGAGAAACAGCAGCAGTCGCCGGTTTTTGTTGGTGCTGGCTGCTCAAACCGCTGCTGAACAGACTCACCATACCAAAAATCGCAGAACCAGCAAACCCAGCCATCGATACAAACGCAAAAATCTGCTTAATTCGATCGCTCCGATGAACCGGACGAGCACTAGATTTTTTCTGTGTACTTTCCATTGCTAACTCTTGGCCTCGCTGTTTTCCCGGCACTCAAGAAGCGCCTGTATCTAGATTGCCCAAGTTCGATCGCAAAACGATCGCCCCTCGCAATTTAAAATTTTCGCTAAAACTCCTTACACATCAACAGATTTTTGTCAAGCAAATTCAACCAATTGTCTGGTTCACAAGCGGGCAGAGCTTGTAACAATTATCCAATAATTTTACAAAGACGCGCCCGGACGCAGTACCGCAAATACTTCGTCCGGGCGACTTCTCCAATGTTGTCAACCCAACACAGGGAGCAATACAATTATGCCAAATAATCCAAACTGGTTGCGTTACGATCCAGTTGAAGACAAGTCTCGACATGGAGCGGCAGATCCAGATTGTTGTGAAGAGATGGAAGAAAAGTATGGTTGGAAGCTGATTGAGATTGAGAAAATTGACGGCCCAATTCTGAAAGTTGATTGTGTTTTTCAAGGCAAAACCGAGTTTCCCGACTGGTACAAAGAACTAGAAAGCAAAGAGGATGAAGATGCGTAAATGGATTGTCTTTAGAGCAGACAAGCGCCAACCTGGTTGGGAAAAACGCAAGTTTCAACACACCCAATCCTTAACAAAGATTTTGGCAGAACACTTTGACTCTTCTGATGGCCCAATTCCTGAAGTTGGCTATCGTCCTCCAGAGTTTGTTCGTGTGGAAGCAGAACACGATCCAACTCGGCACGGTTACAGCACTCATTACCGCACAGGTGACTGGGAAGTTGCCCGGGTTGAGACTTATACTCCCGATATTCCGATCGGTGAATTTGATATGGTAGTAATCTGCTATTGCCAATATTCCCCTATTGACGCTCCCCTCAAACCCATGCCAGAACGTCAAGTTTCTGTCGATTCCTTTAGAGGAGATAAGGAAGCTTATCAACGTTGGTTAGAGTCTCAAAAAGGGAAAGAATACACTGAAGTGTAAATAATACAGGACTTACGCATCCCCTAATCCTTGGTCCTCTCATCTTCCCGGGCTCTGACCGATCGTCATTCAACTAACAATTTACTTGAGAAATACAAAGTGCGATCGAATTGGTGAAGCGCGATCGCACTTTTATTTTTTTAGCCCTTATCCTGCGGCAACTCCCCAAACTGCTCTCGATAACGCCCTAGCAAAGATTCGAGTTCAGCAGCACGTTGACTTTCCGCTTCAGCACGTTGCCGTTCCGCTTCAGCACGTTGCCGTTCCGCTTCAGCACGTTGCCGTTCCGCTTTTAAAGCTGAAGCCAATTCATCGGGAATTAATAATTTCTCTCCATTATCTTCCCGATAAAACCCAATAATTTTTCCCTCTATTTCTAACCGCAGTTGCAATACTTCGCTGCGATTATCTCTAATTAATTGATACCCCTCTACTCCCAATCGGTAACCCAGCAATTGTTCGGGAATCCATTCACCTCTAGGGTCAAACAACCAATATTCCTGAACTTCTATCCCCTCGTACAAATCTTTTTTATTATTTTGATCTTCCGACTTTGTACCTGGTGATGTAATTTCAAAAATCACTTTCGGCACTTGCCCTTCTTCCCAGATTTTGTAATTATCTCTGCCACCAGGTTCTACATCAAAAATCACCATCACATCTGGTGCTACACGGACTTTTGGGAAACCTTGAGCGTAGTATAAAAATTGGTTGGCTAAAACAGTAGCTCGACGGTCTGCGAGGTATTGTTTTAAGACTTCTAAAGTAGTTAAAATTGCGTAAAGATGGTCGTAAGTTTCTGCCACTGGTTCTCCATCAGCGCTAGGGTATACGATCTCAGAAGTTTTGAGGGTGGGAACGACTGCTGTCATGGTCGTGCTTCCTGTGAATTGTAGATATATTATAAACTTTTTTGTGCAACTAATCTGATTTTATTTTTAACTGCAGATAGCTCGCAGGCGGAACACCAGTGCCACAACACATAATGTAGTGTATTTACGATCGCCATTTTTGACTACCAATCCAGATTGCACGCAGTTTTAAATTCTTTGACAGCCTCAACATGATTCGCGATATTCATGCACCTAACCAACAAAGCAATATCCTGTTCTGGTAGCAATTCGGAACAGCCAATCTGTTCGTATCCTTCCTGTATCAAAGCATACAGAGACAGTTGGCTTTTTTCCCAAAACCAAACTTCAGGGATTTTGAGGCGTTTGTAGGCTTCCAGTTTATCAATTCCGCCGCTAGTGACGACAACTTCGATCGCTAAATCTGGACGTTCTCTATCAGCACCCAATTCGTAAGATTTATCTGCTTCCCGTCTAACTAAACCTTCTTCGCTTTCTAATGTCACCGAACCTGTTGGAGTGTAATCCACATCTGCTTTCAGCAAATATACTTGCAGCAAATCACCAATTCGCTACTTAGCTGTTTCGTGTTTTCTTCCAGGCATTTTCTCTATCTCCAGCACTCCATCTAAAAATGACAATGGAACACCTGGAATATCCAGCATCGACTGCTAAAGTCTTGAATTGTTCCCAGGTTAATCCGGGAAATAGCAAGGGTCGATCTAATTTTTCTTCAATGTTGCATTCATGGCGAACTCGCTCCTTATTCAATAATAGTTCCTGCTTCAAATACCTGTTGAGCAGTCAAGTCCAACTCTGGAAAAGCAGCCGATTCTATTCTATCGTCTCCCCTGAACAGCGTCAACTCGTACTCCCCGTCAACCAATTGATATACCGAAAGCGTAGGTTGTTTGGGATTGCCGATATAGCGTCTTCCGCCCAATCCCAAATAATCGACAATCCAGTATTCAATAATGCCCATTTCTTCATAATCGCGCAGTTTTGTAAGATAGTCAGTCTGCCAGTTGGTGCTGACAACTTCTACTGCTAAACGCACTGAAGAACCCATTGTGATAATCGATTCTGCTGCCCAGCGCGGTTCATTTATCACTTGCTGTCGATCGAGAACGATGACATCTGGTTCGTATCCTGATTCAGTGCGATCGGGTTTAAGGACACATTCTTTGGGAAGGAAATAGGGAAATCGGCCATTGCGACATACAACGCCAACTTCTATATTGAGAAAGCCAGAGATTTCTGAATGTTGGCCCGTTCCTTTGGGCATTTCAACAATTACTCCATTGTGCAGTTCGTAGCGATATTCTGAATGCTCAGGATACCATGCAATGAATTCGTCAAATGTTACTATTTTTGTTAAGGCTTGAACCATGTCGATAACTCCTTTATTCTAGTTAGATTTAATTTTAGTTGATTTGAACTCTTCCCGCAAAGCCTTGATGAATTCAGTAACAGCATCATATTGATCGAAGTAAGTTACATGTCTCACTAACAAAGCAATGTCTAACTCCGGTAACAACTCGCTGCGATCGACTTTTTCGTACTCCTCCTCCCTCAAATAATAGATACTCAGCACTCCATCCAGGGTAAACGCATCTAAATTCAGTTGACAAAAATCCCGACTTGTGAATTCACTCACGAGCGAGAACAATCTTCTTA